>NC_009937.1:3412500-4775000 GCF_000010525.1 Azorhizobium caulinodans ORS 571 | reverse complement strand
ACGACGTGGTGTTCGGCGGCGTTCAGGCGCTGAGCGTTGCGGACGTGCTTGTCATCAACCTGCCGGGCGTATGGGGCATCAATCTTCTCGCCTTCTATGCCGCGCTTGCCTTCGGGCCGGGCTGGGGCCTCGCGGCGGCCTATCTCATCCTCGTCAACGGCATCGCCCATGTGGGCATGGCGCTTCGGTTCCGAGGGTATAATCCCGGCCTCGTCACGGGCGCACTCGCCTTCATTCCCTTCGGCGTCCTGAGCCTGCTGCTCATTCCCGCGCGGCCCGTGGAGCATGTGGTGGGGCTCGCGATCTCGCTGGTGATCCACGCGGCGATCATCGTCCGGGTCAAAGCCAATACGCGACAGGCGGTGACGCGCTGATTCCAGCGGCGCCGTCTTTCCTCCCTCCCGAGCCGCGCTCTAGACTGTCCCGAAGACAACATCGGGAGGATCACCGTGAGCCGGGCCATTGTCATCACGGGCGGCAGCCGGGGGATTGGGCGCGCTGCGGCGCTTCAGGCGGGGGCGCGCGGCTGGTCCGTGGCGGTGAATTATGTGCGCGATGCCGCCGCCGCCGAGGAGGTGGTGGCCGGGATCGCGAAGGCCGGCGGCAAGGCCATCGCCGTGCAGGGCGATGTGGCCGAAGAGGCAGACGTGCTGCGCCTGTTCGATGCCGCCGAGACGGCCTTCGGCCCGCTCTCCGGCGTGGTGGTCAATTCCGGCGTCGTCGCGCCGCCGTCCCGTCTGGCGGACATGGATCTCGCCCGTCTGCGGCGCATGTTCGACATCAATCTGCTCGGCGCCATGCTCACGGCCCGCGAGGGTGCCCGCCGGCTGACGCAAGGCGGGTCGATCGTGCTCGTTTCCTCGGCCGCGGCGCGGCTGGGCGGCCCGAACGAATATGTCGACTACGCCGCCTCCAAGGGCGCGCTCGATACGCTGGCCATCGGCCTGTCGAAGGAACTGGGGCCGCAGGGCATCCGGGTGAATTCCATCCGCCCCGGCCTGATCGAGACCGACATCCACGCATCGGGCGGCCAGCCGGATCGGGCGCGGCGTCTCGGCACGTCGGCACCGCTCGGTCGCCCCGGGCGCGCGGATGAAGTGGGCGAAGCCATCGTCTGGCTTCTGAGCGATGCTGCGTCCTATGTCACCGGCAGCATCATGGATGTCACGGGCGGGCGATAGGTCCGCGTGAGACCTCGCCGGACGGTCGTATCGTTGAGGCGATTGGTGCGGGTGGTCGGACTCGAACCGACACTCTGTCACCAGAAACGGATTTTGAGTCCGTCGCGTCTACCAGTTCCGCCACACCCGCATGGAGCCGGCGCAACGCCAGCTCTCCTGTCCTATAAGGCAGGCCCGCTGCAAGTTCCAGAGCCCCACCGGTCGACGGGAGGCGCGCGGAGCGGCTGCCCACATCTTCCCAAAGCTGAGGGCCCTGAAGCACGCGCCGATCAGATGGCATCGCAATCTGATCCGAGCACGCGTTCTCTTTCTCGAGCTCAGAGGGCGATTTGCCGCCCAGATCGATTCACTCCGCTCGGGTTGCGCCCTAAGGTGCAAACATGCTCGGCTTGTCCAGCACCGGCACCCTGGGCGTCTGCGCCTCGCACGCGGCCAGCGTCTTGCCGATCTGAACCGCGGTGTAGATCTTGCCCGCAGCCGGCACGCAGATCCATTCGGCGACGCCGTCCGGCAGGCAGTGGATCAGGCGCTCGCGCCCGTCCGGAAACCGCGTGAAGAGGGCGGCGCGGTTGCGGCGCCAGTCGGGCACGACCTGCTCATAAGTCTTGTGGCAGTCGGCCGCGGAGGCGATCGATTTTTCATAGAAGGTCAGGTCGCCGGCCTGCGCTCCGAGCGGCATAAGACACAGCAGGGCGACGGAGCGGCGCATGGGTCGGTCTCTCCCGATATGGCGCTGACATCCGAGCACAAGCCGGCTCGCGGAGGGAAAATGACACCCAAATGTTCCAGAGCGGGTCTCATGCGTGTGCGCGGCCGTTTATAAGAAGGCATGTCCGCGCCCCTCATCGCCCACATCATACCCTGGACGAATCTGGCTGGCACCGAGCTCGCCACCCTGCGCCTTGCGGAGGCGGCCCGGCGCCTCGGCTATGGGAACGTGCTGTATCTGCCGGAAGGCGACGCGGCCGCACAGCTTGAGGCTCTCTGCCGGGATCACCGGTTTGACACCGCCCGTTTCGCCCAGCCCGAGGTGAGCCTGCGCCGGCCCTGGCCCTATCTTGCAGCCAGCCTTGCCGTGCGGGCGGATTTCCGGCGGCGGGGCGTGCGCATCGTCCATGCGGGCGAACTCCTGGGGGCCTATTTCACCGCTTTCGCCGGTCGCCTTGCCGGTGCGCGGGTGATCAGCCATGTCCGCGCCGACCATCCGCAGATGAACGATCTGGATCGCCTGCTGCTGTGGCCGGTGCAGCATTTCCTCTATGTGTCGAAGAGCGCCATGGGGCGGCAGGATTTTCCGTTGCCGCCGGGGCGCGGCACGGTGCTCTATGATGCGGCGCCGCCCGCGCCGCCGCGGGTGGACCGGGGCGCCGCGCGCGCGCATTACGGCCTGCCGGCGGAGGCGGTCGTCTTCGGCATGCCGGCCCGCGTCAGTCCGCAGAAGGATCATGCGACGCTCATCCGGGCCATGGCGCAGGTGCGCGCCGCCGGGGGCAATGTGCATGTGCTCATCGTGGGGGACACGGACACCGATGCCGGCCATCGGGCGCAGTTCGCCGTGCTGTCCGAGCTGATGCAGGAAACGGGAACCGGGGGCGTCGTCCACTTCGCCGGCTTCGAGGGCGAGATGGCCCGCTTCTACGGCGCCATCGACGGCCTCGTGCTCTCCACCCATACGGAGGGCTTCCCGCTGGTGCTGCTGGAGGCCATGAGCGCCGCTTTGCCGGTGATCGCGACGAACGTGGGCGGCATTCCGGAGGCGGTCGCCGACAGAGAGACCGGGCTCCTCGTGCCACATGAGGATGCGCCGGCACTCGCCGGGGCGCTGCTGCGGCTTGCCGGCGATGCACCCCTGCGCTCAGCCTTTGGCGAAGCGGGGCGGCAGCGGGCGGAGAGCCGCTTCGGAGCCTCCCGCTTCGAGCGCGAGCTCGCCTCCATCTATGCGAGGCTTCTGGAGCCCGCCCGGCCGTGAGGCTTCGGCCGTCGCGGGCCGGAGATGGAAGCGGGTGCCTTCAGCGTCCGTCGTCCGGCCGCAGCGCGCCGTCAGGGGTGAGATAGTCCAGCAGCTTCAGCGTCCGGTCGCCGGTCGCGACCAGTTGCGAGACGATGGTGCGGAAGTGGTGGAAGTCTTCCGCCGAAAGACACTCGAACAGCGTGTCGTTCACCGGTCGCTGCACGGTGGTGAGGTCATCCAGCAGTTGGCCGGCCTTGGGCGTGATGGTGAGCAGCACGCGCCGCCGGTCCTCCGGATTGACCTCCTTCACCACCAGTTCGGCCGCCACCAGCTTGTTCACCTCGATGGTGACGAACGCGCCCGAGAGATGCAGGTGCTCCGCGAGCAGGTTCACGCCTACGCCCCCCTCCCGCCCCTGTAGATGGGCGATAGCGACGAGGATGGTGTATTGCGCGCCCGAGAGCCCGATGAGCGCGCCGAGGCGGCTGCGCACCTCCTGGATGCGCGCGGCGAAGGCCAGCGTGTCATGCACGAGCTGGCGGAAGGCGCGGTCCGAGCCATCCATCAGCAGCTCCGGCCGGGAGACCGTGAGCTGGCCCCGCTCGCCGCGCTGCTCGGGAAGCAGGGCGTCGCCTCGCGTCTGGTCGGCCATGGCCGGTGCACCGGCTGCCATGCCGCGCCGGCGCCGGCCCTGCGCCTTTGAGCCCGGAGCTTCACCCGCCTGTTTCCCCTGCCCCCTGCCTGTCTTGCCCGATCCGTCCACGAAAACCGCCTTGACGTCAGTTTCATAAAAATATTAGCTTTGATTCAAAGGTAAATGGTCGCGATACCGATGGCGGTCACCGTCTGAACCATCTGCCGAAGGCCTTCCGGAATGGACGAAAAGTCTCCTGCATTCGATGCGCGCGCGTTCCGCCGGGCTCTCGGCCATTTCGCCACGGGCGTTGCGGTCGTCACCGCCCGCGCCGGTGAAACGGACGAGGTCGTGGGCATGACCATGAGTTCGTTCAACTCCGTATCGCTCGATCCTCCGCTCGTGCTCTTCAGCGTGGCGCGCTCCGCGCACAGCCTTCCCGCCATGCTGGCGGCGCGCGGCTATGGCGTCAACGTGCTGGCGCGCGATCAGGAGCATCTGTCCAACCGCTTCGCGCGGGCGCTCGAGGACAAGTGGGCAGGCGTCGCCCATACGGCCGGTGTCGAGGATGCGCCGCTGCTGTCCGGCGCCATCGCCCACTTTGAATGCGTGCCCTACGCCCATCATGATGGCGGGGATCATGTGATCTTTCTCGCCCGCGTCGTGCGCTTTGCCCACAGCGAGGAGGCCGAGCCGCTCGTCTTCTTCCGCGGCGCCTATCACGGCGTCGTCGCCAGCTGATTTGCCCAAGAGGACCTTCCATGATCAAGACCGGCCAACAGCATATCGAGAGCCTGCGGGACGGGCGCCAGATCTTCCTGGATGGCGCTCTGGTGGGCGATGCCACCAGCCATCCGGCCTATCGGGGGGCCGTTGCCTCCGTGGGCCGGATGTTCGACTTCCAGAGCGCGCCCGAGAACCGCGAACTCATGACGTTCGAGACGGATACGGGCACGCGGGCCAACAAGATCTGGCAGTTGCCGAAATCTTATGAGGAACTGAAGGCCCGCCGTGCCGGTCTCGTGGCCTGGACCGAGCTGCATGCCGGCTTCCTCGGCCGCGCGCCGGACCACGTGGCCTCCTGCATCGCCGGCATGGCCATGGGCCTCGAGGTGTTCGAGGCCTATGACCCGGCCCGTGCCAAGGCGCTCGCGGATTATTACCGCTACGCCCGCGACAACGACCTCTATCTCACCTACGTCATCATCAATCCGCAGGCGGACCGCTCCAAGAGCGCGGCGCAGCAGCAGGACCCGTTCCTGTCCGCCGGCATCGTGGACCGGGACGCGGAAGGCATCACGGTGCGCGGGGCCAAGATGCTGGCGACCGGCGGCATCATGGCCAACGAGGTGTTCGTCACCTGCATCCAGCCGCTCCAGCCGGGCGACGAGAAGTATGCGCTCTCGTTTGCCATCCCGATGAACACGAAAGGTCTCAAGATCCTCTCGCGCAAGTCGTACGAGGCCGCGAACCCCAGCGTCTTCGACAATCCTTTGTCGAGCCGCTTCGACGAGAACGATGCGGTGCTCTATTTCGACGATGTGAAGGTGCCGTGGGACCGGGTCTTCATCGTCGACAGCATCGAGATGGTGGCCAAGCAGTTCCACGCGACGCCGGCTCACGTCTATCAGAACTACCAGGCGCAGATCCGTCTGGCGGTGAAGCTCAAGTTCCTGCTCGGTGTCGCCCGCCGCATCACCGAGGTGAACGGCACGACCAACTTTCCGCAGGTGCGCGAGACGCTCGGCCAGCTCTCCGCCGAGGCGGCGATGATCGAGGCATTCGTCACCGCCATGGAGGCCAAGGGCGTGCAGCGCGGGCCCTATTTCGTGCCCGACCGCCACACCCTCTATGCGGCGCAGACGCTGAGCCAGCAGCTCTATGGCAAGGTGCTGAACACCCTGCGGGAACTGGCCGGCGGCGGCATGATCATGCTGCCGTCCTCCGTGCAGGATTTCGCCAATCCGGAACTCGCCAACCTCATCGGCAAGACCCAGCAGTCGCCGGCCGCCGACGCCGAGGAGAAGGTGAAGTTCTACAAGCTCGCGTGGGACGCCGTGGGCTCCGAGTTCGCCTCGCGCCATGCCCAGTACGAGATGTTCTATGCCGGCGCCGGCTTCGTGGTGAAGGGCCACGCCTTCCGCACCTATGACTGGGACGGGGCCAAGGCGCTGCTCGACCGCATGCTCGGTTCCTATGCCCTCGCCGACGAGGTCGCTCCGCCCGCGGCGCGCGCCGCCGAATGAGCCCCTGCACCAATCCGTTCTGACCGCCCGAAGGAAGAGCCCACCCCATGGCCATCAACAAAGCCCATGACGAGTTCTACACGCTGGACCTGACCAGCGGCTGGGAAGTGCCGCCCGGTTATCCGGCCGGCATCCAGCAGAAGATCATTTCCGGTGCGCTGGACGAGACCAACAAGCGCGGCTCGCGTACGCGCCTGCTGCGCTTCGATCCCGGCGTCTTCACCACCGCGCCTTTCGTGCACGAATATTGGGAAGAGGTGTTCCTCGTCACCGGCGACCTCACCGTTGGCAATGACGAGAAGGGCGAAGGCGGCGAGTCGTTCCCGCCCTTCACCTATGCCTGCCGCCCGCCGGGCGCCTTCCATGGCCCCTTCAAGTCCGAGAAGGGCTGCATCCTCATGGAGATCCATTACTTCGATCCTGCGTGAGCATGACGGCCTGACGCTTCCGAAACCTCGCCCTCTCCCGTTCGACGGGGGAGGGCGTTTGGCATTTTGGGCCCGGTCTCCCCGCGGGCCCCGTTTCGCGATACACACCCGCACGACGCACCCCGCCTTCCATCCCGGAAATCTCCCATGACCGCTCCGACCCTTGCCAGCCTTGCCGCCGATCTTGCCGCCGGCCGCACCACCTCCCGCGCGCTCGTGGAGGCCTGCCTCGCGCGCATCTCGGATCCGGCGGGTGAGGGGACGCGCGCCTTCATCTCGGTTGCGGGCGAGCAGGCGCGGGCGGCGGCTGACGGGCAGGATGCCTTGCGCCGCGCGGGCGCTGCGCCCTCGCCCTTCGCGGGCATTCCGGTCGCCATCAAGGATCTGTTCGACGTGGCCGGTGAGGTCACCACCTCCGGCTCGAAGGTGCTCGCCTCCAATACACCGGCCACTGCGGATGCGACGGCTGTTGCGCGTTTGCGCAACGCTGGTTTCGTGGTGATCGGCCGCTCGAACATGGTGGAGTTCGCCTATTCGGGGCTCGGCCTCAATCCGCATTACGGCACGCCGAAGAGCCCCTGGAAGCGGGACGAGGGCCGGGTGCCCGGCGGCTCCACCTCCGGCGGCGCGGTCGCGGTCGCCGACGGCTTCGCGCATCTGGCGCTCGGCACGGACACGGGCGGCTCCTGCCGCATTCCGGCGGCCTTCTGCGGCATCACCGGCTACAAGCCCACCGCCAGCCGCGTGCCGCAGGAGGGCTGCCTGCCGCTCTCCCAGAGCCTCGATTCCATCGGACCGCTCGGCCGCTCGGTGGCCTGCTGCGCGGCGGCCGACGCCATCCTGGCCGGCGCGCCGGTCACCGCTCTGGAACCTGCGGACCTGTCTGGCCTGCGTTTCCTCGTGCCCGCCACCGTGGCGCTCGATGCCCTCGATCCGGAAGTCGCGAGCGCCTTCGAGGCGGCGGTGGCCCGCATCTCCAAGGCCGGTGCCCGCATCGTCACGGCGCCGGTGCCGGAGTTCGCCGAGATCGCCGGCATCAATGCCAAGGGCGGCTTCACGGCGGCGGAGAGCTATGCCTGGCACCGCGCTTTGCTGGCGGAAAAGGAGGCGGAGTATGATCCGCGCGTGTCCGTGCGCATCAAGCGCGGCCGCGAGCAGGAGGCGGCGGACTATATCGACATCCTCGCCGCCCGCCGCTCCCTCATCGCCCGCGCCAATGCGCGGATCGCGCCGTTCGATGCGTTGCTGATGCCGACCGTCGCCATTCTGCCGCCGAAGATCGCCGATCTGGCGAGCGACGATGCCGCCTATGCCAAGGCCAATATCCTTTCGCTGCGCAACTGCACGCTGGTGAACATGATCGACGGCTGCGCCATTTCCCTGCCGATCCCGGCACCGGGGGATGCTCCCGTCGGTTTGATGGTGGCGGCGGCAGGCGGCATGGATGCTCGCCTGTTCGCCGTCGCGGCTGGAATTGAGGCCCAGTTTGGAGGCTGATCCTCCTAACGGACGCTTCCATTTCCGCACGCGCGGCCTATAGAGAGCGCCGTAAACCCGTTGGACATTTCGGGGAAGGATTCATCATGACGAAGCCCGCCGTCCGCGTTGCCGTCACCGGCGCCGCCGGTCAAATCTGCTACTCGCTGCTGTTCCGCATCGCCAATGGCGACGTGTACGGCAAGGATCAGCCGGTGATCCTCCAGCTGCTCGACCTGCCCCAGGCGCAGAACGCCGTGAAGGGCGTCGTCATGGAGCTCGAGGATTGCGCCTTCCCGCTGCTCGCGGGCGTGGTCATCACCGACGATCCGAAGGTGGCCTTCAAGGACGTGGACGCGGCCTTCCTCGTGGGCGCCCGCCCGCGCTCGAAGGGCATGGAGCGCGCCGATCTGCTGCTCGCCAATGCCGAGATCTTCAAGGTCCAGGGCGCGGCGCTGAACGAAGTCGCCAAGCGCGACGTGAAGGTGCTGGTGGTCGGCAACCCGGCCAACACCAATGCCTACATCACCGCCAAGTCCGCTCCGGACCTGCCGGCCGGCAACATCACCGCCATGCTGCGCCTCGACCACAACCGCGCGCTCTCGCAGTTCGCGGCCAAGATCGGCGCCAACAGCGCCGACATCGAGAAGCTGGTGGTGTGGGGCAATCACTCCCCGACCATGTTCGCCGACTACCGCTTCGCCACCGTGAAGGGCCAGCCCCTGCCGAAGCTCGTCAATGACGAGGACTGGTATCGCGGCACGCTGATCCCCACCGTCGGCAAGCGCGGCGCGGCCATCATCGAGGCCCGCGGCCTGTCGTCGGCGGCCTCCGCCGCCAACGCCGCCGTCGACCACATGCGCGACTGGATCCACGGCACCAACGGCGGCTGGGTCTCCATGGGCATCGCCTCGGACGGCTCCTATGGCATTCCGGAAGGCATCGTGTTCGGCTTCCCGGCGGTGTGCGCCAACGGCTCCTATGAAGTGGTGAAGGGCCTCGAGATCGACGCCTACGCGCAGTCGATGCTCGACATCACCCTCAAGGAACTGCTCGAGGAGCGCGCCGGCGTCGCCGCCATCGTCGGCTGAGCCGACGCCATCAGGCGCCGGCGTCTGTCGGCGTACATTTCGAGCCCCGCCAGTGATCTGGCGGGGTTTTTCTTTGCGCGGTCGGCGGAGGGGCTCAGGCTGCCGGGCGAGGAGCCTCCGGTGCCGCGTCGTTGGACGGGGCCGGCAAAGGATCGGTGGCGGCTGCGGCTTCGGCCTCCGCAGGCTCGGTATCGGTACTGTGGCAGGCCGCGCGCACGTCCACCTCCAGGCCGAGGAACGCGCCCTCCGTGCCGCTGAAGCTGCCGCTGATCGGAATGGCCTGGCGCGGATCGCGCACCACGGCGACCCGCACCAGATGGTCCGTGCCGACCAGCGCATTGGTAGGATCGAAGTCGATCCAGCCCGCGCCCGGCAGATAGACCTCCGCCCAGGCGTGGGTCGCGCCCGCCCCCTGGAAGGCATCGCCCGCCAGCGGATCCAGTTGCGGCGTATAGAGATAGCCGGTGACGAAGCGCGCGGCGAAGCCCAGCTCCCGCACCGTCTCCATGAACAGCAGCGCGAAGTCGCGGCACGTGCCGCTGCCGAGCCGCAGGGTGTCGGCGGGAGCCTGCGTGCCTTCTTCATAGCGGGCCTGATAGGCAAAGCGCTCCTTGATGGCGCCGTTGATGGCCATCAGGAGGTCCAGCGTGTCGCGGGTGCCGCTCTCGGGCAGGAAGGATCGGGCGAACGCTTCCACTGCCCCATCGTCGGGATAATGACGCGCCGCCGGCAAGGCGATATCGAGCCGGTCGTCGCTGGAATAGACGAAGGGATAGGACGCCGCCTCGCGGGCGATCAGATCCTGAAGCGCCGGCACCGGATAGATTTCGAGTTCCAGCGTGCTCTCGATGCGCAGCTCCGCGCCCGGCTCCTGGAAATCGGCGAGGCCGATGGAATTGCCGAAGACGTCATAGACATACTTCACTTCCGCGGGGGGCGAGAGGGTCATCCGGGCATCGAGGAGGCGCAGGCCGTGGCTGTCGCGCGGGCGCAGCATCAGGCGATGCGTGCCGAAGCTGACCGGCTCCGCATAGCGGTAAAGAGTCTTGTGCTCGACCGTGAGACGGCGCATGGGAACTCCTCAGGGTTGTGGTTGGGGCCGGCTTCGTGCATGGGGCATGAAAAGAACGGCCCCGGCAAGCCGGGACCGTCTCAGGAGCCGGCGCGTGTGCCGGCCATATCGTCGGGCGTTACGGAGCCTGCTTAAAGTGTGCGGCTGCTGCCGCGGCGCAGGAAGCCCATCACCGCAGAGATGAGGAACAGCACGATCGCCACGTAGAAGATGATCTTGGCGATCTCGATGGCGGTGCCGGCGACGGCGGTGAAGCCGAGGACGGCGGCGATGATGGCGACGACGAGGAACGTCAGAGCCCAGCTCAGCATGTTTCGATCTCCTGTTCGGCACGGACCCGCTCGCGCGGGGCGCGGCGGTTGAAGAAAGAACAGGTGCGCACCTCCTCGCGGCGCGGCGCCATGCGGCGCCGGGAGGGGGCGGCGGTGCCGTGTCCCTTCCCTCGCAACCTGTGCCGAAGGAACCATCGGACCGGGGATCGGGTTCCCCTCGCGACACTTGACCAAAGCTTGCAGAAGAAGGTTTGGACACGCGGAACAAAGTGCGAGGTGCCGCGTTTCACTACAACTGTATGGTAAAGGAGGTCGCCATGACCGCATCGCGCAGCACGGAACGGGACGGTCAGTCCCAGACGGGCGCCGCGACCCGCGATCAGGTCGCGTCCGCGCCGCGGGGTATCCCGCACGGATACGACCAGAGCGAATTCGCGCCGGAGCAGGCGGATCGCGACTTCGGTCGCGTGCGCCGCAGCCGGGAGGCGGACGAGGAGCGGCGTCACCTGCGCCTCGCCGATGCCGCCATTGGTGGACGGACCCGCCACGTGGAGCAGGGCGAGGAAAAGTGGGACACCGATGACGAACTGCGCGTTGACGGCGCGTCCCGTCTCTACAAGGATTGAGCAGATGGCCGGCACGCAGGAACGCGCTCCCTCTGGCGCTCGTTCTCAGGGCTGGGCCCGAGCGTTGACGCGCGGGGCAGCGGCTCTGAGCCGCGATGCTGGAGCAGGCGAGCAGTCATCATGCGCAGACAGCGCCCGGATCTTCCAATGACGCAGGATCACAATGAGGCAGGCCGCATGAAGGCCCCGAACCGGCGAGACATTTCCGCCCGGCAGGATCTGCTGGGGAAGGAACTGCGTGAACTCTTCGATGACTATACGCACGAAGACATGCCCGACGAGCTGCTGAAGCTCGCGG
Source organism: Azorhizobium caulinodans ORS 571 (assembly GCF_000010525.1). Classification (GTDB taxonomy): domain Bacteria; phylum Pseudomonadota; class Alphaproteobacteria; order Rhizobiales; family Xanthobacteraceae; genus Azorhizobium; species Azorhizobium caulinodans. Next base: position 4,763,725 of record NC_009937.1, on the reverse strand, counting down.
CCCAGCTTCAGGGCGCATTCGAGGCCGGCCGCAAGCCTGACGTGCCGGCGACCGCTCCAGCGGCGTCGCCGACGCCTTCGGACACGCCCCAAGCGCCCGTCTCTTCCGAAGACGCATCGAGCCGCTCCGACACCGTCTGAGCGCCTTCCCCTTTCCGACGTCGGAAAGCCGGCGACGCGATTGCGTCGGCCGGCTTTTGTGCGTCTTGCCGGTGGTGACGCGGCCGGCAGAAGGGCGACGGCAATTTTCTCTTCACCGGCTCTGTTTGCAGATCGCCTGCCTCAATGCCCGCTCTAACTTCCTGTCTGGCAGGACCGGCCTGAAATTCTGATCAGGCAAAAAAAAAGCGGCCGCCCGATGGGGCGGCCGCTTTTTTCATTCTTTCAGGCTGCGGCTCAGCTGCGTGCGGCGGAGAGGGCCAGGGCGTCGGTTTCCACCACGTCGGCGGTGGCGTCAGCGCCCATGAGCACCAGAAGCTTGGCGCGGGCGCGGTTGACGCGGCTCTTGATGGTGCCGAGGGCGCAGCCGCAGACTTCGGCGGCTTCCTCATAGGACAGGCCGGCGGCCCCGACGAGGATGAGCGCTTCGCGCTGGTCGCTCGGCAGTTCCTCCAGGGCCGACTTCAGGGTCTTGAGCGTGACCGCCCATTCCTGCGCCGGACCCATGTTGGTGTCCTGCTGGGCAAGCGTCGACATGCCGTCGTTCTCGCGGCGGCGCTTGCGGATCTCGGTGTAATAGGTGTTGCGCAGGATGGTGAAGAGCCACGCCCGGAGGTTGGTGCCGGGGTCGAACTTGTCGATGTTCGACAAGGCCTTCAGCAGCGTCTCCTGCACGAGGTCGTCAGCCTCGGTGCGGTTCCGTGTCAGCGAGCGGGCGAAGGCGCGCAGGGCCGGCAGGAATTCGAGCACCTGCGTGCGCAGCTCGGCCGCTTCCGTCCCGTCGGTCTTCTGAGGCAAATCCATGGGGAGTCCGATGTCCGCTTCCTCTGGATGATACATGCCTGTCCCCAGCCGCAAACGCGGCCGTCCTTGGCTTCCGGGCGGAAGATGGTCCGCCGGATCGCGGCTGGGACAGCCACGTTATCCCTTCGTGAAAGGCCTAACGCCTGCGTTGCGGATCTGGTTCCATCGGGCGGTATGACTCCGCGTGCCTCAGGAGCGCTGCGGATTGTTTCCGGAGTGGGACGCCTGGCCGCCTTTCTGGCCGGCCTGCGATGCAAGCGAGCGGTCGCGCGAGAAACTGCGGTCCTCGTCCGCCACGCTCTGTCCCCCCTTGCGACCGGCAGAGGACGCCAGCTCGCGGTTCTGAGAAAAACTGCGCTTTTCGGCCGGAACGCTCTCGCCGCCCTTGCGCGCGATGGCCCTCTGCTTTTCGGCATCCATGGCCGCAAAGCCGCGCTTGGAACCTCCCTTGCGTGCGTCTCCCATCGTCCTGAACTCCTGGATCATGCCTCAAAGCCTGTGCGGCTCTGAGGGCACAACGGAGGATTGGCCCTCCGGTTCCGATGCGGGAGAGGCGGGGAAACGGCGCGTGATCAGGCAGATGGGGGCTGGGGCGCCGCGTGCGCCGCGGCAACGATCCAGCGGGCGAAGGCGGTGACGGCTCCACCCCCAGCCTTCGCCTCGGGATAGACGACGTAATAGGCCTTGTCGCTGCACATGGGCCGGTCGAACGGCAGGACCAGCCGGCCTTGCGCCACCTCCTCCTCCACGAAGAAGCGCGGCACCAGCCCGACGCCAAGCCCGGCGGCGGCCGCCTCCGCGATCATGGTGAACTGCTCGAAGCGCGGGCCGCGGAAAGGGGAGGGGTGGCTCGCCCCCGCCAAGGCCAGCCATTCGTCCCACAGATGCGGCCGCGTGGTCTGTTGCAGGAGGACGACGCCCGCCAGCCGCTCCGGCCGGTCGAGCGCGTGGCGGTCCCGGAAGGCGGGACTGCATACCGGCACCACCTCCTCGTCCATCAGATGCTCGCAGATGGCTCCGGGCCAGACCGGATCGCCGTAATGGATGGCGGCATCGAGCGGCTCGGCGGCGAAGTCGAAGGGCGCGATGCGCGAGATGAAATTGATGGTGATGTCCGGGAAGCGGGCGAGGAAGTCCGGCAGCCGCGGCATCAGCCAGCGGGTGGCGAAGGTGGGGAGCACCGCAAGCTGGATGCTGCCGGCGCCGCCCGCATAGGTCATGGCCCGCTGTGTGGCGTCCGAAAGCGCCTGGAGCAGCGGCCGGATCTCCGCGAGATAGAGCCGCCCTCCATCGGTCAGCACCACGCGCTGGCGCACGCGCTCGAACAGGTCGAGCCCGATCTGCTCCTCCAGATGACGGATCTGCCGGCTCACCGCGCCCTGGGTCAGGTGCAGTTCGGCCGCCGCGCGGGAGAAGGACTGATGCCGCGCCGCCGCCTCGAAGGCCGTGAGGGTGGAAATGGACGGCAGGAAGCGATGGCGCACGCGATCATTCCGAAAGCTCATGACCTCCTGACAACTTATCGCTTGGCAACCCCGTGGTTCAAAGAAATTCTCGGCCCCGCCCGCGCGACCTTCATGCGCCGCCATGATATGGCGATGCCAACGACGGTTGCCGGCGCCGAAGGCGGCCCGACAGACCGTCACGGCCTCATCCTTTTCCGAACGGGAGCTTCCGCATGTCCACTTTTCCCCGCCCCGGCACCCTTGCCGCGGAAGCCCGCGCGCTGCTCGACCGCCTCGGCGTGCCCGCCGCCGCCCTCTCCGGTTCCCTGTCCGTCCGCTCGCCGCTGACCGGCGAGACCATTGCCTCCATCGCCGAGACCGATGCCGCCGGCGCCACCGCCGCCATCGGGCAGGCGCATGAGGCCTTCCTCGCCTGGCGCGCCATTCCCGGCCCGCGCCGGGGCGAGCTGGTGCGCCTGCTGGGCGAGGAACTGCGCGCGTCCAAGGCCGATCTCGGCCGCCTCGTCACCATCGAGGCCGGCAAGATCACCTCCGAGGGCCTCGGCGAAGTACAGGAGATGATCGACATCTGCGATTATGCGGTCGGCCTCTCCCGCCAGCTTCAGGGCCTCACCATCGCCACCGAGCGCCCGGACCATCGCATGATGGAGACGTGGCACCCCATCGGCGTGGTGGGCGTCATCTCCGCCTTCAACTTCCCTGTGGCCGTGTGGTCGTGGAACGCCGCGCTCGCCTTCGTCTGCGGCGACAGCGTGGTGTGGAAGCCCTCCGAGAAGACCCCGCTCACGGCGCTGGCCGTGCAGGCCATCTTCGAGAAGGCATGCGCCCGCTTTGGCGGCGTGCCGGCCGGTCTCTCCACGTTGCTCATCGGCGGCAAGGCGGTGGGTGAGGCGCTGGTGGATGACAAGCGGGTGCCCGTCGTCTCCGCCACCGGCTCGACCGCCATGGGCCGCGCCGTCGGCCCTCGGCTCGCGGCCCGTTTCGCGCGTCCGATCCTCGAACTCGGCGGCAACAATGCCGCCATTGTCTGCCCGAGCGCGGACCTCGATCTCGCGGTGCGCGCCATTGCCTTCGCCGCCATGGGCACCGCCGGCCAGCGCTGCACCACGCTGCGGAGGCTCATCGTGCACGAGAGCATTTATGACGCGCTGCTGGCGCGCCTGAAGCCCGCCTATGCCTCCGTGAAGGTGGGTGACCCCGGCGCGGAAGGCACGCTCATCGGCCCGCTGGTCGATGCCGCCGCTTTCGCGGGCATGCAGCGGGCGCTGGAGGCGGCCAAGGCACAGGGCGGCACCGTCACCGGCGGCGCGCGCGTGACGGCCGAGGGCCTGCCGGAGGCCTATTATGTGCGCCCGGCGCTGGTGGAGATGCCCGGCCAGACCGAGGTGGTGAAGGAAGAGACCTTCGCCCCCATCCTCTATGTGATGCGCTACAGCGACTTCGATGCGGCGATCGCGCTCCAGAACGACGTGCCGCAGGGCCTCTCCTCGTCCATTTTCACCAACGACCTGCGCGAGGCGGAGCGTTTCGTCTCGGTGACGGGTTCGGACTGCGGCATCGCCAATGTGAACATCGGCCCCTCGGGCGCCGAGATCGGCGGCGCGTTCGGCGGCGAGAAGGAGACGGGCGGCGGCCGCGAGGCAGGCTCGGATTCCTGGAAGGCCTACATGCGCCGGGCCACCAACACCGTGAATTACGGCCGCACCCTGCCGCTGGCGCAGGGCGTGACCTTCGACGTGGGCTGAGGCCCTTTGGCCGGCGGGCATCCGTCCGCCGGCCTTCCCGCGACCCCAGAGATTTCCGGACAGGACGAGACAATCATGAGCGAGCCGAAGCCCCGCACCGGCGGTCAGCTGATCGTGGACCAGCTCAAGGCGCAGGGCGTCGAGCGCATCACCTGCGTGCCCGGCGAGAGCTATCTGGCCGTGTTGGACGCGCTGCATGATGCGGCCATCGACGTGCTGGTGTGCCGCAACGAGGGCGGCGCGGCCATGATGGCGGATGCCTATGGCAAGCTCACCGGCCGTCCCGGCATCTGCTTCGTCACCCGTGGCCCCGGCGCCACCAATGCCTCCCACGGCCTGCACATCGCGGCGCAGGATTCCACGCCCCTCATCCTGTTCGTGGGGCAGGTGGAGCGCGGGATGCGCGAGCGCGAGGCGTTCCAGGAGCTGGATTATCGCGGCGCCTTCGGCTCCATCGCCAAATGGGCGGTGGAGATCGACGATCCCGCCCGCATCCCGGAGATCGTCGCCCGCGCCTTCCGCGTGGCCATGCAGGGCCGTCCCGGTCCGGTGGTCATCGCGCTGCCCGAGGACGTGCTGATCGAGACCGCCAGCGTCCCCGATGCGCCTTATGTGGCGCCCGCGGAGAGCTATCCGCATCCGGCCGACATGGCCCGCTTCGCCGAACTGCTGGAAGGCGCCGAGCGCCCGCTCATGATCCTCGGCGGCAGCCGCTGGACCGATGAGGCGCAGGCCGGCCTCATCGCCTTCTCCGAGCGCTATAGCCTGCCGGTCGCCACCTCCTTCCGGCGCGGCCACCTTTTCCCCTCCGACCATCCCAATTATGCGGGCGACGTGGGCATCGGCCCCAATCCGAAGCTCGCCAAGCGCGTGAAGGAAGCGGACGTCCTCATCCTGCTCGGCGCCCGCATGTCGGAGATGCCGTCCTCCTCCTACACGCTCATCGACATTCCGGCCCCGCGCCAGCGCCTCGTGCACATCCATCCGGGCGCGGAGGAACTGGGCAAGGTCTATCAGCCTGAGATCGCCATCGAGGCCTCGCCCGCCGGTTTCGCAAAGGCGCTGGCGGACCTTTCACCCGGCCAGACGCCCCGCTGGGCGCAGGACACGGCGACCGCGCATTCCGATTATCTCGCCTGGACCGAGACGCCCGCCACGCTGCCCGGCGCCTTCCAGTATGGCGAAGCCATGCTCCATCTGCGCAACACGCTGCCGCCCGAGGCCATCGTGTGCAACGGCGCCGGCAATTACGCCACCTGGCTCCATCGCTACTATCGCCTGCGCAAGCGGGGCACGCAGCTCGCGCCGACCTCGGGCTCCATGGGCTATGGCGTGCCGGCCGCCATCATGGCCAAGCGCCACAAGCCGGACGTGCCGGTGGTCGCCTTTGCGGGCGATGGCTGCTTCCTCATGAACGGGCAGGAGTTCGCCACCGCCGTCCAGTATGGCATCCCGCTCATCGTGGTGGTGGTGGACAATGGCATGTACGGCACCATCCGCATGCACCAGGAACGCGAATATCCCGGTCGCATCTCGGCGACCAAGCTGAAGAATCCGGACTTCGCCGCTTATGCCCGCGCCTTCGGCGGCCATGGCGAGACGGTGGAACGTACCGAGGACTTCGCCCCCGCCTTCGCCCGCGCGCAGGCGAGCGGCCTGCCGGCCATCCTGCATTGCAAGCTCGATCCCGAGGCGATCACCCCGGCCACCACGCTCACCGCCATCCGCACCGCGGCGCTGGAGCGGCAGGCGCAATAGGGCGCGCCAGGCGGAGGAGGCATTACCCCCCCTCCCAACCCTCCCCCGCAAGCGGGAAGGGCTTTTCGCCCGACAAACAGGTGCGGCGCTCAGGGATCCGTGACCATTCTCCCTCCCCTTGCGGGGGAGGGCTGGGGAGAGGGTAAGACCCTCTCCGATCTTCGACAGGTATGAGAGACGATGGCCGACCTGAATTTCGATGTGGTGATCGTCGGCGGCGCGGCGGTGGGTTCGTCCGTCGCCTATCACCTCGCCGCCAATCCGGACTTTCAGGGCTCCGTCCTGGTGCTGGAGAAGGATCCCACCTACCAGCGCTGCGCTTCGGCTCTCTCGGCAGCCTCCATCCGTCAGCAGTATTCCACCGCGATCAATGTGGAAATCTCGCTCTATGGCATCACCTTCCTGCGCGAGATCGGCGCGCGGCTGGAGGTGGAGGGCGAGCGGCCGGACATCGGCCTGCATGAGGGCGGCTACCTTTTCCTCGCGACGCCTGAGGGGCGTCCGGCGCTGGAAGCCGGCCATGCCATTCAGCAGCGCCTCGGCGCGGACATCGCCTTCCTGGAGTCGGAGCCGCTGAAGGCGACCTTCCCCTGGCTTGCCACGGAGGATCTCGCCGCCGGCTGCTATGGCCGCTCGGGCGAAGGCTGGTTCGATGGCTATGGGCTCTTGCAGGCCTTCCGCCGCAAGGCGCGGTCGCTGGGCGTCACCTACATGGCCGCCGAGGCGGCGGGCGTTGAGCGCGAGGGCGATCGCGTTACCGCTGTCCTGCTCGCGGACGGCACCCGCGTCGCCTGCGGCGCGGTGGTGAATGCGGCGGGCGCCGGCGGCCCGGCGCTGGCCAAGGCGGCGGGCATCGAGATCCCGGTGCACAACAAGAAGCGGATGATCTTCACCTTCCGCTGCGCCGATCCGGTCGAGCGCTGCCCATTGGTGATCGACCCCACCGGCGTCTACTGGCGCCCCGAGGGCGAGGGCTTCCTGTGCGGCCTCGCGCCGCCGGACGAGGAAGATCCGGACAGCTTCGAATTCGAGGTGGAGCACGCTTTCTTCGAGGAGCGCATCTGGCCGGTGCTCGCCACCCGCGTGCCGGCCTTTGAGCGCATCCGTCCCGGCCGGGCCTGGGCGGGGCATTACGACATGAATGCCTTCGACCATAACGCCATCGTCGGGCCGGCGCCGGAACTCAGGAATTTTCATTTCGCCAATGGCTTCAGCGGCCACGGTCTGCAGCAGTCCCCCGCCATCGGGCGCGGCATCAGCGAACTGATCGCCTACGGCCGCTTCACGACGCTCGATCTGTCACCGCTTCGGTTTGCCCGCATGGCCGAACAGGACCCGGTGCTGGAACTGAAGGTCGTCTGAGCGGCGGGCCGAGCAGCCGTTCATAGAGTGCTGCGACATTGCGCTGGTAGGCCGTGTCGCTGAACAGGGCTTCCACCCGTGCGCGGCCCGCGCGGCCCATGCGGACGGCAGTCGCCGGATCATCGGCAAGGGTGAAGAGGGCATCCGCCAGCGGCTGGGGTTGCAGGCGCGGCACGAGGAAGCCGGTGGTGCCGTGCTCCACCACTTCCGGAATGCCGCTGACGGCGGTCGCGACCACCGGCCGGCCGGCGGCCATCGCTTCCATCAGCACCAGCGGCAGCCCCTCGAAATGGGTTGAGAGCACCTTCACGTCGATGGCGGCGTAGAAGCGCTCCATGTTCATCTCGAGGCCCGCGAAGGTGACGAGATGGCGGGTGCCGGTCAGGTGCAGGGCGGCCTCCAGCTGGGCCACATAGTCCCGCGCCGAAGGGGCATCGTGATTGCCCACCAGCAGCACGCGAAGATGGGGCGAGCGGGCAGCGAGCATCTGTACGGCCCGCACCAGCGTCTCGTGATCCTTCTGCACATGAAAGCGCGCGGCCATGCCGACGACGAAGGCGTCGTGGGGCAGGCCGTACTGGGCGCGGGCGGTGGCCCGATCAAGATCCGGGCGTGGCAGCGGCACGCCGTCATAGAGCACTTCAGCCTGATCGGGCTGATGGGCAATGGTGCCCGCATCCATGGTGTTGCGGGAGACGAACACATAGCGCTGCACGGGTTTCAGCAGCGTGCGCTCCTGCCGGCTCTGCTCCGGCTGGTCGCAGCGCACGTGGCTGACGACGCGCGCCCCGGCGAGGCGCCCGGCGAGAGCCGAGAAATAGGCCGCGGTGACGTCGCTGCAATGGACGAGGTCCACCCGCCGGCGGGCAAAGGACGCGGCGAGGGACAGCACATTGGCGCCATAGCGCCACGGCCGGCGCCGCTCGGGCGGAACCTGCGCATAGCGGATGATCGGGAAGCCATAAGATGAGGCGAACGCCTCGAAAGTATCCGTGCCCGGCCCGGACGGTACATAGATCACATTGGCATAGCCGGCTTCACGCGAGACTTCGGCCAGCCTCAGCGTGGCGATCTCCGTGCCTGCAATGTTGGCCCAAGGTAAGATATGGGCGATGACCGGCGTGCGCATTCTTCTAGGGTACGCCCAAGTCGCCGTCGCACAAGTCATTCCTTGCGGCCTTTTCCGGCCGAGTTGTAACGCTCTTTTCTGACGTGTTTCCGAGTTTTTCTTATCTTGCGCGGGGCTTGCACGCTCGGCGGCCGGGCACCGCAATCGCGCGGCGCGGACGTCTCACGCCCCGCGCCGCGCGTGAAGGAGAGGTCAGCCGCGGCCGACGAAGGGCATCTTGGTGGCCATCACGGTGATGAACTGCACATTGGCCTCGAGCGGGAGGCTCGCCATATAGACCACCGCATCCGCCACGTGCTTCACGTCCATCACCGGCTCGGCGCGCATGGTGCCGTCGGCCTGGAGCACGCCGGTCTTCATGCGCTGGGCCATCTCCGTGTCGGCATTGCCGATGTCGATCTGGCCGCAGGCGATGTCGTAGGCCCGGCCGTCCAGCGAGGTGGAGCGGGTGAGGCCGGTGATGGCATGCTTGGTGGCGGTGTAGGGCGCCGAGAAGGGGCGCGGCGCCTCGGAAGAGACCGAGCCGTTGTTGATGATGCGGCCGCCGCGCGGGTCCTGGTCCTTCATGATGCGGAAGGCTTCCTGCGTGCAGAGGAAGGGGCCGGTCAGGTTGGTGTCGACCACCTTCTTCCATTCCGCCACCGTGAGGTCTTCGAGCGGAATGGCCGGGGCGCCCGTGCCGGCATTGTTGAACAGCAGGTCGAGCCGCCCGAAGCGCTCGCGCACCTGCGCGAACAGGGCCGCGACCTCGTCCGCATTCGTGACGTCGGTCGGCACGGCGAGGGCTTCGCCGCCGATCTCCTTGGCCACCGCGTCAAGCGCATCGGCGCGGCGGCCGGCGAGCGCGACGGAATATCCGGCTTCCGCGAGCGCGAGGGCGACGGCCTTGCCGACACCGGAACCTGCACCGGTCACAAGGGCCACTTTGCGTGTCATGGGCTTTTCCTCCTAATCGATTTAAGGAGAAGGGATATCCGAGTTGCGGCCGCCTGCGAAGCTCTGGCCGGAGCAATTTTTAAGTACGCCCGGACAGCAAAAGGCCCGCCTCAACGGTAGGTTGGGCGGGCCTTGAACTACGTGGGCCGATGGTCAGTCGGAGGCGCGGGCGGCGAGCGCGTCGAAGTCGATATAATGGCCCGCGCGGTCGCGCTTGGAGGCGAGATAGCGCACGTTCTCCGCGGTCGGCCGGCCGAGCACGCGGCGGTCCCCCGCCACCTCGATGCCGGCGGCCTTGAGCGCGGCGATCTTCTGCGGATTGTTGGTGAGGATCTCCACCGCCGTCACGCCGAGCTGGCGCAGCATCTCGGCCGCGAAGTCGAAGCGCCGCTGGTCGAGGTCGAAGCCGAGCGCGGCATCCGCCTCATAAGTGTCGAAGCCCTGGGACTGAAGGTGATAGGCCTTCATCTTGTTGGCAATGCCGTTGCCCCGGCCTTCCTGGTCCAGATAGAGCAGGATGCCGCCGCTGGAGCGCGCCATGCGTTGCACCGTGTCGCGCAACTGGTCGCCGCAATCGCACTTCAGGCTGCCGAAGAGGTCGCCCGTGAGGCAGGCCGAATGCAGGCGCACCGGCACGGGGCCGGACAGGTCGGGCTTGCCGACCACGATGGCCACCTGATCGCGCAGGCCTTCGCCGCCGCGGAAGACGACGAATTCGGTATCGAGTGCGCCTTCGAGCGGCACGGGCGCGCGGCCCACGACACGCAGACTGCGGACCTGCGACGCGCGGAAATCGTCGATCTCGGTCTTGGTCACGCGCATCAGATGCGGCAACGCGCTGGCGGAGACCGGCGCCACGATGGCGGCCGGAAGCACGAGCGCGAAGCCAAGCAGATGCAGCACCGCGACGTCGAGGGTGGTGGCAAGAGCGACCGGGGCGTCGATGCGCCCGTCGATCCGTAGTGCCAGGGTTTCGATGCGGGCGAGGTCCACATCTGGCAGAGCGATCGTGCCGGCGGAGGACCGCGGCGCGCCGATGCGGGTGAGGCGCGGAGCCGGCAGAACGAGCCGTGTCAGGCCTTGCCCAACCGCCGCAAAGCCCTGGGCGATGTTGGCATCCAGTGCCTCCACGCCGATGGCGAGCAACTCCTGCCCCTGATCCTCAAGGACGACCGGGCGGCCGGAACGCAATTCCGCGATGGCGCGCTCGACTGCCGTCTGCGTGGCACCAAAGGAGAGACCGGGAATTTCCACAGTGGGAGACATGAGAGCCTCACGATACGCCGAATTGCAGAGCTTTGACAGAGGAACTGTCGATTTCACCTAAAAATTACGCCGCCGGTCAAAATTTACGATGGAATGACGTGTATTCCATCCGTGGTGACCACCGTTCCGTAACCTTGATAAGCGTGGCAGGTTCCGTTTCGCCGCGCACAGACCCTTTACGATGAGGCTCAGCTCATGGATGACAGCATCGAGGATTTGGGGACGCTGTTCGCGGAACTCAATGCCTCGCCCCAGTTTGTCATCGGACAATTGGGCCAGTCGCTGGACGGGCGCATCGCGCTGCCCTCGGGGGAATCCAAATATATCAACGGGGCCAGTGGCCTCGACCACATCCACCGCATCCGCGCGATGGTGGATGCGGTGCTGGTGGGCGTCGGCACGGTCATTGCCGACGATCCGCAGCTGAACGTACGCCGCGTGCCCGGACGCGATCCGGCGCGCGTGGTCCTCGATCCCAACGGCCGCCTGCCGGCAAGCGCCCGCTGTCTGCAGAACGACGGCGCGCGGCGGCTGGTGGTCCGCCGCCCCTCGGCGGCGGGCGCGCTGCCGGACGGGGTCGAGCGGGTGGAAGTCGAGGGGACGGGGGCGCTTGATCCGGCGGCGGTGGTCGCCGCCTTGCGGGCGCGGGGGCTGAAGCGCATCCTCGTGGAAGGCGGGCCGCGCACGCTGTCAGCCTTCCTGGATGGAGGCGCCATCGACCACTTTCACATCATCGTGTCCCCGGTCATTCTCGGCAGCGGGCGCACCGGGCTGGATCTGAAGCCCATAACGGGGCTTTCGGCGGCGCTGCGCCCAACGACGCGCGTGCATGTTTTCCCGGATGGAGATGTCCTGTTCGCCTGCGACCTGCGTCGGCGAGCGGGTGGGGAGGGGAGGCAGGACCATGCCCATCGAGACCTATGCCCGGCCGGCTAGGTGGATCCACTGGCTCACCGCGCTTGCGGTGCTGTTCGTCATCCCCGCCGGCTTCATCATGATGAACATGCCGTCTGGACCGGGGCAGGATCGCCTGTTCGACCTGCATCGCTCCGTGGGCACGCTCATTCTCGCGCTGGCGGTGCTGCGGGTGGCGGTGCGGATCGCCTTCGGCGCGCCGCCCCGTCCGCCGGGCCTTCCGGACTGGCAATGGCGGATCGCCAATTTCACTCACCATCTGCTCTATGCGCTGATCTTCGTGATGCCGCTGCTCGGCTGGGCGGCGTCATCCGCCTTCGGTGCCTCGGTGAGCGTGTTCGGCCTCTTCACGCTTCCGAACCTCGTGCCGAAGAACGAGGCCATGTCGGAGGTCTATGGCGGCGCCCACGAGACGCTCGCCTTCCTGATGTGCGCGCTCCTCGCCGCCCATATCGGCGCGGCCCTTTATCACGGTTTCGTGAAGCGCGATGGCGTGCTGGGCCGCATGGCGCCCTGGCTGGAGCGCTGAACGGCTTCAGCCCCGCGTGGCGAGAAGGTCCAGATGGCCGATCCGGCAGGATCGAGCTCCTCGGCGGGCCTGTGCCCAAGCGTCTGCGCCGTTGGGCGAGACCGTTCCGCTCTCCGCTGCTGCGCCTGCCGTGCCTGCTGCCAGTGCGGCGATGAGGGCGGCGTCGGCCGGCGAAGTCCCGTCCAGCAGCCAGGGGCTGGGCGCGCTGCGCGCCTGATAGCCGAGGCGGCCGAAGGCCTCCGCGAGGAGAGCCGTCGCATCATTGCCGGCGGCGGGGCCGAACCCCTTGTCCCGCGCCTGGTCGGCGTGGAAGCCGGCGGTGATGGCGGCGTCGTCCGGGTGCGGCGGCTGCCAGTCATCGGCACCGTCGCAGGTCAGCACGGTGAAGAAGTCCGCCCCTGTCTGCGCCACCACATCCGCAAAGCGGGGGATCCAGTCTGCCGAGACGAGATCGAAGAAGGCGGCGGCGGTGACGAGATGGGGCGTCTGCGCCCCGATCACCTCGGGCGCCCGCGCCAGATCGGCCTCGCGGAAACGGACATGCAGGGCGCGCCCGTCCTTCGTGAGCCGCAGGCCGTCATCGGCCTCGCTCGCATCATCGGCCCATGCGCGGAGTTGCCGCCGCGCTTCCGCGAGCAGCGCCGGATCGTAATCGACGAGGGTCCAGTGCTGTTCGCGCCCCAGCAGCGGGGCGGTGGCGCGCAGGTTCGAGCCGGTGCCGGCGCCGATGTCCGTCACCCGCAGCGGGGTGGTCTGCCCGAAGCGGGCGGAGAGGGCGGCGGCGAGATCGCCATTGCGGGCGCGGTGATCCGCCGGCTCGCGCAGGGCGAGCCAGTCGGCGGAGAAGCCGGTCATGGCGTCGGGCTCCGGGAAGCTTGCTTGAGGGCCTGGGCGATGGTGCGGGCGGTGTCGTCCCAGCCGGGCAGGCGGGCGCCGGCCTCCGCTGCGGCGTCCGCGAGGCGCAGACGGGCGGACCGGTCAGAGAGAAGCGCCCGCAGGGCAGCAGTGAGGGCTGGCGTGTCGCCGGGCGGCACCTTCACGGCCGACCCGTCCGGGACCGTATCGCCCGCTGCGCCCCCGGTGCTCGCGATCATGGGCAGGCCGCGCCGCAGGGCATCCGCCAGCACCATGCCATAGCCCTCATAGAGCGCCGCATGGACGAAGAGATCGCAGCCGGCATAGGCCGCCTCCAGCGCCTCGGCCGGGACCGCGCCCGCGAGCCGGATGCGGTGGCCGAGGCCGTGCGCGGCGATGAGGCTGCGGACCTCCGCCACCGTCTGCGGCGCGAAATCGAGGGAGCCGATGAAGGTGGCGGTCCAGCCGAGATCGGCGACCCCCGCGAGGGCAGCGACCAGCCCCGCATAATTCTTGCGCGGGATCACCGAGCCGATGGCGAGGATATGCGGCGGCTCGCCCTGCGCCACCGCGCGCGGAGCCGGCGCGACACCGGGCTCCGCAATGCTGAGGCGATCGGGGGGAACGCCGTAATTTGCGACGAGATCGCGCCCCGTCGCCGCGCTGGTGGCAATGACACCGGCACAGATGGCCAGCGCCTCCCGCTCGCTTGCCTCCAGCGCCGCCTGCTGCTCCGGGCTCAGCCCCGCCTCGCGGGCGAGGGGGTGATGGATCAGCGCGACGATCCGCCGGCCGCTGGCGTTGAGAAGATCGACCGGCATCGCCCCGAGCGCGAGGCCATCGACGAACAGGAGAGCATCCGCGGGCGTTTCGCCGAGAAGCCGGGCCGTCTCGGCCAGATCACTCGCCGCCGGAAAGGGGAACGCGCGCGGCAGCGCGAGCGGCTTCACATCGACGCCGTGGCCGGGCAGGGCGCGCAGCACCGCGCGGTCATAGGCATAGCCGCCGGTGGGCGTGTCGAGATCGCCGGGAAAGGCGAGAACCGCCTTCATCAAGCGATGGGGCCCTCGAACCAGGCGCGGGCGGCGTGGGATTCGTGCAGCGTCACCCGCAGGCGGCAGAGCCTGTCGCCGCCGGTGCCGAGCGCACCGGTGCGGGCGGCCTCGGCCATGGCGTCGAAGATGTGCTTGGCGAGCACCTCGGTGGTGCTGTTGATGTCGGCGAAGGCGGGCACCTCGTCGAGATTGCGGTAGTTCAGCGGCCCGAGCACCGCTTTGAGGGCCTCCGTCGCGCGGCCGATGTCCACCACCACGCCTTCCTCGGTGAGCCGTTCGCTCATGAAGGCCACGTCTACCACGAAGGTTGCTCCATGGAGGGCCTGGGCGGGCCCGAAGAGATCCCCTTTGAAGCTGTGCGCGATCATGATGTGGTCGCGCACTTCCACGGCGAACAGGGAGGCTGGGCTGGACACGGCGAACTCCTCGGGCGGTCAGGCGTAGCGGACGACGGTGGCGACGCCCTGCGGATCGTCTCCCAGAATACGCGCCAGAGCGCCGGGCAGATCGGCAAAGGCGACGTCTTCGGTGATGAGCGCGTCGAGGCGCGGGTCCGCCAGAAGGTCCAGGGCCTTGGCGAGCCGCCGCTTGTGCGGCCAGCGGGGCGCGCGGGCGGCGGGCACGGCGCCCACCTGCGAAGAGATGAGCCGCAAGCGCTTGGCGTGGAAGCTGCCGCCGAGGCCGACGGTCACCGCCTTGTCGCCATACCAGCTCACTTCCACGAGGCTCGCCTCCGTGGCGCAGCAGGAGAGAGCGGCGCAGAGCCCCTCCGAGCTGGCGCTGGTGTGGAACACCACGTCCGCTTCTCTCACGGCCTGCGTGCAGGCGGCGAAATGCGCGCCGAAGGAGCCCGCGATGGCGCCGCGCGCGGGGTCTGGGTCCACCGCCGTCACCTCCGCGCCGGGCAACTGCGCCGCGAGATAGGTGATGAGCAGGCCGACGAGACCGACCCCCACCACGACGATGCGGTCGCCGGCGCCAGCGCCGCTGTCCCACAGGGCGTTGAGTGCGGTTTCCATGTTGGCGGCGAGCGTCGCCCGGCGGGGCGGAACGGTCTCCGGAATGGGGAGGACGTCGTCAGCCTGGACGATGAAGCGGTCCTGATGGGGGTGGAGCACGAAGACGTGACGACCGAGGAAGCGCTGCGGCCCCTCCACGACACGGCCGACCGCGCAATAGCCGTACTTTACCGGGAAGGGGAATTCACCGTCCTGCATGGGCGCGCGCATGCGCTCGCTGTGGTCGGGTCCGACGAGCCCGGCGAACACCAGCCGCTCGGTGCCACGGCTCAGCGCGCTCCAGCGGGTTTCCACCAGCAGTTCGCCCTCGCCGCGCCGGGGCAGCGTCTCGGTCCGCACATCCGCACGCTGCGGGCCGACGTACCAGAGGGCAGTCGCCGTGGCGCCAACTTGAGCCGAGCTTTCACGGGTGGATTGTGCTTCCATCCGTTGGTCTTCTTGAGCATATCGCGTCACACCACACCCCACGACTGCGCAACGGAGCCAAGATGCCCAACCGGCCGAACCCAAAGCGGGAGCCCGCGGTCCGAGCGTCCGATACTGCGCACGATGCACACCTGTTACGTCAAGAACGCGAAACCGTGCATCACGATCCCGTCTTTCGCATGCGCCCGCCCAATCTTCTCTGGCGGCGCCTGCTGGTGCTCACGCTCAACGTCGCAACGGTTGTTGCCGTCGGTCTCTGGGCAGGGCACCTCGCCGGTCTCGCCGGCTGGCGGGTCGTGGATGTCGCGCTCCTCTGCTGCGTGCTGCTGGCAACGCCCTGGATCGCGATTGGTTTCTGGAACGCCAGCATCGGCCTGCTTCTGACGCATGTGCTGGCCCGTGGCATCGAGGCGGCGGCCCCCTTTCTGAAGGGCGCCGCCGGGCAGGCGCGGCTCTCCAGCCGCACCGCCATCCTCATGACCCTGCGCAATGAGGATCCGGCCCGCGCGGTGCTCCGGCTGCGGGCGGTCAAGGCGGATCTCGATGCGACTCCCTTCGGCGGGCAATTCGACTATTTCCTTTTGAGCGACACCTCCCGGCCCGAGGTCGCCGCCGCCGAGGAAGCGGAAGTGGCCCGCTGGCAGGAGAGCGACGGCGTCCACCGCATCCATTATCGCCGCCGCACCGTCAACGAGGGTTTCAAGGCCGGCAATGTGCGCGATTTCTGCGCCCGCTGGGGCTCCGGCTATGACTACATGCTGCCGCTCGATGCCGACAGCGTGATGGGGGCGCAGGCGATCCTCTCCCTCGTGCGCATCCTCGATGCCCATCCGCGCATCGGCATCCTGCAGAGCCTGGTGGTGGGCATGCCCAGCGCCAGTGC
The DNA here is from genome assembly GCF_000010525.1 of Azorhizobium caulinodans ORS 571. Lineage (GTDB taxonomy): Bacteria > Pseudomonadota > Alphaproteobacteria > Rhizobiales > Xanthobacteraceae > Azorhizobium > Azorhizobium caulinodans. Next base: position 4,747,419 of record NC_009937.1, on the reverse strand, counting down.
CTTCGCCCGCATCTTCCAGTTCGGCATGCGCCACGGAATGCGCTGTTACACGCTGGGCGCCAGCTGGTGGACGGGGGACTGCGGCCCCTTCTGGGGGCACAATGCGCTCATCCGCATCGCGCCCTTCTACGCGCACTGCCACCTGCCGGTGCTGCCGGGCGCGCCGCCGCTCGGCGGGCCGATCCTCTCGCACGATCAGGTGGAGGCGGTGCTGATGCGCCGGGCCGGCTACGAGGTGCGCGTCGTCCCGGTGGAGAGCGAGAGCTATGAGGAGAACCCGCCGACCATCGCGGAATTCATCGCCCGCGACCTGCGCTGGTGCCTCGGCAACATGCAGTATCTGCGCCTTCAGGGGCTTCCCGGCCTGAAACCCGTGAGCCGGTTCCAGCTCCTCTGGGCCGTGCTGATGTTCGCGAGCGTGCCGGCGGTGCCGCTGGCGCTGGTCCTGCTGCCCTTCGCGGCCTTCGGGCTCTCGGCGGAAGAGGCGGAGGCGATCGGTCCCGGCGCAGGGGCGCTCTATGGCAGCCTGCTGGTGCTCGGCCAGTTTCCCAAGCTCGCCGGCCTGCTGGACGTGGCGCTGCGGCGGGGCGGCCTTGCGGCTTATGGCGGCGGCTTGCGCTTCTTCGCCTCGGCGGCGCTGGAGATCGCCTTCTCCCTGTTGCTCGGCGCCATCAGCGCGCTGGCCACCACGCGCTTCTTGATGGGGCTTGCCTTCGGGCGGGCGGCTGTCGGCTGGAACGGGCAGGTGCGCGATGCCCATGCCCTGTCCTTCAGCGCGGCGGTGCGCGGGTTGTGGGGGCAGACGCTGTTCGGGCTTCTGGTGGGCGCGGCGCTCGCCCTCGCTGCTCCGGTGCTGCTGCTCTGGACGCTGCCCCTGCTGGCAGGCTGCTGGCTGGCGGTGCCGTTTGCTGTGCTCACCGCCGCGCCGTCCTTCGGGCAGAAGCTCGCGGCGGCGGGGCTGTGCGCCATACCGGAGGAGGGGGCGCTGCCGGCCATCCTTGCGCGGCTGGAGCCCGCGGCGGAGACGAGACTCGAACGGGCGGCGTGAGCCATCGGGACACGCAACGCAAAACGGGCGGCCGCTGGGCCGCCCGTCGTGTTTCTGGAACCGGTCCGAGGCTCAGCGGCGGAAGCCGCCACCGCCGTGGAACCCGCCGAAGCCACCGCCGCCGAAGCGGTCGCCGCCATAGGAATTGAAGCGCTGCGAGCTCCAGTCCCGGGCCTGGCGTTCGCTGTCCAGATAGTTGGTGTTGGCGTTGCGATCCACGGACTGCCAGCCGGAATTGGTGCGCTGGCTCCAGCCGGACTCATTGTGCTGATACACGTTGCCGTCGTGGTCCGTGTAGATGTTGCCATTGTTCCAGGCCACCGAATTGCCGGTCTTCTGGTTGGTGGCGACACCCTTGCTGTCCACGTTCACCTGGCCGTTGTCCCGCGTGACCGTGGTCTGCGAGGCGTGCGCGGTGTCCGTGTTGGTGTTGTAGCCCGCGGACTGGCGGCCGGCGGCGGCATTGCCCGTATAGGCATTGCCCACCGCGCCCGAGCGCGAGGCGCTCGTCTGGCCCGTGGTGGGATTGGTGTGCACCTGCTCGCGTCCGGCGGCGTAATTGCCGGTGTAGGCATTGCCCTCGACGCCCGCCCGGCCGGCGCCCGCCGCGCCCGTATAGGGGTTGTAATAGCTGCCCTCGCGCCCGCCGGCATAATTGCCGGTGTAGGGGTTGAAGGCCGCCGCCGAGCGGCCCTGGAATTCGGTGCCACGTGCCGTGGTTCCGTAAGCATTGCGGCCGGCCCATTCGGTGCCATAGGGCGTCACGCCCCAGGCGCCATGCACCACCGCATTGCCACCCCAGCGCCCGTAGACGTTGGCGGCGTTCACGTTCACATAGCCCCAGTGGCCCCAGGCCGCGGGGCCGTAATAGGGCCCCCAGTAGGGCGTGACGGCGGCGCCCCAGGCCCAGCCGGCAGCAAAGCCGAAGCCGAAGCCCACCGCCGTGCCCACGGAGAAGCCGGCGCCATAGCCATAGGTGGCCGGGCAGCCGTACCAGACCGAGCCCACATAGCCGTTGCAGGTGTAGCCGGTGCCATAGACCACCGTGCCGCCGGGCTGGACGATGACGCCCATGTAGCCGGGCGTATAGCCCACCACCACCACGTCCGGCTGGACGGAATAGATGCGGACATAGGTGACGTAATAGATCGGCGAGGTGATCGGGATGGTGTAGATCGCCTCCGGCACGAAGGTCGCGACCGTCCACGGGCCGGCCGGGCTCTTGGCAGTGAACCAGATGCCCTGCGAGACCATGTAATAGCTGGAGCGGTTCACCTCGATGACCGGCTGCGGCGTGTTCACCGCATACTTCAGCGTCGTGCCGGGAATGGCGACGAACTTCGGCTCGCCGTCATAGCTCACCTTGGCGGTGGTCGTGCGCTTCACGGTGGCGGTCTGCGGGATGGTGGCGGCGATGGCCGCTTCCTTCGCCTGCTGGGTGCCGGCCACCGAGACCAGCACGCTGGCCTTGGGATCTTCCGGCGAGATCTTGGCGAAGTCCGCCGGCAGGGCGTCGTTGGCCACATAGGTCCACTCGCCGTCGAGGCTCTTGCCCTTGAACCAGCGACCCGAGATCAGGACGTAATAGTCGTTGGAATTCGGGTCCATGAAGACCGCATGGTCGGCATTCTTCATGGTCATGAGCTGCGTACCGGCGACGGGCAGCAATTCCGGCTGGCCGTCGGTCTGGATCAGTTCGGTCGGCTGCGTGGCCACCACGATGGCCGGGGGCGGGGTCACCGGCTTGCCGTCCTGCTTCAGCAGCGGGTCGGCCTTCTGGCTCTTCTGCGCGGCCTTGGCGGCAGCGGCGACGTCCTGCGGCACCTGCGGCGTGATCACCCACGGGCCGGTGAGGTTCGGCGATTCATACCAGGTGCCGGCGGCCTGGAGGTGGAAGGTGCCGGCGTCATCCTTCAGCAGCAGGGGCTGGGTGTTGATGACCCGCTGGAAGGTGCGCGCGCCCTCCACCGGCCGCAGCACCGGCTCGCCGGCGATGGGCACCAGAATGGTCATGGTGGAGGTGAAGATGATCTTGGGCGGCGTGTTCTGCACCGGCTGGGTGCGCAGATCGGCGATCTGCTTGTTGACCGCATAGCTCGCCTGCAACTGCACCAGCGGCACGGTGAGGCCGCCCTTGGGCAGGCGCTGTTCCACCGTCTTGCGCACGGCGGCGGCGGCATTGGGATCGCCCGCCACCTGCACCTGGTCGATCGCAAAGGAGGACAGGCTCACCAGCCCCGCGCCCTTGTCCACATTGGCCTGCGCGGTGAAGTGGATGAAGCCGTAGGCCGGCGCGCCGTTCACGGGGCCGATGGCGAGCGCGGCGCGGCCGCCGATGCGGTCGCCGTCCCAGCTCTCGATCTGCGGCTGGTAGATCTGCAGGCGGTTGGTGCCGACATCGAAGTTGCGCGGCCAGCCGAGGCCCGGCGTGCCGAGCGGCGCATTCTGCGACGGGGCCGCCGCAGGGGCCTGCTGTGCGAGAACGGGCGTCGTGTCCAGCAGCATGGGGGCGAGCGACGCCATGAGTGCCGCGGCCAGCGCCGTTCTGCTTGTGATGGTCGCCATGATTTTCGGCTCCTCCTTACCGCCCAGCGTGGGCAAGCTCTACCATGGGGAAGCAAGGGCGTCAGTGGGCGCGGGCCGCGTCAAAATTGGCCCGATCTGGCGCTCATCGACGTCTCTGCCTCGGTGCGTTTCCCGTAAGTCATTGAGACCTATCGGCTTCGGAAGCGGGCCCTTGGGCGGGCGGCGATCGGGCGTGACCTGCGTCGCGGGGGCGAGGCGTGCTCCTCGGCCCCCGCGATTGGCATGTCGTATGCCATGCCTTCGGAGGATTGCTCCAAGCGGCAGGCAGACCGGCTGAAGTGTCAGCGCCGCCCGTGATGGCCGCCGCTGTGGTGGCCGCTCCGGTGATGCCCGCCGGAGCGATGCTTGTGGTGGTCGCCGTCCTTGTGGTCGCCCTCGTGGTGATCTCCATCCTTGTGATCGCCATCCCGGTGCTCGCCGTCCTTATGGTCTCCCTCGTGATGATCGCCGTCGGTGCGGTGCTCACCGTCCCGGTGGTCCCCGCCGCGATCGTGATCGCCGCGCTGGGCATCGTCCGTCGCATGCGGACGGTCCTTCGAGGCGTCGTCGTCCCGCTTGGTGCCGTTTATCCGATCATCAGCGGGATTGCCGCCCGTGCCGCCGGCCCCTTTCCTGTCCTTGTCCGCCTTGCCGCCCGTGCTGTCGGGATGGGTGGTGACGCCGCTGCTGTTCGACGCCTTGTCAGCGTCCCCGCTCCGGCTGTCCTTGCCCTGATCGGGCATGGTGGTGCCGTTGACGCGGTCGGCGCTGTTGTCGCCGCCGCTCCGGCTGTCCTTGCCCTGATCGGGCATGGTGGTGCCGTTGACGCGGTCGGCACTGCTGTTGCCGCCGCTCCGGCTGTCCTTGTCCTGATCGGGCATTGTCGTGCCGTTGATGCGGTCGGCGCTGTTGTTGCCACCGCTCCGGCTGTCCTTGTTCTGATCGGGCATGGTGGTGCCGTTGACGCGATCGGCACTGCTGTTGGCGCCGCCTCGGCTGTCCTTGTCCTGATCGGGCATTGTCGTGCCGTTGACGCGGTCGGCACTGCTGTCGCCACCGCTCCGGCTGTCCTTGTTCTGGTCAGGCATTGTGGTGCCGTTGACGCGATCGGCACTGTTATCGCCGCCGCCTCGGCTGTCCTTGCCCTGATCGGGCATTGTCGTGCCGTTGACGCGATCGGCGCTGCTGTCGCCGCCGCTCCGGCTGTCCTTGTTCTGATCGGGCATGGTGGTGCCGTTCACATGGTCTGCGGGGTTGTCTCCACCGCCTTGATGCCCGCCCTTTCCATCGCCGTCCCGGCCGTCCTTCCCGCCTCCGTGATCATCATGCCCGGAGTCCGGGCTGTTGCCCGATCCCGAAGACGAATTCGACGAAGGGCCGGAAGAACCGGATGACCCCGAAGAGCCCGAGGAGCCGGACGCGCCCGAGGCTCCGCCGGAGTTCGATGATCCGGATGAATTGGAAGACCCCGACGATCCCGATCCGTTTGACGTTCCCGACGAACCGGAAGACCCCGCGCCCGTGCCGTCCCTGTCCTGATGCCCGTCGCGGTCGCGACCCTCATGGCGGCCGTCGCGCCCGTCGCGCCCGTCCTTGCCGTCGCGGCCGGTCCGGCCATGCCCGTGATCGTCATGGCCGGATGTGTTGTCCTTCCCGTCCGATCCCGATGAGGAACCGGACGCGGACGAACTGGACGAACCGGTCGTGCTCCCGGACGAGCCACCGGCGTTCGTGCTGCCCGAGGCCCCGCCCGTGGTCGTCGAAGTGCTGTTGGTCGTCGTGTTCGAGGTGTTCGTATTCGTGGTGTTGTTGATGGTCTGGTTGTTGATGGTCGTGGCGTTGGTCGTCACGTGGGAGTTGTACGTGTTCGACATGTAGTGGCCGCCGTAGGCGCTGAAGCCGCCCGCACCGAACCCTGCGCCGAATCCGGTGGCAAAGCCGCCGCCTGCGCCACCCGCGCCGAAACCGCCCCAGGCGCCGTGCGACCAGACGCCCGTGCCCGCGCTTCCGCCCCAGCCGGCGCCGACCGAAACCCCGCCGCCCCAGCGGCCGTAGATGTCCGCCCCCGCCGCATTGGCGAAGCCCCAGCCGCGGCCGTAGGGTGTTGCGCCCGCATAGGGACCCCAGTGCGGGCCGGCCCCGGCGCCCCACGACCAGCCCGGCGAGAAGCCGTAGCCGAAGCCCGATGTCCCGAGCGAAAAGCCCGCTCCGACCCCATAGGTGGAAGGCGCGGGCGTCCAGCGCGTGCCCACATAGCCGGGGGAGGCGACACCCGATCCATAGACCACCGTGTCGCCGCTCCCGAGCCCGACACCCATATAGGCCGGGGTGTAGCCGACGCTCACCGCGCCGTCGCGGGCGCCATAGATGCGCACGCCGGTCACGTAATGGACGGGCGAGGCCGGCGGGATGGCATAGATGGCCGGCGGAACCGCGTCCGCCACCGTCCACGGCCCGGACGGCGCCGGGGCGGCGAACCACACGCCCTTCGAGAGCAGATAGCTGGCGCCCGTGCCCGTCCGGATCACCGGCTCGGGGCTGTTCACCGCATAGCTGAGGCCCGTGCCGGGTATGGACGCGAACTGCGGCGCCCCGTCATACGCGACCGTGGCGGTGGTGCTGCGCGGCACTTCCGCCACCTGCGGGATCGAGGCGGCAATGGCGGCCTCGCGCGCCTGCGGCGTGCCGGGCACGCTGATGAGCACGTTGGCCTTGGGGTCCGTCGGCGCGATGTGGGCGAACGCGCGGGGCAGGGCGGTTCCGGCAATGCCGCGCCAAGGGCCGGAGAGGGCGGGGGCGGCGAACCAGCGGCCGGCGAGCAGCACGTAATAGGTCTCGGTATCCGGCGAGAGGAACACCGCCTGATCGGCGTTCCCGATGGTCTGCAACGCCGTGCCCGCGACCGCCTCCCATCTGGCGGGACCGTCGGTCTGGATCACGTCGGTGGGGGTGGTGGCGACGAGTAGCGCGGGCGGCGGCGACAGGGGCTGCCCGTTGGGCGGCAGCAGCGGATCTGCGGGCTGCACCGCCTCGGCGGCCGCCGCGGCCGTGCTCACATCCGGCGGCACTTCCGGGGCGGGGGTCCACGGGCCGGTGAGGCTGGTGCCCTCGAACCACGTGCCCGCGGCGCGCAGATGGAGGGTGCCCGCCACATCCTGAAGGATCAGGGCCGGCGTGTTGATGACGCGCTGGAAGCCATCGGCGCCGGGCACCGGGCGTAGCACCGGCGCTCCGGCGATGGAGACGAGCGTCGTCAGGCGGTCGGTGAAGATGATGGCGGGCGGTGCGGTCACGCCCGGCAGCCGCTCCGGCGGATGGGCGGCGGCATCGAGCTCTGCCTGCACGAGCGCGAGCGGCAGGGTGATGTGCTGGCCAGAGAGCTGGAGCGTCAGCTGAATGGCGAGATCGTCCGCCCGGCGCGGGGCGGCGGGAAACTCCACCCGCTCCACCGCAAGATCCCTGAGGCGCAGCGTGCCGGTCGCATAATCGGTGCGCGTGCGGGCGTAGAAAGCGACACGGCCGTAATGGGTTGTGCCGTCCTTGATGGTGAGGGCGAAGGCGGCGCGGGCGCGGACGGCGCCGTCGCGGCGGTGGACCACCTGCGGCGCGTAGAGCCTCAGCGTCGTGTCGTCCCAGCGGTAGATCCGGGGCCAGGCCGGCTGGACCGCCTGCGCCTGCGCGGCGGGCGCCGGGCTCTGGGCTTGAAGGTGGGCCGGGGACAGCAGGCTGGTGGCCGCGAGCAGCAGGGCGGGAAGGACGGATCGGCGCGCGTACATGGCTACCCTCATCGTATGAGGGACTTATAGAGCGCCTTGAGCTTGGCCGCGCGGGGAGAGATGGCGTGAGGCTGGCGGTGGTTAACGCCTCCGGCCGCAAACCGGAGGCGCTGGGGCCGCGGGGGCGGCCCATGGTCCGGCCGGTGCAAAGCCGGCGGACCGGTCCCGTCGTGCTGGGGGGAGACCACGACGGGACCGTAGATGAGGCGCGCTGCTTGCGCGGCCTTCGTTGGGGAACATGCCCTTCCATCGCGAGCGGTACAAATCAGTTTGCGCGCGAATTTGAATAAGATAAACTTATTGGATGCTCTCCACCCGTCAGCTTCGCTATTTCGAAGCCCTCTCCCGTCACCTCCATTTCGGCCGCGCGGCCGAGGAATGCGCCGTCACCCAGCCGGCGCTCTCCATGCAGATCCGCGACATGGAGGCTGACCTCGGCGTCGATCTCGTGGAGCGCGGGCGCGGCTCCGTCCGTCTGACCCCCATGGGCGAGGAGACGGCGGTGCGGGCGCGGGAAATCCTCGCCAGCCTCACCGATCTGGAGCGCTCCATCCGGGCACAGGGCTCGCTGCTGGAGGGGCGGCTGCGGCTCGGCGTCATTCCCTCCGTCGCGCCCTATCTCCTGCCGCGCCTGCTGCCGGCGGTGGGGCAGGCTTATCCGCGGGTGGAACTGGCGCTGCGGGAGACGCAGACGGAGCAACTGGTCGCCGAACTCCTCAACGGCAGCCTCGACCTGCTCATCCTCAGCCTGCCGGTGGAGCATCCGGCACTGGAGACGCGGGCGCTGTTCGATGACGCCTTTCTCCTCGCGCTGCCGGAAGGGGCCGAACTGCCCGAGGGCGATCTTGCGACGCCAGACCATCTGGCGCCGGACGATCTGCTGCTGCTGGAAGACGGCCACTGCTTCCGCGATCAGGCGCTTCAGGTCTGCGGCGCCATGGATCAGCGCCGCCTGCGCCGGTTCGGCGCCACCTCGCTGTCCACCCTGGTGCAACTGGTGGCCAACGGGCAGGGCGTGACCCTGCTGCCGGAAATGCTCGTTGCCTGCGAGGGCGGCCAGATCCCGCGCGTGCGCCTCGTGCGCTTTCCCGAGCCGGCGCCCCGGCGCAGCATCGGCATGGTCTGGCGCCGCAGCTCGCCCTTCGTGCGCGACATCGCTGCCTTCGCCCGGCTGGTGGAGGGCTGCCGTCCCACGGCCTGAGCCCGCCCGCGGCAGGCGAAGGCCCCCTGTGCGGCGCTGCGCCTTGCCTCGCGCGCGGTTCGCGGCTAAGCCGCGCGCTGGATCACGCAGGCGCGACCCGCCTGGAGCAGGATGCCGGAAGTGGAACGCGGGCTCGGCGGCACAGGCGCCACCGGTTCCACCACGGGCGCGAGGACGAAGATGGCGCAGGACGGTCTGAATTATCGTGACGCGGGGGTGGATATCGACGCCGGCAACCGGCTGGTCGATCTCATCAAGCCGCTGGTGAAGGCCACCCGCCGTCCCGGTGCCGATGCGGACATCGGCGGCTTCGGCGGCATCTTCGACCTGAAGCGCGCCGGCTTCTCCGATCCGCTGCTGGTGGCCGCCACCGACGGCGTCGGCACCAAGCTCAAGATCGCCATCGAGACCGGGCAGCACGGCACCATCGGCATCGACCTTGTGGCCATGTGCGTGAACGACCTCATCGTGCAGGGCGCCGAGCCGCTGTTCTTCCTTGATTATTTCGCGACCGGCCGGCTCTCGCCGGAAGTGGGCGCGCAGATCGTGGCGGGCGTGGCGCGCGGCTGCAAGGAATCGGGCTGCGCCCTCATCGGCGGCGAGACCGCCGAGATGCCCGGCATGTACAAGGACGGCGATTATGACCTCGCCGGCTTCTCCGTCGGCGCCGTGGAGCGCGATGCGCTGCTGCCGCGCCCCGATGTGGCGGCGGGCGACGTGATCCTCGGCCTTGCCTCTTCGGGCGTGCACTCCAACGGCTATTCGCTGGTGCGCCGCATCGTCGAGCGCTCCGGCCTCGCGTGGGACGCGCCCGCGCCCTTCGCCCCCGAGCGCAGCCTCGGCGCGGCCCTGCTGGAGCCGACCCGCCTTTATGTCAAGAGCGGGCTGAAGGTGCTGCGCGACACCGGCGCCATCAAGGCGCTCGCCCACATCACCGGCGGCGGCATCACCGAGAACCTGCCCCGCGTGCTGCCCGCCGGCACCATCGCCCGCGTGGACCTTGCCAATCTGGTCGTGCCGCCGGTGTTCCGCTGGCTCGCAGCCACCGGCAACGTGGCGCCGGAAGAGATGCTGCGCGCCTTCAACTGCGGCATCGGCATGGCCGTGGTGGTCGCCGCCCCTGACGCGGAGAAGGTGGCGGACGCCTTCGCGGACGCCGGTGAGACGGTGGCCCGCCTCGGCGTCATCGAGCCCGGCACCGGCGCGGCGCATGTGGCCTATGACGGCCAGCTTCAGCTCGGTGCGGCATGAGCCAGCAGCGCAAGCGCACCGCCGTCTTCATTTCCGGGCGCGGCTCCAACATGGCCGCGCTGGTGAAGGCCGCGCAGGCGCCGGATTTTCCCGCTGAAATCTCGCTTGTCCTGTCGAACAAGGCGGATGCGGCGGGCCTTGAGTTCGCGCGCGAGCACGGCATCGAGACGCTGGTCCTGAGCCACCGCGACTATGCCGACCGCATCGCCTTCGACGCCGCGCTCGACGCGCACCTGCGCATCGCGGGCATCGAGATCGTGTGCCTTGCCGGCTTCATGCGGCTGCTCACGCCCTGGCTGGTGGAGCGCTGGCGCGACCGCATGATCAACGTGCATCCCTCGCTGCTGCCGAGCTTCAAGGGGCTCGACACCCATGCCCGCGCCATCGAGACCGGCGTGCGCCTGCACGGCTGCACGGTGCATTTCGTCCGCGCCGAGATGGACGAGGGGCCGATCATCCTTCAGGCCGCCGTGCCCGTGCATGCGGACGACACGCCGGACGTGCTTGCCCACCGTGTGCTGGAGCAGGAGCATGTGATCTATCCCAAGGGCCTCGCCCTTCTGGCCTCCGGCCGGCTGCGGGTGGAGAACGAGCGGACCATCGTCAGCGACGAGCGCCCGGTGCGCGACGTTCTGGTGGTGCCGCGGGTCTGACCGGGGACAGGCAGCCGATGGCGACACAGGCGGAGAGCGGCGCGGGGGCTGCGGAGAAGAGCCGTTCCGCCTGCCGGCATCCCCTTCTGTTCGCCGTCGTCATGACCGCCGTCGCCGGCTATGTGGATGCCGTCGGCTTCTCCCAGGCGGACAAGCTCTACCTTTCCTTCATGAGCGGGAATTCCACCCGCCTCGGCTCGGCGCTGGCGCAGGGGGATTTCTCCGTCCTGCTGCTCGCCGGGCTGGTGGTGCTGTGCTTCGTGGGCGGCGCCGCCCTCGGCACGCTCATCATGGAAACGGTCTCCCGGCACCGCATGGTCTGGGTGCTCGTGGCCGAAATCCTGCTGTTCGCAACGGCGCTGGCGCTCGTGCTCACGGGCTGGGGCCGGCTGCCATTGTTCCTCATCGCCGCCACCATGGGCATGCAGAACACGGCCCATCAGGTGGTCGACGGCGCCGATATCGGCAAGAGCTTCGTCACCGGCACGCTGTTCAGCTTCGGGCAGTCGCTGGTGCGCGCCCTGCTGGGCCGCGCCAGCGCGCGGGAATGCGCGGATTATGCGCTCTCCTGGGTCGCCTTCATCTGCGGCGTCGCGCTGGGGGCCGTGGTCGTCAGCGGCTTCGGGCTGGTGGAAGCCATCGCCGCGGTGCTCGCCGTGCTGACGCTCACCGCGGCCGGGCTCCGGGCCGGCTGGCTCTGAGACTCAGACCTTCACCACATCCACCCGGTTGTCATGGAAGGCCGCGCCGCCCGCCGGGGCGACGGGGTCGGCGCCGGTGAGGGTGTTGATGCCGCGTCCGCCCGCATGGGCGAAGTTGGGGTGGATCTGCTCGGCCACCACCACGCCCCGCCGCAGGCCGTCGAACAGCTTGGCCGTCAGTGCCACCGTGCCGCGCGTGTTGCGCACCTCCACCGTGTCGCCCTCGGCGATGCTGCGCGCGGCCGCATCCTCGGGATGGATGAGAAGGGTCGGCCCGCCCTCGCGCTTCACCGAGGTGGGCGTCTCGTTGAAGGTGGAGTTGAGGAAGTTGCGCGCCGGGGCCGTCACGAGCCGGAACGGGTGTTCGGCGGTGGGCGCCTCGATGACGGCCCAATGGTCCGGGAATTCCGGCATCTGTTCCCACGGGCCGAACAGGCCGGGGGCGGGGATGGGCGGGCGCGTCCAGTCGGGCTTCAGGCGATAGCGCCCGTCCTTGTGGCCGAAGCCGCTGAGGAAGTGGGCGCTCTCGAATTCCGGCTGGATGTCGATGAAGCGCTCCGCTTCCAGATGCTCCAGCGTGCCGCGCTGGGAGGCGTTCAGCGTCCAGTCGATCAGCTCGCGCGGGCTCATGGAAAAGCCGGGATGCTCCGCGCCCACGCGCCGGGCGATCTCGGCGATCACCTCATGATTGCTGCGGCACTCGCCGGGCGGGTCCACGAGCTTGGGGCCGAGCAGCAGATGCTGGTGGCCGCCGCCCTGATAGAGATCGTCATGCTCGGTGAACATGGTGGCCGGCAGCACGATATCCGCCTGCCGGGCGGTCTCGGTGAGGAACTGCTCGTGCACGGCGACGAACAGGTCGTCGCGGGCAAAGCCCTGCTTCACCCGCTCCTGATCCGGCGCCACGCTCATTGGGTTGGTGTTCTGGATCAGCATGGCCGTGACCGGCGGGCCGCCGGACAGCACCTCCGGATCGCCGGTGAGGATGGCACCGATGCGGGACTGGTCGAGCTGGCGCACCTTGGCGTCCAGCACATCCAGGCCCTCGATCATGGTCTTGCGGGTGCGATAGATGCCGGAATTGGAGTGGAAGGCGCCGCCGCCCTCATGCTGCCAGGCCCCCGACACCACGGGGATGGACGTCACCGCGTGCATGTTCACCGCGCCATTGCGGCTGCGCGAGAGTCCATAGCCGATGCGGAAGAAGCTCCGGGGCGTCTCGCCCACGAGCTTGGCGAAGGCCTCGATCTCCGCCACCGGCAGGCCGGTGATGGCGCTCGCCCATTCCGGCGTGCGGGTCGCGAGATGGGCTTCGAACTCGGCCGCGTCATTGGCATAGCGAGCGAGATAGGCGCGGTCCGCCCGGTTGTCGCGGAACAGCACATGCATGATGGCGCAGGCGAGCGCGCCGTCCGTGCCGGGGCGGATGAGGAGGGGGATGTCCGCCTGCTCCATGGTGGGCGTGCGATAGACGTCCACCACCGCGATCTTCGCGCCGCGCTCCTTCCGGGCCTTCACCGCATGGGTCATCACATTGACCTGGGTCGCCACCGCATTGGTGCCCCAGATGATGACGAGGTCGGAGACGCCCATCTCGCGCGGGTCGGTGCCGCCGAGGCGGCCGGTGCCGGCGATGTAGCCGCTCCAGGCCGGGTTCACGCAGATGGAGGAGAAGAAGCGGGAATATTTCTTGGCATGGGTCAGCCGGTTGATGCCGTCGCGCATCACGAGGCCCATGGTGCCCGCGTAATAATAGGGCCAGACGCTTTCCGCCCCATGCGCCTGCTCGGCCTTCAGCAGCCCTTCCGCCACACGGTCCAGGGCCTCGTCCCAGGAGATGCGCTCGAACTGGGTGGAGCCCTTGGGGCCGACCCGACGCAGCGGGTGCATCAGGCGCTCGGGATGGTCCGTGCGCTCCGCATAGCGCGCGACCTTCGCGCAGATGACGCCGGCCGTGTAGCTGTTGTCCTTCGCCCCGCGCACGCGGCCGATCCGCTTCCTGTCCAGGACTTCCACCTCAAGGGCGCAGGTGGAGGGGCAATCGTGGGGACAGGCGGACGCCCGGATGACCGGGGCCGAGACGTGCTGGTTCATGAACAGGCTCCTTCCGGACTTTATAGGGCAAGCCCGGAAGGGTGACGAGATGCCGCGCGGCGCGGCCCGTGGATCAGGCCCCGTGCTCGGAAGCGGCCGGCCGCTTGCGCAGGACAAGGCCGATGGCGACCACCACCACGGCCCCCAGAGCGCCCGCCACATAATGGGGCAGGGCCGCCGGGCCGATGCCGCCGGGGGCTTCCAGATCCGGCTTCACGAAGGCCGGGTTGAAGCCCTTCAGCAGGTCGATAGAGATCACATCGCTCACCAGCATCTCGCCGGCGATGAAGCCGAGCAGCGCCGCACCGGCCCACACGAGGATGGGCAGGCGCTGGAGCAGGGCCAGCACAAGCTGGGAGCCGGCGACGATCAGCGGAATGGTGAGCAGCAGGCCGAAGATGAAGAGCTCGGGATGACCGCGCGATGCGGCGGCGATGGCCACCACATTGTCGAGGCTCATGACCGCATCGGCGATGGCGATGGTGCGCACCGCCCGCCACAGGCTGTCGGAGGCCTCCACCTCGTGGGCCTCTTCCTCGCCGCTCAGCACGAGCTTGGCGGCGATCCACAGCAGCAGCACCGCGCCGGCGATCTTCAGGAACGGCACGCCCAGCAGATAGGAGATGGCCAGGGCGAAGATGATGCGCAGCCCGACCGCGGCGCCGGCGCCGAGGATGATGCCCCAGCGCCGCTGGCTCGGCGGCAGGGAGCGGCAGGCCAGCGCGATGACCACCGCATTGTCGCCCGACAGAAGCAGGTCGATCCAGACGATCTGGAGCAGCGAAAGCCAGAAGGTGGGGTTGCTGAGGTCCATTCCGCATCCTTGGGACGGGTGTTGCGCGCGTGGGCCTTACATGACCTTTGGGAAGGCGTTCAACCCCCGCGTTCCATCCGGCGCCGGTTTTCAGTCTTTATGGGTCGTTGCCCTTACTCTGGTAGCTGATCAGGCCGTGGTATCGGCCCGCGCACTTCGCACCCGCCCCCAGATCCAGGCGGTGGCCACCACGAATACGGCGCCGGCTGCGGCCGCCAGGAGCGACCAATGCTCTGTCACCTCATGCCCGCCGAGGCGGTCCATGACGGCGGCGTCCGACAGCAGCATCTCGCCGGCGATCCAGCCCAGCAGCGCCGCGCCCGCCCACACCAGAATAGGGAAGCGGTCGAGCATCGCCATCACCAGCGAGGAGCCGGCGACGATCAGCGGAATGGAGATGGCAAGGCCCAGCACCAGCAGCAGGAAATTGCCATTGGCGATGGCGGCGACGGCGACCACATTGTCGAGGCTCATGACGATGTCGGCGAGCGCGACCGTGCCGACCGCCCGCCACAGACTCTCGCTGGCCTTGACGCTCTCGGCTCCTTCGTCGTCGGGCAGGGCAAGGTCGATGGCGATGTAGAAGAGCGCAACGGCCCCGACCACCTTCAGCCAGGGCAAGGCCAGCAGGGTGGCAACGATGCCGGTGAAGAGGATGCGCAGTCCCACCGCCACGCCCGAGCCGAGCACGATGCCCCACTTGCGGGTGCGCTCCGGCAGGGAGCGGCACGCCATGGCGATGACCACCGCATTGTCGCCGGACAACAGGACGTTGATCCAGACGAGCTGCAGGAAGGCGAGCCAGAATTCCGGCGAGGAGATGGACATGGGGAGCGGCTCACCTTGAGCGGCCGGCAAGGTCCGGCGGTGCCCGCTCCTCCTACGTCAGGGGCGCGCGGGTCTCAAGGCGAAACCATGCAGGGCGGCCCTGCGGCCAGAGGCCGGCCCGCGCGGGAACCAGATCGGTGCCGCGCGGGCCGGAAAGAGATGTCAGCCGACGATCTCGTTCTGCGAGAAGAACTGGGCGATCTCGACGCCGGCGTTCTCAACGCTGTCCGAACCATGGGCGGAGTTCGCCTCGATGGACTCGGCAAAGAGCTTGCGGATGGTGCCCTCGGCCGCATTGGCCGGGTTGGTGGCGCCCATCACTTCGCGATACTTGGCGACCGCGTCTTCGCCTTCGAGCACCTGCACGACCACCGGACCGGAGGTCATGAAGGACACGAGGTCATTGAAGAAGGGGCGGGCGCTGTGGACCGCATAGAAGGCCTCGGCCTGAGCCTTGGTCATCTGGATGCGCTTCTGGGCGACAATGCGAAGGCCAGCCTTCTCGATGACCGCATTGATCGCGCCGGTGAGGTTGCGACGCGTCGCGTCGGGCTTGATGATCGAGAAAGTGCGCTCGATCGCCATGATGATCGTCCTGTCGTTCTGAAGCTGAAAGGGATCCGCGATCACGCGCGGTGGCGCCTCTTAGCAGTGAAGGCCGACTGCGGCAAGGGAAGTCGGTTGCATCCGGTGCCATGCCCACGCGCAGCTTCAGCCGGTCGGGTCGCCCTTTTCCGGCAGCAGGATCATGTCCAGCGCCGCCTCCACCACATCCGTCACGGCAAAGCTCGCGCCGCCGCCGAAGACGCGGGGCCAGAACAAGGTCTCCTTCACCA
Organism: Azorhizobium caulinodans ORS 571; assembly: GCF_000010525.1. Lineage (GTDB taxonomy): Bacteria > Pseudomonadota > Alphaproteobacteria > Rhizobiales > Xanthobacteraceae > Azorhizobium > Azorhizobium caulinodans. The sequence goes on along the minus strand of NC_009937.1, from coordinate 4,731,652 downwards.
TGCCGAGAAACTGCGCGGCGGCCAGCCCCGGATTGCCGGGCCGGCGCAGATGCCCGGCGCGGGCGAGGACCTCGAAATAGGCGCCCAGACTCTCCGTCACCTGCTGCTTGCCGGCCTGCACATAGGCAGGGGCGAGTTCGGGAAAACGCGGCGCCTCGGCGATGATGAGGCGCAGGAAGGGGATCACTTCCGGTTGATCCCAATGGGCGCGCAGGCGCTCCACATAGGCGGTCAGCACCGCGCGGGGCGCCGCGGCGGAAGGATCGGGCAGGGGCGGGGCGTCCGTGAAACGGCCCCACACCTCCGCGATCACCGCGCCGAAGAGCTCGGCCTTGCCGGGATAATATTGATAGAGCGTGCGCTTGGAGACGGGCGCTGCCGCCGCCACCGCATCCATGCTGGTCGCGCCATAGCCGCGCTCCAGGAAGAGCGCACGGGCGGCGGTGCGGATGCGGGCGGCGGTGCCGCGCCGGTCAACCTTGGGCGACGTCATGCTTGACAAAGTAAACGATCCGGTTTACCTGAGTTCCGTCTTCGCGGCGCAGGACCGCCGCCCTTTCTCTCACATCCCGACATATGAGGCGAACCATGGACCACCGTCCGCTCGGTCGCACTGGCCTTTCCGTGTCCGCCATCGGCCTCGGCTGCATGGGCATGTCCGAATTCTACGGCGCCAGTGACGACACCCAGTCGCTCGCCACCCTCGAAGCCGCGCTGGACGCCGGCATCACTTTCTTCGACACCGCCGACATGTATGGCGTCGGCCACAATGAGCGCCTCCTCGGCCAGTTCCTGAAGGGCAAGCGCGAGAAGGTGGTGCTCGCCACCAAGTTCGGCAACGTGCGCGGCCCCAATGGCGAGCGCCTCGGCATCAACGGCTCGCCCGCTTATGTGCGCGAGGCCTGCGAGGCGAGCCTGAAGCGCCTCGGCATCGAGACCATCGACCTCTATTACCAGCACCGCGTGGACCCCAAGACGCCCATCGAAGACACCGTGGGCGCCATGGCGCGGCTGGTGGAGGAGGGCAAGGTGCGCCACCTCGGCCTCTCGGAATGCTCGGTGGCCACCCTGAAGCGGGCCCATGGCGTGCATCCCATCACCGCCGTCCAGACCGAATATTCGCTCTGGACCCGCGATGCGGAGGCCGAGATGCTCGGCGTCTGCGCGGATCTCGGCATCAGCTTCGTGGCCTATAGCCCGCTGGGGCGCGCCTTCCTCACTGGCGCCATCACCAGCACGGACACGCTCGCGGAGAATGACTTCCGCCGTCACAACCCGCGCTTCCAAGGCGAGGCCTTCGCCCAGAACAAGCGCCTCACCGATGCGCTCGCCGCCTTCGCCGCGGCCCGCAAGGTGACGTCCGCGCAGATCGCGCTGGCCTGGATCCTCAACAAACAGCCCCATGTGATCCCGATCCCCGGCACGCGGCGCATCAAATATCTGCAGGAGAATGCGGCGGCGGTGGCGATCCGCCTCTCGCCGGCCGAGGTCGCGGAACTCGACGCCCTGTTCCCGCCCCAGGCGGTGGCCGGCACGCGCTATCCCGAGCCGGTGATGGCCAACCTGAATATCTGAGACTGTGCCCATGGGAGCGCCACCCCGAGCGGGCCCCAGGCGCTCCCTCTCCGTCTCGCGTCACGGCCGGGCTTGTCCCGGCCATGCACGGGGTGGGGCCGGGCTCACGCTTTTAGGCGTTGCGCGGGTGGAAGGGGCGTGAAGGCGCGGGACAAGTCTGCGCATGACGATGTTCCGGGGTGGGAGCGCTTCAGCGTTTGCTGCAACGCCCCTTCAGACCGTCCGGCGTTCCACGAAGACCACGCTCTCGAACTCCAGCACCAGATCGCCATGCTGGTTGGTGCCCGTGTTGTGGGCGAAGAGCAGGCCCCATTGCGGGCGGCTCTTGCTGGTCTGCTTGTCCTTCACCTCTGTGGCGTAGGTGATGGTGTCGCCCACATAGACCGGCTTCAGCCAGTGCAGGTCCTTGAAGCCGGGCGAGGGGCCGAGCTTGGCGACCGGCGCTCCCCCGGCGGAGGCTTCCGCCACATCGCGCTTCTGGCGGTCGATGAAGGCGCGCATCCACTGCGCGGCCGTATGCCAGCCGGAGGCGCAGAGCGCACCGAAATGGCTGCGCTTGGCCGCCTCGTCATCGAGATGGAACGGCTGGGGGTCGTATTTCTGGGCGAAATCGATGATCGCCTCGCGGGTGAAGGTGTGGCTGCCCAGCACGAGCCGGCTGCCGATCTCGCAATCCTCGAAGAATTTCATGCCAGTCGCGCCCCCGGATTGCGCCGCGCGAACATGATGACCACGGTCTGGTCCACGGCGACGGTCTTCTTGTCCTTGAGAAGCTCGAACCGGAAGGTCACGAGGCCCATGTCCGGCCGGCTCTTGGAACTGCGGCTTTCCAGCACGGTGCGGCGGAGCGTCAGAACGTCGCCGGGGCGCACCGGCTCCAGCCATTTCGTCTCCTGCACGCCGGGCGAGCCCATGCCGGCGGACCGCAGCAGGAAGCCGTCGCAGATGAGGCGCATGATGATGGCGCAGGAGTGCCAGCCGGAGGCGGCAAGGCCGCCGAGCATCGAGGCGGCGCCGGCCGCCGGATCGAGATGCATGGGCTGGGGATCGAACTCGCGGGCGAAGGATGTGATTTCCTCCGCCGTCACTTCGTGCGAGCCGAACGTCTTCACGTCGCCCTGCACGAAGTCTTCCCAATAGATATCGGGCATTCCTTCCTCCAGCTTTCCCGCGATCTCAGACGCTGCCGGGCAGAAGGTCAAGCCGGGCCGGTGGATATCCGGCCCGGACAGAGCAGATACTCAGTTGGCGAAACGGAAGTGCAGCACGTCGCCGTCCTGCACCACATATTCCTTGCCTTCCAGGCGCAGGCGCCCGGCTTCGCGCGCGCCGCTCTCGCCCTTGTGCTGGATGTAGTCCGCATAAGCGATGGTTTCGGCGCGGATGAAGCCCTTCTCGAAGTCCGAGTGGATCACGCCCGCCGCCGCCGGGGCCTTGGTGCCCTTGGTGATGGTCCAGGCGCGGGCTTCCTTGGGGCCGACGGTGAAATAGGTCGCAAGATCGAGCAGGTCGTAGCCGGCGCGGATCACGCGGTTGAGGCCCGGCTCGTCGAGGTCGATGGCTTCCAGATACTCGCGCTGCTCCTCCTCGGGGAGGATGGCGATCTCGCTCTCGATCTTGGCAGAGACCACCACCGCCTTGGCGCCTTCCGCCTTGGCACGCTCGAACACCTGCGCGGAGAGGGCATTGCCGTCCTTGGCCGAGGCTTCCTCGACGTTGCAGACATAGAGCACGGGCTTGGCGGTCATCATGCCGAGCATATCGAAGAGCTTGCGCTCCTCGGGCTTCACGTCCACGAGGCGGGCCGGCTTGCCGTCGCGCAGCAGCACGAGGGCGCGCTGCATTAGGTCCAGCGTGTCCTTGCCTTCCTTGTCGAGGGTGCGGGCCTTCTTCTCCAGCGCGGCGGCACGCTTCTCGAGGCTTTCGAGATCAGCGAGCATCAGCTCGGTCTCGATGGTCTCGATATCGTCCACGGGAGAGACCTTGCCCTCCACATGGGTCACGTCGCCGTCCTCGAAGCAGCGCACCACATGGGCGATGGCGTCGCACTCGCGGATGTTGGCGAGGAACTGGTTGCCGAGGCCCTCGCCCTTGGAGGCGCCGCGCACGAGGCCGGCGATGTCCACGAAGGTGAGGCGCGTCGGGATGATCTGCCCCGAGCCGGCGATCTCGGCGAGCGCGGTGAGGCGCGGATCGGGCACGGCCACGTCGCCCACATTGGGCTCGATGGTGCAGAAGGGATAGTTGGCGGCCTGGGCCGCGGCGGTCTGGGTGAGGGCGTTGAAGAGGGTGGACTTGCCCACGTTGGGCAGGCCCACGATGCCGCATTTGAAGCCCATGGCTGCGCGATCGTCCTTGAGAAGCTTGAGGTCGTCGGGTGTTGGCGCGATCCATAAAGGCCGCGCGGGCGTTTGTTAAGCGCGGCCGGCGATTTCCTGCCCCGGGCGGCGCCCTATCCGCGCTCCTTCAGCCCGGCGAACACCGTCTCGATGTCGGTAAGGAAGGGGTTCACCACCCGCGTGCGGTCCACCTCGCTGCCGTCCGGCAAGGCCTCGGTGACGAGCAGCCGGCAGTCGGCACAGACGGCGGCCGCCGCCATCAGGCAGTCCCAGGGGGAGAGGCGGTAGCGGTCTTCCAGCCGCCAGGCGGTGGCGAGCAGTTCGCCCATGCCTTCCGAGCGGCAGGCGGGCAGGAGATCGCGCAGGAAGTCGCGCACCGTCTCGCGCGGCGTATAGGGAAAGCGCTCGGCGGCGAGCGCATAGAACTCGCTCACCACCTGCGGCGACACCACGAGCTCGCCGTTCCGGCGGATGGAGCGCAGGCTATGCTTCGTCAAGGCGCGCTTCTGCGCCTCGCTCCTGTCGTGCAGATGGATCAGCACGTTCGTATCCACGAAGCACCGCACGGTCATGGACGTCCTCGCGCATCGGCAGGGCGCCGTCCCGGGCGTCCCATCCGGGGGCCGCGAGCCAGCGGTCGAAGGGGATCAGCGGATCGACATGGCCGCCAAGGGCACGGCTGAGATGGTCGGCGATGAATTTGGACTGGCTCTTGCCCTCGCGCGCCGCGGCAAGGCGCACGCGCGCCAAGAGGTCGTCGGACAGCGTGATGGTCACGTTTTTCATGAAGGAGCCCCAGCCGCGCGGCTTCCGCAAAGGCTGCCACGCGCGGCCATACCTTCCTTCATTGTGCGGTGCGGTCAAGGGGGAGAAAGGTCACGTGCTGCGTCGCGGCGCAGGTCACGAGGCGCGGGCGCCCCCGAGCGGCTTCACATCGGTGAAGCCCTGCGCTTCCAGGAAGAGATGGGCGCGGTTCTGGAAGTCCTCGGCCTTGCCGCCGATGAGGGCGGGGGCGAAATCGGCGCAGGCCGTGTTCACGGCCTCCACCCACTCCCGCTCGGCCTTGCCGAAATCGTTCAGCACGTAGGAATGGACGAGCGACTTGTCGCCGGGATGGCCGATGCCGAGGCGCACACGCCAATAGTCGTTGCCGCACTGGGCCGTGATGGAGCGCAGGCCATTGTGGCCGGCATTGCCGCCGCCCTTCTTCACCCGGATCTTGGCCGGGGGCAGGTCGAGCTCGTCATGGAAGACGAAGATGTTCTCGAGCGGGATCTTGTAGAACTTGGCGGCTTCCGCGACGGCGCGGCCGCTCTCGTTCATGAAGGTTTCCGGCAGCAGGGCCAGCACCTTCTCGCCGGCGATCTCGCCTTCGCTCACCGCGCCCTGAAAGCGCCGGCGCCAGGGAGACAGGCGATGGCGGCGGACGATCGCGTCCACCGCCATGAAGCCGATATTGTGCCGGTTGCCGGCATATTTCGGGCCGGGGTTGCCGAGGCCTGCGAACAGGAACACGGATGACCCTCCGGCCCGAAGCGGCGTCAGGCCTTGGCGGCCGCAGCGGCGGCGGCAGCCGCCTCGTCAGCCTCGGCTTCCTTGAGGCCCGAGGGGGCCACGATGGTCGCCAGCGTGTCGTCGCCGGTCACGGCGGAGGAGACGCCGGCCGGCAGCTTCACCTTGGAGAGGTGCAGGCTGTCGCCGATCTCGAGGCCCGTCAGGTCGGCCACGACGTGATCCGGAATGGCCTCGGCCGGGCACTCGAGCGCCACCGCATGGGCGACGACGTTGAGGGTGCCGCCGCTCTTGAGGCCGGGCGCCTTGTCCTGGTTCTCGAAGTGCACCGGCACTTCGACGGTGACGCTGGCGCCCTGCGAAACGCGCAGGAAGTCCACGTGCAGCGGCAGATCCTTCACCGGGTCGAGCTGGTAGTCGCGCGGGATGACACGGTGCTTCACACCGTCCACGTCGATCTCGAACAGGGTGGTGAGGAAGTGGCCCGCATAGATGATGCGGGTGATTTCCTTGTGACCCAGCGAAATGGTCACAGGCTCCTGCTTCTCACCGTAGATCACGGCGGGCACGCGTCCGGCACGGCGCTCTGCACGAGCGGCCCCCTTGCCGCCTCGCGCGCGCGCCACAGCCTTCAGTTCCTTGATGGCGGTCATGGCACTCGTCCTTGATTGAGACTGGTTCTAAAACAGCCAACGGCCGCTCGCGCGGCCGTCCGGCTTTCCTGTCCGGCACGCCTCCAGGGGGGCGCATGTCTGACGGGAAGGCGGGCTTATAGCCGCGTTGGGCCGGAAAGGCAACAAACAGAAGGACTGAGGGAGATCATGGGGGTGTTCTCGGGGGTATTTTCAGGGCCGCTCCGCGTCCTGGGGCTGGCCGCCGCGCTGGCGGGTGCCGTCGCCGGATCGCGCGCGGAGGCGCAGGAAGGTCCGTCGGCAGGCGAGAAGGTGCGTTTGTGGGACGTGCCGCAGGTGGATCGCCTGCCCGATGACGAGTTCGGCCGCCTCGTGCGCTATGGCCGTTCGGTTCTGGTTGCCACCCCCGCCCATATCGGGCCGGCGGCGCCCGATGCCGCCCAGCGCTATGCGGGCAACAATCTCGCCTGCGCCGACTGCCATCTCGATGCCGGTCTCAAGAAATTCGGCCTGCCTCTCGTGGCGGCCTCGGCCGATTACCCCGCCTACAGCACCCGCAGCGGCGAGGTGGCGAGCCTCGTCGACCGTCTCAACAGCTGCATGACCCGCAGCATGAACGGCCGCCCCATGCCGGCGGACGCCCGCCCCATGCAGGCGCTGGTGGCCTATCTCACCGTGCTTGCCACCAACATCCCGCGCGATGCCAAGATCTCCGGTGGCGGCGCGGGCGCCATGCCGGAGCTGCCAAGGGCGGCGGACCCGGCGCGGGGCATGGCCATCTATGCGCGCGAATGCGCTGAATGCCATCGGCCGGACGGTCTCGGCGTGCGGCACAATCCCGTCGATGCAAGCTTCGGCTATGCGGTGCCCCCGCTCTGGGGACCGGACAGCTTCAATGACGGCGCCGGCCTTGCCCGGCTCGGCAACATGGCGAACTTCGTCCACAACAACATGCCCAACGGCACGAGCTGGGTGATGCCGCAGCTGACGCCGGACGAGGCATGGGACGTGGGCGCCTTCGTGCTGTCCCAGCCGCGCCCGAAGCGGGCCGGGACCGCCAAGGACTTCCCGGATCTGCTGCTGAAGCCCATCGATGCCGCCTATGGCCCCTATGCGGACGGCTTCACCGAGGCGCAGCACAAATACGGGCCCTATGCCCCCATCCGCGCCGCCATCGCCAGGCTCAAGGCGGAGAAAGGTAGCGTGCCCAACCCCAACGATTGAGGCCGGGCTGCCGCCTAAGGGACATCACATGGCCTTGGGGCCGGCCGAGCAGGTCTTGGCCGGTCCGGTTTTCTGCCAGAAATAGTCGCCGCACTTGTCGCAGCCCGACACCGAAAGGCCGAGAGCCGCGATCACGGCCAGACGCATCATCACCCGCATGGAGCCCTCTTCTGCTCGCGTTCGGCGGGGACGCTAGCCAAGCTCACCGGCGGATGAAAGCCCCTTATCCCCTGCAACCTAAAGGAAGGTCATGGGGTCCACGTCGATGCTGACCTTGGTGTTGCCGGTGGGCCGCGGCGCCACCGACCGCCAGCCGCGCAGATAAGCGGAGAGGTCGAAGGCGCGGGGCGCGCGCACCAGAAGGCGCCAGCGGTGGCGGCCACGCAGCACGGCAAGCGGGGCTTCCGCCGGGCCGAGCACCCGCACCCCCTCCACGCGCGGCGCGCTGGCGGCGAGCCGGCGCGCATGGGCTTCCGCCGCCGGCCCCTCATTGGCGGACACGATGAGGCTCGCCATCCGGCCGAAGGGCGGCAGGTGGGCCTCCTCGCGGGCGGCGATCTCGGTTTCATAGAAGGCGGCGCGGTCGCCTTTCACCAGCGCCTGCATCACCGGATGATCGGGCATGTGGGTCTGGATGAAGCCACGCCCTTCCGTTGCCCCGCGCCCGGCGCGCCCGGCCACCTGATGCACAAGCTGGAAAGTGCGCTCGGCGGCGCGCGGGTCGCCATGGCCGAGGCCCACGTCCGCATCCACCACGCCCACCAGAGCAAGGCCGGGGAAATTGTGCCCCTTGGCGACGAGCTGGGTGCCCACCACCACATCCACCTCGCCGTTTGCCACCGCCTCCAGCTCCGCGCGCATGCGCTCGATGCCGCCGATGTCCGAGGAGAGCACGAGGCTGCGCGCCTCGGGAAAGAGGGCCTGCACCTCTTCCTGCAAGCGTTCGACGCCGGGGCCGCAGGGGATCATGGCATCCTTGGCGCCGCAGGCGGGGCAGCATTCCGGCACCGGGGCCTGATAGCCGCAATGGTGGCAGGAGAGGCGGCGGCGGAAGCGGTGCTCCACCAGCCAGGCCGAGCAGGAGGGGCAGCGCATCCGGTGCCCGCAGGAGCGGCACAAGGTGAGCGGGGCATAGCCGCGCCGGTTGAGGAACAGCAGCGCCTGCCCGCCATCCTCCAGCGTCTGGGCGATCTCCGATTGCAGGCGCGGCGCGATCCAGCGCCCGCGTGGCGGCATGTCCTTGCGCAGGTCGATGGGCGACAGCCCCGGCACCTTGGCGCCGCCGAAGCGCAGCGGCAGGGACAGGCGATTGTAGCGCCCGCGCCGGGCATTCACCTCGGTCTCGATGGAGGGCGTTGCCGACGTGAGCACGATGGGCGAGCGGCAGAAGCGGGAACGCACCACCGCCATGTCGCGCGCGTGATAGGTGACGCCGTCCTCCTGCTTGTAGGCGGGATCATGCTCCTCATCGACGATGGTGAGCGCGAGATCCTGGAACGGCAGAAACAGGGCCGAGCGCGCACCGGCCACCACCTGCACGTCGCCATCCGCCACCCCACGCAGGATGCGGCCCCGGCGGCGGGTGGAGACGCCCGAATGCCATTCCGCAGGCGCCACGCCAAAGCGGCGGGTGAAGCGGTCGATGAAGGCCTGGGTGAGGGCGATTTCAGGCAGCAGGATCAGCGCCTGCCGCCCTTCCCGCACCGCTTCCGCCACGGCCTCGAAATAGACCTCCGTCTTGCCCGAGCCGGTGACGCCGTCCAGCAGATGCACGGAGAAGGCTTTCGCCTGCACCGCCGCGATGATGGCGTTGGCGGCTTGCGCCTGCGGTTCGCTCAAGGTGGGGGCGGCATGGTCCGGGTCGGGCGTTTCGGCGGCGGGGGCCGGTGGCAGGACGAGGGTTTCGAGCGCGCCTTCGTCCACGAGCCCGTCCACCACCGAAGGTGAGACGCCGGCCTCGCGGGCGGCATCGGTCTTGGCGCGGACGAAGCCATCGGCCATCACCTCGATGAGGCGCTTGCGGGCGGCGGTGAGGCGCTCGGGCACATGGCCGGTGGCGCGCACGCCCACCCGCTCGCGCGCCGGACTCGGGTTCTCCTCATGGCGCAGGGCCATGCGCAGCACCATGCCGCGCGGCGCCAATGTATAGTCCGCCATCCAGTCGATGAGCTGGAGCAGGTCCGGCGGCAGCGGGCGGTGATCCAGCTTCTTGCGCACCGCCTTCAGCTTGGAGGTGTCCACGGGAGCCGGGGCCTCGGCCCCGCGCGGCCACACGCAGCCGACCACCAGGCGCGAGCCGAGGGGCACGGCCACGAGGTCGCCGGGCGCGAGCTCAAGGCCGTCGGGCACAAGATAGGAATAAGGGACGTCGAGCCCGAGCGGCAGCAGGACATCGACGGTGGCGGCAGTCATGTTCCTCTTTTGGTCCGGCCGCGCGCAAAGGTCAAAGGGGCGCCGCGACGCGGGCCGGGCGCAGGCTCAGGAGACCGCCTTGTCGAGCGCTTCGCTCATCCGCGTCCGCCAGTCCTTGCCGGTTTTCCTGAAGCGCTCGATGGTTTCGGGGGAGAGGCGCAGCGTCACCGCCTGCTTGGGGCTATCGACCTTCGGGCGGCCCCGCCCGCGCTTGATGCTCTCCACCAACTCCGGCAGCGCCTCGGCGAAGGGGCGTGCCAGCGCCAGCTCGGTCTCGGTGCGGGGGCGCTCGTCCTCGGGGTCGGGGCCGATCAACTCACCCGTGGCATCGACCACCCACCAGCCATCTTCATCCTGATGGACGCCACCTGCGGCGATCAGGGTCTGCATCTCTTTGTTATAGGCTTCCCAGCGGCGCAGCATCTCCGCGTCGTCTTCGGCGCTGTCGCCAAGGTCGCGCGTCACGAAGCTCGGCCATTTCCGGTCAGACATGGGCCATGTCCCTTTCCTTCGCGGTGGCGCGGCGCATGGAGATCACCGACAGCGCCTCCGATCCGAGCGGCGCGAACACCACGGCAACCACCACCGGCACGCCGTTGAGATCACCGATCGCCATCATCCGTCCGGCCTTCGCGGGAAAGACGGTTGCGGCCGCAAAGAAGTCCTCGGTCAGCACGGCGAAATCGAAGCCGTGCTTCAGGAGGTTGCTCTGCCGTTTGGGCTCATCCCAGACAATCTGGAGCATAATAAAAGTACACCAATAATGGCGGGGACGGCAATAATTTTAGTGTACCAAAAATGCGAAGGCGTCGCCGCGGATGCGGCGGCCCGAAGCGTCATGCGCTGGCGGAAGGTTGAGCATTCCGAATGCCACCCTTGCTTTGCCGCACGCCTGCGTCTACGTCCTGCCCCATGAAATTCCTCGATCAGGCCAAGGTCTATGTGCGCTCCGGTGATGGCGGGGCGGGGTGCGTCTCGTTCCGGCGCGAGAAGTTCATCGAGTTCGGCGGTCCCGATGGCGGGAACGGCGGGCGCGGGGGCGACGTGTGGATCGAGTGCGTGGACGGCCTCAACACCCTGATCGACTATCGCTACCAGCAGCACTTCAAGGCCAAGAAGGGCGAGCACGGCATGGGCGCGAACCGCGCCGGCGCCAAGGGCTCCGACGTGGTGCTGAGAGTGCCCGCGGGCACGCAGGTGCTGGACGAGGACGAGGAAACCATCCTCGCCGACCTCACCGAGGTCGGCCAGCGCATCCGGCTGCTGAGCGGCGGCAATGGCGGCTTTGGCAATGCCGAGTTCAAGACCTCCACCAATCAGGCACCCCGCCGGGCCAATCCGGGCCTTGAGGGGCAGGAGAAGTGGATCTGGCTGCGGCTGAAGCTGATCGCGGACGCCGGTCTCGTGGGCCTGCCCAATGCCGGCAAGAGCACGTTCCTGGCCGCCACCACGGCGGCGAAGCCGAAGATTGCCGACTATCCCTTCACCACCCTGCATCCCGGCCTCGGCGTGGTGCGGGTGGACGGGCGCGAATTCGTGCTGGCGGACATCCCCGGCCTCATCGAGGGCGCCCATGAGGGCGCGGGTCTCGGCGACCGTTTCCTTGGCCATGTGGAGCGCTGCCGCGTTCTGCTGCATCTGGTGGACGGCACCTGCGAGCACGCGGGCAAGGCCTACAAGACCGTGCGGCAGGAACTGGTGGCCTATGGCGGCGGGCTGGAGGACCGGGTGGAGATCGTGGCCTTGTCCAAGATCGACTCCCTCACGCCCGAACTCCTGAAGCAGCAGAAGGAGCGCCTCCAGCGGGCGGCGAAGAAGAAGCCGCTGCTGCTCTCGTCCCAGTCGGGCAAGGGCGTGCCCGAGGCGCTGCGCGCGCTGCTCGCCGTCATCGACGAGGGGCGCGAGGCCGAGGTGGCCGAGGCGCGCAAGACCGAGTGGCGGCCCATCTGAGCCGCTGAACGCTCCGCTGCCGGACGGACCGTGCCCATCGGGGGACGGTTCCGGCGCGCACGCGGGAGGAGCATGCCATGGGTGAGCGGTTCGAACGGCACAAGCAGCCCTGGACCTATGAGGAAATCCAGAAGCTGCACACCATGGCCAAGAAGGGCATGTCCCTGAAGGCCATCGCGCAGGGGCTGACCCGCAGCGAAGAGTCGGTGAAGATCCGCGCCAAGCTGGACAAGCTCACCATCGAGAAGCTGCGCTGAGCGAAAGGCCGCGCCCCCTGTTCCCGCGGCCTCGCTTGGGTTATCGAAGCCGCCTCAGCCGAACAGACGCGGCATCGGGGCGGTGCCGCTCCGGCGCGCGCCCAAGCGAAGATCCCGATCCGTGAGCAACGCCGCACCCGCCCTTTCCGATTTCCGCCGCATCGTCATCAAGGTGGGCTCGGCCCTCCTCGTGGATCAGGCCAAGGGCAAAGTGCGCCTGCCGTGGCTCACCTCGCTTGCGGAAGACATCGGCACACTGCATGCGCGAGGCGCCGATGTGCTGGTGGTCTCCTCCGGTGCCATCGCGCTCGGGCGCACGGTGCTGCACCTGCCGCGCGGGCCGCTGAAGCTGGAGGACAGCCAGGCCGCCGCCGCCGTGGGCCAGATCGCGCTGGCCCGCACCTGGGCGGAAATCCTCGGCCATGAGGACATCACCGCCGGCCAGGTGCTGCTCACGCTGGGCGATACGGAGGAGCGGCGGCGCTATCTCAACGCCCGCTCGACGCTCGCCAAGCTGCTGGAATATCGCGCCGTGCCGGTCATCAACGAGAATGACACGGTGGCCACCAGCGAGATCCGCTATGGCGACAATGACCGCTTGGCCGCCCGCGTCGCCACCATGGCGAGCGCCGACCTGCTGATCCTCCTGTCCGACATCGACGGCCTCTACACCGCGCCGCCGGCGCAGGATCCGAACGCGACCCACATCCCCGTGGTGCCGCGCATCACCGGCGAGATTGAGAGCATGGCGGGTGCCGCGGGCTCGGAACTCTCGCGCGGCGGCATGCGCACCAAGATCGAGGCGGGCAAGATCGCCACCTCCGCCGGCACCCACATGGTGATCGCCTCCGGCCATCTGAAGAACCCGCTGAAGCGCATCGCGGAAGGCGGGCGCTGCACCTGGTTCCTCGCCGGCGCCACCCCCGCCCGCGCCCGCAAGGCATGGATCGCCGGCACGCTGGAGGCGCGGGGCGTGCTGCATCTGGACGACGGCGCGGTGGCCGCGCTGCGCCGGGGCGCCAGCCTGCTGCCGGCGGGCGTCGTGCGGGTGGAAGGCCAGTTCGAGCGCGGCGATGCGGTGCTGCTGCGCGGGCCGGACGGCAGCGAGATCGGCCGGGGTCTCGTCGCCTATGACCACGACCATGCCGAGCGCATCCGGGGACGCTCGACGGCGGAAATCGAGGCGCTGCTTGGCCTGCCCGGCCGGGCCGAGATGGTCCACCGCGACGACATGGCCCTCGGGGCGGAATGAACCGATAAGAATTCCAATCGCTTTCCGGGCCTGTGAGCGTCGCGCCCCACATGCTAAGGATGCCGTAGCCGGCTGTTCACAGGCCGGGTCGAGGGAACGTTAGAGAGTTTCGCCATGGCCATGCCCCATGCCGCCCGTCTCTCCGTGGCCGCCAGCGCCGGAAGCGCCGCGCCCGTGGACGTGCCGGCCGTCCTGTCGCAGATGGGGCGCGCCGCCCGCGCCGCTGCGCGCACGCTGGCCTTGGCCCCGGCCGAGCAGAAGACGGCGGCCCTGAAGGCCGCCGCCGCGCGCATCCGCGCCGCGACCCCCGAGATTCTCGCCGCCAATGCCGACGACATGGCCCGCGCCAGGGCGGACGGCATGAGCGGCGCCTTCCAGGACCGCCTCGCCCTCACCGAGAGCCGCATCGAGGCCATCGCCGCCGGCGTCGAAATGGTGGCCGGCCTGCCCGATCCCGTGGGCGCCGTCACCGAAAGCTGGACGCGGCCCAACGGTCTTGTGATCGAGCGTGTGCGCACGCCGCTCGGCGTCATCGGCGTCATCTATGAGAGCCGTCCGAACGTGACGGCGGATGCGGCGGCGCTGTGTGTGCGGGCCGGCAATGCGGTGATCCTGCGCGGCGGCTCCGACAGCCTCGGCTCCTCCGGAGCCATCCATAAGGCGTTCGTGGCCGGGCTCGTGGACGCGGGCCTTTCCGCCGACTGCGTGCAGTTCGTGCCCTTTTCGGATCGCACGGCGGTGGGCCTGATGCTGGGCGGCCTCGACGGCAATCTCGACGTGATCGTGCCGCGCGGCGGCAAGGGGCTCGTCGCCCGCGTGCAGAGCGAGGCACGGGTGCCCGTCTTCGCCCATCTCGACGGCATCGTGCATGTCTATGTCCATGCCGCCGCCGATCTCGACATGGCCAAGACCGTGCTCCTGAACGCCAAGATGCGCCGCACCGGCATCTGCGGCGCCGCCGAGACGCTGCTGGTGGACGAGAAGGTCGCCGCGTCCCAGCTCAAGCCGCTGGTGGAAATGCTGCTGGACGCCGGCTGCGAGGTGCGCGGCGATGCGGCGGCGCAGGCGGTGGACCCGCGCGTGAAGCCCGCCGTCGATGCGGACTGGGACACGGAATATGAGGACGCCATCATCTCCGTGAAGCTGGTGCCGGACCTTGCCGCCGCCATTGATCACATCGAGACGCACGGCTCCCACCACACCGATTCGATCATCACCAGGGACGAAGCCGCCGCCGCGCGCTTCCTGCGCGAGGTGGATTCGGCCATCGTCATGCACAATGCCTCCACCCAGTTCGCCGATGGCGGCGAGTTCGGTTTCGGTGCTGAAATCGGCATCGCCACCGGCCGCATGCATGCCCGCGGCCCCGTGGGGGCGGAGCAGCTGACCTCCTTCAAGTATCGGGTGCACGGCAACGGGCAGACGCGCCCGTGAGCTGCGAACCACGGATCGGCACGCCGATGAGACCGGTGAGCGCCCATGACGCCGTCAGCATGCCCATGGCGCCGGCGGGGCTGCGCGTCGGCCTGTTCGGCGGCACCTTCAATCCCGCCCACGCGGCCCACCGGGCGGCGAGCCTCCTGGCGCTGAAGCGCCTCCAGCTTGACCGCATCTGGTGGCTGGTCACGCCCGGCAATCCGCTCAAGGACAACTGGGACCTGCCGTCCGTGCAGGAGCGCGTGACGTTCGCGCGTCATGTGGCCCACCATCCCCTCATCGACGTCACCGGCGTCGAGACTACGCTCGGTACGCGCTACAGCTACGAGACGGTCTCCCGCCTCGTGGAGCGGATGCCGCGGGTGCGCTTCGTCTGGATCATGGGGGCGGACAATCTCGCCCATTTCGCCCGCTGGCAGCGCTGGCGGGGGCTGGCGGGCCTCGTTCCGATGGCGGTTGTGGATCGCCTTGGCGACAGCCTGTGCGCGACCTCCTCGCGCGCCGCGCAGGCGCTTGCGCCCTACCGCGTGCCGGAGGAGAAGGCGGCGGCCCTCGCCGACATGGCGCCGCCCGCATGGACCTTCCTTCACGGACTGAAATCCCCTATATCCTCCACGGAGATAAGGGCCGCGCGGCGGATGCCGGCAGCGGATGCCACGGGGGCGGTGCCCCCTCGCCCTTGAAATTTCCTTGATTCACAGCCATTCTGATGGCGCGGTTCCAAGGCTCGGCACACGTCGGCCCGAGGGGATCGTTTAACTGACCGAGAGGATCCGGACCCCTGTCCACGACGGCTCTCTTGGCCGCAGAGACTATGGCGGCCGCACCGATCTCACAGGCGCAACTCGACGCCGAGGAGATCCTCGCGCTCATCGTGACCCGGCTTGACGAAGACAAGGCCGAGGATCTCGTCACCATCGACCTGCGCGGAAAGACCTCCATCGCCGACTTCATGGTGGTTGCCTCCGGCCGCTCCCAGCGGCACGTGGGCGCCACGGCCGAGCACCTCATCGAGGCGCTCAAGGCGGCGGGCGTGCGTCAGATCCGCGTCGAAGGGCAGCCAGCCTGTGACTGGGTGCTGATCGATGCCGGCGATGTCATCGTCCACATCTTCCAGCCCGAAGTCCGCAGCTTCTACAATATCGAGAAGATGTGGTCCGGAACCGCGCGCGCCTGAGGGCGCGCGTTCGTTTTCGGCCACCAAGGTTTCAGGCCTGAGGTGCGCGTCCTCCTCATCTGTGTCGGCCGGCTGAAAGCCGGGGCCGAGCGGGAACTCGTGACGCGCTATCTCGACCGCGCCAAGGCGGGCGGGCGGGCCCTTGGCCTGTCCGGCTTCGACACCATCGAACTGTCCGAATCCGCCGCGCGCCGTCCCGAAGACAGGATGGCGGAGGAGGGGCAGGCGATCCTTGGCGCGCTGCCGCAGGGCGCCGACGTGATCGCGCTCGATCCGCGAGGCAAGAATCTCACCAGCGAAGCCTTTGCCGAACGCGTCCGCACCGGGCGCGATGGCGGCCGTCCGGCAGCCGCCTTCCTCATTGGGGGCGCAGATGGCCTGAGCGAGGCGGTGCGCGCCCGCTGCGACCTCATGCTGGCCTTCGGCGCCGCCACCTTTCCCCACCAGATCGTCCGCGCCATGCTGGCCGAGCAGGTCTATCGCGCCACCACCATTCTCGCCGGGCACCCCTACCACCGGGCGTGAGGCGAGCGGGGCAGGGGACGGCGGCAGGATATGGTTTACAGATCCTCAACTTCAGGCGCTTAAGTGTGTCGCATGGATGCCCGTTCCGGCTCGCTTCTTTGCGCCCTTGCCGTCTGCGCGACCCTTGTCGCGGGCGTGCCCTTGCGCGCGCAGCAGGCGACGCCGCCCGCGCCGCGTCCCCGCCCGCTGCCGCAGGTGGACACCAATGCCATCAACGCGGACATCAAGGGTGCCGCCGAGTTTCAGGCGCGGGTGCGCTCCGAACTTGATTCGGTGAAAGGCGATCGGGCCCGCTTCAACCAACTCCTTGTGGACACCACCACCCGCCTGCGCACCGTGGAGCAGAAGATCACGGAGCTGGAAGGCCGCATCGCCACGCTGGATACCAATGCCGCCGAGATCCGCACGTCGCTCCTGAAGCGGCGGGATGTGCTGGCGGACGTGCTCGGTGCCCTGGTGCGCATGGGGCGCAATCCGCCGCCCGCTCTGCTGATGCGGCCGGACGATGCGCTGGATGCGGTGCGCTCGGCCATCCTCCTCGGCGCACTGCTGCCGGAAATGCGGGTGGAGGCGGAGACGCTGGCGGCCGATCTTGCCGACCTGTCGCGCCTGCGGGGCGATCTCTCCAAGGCCCGCGACCAGTTGGCCGAACTGCGCACCTCCATGGAGGAGGACCGACGGCGCCTCACCGCTTATGTGGACGAGCGCCAGCGCCGGGTGGCCGAGGACAATAAGGAGCTTCCGCAGGAGAAGGCGCAGGCGGAGGCCGTCGCGAAGTCAACCGGCGATGTGCACGATCTTGTGACCCGGCTCGAAAGCGAGGTGGCCCCCGCCGCCAAGGCGGCCTCCGAAGCGGCCAAGCCCGCGCCGCCGGCGAAGACGGAGGTGGCGGCCCTGAACCCCGCCCGCATCGCGCCCGCGCGCCCCTTCGCCGAGGCCAAAGGCTTGCTGCCATTGCCCGTGGCCGGGGTGCGGCTCAAGGATTTCGGCGCTTCGGACGGGCTTGGCGGCACCGACAAGGGCATCACCTTCGCCACCCGCGCCGGCGCACCCGTGGCGGCTCCGGCGGACGGCTGGGTGGTCTATGCGGGGCCCTTCCGCTCCTATGGACAACTCTTGATCATCAATGCGGGCGGCGGATACCATATTCTGCTGGCGGGCATGGAGCGGATCACCGTTGAGCTGGGACAGTTTGTCCTTGCTGGTGAGCCTGTCGCGGTGATGGGGAGCGTATCGCGGGCCACGCCCGGAGGTACGGCCTCCGGTCAGCCGCAATTGTATGTGGAATTCCGCAAGGACGGAATCTCGATCGACCCCGCCCCCTGGTGGGCGGCAACGGATAGTCAGAAGGTGCGCGGATAATGCGTCGTACGTCTCTCTTCCTCCTTGGCGTTGCGGCCGGTGCGCTGGTGGCCGTGGCCGCCGTGCAACCGCGCCTCTTCCTTGGAACTGCCGCCGAAGCGGCGGCTTCCGACACCTATCGCCAGCTCAGCCTCTTCGGTGACGTGTTCGAGCGCGTCCGCTCCGACTATGTGGAGAAGCCGGACGATGCGAAGCTGATCGAGGCGGCCATCAACGGCATGCTCACCAGCCTCGACCCGCACTCCTCCTACATGGACGCGAAGAGCTTCCGCGACATGCAGGTGCAGACCCGCGGCGAGTTCGGCGGCCTCGGCATCGAGGTGACGATGGAAGACGGCCTCGTGAAGGTCATCGCCCCCATCGACGACACCCCGGCCGCCAAGGCCGGCGTGCAGGCCGGCGACATCATCACCAAGCTCGACGGCGATCAGGTCCAGGGCCTGACCCTGAACCAGGCGGTCGAGAAGATGCGCGGCGCGGTGAACACGCCGATCACCCTGACCATCGTCCGCAAGGGCGCCGAGAAGCCCATCGAGATCAAGGTGGTGCGCGACACCATCAAGGTGAAGGCGGTGCGCGCCCGCGTCGAGGATGGCAACATCGGCTACCTGCGCATCACCTCGTTCAACGAGCAGACCTACGACAACCTGAAGAAGGGCATCGAGGACGTGACCGCCCAGATCGGTCCGGACAAGGTCAAGGGCTACATCATCGACCTGCGCAACAACCCCGGCGGCCTGCTCGATCAGGCCATCGCGGTGTCGGACGCCTTCCTGGAGCGCGGCGAGATCGTCTCGACCCGCGGCCGCAATGCGGATGAGACCCAGCGCTTCTCGGCCCGTGGCGGCGACCTCGTGAAGGGCAAGCCGATCATCGTGCTGGTGAACGGCGGCTCGGCCTCGGCCTCCGAAATCGTGGCCGGTGCCCTGCAGGACCACAAGCGCGCGACCATCCTCGGCTCGCGTTCCTTCGGCAAGGGATCGGTGCAGACCATCATCCCGCTCGGCGGCAACGGCGCCCTGCGCCTCACCACCGCGCGCTACTACACGCCGTCTGGCCGCTCCATCCAGGCCAAGGGCATCGAGCCGGACATCGTCCTCATCCAGGACATGCCCGCCGAGCAGAAGGCGAAGCTGGAAGCCGTCGGCGCCGACACCACCCGCGGCGAAGCTTCGCTGAAGGGCCATCTGAAGAACGGCGACGACGAGCAGACGGGTTCACCCTCCTACGTGCCGCCGGATCCGAAGGACGACACGCAGCTCAAGATGGCCAAGGAGCTCATTGAGGGCACGCAGAAGAACGCGGCCTTCCCGCCGAACCCGAACAAGACCAGCCAGTCGAACTGATCTTCCAGGGTTTCCCGTTCCGAACCCCGCCGCGCCCTGCGCGGCGGGGTTTTCTTTTGTCTGCCCGCTTTCTGCCTGCCAAATGGGCAGGCGCGGAATGGTGGAGCAGGTGGGAAATCCAGAGATTCCAATGCGATCTGTCAGAAACAGAGATGAATTGATCTATTTTCCATGTCTCTTGCCGGATTCTGGTGCGTGGATGGTGGGCTTTTTGCCCAATGCGTGAGCTTGGGCCTGTTTTTTGGACGAGAATGCGTGGAAAACGGGCTGGCACGGCCCTTGCTCCCGATGAGGCATCAGATCGGGAGAGATTTATGCGTTTGGACCGCCGTACCCTCGTCCTTGCGGGCCTTGGCCTTGCGGCCGTTTCCCTGACCGCGCTGCCGGCCCGTGCCGACGCGCTGGACGACATCATGAAGGCCGGCGTCATCAAGATTGCCGTGCCGCAGGATTTCCCGCCCTTCGGTTCGGTCGGGCCGGATCTGAAGCCGGTGGGCTATGACATCGACATGGCCAACCTCATCGCCCAGAAGCTGGGCGTGAAGGCCGAACTGGTGCCGGTGACCAGCGCCAACCGCATCCCCTATCTGCAGACGAAGAAGGTCGATCTCGTCATCTCGAGCCTCGGCAAGAATCCGGACCGCGAGAAGGTGATGGATTTCTCGGTCGCCTATGCGCCCTTCTTCAACGGCGCCTTCGCCCCGGCGGACGTGAAGGTGACGAAGCCGGAAGAACTGGCGGGCCTCACCGTGGGCGTCACCCGCGGCGCCAACGAGGACATCGAGCTCTCGAAGATTGCCCCCGCCACCGCCGACATCAAGCGGTTCGAGGACAACAACGCCACCATCTCCGCCTTTCTCTCCGGCCAGGTGAAGGTGATCGTGACCGGCAACGTGACGGCCGCCGCCATCCTGGCGCGCAACCCGCCGCGCAAGCCGGAGGTGAAGTTCCTCATCAAGGATTCGCCCTGCTACGTCGGCCTCAACAAGGATGAGCCCAAGCTGCTGGAGAAGGTGAACGCCATCATCACCGCCGCCAAGGCGGACGGGGCGCTCAATGCCATCTCCCAGAAGTGGCTCGGCTATCCGCTGCCTGCTGGCTTCTGACCGTCCGGCCGGTTCGGACCCGTGGTCCGCGCCGGCCGCCTTCCCCTGAAGCTCCGCGCGCCGGTCCTTCCGCCCGGCGCGGCTCCGCCCCGGCAGGTTGCTGACGCATGGCCTATACCTTCGATTACGGGGCGATCGTCCCCTATACGCCGCTCATCGCGAAGGGTGTCGGCATCACCGTCGAACTGACGGTGGTGGGCGGCGTGCTCGGCGTGCTGTTCGGCATCGTCTGCGCCTGGGCGCGCAGCCTCGGACCGAAATGGCTGCGCCCGCCGGTGGTGCTTTATGTGGAGCTGATCCGGAACACGCCCTTCCTGATCCAGCTCTTCTTCATCTTCTTCGGCCTGCCCTCGCTCGGCGTCTCGCTGACCGAGATGCAGGCGGCCATCTTCGCCATGGTCATCAATCTCGGTGCCTATGGCTGCGAGATCATCCGGGCCGGCATCGAGGCGACCCCGCGCGGCCAGTTCGAGGCGGGGGCAAGCCTGGCCATGACGCGCATCCAGACCTTCCGCCATGTGGTGCTGGTGCCCGCGCTCCAGCGCATCTGGCCGGCGCTCTCCTCGCAGATCGTCATCGTCATGTTCGGCTCGGCGGTGTGCTCGCAGATCGCGGTGGAGGACATCACCTTCGCTGCGCAGTTCATCCAGTCGCGCACCTTCCGCGCTTTCGAGGTCTATATCCTCGCCACCATCCTCTATCTGGTGCTGGCCCTCGTGCTGCGGCAGGTGATGCGCGCGCTCGGCACCCTTCTCTTCCCGCGCCGGAGGGCTGCCCGATGATCCAGTTCACCACCTGGGACATCCTGCGCAACCTGCTGCTGGCGGCGGAATGGACGGTGCTGCTCTCGCTGGTCGCCTTCGTGGGCGGCGGCATCGTGGGGCTCGCCATCCTGTTCCTGCGCACCGGCCGCAGCCGTGGGCTGCGGCGCGCGGCCATGCTCTATATCGAGCTCATCCAGGGCACGCCGCTGCTGATGCAGCTCTTCCTCTCCTTCTTCGGCCTGTCGCTGCTGGGCTTCGACGTGCCGCCCTGGTTCGCCGCCGGCCTGTCGCTGACGCTCTGGACCTCGGCCTTCCTCGCCGAGATCTGGCGCGGCTGTGTGGAATCCGTCCCGCGCGGCCAGTGGGAGGCCTCCGCCAGCCTCGCCATGACCTATTTCGAGCAGATGCGCCATGTGGTGCTGCCGCAGGCGCTGCGCATCGCCGTGCCGCCGACGGTCGGCTTCTCGGTGCAGGTGGTGAAGGGCACGGCGCTCACCTCGATCATCGGCTTCGTGGAGCTCTCCAAGGCCTCCACCATGATCACCAACGCCACCTTCCAGCCCTTCGTGGTCTACGGCCTCGCCGCCCTCATCTATTTCGCGCTCTGCTGGCCTTTGTCCAAGAGCAGCCAGATCCTGGAAAGGAAGCTGAATGTCGCTCATCGCAATCACTGAGGTGCGCAAGCGCTTCGGCGACAATGAGGTGCTGAAGGGCATCAATCTCGACGTTCAGGCCGGCGAGGTGATCGCCATCATCGGCAAGAGCGGCTCGGGCAAGTCCACGCTCCTGCGCTGCATCAACGGCCTCGAATCCATCGATTCCGGCTCGATCCTCGTGGCCGGCGCCCATCTCGCCCCCGACGACGCGCATCTGCGGGCGCTGCGGCTGAAGGTCGGCATGATCTTCCAGCAGTTCAACCTGTTCCCGCACCTCACCGCCGGGCGCAACGTGATGCTCTCGCCCATGGTGGTGAAGAAGGTCTCCGCCGCCGAGGCGGAGAAGGAGGCGCGTCTGCGACTCGAACAGGTGGGCCTCGGCCACAAGTTCGACGCCTATCCGGACGAACTCTCCGGCGGCCAGCAGCAGCGCGTGGCGATCGCCCGTGCGCTGGCCATGCAGCCGCTCGCGCTGCTCTGCGACGAGATCACCTCCGCCCTCGACCCGGAACTGGTGAACGAGGTGCTCCAGGTGGTGGGCAAGCTGGCGCAGGAGGGCATGACGCTCCTCATGGTTACGCATGAGATGCGCTTCGCGCGCGAGGTGTGCGACCGTGTGGTTTTCATGCACCAGGGGCGGGTCCACGAGATCGGCCCGCCGGAAGAGGTGTTCAGCAATCCACAGACGCCTGAGCTGCAGCAGTTCCTCGGCATGAACGCCTGAGGGGCTCCTCCGTTGGCGGGCGAGCGGGCGTGCGGGTTCCATGGCCCGTGCCCAAGCGGCACCCCGGTGCTGTGCCCGCGGATGCCGGCTAAGTGACCGCAGGATAAGGCATTCGTGCCCCTGACACAGGGGGCGGAGGGGGCGGCTCTCCACATCACACGTTGCATTTGCCTCTGGCGCGACGGGGGGGAAATCCCCTATGGGAATTGCCAATGCGCGGCTATGTCTCGTGCGGTGCGTCAATGCAGCACTGGCTTGCCAGATTTTGACCGTGTTGCCGCACGAAAGCGCGTGTGTTAGGGAACCCGCGACGCTCGGGACACAGCACTTAGTGCGGTTCTGGAGCCAAGAAAAATCTTCCCTACAGATCAAGGGCTTGGCCGGTGACTTCCGCGATGAAGTCGCGCGGTTCGGGCAGATCGAGAGAGGTGCGGCTGGTGGAGACGATCGTGTCAGGCATGGCGGGGCGCTATGCAACCGCTCTGTTCGAGTTGGCCGAAGAGGCCGGCTCCACCGACGCCGTGGCGGCGGATCTGGACCGGTTGAAGGGCCTGATCGCGGAAAGCGCGGATCTGGAACGCCTTGTGAAGAGCCCCGTCTTCACCGCCGAAGAGCAGGTGAAGGCGGTGGGCGCGGTTCTGGCCGCGGCCGGCATCACCGGCATTGCAGCGAATTTCGTGAAGCTGGTGGCGCAGAATCGCCGCCTCTTCGCGCTCCCCTCCATGTTCGATGCGTTCGCGGCCCTCGTGGCCGCCAAGCGCGGGCAGACGGTGGCCAAGGTCACCGTGGCCGAGCCGCTGAATGACGCGCATCAGGCGGCGCTGAAAGAGGCGCTCGCGCAGCAGACCGGCAAGGACGTGAGCCTCGACGTCACCGTCGATCCGTCCATCCTCGGTGGTCTCATTGTGAAGCTCGGCTCACGCATGGTCGACGCCTCTCTCAAGACCAAACTCAATTCTATCCGGCATGCGATGAAAGAGGTCCGCTGATGGACATTCGAGCCGCTGAAATCTCCGCGATCCTCAAGGAGCAGATCCAGAACTTCGGCCGTGAGGCGGAAGTCTCCGAGGTGGGTCAGGTTCTGTCCGTCGGCGACGGCATCGCGCGCGTCTACGGCCTCGACAACGTCCAGGCGGGCGAGATGGTCGAGTTCGAGAACGGCACGCGCGGCATGGCGCTGAACCTCGAAATCGACAACGTCGGCGTCGTGATCTTCGGCTCCGACCGCGACATCAAGGAAGGCCAGACCGTCAAGCGCACCGGCGCCATCGTGGACGTGCCGGTCGGACGTGGCCTCCTCGGCCGCGTCGTGGACGCCCTCGGCAACCCGATCGACGGCAAGGGCCCGATCGAGGCCACCGAGCGCCGCCGCGTGGACGTGAAGGCGCCGGGCATCATCCCGCGCAAGTCCGTGCACGAGCCCATGCAGACCGGCCTTAAGGCGATCGACGCCCTGATCCCGATCGGCCGTGGCCAGCGCGAGCTCATCATCGGCGACCGCCAGACCGGCAAGACCGCCGTGGCGCTCGACGCCATCCTCAACCAGAAGCCCCTGAACGTCGCCGGCGCGCCCGAGAGCCAGAAGCTCTACTGCGTGTACGTCGCCGTCGGCCAGAAGCGCTCCACCGTCGCCCAGTTCGTGAAGGTGCTGGAAGAGCAGGGCGCGCTTGAGTACTCGATCGTCGTCGCGGCCACCGCGTCCGATCCGGCCCCCATGCAGTTCCTGGCGCCCTTCGCCGGCACCGCCATGGGCGAGTATTTCCGCGACAACGGCATGCACGCCCTGATCATCCACGACGACCTGTCCAAGCAGGCCGTGGCCTATCGTCAGATGTCGCTGCTGCTGCGCCGCCCGCCGGGCCGCGAAGCCTATCCCGGCGACGTGTTCTACCTCCACTCCCGCCTGCTCGAGCGCGCCGCCAAGCTCAATGACGAGAACGGCGCCGGTTCGCTGACCGCCCTCCCGGTCATCGAGACCCAGGCGAACGACGTGTCGGCCTACATCCCGACCAACGTGATCTCGATCACCGACGGCCAGATCTTCCTTGAGTCCGACCTGTTCTACCAGGGCATCCGCCCGGCGGTGAACGTCGGCCTCTCGGTGTCGCGCGTGGGCTCCTCGGCCCAGATCAAGGCGATGAAGCAGGTGGCGGGCAAGATCAAGGGTGAGCTCGCCCAGTATCGCGAGCTGGCGGCCTTCGCCCAGTTCGGCTCGGACCTCGACGCCTCGACGCAGAAGCTGCTGAACCGCGGCGCCCGTCTCACCGAGCTCCTGAAGCAGAGCCAGTTCTCCCCCCTCAAGGTGGAAGAGCAGGTGGTGGTGATCTACGCCGGCACCAACGGCTATCTTGACAACCTGCCCCTGAACAAGGTGCGGGAGTTCGAGGCGGGCTTCCTGCTGGCCATGCGCACGCAGCACCAGGATCTGCTCGACACCATCCGGACCTCCAAGGAGCTGTCCAAGGACTCGATCGCGAACCTGACGAAGGCCCTCGACGCCTTCGCCAAGAGCTTCGCCTGATCGTTTCTCTGGACCTCTGACGCAAAGGGACGGGTGCGATGGCGAGCCTGAAAGACCTCCGTAACCGCATCGCCTCTGTGAAGGCGACGCAGAAGATCACCAAGGCGATGCAGATGGTCGCCGCGGCGAAGCTGCGTCGCGCCCAGATGGCCGCGGAAGCCGCCCGCCCCTATGCGGAGCGGATGGACAGCGTGCTCGGCAACATCGCGTCCGGCGTGACCCTGAGCGCGGACACGCCGCTGCTGCTGTCCGGCACGGGCAAGGACGAGAAGCACCTGCTTCTCGTCTGCACCTCGGAGCGCGGCCTGTGCGGTGCGTTCAACACCAACATCGTCCGCGCCGTGCGCGAGCGGGCGAACCTCCTGATCGGCCAGGGCAAGGACGTGAAGTTCTTCTGCGTCGGCCGCAAGGGCTACGACCAGCTGCGCCGGCTCTATCCGGGCCAGATCGTCGAACTGGTGGACCTGCGCTCGGTGCGTAACCTGGGCTTCGTGAACGCCCATGACATCGCCGAGAAGATCATCGACCGCTTCAACAAGGGCGAGTTCGATGTCTGCACCCTGTTCTTCTCGCACTTCAAGAGCGTGATCTCGCAGGTGCCCACCGCCCAGCAGATCATTCCCGCGACCTTCGAGAAGGCCGAGGGTCCGAGCGCGGTCTATGACTACGAACCCGAAGAGAGCGAGATCCTTGCCGATCTCCTGCCCCGCAACGTGGCGGTGCAGATCTTCCGCGCGCTCCTGGAAAACCAGGCCTCCTTCTACGGCTCGCAGATGAGCGCCATGGACAACGCCACGCGCAACGCGGGCGACATGATCAAGAAGCAGACGCTGATCTACAACCGCACCCGCCAGGCCATGATCACGAAGGAACTCATCGAGATCATCTCCGGCGCGGAAGCGGTCTGACGGCGGCGCGGCCTCAAGGATAAAAGGACGTACGAATATGGCGAACAAGAGCGGACGCATCACCCAGGTCATCGGCGCCGTCGTCGACGTGCAGTTCGATTCCCACCTGCCGGAAATCCTGAACGCCCTCGAGACGACCAATCAGGGCAACCGCCTCGTGCTCGAGGTCGCCCAGCACCTCGGCGAGAACACCGTCCGCACCATCGCCATGGACTCCACCGAGGGTCTAGTGCGTGGCCAGGCCGTGGAAGACACCGGCGGCCCGATCATGGTGCCGGTGGGCGAGGCGACCCTCGGCCGCATCATGAACGTGATCGGCGAAGCTGTGGACGAGCTCGGCCCGGTGGTCGGCGAGGCCAAGCGCGCCATTCACCAGCAGGCTCCGTCCTATTCCGAGCAGTCCACGGAAGCCGAGATGCTCGTCACGGGCATCAAGGTGGTGGACCTGCTGGCGCCTTATTCCAAGGGCGGCAAGATCGGCCTGTTCGGCGGCGCCGGCGTGGGCAAGACCGTGCTCATCATGGAG
Organism: Azorhizobium caulinodans ORS 571; assembly: GCF_000010525.1. Lineage (GTDB taxonomy): Bacteria > Pseudomonadota > Alphaproteobacteria > Rhizobiales > Xanthobacteraceae > Azorhizobium > Azorhizobium caulinodans. The sequence continues at coordinate 4,705,447 of NC_009937.1, read as the reverse complement.
CTCATCAACAACATCGCGAAGGCGCACGGCGGCTACTCCGTGTTCGCCGGCGTCGGTGAGCGCACCCGCGAGGGCAACGATCTCTATCACGAGATGATCGAGTCCAAGGTGAACGTGGACCCGCACGAGAACAACGGCTCGTCCGCCGGCTCCAAGTGCGCCCTCGTGTACGGCCAGATGAACGAGCCTCCGGGCGCCCGCGCCCGCGTCGCGCTCACCGGCCTCACCGTCGCCGAGCACTTCCGCGACCAGGGCCAGGACGTGCTGTTCTTCGTGGACAACATCTTCCGCTTCACCCAGGCCGGCTCGGAAGTGTCGGCGCTCCTCGGTCGCATTCCCTCGGCGGTGGGCTATCAGCCGACGCTCGCCACCGACATGGGCGCCCTCCAGGAGCGCATCACCACCACCACCAAGGGTTCGATCACCTCGGTGCAGGCCATCTACGTGCCCGCCGACGACCTGACCGACCCGGCGCCTGCCGCCTCCTTCGCCCATCTGGACGCCACCACCGTGCTGTCCCGTTCCATCGCGGAAAAGGGCATCTACCCGGCGGTGGACCCGCTGGACTCCACCTCGCGCATCCTCTCCCCGCTGGTCATCGGCGAGGAGCACTACAATGTGGCGCGTCAGGTGCAGCAGACGCTCCAGCGCTACAAGGCGCTGCAGGACATCATCGCGATCCTGGGCATGGACGAGCTCTCCGAAGAGGACAAGCTCACCGTGGCCCGCGCCCGCAAGATCGAGCGCTTCCTGTCCCAGCCCTTCCACGTGGCGGAAGTGTTCACCGGTTCGCCCGGCAAGCTGGTCGACCTCGCCGACACCATCAAGGGCTTCAAGGGCCTGGTGGAAGGCAAGTACGACCACCTGCCCGAGCAGGCCTTCTACATGGTCGGCACCATCGAAGAAGCCATCGAGAAGGGCAAGAAGCTGGCCGCCGAGGCCGCCTGAGCCTGATGGTTCGGGGCGCCTTTCGGTGCCCGAGAGATTGAACCGCCGGACCTCGTGTCCGGCGGTTGCGGCATAAAGGGGCGAGACCCCGCGGGGCGAAACCGGGTGACCGGCGCCGTCGTTGGATGGACGGCATCGCTCAGGTCGGAGAATGAAGATGGCCACCTTTTCTTTCGAGCTTGTGTCGCCGGAGCGGCTCGTGTTCTCCGGGCAGGTCACCGAGGTGGTGGTGCCCGGCAGCGAGGGCCAGTTCGGCGTGATGGCGGGCCATGCCCCGTTCATCTCCACGCTGAGCGCCGGCATCCTCACCATCAAGGGTGAGGGCGCCGACAAGCGCCTGTTCGTGCGCGGCGGCTTCGCCGAGGCCAATCCGGCCGGCCTCACGGTCCTGGCCGAGCAGGCGACCCCGGTGGAGAGCTTCGACCGCGCGGAGCTCCAGCAGCTCATCAAGAATGCGCAGGAAGACGTGGCGGATGCCAAGTCGGACGAAGCCCGCCAGAAGGCGGCGAGCAACCTCGCCGACCTCCAGCAGGTGGCCGCCCTTCTCGACGGCGCCGCGCCCACCGCGCACTGATTTTCCGCCACCGGCGTTTGTGAAGCGGCCCCCTTGCGGGGCCGTTTTGCGTTTCGGGTGACGCGGCGGACGGCCGTCCGTTTGCGCTCGTCGCCGGCTATGATCGGCCGTTCGAGGACGCTTCCATGACCCAGACCGGCACGCCCACCTTCGACCAGCTCCGCGTGTTCCTCGCGGTGGTGGATGCCGGCAGCTTCACGGCGGCGGCCCGTCGCCTCGGCCGCGCGACGTCGGTGGTCAGCTACGCCATCACCAATCTGGAGACCCAGCTCGGCGTCGCCCTCTTCGACCGCACCCATGCCAAGACGCCGGAACTCACCGAGGCGGGCCGGGCGGTGCTGGTGGAGGCGCGCACCGTCGCCAATGGGATGGACGGCCTGCGCGCCAAGGTGAAGGGACTGCTGGAGGGCCTTGAGCCGGAGGTGCATCTCGCCCTCGACGTCATGCTGCCCGCCGCCCGCGTCGTCGATGCCCTGAAAGGCTTCGCGGAGGCCTTTCCAACGGTGACGCTACGCCTCTATGTGGAGGCTCTCGGCGCGGTGGGCGAGATGGTAGTGAGCGGCCGGGCCAGCCTCGGCGTCTCCGGCGCCGTGCTGGCGCTGCCCGACAATGTCGAGCGCATCTCCATCGGGGCGGTGGAACTGGTGCCTGTGGCGGCCCCGGACCATCCGCTGGCCCGAGCGGCCCACAATGCGCCCGGCGCCGGGCGCGACCACGTACAGCTTGTCCTCACCGACCGCTCGCGCCTCACCGAAGGCCAGGAGTTCGCCGTGCTCGGCACCCGCACATGGCGGCTCGCGGATCTCGGCTCCAAGCACATGCTGCTGCGCGAGGGGGTCGGCTGGGGCAACATGCCGGAGCCGATGATCCGCGAGGATCTCGCCGCCGGCCGCCTGGTGCGGCTCGACCTGCCGGACATGCGGGCGATCTCCTATCCGCTCCAGGCCATCCACCGCAGCGGAGCCCCTCCCGGCCCGGCCGGAAGCTGGCTCATCCGCCGCTTTCAGGCGCAGGCATGCAAGGAAGCGAAAACGGCAGGGGCCTGAACGGCTTACCGCTCCAGCGCCGGGCGCATGGCGCAAGCCCGAGCAATGCCGCAGCGTCGGTGGTGCCCACCGGCGGAAGCCACCAAGTTGCGGTGCAACACGGCCGCGCGAATCGTGGCGCGGCCCGCCCTCCCCGAAAGTTGCATCATGCGCCTTTCCGCCCCATCCGCCGGCCCGGCGCCCTCGTTCCGCCTGGGGCTTCTCGGCGCGCTCGTCACCGTGGCCATCTGGACCACCTGGATCACCACCACCCGCGTCGCCATGCATGGGCGCACGCCCTTGGCACCAGAACTTCTGGCCTTCATCCGCTTCGGTACGGCGACGCTGCTGCTCGCCCCCTTCTGGTGGCGCTTCCGCCTGTTTCCGCGCCAGTCACCGCCGCTGGCCTTGCTTGGCCTCATGGCGGCGGGGCTGCCCTATCAGTTCCTCGTGCTCTGGGGGCTGCATTTTGCGCCGGTCTCCACCGCCGGGCCGCTGCTGGCGGGCACGCTGCCGCTCTTTATCGGCATTCTTTCGGCCGTGGTGCTCCGGGAGCGGCTCACGCCGCTGCGCATCCTCGGTATCGCCCTCATCACGCTCGGTGTGCTCGCCATCAGCGGTGAGGGCATCGCCTCGCTGACGGGGGACACATGGCGGGGCGCCCTCGCCATTCTCGGCGCCGCCTTCGCCTGGTCGCTCTATACGGTCGCCTTCCGCTACAGCCGCCTCAGCGGCATCGAGGCGGCGGCCTTCGTGGGGGTCTGGTCGCTGGTGGTCCTGCTGCCGTTCGAGGCCGGCAACATCTGGACCGCCGTGCAGGCGACGCCGGTGACGCTGCTGGCGCAGCAACTGGTCACACAAGGCCTGCTGGCGGGCGTGGTCTCGCTGCTCACCTATACGACCGCCGTCCGGCATCTCGGGCCGGCACGGGCGACGGCCCTGACCGCACTCACCCCGCCGGCGGCGCTTCTGACAGCAACGCTGCTGCTCGGCGAGCATCCGCAGCTGGAGGAACTGGTCGGCTGCGGCTTCATCGTCGCCGGCGTCGTCGCCGCGAGCGGCGCGCTGTCACGGGCGCGCGCCTGACATGGAAACGCCGGCAGGATGACCTGCCGGCGGTGCATGCTGGGGTCTTCGAGAGCCTGAGATCAGGCCGGCTCGGAGTGGGTGCGGGTGGTCTCGTAGAGGAACCACGTGCGGCGCTCCGCCTCGTCGATCCAGTTTTCGATCAGGCTCGCCGTCGCGACGTCATTGTGTTCGTCGCACAGGTCGTGGGTCTCGCGCAGGAAGGCGGTGAACTGGAGATTGTCGTCGCGCAGCTCGGCCAGCATGTCGAGGGGCGTCACATACTCCGCATCATTGTCCTCGATGCGCTGGAGGCGGGTGGCATGACCCAGCGAGCGCAGCGTGGTGCCGCCGATCTTGCGCGCGCGCTCGGCCACGTCATCGGTCATGGCGAAGATCTGGTCCGCCTGCTCGTCCAGCAGCAGGTGATAGTCGCGGAAATGCGGGCCGGACATATGCCAGTGGAAGTTCTTCGTCTTCAGATAGAGGGCGAAGGTGTCGGCCAGCAGCGTGGTGAGCGCGGCGGCGATGTCCTTGGTGGCGTTGGTGGGCAGGTTGGAAGGCGTCTGGAGTGCCGCCGTCTGGCGGGACTTCGGCGCGGCTTTGGTCGCGGGCATGGCAATGTCTCCTGAGGCAAGCGCGCGGAGCGCCGCCGGCGGGCGGGCTCCGTGAACCGGTCCGGTTACGACCCTAGAGAACGTCAGCGGAGCAATATTGTTCGATCGCAGCATTCCTTGCCGCGGGGCCGTGCGCTCTGCGCTCAGCGGGCGAGAAAGGTCCGCCGCGCCGCCTGAACCTCGGTCGTGATGAAGCGCTCGACCTCCTCGATACGCTTGAGCCCGCGCATGTCCGCATGGACCGCCAGCCAGTAGGCGCGCTCGAAGCGCATCTGGGGGAGCACGGGCACGAGGTCCGCGTCCGGGGCGGCCGCATAATCGTGCAGGATGCCGATGCCGACGCCCGCGCGCACCGCCTCCATCTGGCCGGCGACGCTGGCACATTCGAAGCGCCGGGCGCAGAGGCCAGTCAGTGCCTCCATATAATCGAGGCCGGGGCTGTAGGTGAGATCCTGCACATAGGTCACCGCCATCCGGTCCTTCAGATCCTCCGGCGTCTCGATGGGGCCGAAGCGGTCGAGGTGCGCGCGCGCGGCATAGAGGCTGAGCGAATAGCCGGTGAGCTTGCGCCCCACGAGCCGCCCCGTGCGCGGCCGGTCCAGCACCACCGCAATGTCCGCCTCGCGCCGGGACAAGGAGAAGGTGCGGGGCAGGGGCACCAGCTGGATGACGAGATCGGGATGGAGGGTCGCGAAGGCGGCAAGGCGGGCGGCCAGGAAATAGGTGCCGAAGCCGTCCGGCGCGCCGATGCGCACCGTGCCGGAGAGGGTGAGGTCCGCATTGCCCAGCAGCGACTGGGCTTTCACCATCTCGCTTTCCACCCGCTCGGCAATGGCAAGCAACTGCTCGCCCGCCGGTGTCGGAGCGCAGCCGGTTGGGCTGCGCTCGAACACCTTGGCGCCGAGCTCCGCCTCCAGCGCGTTCAGCCGACGGGTGACGGTGGCGTGGTCGAGGCCGAGCTTGCGTGCCGCCCCCAGCATCTGCCCCTCCCGCGCCACGGCGAGGAAGACGCGGGCATGGTCCCAGTTCATGGGGTACGCCTATATCCGCATAATTGTTGGGCTGTCTTACCCGTTGATCCGCGCGGATGCCAGACCGACAGTGCGCCCGACCCTTCACCCCTCAACCCAGATTCCTGAAGGAACGGCGGGCATGGACACCATCGGCCATTACATCAACGGTCAGGCGATCGGCGCTGGCGCCGGCGAGCGCAGCGCGCCCACCTTCACGCCCGCCACGGGCGAGCAGATCGGCACCGTGCTGCTGGCGAGCGCCGCCCGCGTGGACGAGGCGGTGCGCGCCGCCGCCGCCGCTCTCCCGGCCTGGGCCGCGACACCGGCGCTCAGCCGCGCCCGCATCATGTTCCGCTTCAAGGAACTGCTGGACCGCAATCTGGACCGTCTCGCCGTCCTCATCACCCGCGAGCACGGCAAGACGGTGGAGGACGCCAAGGGAGAACTCATCCGCGGTCTCGAGGTGGTGGAGTTCGCCTGCGGCATCCCGCATCTGCTGAAGGGCGAGTTCTCCGATCAGGTCGGGCGCGGCATCGATGTCTTCTCGCAGCGCCACCCGGTGGGCGTGTGCGCGGGCATCACGCCGTTCAACTTCCCGGCCATGGTGCCCATGTGGATGTTCCCGGTGGCCATCGCCTGCGGCAACACCTTCGTGCTGAAGCCCTCCGAGAAGGATCCGTCCACGGCGCTGGTGCTGGCGGAACTGCTGGCGGAAGCCGGCCTGCCCAAGGGCGTGTTCAACGTCGTCAACGGCGACAAGGAAGCCGTGGACGCCCTCCTGACGCATCCGAAGGTCGCGGCGGTGAGCTTCGTCGGCTCCACGGCGGTCGGTGAATATGTCTATCGCACCGCCTGCGCCCACGGAAAGCGCGCGCAGGCGCTCTGCGGCGCCAAGAACCACCTCGTGGTGATGCCCGACGCCGATCTCGACAAGACGGTGGATGCGCTCATGGGCGCGGGCTATGGCTCGGCCGGCGAGCGCTGCATGGCGGTGTCCGTGGCGGTGGCCGTGGGCGGCATCGGCGATGCGCTGATGGAGAAGCTGGAGCCCCGCGTGCGGGCGCTCAAGGTCGGTCCCGGCACCGATCCGGACAGTGAGATGGGCCCGCTCATCACCAGGGAGCACCTCGCCAAGGTGTCCGGCTATGTCGACCTCGGCGTCACCGAAGGCGCCAAGCTCGTGGTGGACGGGCGCGGTCTGAAGCTCCAGGGCCACGAGAACGGCTATTATATCGGCGGCTGCCTGTTCGACGACGTCACGCCGGACATGCGCATCTACAAGGAAGAGATCTTCGGTCCCGTCCTTTCCGTGGTCCGCGTGCCGGCATTCGATGATGCCTTGAAGCTCGTGAACGAGCACGAATATGGCAACGGCACCGCCATCTTCACCCGCGACGGCGACACAGCCCGCGCCTTCGACTACGGCGTGCAGGCGGGCATGGTGGGCATCAACGTGCCGATCCCGGTGCCGGTGGCCTTCCACTCCTTCGGCGGCTGGAAGCGGTCCATCTTCGGCGATCGCAACGTCTATGGCATGGAGGGCGTGGGTTTCTACACCCGCGTCAAGACCACCACGGCGCGCTGGCCCAACGGCCAGCGTGGCGGTGCGGAATTCGTGATGCCCGTGATGTCCTGACGGTCATCGGGTCACCAAACAAGAAAAGGCCCCCGTCGTCATGGCGGGGGCCTTTTTCATTGAACCGGGGGCGGAAGGTCAGTCGCGCGGATCAGCGTCGTCCTTGCCATGCTTGATCGTGATTGCCGGCGGATCGCTGGCGGGAAACGTGTCCTCCAGCGCCTCGTCCAGCAGGTCGGATTCCGCTTCCTTGTCGGCGGAGGCCGCAGGCTTCGTGTCAGGTGTGTCTTCCGCGCCGGTGAAGTGGCCGGGGGCCGGCGGATCGCTCGCGGGGAAGGTTTCCTTCAGCGTCTCGTCCAGCGCCCGTTCCGGCTTGCGCGGTGTGGCGTGTGCGGTCATGGCCATCCTCTTGTCTGCGCGAAGGCGCTCTGCCTCCGCATTGTCGCCTGTCCCTGCCCGCGCGTCTTGCCGGAAAGCGCGGGCAGGCGGCCTTCACAAAAGACAACGCTGCCGCAGCGGGATCGGTTTCAGCCAAGCTTGCGCGCGAGGGGTCAGGCGAGCGGCTGGCGGGCCTGGTCGAGCAAAGCGACGCGCCGTTTCACCTCCGGCCGGTCGAGGAGCTGGGCCGTCGCCTCCGGCTGGCGCCGCCGCCAGTTGGGATGGTCGTCCACGGTGCCCGGCAGGTTGGGCTGCTCGCTCTCGCCCAGAACGTCCTCCAGCGGGATGATGACCAGCGGCGCGGTCGTGCGCCCGACGAAGCCGAGGGCGGCATCGACCGCGGCATCCGGCTCGGTGGCGGCGGGTGGCGGCGTGCCGTCGCCGATGGTCGACCACAAGGCGTGACGGTCCGCTTCGCGCTCGGCCCGCGCGGCCGGCTCGTCTATGCCCTCGCCGAGCAGGCCGAGGGGCGCGCGCCAGTCGATGTCGCGCCCGCGCCACCAGCCGGCGACGGTGGGCAAATCGTGCGTGCCGGTGACCGCCATGGCGGTGGGCAGATATTCGCCCGCCGTCTTGAAGCGCGGCCCCTCGCGCTCGAACCACAGCACCTGCATGCCGAGGATCTGCCGGCGGGCGAGCGTCTCGCGGAAGCCATCGGGCACGGTGCCAAGATCTTCGCCGGTCACGATGGTGCGGTGGCGCTGGGATTCCAGCGCCACCAGCCGGATCAGATCCTCGAAGGGGTAGGCGAGATAGGCCCCGTCCTTCGGATCGGCCCCGTCCGGCACCATCCACAGGCGCAGCAGGCCCATCACATGGTCGATCCGCACCCCACCCACATGGGCCATGCTGGCGCGCAGCATGGCGATGAAGGAGCGGAAACCCGAGGCAACGAGGGCGCGCGGGGAAAAGGCGGCGAGCCCCCAGGCCTGCCCGAGCGAGTTGAGCAGGTCCGGCGGTGCGCCGATGGAGAGGCCGATCAGCATGTCGTCCGGCGCGCTCCAGCACTGGCTGCCGCCGCCGTCGCAGCCCACCGCCAGATCGCCGATGAGGCCCACGGGCATGCCGGCCGCGCGGGCGGCCGCCTGCGCGCTCGCCAGGCCACGCGCCGCCGCCCATTGCAGGAAGGCGTGGAATTCCACCTCCGATCCGTGCTCGCGGGCAAAGGCCGCTACCGCCGGGCTCGTCGCATCGCGGTACTCGCCGGGCCAGGTGCGCCAGTTCCAGCGGTGAAGGTCCGAGCCCCAGATATGAGCATGCAGCGCCTCGAAGCGCGCGTGGTCCTCGAGGGCCTGGCCCTGGGCGCGGCGGAAGTCCGCATAGGAGGCAACGAGATCCGGGCGCGCCGGCAGTTCGGTGTCGAACAGGCGGCGCAACAGGGCGAGGCGCGCCGGGCCGGCGCGCACCCAATCCACCAGCGGAGCGCTCTCGCAGGCGGAGAGTATGCCGCCGAGGGCGAGAGCGTCCGCGGCCTGCCGCACGGCATCGGTGCCGAACAGGCCGGCGGGGTCCACATGCAGCACGTTGAGGAAGAGCCGGCTCGATGGTGCATAGGGGCTGAAGTGATGCGGATCGGCCGAGAAGGCCGCATGCACCGGGCTCAGCACCGTGGCCGAGGCACCGGTGCCCGCGGCGTGGCGCACGAAATCGGACAGGGCGGTGAAGTCGCCGATGCCGCCGTCGCCCGGCCGCTTCAGTCCATAGAGCTGGATCCCCAGTCCCCAAAGCCGGGCCCGTTCGTCTCCGGTGGCGTCGGCGATGGAAGAGCACCGCTCCGGCGCGATGGCGAGCGTCACGTCCAGTCCGCCCGCCTCCAGCCTGTGATAGCCGGGCACGTTGAGCGCGGGCAGGTCGAGCCCGCCGCCTTGGCTCTCGCCCTCCACCAGCCCACCATCTTCCAGCGTGATGCGCCAGCGCAGCGGCCCGCTGCCGGGCAGGGGCACGCGCAGGGGCGCGCCCACGTCGCCGGTCACGAGCGGCGGGGTGGGGACCGCCGTGTGCCGGAGGCCGTCAAGGCTCTCGCGCGCCAGCGCATCGGTCTTGGCCGGCAAGCCGAGCGCACCGAGGATGGCGCGCAGGGCATGGGGCGGCACCGTCTGCGGGCGGCCGAAGGCATCGTGCCAGTGCGGCGAGACGCCGGCCGCGCGCGCGAGGTCGTGGAGGGTATCGTCCATGGGTCGGGTCAGCCTTGGCGCGGCGTCAGGAAGAGGGTGGCAAGCGGCGGCAGGGTGAGGGACAGGCTGAAGGGCAGGCCGTGGCTCTCGATGGCCTCCGCCTCTAGCGTGCCGCCATTGCCCACGCCCGAGCCAGCATAGGCCGCGGCGTCCGTATTGACCGCCTCGCGCCACGGGCCGCCGTCCGGCACGCCGATGCGATAGGCCTCGCGCGGCACCGGCGTCATGTTGGCGACCACCAGCACCGGCGGCGCGCCGGGCGCGTGACGGAAGAAGGCGAAGACGGAATTGGCGCTGTCGTCCCCGATGATCCAGGAGAAGCCGTCCGGCGTCGCGTCGCGGGCATGGAGGGCCGGCAGGTCCGCATAGGTGGCGTTGAGGTCGGCCACCAGCTTCTGAATGCCCGCATGGGCAGGCTGCTCCAGCAGATGCCACGGAACGACGCCGTCGTGGTTCCACTCGTCCGGCTGGGCGATCTCGCAGCCCATGAACAGCAGCTTCTTGCCCGGATGGCCCCACATGAGCCCGAGATAGGCGCGCAGGTTCGCCATGCGCTGCCAGTCGTCGCCGGGCATGCGGGCCAGCAACGAGCCTTTGCCGTGTACCACCTCGTCGTGGGAGATGGGCAGGATGAAGCGCTCGGAGAAAGCGTAGACGAGGCCGAAGGTGATGTCGTCGTGGTGATGGCGGCGGTGGATACTGTCGTGCTCGATGTAGCGCAGCGTGTCGTGCATCCAGCCCATGTTCCACTTGAAGGAAAAGCCGAGCCCGCCCTCGCTCACCGGCGCCGTGACGCCGGGCCACGCGGTGCTTTCCTCCGCTATGACGATCGCGCCCGGTGCCTGTTCCGCGACCATGGCGTTGAGCCGCTGGAGGAAGGCGACCGCCTCCAGATTCTCGCGCCCGCCATGGATGTTCGGGACCCACTCGCCGGGCTTTCGGGAATAGTCGCGGTAGAGCATCGAGGCCACCGCATCGACGCGTAGCCCGTCCACATGGAAGCGCCGCAGCCATTCCAGGGCCGAGGCGATGAGGAAGCCGGACACCTCGCGCCGCCCGAAATTGTAGATCAGCGTGTTCCAGTCGGGGTGGAAGCCCTCCCGCGGATCAGCATGCTCATAAAGCGCCGTGCCGTCGAAATGGCCGAGGCCGTGGGCGTCATTGGGAAAGTGCGCCGGCACCCAGTCGAGGATCACGCCGATGCCGGCGGCATGGCAGCGGTCCACGAAACGGGCAAAGGCCTCCGGCGGACCGAAGCGGGCGGTGGGCGCGAACAGGCCGAGCGGCTGATAGCCCCAGGAGCCACCGAAGGGGTGCTCCATGATGGGCAGGAACTCCACGTGGGTGAAGCCCATCCGCTGCACATAGGGGAGCAGCCGGTCGGCGAGTTCATCCCAGTTCGGGCTGCGGTGGCCGTCCGCCTCGATGCGGATCCAGGAGCCGGGATGCACCTCATAGATGGAGATGGGCGCCTCAGGCCCCTGCCGGCCGGCGCGGCCAGCCATCCATGCCGCGTCGCTCCAGTGGAACGGCGCGGGACTGCTGACGATGGAGGCGGTGGCGGGCGGCAGCTCTGCCGCGCGGGCGAGAGGGTCCGCCTTCAGCGGCAGCAGCGTGCCGTCCGGACCCAGCAGCTCGAACTTGTAACGCGCGCCGGCCCGCACGCCGGGCAGGAAGATTTCCCACACGCCCGATTGGCGCAGCCGCATGGGATGGCGGCGGCCGTCCCATAAGTTGAAATCGCCCACCACGGAAACGCGCCGGGCGTTCGGCGCCCAAAGCGCGAAGCGCACACCCTCCACGTCTCCGACCCGCACCACATGGGCGCCGAGCGTCTCCGAAAGGTCGAGATGGGTGCCCTCAGCGATCAGATAGAGGTCGAGATCGCCCAGCAGTGGGCCGAAGGCGTAAGGGTCCTCGGTCTCCTCCACGGTGCCGTCCGGCCAGGTGATGCGCAGGAGATAGGGGCCTGCGCCCTCCGGCAGCCGGCCGGCGAACAGGCCGGCGGGGTGGATCTTTGCCAGTTGCACGGTTATTCCGGCTGGCCCCACGCGCGCCTCCACGGCGGCGGCGCCGGGCTGAAAAGTGCGCACGACGGGCGTGCCATCCACCATGTGCCGGCCGAGCAGGCTGAAGGGGTCGCCATGGCGGCCCTCGACCAGCGCCGCGAGGGCGCCGGCTTCGGGCGCAAGCGTGCGGTCGATGGGGTCCGCGAGGGTCATGAGCACTCTCCAATGGATGTGGGGCCGACGCGGCACGCGGCCGCGTCGGGAAAGGGAGCCGGGGCGGCAGCCGCGCTCATGCGGGCTGGCCGGCGACGGGCGCTTCGGTGTCCACGTCCTCACATCCGGCAAGGCGAACGGCGAGCGCATGCAGGCGCCGGACCGGACCCGCGAGCCAGGACGGCCGTTCGGCCGCCTCCCGGCGGATGTCGCGGGCCACTTCCGAGAGCAGGAAGAGATCGAGCAGAGCCCGGTCCCGCGTCACGGCGGGGGGAGCCGCTTCAAAATAACCGTTGAGGAAGGCGCGTTCCGCCCGCGCGCGCACCCGGCGGATCAGGCCGAGCCGCTCGCCCCCGTCGCCTACACCCGTATTCTCGTAAGATGCGGAGGCCAGCGTGCTGGCAGCGAAATCCAGCGAATGCAGGAGATCGGCGACATCGCGCCACGGGCTGCTCTTCGCCCGCCGCTCGGCGAGCGGGCGGGAGGGCTCCGCCTCGAAGGCGACGATATAGGCATCGCCCGCCACCGCCAGCACGTGGCCGAGGTGGAAGTCGCCATGGGTGCGGATGAGGAGCGCCCCGTCCGCCGACGCCGAGAGGCGCCGGATGGCGGCCATCAGCGGCTCACGGACGGCCAGGATGGTGGCCGCGAGATCCTGTGTTTCCCGGTCCGCTCCTGCCGGTAGCCCGGCCAGGGCATCGAGCGCCTCGCCCATCTCGCGGCAGCCGGCTTCCGCCCAGGCGGCGGTCTCCGCTTCCCCGGCGGTTGCGGGCAGGAAGGCCTCATACACGCTCTCGGTGGCGAGCAGGGCGTGGAATTCCGCGAGGCGCCGGCCGATGGCGCGCAGGAAGGGCGTGAGGCTCGACACATGCTCTTCGAAGCGCGCGTCCCGGTCCTGCGGCGTGGCGGTGGTCTCGTCGAGCGCCCGGCGCAACTGGTCGAGCGTCCAAGACCAGCCGTCGCCCTGATGGGCGACGAAACCCATCATCAGACCGAGGAGGGCGGTTTCGCCCTGCGGCGAGACCCGCAGCAATTCACCCAGCAGGGGCGGGGTATTGGCATAGCCGCGCTCGGTGAGATAGCGGGCCACCTCGCTCTCGGGATGCCCGCCATAGACCGTGCGGCGGACGACCTTGATGACCGCGGAGGTGCCGATGGTGATGGTGGAATTCGCCCGTTCGGCGGCGCTGCGCTCGATGGGCGCGTCCGGCGGGATGTCGATCTCGCCCAGCGCCCGCGTGGGCACGAAGCGCAGTTCGCCGCCGTCGGGCAGCGGCATCACCGCCTTGCGCCGCAGGGCCCGGCCGAGCGCATGGGGCAGAGCGTCCGAGGTGAGCGCATCGGTGAGATAGCCCACGCGCCGCCCCTTGCGCACGCGCGTCAGGGCCAGCTGGGCAACAAGGGCAGGCGGGTTCTGGTCCTCCCAGACGATGGTGAGCGGCAAAGCGTAATGCTCGATGGACCCGCCATGCTCGACCACGATGTCCGCGAACTGGAAATCGTTCTCCTTGCCCGGCAACGCCGCGGTGAGGGCAAGGCGCGCGCCCGTGATGGTCTCGTTGCGTCCGCCGAACCAGCGGCGCCGGTCAAGATAGGCGGGCAGCGCGTCGCGCTCGATGACGGCAAGGTTCCGGCCCGCGAGCGCGTCCGACAGTCCTTCCTTCACCACCAGCGTCGTGAATTCCGGCAGCTGTTCCGGCGGGATGGTGTGCCAGGATGGCTCCGCCACGTCCTTGGAGAGTTGGAAGGCGTACATGCCGTACGGCGGAATGGTCAGCAGATACGGCAGCCGCCCGACCGGCGGGAAGGGCGTTCCGCCCGCCATGGAGACGGGCACGCGATGCTCGAATTCCTGAAGGTCCAGCTCCACTGCCTGCAGCGTGTGGGAGAGGTTGGCGACACACAGGATGGTCTCGCCCTCATATTCGCGTAGATAGGCGAGGATCTTGCGGTTGCCGGGATAAAGCAGGCGGAAGCTGCCGCGCCCGAAGGCCCGCGAGCGGCGGCGGATCGCCAGCATCTGGCGCATCCAGTTCAGCAGCGAATGCGGGTCGCGGGTCTGCGCCTCCACATTCAGGGCATTGTAGCCATAGAGCGGATCCTGAATGGGCGGCAGGACCAGTTGCTCGGGGTCGGCGCGGGAGAAACCGCCATTGCGGTCCGGCGACCATTGCATGGGGGTGCGCACGCCGTCGCGATCGCCCAGATGGATGTTGTCCCCCATGCCGATCTCGTCGCCATAATAGATGACGGGCGTGCCGGGCATGGTGAGGAGGAGGCCGTTCATCAATTCGATGCGACGGCGGTCGCGCGCCAGCAGAGGGGCGAGGCGGCGGCGGATGCCGAGATTGAGCCGCGCCCTCCGGTCCGCCGCATAGACGCTCCAGAGATAGTCGCGCTCGGAATCCGTCACCATTTCGAGCGTCAGCTCATCATGGTTGCGCAGGAAGATGGCCCACTGGCAGGTCTCGGGGATTTCCGGCGTCTGGCGCAGGATGTCGGTGATGGGGAAGCGGTCTTCCTTGGCGATGGCCATGTACATGCGCGGCATCAGCGGGAAGTGGAACGCCATGTGGCATTCGTCCGCATTCAGCCCGAAGTATTGCTGCGTGTCCTCCGGCCACATGTTGGCCTCGGCCAGCAGCATGCGGCCCTGATAATTGGCATCGAGATGGGTGCGGATCTTGCGCAGGATCTCGTGGGTCTCGGGCAGGTTCTCGTTGGAGGTGCCTTCGCGCTCGATCAGATAGGGCACCGCATCGAGCCGCAGGCCATCGACGCCGATATCCAGCCAGAAGCGCATGACCGAGAGCACGCGCTCCAGCACCTCCGGATTGTCGAAGTTGAGGTCCGGCTGGTGGGAATAGAAACGGTGCCAGAAATACTGGCCCGCGACCGGATCATAGGTCCAGTTGGACTTCTCCGTATCGAGGAAGATGATGCGCGTGCCGCAATAGCCCTGGTCGTCATCGGCCCAGACGTAGAAGTTCCGCTCGGGCGAGCCCTTCGGGGCCTGGCGGGCGCGCTGGAACCAGGGATGCTGGTCCGACGTATGATTGATGACGAGTTCGGTGATGACGCGAAGGCCGCGGGCATGGGCGGCTTCGATGAAGCGCCGGGCGTCCTCCATGGTGCCATAGTCGGGCGACACGCCTTCGTAGAGGGAGATGTCGTAGCCGTCGTCCCGCCGGGGCGAGGGATAGAAGGGCAGGAGCCAGATTGTGTCGGCGCCGAGTTCGGCGATGTAGTCCAGCTTGGCGAGGAGGCCGGGGAAGTCGCCGATTCCGTCATTGTTGGAATCGAAGAACGACTTCACATGGAGCTGGTAGATGACCGCATCCTTGTACCAGAGCGGGTCCATGTCAGGGCGCGCGGCAGCATCCATGGCTCAGCCTCCCCGCGTCTGGGTGGCGCGCCGCTGGAACGGCGAGGGAGCGGCGGCGGAGGTCGGGGAGAGGGGCGCGCGCGGGATGTGCATGGGTCTCGTCGAACGGGATCAAGAATGACGCGCCCCCGCCTTCCGGCGACGGGCGCGTCCTGCCTGTTCCACAACGCGCAATTCCGCTGGGGGGTTCCACCGGACCCGCTGGGGGCGCGCCGCGTTGTGACATCGTGCCGTTGCCGCCGGCGTGGGACGGGAGTGGTATCGGTGCGGCGCGAGCCTTGAGGGAGACGGACGTGAGGGAAGGGCAAGCGGAACGGGACGCGGCGCCGCTGTGGTGGCAGAGCGGCGTGATCTACCAGGTCTATCCGCGCAGCTTTCAGGACAGCGATGGCGACGGCATCGGCGATCTCGAAGGCATCCGCCGGCGGCTCGACCATCTCGTGGACCTCGGCGTGGACGCGCTCTGGATCTCCCCCATCTATCCCTCGCCCATGGCAGACTTCGGCTATGACGTGGCGGATTATACCGGCATCCATCCTCTCTTCGGAACGATGGAGGATTTCGACCGGCTGGTGGCCGATGCCCACCGGCTGGGCCTCAGGGTCATCCTCGACCTCGTGCCCAACCACACGTCGGACGAACATCCCTGGTTCCGAGAGGCGCGCTCGTCCCGCACGAGCCCGAAGCGGGACTGGTACATCTGGCGCGATCCCGCGCCGGATGGCGGGCCGCCGAACAACTGGCTTTCGGAATTCGGCGGCAGCGCCTGGGCCTTCGATCCGGCGACGGGGCGATATTATTACCACGCCTTCCTTGACCGGCAGCCGGACCTCAACTGGCGCAATCCGCAGGTGGCCGAGGCTATCCACGCGGTCATGCGCTTCTGGCTTGATCGCGGCGTGGACGGCTTTCGCGTGGATGTGATCTGGCACCTCATGAAGGACGCCGCCTTCCGCGACAATCCGCCGGATGAGGACTGGCGCGAGGGCATGAACCCCTATCGGCGCCTCAAGCCCGTCCACACCACCGATCTTGAGGAGGTGCATGGCGTCATCGCTGGGCTGCGGCAGGTGATGGACGCTTATGATGACCGCGTGCTCATCGGCGAGATCTACCTGCCCGTGGAGCGGCTCGCCGCTTATTACGGGGCGAACCTCGACGGCGCGCATCTGCCGTTTAATTTCGCCCTGCTGGAAGCCGAGTGGAACGCGCGAGCGCTCGCGGATCTCATCGCCCGTTATGAAGGTTCCCTGCCCGAAGGCGGCTGGCCCAACTGGGTGCTGGGCAATCACGACCGCCCGCGCGTGGCCACCCGCCTCGGCCCCGATCAGGCGCGGGTGGCGGCCATGCTGCTCCTCACCCTGCGCGGAACGCCGACGCTCTATTATGGCGACGAGATCGGCATGACCAATGTGTCCATCCCGCCCGAACGGGTGCAGGACCCCTGGGAGAAGAACGTGCCCGGCCTCGGCCTCGGCCGCGACGGTGTCCGCACGCCCATGCAGTGGGATGGCTCGCCGCATGCGGGCTTCTCGGATGTGGAGCCCTGGTTGCCGGTTGATGAAGCCTTCTCTGAGGTGAACGTAGCCCAGCAGCGCGCGGAACCACACTCCATGCTCGAGCTTCATCGCGAACTGCTACGCCTGCGGCGAGCGCATGCCGCCTTGTCGATTGGAGCCTACGTGCCAGTGGCGGCGAGCGGCGACTTGCTGCTCTATGGCCGAGAGCACGCCGGAGAATGCTTCCTGGTTGCCCTGAACGTGGGCGATGACCCGGCAATTGCTTCCATCGGCGCCGAGTTTCTGGGGCATGTAGCGGTATCTACGCTCGGGGACCGGACCGATGACCGAGTGGCTGGGGAGGTCGCGCTGCGTCCGAATGAGGGTATTGTCGTGTTGCTCGATAAGCATGATTCAGTATCGCACGCCAGATAAAAGGTCGCTCTTCAAGATAAACTCTGCCAGTCGCAGCCTTTTCTGTTCAGAGCCTTATACTTTGACCTCTTTAAGGAGATTGTAGAAGCGTTTGTCCTTGGGAATCTGCGCACCAGCCCCCGTTGGCTGTGTTGCTTTATCGTTGCCCATATACCAGTCAAGATGAGCTCGAGCGCTGGCATATTCTCCCTTCGTGATGAGGGACATCAGCTTGTTGAGAGCATTCAGGCTTTCCTTGCTGCCCATGATGCTACGCTCAATCTCGTATGCGACCAAGGCGCGGTAGAGATTTCGAATAAATGTGTCTGCGTTGGCCGGGAAGAAAATTTTTTTAAACTCAAGCTTAAAACCTGATGGATACGAATTTTCAATGGTGAGAACAGGCCTTTTATCGCTACCGACTCGTTCGTAGATCGCAGTGCTTTGCTGCTCGGATGAGGCGTGCAGCATGTAGCCGCCATCGCGCATACACATGTTGTTTATCTCGTTTTCCACGCTGGCGGAGCAGATGGTATGAAAATCAAGGGGAGCCGCGCCGGTGTCCTTCGAGATGGCGTTCAGCGTGCCGAGGTTGTGATCCAGGCAGATCTCGAATCCGAATGTCATTTTCTGTGATGCAGTAACCTGAATAGAAACAATAGGGCTTCTCTGGCTCGGGATGAAAACCGTATCACTTGTGTTTATGGATTCAAAAAAATCACCAAGCTTATGGTATTTATATATTATATTTCCGTTATGAAAAACATACGCCGTGTTTCTCATGTAGTATTTAATCATTTTTTCGGTGTGAAATATTTTTCCTTTCACATTCTCGGTAAATGAATTTCCTCTTACTATTTCTTTTTTTGCGGCCATGCTCGGTCGATATGTGATGGTTCCGTCGATATCCAATTTTCGCGCTGTTGTTCCGCCAATATGGTAATTATTATCGAGATTTATATAATGTTCTATGTGACCGATACCGCGTAGTCGTCGGTCTATGGTCTTCTTGTCTCTTGCGTCGCGCTCAAAGGTCTTCTTCCACGCGATGGATCCAGGAATAATTAGGATATTTGGATAGTTTTTGCTGAGTTTGCATATCCTCTGCACGCAGCTGTCGCGTTGAACTGCACTGATGGTTCTCTCAGCATCCCATTGGGTTGCATCGCCTGATTTTTTCTTTTTGTGAGCAAGAAAATATTCAGGCGCGAGGAATATTCCGCGCACGGTTTGTGCCTTGGGGAATTTTTCCCTCGAAACCCTGTCGTTCAGCGCCTTGAGAGCCTTTGCGAGCCATTCGATCCGCTGGTTGACGTCCGCGAGAGTAAATGAACTTTGCAGCGTATCGACCGACCAGAGGCCCACAACGAATTCCATGCTTCGCGCGCTCCTGCCTCACCCGCTCCTCCTAGCTTGAATGCCAGGAGGTGTGCCGGATAATAGAAGGCAAGATCCGCCGCAGCTGGACGAAATCTGGGTGGATTCGGCGACGGCCTGCCGGCCCGAATGGGCGTTCGGGTCAAGCCGGCGTCAGAGGAATGAGCAAGCGTTCCTTACGCCTCCAGCCCCTCCAGTTCCGCGCTGGCTTCCAGCCAGTCTTCCTCGGCCTTCGCCATGGCGGCGAGGGCCTCTTCGCGCTGGCGTTGCAGGCGGGCGGCGTCGTTGGGGAATTTTTCGATCTTCGGGTCGGCGAGGCGCTTGTCGATGGTGGCGATGTCCTTCTCGCACTTGGCCATCAGCGCTTCCATGTCGCGCACCCGCCGGCGCAGAGCGGCGGCCGCGTCACTCTCCGACGGGATCTCATCGGAGACATCCGACGCCTTGTCCTTGCGCCCGTCGCCGGTCATGCGGCCCGTGCGGCTCAGCACCTCGGAGCGATACTGGTCGAGGTCGCCCTCATAGGGCTTCACCGTGCCATTGCCCACCACCCACAGCCGCTCGGCGCAAGCTTCCAGCAGGTGCCGGTCGTGCGAGACGAGGACGATGGCGCCGGGAAAATCGTTGATGGCGGTGATGAGGGCCGCGCGCGCCTCGATGTCCAGATGGTTGGTCGGCTCGTCGAGGATGAGCAGATGCGGCCCGTGGAAGGCGGCAAGGCCCAGCAGCAGGCGGGCCTTCTCGCCGCCGGAGAGCTGAGAGACTTTCGTGTCGCCGGCGGCGGAGGAGAAGCCCATCTCGGCGGCGCGGGCGCGCACGCGGGCTTCCGGCGCATCGGGCATCAGGCGGCGCACGTGCTCTACCGGGCTGTCGCCGGGGCGCAGTTCGTCGATCTGGTGCTGGGCGAGATAGGCGATTTCCAGCTTGTCCGCCCGCACCACGCTGCCCTTCTGGGGCGCGAGCCGGTCGGCCAGCAGCTTGGCGAAGGTGGACTTGCCGTTGCCGTTCGGCCCGAGGAGGGCGATGCGGTCGTCCTCGTCGATGCGCAGATTGAGCTTCTTGAGGATGGGCTTGTCCGGCTCATAGCCCACGTTCACGTCGTTGAAGACGACGATGGGCGGGGAGAGCAGCTTTTCCGGATGGCGGATGGAGATGTGGGCCGGTGCCTCGGAAATCTCGTCCGCCAGCGGCTCCATACGGGCCAGCGCCTTGAGGCGCGATTGCGCCTGCTTGGCCTTGGTGGCCTTGGCGCGGAAGCGGGCGACGAAGGCTTCCATGTGGGCGCGCTGGGCTTCCTGCTTCTTGCGCGCCTTCTGGTCCTGCAGCAGGCGCTCGCGCCGCTGGCGGTCGAACTGGCTGTAGCCGCCGCGATAGAGCGTCAGCTTGTTGTTGAAGACGTGGAGGATGTGGTCCACCGACGTGTCGAGCAGGTCGCGGTCATGGCTGATGAGGATGACCGTGCGCGGATAATGCGCGAGATAATCCTGAAGCCAGAGCGTGCCTTCAAGGTCGAGATAGTTGGTGGGCTCGTCGAGCAGCAGCAGGTCCGGCTCGGTGAAGAGCAGGGCCGCGAGCGCCACGCGCATGCGCCAGCCGCCGGAGAATTCCGAGCAGGCGCGCGCCTGCGCCGCCTCATCGAAGCCGAGGCCCGAGAGAATGCGCGCCGCCCGGGCGGGGGCGGAATGAGCGTCGATGTCCACCAGCCGGATCTCGATCTCCGCGATGCGGTGGGGATCGGTGGCGGTTTCCTTTTCCTTGAGCAGAGCCGCCCGCTCGGTGTCGGCGGCGAGCACGCGCTCCAGCAGGCTATCCGGCCCGGCGGGGGCCTCCTGCGCCACCCGGCCGATGCGGGTGCGGTTCGGCAGGCGCACGGCGCCGCTTTCGAGCTCGAGCTCGCCCATCAGCGCCTTGAACAGCGTGGTCTTGCCGGCGCCGTTGCGCCCCACCACGCCCACATGGGCGTTCTCGGGCAAGGCAACCGAGGCATGGTCCAGCAGCAGGCGGCCTGCGATGCGCAGGGAAATGTCGTCGAGCACGATCATGATGGCGCCCTTGTCGCAGGCACGGGCGCCAAGGGCAAGGCCGACGCGCGGCCCTGCCGCGTCAGGCGGCCACTGAGCCGGCGGTGCGCCGCGCGCCCAGCTCCAGCACGCCGGCCAGCAGCGCGTCGAGATCCTGACGGCGGGTGCGGTGGTTGGCGAGACAGACCCGGATGGCCGTGCGGCCGTTCAGCGTGGTGGTGGAGGGGGCAGCGATGCCGGCCTCCTGAAGGTCCGCCACGATGTCCTTGTTGAGCTGATTCAGCGCGGCTGTGTCGCAGGGCGCGACATAGCGGAAGCACACGATGTTGAGGCTGGCCGGTGAGAGCAGCTCAAGGCGCGGCTCCGCGGCCACCTTGTCTTCGAGATAGCGCGCTTGCGCGATGTTCTTGGCGATGATGGCGCTGATGCCGTCGACGCCGTGGCTCTTCAGCGTGAACCAGACCTTCAGCGCGCGGAAGGTGCGCGAGAGTTCCGGACCGTAATCGCAATACCAGGGTTCGCCCGCGGCCAGGCCGCGTTCCGAACTGGCGAGATATTCCTTCCGGCCCGCGAAGGTCTCGTAATGCGCCTTGGCATCGCGGATCAGCACGATGCCCGCGTCATAGGGCACCTGAAACCACTTGTGGAAGTCGAAGGCGATGGACTCCGCCCGCGCCATGGGGGCGGCCTTGGCCTTGTGGGCGTCGCTGAACAGGGCGCCGATGCCGAAGGCGGCATCCACATGGAACCACAGGCCTTCACGATGGGCGATGGCGCCGATGCCGGCGATGTCATCGATGGCCCCCGTGTTCACGGTGCCGACGGTGGCGGCGACCATGAAGGGCTTGAGGCCGGCGGCGCGGTCGGTGGCGATCATGGCTTCGAGGGCGGCGCTGTCCATCTCCCGCGCTGTATTCACCGGTACGGCGCGCAGGGCATTGCGGCCGAGGCCGAGCAGGTCGAAGGCCTTGGCGATGCAGGAATGGGCCTCGGTGGAGGCATAGCCCACGAGGCCGCGCCCGGCGACGGCAACACCCTCGCGGCCGACGTCGCCGTCCGCATGGACGTGGCGGGCGGTGGCGATGGCGAGCACGGTCGCCATGGAGGTGCCGGAGGTGAGCAGGCCGCTGGCCTCGGCGGGCAGGCCGGTGAAGTCCTTGCACCAGTCGACGACCACCCGCTCCAGTTCGTTCGCCATGTGGGCGCGGCCGCCCACGTTGCAATTCATGAAGGCGGCCATCAGCTCGCCCAGCACGCCTTCCGCATTGCCCGCGCCATGGACCCAGCCATAGAAGGCCGGCCGCACATTGCCGACCCCATAGGGCAGCACATGGTTGCGGAAGGTCTCATAGACTTCTGCGGCGGGCGTTGCGGTGCGGGGGAGGGGCTCGTAGAGCGCGCTCTTGGAGCTGCCCGGCGGCGCCACCCAGACGGGGGTGTCGAGTGCACCTTGAAGATGCGCGAGACCGTCATCCACCGCCTGATGGAAGACCGCGCGCAGCGCGCTCCAGTCCGCCGGATCGAGGGTGGGCTCGCGCATGGGTGTCTCCACAGGGATGTGCGCCGCCTGAGACGGCTGGCCGGTCAGAAAAGGGGCTGTGTACCCGCCGGCGACGGACGCGCCGCAGGGGCCGACAGCCGCCTCCGCAGAGGTCTAGCCCGAATGGCTTGCGGGAAGATGCCGTGGGGCGGGATGTGGTAGAGGGGAGGGGCGTCAGCCGGTGAAGGGCTTCAGCACGGCGCCCAGCAGGCCCTTGAAGCGCATGGGCGCGTCCATGGCGATGATGCACAGGCAGCCTTCCGGATCGGCCACTGGCTGGTGCTCCAGGCTCTCGTCCGCCTCGCACACGTCGCCGGCTTCGTAATGGCCGTTCTCGTCGGAGAAGCCGCCGGAGATCACATAGGTGATCTCGTTGCCGCCGTGTCCGTGGTCGGGCATGCGCCGGCCGGGGCCCACTTCCACGAGGCCGACATTGGCCTTCGGGGCGCCGGGAATGGAGATGGCACTGTAGCGCACGCCGGGGCCGATCCAGATCCAGCGGCCGATGGAGCAGCCTTCCAGCGCCTTCGGCAGCCGGACATCGGTCGGCATGCGGGCGGCGTGGCGCACGGGGATAGGCGCGGGCGGCGGCGGTTCCGGCTCGTCGAGGCGGGCCAGCAGGCGGTCGAGGGCGTCGCTCGCCAGATCCGTTGGCGGCAGGTCATCCAGCACGGCGCCGGCGGCGGCCTCGAAATGGGCGAGGCGGGCACGGCTCTTCGGCGCGGCCTCCAGATGGGCCGCGACCGCGAGGCGGATGCCGGCGTCGAGCGTGCCGGCGGCGTAACTGGCGAGCGTTTCGTCGTGCGGGGTCGTCATCCGATGTCTTCCAGCAGCGCGCGCAAGCGTGCAAGGGCAAGCCGCACCCGCGATTTCGCGGTTCCGAGCGGAATGCCGAGTTCCTTTGCGATCTGGGCGTGGGGCTTGTCCTGAAAGAAGGACAGGCGAACGATATTGGCCTGGTCGGCCGAGAGACGGGAGAGGGCGGCGCGCACCTTGTCCTCCCGCTCCTGCGCCAGAACGAGCGCTTCCCCATTGGGAGCCTCGTCCGGCGTGTCTTCCGCTTCCGTGGGCAACTGCGCCACCGGGCGTTCACGGCGCAGGGCGTCGATCTTGAGATTCCGGGCGATGGTGAAGATCCAGGTCGCCGCGCCGGCCTTGGCGGGGTCGAAATAGCCGGCCTTGCGCCAGACCGAGAGCATGGTCTCCTGCGCGATCTCCTCCGCCGCCGTGGCGGAGAGGCCGGAGCGCATGAGGAAGGTCTTGAGGCGCGGGGCGAAGTGCTTGAACAGGGCGGCGAAGGCGGCCCGGTCCTGCCGCTCCGCAATGGCGAGGATCATGGCGTTGTGGGCGGCGCGCTCGTCCGTCGTTGGCGAGGCATTGGGTGCCACGCCGTCGTCCCGTGCCGACAGGGGTTCGCTCATGATGCGCCGTTCCGGGGGCACGATCCGGGCGCTGGACCGGTGGCGGCCGTTCCGCCCTGAGCGCCTGCGAGCGCTTGGTTCTGGCGCCCCCACATCCGGATCGACATTCCATCCTCGCCTTTGACCGACGCATCCCATAAACGCGCGCAGGCATGCCTGCCGCCGCGGCCGGTCGGCGGCGCTAGAATAGGCGAGACGGCGGCTTTGTCCATGCGCCGCGCGAACGCCAGTCATTCGCAAGGGGCGGGCCGATCTACTGCGGACCGGAAAGCGCCTTAACGGCCATGGCGGCGGCGGCGGCGCGGTTCTCGACGCCGATCTTGGCGTAGATCTGCTCCAGATGCTTGTTCACGGTGCGGGGCGAGAGGCCGAGGATTTCGGCGATGTCGCGGTTGGGCTTGCCGCGGGCGATCCACAGCAGGACTTCCGCCTCCCGCTGCGTGATGCCGAGCGCCGTCCGCAAAATGTCCTCGTCGCGGACGCGCACCTCGTCGGTAACACGCAGCAGCACTTCCTGCTCGCCGATCTGGCCCACGTAGGAGAGCTTGAGGCTACGCCCGCCATTGGGATCGGGCAGCTCCACGCTCTCCGGCGGGGTGCCGAGGGCCGCATGGCGCGCGCGCAGCCACGAGAGGGCGGCGTCCGGCAGCAGATAGCCCTCGCCCGGCAAGGCGGTGAACTGGGCGCCGATGAGGCGGGTGGCCTGCGGGGTGCTCCACAGCACACGCCCGTCGAGGCTGGCGGACATGAGAAAGCGCCCCGCCGCATCCAGCGCCACCTGCGCACTCTGGGTTTGCCGGGCATTGGCCAGATGCACGCGCATCCGGGCGATGATCTCGTTCGGCACCACGGGCTTGGTCACATAGTCCACGCCGCCCGCGTCGAGCCCCTTCACGATGTGCTCGGTCTCCGAGAGGCCGGTCATGAAGATGACCGGCACATGGGCGAGGGCTTTCAGCGCCTTCAGCCGGCGGCAGGTCTCGAAGCCGTCCATGCCGGGCATGATGGCATCGAGCAGGATCACGTCCGGCGTGATCTGCTCCACGAGGGTCAGCGCATTGGCCCCCTCCACCGCCACGAGGACGGTGACACCCGCATCCTCCAGCGCATCGGTGAGCAGGCTCAGGGTTTCGGGGCTGTCGTCCACCACGAGGACGATGTCGCGGCGTTTGGCACTATGCATCATGGGTGCGCAGAGCCTCCAGAACGGACATGTAGCGGTTGAGATCGAAGGTGCGTACGATGTCGCTCATCTCCTTGACGAACGGCTCGTGCTCCGGGGATTCGGCGGCGAGAGACTGAAGCTTGGCCTGGATGCCGCGCACATAGCCGATGCGCCCGAGCTTCAGCAGTTCCTCGATATGGCCGGCGGACGGCGGGACCACCGGCGGGGCGATGGCGGCGGGCTGGTCCGGCGTGTCCGACTGATAGACCCAGTCGAGGCCGAGCTGGGCGCGGATCTTCTCCAGCAGCATGCGCAGGTCCACCGGCTTCACGCACTGGTCGTCATGGTGGCGCGGCTCGGCGGGCCGGCGGCCCATTTCCTGCGCATTGGCCGAGACCATGATGATGCGGGCGCGCGGCGCGACGCGGGTGCGCAGGGCGGTCGCCGTCTCCCAGCCCGTGAGGCGGGGCATGGAGACATCGAGCAGCACGAGATCGGGATCGGTCTGGCCCGCCATCTCGAGGCAGGCGAGGCCATCTGCGGCGGTGAAGACGATGAAGCCGAGCGGGCGCAGCATCTCGCACATGAGATCGCGGTGGGCGTCGTCGTCGTCGGCCACCAGCACCGTGCGGGCGGCGCCGGCATAGGCGACGATGCGCTGCTCGGGTGGCGCAGCCTCCCGACCCGGCGCTTCCGAGAGCAGCAGGCGCACCTTGAAGGTGCTGCCCTTGTCGAGTTCGCTCTTCAGCGAGATCTCCCCGCCCATGATCTCGGTGAGGAGCTTGGTGATGGTGAGCCCGAGGCCGATGCCGATGGCGTTGAACGCCCCGCCGCGCGAGCCGCGCTCGAAGGGCTCGAAGATGCGGCCGCGTTCCTCCGGCGCGATGCCGATGCCGGTATCCTCGACTTCGAACTCCGCCACCTGATTGCGATAGGTCACGCGCAGCGCCACGTGCCCCTTGGCTGTGAACTTGATGGCATTGGACAGGAGATTGATGAGGATCTGCCGCAGGCGCTTCTCATCGGTAAAGACTACCGCCGGCAGGCGCTCGGAGCGCATGTGGATGAACTCGATGCCACGCGCCGAGGCCTGGAGGCGGAACATGTCCACCAGCTGGTCCAGCAGGTCGCGGATGCGCACCTCGTCGCGATAGAGGTGCAGGCGCCCGGCCTCGATTTTGGAGATGTCGAGCAGGCCGTCGATGAGGCCCGACAGATGCTCCGAGGAGCGGCGCACCACGCGGATGGCGTCCCGCCGGTGGGCGGGAATGGAGGTGTCGCGCTCCAGAAGCTGGGCATAGCCGAGGATGGCGTTCAGCGGCGTGCGCAGTTCGTGGCTGATGCCCACCACGTAACGGCTCTTGGCGAGGTTCGCCGCCTCCGCCACTTCCTTCGCCTTCTGGAGCTTGGCGTCTGTGCGCTTGTGGGCTTCGATCTCGCGCATGAGGAGGGTGGTCTGGCGCTGGCTCTCCTCTTGCGCGACCCGGCGGCTCTCCTGCGCCAGCACGAACAGCCAGGCCACCACGCCGACGATGATCATCAGCACGAAATAGAGCGTCCACAACGTACCCCGGATCGCTTCGCCATGGGACGGGCTCTCAAAGCGGGCGTGGAAATAGATGATGGCGAGGATGCCGCCGATGACCGAGGCCAGCATGGCCTGAATGGCGAGATAATGCCCGACGCGGGAATTGAGCTTCGCCACCACCCAGGCCGGCAAAGCCGAGCCGAGCAGGGCGAGGATCTGGTCGGCGACGCGCGCGTCCGTCTTGCAGCGGTCGTGGCAGCGGGCATCCAGCGTGCAGCAGAGCGAGCAGATGGGGCCGGCATAGACGGGGCAATGGGCCATGTCCTCCGGCTCGTATTTATGCTCGCAGATGCAGCAGCGCACGATGCCCTTGCGCCACTCGGTCTTGGGCTTGCGGGCGGTGTAGTAGCGCCCGCCCGTGCCGAACGCGATGACCGGCGCGGTGAGGAAGGAGACCACCAGCGCGATGAAGGGCGCGAACGCCTGCGGCAGCGGGCCGAATGCCCCCGTATAGGCGAGGATGGCCGCGCCCGTGCCGGCCAGCACCGCGCCGACGCCCACCGGGTTCACATCATAAAGATGCGCCCGCTTGAATTCGATGGTCGGTGGGGAGAGGCCGAGGGGCTTGTTGACCACGAGGTCCGCCACCAGCGCTGCCACCCAAGCGATGGCGACGATGGCATAGATGCCCAGCGTCTCGTTCAGCACCCGATAGATGCCGAGCTCCATGAGAAGCAGGGCGATGGTGACGTTGAACACCAGCCACACCACACGGCCGGGATGGGAATGGGTGAGGCGGGAGAAGAAATTGGACCAGGCGATGGAGCCCGCATAGGCGTTCGTCACATTGATTTTCAACTGCGAGACGATGACGAACACGCCCATCAGCCACAGCGCCGCCTGATGGGAGGGGATCATGGCGCCGAAGGCGACCAGATACATCTGCGTGGGCTCGGCCGCCTTGTCGAGCGGCACGCCGCTCTCCAGCGCCAGATAGGCGAGAAAGGAGCCGACCAGCATTTTCAGCGCGCCGGGGATGATCCAGCCCGGCCCCGCCGCGAGCATGCCGCACCACCACTTGATGTTGCGCCCCGAAGCCTCGCGGGGGAGGAAGCGCAGATAGTCCACCTGCTCGCCGATCTGCGCCACGAGTGCGAAGACCACGGTGGCGGCGCCGCCGAAGGCGATGAGGCTGAAGGCGCCATCCCTCGGGCCGGCGAGGCCGGTGAAATCCATCCAGTGGGTCAGTTCCTCGCCCCGATGGGCCAGAAGCCAGACCAGCGGCACGATGTGGAGGGCGAGCCACAGCGGCTGCGTCCACGTCTGGAACCGGCTGATGAAGGTGATGCCGTGGGTGACGAGCGGGATCACCACCAGCGCGCTCAGCACATAGCCCGCCGCCAGCGGCAGGCCGAGGCACATCTCCAGCGCCAGCGCGAGGATGGCCGCCTCTAGCGCGAAGAAGATGAAGGTGAAGGAGGCGTAGATGAGCGAGGTGACCGTGGAACCGATATAGCCGAAGCCGGCGCCCCGCGTGAGCAGGTCGATGTCGACGCCGAATTTCGCGGCATAATAGGAGATGGGCAGGCCGGTGAGGAAGATGATGAGGCTCACCGCCAGAATGCCGGCAGCGGCATTGGTGAAGCCGTAGGAGAGCGTGACCGCCCCGCCAATGGCTTCCAGCGCGAGGAAGGAGATGGCGCCGAGCGCGGTGTTCGCCACGCGGAAGGGCGACCAGCGTCGCGCGCTCTTGGCGGTGAAGCGCAGGGCGTAGTCTTCCAGGGTCTCGTTGACGACCCATTGGTTGTACTGGCGTCTGACCCGGACGATACGCTGTTCCGCCGCCATGGACGTGCGCCCCGCCTCCAGATGGGGTGAAGGGCCTCCGTGCTGCATCGCTCCCCGTGGATTTTTGATTATGTCCCTTTCCGGAACCGTGACTGTTCCGGGCCCTGAAGAATTCCGTGCTGGCGCGCTCCGACCCTGAGGGACCGCGCTCCAGAGGCCGTTCCGCTCCGGTCGCATCAACCTGAGCGATGAGTCAGTCCGTCCCGCGACGCGGCATAATCCAGCCTGCGGGAGACTACGGCCGTTGCCCGGCTTTCCACAAGCAGAATTCGTGCTGCATTTTCAGCCGCTCCGTTCTTTTTCTGCTGATGTCTCCGCAGCTTTCCGCCTGCTTCCATGAAGCCCTCATGCGACCGTCCTGCCGCTGCTTAGCAACGCGGCAGGCACTGCTCACGAATTACACTCCCCCTCGCTTCGCGCACGCGCGAAACACATCGCGCACGGACAAGCCGCTCGATCAAGCACAGCATAGCGTCGGCCGGGCGGGGGCATATACGTCAATCGACGTATTGCTGCGCTGCGGCACTCACGGGAAGCATGAGGTCCATGGCAGCTTCGCTCGTGAATCTGCTGGGGCCGAAGTTCGGGCCACGATTTTCCGTGGAGGGAATGGGCATGTCATCCAGTGACGACCGTCAGGACAAGATGAGCGCCACGCGCCGTGGCGTATTGAAGGGGCTTGCCGCACTGCCGATTGCTTCGGCTGTTCCTGCCGCCTCTTTTCTCTCGACGCCGGCCCGCGCTGATGTTCCGCCGACTTCTGCCGTGAATACGACCGGTCTCGCCGTGACCGATACGGAAGTCACGGTCGGCATCCTGCACTCCGTCACCGGCACCATGGCCATTTCAGAGACCGGCTCGGTGCAGGCCGAGAAGCTCGCCATCGACCAGATCAACGCCGCCGGCGGCATCCTCGGCCGCAAGATCAAGTTCATTCAGGAGGATGGCGCCTCCGATTGGCCGACCTTCGCGGAGAAGGCCAAGAAGCTGCTGGTGCAGGACAAGTGCGCCTCTGTGTTCGGTTGCTGGACCTCTGCGTCCCGCAAGGCGGTGCTGCCGGTGTTCGAGCAGTATAACGGCATGCTGTATTATCCCACCTTCTATGAAGGCCTGGAGCAGTCCAAGAACGTGATCTACACCGGCCAGGAGGCCACCCAGCAGATCATCGCCGGCCTCAACTGGGTGGTGAAGGAGCGCGGGGCGCAGACCTTCTACCTGCTCGGCTCGGACTATATCTGGCCGCGCACCTCCAACAAGATCGCCCGTAAGCACATCGAGAATTTCCTGAAGCTCAAGGTGGTGGGCGAGGAGTACTTCCCGCTTGGCCACACCCAGTTCAATTCGGCGATCAACAAGATCAAGCTGACCAAGCCTGATGTGATCTACGCCATCATCGTCGGCGGCTCGAACGTCGCCTTCTACAAGCAGCTCAAGGCGGCGGGCATCGACCTCTCCAAGCAGACCCTGCTCACCATCTCGGTGACGGAAGACGAGATCCTCGGCATCGGCGGCGAGAATATCGCTGGCGCCTTTGCCTGCATGAAGTATTTCCAGTCGCTCAACAATCCCAACAACAAGGCGTTCGTCGAGGCGTTCAAGAAGACCTATGGCGACAAGATCGTCATCGGCGACGTGACGCAGGCCGCTTATCTCGGCCCGTGGCTCTGGAAACTGACGGTGGAAAAGGCCGGCTCCTTCGACATCGACAAGGTGGCCGCGGCCTCGCCGGGCGTTGCCTTCGACAAGGCGCCGGAAGGCTACGTGCGAATCCACGAGAACCACCATCTCTGGAGCAAGACCCGCGTCGGCAAGGCACGCGTCGATGGCCAGTATGACGTGGTCTACGAGACCTCCGAGCTGGTCGAGCCCGATCCGTTCCCGAAGGGCTATCAGTGAGCGACTGAACAGGGCCTCTGCTGGAGATGCTCCCTCCCCCCTTGAGGGGGAGGGCTGGGGAGAGGGGTAATGCCCTCTCCGCCGGAGCGGGCTCAGCCGAGAGCAGGGGCACGACAGACGTAACCGCGTTACCCCCCTCCTAACCCTCCCCCGCAAGGGGGGAGGGCTTTGAACGCTCAGCGGGCCATTCGCACCATGGGGCGTGCTTGCAGACGCCCCCGCAGTTTCTGAAGCCGACCACCCAGAAACCGGAACCGGGAACCATCGCATGTTCATGGGATATTCGCTCGGCGAGCTCGGCTCGATCTTTGCCATGCAGGCCTTCGCGGGCCTGATCCTGTTCTCGGTCTTCGTGCTGATGTCCCTCGGCCTTGCCATCATCTTCGGCCAGATGGGCGTGATCAACATGGCGCACGGCGAGTTCATGATCCTCGGCGCCTACATGACCTATCTGACCTCCCAGCTCTTCCAGGCATACGCGCCCGGCCTTTACGGCATCTACTTCTTTGTCGCCATGGCGGTGGCCTTCGTCGTCTCCGGCGGCCTCGGAATGCTGGTGGAATGGGGGCTCATCCGCTTCCTCTACAAGCGGCCGCTGGACACACTGCTCGCCACCTGGGGCCTTTCGCTCATCATGCAGCAGGCCTTCCGCTCCATCTTCGGCGCGCGCGAGGTGGGTGTCGAACTGCCCGAATGGATGATGGGCTCGCTTGCCGTCACCGACACCATTGAGGTGCAGATCAACGGCCTGTTCGTCATGGGCCTCACCACGCTCATTGCCGTCGCCGTCTATCTGCTGATGTTCCGCTCCCGCTGGGGCCTTCAGGTGCGCGCCGTTGTGCTCAACCGCACCATGGCCGGGGCGGTGGGCATTTCCACCGAGCGGGTGGACCGCATGACTTTCGGCATCGGCTGCGGCATCGCGGGGGTGGCGGGCTCCGCCTTCACCATGATCGGCTCCACCGGGCCGACCGCCGGCCAGCTCTACATCGTGGATACCTTCCTCGTGGTGGTCTTCGGCGGGGCGGCCTCGCTCGCGGGCACCATCGCCTCGGCCTTCACCATCTCGCAGGCGCAGTCGACCATGGAATTCTTCATGTCCGGCTCCATGGCCAAGGTGCTCACGCTGCTGGTGGTGGTCGGCATCCTGATGCTGCGCCCCGAAGGCCTCTTCGTCCTCAAGGTCCGTCGCTGAGGAGCCCGACCCATGTCATTCTCGCTGCGTTCCAAGGATCTCCTCGGCGTCCTCCTCCTCGCCGTGCTGCTGGTGGTGGTGCTGCCGCTGGTGCTGGAGCCGTTCCGGCTCAACATGGTGGGCAAATATCTCACCTATGCCTTCGTCGCCGTCGGCCTCGTGCTGTGCTGGGGCAATGCGGGCATTCTCTCCCTCGGCCAGGGTGTGTTCTTCGGCCTCGGCGGCTATTGCATGGCCATGTATCTGAAGCTGGAGGCCTCCACCCCCGAGGCCACCAAGATCCAGTCCACGCCCGGCATTCCGGATTTCATGGACTGGAACCAGCTCACCTCGCTGCCCTTCTTCTGGGTGCCGTTCAAGTCGCTGGGCTTCTCCGTCATCGCGGTGATGCTGGTGCCGGCGGTGTTCGCCCTCGTCCTTGCCTTCGCGCTCTTCAAGCGGCGGGTGGGCGGCGTCTACTTCGCGATCATCACGCAGGCGCTGGCGGCGATCATGAGCATCCTCATCATTGGCCAGCAGGGCTACACCGGCGGTGTCAACGGCATCACCGATCTGCGCACGCTGCACGGCTGGGACATCCGCACCGACAGCGCCAAGTTCATCCTCTATTTCGTCAATGTGGGCCTGCTCATCGGCGTCATCCTGCTGTGCCAGTTCGTGCAGCGCTCCAAGCTCGGCCGCATCCTCGTCGCCATGCGCGACAAGGAGGACCGGGTGCGCTTCTCCGGCTATGACGTGGCGAGCTTCAAGATCTTTGTCTTCTGCTTCGCCGCCGCGCTCGCGGGCATCGGCGGGGCCATGTTCACGCTCCAGGTGGGCTTCATGTCGCCTTCCTTCGTGGGCATCACGCCCTCTATCGAGATGGTCATCTACACCGCCGTGGGTGGGCGTCTGTCGCTGCTCGGCGCGGTGTACGGCACGCTCCTGGTGAACTGGGCCAAGACCTCCTTCTCCGAGAGCTTCCCGGAGCTGTGGCTGTTCGGCCTCGGCGGCCTCTTCATCGCCGTGGTGCTGCTGTTCCCGAATGGCTTGGCCGGCCTCTACCGCACCTATGTGGAACCGCGCCTCGGCGCGCTCCTTGGCCGAAAGGGCGCTGAGCCCAAGGCCGCTCCCGCCCCGGCCGAATGAGGAGGAAACCCCATGAATGCGCAGGTCATTTCCGACCAGATGGCGCCGGACTTCCTCCTCGCGGTGGAAGGGCTCACCGTCTCCTTCGACGGCTTCAAGGCCGTGGACGATCTCTCCTTCTATGTGGATGAGAACGAAATCCGGGTCATCATCGGCCCCAACGGCGCCGGCAAGACCACGGTGCTCGATCTCATCTGCGGGCGCACCAAGGCGACCTCCGGCTCGGTGAAGTTCAAGAACACCGAGCTCACCAAGATGAAGGAATATGAGATCGTGCGCGCCGGCGTGGGCCGCAAGTTCCAGAACCCCTCCATCTATGAAGACCTCACCGTCTTCGAGAATCTGGAGATTTCCTATCCCAAGGGGCGTGGCGTCGTCGGCGCGCTGGCCTTCAAGCGCGACGGAGCGGTGAAGGCGCGGGTTCAGGACATCGCCGAAACCATCTTTCTCGCGGACCTGCTGAACCAGCGGGCGGAATATCTCTCCCACGGCCAGAAGCAGTGGCTGGAGATCGGCATGCTGCTGATCCAGGACCCAGAGCTCCTCATGCTGGACGAGCCCGTGGCTGGCATGAGCGTCGCCGAGCGCAAGAAAACCGCTGAGCTCCTGAACAGAATCATCAAGGACCGCTCGGTCATCGTCATCGAGCATGACATGAAGTTCGTGGAGGACATCGCCCACAAGGTCACGGTGCTGCACCAGGGCAAGATCCTTTCCGAGGGCACCATGGCCAAGGTGCAGGCTGATCCGAAGGTCGTCGAAGTCTATCTGGGCCATTGAGGAGGCGCGCCATGCTGAACGTCGAGAATCTCGTCGTCTCCTACGGCCAGAGCGAAGTGCTGCACGGCCTGAACTTCTCCGTCGCACCCGGCGAGATCGTCGCCATCATGGGGCGCAACGGCATGGGCAAGACCACGCTCATGAAGTCGCTCATGGGCGTGGTGCCCACCCGCTCCGGCAAGGTCTCGCTGGGCGAGGGGGATATCACCGCAATGAAGAGCCATCAGCGGGTGGCCAAGGGCATCGCCTACGTGCCGCAGGGGCGCATGATCTTCTCCACCATGTCGGTTGAGGAAAATATCGAGACCGGCCTCGTCGCCCATGGCGAGAGCAAGGTGCCGGGCGACATTTACGAGCTGTTCCCCGTGCTGCTGGAGATGAAGAAGCGGCGCGGCGGCAATCTTTCCGGCGGCCAACAGCAGCAGCTCGCCATCGCCCGCGCGCTCGCCACCAAGCCGAAGGTGCTGCTGCTGGATGAGCCCACGGAGGGCATCCAGCCCAGCATCATCCGCGACATGGCCCGCACCCTGAAGCGCATTCGTGATGAGCGCGGGCTTTCCATCGTGGTGTCCGAGCAGGTGCTCTCCTTCGCGCTCGATATCGCGGACCGGGTGCTGGTGCTGGAGAACGGCGAGATCGTCCATGAGGATGCTCGCGCCGATATCGACGAGGCCAAGGTCTCGAAATTCCTCTCCGTCTGATCCGCCCGCGCCGCGCGGCGCTCCCGCGCGGTTTCACGCCGTCCTTCGTCTTTGCGTCCCAAGGAAACGGAGCCGTCCATGACTGATACGCTCATCAAGGTGGATCTCAGCCAGTCCGCCTATGACAACGACATGGTGCACAACCGCTGGCACCCGGACATTCCCATGGTGGCTTGGGTCAAGCCGGGCGACGATTTCATCGTCGAGACCTATGACTGGACCGGTGGCTTCATCAAGAACAACGACAGCGCCGACGACGTGCGCGACATCGACCTCTCCATCGTTCACTTCCTCTCCGGCCCCATCGGCGTGAAGGGCGCCGAGCCCGGCGACCTGCTGGTGGTGGACCTCCTGGACATCGGCGCCATGCCGGACAGCCAGTGGGGCTTCAACGGCTTCTTCTCCAAGAAGAATGGCGGCGGCTTCCTGACCGACCACTTCCCGCAGGCGCAGAAGTCCATCTGGGACTTCAAGGGCATGTTCACGTCTTCCCGCCACGTGCCGGGCGTGAACTTCGCCGGCCTCATCCACCCCGGCCTCATCGGCTGCCTGCCGGATCCGAAGCTGCTGGAGACCTGGAACAAGCGCGAGGTGGATTTCATCGCCACCGATCCCAACCGCGTGCCCGGCCTTGCCAACCCGCCCTTCGGCCCCACCGCCCACATGGGCCGCCTCACCGGCGAGGCCCGCGACAAGGCGGCGGCGGAAGGGGCGCGCACCGTGCCGCCGCGCGAGCATGGCGGCAATTGCGACATCAAGGATCTGTCGCGCGGCTCCAAGATCTATTTCCCGGTCTATGTGGAAGGCGGCGGCCTCTCCATGGGCGACCTGCACTTCAGCCAGGGCGATGGCGAGATCACCTTCTGCGGCGCCATCGAGATGGCTGGCTGGGTGCATCTCAAGGTGGACGTGCTGAAGGGCGGCATGGCGAAGTACGGGATCAAGAATCCCATCTTCAAGCCCTCGCCCATCACGCCCAACTACAAGGACTATCTCATCTTCGAGGGCATCTCGGTGGATGAGGCGGGCAAGCAGCATTATCTCGACGTGCACATTGCCTACCGGCAGGCCTGCCTCAATGCCATCGAGTATCTGAAGAAGTTCGGCTATTCGGGCGCGCAGGCCTATTCCATCCTCGGCACCGCTCCGGTGCAGGGCCATATCTCGGGCGTCGTGGACGTGCCGAACGCCTGCGCCACGCTCTGGCTGCCCACCGAGATCTTCGATTTCGACATCAATCCCAGCGCGGCGGGGCCGACCAGGTTCCTCGACGGCTCCGTGGACATGCCGCTGTCGCCCGATCTCGTCTGAGCGTCACCCTTCAATGGCAGGCCGGGTCAACCGGTCTGCCGGCCCATCTCGGGAGAGCCCCATGCCGGTCTATGACTACATGTGCGAGGACTGCGGCCCCTTCACGCAGATGCACCCCATGAGCGCGTGCGCAGATCCGCAGTCCTGCCCGGACTGCGGGCTGCTGGCGCCCCGCGCCTTTCTCTCCGCGCCCTATTTCGCAGGCATGGACAGTGCCCGCCGCACCGCCATCGCCACCAACGAGCGCAGCGCCAACGCGCCCATGACGTCTTCTGAATTCGCGGCGAAGAAGCATGGCGCGGGCTGCTCTTGTTGCTCCGGCATGCAGAGCCGCTCCAAGAAGAGCCGCACCGCCACCGCGCCCTCGGGGGCCAAGAGCTTCCCCTCGGCCCGGCCGTGGATGATCAGCCATTGACGCGAGGCCGCCGGCGCGAAGCTTAGCCCAGCGCCGCCTTCAGCCAGCCGGCGATGTCCCTCAGCGTCGCCACGCATTGCGGGAAGCGCGCAACCGTGCCGCCGCCCACGGCGAAGTCATGGTGCATGTCGGGGGCGTGGAGGTGCGTGACGGTCACGCCTGCGGCCTGAAGCTTGTGCGCATAGACGACCGCCTCATCCCGCAACACGTCATATTGCGCCGTGGTGATGAGGGTCGGCGGCAGCGGCGGCAGATTGGGGTGGCGCAGCGGCGCGGCATCGAAATCGGCCCCGCTCACGCCCGGCGCATAGATGCGCCAGAACCAGCGCATCAGGTCCGCTTCGAGACCATAGCCGCGCGCATTCTCCTCATAGGAGGGGTGCCCCGCATCGGGCAGATCGGTCACGGGATAGAGCAGCATCTGGGCGCGGAAACCCGACCCAAGGCCTGCGGTCGCCAGCCGGTTGAGTGCGGCTGCCGCGAGATTGCCGCCAGCGCTGTCGCCGCCGATGGCAAGGCGCATGCGGTCGCCGCCCAGATGATCGGCTTCGCGCAGCACGAAGCGGGCGGCCGTCATCGCATCCTCCAGTCCGGCCGGAAAGGGGTGCTCCGGCGCGAGGCGATAATCTACCGAGAGGATGAGCACGTCCGCCGCCGCGCTGAGCAGGCGGCAGAAGGGATCGTGCGTCTCCAGCGAGCCGGCGGCCCAGCCGCCGCCATGAAAATAGATGAGCAACGGATGCGGGCCATCCCGGCCGGGCTGGTAGAGCCGCCCGCGTAGGTCATCGTCGATGCGGATATCGGCGGTCTCGACGCCGTTGGGCAGACCCGGGATGGTTGTGCGCACGGCGCGGGCCGTCTCAAGCGCCGTGCGCCGGGCGATGAGGATCTCCGCGTCGGTCTGCGGCACGGGTGTGCCGGGCGGGGGCGCCAGGCTGTCCAGATAGGCACGCAGGGCCGGATCAAGAGGCCGGGAGGCGAGGCCGCTGCCGTTGGTCATCTGGAATGTCCGCTTTCCGTCTCGGGAGGATGGAAGGCGGATGAAGGCCCGTTGCGGCTCCGGCGTCAACGGTCAAGGTTCGTCATGGCACTGTCATGGATCGGTCGCACAACGCCCGAAACCGATGAAGGGCATCACGATGGACGGGCGGCGGCGGGACGGCAGTGCGGGCGATGCGGACTATGGCCGCATCGGAGGCCACTATAGCCGCTACCGGCAGCCCGATCCCCGCATCGCCGCCATCATCCTCGCCGCGCTCGGCACCGCAGAGCGTGTGCTCAATGTGGGGGCGGGCGCGGGCTCTTATGAGCCGACGGACCGCCGCATCACGGCGGTGGAGCCCTCCGCCACCATGCGCGCCCAGCGTCCCGCGCACCTCTCCGCCGCCATCGACGCCGTGGCCGAGGCTTTGCCTTTCGATGACGGCACCTTCGATGCCGCCATGTCCACCTTCAGCATTCACCAGTGGAGCGACCTGCGAGCTGGCTTGCGCGAGTTGCAGCGCGTGACACGCGGGGCGATCGTGCTCCTGTCCTGCGAGCCGGGGGAGGTGGAGCGCTTCTGGCTGTCGGATTATGCCCCCGGCGTTCTGGAGGCCGAGGCGCGGCGCTATCCGTCACACGTGACCATTGCCGAGGCTCTGGGGACGGACGTGGAGGCGCGGCGGGTGCCGATCCCCTTCGATTGCGTGGATGGCTTCAACGAGGCCTATTACGGCCGTCCGGAGATGTTTCTCGATCCCGGTGCCCGCCTGTCCTGCTCCGCGTGGAGCTTCATCGAACCGGCCGCGGCGGAGGTGGCCGTGGCCCGTCTGGCAGATGATCTCAAACAAGGCGTCTGGGATGCCCGGTACGGCGACCTGCGGCAACAGCCGAGCTATGAAGGCTCGCTTCGGCTCTATGTCGCGACGATATGATTGCTTGCATTGCATGCGTTGGGTGCATGTCACTGCGTCACCTGTCGCGGGGGAATTCTGCGCAAGGCTTTGCCGAACTTGAAAAAATGACAGGTGCAAACAACTAAGTCTCACAACCCTTAAGTTAACCAAGCAAGCTCGGTGCAAGCATCGGTGAACTTCCTGTGGACCAGGTTACCGCCGTTGCGCCCCCAGCCGCCGGCCCCGCCTCCACAACAAGCCGATGTGCTTCCGAGGGTGTGATGTACACGAACCTGTCTTTGATCTGGAAAGTCGTTTCGCTGCTTCTCGCCCTCGGGCTCGTGAGCATCGCCGGCGCCACCTATTCAGACTATGCCCTGCGCGAGGTGAACGCCTCCTACATGAGCGTCCTTGAAGGGCCGAGCGCCGCGGCGGTGGCGGGCGCCCGTGCCAACCGCCTCGTCTCAGACACGCTCGGCGCGCTCTATCAGAACATCGCGTCCATCTCGCCGGAGGACAACGCCCGCGCCAAGGCGGCGATCGTCAAGGCGCGCGAAGGCACCTTGACCCGCCTGGCGGAGGCAGCGCGGCTCTCCCCGCAGTTCGCCCCGCGCTTTCAGGATGTCAGCGATCGCTTCCAGTCCGTGGTGGACAAGAGCTGCGCGGAGACCATCCGCCTCGCCAATGCCAGTTCCGACGGCGACGGCAATGCGCGCACCATGGCCGAGATGAACAAGACGTGCGAACCCGCATTCCGCACCCTCATCGAGGGGCTGTTCGCGCTCAATGGCGATCTGGTCAAGGCCGCCACCGAGGCCGGCCGCCAGACTTCCGCCAAGGCCGAGCGCAGCAGCGTTCTCGTCCTGGTGGTAATCTGTCTCGCCACGCTCCTGTTGCTGGCCGCAGCGGCGGTTCTCGTCCGGCAGAAGATCGTCGCCCCGATCCGCGCCATGATCGAGGTGATGAAGGGGCTCGGCGAGGGCCGGCTGGCGCAGGCTGTGGCCGGCACCGATCGCAAGGATGAGGTCGGTGCCATGGCCGGCGCGCTCGAAGTGCTGCGCGGCCAGCTTTCCGATGCGGAGACCGTGCGGCAGGCGCAGGCGGCGCGCGAGGCCGAGGAGCGCCGTGTGCTCGACCGCCGCAACACGCTGGCGGAGGATTTCGTGGCGCGCATGACTGAGCTGTCCTCGGCCTTTGCCGCCTCGTCCGATCAGGTGGCGGGTTCGGCCCGCAACCTCTCTGCGACCGCCGAGCAGACCTCCCGTCAGGCGCAGGCCGTGGCTGAAGCGGCCGAAGAGGCCGCCGTCAACGTGCAGACGGTTGCGGCTTCCTCAGAGCAGCTTGCGGCCTCCGTGCGCGAGATCACCGGGCAGGTGAGCCATTCGGCGCAGGTGGCGGATGTGGCCTTCAATGAGGCGGAGACCTCCAACAGCCGGATCGGCGAGCTGGCGACTGCCGCCACCGCCATCGGCGACGTGATCTCGCTCATCAAGGGCATCGCGGACCAGACCAACCTTCTCGCGCTCAACGCCACCATCGAATCCGCCCGTGCGGGCGAGGCGGGCAAGGGCTTCGCGGTGGTGGCCTCCGAGGTGAAGGAGCTGGCCTCCCAGACCGCCCGCGCCACCGACGAGATTGCGGCGAAGATCTCAGAAATCCAGCAGTCCACGCAGGGCACGGTGAGCTCCATGGCCGAGATCATGCGCGTGATTGCCAGCATGAAGCAGATCTCGTCCTCCATCGCCGGCGCGGTGGAGGAGCAGGGCGCCGCGACGGGCGAAATCGCCCAGAACTGCCAGCGCGCCGCCGACGGCACGCAGAAGGTCACGCAGAACATCACCGGCGTCGGCCAGGCAGCGGAACTCACCGGCTCGGCCTCGACCGAGCTTCTGGCCCTGTCCGAGGGGTTGTCCGGCCAGGCCTCGGATCTGAAACGCGTGGTTGAGGCCTTCGTGCTCGACCTGCGCGCTGCGTAAAGCAGCAGCGGATCGCCGGGAGCGGCCCGCCGCGTCCGGCGATCCGGAAGCTTGATCTTTATCAAGTGTTTGACGCTCAGATCGCCGCCCCCGTTCGCGCGGGTTTCGTTCGCCGGACCTTCGTGTCTCCAGCGGGCCGCCCTCGACCGCTGGTTGGTGCGGAAAAAGGTTGGCGTGTTTGTTTTTGCTGCGCTAAGTCAGTTTCACGCAATCGCGCAGTGGTATCTGGGCGGTAAGATGCTGGCGTGGAGCGGGGCGGTGGGCGTTCTGTTTCGAGCGCCCCGCCGCGTGAGTTCTGGCCCGATGTCCGCAGATGTCCGTTATCCGCAAAGCTAGAGGCGCCCGCCATCTGATGGCGGTCCTCTACGGGATCGCGGTCTTCCTCGCTTTCGGCGTCTGGAGCGAGGTCACCAGCTGGAACGCCTATCGCGAGCGCGTGTCCTCCCAGTTGGCCGAAACCGCGCGGGCCGTGGGCAACCACGTGGACGATGTCATCGAAGTGGCCAAGCAGCCTCTGGGGGCGCTGGCGCTTGATCTGGATCGCGATTGGGCAACAGCCCTTGGCGGGCTCCACTTCATTTCCACCATGCGCACGCTGGCTGAACAGTCTCGCTTCGTGCGCAGCCTCGCCTTCGTGCGTGCCGACGGCTACCTGGTGGAGTCCACCCTGTCCCCCTTGAGCCCCGGTCTCAATCTCGGCCACCGGGACTATTTCGAGCATCACAAGACATCGCCGAGCCTCGAACCTCACATCGGAAACCCCGCCTTCGGCCCGGTCATCCGGGACTGGTTCATCACCATATCGCGGCGCGTCAACCGCCCCGACGGCACCTTTGCCGGCGTCCTGCTGGCGACGGTGAGCATCGATCATTTCGCGAAGTTCTTCGATGGTTATGCACTGGGCGAGGGGCGCACCCTGCTGCTGATCGGCACGGATGGACGGGTGTTGCTGCGCCTGCCCGTTGAGGCGTCGTCTTCCGTCGTTTCCCTCGCCCAGACGAAGTTTTTCCGCGAGCGGCTGGTGGTGGAGCCGTTCGGGACCGCCGAATACACGTCACCGTTTGACGGGGAGCGACGGGTCGGCGGCTACTTCAGGAGCGCCGCCTCGGGGATCACCTCGACCGTCGGCGTCGCGACGTCGACGCTCTTTGCCGATTGGGTGCGGCAGGTGGCCATGCGCTGGGCTTTCGCGCTGATGGCCGTGATGGGGGCGGTCTTTCTCGGAATCCGCTGGCAGCGGCAGTCCTGGATGCGGGAGCGTTCGGAGGCGGAGACGGCGGCGCGGGTGGCGGAATTCCGTGTCATCGCCAATGCCTCGTCGGACCTCATCGAGAAGCTCGATCACGCGGGCACCCGCGAATATGTCTCACCGTCCGCGCGGGACCTGCTGGGGCGCGAGCCGGAGGATCTGATCGGGCACCCGATCTTCTTCGGTTACGGCCCCGAGGCGGAGGCCGACTGGCGCGCCGCGCTGTCCCGCATCCGCGGCGGGTCCTCGGTCGAGCGGCTGATCTTTTCCAAGACGGCGGTGGATGGCGGGACGATCTGGCTGGAAAGCCTCATCACCAAGGCGGCGGATACGGGCGGCATGGTGGTGGTGACGCGCAACATCACCGGTCAGAAGATGCTGCAGGAGAAACTCGACGCGCAGACGAAGATCGACGAACTGACCCGGGTCTTCAACAAGCGTCATTTCAACGCCGCGCTTCAGTCCCTCACCTCGGCCGCGCTGGCGCCGGGCGGGCGGCCCTTCTCGCTGCTCATCGTCGATGTCGATCGCTTCAAGATGTTCAACGACACCTACGGCCACGTGCCGGGCGACGCCTGCCTGCGGCGCATCGCGACGGCGATTGCGTCGGCGGTCCGTGCGAGCCAGGATGTCGTGGCGCGCTACGGCGGCGAGGAATTTGCGCTCCTGCTGCCGGACGTCGGCCCCGAACGGGCGGCCGACATTGCCGAGAAGGTCCGCGCGGCCGTTTTCGACCTCGGCATCGAGCACCGCGCCAACGTGCCCTGGGGACGCGTCACGGTGAGCATCGGCTGCGCCACCTTCGATGGCACCATTTTGCGCGAGGCCAACGAACTTGTGGTCCTCGCCGACCGCGCCCTCTATCGCGCCAAGACCGAAGCCCGGAACGCCGTCCGCGTCCACGAGCCCGTCGGCGGCGTCTGACGCGCGAAGCCGCCGCCGCGCGAACGGGGTGATTTGCGCGGGTATGCTGCTCGATCAGGAAAGGAGACTGGCGGAGAGGGGGGGATTCGAACCCCCGATACGGTTGCCCGTATGCCGCATTTCGAGTGCGGTGCATTCAACCACTCTGCCACCTCTCCATCCGAGGGCACGGGCCGCAGAAGCGATCCGGCGTGGTTGCCCGGCGCTTCTAGCCGAGAGCTTGCGTCGAGACAAGAGAGGCTTGTGGGCAACGCAAGGCCCACGCAATCCGCCCCCGCCGTCGGCCGCCGGCCGGGCCGTTGCAGGTCCGCCCGCACCCGAAGGGATTTCGCCCGGCTGCCTCGTGTGATGCGAGACACAGGCGCCTTTCGGCCAAGCGCGGCCGGGTGTCCCCGCGTTCAGAGTTCAGGCGGGACGGGGCGGGCCTTGCGGTCGGCGTCGATGGCCACGAAGGTGAAGATGGCTTCCGTCACCTTGTGCGTTTCCTCGCCTTCGCGGGCACGGCGCCAGGCTTCCACCTCGATGCGCATGGAGGTGCGCCCCACGCTCAGCAGGGTGGCGAACAGGCTCACCTCGTCGCCCACATAAACGGGCGAATGGAAGGTGATGGCCTCGACCGCGATGGTGGCGGCGCGGCCGCGCGAGCGGCGGGCGGCCACATTGCCGGCGGCAAGGTCCATCTGCGACATCAGCCAGCCGCCGAAGATATCGCCGGCGGGATTGGTGTCGGCGGGCATGGCGATGGTACGGATGACGGGCATTCCGTCTGGCATCTGGGCGGAGGGCGGGTGCATAAGCGCGTCCTTAAGGCGGGCTCATCGCATCGCGGCTGGGGCCGCAACGATCGGGAGGGGAGGCTCGCGGGGAGCCGGCGGTGAAGGCCAAGCCTTCCTGAAGGCTCGATGCCATCGCGGGCCTTGCGGCGCAAGCGCTCTCTGGAAGCGTTCCGGGCAGCGCTTTCCATTGACAGGCGCTGGTTCGGCCTATAAAGGGAACCCTCCCCGAAAAGCTCCTGCGGATCGGGGTTCCCGTAGCGACCGAAAGAAGCCTGCCCTTCGAGGCGTGGCTGAACACGAAAGCGAGACAAGATGTTCGCGGTCATCAAGACGGGTGGCAAGCAGTATCGCGTTGCCACCAATGACGTGATCACGGTGGAGAAGCTCGAAGCCGCCGCTGGCGAGAGCGTCACCTTCCCCGTCCTCCTCCTGTCCGGTGAGACGACCCTCGTGGGCGCGCCGCTGGTGGAAGGCGCTTCCGTCACCGCTGAGGTGGTGGAGCAGACCCGGGGTGAGAAGGTGATTGCCTTCAAGAAGCGCCGTCGGCAGAATTCCCGCCGCAAGCGCGGTCACCGTCAGGATCTGACGGTGGTGCGCATCACCGAAATCGCCACGGCCTGATAGGACGGAGAACGCAAAATGGCTCATAAAAAAGCAGGCGGTTCGTCCCGCAACGGCCGCGATTCCGACGGCCGCCGCCTTGGCGTGAAGAAGTTCGGCGGCCAGGCCGTCGTCTCCGGCAACATTATTGTGCGTCAGCGCGGGACCAAATGGCATCCCGGCACCAACGTCGGCATGGGCAAGGATCATACCCTGTTCGCCCTCGTGGAAGGCCGAGTCGAGTTCCGCACCAAAGCCAACGACCGAACTTACGTATCCGTCGTCCCCGCCCTTGAGGCGGCTGAATAAGCAGCGAGACCCTGACGTGAAGGATCCCGCTGCGCTCGTCGAGCCGGTGGGAGCCTGATCCAGGATCATCTGGGCTTCCAATACGAACCGGGGAGACGAGCAATCGTCTCCCCGGTTTCGTTTTGTCCACCGTCTGGCCAAGGAGCCCGCCATGACCCTCGTCGAACCGCCTTTCGGCGCCCCCCTCGCGGAGAGCTGTATCCCCGTCCTCGAAACCGAACGGCTCGTGCTCCGCGCGCCGCGCATCGAGGACATCCCGGCCATCGCGGCCCTTGCCAACCATCGAACCATCGCCGAGATGACGGCGAACCTGCCCTATCCCTATCGCCTGTCCGATGCGCGCGCCTTCGTGGAGACGCTGGCGCAGACGCCGGACGCCGCAACCTTCGCCATTTTCCTCAAAACGGGGGACGAGGAGGTGTTCGCCGGCATGTGCGCCTATGGCCGCAAGCCGCCGGAGACCATGCACGAAGTGGGCTACTGGCTCGGCCAGCCCTTCTGGGGGCTCGGCATCGCGACCGAAGCCCTGCGTGCCATGATCGACTACATCTTCTCGGAGACCGACATCGACATCATCGGCGGCGCCGCCCGCGTGGTGAATCCGGCCTCCCGCCGGGTGCTGGAGAAGTGCGCCTTCCAGTGGTCGGGCGTCGGCCTGTGCCGCGTGCGCGCGCTCGCCGCCTCGGTGCCGGTGGACCGCTTCCAGCTGGAGCGGCGGACCTGGGCCTCGCTCCGCGCCTGGGGCTCCACCGCCATGCCGATGCGGCGGGAACTGGCACACTGAACAGGGACAGGGCGGGCGGCCTCAAGTGCCGCCCGGACCTCACGCGCGGGCGTGCGTTCAGGTCTATGATGGCCCCGCATGGCCCTCCATTTCACCAGCGATACCCATTTCGGCGACATCGGCGCGATCAATATCCGCCGCCGCCCCTTCGCCTCCCTCGCCGAACATGATGCGGCGCTGATCGCACGCTGGAACGCCGTCGTCGCACCCGACGACGAGGTCTGGCATCTGGGCGACTTCGGCAAGGGAAAGGTGGAGCGCCTCGCCGCGATTCTTGGCGCGCTCAACGGCTGCAAGCACCTCGTCACCGGCAATATCGACACGCCAGCCCTGATTGCTCTTCCCGGTTGGGCGAGCGTCCAGCCTTATGCGGAACTGAGCCTCGACGGCCAACGTCTCGTGCTGTGCCATTATCCCTTCCGCTCATGGAACGGGGAGGGGAAGGGCGCCCTCAATCTGCACGGCCATTCCCATGGCCGGCTGAAGCCGCTGCGGCGGCAGGTGGATGTGGGCGTGGATGTCTGGAACTATGCGCCCGTGGCCCTGCCGGCCCTCTTGCAAGCGGTGGCCGGAAAGCGCGCGCCCGCCTGACGGGAAGGGGCAAATCCTCTTGCCTCCACCCGGCGCCTGCGCTTCCGTGGCCCGGACAGGTGGGGGCCACGGACGCGAATCGGGGCGCCCTGAGGAAAAGGCAGCGATGACACGTCTTGAGGATCTTCCCTATCGCCCCTGCGTGGGCCTCGCCATCTTCAATCG
The DNA here is from genome assembly GCF_000010525.1 of Azorhizobium caulinodans ORS 571. Lineage (GTDB taxonomy): Bacteria > Pseudomonadota > Alphaproteobacteria > Rhizobiales > Xanthobacteraceae > Azorhizobium > Azorhizobium caulinodans. The sequence continues at coordinate 4,660,920 of NC_009937.1, read as the reverse complement.
TGCAGGCCAGGTGTTCCTCGGCCAGCGCCTGAGCGGCCCCGAGCATGTGGATGCCACCCATTCCTGGCAGATGCCCCAGGGCGGCATCGACAAGGGCGAGGAGCCCTATGAGGCGGCCCTCCGCGAGCTGTATGAGGAGACCTCGATCCGCTCCGTGGTGAAGCTGGGCGAGGTGGAGGACTGGCTGTCCTACGATCTGCCGGGCCGCGTGGCGGGAGAGGCCTGGAAGGGCAAGTATCGTGGCCAGACCCAGAAGTGGTTCGCGCTGCGTTTCACCGGCGACGAAGGCGAGATCGACATCCTCAAGCCCGGTGGCGGCGCTCACAAGGCCGAGTTCTGCAACTGGCGCTGGGACGCGCTGGACCGGGCAGCCGAACTGGTGATCCCCTTCAAGCGGCAGGTGTACGAACGCGTGGCCCGCGAATTCCGCCGCTTCGCGCATGACTGAACGGGCCAGCGTGCGTTCTGAAAAATAGAACGTAACAGACAAGATTATTCGACTATTTCGTTTCTCTCTGCCGTGCCAATGTCCGCCTCGAGTTCAGGGCGGTTGGCGCGGCAGAAGTCCCGCGGCGCTGCCACAGCATTTCCCGGTGCAAGGCGCCGGGGCAGGGAGAGTGAAATGGCGAAGGTCCTGGTCCTCTATTATTCCACCTACGGCCACCTCGAGACGATGGCGAACGCGGTGGCAGAAGGCGCGCGCGCTGCCGGCGCCACGGTGGACGTGAAGCGCGTCCCCGAGACCGCTCCGGACGAGGTGGCGAAGGCCGCCCACTTCAAGCTGGATCAGGCGGCGCCCGTCGCCACCATCGCGGACCTCGAGCATTACGACGCGATCATCGTCGGCGCCCCGACCCGCTTCGGCCGTATCGCCTCGCAGATGGCCGCCTTCCTCGATCAGGCCGGCGGCCTGTGGTTCCGCGGCGCGCTGAACGGCAAGGTCGGCGCGGCTTTCACCTCCACCGCCACCCAGCACGGCGGCCAGGAGACCACGCTCTTCTCCATCATCACCAACCTGCTGCACTTCGGCATGGTGATCGTGGGCCTGCCCTACAGCCACCAGGGCCAGATGAGCATGAGCGAGATCGTCGGCGGCGCGCCCTATGGCGCCACGACGCTCGCGGCCGGCGACGGTTCGCGCCAGCCGAGCGAGATCGATCTCGCCGGCGCCCGCCACCAGGGCGAGCTGGTCGCCAAGACGGCCGCCAAGCTGTTCGGCTGATCGATCGTTCAGTGAATGACTGAAGGCCGGTCCGGCGCATGCCGGGCCGGCCTTTTGCGTTTAGGCGGGGCCGCGCCGGGAGCTATTTGTCTTTCTTCGCCTTGGCGACCTCGGCCGCATAGAGCTTGCGGATCGCGGCAATGTCCACGTTCGGCTCCGGCGGCCGCAGATCCATGTCCTGCAACGTGTTCGCGATGATCTGCGAGATGGCGAGATCGCGGAACCACTTGTGGTTGGAGGGGATGACATACCAGGGGGCGTGTTCGGTGGAGCAGCGGCCGATCATGTCGTCATAGGCGGCCATGTAGTCGTCCCAGCGGGCGCGCTCGGTATAGTCGCTCTCGCTGATCTTCCAGTGGCGGTCCGGATCGTCCAGCCGGTCGCCGAAGCGCTTCAGTTGCTCGTCCTTGGAGATGAAGAGGAAGAACTTCAGGATCGTGGTGCCGGAGAGTTCAAGCCCGCGCTCGAAATCGTTGATGGTCTCGTAGCGGTGCTTCCAGACCTGCTCGGGCACGAGGTCATGGACCCGCTCCACCAGAACGGCCTCGTAATGGGAGCGGTTGAACACCGCCACGGAGCCCAGAGCCGGCGTATGGGGATGGATGCGCCACAGAAAGTCGTGCGCCTTCTCCTCGTCGGAGGGCACCTTGAACGCGTGCACGTGGCAGCCCTGGGGCCCCATGCCCTTCAGAACGTGCCAGCACACGCCGTCCTTGCCGGCGGCATCGATGCCCTGAAGCACGATGAGCAGGGAATGGCGCCGCTCCGCATAGAGTTTCTCCTGCAAATTGCCCATGCGCTTCAGTTGGGCGTCGATCTCCGGTTGGGCTTCGGAGCGGCTGGAGAAGGCGTTGTGGAAGCCGGCGTCGCAATCGGCGAGACGGAAGGGGGCGCCGGGCTTGGCGAGGAAAGCGGTGCGATAGTCCATGGCGCCATGGTGCCTGCTTTCGCAGCGCTTTTTAACTGTCCGCGACGCCGCGGCGGCGGATTTTGTCCGGCAAAGTAAGGGCGCATTATCGCCCCAGCTTCAGGCAAGCTTGCGCCAGCAGGGTGCGCGGCGTGGTGGGGACCACAGGAGCATGGTCCTATGACCAGTGTTTCATCCACAACCTCCTCGCTCGTCACCGGCCTGACCGCCAGCACCGGTGGCTCGGGGCGGCTGGCCAGGCTGCAGGACCAGCTTGAGCAGGCCCAGCAGGCGCTGGAGGAGGCCCAGGAAGCCAACGATCAGGAAGAGATCGCGGCTCAACAGAAGACCATTGCGGCTCTGCAGCAGCAGATCCAGCAACTGGAGCAGCAGCAACAGCAGCAGACGCAGGCAGCCCAGCAGACGCAGGGCACCTCCGCCACCGGCCGGACAGACGCCACATCCGCAACGTCCGGTACCTCAACCACGTCTTCGTCCTCTGCCACGTCTTCAAGCAACGCCACAGGCGGGAGCAATCCCTACCGGCCAGTGATGAAGCTCGATCTGGCTGCCATCGCCGAACGGGTCAGGGCCTCGGGAGAGGACAAGACCGGCGCGGCTGATGTGTCGGGCGAGACATCCGCCGAGCAGGCGGCCTCGGAAAGCCTGGAAAAGTCCACGTCGTCGGTCTGACCGGCCGTCCTCTTCATCGCGGACGGGAGGTGTCTGCGGCGAAGTCCGGTTCCTCGCGGCCGCGAACCCATGGCCGTACCCACATGGTGGCCGCGAGGACCGAGACCAAAGACGCCGCCGTTCTCAGCCTTCGCCCGCATGCCTCGGCTTTCCCTTGCGCGGGGTGGCCGCGAGATCGTGCAGTTCCTTCTTGTCCATGGACTTGTACATGGATTTCGAGGCGCCCTTGAGCTCCTGCGCCTTGCTGTGATCGCGCTTGGCGGCCAGCGCTGCCCCCGCCGCCATCTGCTGTGCCTTTGACTTGGCCGGCATGTGATCCTCCTTCGGTTTGCCTCTGCTCCCCCAACGCGGAACCCACCCGCACGGTTCGCGCGTGCCCTTGCGGCAGCGCGTTTCCAGGCAGGCAGGGCGCCTGCGTCGCATTGCAACACGCGCGGCCGACTGCTATCTAAATTAGAAGAGTTCTAAAAATAGAGGCTTGGCCCAATGGTTGCCCTGTTGGCTTCGCGTCGGCGTTTCTCCGATCTGTCCGAGCAGGAGGTTCTGGCGCTGGCGATCTCGTCCGAGGAGGACGATGCGCGTATCTATGGCGACTATGCCGCCATGGTGCGGGAGGAGTTTCCCGACACCGCGAAGATGTTCGACGGCATGGCTGCGGAAGAGAATGCCCATCGCGGCCGGCTGATCGCCGATTACGAGCGCCGCTTCGGCCCGCACATTCCCCTCATCCGGCGCGAGCATGTGGCGGGCTTCTATTCCCGCCGGCCGGTGTGGCTGGTGAAGAATCTCGGCATCGACCGCATCCGCGCCGAGATCGCCAAGATGGAAGAGGACAGCGCCAATTTCTATCTTGAGGCGGCCAAGCGCACCTCGGATGCCGGCACCCGGCGCCTGCTCGGTGATCTCGCCCTGCAGGAGCGCCGGCACGAGGAACTGGCCGACCGGCTGGAAGCCAAGAACCTGCCCGCCGATGCCAAGGCGGAGGAGGACGGCAAGGCGCGGCGCCAGTTCGTGCTCACCTGGGTGCAGCCGGGCCTGGCAGGCCTGATGGATGGCTCGGTGTCGACGCTGGCGCCCATCTTCGCCACCGCCTTCGCCACCGAGAATTCCTATACGACCCTGCTCGTGGGCCTCGCCGCCGCCGTGGGCGCGGGCATCTCCATGGGCTTCACGGAAGCCGCCCATGACGATGGCGTCATCTCCGGCCGCGGCTCGCCGCTGAAGCGGGGCCTCGCCTCGGGCGTGATGACGGCGGTGGGCGGCCTCGGCCACGCGCTGCCCTATCTGATTCCGGACTTCTGGACCGCCACCGTGCTCGCCGGCATCGTCGTCTTCGTCGAGCTCTGGGCGATCGCCTGGATCCAGAACCGCTACATGGAAACGCCCTTCTTCCGGGCGGTCATCCAGGTGGTGGTCGGTGGCGCGCTGGTGCTGGCGGCCGGCATCCTCATCGGCGGCAGTTAGCGCCGGCCGGAACCTCGAGCGCTCCGGCCGATGGCGCTTCAGCCGTCGGCGAGCGTATCCAGCACAAAGCGGACCCGCGCGCCGACATCGGTGCGCGGCAGGATGACGGCCTCATAGCCGAGGGCGGGGAGGATGGTGCGCAGCCGCTCGTATTCCTCTTCGGCAGCCGCAAGATCATGGCGCCGTTCGGCGTCCCTCACATAGATCTCCTGCCAGGGCGGGGTGAGGAAAACTCGGCGGTGGTAGTGCCGCTCCGGGCCGAGGCTGTCCCGTAAAGGCACGCCTTCCGCCTGCGCCAGCGCGGCGGCCGCGTCGATCGTGCCGCGGTCGAAGAAGACGAGGCCCGGCCGCGCGAGCGCCGCCGCACGATCGGAGCGCGCGAGGGCCAGAGCGTGGCGCGCAAACGCACCGAGATCGTCCCACGGGAGGGCGCCGCCTTGCCCGGCGTGAAAGGCGGCGATGACCCGCCGGCCGGGTTCAGGAACCACCTCATGGCCGAGGGCGGCCAGGGCTTCCAGCAGGGTGGACTTGCCGCCGCCGGAGCAGCCGGAAATCAGGACGAGGCGGCCCATGGTAGTCCGCACGCGGCCTCAGTGGACCGCTTCGTCCTTTTCCCGCTTCTTCTCATACATGTCGAGATCGGCGCGCTTGATGGTCGCTTCCAGCCGCTCACCGATGCGGCTGGTGGCAACGCCCACCGAGAGCCGCAGCGGCGTCTTGGCGGAATTGTACTGGTTGTTCAGTTCCACCAGCTTCACGAGATTGTCGAGCACCGTCTGCGCACCCTCGCCGTCGATGCCGGGCAGGAGGATGACGAATTCGTCGCCGCCGATGCGCGCTGCGTGGCAGGGCTTCTCCACGAGGGACGACAGCACCTCGCCGGCCCGCCGCAGCAGGTCGTCGCCCGCGCTGTGGCCGAGCTGGTCGTTCACCAGCTTCAGGTCGTCGAGGTCGATCATGATGATGCTCACCGGCCGGGGGCCCTTGCGGTCCAGCCGGTTCAGCTCTTCCACATAGAAGGAGCGGTTGTAGAGCCGGGTGAGCACGTCGTGCTTGCCGAGATATTCGAGATAGGCCTCGGCCTTCTTGCGGGCGGTGATGTCCACAAAGGCGACCTGCACCTGCGCCCAGTCGGTCTCATGGCCGGGAAGGACCGAAAACTGCTGGAGCAGATAGAGCTGCGTGCCCTCCAGCGTATAGGCGGCGACCTCGCGCTGCTGGAACAGCTTGCCGTCCCAGAGGTCGATCAACTGCTCGCGGAGCGCCTGGAGCATCTCTTCGCGGAACACTTCGTCCAGGCGGCGGATGATCGCCGCCTTTTCGCCCGAGCCGAACAGGTGAAGCGTCTGGTGGTTGACCTCCAGAACGCGGATCTCGCTGGCGCACTGGTCCACGAATTCGGGATGCACGTCGGTGAAGACGCGGAAATCCTGGATGCCCTGCATGCGCACGCGGTCGAGCAGCGCCTTCACGCCGGAGAAGTCCTCCACCCAGAGCGAGACCGGCGAATGCTCGAACAGGCCCCGCGCATAGGCTTCGCTGAGCGCCAGACGGCGACGCGACTGCACGCTGTCCGTGACGTCTTCCAGCGAGACGAGGACGCGCGACCAGCTGTCCTCATAGCCCGGCAGGATGACACCGTGCAGTTGCACGTCGATGCGCCGTCCGCTGAGCGAATAGTTGCAGGTGTGGCTGGAGAAGCTGGTTTCGCCAGACCACAGATGGACAAGCTCCTCCGCGTGAACCGACAGCATGTCGTCACGGAAGATCTTGCCGAGATTGGCGGTGAGGTCCTCCAGCGAGTCTGCTTCAAACAGGTCGAGCGTACGCCTGTTGACCTTCACGATGTCGATGTGCGCGGCACACTGACTGACGCGCGTCATGTCATCGGCGAAGAAGGAGCGCAGGTCGCGGACGCCCTCCGCGCGCCACTGATCGAACAGCCGTTTCAGGCGGCTGTAGTCTTCGACCCATAGGGAAACGGGCGACAGGTCAAAAATCAGGGCGTCATCGAGCATGGCGGGCAAAATCGGATTGGCCGGGAGGAGCGATCGCGCCGTCATGGCGCGTGCCCCGAGGCGGGGCAAAGCAGACCGGCACGGCGCGCGGGACCGAAACGGTCGATGGCGCGTGCGATCATGTCTTTTTGAACAAGAGCGGAGCTATGCATACACCGAGGAGCAAAACCGATAAAGGCCCGCGCCGCAAATTGCGACGCCGCCATCATGCCTATCGTGCATCACCGCTGCGGTGGCTGCGGCGATGTGCATCAGAACATCCCTCTATATCGGGCGCGGGCGGGAAATAGTCGCGCGCAGGTTGCCAAACGGAAGCTTGGCCATATCGCGCGGCGACGTTCCCTGCGATCGGTTTATCGCTGCCGCCAGAGCCGCTGCGCTGCGGAAGCGCCGCTTTTCCGCTCTCTCATGTTGAGGTATCTGGTGCCGGCGTCACCGTTGGTGGACATACGTTCCCGGCGCCGGGCAGAGCGGGTGCAGGCCCGCTTGGGGCGCACCCATCGGGGGCGGCAGCACGCGGCCGGGCGAGGAGTGCGCGGCCAGCCATTCGCTCCATTCCGGCCACCAGGAGCCGGGCTTCAGGTCGCTCCCCGCCACCCATTCGTCCGGACTGATGTAGGCATCCGCAGCCGCCTTTCGCCGCACGCGATAATGCCGGTGCGGATGGCCCGGCTCCGAGACGATGCCGGCATTGTGCCCGCCGGAAGTCAGCACGAAAGTGACGTCCGTATCCGTGAGGTGGTGCAGCTTGTATACGGAATGCCAGGGGGCCACATGGTCCCGTTCCGTCCCCACCGCGAAGATGGATTGCCGGATGTTGGGCAAGGCCGCCGGATGGCCGTCCACGATGTAGTGGCCGCTGGCCAGGGCGTTGTCGAGGAACAGCTCGCGCAGATACTGGCTGTGCATGCGATAGGGCATGCGGGTGGAATCCGCATTCCAGGCCATGAGGTCGATCATGGGCGTGCGCTCGCCCAGCAGATAGTCCTTGATCATGTGCGACCAGACGAGATCGTTGGAGCGCAGCATCTGGAAGGCCCCCGCCATCTGTTCGGCGGACAGGAAGCCCTGGTCCCACATCATGCTTTCGAGGAAGTGCAGCTCGCTGTCGTCGATGAAGAGCTGCAGTTCGCCCGGCTCGGTGAAATCCGTCTGGGCCGCGAACAGGCTGAGGCTCGCGAGCCGCTGGTCGCCCGCCCGGCCCATGGCCGCCGCGGCGATCGCCAGCAGCGTGCCGCCGAGGCAGTAGCCGGTGCCGTGAACGCGCGTGCCGGGCACGATGGTCGAGATGGCATCCAGCGCATCGAGCACGCCCTGACGACGGTAGTCGTCGAAGGAGACGTACCGGTCCTCGGCGGTGACGTTGCGCCAGGAGATGCAGAAGACCGTGTGTCCCTGCGAGACGAGGTAGCGGATCAGCGAGTTCTGCGGCGACAGGTCGAGGATGTAGTACTTCATGATCCAGGCCGGCACGAGCAGGACCGGCTCGGCATAGACGTCCGGGGTCGTCGGCGCGTACTGGATCAGTTCGATGAGGTGGTTGCGATAGACCACCTGTCCGGGGGTGACGGCCACCTCGACGCCGGGGCGGAACTTCTCGGTTCCGGCCGGCGGCTCGTCGGAGAGTGCCGCGCCCACGTCCTCCAGCCAGTTCTGGAAGCCGCGCAGGAAATTGGCGCCCCCTTCCGCATGGGCGCGCGCGAGCACGTCGGGATTGGTCAGCGGCAGGTTGGAGGGCGAGGCCATGTCCAGCATCTGCCGCACCAGGAAGGAGGTGACGTCCTGCGTGTGGCGGGAGGTGCCGGGCACCTCATGGGTGGCATTGTGCCACCACTGCTGGATCATCAGGAAGCTCTGGGCATAGAGGCTGTAAGGCCATTTCTGCCAAGCCTCGGAGGCGAAGCGGTCGTCGCCCGGCAGCGGCTCGATCACCGGCGGCGTCGCGGGATCGCGGCTCGCCCGCGCCATGTAGCCCGCGAGGCGGGAATATTTGCGCCAGGCCTTCAGCATCAGCTCGGCCCGCTTGCCGGGAGCCGCCGCGAGGTGGATGGACCAGTCGGTCCAGGCCAGCGCCATGGCGGCGGGCGAAAGTCCGCCGGTGAAGCGGGCGGTGAGGGCCTGCGTCATCCGGTCGAAGGCGCGGAAGCCCTCGAGGCCGAGAGCGCCGTCGTCCGACTGCGGAGCGGGTGTGCCGTGGAGCGATCGTTTGGCGGGAGCGACTTCGGCGGGCGGGGCATAAGGCGCATTCATGGGACGACACCTCTCGGGGATGCTTGTCCATGGACCGGCAACGCCTGTTCCGCCTTGAGCCGAATCAAGCGTTGTTCACATGCCGCCGCGTTCCTGGGCGATGACGGCGGCGATCTCGACGATCTGCCGGGCGGCGCTGCTGTCCGGCGTGGAGGTCCAGGCCGCATAGAAGGGCAGATCGGGAATGTGCGTGTTGGTCTCGATGACGGCGAGGCGGCCGCTCGCCAGCTCGCCCGAGACGATGGCGGCGGGAATGACCGCGATGCCAAGGCCCTCGGTCGCCATATGCACGACGGTGGAGAGCGAGGCGCTGGCGTGCAGGCGCACCGGCGGCAAGTCGTGGCGCGAGAACAGGGTGCGCACCGCCATGTAGGGTTGTGTGTTGCGGGAGAAGGTGATGATCGGGAAGGTCGCCAGCTCCTCCAGCGTCACCGGTTTCTGGCTCCAGCTGATCTCCGGGCTGGCGACGAAGGAGACCGGATAGGAGCAGAGCAGCCGGTTCTCCATCAGCGGCAGGTGGCTGGGGCCGAGCATGAAGACCACGTCGAGTTCCTGCGCCGCGAGCCGGTCGCGCAGGTTCGGCGAGATGTCGACCTCGATCTCGAGCCCCAGATGGGGATGGATGGCGTTCACCTGCTTGAGGAAGCGCGTCAGCCACGTGTGGACGATGGTCTCCGCAAGCCCGATGCGCATGACGCCGCGCAAGCTCGTTGAGTCGCTGAACACGGTCAGCATCTCCGCACGCAAGGCGAGCATCTTTTCCGCATAGGCCAGCAGGGTGCGGCCGCGAGGGGTGGGCGTGACGTTGCGGCGTTCACGCTCGAGCAACCGGGCGCCCAGTTCGCTCTCCAGTTGAGCGATGCGCTGGGAGATGGCGGGCTGGGTGGTGTGCAACTTGTTCGCTGCGGCGCGAAAACTCCCCAGTTCCGCCACCCGCACGAATGTTTCCAAGGCTTTGAGGTCCATCACCACCCTCCGCCGGGGCCGGATGCCTGACGCATCGATAAGGCCAGTTTATCCAAAACGATCCGAAATTAAAATTCGACACAATGGATTCGTGGTGATGATATGGGCATGCGCAACCAATGAGCAGGTTTTCCGATGACCGCGCATGCCTCCATTGCCACTCCCGGCGGTATTTCCCTGGCCACCGGCCGCGACGTGCGCCTTGCGAGCCGCAGCGGCGCGCTCACCGGCTCGACCGCGGGTTTCGCCCCCGGCTTCGTGCAGGCGAACCTCGCCATCCTGCCCGCGAAGCTCGCCTTCGACTTCCTGCGCTTCTGCCAGCGCAACCCCAAGCCCTGCCCGGTGATCGGCGTGTCCGAGCCTGGTGATCCGACGCTGAGCTCCATCGGCCTCGATCTCGACATCCGCACCGACGTGCCCGGCTACTGCGTCTACAAGGACGGCGTGCTCGTGGACGAGCCGGCGGATCTCAAGGCCTACTGGCGCGAGGATCTCGTGACCTTCGCCATCGGCTGCTCGCTCTCCTTCGAGGAGGCGCTCATGGCGGCGGACATTCCGCTGCGCCATGTGGAGAAGGGCGTGAAGGTGCCGATGTTCCGCACCAACATCGCCTGCGTGCCGGCCGGCCCCTTCGCCGGCCCCATGGTCGTGTCCATGCGGCCCATGACGCCCGCCAATGCGATCCGCGCGGTGCAGATCACCTCGCGCTTCCCCTCGGTCCATGGCGCGCCGATCCACATCGGCCTGCCGGAAGCCATCGGCATCAAGGATCTCTCCAAGCCCGACTATGGCGATGCGGTGGAGATCCTCGAAGGCGAGATCCCGGTGTTCTGGGCCTGCGGTGTCACGCCCCAGTCGGTCATCTCGGCCGCCAAGATCGAATACGCCCTGGCCCACGGGCCCGGCATGATGCTGTGCACCGATCTCAAGAACAGTGCGCTCGCAACCGGCTGAGCGCCGGCACAACCTTTCCAAATCGACACTACCCCCGCGGAAGCAAACGCCGTAGAGCGTGACCGGGGCATTCAGCAGAGGGATCCCTGATATGTCGTTCACGATCAATCGTCGCAATCTTCTCGTCGGCACCGCCGCGACGCTCGCTTTGGGCGCCGGGGCGGCGGGCAAAGCCAGTGCCCAGACCAAGGAAGTGGTCATCGGCGCGCTCTATCCCATGTCGGGTGCGGCCGCGCAGATGGGTGTCGACGCCCAGAAGGCGTTCGAGACCGCGCTGATGTTCATCAACGAGAATTCCGACGCGGATCTGCCGCTCGCGGGTGCCGGCGGCCTGCCGAACCTCGGCGGCGCCAAGGTGCGCATCGTCTATGCCGACCATCAGGGCGACCCCCAGAAGGGCCGCGCCGAGGCCGAGCGCCTCATCACGCAGGAGAAGGTGTGCGCCATCGTCGGCACCTACCAGAGCGCGGTGGCGGCGACCGTCAGCCAGTCCTGCGAGCGCTACGGCGTTCCCTTCTTCTCGGCTGACAACTCCTCGCCGAGCCTGACCCGCCGTAACCTGAAGTTCTTCTTCCGCGCCGCCGCCCACGACGAGATGTTCTCGGCGGCCATGTTCGACTTCCTCGACAGCCTGAAGAAGAAGGGCCAGAAGGTCGAGACGGTCGCCCTGTTCCACGAGGACACCATCTTCGGCACGGACAGCGCCAACGCGCAGCTGAAGCTCGCCAAGGAGCGCGGCTATAACGTCGTCGCCGACATCAAGTACCGCGCCAACTCGCCCTCGCTCACCGCCGAGGTGCAGCAGCTCAAGGCGGCGAATGCGGACGTGCTCCTGCCGTCCAGCTACACCACCGACGGCATCCTTCTGCTCAAGACCATGAACGAGCTGGGCTACAAGCCCAAGGCGCTGCTCGCGCAGGCGGCCGGCTTCTCCGAGCAGGCCCTTTATGACGCCGTCGGCCCGCTGGCCGAAGGCTCCATGACCCGTGGCAGCTTCTCGCTCGACCTCGCCGCCAAGCGTCCGTCGGTCGGCAAGGTGAACGACGCCTTCAAGAAGATTTCGGGCAAGGACCTGAACGACAACACCTCGCGCGAATTCATGGCCCTGCTGCTGCTGGCCGACGCCATCAACCGTGCCAAGTCCACGGAGGGCGAGGCCATCCGCGCCGCGCTCGTCGCCACCGACCTGCCGGGCGAGAAGACCATCATGCCGTGGTCCAAGGTGAAGTTCGACGAGACCGGACAGAACCCCTATGCGGACCCCGTCCTGCTCCAGCGCATCGGCAACAAGTTCGTCACCGTCTTCCCGGCTCAGGCGGCCATCGCCGAAGCCGTGTGGCCGATGAACAAGAGCTGATCTCTCGAAAGGAGGTGCGTGGAGCAGGAACATGACAGCCGCAATCGTTATCCAGAGCCTGGCCAGCGGCCTGCTCATGGGCTTGCTCTACGGCCTCATCGCCGTCGGGCTGGCGCTCATCTTCGGCCTGATGGACGTGACCAACTTTGCACATGGCGAATTCCTGATGTTCGCCATGTACATCACCTTCTTCTGTTTCAGCTGGTTCGCCCTCGATCCGCTGCTTTCCGCCCCCATCGCGGCGGCGGTGCTGTTCGGGTTCGGTGCCTTCGTCTATCTCGCCATCATCCGTTTCGCGATGCGGGCGAAGACCAACGTGGGCATGGTGCAGATCTTCGCCACCTTCGGCCTTGCCGTGGTGATGCGCGGTCTCGCCCAGCTGCTGTTCACGCCGGACTACCGCTCCATTCCCCACACCTGGCTTGGCGGCAAGACCGTTTCGGTGTTCGGCATCTTCCTGCCGGCGCCGCAGCTGGCGGGCGGCGCGGTCTCCATCCTCGCCTTCGTCGGCCTGTTTTTCCTCATCAAGAAGACGGACTTCGGCAAGGCGCTGGAAGCCACCCGTGAGGACGCCGGCGCGGTGGCGCTGGTGGGCATCGACAAGAACAAGGTGTTCGCCCTCGGCTGGGGCCTCGGCGCGGCGCTGGTGGGTCTCGCCGGTGCCATCATGGCGAGCTTCTTCTACGTCTATCCGGATGTGGGTGCTTCCTTCGCGCTCATCGCCTACGTCACGGTGGCGCTCGGCGGCTTCGGCTCGGTGTTCGGCGCCTTTGCCGGCGGCATCGTGGTCGGCCTCGTGGAGGCCATGACGGCGATGGTGCTGCCGCCTTCGCTGAAGTCGGTGGGCATCTACGTGGTCTACCTGCTGGTGGTGTTCTTCCGCCCGCGCGGCCTGTTCGGGAGCATCTGATGAGCGCCGCACCCTCCTTCACGGCGCGGCGCACGCGCCAGCTCCTACTCGCCCTGGTGATCTTCGCGCTGGTCGCCCTGCTGCCCTTCGGAGTGAAGGACGTCTATACGCTGAACGTCCTCATCCTGTTGCTGCTGTATGCCGGCCTTTCGCAGAGCTGGAACATCCTCGGCGGCTATTGCGGGCAGCTCTCGCTGGGCCATGCCCTCTACTTCGGCATCGGGGCCTACACCTCGACGCTGCTCTACACCAAGTTCGGCGTGCTGCCCTGGTTCGGCATGGCGCTCGGCGGTGTCATCGCGGCGCTGATCGCCATGGGCATCGGCCATGCGTGCTTCCGCCTCGCCGGCCACTATTACGTCATCGCGACCATCGTGATCGCGGAGATCGGCCTGCTGCTGTTCCACAACTGGGACTGGGCAGGCGCGGCCACCGGCATCGAGCTGCCCATCGGCCGCGACAGCTGGCTGACCTTCCAGTTCGCCCGCGACAAGCTTCCCTACTTCTACTTCGTTCTCGTCTTCGCGGCCGTGGTGTGGCTCGTCACCTGGAAGATTGAGAATTCCAAGTGGGGCTACTGGTGGCGTGCGGTGAAGGACAATCCGGAAGCCGCCGAGAGCCTTGGCGTCGTGGTGTTCAACTCCAAGATGATGGCCGCGGCGGTTTCCGCCTTCTTCACGGCGGTGGGCGGCAGCTTCTACGCCCAGTTCCTCGGCTACATCGACCCGGAATCGGTGATGACCTTCCAATTCTCGCTGCTCATGGCCCTCCCGGCCGTGCTCGGCGGCATCGGAACGCTGTGGGGGCCGGTGCTCGGCGCCGCCATCCTCATCCCGCTCACCGAACTCACCCGCACCTACATGGGCGGCTCGGGCAAGGGCATCGACCTCATCGTCTACGGCTGCCTGATCATGGCCATTGCGCTGGCCCGTCCCGACGGTCTCGTGGGCCTGTTCCAGCGCCGCAAGAGGAGCGCAGCATGAGTGCCTCGCCCCTTCTCGATGTGCGCAACGTCTGGCAGCGTTTCGGCGGCCTCGTCGCCAACAGCGATGTCAATCTTCAGGTGGCCGCCGGCGAGATCGTCGGCCTCATCGGCCCGAACGGGGCCGGCAAGTCCACCCTGTTCAACGTCATCGCGGGGCTTCGGCCCCCGACCGAAGGCTCGGTCTGGTTCGACGGTCAGGACGTGACGCGCCTCTCGGCGCCGGAGCGCTGCGCCCGTGGCATCGGCCGCACCTTCCAGGTGGTGAAGAGCTTCGACAGCATGACGGTGGCGGACAATGTCATCGTCGGCGCCCTCGTGCGCACCTCCTCCACCAAGGAGGCGCGCAAGAAGGCCGAGGAAGTGCTGGAGTTCGCCGGCCTTGGCCATCGCGCCGAAGTGTTCGCTAACGAGCTGACGCCGCCGGAAAAGCGGCGCCTGGAAGTCGCGCGGGCGCTCGCCACCGAGCCCAAGCTCCTGCTGCTCGACGAGGTGATGACCGGCCTCACGCCCTCCGAGGCGCGGGCGGGCGTCGAGCTCGTGCGGGCCGTGCGGGCGAAGGGCGTCGCCGTGCTCATGGTGGAGCACGTGATGGAGATCGTCATGCCGCTGGTGGATCGCGCCGTGGTGCTGAACCTCGGGGCCGTGCTGGCGGAAGGCAAGCCTGCGGACGTGGTCCGCGACGAGCGCGTCATCAGCGCCTATCTGGGGGACCGCCACCGTGCTTGAGGCGAAGGACATCACGGTCACCTACGCGGGCCTCATCGCGGTCTCCGGCGCCTCCATCGAGGTGAACAAGGGCGAGATCGTCTGCGTGGCCGGGGCCAATGGCGCGGGCAAGTCCTCGCTGCTGAAGGCCATGGTCGGCATGGAGAAGCCGAAGTCCGGCTCGGTGAAGTTCGACGGCGAGGAACTGGTGGGCGTGCCCCCGCACCTCATCACCGCCAAGGGCCTTGCCTATGTGCCGGAGAACCGCCGGCTGTTCCCCCGCCTGTCGGTGCGCGACAACCTGCGGCTCGGCAGCTACATGTACCGGGCGCAGGACGACCGCGAGGCGCCGCTGGAGATGGTCTTCCGTCTCTTCCCGCGCCTCGGCGAGCGTCTCGACCAGCGGGCCAACACGCTGTCGGGCGGCGAGCAGCAGATGCTGGCCATCGGCCGCGCGCTGATGACCCGGCCGCGCCTTCTCATGCTGGACGAGCCCTCTCAGGGCATCATGCCGAAGCTCGTGGACGAGATCTTCCAGGCCGTGACCACCATCCGCGACACCGGCATGACGATCCTCATCGTCGAGCAGCGGCTCACGGAGTGCCTCGAGATTTCCGACCGGGCCTATGTGCTGCAGACCGGGCGTGTCACCATGAGCGGGCCGGCGGACGAGATCCGCGCGAACCCCGACGTGCGCCGCGCCTATCTCGGCCTGTGAGGCCTCCGCCCGCGCCGCTGGCGCGGGCTTCTGTTTTCGCCTGGACAGGGGTGGCCCGGTTCGCTGGCGCCGCCTGAAGACTGGATCGAGCCCATGCCGTCCGTTGACCTGAATTCCGATCTCGCCGAAGGCTTCGGCATCTGGCACCTCACGGAAGACGAAGCCCTGATGGACATCGTCTCTTCGGCCAACATTGCCTGCGGCCTGCATGCGGGTGATCCGGAGATCATGGCCAAGGCGTTTGCCTACGCCAAGTCGCGGGGCGTGGCGGTGGGCGCGCATCCCGGCTTTCCGGATCTGTGGGGCTTCGGCCGCCGCCGCATGCCCTTCACGCCCGGCGAGATCGAGCGGCTGGTGGCCTATCAGGTGGGCGCGGCGCAGGCGCTCGCCACCTATTCCGGCCATCGCATCACCTATGTGAAGGTCCATGGGGCGCTGGGCAACATTGCCGAGCAGGAGCCCGAGGTGGCGGTTGCCGTCGCCAATGCCGTGAAGGCGGTCGATCCCTCGCTCGTGGTCCTCGCCGGCCCGCTGGGCGCGCAGGCGCCCGCCACCCGCGACGCGGGCCTGCGCCTCGCCGCCGAGATATTCGCCGATCGCGGCTATACGGAGCAGGGTCATCTCATTCCGCGCAGCCAACCCGGCGCCATGATCCACGATCCCGTGGCGGCGGCCGACCGCATCATCGCCATGGTGCAGTCCGGGGCTGTCATCACCGCGCAGGGCACGCACCTGCCGACGTCCATCGATTCCATCTGCGTCCATGGCGACGGGCCGAAGGCGGTCGAGACCGCGCGCTATGTGCGCGAGCGGCTGGAAGCGGCCGGCATCGCCATCGCGCCCTTCGCGCCATGATCGAGGGGGAGGTCTACGCCGCGCCGCGCTTCCTCGACAGCGGCGAGACGGCGCTGGTGGTGGAGTTCGGACGGGCGGTTGAGCCGGAGATCAGCGACCGCGTGCTGGCACTCGACGCCGCGCTTGTGGCGCGGGCGCTGCCCGGCGTGCGCGAGAGCGTGCCCACCTATCGCTCGCTGATGGTGCATTACGATCCGCTGGTCATCTCCCGCGCGACGCTGGTCGGCGAGATCGAGGCCATGGTCAATGCGCCGCGGGCGGCGTCCGGCCCCGTGACGCGCTGGGTGCTGCCCTGCTGCTACGATCCGGAATATGGCGAGGACATCGGCGAGGTCTCGCGCATGACCGGCCTGTCCGAGGAGAAGGTGGTCGCGCTGCACGCCGGCGCCGTTTTCCGCGTCTATATGTACGGCTTCGCCCCCGGCTTCTGCTATCTCGGCGGGCTGCCGAAGGAACTCGCGGTTTCCCGCCGCACCCGCCCGCGTCCGCCGCATCCGCCGAACACGACGCTGATCGGCGGCGGCCTCGCCATCGTCACCACCTTCTCCATGCCCACCGGCTGGTGGCTGATGGGGCGCACGCCCGAGCGCATGTTCGCGGCCGAGCGCAACCCGGCCTTCCTCGTCGCCGTGGGTGATGAACTGAAATTCGAGCCGGTGGATCGCGACACCTTCCTCGCCCTCGATGCGCGCGCCGCGTCGGGCGAGGTGGTCGCGCGCCGGGAGATCCGCTCATGAGCGAGACGGTCGCGCAGCCGGGCCTGCGCATTCTCTCCGCCGGCCCCGGCGTCACCCTTCAGGATGCCGGCCGGCACGGCCTGCTGCGCTTTGGCGTGACCGGCGCGGGCCCGATGGACCCGCTCGCCTTCGCCCTCGCCAATCGCGTGGCACAGGTGCCGGAAGGTGCTGCCGCTCTGGAAATCTCCATGGGCGGGGTCGAGCTGGAGGCCGTGGAGGCGCCCGTCACCGTCGCGCTGGTTGGCGGCGCCTTCAGGATCACGCTGGACGGCCAGCCTGTCCCGTCGGCGTGCCGCCTGACGCTGGAGGTGGGCCAGAAGCTCGCCGTGCGCGCGGGCACCGCGGGCGCCTGGTGCTACCTCGCGCCCTGCGGCGCCATCGGTATTCCCCCGACGCTCGGCTCGCTCTCCACCCACGCCCGCTCGGGGCTGGGCGGCCTCAAGGGCCGCGCCCTGATGGCGGGCGACATGCTACCATTGGCCGGCGCGCATGTGCTACCGGGCGGCACCATGGAACTGGCCGCGCCCGTGCTGAACCGCCCCGGCGACGTGATCCGCGTGATGCTCGGCCCGCAGGACGATTATTTCAACGCCGCCGAGATCGCCGCCTTCCTTGCTGGCCCTTGGACGGTGTCCGTGCGCTCGGACCGCATGGCCTATTTCCTGGATGGCACGCCGCTCACCCATGCGGGCGGGTTCAACATCGTTTCCGATGGCATCGCCCATGGCGCCATTCAGGTGCCGGGGGAGGGCTTTCCCGTGGTGCTGATGGGTGACCGCCAGCCCACCGGCGGCTATCCCAAGATCGCGAACGTCATCGGTGCCGACCTCGGCCGCATCGCCCAACTGCGTCCCGGCGCCACCTTCCGCTTTGCCGCCGTGACGGCGGAGGAGGCCATCGCCGCCCGCCGGGCGGAAGCCGCCGCCCTCACCGACGGCTGGACGCTGACGCCGCTCGTGCGCACGCACCTCACCTCCGAATTCCTCTTCGGCTGCCGCCTCATCGACGGCTGGGTCGACGCCTTCGCGGAGGGGTGAGGGGCGGCGTGTCATCGGGCGTCGCGTCGCGCCTTGTCGCCGACGGTCCACGGCGATCCATACGGCCGCCCTACGGCTCCGGCGATAAGTGATTGTGATGCACGGTGCCGGGGTGCGGCACCGTATGTCACGCGCGCAGATGCTGTCTCACGTGACACGTCACCAAATTGTCCCATCGCTTGGTTACGTGGTGCGGGATATGCCGCCAATCCCGGCGTGATTTTCTTTCGTTTCGTTCATCCTGATGTGTGCGGAACGACAAGAGAAGCGACAGGAGCCGTTGCGAAATATGAGCAAAGCCCTGCCACGGACGCGCGATGCACTTCGGGCATCTTTAGGCGATGAGGACCTGCCGGCGGAAATTGTGGAGCGTCTTGCCGCTCAGGCGCTGCCGGCGCTGCTTCTGACCACGGCCGCACTTGGCGAGAACAGGCCGCTTCCCGGCGCAAGTCGGCTGGGCGGGACGCCCGACCTTCCGCCCGGCATGGGGTGGCCGATGCGGCCGCCCTATCCGGATGCAGAGCGGCGTGCCGCCGGACATCGGAAGGATGCCAGACGGCTCCTGGAGGACTCCCGCAAGCCGCGTTCTTGGATGACCCCCGAGCAGGGCGTGATGTTCAGCCAGGAGCGCATGGCGAAGGCGGATGCGACGGAGCGCCCGTTTCCGCTGGCCTTCTTCGGTCAGTTCGATCTGGCGGCTCTGTCGGCCATCGAAGGGTTTGATCCCCTGCTCCCGAATACGGGCCGCCTCCTCGTCTTCTACGATTTCTGGGAGCAACCGGAAGACTTCACCCCCGAGGCCGCGGTCGGCTGGCGCGTGATCTGGGATGACAGTCCGAGAGACCTCCTCACGCCGGCTGCCGTCCCCATGGATCTGGAGACAATCTCGAGCGACGACTGGACGACCATTTTCGCGCCGGCCCTGATCAGTGCGGTTCCCGTCGTCACGCCGATCCCCATGAGCGAGCGTGGCTGGGATGCTTTCGATCTCAAGGACGAAGACCTGCGGGAGGTTTACGGCGACTGGCTTTCGCAGTTCGGGACGCCGGATGAGGACGGTGGAGAGAACCACCAGTTGGGAGGCTTCCCGCGCCCCCTTCAGAACGGCCTGCAAGCCACCAGTCAGCTCGCATCACACGGCATCTATTGCGGCAATGGAGACGCGTGGAAAACCCCGGAGGCACAGGCGCTCCTTAAAGAGGCCGGCGCCTGGCGGCTTCTGCTTCAGGTCGGTGTCGATCTTAATGCGGGGATGAGAGGCCCCGGCGCCTATTACGTCATCATCCGAAACGAAGACCTCGCGGCCCGCCGTTTCGAACGCGCACGCGTCACCTATCAGTGTGACTGAGCGGGTAGCCTCAATGGCGAGGGACGGCAGTCAGGAGCGTAAGCACAAGCTCCAACCGTCGACAGATCTGATTTGAAGATAAATGGCGCGCCCGAAAGGATTCGAACCTCTGACCCCCAGATTCGTAGTCTGGTGCTCTATCCAGCTGAGCTACGGGCGCGTTTCCCTTTGGAGATCAACGGTCAGACCGTGATCCGGAGGCTGGTCCTCCGAGGGCCCGCCCCGGTGTCCCGGCGGCGAGGTGTGTTGAACTACTGCCTTTTCCCCGGCAGTGCAAGGCCCGCCGATGCGAGAAATGTGAGCCGGCCCACGGTCCTGTGGAAAGCTGCACCGTCGGTGGCGGGCTCCGAGCCGGTCGAGCCTTGACGCGCCAAGGGCTTGCGCGTGCGTCGTCCACAGGCGCCGGACAGGGAAGGGGAGGGGCGCGTCCGTTCCGGCATGCGGAGGGCGCCAGCGGGCAGGGGCGAGCCCAAGGGCCCTCAGGCGCGGGCGCGCAGGGCGCGCTGGCGCAGCTCGATGGGGCGGTCGGGCAAGGAGATGAGGAAGGTGGCGCCGATGGTGCCTTCCAGCAGGCGCAGCTCGCCACCATGGGCGCGCACCAGTTCGTCCGCGATCGGCAGGCCGAGGCCCGTCCCGCCCCGGCGGGCGGAGCCCTGGAAGGCGGCGAACAGCCGGTCGCGCCGCTCCGCAGGAATGCCGGGGCCGGTGTCCGACATCTCGATCTCCACCACCGAGCCGATGCGGCGGGCGCTGATGCGGATCTGGTCGCGCTCCGGCGTGTTGGGCGCGCGGGCCTCCAGCGCCTGCACGGCGTTGCGGGCGATGTTGAGGATCACCCGGAAGAGCTGGTCCGGGTCGGCATCGGCGGCCAGATGCTTCTCCACCGCGCACACCCAGCCGATGGGCGCATCCGGGCCGAGGCCCAGCGTCTCGCGCACCTCGGTGAGCAGGGCGGCGATGTCCACGGGCCGGCGGTCGGGCAAAGGCTCCTGCGCGCGGCCGTAAGACAGTGTCTGCTGGCAATAGGCGATGGCGCGATCCAGCGCCGCCACGAGCTTGGGGGCGAAGCGCTGCACGGCGGGATCGGGAATGTCCACGAGGCGGTCCGACATGAGCTGCGCAGAGGCCAGCAGGTTGCGCAGGTCGTGGTTGATCTTGGAGACCGCGAGGCCAAGGGCGGCCAGATGCGTCTTTTGGGAAAGCGTCTGGGCAAGCTCCGTCTGCATCTCGGCCAGCGCCTCCTCGGCGACACCGATCTCGTCGTCGCGCCCGCTCGGCACGACGATGCGGGAGGCATCCTCGGGCGCCGCCTGGAACTCGGCCATCTGCGCGGTGAGCCGCCGCATGGGCCGCACGAACAGCCAGTGCAGAGAGAAATAGACGAGCACGCCCGCCAGCACCGAGACCACCAGCGAGATGGCGAGCACGGTGGCCGAGAAGCGCAGCATGGCCTTGCGCAGCGGCGTCTCGGGAATGACGATTTCGAGAAATTCGCCGTCGCGGGGCGCATCGCCCACCACGCGCAGCGTACGGCCGTTGCCGGCGGCCAGCGTGTCGAAGGCGTCCACCACCGCGTCCCAGAGCGAGGTGTTGCGCATGTCCACGTGCCGGTCGATGGGCGGCGGCATGTCGGACATGGCGAGCAGGCGGCGCGTCTCCTGCCGCTTCACCACCACCACCTTTGCGCCCACGCTCTGGAGCAGGGCACGGGTGAGATCACCGGGAATGGTGTCTTCCGGCGCGGCATCGAGCACGAGGGCGGCGGTCCGCGCCGCCGCCAGACGGTCCGAGAGCCAGGCGAGCCGGAAGTTCGCCATGGTGGGCACGAAGATGGCGATCTCCGCGATGGTGACGAAGGCGATGGTGAGGGTGAGCAGCTTTGCCGACAGGCCAAAGCGCACCCGCCGCGCGGCAGCGCGGGGAGAGGATGTGCTGGTGTCTGCCTGCGTCATTCTGCTTGTACGCACGCCTGTCGGAGCTTGGATGGCGATCCGGGTCGCGCATAATTGAAGAAGTGGGCGGTTTGGTGGGCGCCCGCCCGAAGCCTGATCCGGATGTCCGTGCCGAGGGCTATTCGTCTTCGCCGAAGCGGTTGGCGACCAGCGCCTCCAGCGCGTTCAGCACATCCTGCGCCTGTTCTCCGGTTGCTGTCACCACGACGCTCGTGCCGGGCGCCGCGGCCAGCATCATCAGGCCCATGATGGAGTTGCCGCCCACCGCCTCGCCATTGCGGCAGACGGTGACGTTGGCATCGAAGCTTTCCACCATCTGCACGAACTTGGCGGAGGCCCGCGCATGCAGGCCGCGCTTGTTGATGATGGGCAGGCGCCGCACCAGGGCGCCTTCGGGCGCGGGCGCGCCGCAGACCACGGCGACGTCCTCGGCCTCATCGAGCGCGGTGGGGGAGGCGTTATTTTCCGGCAAGGACGCGGCTGGCGACATTGATGTATTTCCGCCCGGCTTCCTGCGCCACGTCCACCGCCTCCGAGAGGGGGAGTTCGCCCCGGACCTTGGCGAGCTTGACCAGCATGGGAAGATTGATGCCCGCCACCACTTCCACGTCCGGCGCATTCATCACGGAGATGGCGAGGTTGGAAGGGGTGCCGCCGAACATGTCGGTGAGGATGACCACGCCCTGGCCGCTCTGGACCTTGGCGACGGCCTCGATGATATCGTGTCGGCGCCGTTCCATGTCGTCATCGGGGCCGATGGTGACACTCGCGATCTGGGCCTGCGGCCCCATCACGTGCTCCAGCGCAGAACAGAACTCGGTGGCCAGGCGGCCGTGGGTGACGAGCACGAGACCGATCATGTTGCCTCCGCCTTCACCTCTTTTGAATGGGTGAAGGCCTTCCCGCACAACGGGGCCGTCATATTCAGAGCGGCTCAAAAATTACGCAAGGGGTGCAGCGCACAAAAGCATCATGTGTTGCCTGTTTCCCGCGTCGCCAGGGCTGCGGCGAGCAGCAGTGCTGCGTCAGCCCCCGGTGGCACCGGCAAACGCTGGATCTTTATTCCGCAAAGGATTTCCGTGAGATCGGCGGCGTCGGGCAGGCGCGGCGCAAGCTCTGCCGCAAGATCGATCACAATCTTCACCTTCCCGCAAAAAAGATGGGGAACCTGCCGGATGCCCAGATGCCGGACCTCGATCAGCCCGGCGAGCGCTTCCGGTGCCTGCGCCACGAGGTCGGCCCCCTCGGCGCACAGCAGCACCCGGTCGTCCGCCACCAGCCGCGCCTCCGGCAGGGCGCGGGGTGGGTCGAGCATCAGCCGCAGCGCGAGGGTGGACTTGCCGGCGCCCGACGGGCCGCGGATGAGGACGCCGGTTTCGCCCAGGACGACGCAACTGGCGTGAATGCTTGCGCCGGCCGCGCTCATGGCGTCAGCCGTTGGGCAGGCGGACGATGAAGCGGGCGCCAAGCACCTGAGGCTCCTCGCCCGGCGCGCCGGCCTGCGTGCGGTTCTCGGCCCAGATGTGGCCGGCGTGGGCTTCCACGATCTGCTTGGAGATCGAGAGGCCGAGGCCGGAGTTCTGGCCGAAGCCCTGGTGCGGGCGGTCCGTATAGAAGCGCTCGAAGATACGCGAGAGGGCATCGGGTCGGATACCGGGGCCCTCGTCGTCCACGATGATCTCCGCGCCGGTCTTGGTGCGGCGGCAGAGCACCTTCACCGTGCCGCCTTCGGGCGAGAAGGAGCGGGCGTTGGAGACGAGATTGTCCACCACCTGACCCAGCCGCGAGGCATGGCCGGCGATGGTGAAATCGGCCGGCGCGCCGGGCAGGCGTTCAAAGGCGAGGGCAACGCTCACGCCGTCATCCTTGCGCACGTCCTGCGCCATGCCCACCACCATCTCCAGCAACTGCTTGAGATCGACACTGGCGGCCTCCTGCCGCTGAAGCTCGGCATCGAGGCGGCTCGCGTCGGAAATGTCCGAGATCAGGCGGTCGAGCCGCTTCACGTCGTGCTGGATCACCTCCAGCAGGCGGCCGCGGGAGGCGTCGCTCTTGGCGAGCGGCAGGGTCTCCACAGCCGAGCGCAGGGAGGTGAGGGGGTTCTTCAATTCATGCGCCACGTCCGCCGCGAAGCTCTCGATGGCCTCGATGCGGTTGTAGAGCGAACTGGTCATGTCACGCAGGGCGCCGGACAAATGGCCGATCTCGTCGGCGCGGCTGGTGAAGTCGGGGATTTCCACGCGCGTCTTGATGCGCCGGCGCACCCGCTCGGCGGCGTCGGCCAGCTTGCGCACCGGATCGGCGATGGTACCGGCGAGCAGGATCGACAGCAGAACCATGACGGCGGCGGCGACGAGGAAGACGCGCACGATGACGAAGCGCTCGGCCTCCACCGCCTCGTCGATCTCGCCGCCCTGGGTGGAGAGCAGCAGCACCCCCAGAATGGCGCGGAAGCGCTGGATCGGCACCGCCACGGAGACGACCACGCGGCCGCGATCATCCACCCGGACGGCGCTGGCCTTCTGGCCGAGGGCGGCGGAAGCGACTTCGGGATACTCCTTGCCGCTCTGGGGGCCGAGTTCCTTGTAGAGGGGCAGGTCGCCCCGGCCGAGCCAGGATTGCGCGCCGCGCCACGCCCGTTCCAGCAGGCCGGGCGGCGGCTGGGTGGGCGGGGGCAGATCAAAGCGCAGGATCTCGCCCTTGGAATAGAGCGAGCGGGAATCCAGCAGCATGATCCCGTCCCGGTCGTAGATGCGGGCACGGGTGCGGGTCGGGCCTACGAGACGGCGCAGCACCGGGGCGACGCGCTCGGGATTGATGGGGAATTCCAGCGGCGCGAAGCCTTCTTCCGAGGGGCCGTAGCTCTCGCCGGCCTGAAGCTCCAGAAGGCGCTCGGGATCGATGGTGATGGCGTTGGTCTCGACCTGCGCCGAGGCGGCGATGGCGCCGGCGATGATCTCGCCCTGCACCAGCAGGCTCTGCACGCGGGCATCGATGAGGCCGGCGCGGAATTCGGACAGATAGAGGATGCCGGAGACGAGCGCGCAAAGACCCGCCAGATTGAGCAGGACGATACGCTTGGTCAGGCTGGAGAAGCTCTTGAAGACCACGAACCGGCGCACACGCCGGAGGGTCGCAAGAATCCCGAGCCCCCGTTTCGGGGGGGCTTCGGGTCCTCGACCTGAGATCGGATCTGCGGCGTCGGTCATGGGAATGGGCGCCCCGCGCCCGCCCTCAGCTTTCCTTGAAGCGATAGCCGACGCCGTACAGCGTCTCGATCATGTCGAAATTGTCGTCGGCGGATTTGAACTTCTTGCGCAGGCGCTTGATGTGGCTGTCGATGGTGCGGTCGTCCACATAGACCTGGTCGTCATAGGCCGCGTCCATGAGGGCGTTGCGGCTCTTCACGACGCCGGGGCGCTGGGCGAGCGCCTGGAGGATGAGGAATTCGGTGACGGTGAGCGTCACCGGCTCGCCCTTCCAGGTGCAGGTGTGGCGCTCGGGGTCCATGCGCAGCAGGCCGCGCTCCAGAACCTTGGCGCTGTCCACTTCGCGCGGGGCAGTGCCGTCCTTGGCGCCCACGCGGCGGAGCACCGCCTTCACGCGCTCCACCAGCAGGCGCTGGGAGAAGGGCTTCTTGATGAAATCGTCGGCGCCCATCTTCAGGCCGAACAGCTCGTCGATTTCCTCATCCTTGGAGGTGAGGAAGATCACCGGCATGTCGGTCTTCTGGCGCAGGCGGCGGAGCAGCTCCATGCCGTCCATGCGGGGCATCTTGATGTCGAGGATCGCGAGATCGGGCGGGTTGGTCTTGAACCCGTCCAGCGCCGAAGCCCCATCGGTATAAGTGTCGATACGATAGCCTTCCGCTTCCAGCGCGATGGAGACGGAGGTCAGGATGTTGCGATCGTCATCGACGAGGGCGATTGTGGGCATGACACCTCTTTCAAGCGTCGGGGTCGGTCAAGATCACGTCTTCGTGCCGAAGAAGCCGGTTCGCGTGGCCGAAATGTGACACCGCGCTTTATTCTGCACGGAAAATAGACGGAAACGCTTGAGTCGCCAAATCTCGGTTGCCAAAGCCGCGCGTTTTCCAACGGCGGTGCGGGGATAAGTCTCCCGGCGCGCGGATGCGTCAGCTTGAATTGCTCCAATCGCACGCCGAGCCTCTCACGCTGTCGGGGCGATGGCTTTACGGTCCCGCGCGTCGTTGCAGCCGCTTCGGGAGGAGACCATGGGCGAGGCCATAACGCGGGCGAGCGAGGTGATCCGTCGCCTGATGCGCGAGGCGCGCTTCGGCGCGCTGGCGACGCTGGAGGAGACTGGCGCGCCCTATGCTTCCCTCGTCGCGGTGGCCCCCGACGAGACCGGCGCGCCGGGCCTTCTCATCTCGCGTCTCGCCCGCCACACCCAGAACCTTGCCCGCGACTCCCGCGCCTCGCTTCTGCTGGCCGCGAGCGGCGCCGATCCGCTGGATTCCCCCCGCGCCAGCCTGCTCGGCCGTGTGGTGCCGGCGGCGGAGGGAAGCGACATTCGGGCGCGCTATCTCGCCCGTCATCCCAACGCCGCCCAATATGCGGACTTCACCGACTTCGGTTTCTTCACGCTGGAACTGGCCGAAGCCCATCTGGTGGAGGGCTTCGGCCGCATCGTCACGCTCCCGGCCAAGGGCCTTCTCACCGACTGGACCGGCGCGGACGAGGTGCGCGAGAGCGTTGAGGGCGTGGTCTCGCACATGAACGAGGATCATGCAGATGCCATTGCCCTCTATGCGACGCGCCTGCTCGGTGAGCCGGAGCGCGAGGGCGTCGCGTGGCGCATGATCGGGCTCGATCCGGATGGATGCGAACTGGCCGGTGGTGATGTGGTGCGGCGTCTCGACTTTCCGCAGCGCGTGACGGGACGTGGTGCGGTGCGGCAAGTCCTTGTGCAGCTTGTAACGCAGGCGCGAGAGAAAATGCCCTGAAAATTCAAACGATTTGAACGCATTTAAAAGAATAGACAGTCTCCCTGTCCGTATTTCATCCTGCTGCTCCCCTTCGGGAATTCGGCGCAGGCGCGTCGCGTTACGTCGCGCGCAACAGGAGATGTTCCGTGATCGAGACAGGACTTCGCAACAGCTCTCAGGGCATCGAGACCTTCGGCCTCCGGAACCTCGCGGGGGTTCACTGGAACCTCACCGAACCCCAGCTCTACGAGCACGCCATCGCCAAGGGCGAGGCGCGCCTCGCGGCTGGCGGTGCGCTCGCGGCCAATACGGGCGTCCATACCGGGCGCAGCCCCAAGGACAAGTTCGTGGTGCGCGATGCGACCACCGAGGGCGAGGTCTGGTGGGACAACAACGGCTCGATCACGCCTGAGCAGTTCGAGACGCTCTATCAGGACTTTCTTGCCGCCGCCGAGGGCAAGACACTGTTCGCGCAGGATCTTTATGGCGGTGCCGACCCGGCCCACCGCATCGCGGCCCGCGTCTATACGGAATATGCGTGGCACTCGCTCTTCATCCGCACCATGCTGCGGCGGCCGGCCCGCGAGGAACTGCCGGGCTATGTCCCCGAGCTGACCATCATCGACCTGCCGAGCTTCAAGGCCGATCCGGCCCGCCACGGGGTCCGCAGCGACACCATCATCGCGGTGAACTTCACCCGCCGCATCGTGCTGATCGGCAGTTCGTCCTATGCGGGCGAGATGAAGAAGTCGGTCTTCACCTTCCTCAACTATCTCCTGCCGGCCAAGGGTGTCATGCCCATGCACTGCTCGGCCAATGCGGGCAAGGACGGCGACGTGGCGCTGTTCTTCGGCCTGTCCGGCACCGGCAAGACGACGCTCTCCGCCGACCCCGCCCGCACGCTGCTGGGCGATGACGAGCATGGCTGGAGCAACACCGGCGTCTTCAATTTCGAGGGCGGCTGCTATGCCAAGACCATCCGCCTCTCCAAGGAAGCTGAGCCCGAAATCTTCGCCGCCTCGGACCGCTTCGGCACCATTCTGGAGAACGTGATCCTCCATGAGGACACCCGCGTGCCGGACTTCGACGACGGCAGCCTGACCGAAAACACGCGCTCGGCCTATCCGCTCGATTTCATCCCGAACGCCAGTCCCACCGGGCGGGCCGGCGTGCCGAAGAACATCATCATGCTCACGGCCGATGCCTTCGGCGTGATGCCGCCTATCGCCCGCCTCACGCCGGCGCAGGCCATGTATCACTTCCTCTCCGGCTACACGGCCAAGGTCGCCGGCACGGAGAAGGGGGTGAAGGATCCCGAGGCGACGTTCTCCACCTGCTTCGGCGCGCCCTTCATGCCGCGCCATCCGTCCGTCTATGGCAATCTGCTGCGCGATCTTATCGCGAAATATCAGGTGGACTGCTGGCTGGTGAACACCGGCTGGACCGGCGGCAAATATGGCGTCGGCCGGCGCATGCCCATCAAGGTCACGCGCACCCTGCTCACCGCGGCGCTGGATGGCTCGCTGAAGGACGCCGCCTTCCGGACCGATCCCTATTTCGGCTTTTCCGTTCCCTCATCGGTTCCGGGCATCGAGCCGCACATCCTCTATCCGTCCAAGACCTGGGCGGACAAAGCCGACTTCGACGCCACTGCCCGCAAGCTCGTCGCCATGTTCCGGGACAATTTCGCGAAGTTCGAGGGGCATGTGGATGCGGCGGTGCGCGATGCCCAGCCGCAGGTGCGGATCGCCGCCGAGTGATCGTTTGACCCAGCGGTAGCGGGAACCCGCCAAAGCTCCGCTTCGTTGGGGACGTGCCGCGACGCTCACGCTCGCGCCCGTCCCCAGCGAGGTCTCATGAGCGCTTCCTCTCCCGCCGCCGATGTTGCCCTGTCTCCCCGCACGGTCGGCGCCTCCGTGGCGGCGCTGGCCGGGCTCAATTTCTTCCTGGCGGACGTGCGGGACGGGCTCGGCCCCTTCCTCGGCGTGTTCCTCGTGGAGCAGGGCTGGAAGGCCGACTCCATCGGGCTCGTGATGATGGTCGGTGGTCTTGCCGGCATGGTGGCCACGACGCCGCTGGGCATGCTGGCGGACGCGGTGCGCTCCAAGCGCGCGGTGGTCGCGGTCTCTGCCGTGCTGGTGGTCGTCGCGACGCTGGCGCTGCTGCTCTATCCCTCCGGCCCCGTGGTGACGCTGGCGCAGATCGCCACCGGCCTCACCGGCGCGGCCATCGGGCCGGCGATTGCGGGCCTCACCCTCGGTCTCGTGGGGCAGGCGGGCCTCGCCGCCCAGCTTGGCCGCAACGAAGCCTGGAACCATGCCGGCAATTTCGCCGCCGCCGGTCTCGCGGGTCTGTTCGGCTATTTCTATGGGCTCACCGCCGTCTTCGTGCTGATGAGCCTCATGGCCGTGGGCTCGCTGGCGATGCTGGCGCGCATCCGTCCGCAGGACATCGACCATGACGTGGCGCGCGGGCTGGAGGCGGTGCCGGAAGGGGCGGTCCATCCCGAGCCGCCGAGCCTCACCGTGCTGCTGCGCTCGGTGCCGCTGCGGGTGCTGGCGGTGACGCTGCTGCTTTTCCATCTGGGCAATGCCGCCATGCTGCCGCTGCTCAGCCAGCAGGTGGCGAGTGCCGGCAGCTTCGATCCGGCCGCTTATGCCGCTGGCACGGTGCTCATCGCCCAGCTCACCATGGTGCCCATGGCGCTCTTGGCTTCCCGCCTCGCGCAGACGCGCGGCTACGGGCTGGTGATGGTGCTGGCGCTGGTGGCCCTGCCGCTGCGCGGCCTTGTGGCGGGCTTCTTTGACCACCCGCTGACGGTGCTGCCCGTGCAGATCCTGGATGGCGTGGGCGCCGGCTTGCTGGGCGTGGCGACGCCCGGCATCGTTGCCCGCATCCTGCGGGGCACCGGGCATGTGAATGCGGGGCTCGGGGCGGTGATGACGGTGCAGGGGATCGGGGCCGCCCTCAGCCCCGGCGTCGCCGGGCTGGTGGCGGCGCGCCTCGGCTATGCGCCAGCGTTTCTGTCGCTGGGCGGGTTTGCGCTGCTGGCGCTGGCCCTGTGGCTCGTCGCCTTGCCGCGCACGGCGTCCGCCATGAACGGCGGCGAGAGCCTCAGGTGAGGCCGCCCGGCGCGGCGCGCCGCGTCAGCGGGCGTCGCAGCCGGTGGCGAAGTCGGAGGTGACGTAGGTGCCGGGCTCCAGGAACTGGAGCGAGGTCGCGGCAGGGCGGCCCGGAATGCGGCTGCAGGCGGTGTCCGTGGCGGGCATCTTGTCCTCGGCGCGGGCCGTGGTCGAGTAGGCGACCGGGGCATCATAGCGCGCCGTCATCTCGCTCTGGTCCGGTGCTGCCGCCCGTCCGAGATCGCCGAAGATCGAGGCGCTCGCCGCAACCACAAGCGCGCCCAGGACATAAACCTCCAACCGCATGACCCTTCTCCGTCCGGCCCCCCGAAATTCTGAAGATGATGCGAGGCAACACCATTTGCTGCATCGCAGCAATACGGCTGAGCTCATGGCTTTTCGCCGCGCTCTGAACAGGGCGCAGACCTGCGGTTGTTCCCGCGGCGGATTGATCGCGTGCGCCGCAGCGTCGAGGGCACGGGCTCGTGCATTGTCGCAGCACGCTGGAACTGCTAAAAAGCGCGGCATGAACCGCCCCTTCCATGTCGCTCCGCATCTGCCCAGGGCCGCGCTGTGCGCGACCGGGCACTATGCCTGCACGACCATGGACTTTGCCGCCGTGCCGGATCACGTGCGTTTGCCGGGCCGTTTCTTCGGGCGCTTCACCACGTCCGCGCTGGCCCGACTCGGTCGCTGACACCCTTTCTTCCGTCATCATCGTCGCATCGAATGACCCGGCGCGTGCGCTTGGGTTCATGCTCCTTAGGACATCGTCATGAACGCCCCCACCAGCGGCCCCAAGACCCTCTACGACAAGATCTTCGACGACCACGTCGTCTCCCGGCAGGAGGACGGCACCTGCCTGCTCTATATCGACCGCCATCTCGTCCATGAGGTGACGAGCCCGCAGGCCTTCGAGGGCCTGCGCATGGCCGGCCGCAAGGTGCGCGCGCCCTCCAAGACGCTCGCCGTGGTGGACCACAACGTGCCCACCACCGACCGCTCGCACGGCATCGACGATCCGGAAAGCGCCACGCAGGTGGAGACGCTGGCGGAGAACACCCGCGAATTCGGCATCGAATATTATAACGAGCGCGATATCCGTCAGGGCATCGTGCACGTGATCGGCCCGGAGCAGGGCTTCACGCTGCCCGGCACCACCATCGTCTGCGGCGACAGCCACACCTCCACCCATGGGGCGTTCGGCGCGCTGGCCCATGGCATCGGCACCTCGGAGGTGGAGCATGTGCTCGCCACCCAGACGCTGATCCAGAAGAAGTCCAAGAACATGCGCGTCACCGTGGACGGCACCCTGCCGGAGGGGGTCGGCGCCAAGGACGTGACGCTCGCCATCATCGGTTCCATCGGCACGGCCGGCGGCACCGGCTACGTGATCGAATATGCCGGCGACGTGATGCGCCAGCTCTCCATGGAAGGCCGCATGACGGTCTGCAACATGTCGATCGAGGGCGGTGCCCGCGCCGGCATGGTGGCCCCGGACGAGAAGGCCTTCGCCTATCTGAAGGACCGTCCCCGCGCGCCGAAGGGCGCCGACTGGGACAAGGCGGTCGCCTATTGGGAGACGCTACGCTCCGACGAAGGCGCCTATTTCGATGCGGAAGTCCGCCTCGACGGCGCCAACCTGCCGCCCATCGTCTCCTGGGGCACTAGCCCGGAGGACGTGGTGTCCGTGGAAGGCCTCGTGCCCGATCCGGAGGCCATCGAGGATGCGGTGCGTCGGGACGCCAAGAAGCGCGCTCTGGCCTATATGGGCCTCACCGCCGGCACGAAGATTTCCGACATCGCCATCGATCGCGTGTTCATCGGCTCCTGCACCAACGGGCGCATCGAGGACATGCGTCAGGCGGCGCAGATCGTTGCCGGCCACACGGTGAACGCGAATGTGAAGGCCATGGTCGTGCCGGGCTCCGGCCTGGTGAAGGCACAGGCCGAGGCCGAGGGTCTGGACAAGATCTTCCTCGCCGCGGGCTTTGAGTGGCGCGAGCCGGGCTGCTCCATGTGCCTCGCCATGAATGCGGACCGCCTGTCGCCGGAGGAGCGCTGCGCCTCCACCTCGAACCGCAATTTCGAAGGGCGCCAGGGCTTCAAGGGCCGCACCCATCTCGTGTCGCCCGCCATGGCGGCGGCAGCGGCCATCGCTGGCCGTTTCGTCGATGTTCGGACCTGGCCGCGCGGCTGACGACGGAAATAGAAAGGCCGCACGATCAGGTGCGGCCTTTCATGGCGTTCCGAGGCGCGCCGCAGGATGCAGCGTTCGCCTTCCGGCGTTCCGACAGGTTCGGGGCACGGCAGGGTGCGGTGTTACTGAATGGCCGCGAACGTCGTCGCAACGAGGGTGGCATTGGCCTCGTGGGGAGCCAGATACGCGGCGATACCCAGTATCGTCACCAGCGCGCTGGTGACCGCAAGCTTGCGCAGCAGCATGGTCACTCTCCGTAGTCGTCCTGTTATTGCAACGACGTTTTCGCTTCACGGTTCCTTAACCATGTTCGCGTGGCATCAACTTGAGCGAAACTTGGCGAAGCCCGGACCAACTTGGGCGGCGCCGTGGCGGCGGAGTACCGCCGCCGGTCCGGTGCGGGATCATCCCGAAGGAGCAGGTTGAAATGTCCGACGCCCTGAAGTGGCGGACGCTGGAGGCCCCGAGCCTCGCGGAGATGGAGGAACTGGCGGACGAGGTCTTCGCCCGGCTGCCGGAGCCGTTCCGCCGCCTGTGCGCGGGCGTGGTCATCCGGGTCGAGGACTTTCCCACCGACGAGGTGCTGGAGGAGATGGAGGCGGAAAGCCCCTTCGACCTCCTGGGGCTGTTCCAGGGGATCGGCCTCGCGCAGGACGAGGCCGTGGCCCCCACCGGCCGGCTGCCCAACATGATCTTCCTCTACCGCCGCCCCATCCTCGACTACTGGGCGGAGCACGAGGAGACGCTCGGCCATGTGGTGGCCCACGTGCTGGTGCATGAGATCGGTCATCATTTCGGCTTCTCGGACGATGACATGGAGCGCATCGAGGCGGCGGCGGACCTATGACGCGCACCCCTCACTCCCACGCGACCGGCGGGGTGGTCCTCCGCAAACATCCGAATTTATGCCGTATTGCACGCTCTCTAGTCTGGACCGGTTCTAAACAGGCGGGCGGAGGTCAGCGTGCAACCGGTTCAGAGATATCCCAACCTCTTCTGTTTCATTCACTGGGCGACGGTGGCGCTGATCGCCATCATCTACGGCCTCACCTACGTGCGCTTCCTGTTCGAGCGCGGCACGCCGCTGCGGGCGATGGTGTGGTGGCTGCACATTTCGTTCGGGCTGGTGCTGCTCGCCTTCATCGTCGCCCGCGTGGTGGCGCGGCACGCCATGACCATGCCCGGCCCCTCGGCGGCGCTCTCGCCGCTGGTGCACCGGGCCTCGCAGGCCGTGCACGTACTGCTGTATGCGCTGCTGGTGCTGACGCCGGTGGTCGGCGTCTATCTCGCCTTCCTGCGCGGAGATGCGGTGACGCTGTTCGGCCTGTTCACCATTCCCTCTCCGGTGGCGGTGGATCGCACCTTCGCCCGGCAGGTGGTGGAAGTTCACGAGTGGCTGGCGAATGGCCTCGTGGCCGTGGCGCTGGTGCATGGGGCGGCGGCCATCGGCCATCACTTCGTGCTGAAGGACGACGTCCTCACGCGGATGTTGCCGCGGCGCTGAGCCGATCGCGCGGCGTCGCCGGCCTCTCGCTTTTTCGCACGGACGCGCGGGCGCTGCCCCGCGCGTCGGCATCTGGAACAGCCAAGGCAAGGGAGCTGCGTTAGGCCCATGGAAAAGTTCACGACGCTGGAAGGCGTGGCCGCACCGCTGAAGATTGTGAATGTCGATACCGACATGATCATTCCGAAGCAGTATCTGAAGACCATCAAGCGCACGGGCCTCGGAACGGGCCTGTTCTCGGAGATGCGTTACAAGGAGGACGGATCGGACAATCCGGACTTCGTGCTGAACCAGCCGGCCTACCGGAATGCGAAGATCATCGTGGCCGGCGACAATTTCGGCTGCGGCTCCTCGCGCGAGCACGCGCCGTGGGCGCTGCTGGACTTCGGCATCCGCTGCGTGATCTCCACGTCCTTCGCGGACATTTTCTATAACAACTGCTTCAAGAACGGCATCCTGCCGATCGTCGTCTCCAAGGACGACCTCGACAAGCTGTTCGACGATGCCGACCGCGGCGCCAATGCCACGCTCACCATCGATCTCGCGGCGCAGGAGATCCGCGGCCCCGATGGCGGCACGGTGAAGTTCGAGATCGACCCTTTCCGCAAGCGCTGCCTGCTGGAAGGCCTCGACGATATCGGCCTGACGCTCGAGAAGGGCACCCAGATCGACACCTATGAGGGCGAGAAGAAGACCGAACAGCCCTGGCTGTGACCGGCCGGCTTCACCCGCCCACCCCCGCAAGGCGCCTCCCCGGAGGCGCCTTTTTTGTTCCGCAGGGCGCCGCGGGCAAAAAAGTTCCGCTCCGGAAGGCGGAAGTCACTGTTCTGCCTTTGAGATTGGCTTAAACTCGCGAGGTTCCCTTCCGCGCCGTGCGCCCGTACTCCCTCCGGGAGTGGGTGTGCCTTTCCATGCTACCCCTCCAGGAGGATGTGCCCGTGCCGCATGAGACGCCGCTTGTCGCCACCATCGTGGGGGCCATCGTCCTGGCCTTCATCTTGGGTACGCTGGCGCAGCGTCTGCGGGTATCGCCTCTGGTGGGCTATCTGCTCGCCGGCATCCTCGTGGGGCCCTTCACCCCCGGCTTCACCGCCGATCCCGAGCTGGCGATGGAACTGGCCGAGATCGGCGTCATCCTGCTCATGTTCGGTGTCGGCCTGCATTTCTCCCTCGCCGACCTGCTCTCGGTGAAGGCCATCGCCATTCCCGGCGCGGTGGCGCAGATCGCGGTCGCGACCCTGCTCGGCATGGGCCTCGCCCACCTTCTCGGCTGGCCGCTTGGAGGCGGCCTCGTCTTCGGCCTCGCGTTGTCGGTGGCGAGTACCGTGGTGCTGCTGCGCGCCCTGCAGGAGCGGCGCATCCTGGAAAGCGAGCAGGGGCGCATCGCGGTCGGCTGGCTCATCGTCGAAGACCTCGCCATGGTGCTGACGCTGGTGCTGCTGCCGGCGCTCTCCGAGGCGATGGGCGGCAAGCCGGCGGGGGCTTCGCAGGCGGAGCTGCTGTTCGGCACCTCCAGCATCGCCGCGACGCTGGGGCTGACCCTCGCCAAGGTCGCGGCCTTCGTGGTGCTGATGCTGGTGGTGGGCCGTCGCCTCATCCCCTGGCTGCTCGACCGGGTGGCGGGTCTCGGCTCGCGCGAACTCTTCCGCCTTGCGGTCCTCGCCATCGCGCTGGGCGTGGCCTACGGCTCGGCCAAGCTGTTCGACGTCTCGTTCGCGCTCGGCGCCTTCTTCGCCGGCATGGTGCTGAGCGAATCGCCGCTCTCCCATCGCGCCGCCGAGGAGACGCTGCCGCTGCGCGACGCCTTCGCGGTGATGTTCTTCGTCTCCGTGGGCATGCTGGTGGATCCGGCCATCATCCTGCGCAGCCCGATCCCGCTCCTGTGCACGCTGCTGATCGTGCTGGTGGGCAAGTCGCTCGCTTCCTTCGCGCTGGTGCGCATGTTCGGCTACGGGAAGGGGACGGCGCTCACCATCTCGGCCAGCCTCGCGCAGGTGGGCGAGTTCTCCTTCATCCTCGCCGCGCTGGGCGTGGAGCTGGGCCTGCTGCCGCAGGAGGGGCGGGATCTCATCCTCGCCTCCGCCATCATCTCCATTCTCCTCAACCCGTTCTTCTTCCTCGCGCTGGACAAGCTGCGCGGCAAGCTGGTGGTGCAGAAGCCGGAGGACGACGTGGGCATGGGCCCCGCCGCCGCCTTGCCGGCGACGGCCCAGAGCAACCACACCGTTCTTGTCGGCTTCGGGCGGGTGGGGCGCCTCGTGGCGGCCGGGCTCGAGACCGCGGGCACGCCCTTCCTCGTGGTGGAGGACCGGGAGGATGCCATTCACGAGCTGAAGGAGGCGGGCATCGAGGTCGTGCCGGCCAACGCCGCCGCCGCCGAGGCGCTGGTGGCCGCGAACGTGACCGGGGCGCGCCGGCTGATCCTCGCGATTCCCGATGGCTTCGAAGCCGGCCGCGTGCTGCGGCGGGCGCGTGAGCTCAACCCCGAGCTCGACATCATCGCCCGTGCCCATTCGGACGCCGAGGTGGAGAATCTGCGCCAGGGCGGCGCCGGATTCATCATCATGGGCGAGCGCGAGGTGGCGCGCGGCATGCTAGGCCACGTCTTCGGGCTCAATGACGCAGCCCGCGAGGCTTCGCCCGGCAAGGTGGAAGGCGAGCGGACCCAGATCATCACGCCCGAAGGCGTGTTCTTCCCCGTGGATGAGCCGCTGAAGCCCGCCGATACGGCGGATGAAAGCATTCTGCCCGACGTGGGCGAGGTGCTGGCCGGCAAGGGCCGCAGCCCGGAGGAGGCTTCCGAGGCCGCGGCGGAGAAAACCGACAAGCTCATGGCGGGCTGAAGCGGGGCGGGAAGGGTGTTCGGCTGTGTCCGACCGCCGGTTCGCCGTTGACGCGCGGCCCTCCCACCCCTATAAGCCGAGCCCGAACTCGGGCGGCCGTGCCTCCTGGGATACTGTCTTATTCTCCCGTTGAACCGGGAGGCGGCCGAAGGCGAAGTCCGGTGGCCGGGGCAGGCCCGGGAAACAGCCGCTGGAGCCGGTTCGGGAGCGCGTCTCGCGATCCCGGTGACCGTGCTCGACATTTTTGAAATCGGCCGTGCCTCAGGGCGTGGCCCGTCAATCCGGAGACAAGACCCGTGAAGCGCACTTATCAACCGAGCAAGCTCGTGCGCAAGCGTCGGCACGGCTTCCGTGCGCGCATGGCGACCAAGAACGGCCGCAAGATCATCGCTGCGCGCCGCGCCCACGGCCGCAAGCGCCTGTCTGCGTGAGGCGTGCCCGCGGAGCTGGCCGTCGTGGATCGTCTCCGCAAGCGTCGTGACTTCCTGGCAGCGGCCAGGGCAGAGCGTGCGAATGTCCCGTCCTTCCTTCTGCAGGGGCGGGACCGGCACGACGAGGCCGAGCCCCGCCTCGGTTTCACGGTGACCAAGAAAAACGGCAATGCCGTCGTGCGCAATCGCATGCGCCGCCGGCTGCGCGAGGCTGCCCGGCTGGTGATGCCGCAGCTCGGCCGCAGCGGCTTCGATTACGTTCTGGTGGCGCGCGGCCCCTGTCTCGACGCGCCCTTCCAGACGCTGGTGCGCGATATGGAGCGCGCCGTCTCCCGGCTGCATGCCGCGAAAAAAGCCAAGACCCCCACATCCAAGACACCTATCGCCCCCGCCGACGGAGGCCGCCCGGCATGACCGATAACCGCAACATGTTCATCGCCATCGGCTTGTCGTTGGTGATCCTCATCGGGTGGCAGTATTTCATCGCCCTGCCGCAGGCCGAGAAGCAGCGCCAGATCCAGGCGCAGCAGCAGGCCGCGCAGGCGACCCAGACGCCGTCGCCGTCCGCCGAGGCCGCGCAGGGCGGTGGTGCCGCGCCGACCGCGCCCGGCTCCACGGGCGTTGCCGGTTCGCGCGTCATGACCCGCGCCCAGGCGCTGGCCGCGACCCCCCGCGTTGCCATCGAGACCCCGAGCCTGCGCGGTTCCATCTCGCTGCGCGGCGCCCGCGCCGATGACCTGACCCTCAGCCAGTTCCGCGAAACGGTGGACCCCAAGAGCCCGAACATCGTGCTCCTGTCTCCCTCCGGTTCGCCCGAGCCCTTCTATGCGGAGTTCGGCTGGACGGTGGCCCCCGGCGCCAACCTGCCGGTGCCCGGTCCCGATACGCTGTGGACCGCCGAGGCCGGCGCCAAGCTCACCCCCGCCACCCCGCTGGTGCTGACCTGGGACAATGGCCAGGGCCTGCTGTTCCGCCGCACCTTCACTGTCGATGACCGCTACATGTTCACGGTCAAGGACGAGGTGGAGAACAAGGGCGCGGCCGCCGCCACCCTTTATTCCTATGGCCTCGTGTCCCGTCACGGCATGCCGCATACCCAGGGCTATTACATCCTGCACGAGGGCCTCATCGGCGTGATGGGCGACCACGGCCTGCAGGAAGTGACCTATGCCAAGATGGACGACGCCAAGCCGCTCGCCATGAAGGCGACGGGCGGCTGGCTCGGCATCACCGACAAATACTGGGCCGCGACGGTGATTCCGGACCAGAAGGCGCAGGTGGATAGCCGCTTCTCGTCGAGCACGGTCGCCGGCACGCGCACGTTCCAGGCCGATTATCTCGGCAGCGCCCAGAGCATCGCGCCCGGCGCGAGCATCGCCTCGCAGTCGCGCCTGTTCGCCGGCGCCAAGGAAGTGGCGGTGGTGGACGGCTACGAGCGCCAGTACGGCATCGACCGCTTCGACCTGCTCATCGACTGGGGCTGGTTCTACTTCATCACCAAGCCGCTCTTCCTTGTCATCGACTGGATCTACAAGCTCGTCGGCAACTTCGGCGTTGCGATCCTCATCGTGACCGTGCTGCTGAAGGGCATCTTCTTCCCGCTGGCCAACAAGTCCTACGCCTCCATGGCGAAGATGAAGGCCCTGCAGCCGGAGATGATGGCCATCCGCGAGCGCTATGCCGATGACAAGGTGAAGCAGCAGCAGGCCACGATGGAGCTGTACAAGAAGGAGAAGATCAATCCGGTGGCGGGCTGCCTGCCCATCCTGATCCAGATCCCGGTCTTCTTCGCCCTGTACAAGGTGCTGTTCGTCACCATCGAGATGCGGCAGGCGCCGTTCTTCGGCTGGATCCACGACCTCTCCGCGCCCGATCCGACCACCGTCTTCAACCTGTTCGGGCTAATTCCGTGGGACCCGAGCGTGGTGCCCGTGCTCGGCCCCTACCTGATGCTCGGCGCCTGGCCGCTCATCATGGGCGTGACCATGTGGGTGCAGATGAAGCTCAACCCCGCCCCGCCGGACCCGACGCAGGCGATGATCTTCAACTACATGCCCATCATCTTCACCTTCATGCTGGCGCACTTCGCCGCCGGTCTGGTGATCTACTGGGCGTGGAACAACACCCTCTCGGTGCTCCAGCAGGCGGTCATCATGCGCCGCAACGGCGTGAAGATCGAACTGTGGGACAACATCACCCGCACCTTCTCCAAGAAGAAGACCGCCAAGGGCTGATGACCCTGGGTCAAGTCGAATTCGGAAGGGCCGCGCATTGCGCGGCCCTTTTTATTTGGCGCGGGCCTCGAAAATACGCTCTCGCCACATCCAGAGACCACGCCCTGCGTAGAAGAGGCGGGGACGAAACCTCGCGGCGATACTGCCGCTAGGGACGGTTGCTTGGTGGGAATGCGACCAGCGGCGCAGCGGGATCTCTTCCGGCGCCGCGTGGCCTGCTCCCCGTGCCGGCCGATGCCCCGTCGGCGGCACCTTCGGGGAGGTCTGAATGTCCATGTTTCGTCGCACCGCCGGGCGGGCGGCCATCGCTGCCGCCGTTCTGGCGCTTGCCGCGGGCGCCGTGCGCGCGGCGCCCTATGTGCTTGATCCGGCCCGCAGCGCCATCCGCTTCGAGATCGGCGCCGAAGGCTATCCGCTGACCCGCGGCCAGTTCCGCAGGTTCACCTCCAACCTTGCGGTGGATTTCGACCATCCCGCGCGCAGCAAGGTGAGCTTCAAGGTGGAGGCGGCCTCCCTCGACACCGGCCTGCCCATGCTCGACAGCTATGTGCGCAGCGATGCCTTCCTCAATACCGAGCGCTTTCCCGCCGTGAGCTTTGAATCGACGTCGGTGGAGAAGCTCGACGACCACCGGGTGCAGGTGACCGGCACCCTGACGCTGCTCGGCGTCAGCCGCCCCGAGGTGTTCGTGGTGGATGTGGACCAGTCCACGGGCAAGGGCGCGCTCGGCCTCACGGCGCGCGGTCACATCCACCGGTCGGACTTTGGCATGACGGCGGGCCTGCCGCTCATCTCCGACGACGTGGCCATCACCGTCGCGGCGCTGGCGGACACCCAGTGAGGAGCGAACGCCGGCGCTGGAGCCTGCCGCTCCGGCTGCTGCACTGGGCCATGGCGGCGCTCATCCTCGGCCTGCTGGTGCTGGGCTGGGTGATGACCCATGTGCGCACCGACCTCGGCACCACTTTCGCCTGGTATCTGTGGCACAAGTCCTTCGGCTTTGCGGTTCTGGTGCTGGTGGCGGCGCGGATCGCCACTCGCCTCCTGTCGCCCGCGCCCCGCGAGGCAATGCCGCCCGGCTGGCAGCGGCGGGCGGCCCATTTGGCACATGGGCTGCTCTATCTGCTCATGGTCGCCGTGCCGGTGGCGGGCTGGATGATGGCCTCGGCTTCGCCGCTGCATCTGCCCACCCGGCCGTTCAACCTCTTCACCTTGCCGGATCTGGTGGCGCCCAACGCCGCCTTGTTCCGGCAACTGGAGCTGGTGCATGCGACACTCGCCTACGCCCTTCTGGGTCTGGTGGTGCTGCATGTGGCAGCGGCGCTGAAGCATCGCTTCATCGACCGCGACGGTGTTCTGGCCCGCATGGGCTTCTGATCGTCTGCGGCGGCGCCCGGCGGTGCCGCCGCTTGCGTCCGCCGGCCGTGCGGACCATAAGCGGGCATGACCGAGACGCCCGAAGCCGCCGCGCCCGCCGAAGAGCCCGTTGATCCCTTCCTGGAGAAGGGCCGTCTGCTGTTTGCCGGCGAGTGGAAGTTCGTGACCGCCGCCCCCACCGTCGACGTGCTGCCGCCCATGCAGGGCGTGGAGATTGCGCTCGTGGGCCGCTCGAATGTGGGCAAGTCGAGCCTCGTGAATGCGCTCACCGGCCGCACGGCGCTCGCCCGCACCTCGGTGACGCCGGGCCGGACGCAGGAACTCATCTTCTTCCGGTGCGTGCCCGAGATGATGCTCGTGGACATGCCGGGCTATGGTTTTGCCAAGGCGCCGAAGGACAAGGTGGATGCCTGGGTCGCCACCATCCGCGCCTATCTGCGCGGCCGGGTGAACCTTGCCCGCGTCTTCGTCCTCATCGACGCCCGCCACGGCATCAAGCCGGTGGATGCGGAAATCCTCGATCTGCTCGACAAGGCGGCGGTGTCCTACGCCATCGTGCTGACCAAGAGCGATCAGGTGAAGCGGACCGACCTTGAGGCCGTCATCGCCGACACCAAGGACAAGATCCGCCGCCGCCCCGCCGCCTTCCCGGAGGTGTTTCCCACCTCCAGCCATGGCGGCAAGGGCCTTGCGGAACTGCGCGCGGCGATCGCCCGGATCATCGACGAGCGCAGCTGACGCGCGGCGGGATCAGACGCCCGCCGCCCCGCCGTCCGCGCGCGGATCGTGCGCGCCTTCGAGATCGCGCTTGGGCGTATAGATGACCGCGCCTGCATGGCCCATGGTGTCGGAGAATGCCTCCGGCAGCACTTCCAGATCATGGCCGGCCGAGACGAGGGCCCGCACCACATCCTCATCGAAGCGGTTCTCGAGCCTGAGGTTGGTGTGGGTCGAGCCCCAGGTGCGGCCCAGCAGCCAGCGCGGCCGCTCGATGGCCTCGCCCAGCGGCACGCCGTGCAGCACATGGCGGGAGAAGACGGCGGCCTGCGTCTGCGGCTGGCCCTCGCCGCCCATGGTGCCATAGGCCATCACCCGCCCGTCCCGCAGCACCGCCAGCGCCGGGTTGAGCGTGTGGAAGGGCCGCCGGCCGGGCGTGAGCGGGTTCACGGCCCGCTCGTCGAGGCTGAAGCTGGCGCCACGGTTCTGCATGAGGATGCCGGTGTGCGGCAGCACGCAGCCCGAGCCGAACTCGAAGAAGATGGACTGGATGTAGGAGACGACGAGCCCGCTCGCGTCGGCCGCGCCCAGCCAGATGGTGTCACCGCGCTTGGCCGGCTGCGGCCATGGCAGGGCGCGGCGCCTGTCGATCCGGGCCGCATCCGCATCGAGCGCGGCGGGGGTGAGGAAGTGGGCCGGATCGTGCTTCAGATGCTCGAAGTCCCGCACCACCTCGTTGCGCACGAGGAAGGCGCGCTTCGTCGCCTCGACCAGACCGTGGATGAAATCGAAGCTCTCCGCCCGCTTCACGCCGAGGCGGCTGTAGAGGCCGAGGATGAGAAGCGAGGCGAGACCCTGCGTCGGCGGGGGCGCGTTGAAGATGCGGCCCTCGGGCAGATCGACGCTGAGCGGCTCGCG
This sequence comes from Azorhizobium caulinodans ORS 571, assembly GCF_000010525.1. Taxonomy (GTDB): domain Bacteria; phylum Pseudomonadota; class Alphaproteobacteria; order Rhizobiales; family Xanthobacteraceae; genus Azorhizobium; species Azorhizobium caulinodans. Next base: position 4,619,548 of record NC_009937.1, on the reverse strand, counting down.
CACCACGGCGCGATAGCGCTCCAGATCGGCGCGGGTGACCGGGCTGCCGATGCGCTCCAGATCCGCCGCCATCTCGTGGGCGACGTCGCCCCGGTAATAATCCTCCAGCCCCGCCCGACCGAGATGCTCCAGCGTGTCGGCGAGCCGCTCCGCCTTCTGGATGTGGCCGACTTCCGGCGGCTTGCCATCCACGAGGAACTGGGCGGAAAAGCCGGGCGCGTCCTTCAACTCGGCGAGTTTGTCGGCGGTGAGCTGCGCCTGCGAGCGGGTGACGGCCACGCCTGCGCGGGCGTGCTGGACGGCGCTCTCCAGCAGCCGGGGGAGGGGCAGGCGCCCGCCGGCGGCGCGGGCCGCCTCCAACGCCAGCCCCCAGCCGCCGACGAGGCCGGGGACGGTGAGCGCGGCGAGCGGGCCGCGCTCGGGAATGGTGTCATAGCCGGCGTCGCGATAGCTCTTGATGGTGGCGCGGGCGCCGGCAAAGCCGCAGGCCTCGATATAGCGCACCCGGCCGTTGGGCTCGCGGATGAGCCAGAAGCCGTCGCCGCCCAGATGGTTCATGTGCGGATAGACCACGGCAATGGCGGCGGCGGTGGCGAGCGCCGCTTCCACCGCATTGCCGCCCTCCGCCAGCACCTGCCGCCCGGCCTCGACGGCGAGGGCATGGGGCGCGGCGACGATGCCGCGCGCGGTGTGGGTGCTTTCGTGGCTCATGGGGCCCTCCGGGGCGGCTGATGCCGTGCGCTTGACCCGCGCGGCTTTGCAGAGCAGTGTCCCGGCCTCTTAATTCAGCTTGCCCCCGACCGGAAGGGTCGGCGCGGCGCAGCGGGCGCAAGGCCCTGACGGAGACGAGAATGGCGCGGACGAATGATGGACTGACGGCACGCGGGCTGGTGAGCGTCATCAGCGCCACCATTCTCGTCGCGGTCCAGGCATTCACGGTGGCGGTGGCCGCCGGGTGGGCGCTCGCCGGCCTGTTCCAGCTCGGCGACATCGGCGAATACGCCTTGATGGCGCTGTTCGGCCTGCTGGCCGTCTATTTCAGCGTCAAGTATGTGCGCAGCGCCGCCCAGGCCGAGGCCAAGCTGCACTATTGACCGCGCCTTTCGAGCGCTGCTGGGGGATCGACCCCATTTGCGCCATGGGAGACGGGCGAAACCTCGATTGACCACGCAAAAGTGATCCCGTAGTTGGGTACGGCGATCGGGCCTGTGGCCCTGCGTGGGAGGCTGAGGATGGTTTCGCGTATCTGCGCCGCAGTGCTGGCGCTCTTTACCGTGCTGGCGGTGTCCGGCCCGCTCGCTGCCGCCGAGGCGCGGCAGAATTTCACCCTCGTCAACAAGACCGGCTACGACATCGAGAAGGTGTTCGTCTCGCCGAGCAAGTCGGACGACTGGGAAGAGGATGTTCTCGGGAAGGACACGCTGGACGACGGCGATTCCTGGGAGATCAAGTTCCACCGCGCCACCAAAACCTGCAAGTGGGACCTGAAGGTCGTCTATTCGGACGATAACTCCAGCGCCATCTGGTACGACATCGACCTGTGCTCGGTGTCGAAGATCACCATTCGCTACAACCGCAAGAGCGACAAGACGACGGCTTCCTTCGACTGAGGACGGCGCGTCGCTGAACCGTTGGAGAGGCGGGCTCTGGCCCGCCTCTTTGCGTTTCAGCCCGGCTGCCAGTGGGTCACCACGTCGGGGAGCGCGGGGCGGGGGCGATCGTCGGGCCGCTCGGCCGGGCTGCCGAGATGGATGAAGCCGGCCACCTGCTCGCCCGCGCGGACGCCCAGCAGGGCCGCGGCCTCTGGGTCCCGGCCGGGCCATTTCAGCAGCCACTGGGCGCCATAGCCCAGCGCCGTCGCGGCGCTGACGAGCGCCATGCCGGCGGCGCCCGCCGATAGGATCTGGTTGAAGACCGGAACCTTGGCGGCAGGGTCCGGCCGGCTCACCAGAACCACCGTGACCGGGGCCCGCAGGAGATAGAGGCGCCACATGTCCGCCTTGCTCTCGGGCAGGTCCGGGTTCTGGCGACGATAGAGCGCATCGAGCAACGCTCCGGCCTGCGCCCGCGCCTCGCCCGACAGGACGATGAAGCGCCACGGCACCAGGCGGCCGTGATCCGGTACGCGGGCGGCCACCGCCAGCAGGCGGTCCAGCTCCGCCGGCGTCGGGCCGGGTTCGACCAGGGAGCGCAGGGGCAGGGAGCGGCGCCGTTCCAGCAGCGCGAGGGCTTCCGGCGCCTCGGCGCGGGGCAGGGCGACACCGGAATGGGTGGGGGCGGCGCCGTGCTGGCGGGCGGCGGGAGTCTCGGCGGGCGCGCGAATGTCCTGTTGGGTCAAGGGCTCGGACATCATGCTACCTCTGGCCTCGGCGGGGCGGCGACGAAAAACATTGCAAGCCTGACCGGTTTTGCTTGTTCCAAAAATGTAAAGCGTCTTTCTGACGGGCCCCTGATCACGTCAGATAAACATTGATGTACCAAATCGGCAGGAATGTGTGTTAGTGTGTGAATATGCCGGTGTGATGGGCGTTTCTGCATTGAACGCACGGAAAATCCGGCCATGTCCATTTAGGCTGTAAGGCGAGAAGCGGGAAGCTGGCTTGAGCGTGTCGAGGGGGACTTATTCAGGTCGTTCCAAGACGGTATCAGTACAAACGACGACAAGTTCAGCAATGGTGGATGGCCCAGGCCAAGATTGGCGACCTGACCTCAACGGAAATACACATGAGCCGTAACCGAGACTTCCGAGAGCCGCGCCGTCGTGGCTTTGATGACGATTATGCCCCGCCCCCGTCGCGGGACCGCGCCTTCGGCGGAGAGCGTGCTTTCCCCTCGCACAGCTCGTTCAGTGCACCGGCTCCGTCGGGTCCGCCCATTGAGGCCACCGTCAAGTGGTTCAACCCCGAGAAGGGCTTCGGCTTCGTCGAGCTGTCCGACGGTTCGGGTGACGTGTTCCTGCACGCCCGCGCCCTCGAGGCCGCCGGCCAGGAAAGCGTGCCTCCCGGCTCGAAGCTGAGCGTCCGCGTCGGCCAGGGCCAGAAGGGCCGTCAGGTCACCGAGGTGCTCGAGGTCGATACCTCGACCGCCGAGGCTGCCCCGCCCCGTCGCGCGCCCGCCGGCCCCGGTGGCTTCGGCGGCGGCGCCCCCCGTTCGGGTGGCCCCCGCGCGGCTTCCGGCCCGACCGAGGAGCGTGTCGGCACCGTGAAGTGGTACAACCCCGAGAAGGGCTTCGGCTTCATCGCCGTTGAGGGCGGCGGCAAGGACGTGTTCGTGCACGTCACCGTCGTGTCCCGCTCCGGCCTTGCCGACCTCAGCGAAGGTCAGCGCGTGGTGGTGCAGGTTGGCCAGGGCCCGAAGGGTCCGGAGGCCCGCGGCATCGAAGTCGCGGACTGACCGGCGCCTTAGCGTTCATGGGCGGCCGCTGCCTTCGGGTGGCGGCCGTTCCCGTTGTTTTCGGGAGTTGGCTGTTTCATGGCTCAAAGTTCTGAGGCGGATCTCGACGGTCTCCTCGATCGACTGAAGAAGGCGCAGAGGGACCTGATTGTCACCGCTGCCAAGGCCGGGACGCTTCCGTCTGACGGCGCGCTCCGCAAGATTTCGGAGCTGGAAGGGGCCATCGCGGCCACCGAGGCCCTGCTTCAGGAAGAACAGCACGCGCCGCAGGCGCGCCGCTGATACCAAGAGATTCCGGCCGCCGTCCGAAGGGGATGGAGCGGCGCCGGAATATCGCCCGCACTCCATGAGTTCGATGAGCGCCTCGCGGGTCCGCGACGGCGCTTTTTGCATTCCGGGGCAGGCCTCCCGCGCGGGGCGATGTTCCGGACGTGCTCCGAGGAGGGGGGGGCGGCAGGGCTCCTGCCAGAGCGGCGCCTGCGGCCCGCAGCGGGGTTTGGGGGCTTTTATCAGGATCGCGCCAGACGTCTCGATCTTGGCTATGACGGGCGATGCGTCGCCTCATCTCGGCGCTCCCGCACGAGCAGAGGTCGCTCACGAATGAAGCGTCTTCTGAGCTCGCTGGTCCTTTCGAGAAGCGGCGGCCCGGGCGTCCGCGCTAGCGGACGATTGGCCCGCACCCGGCGTGGCGCGCTTCCCGCTTCTGCCAATGCCGGCTTCCTCCCGAAGGCTTGGGTGGGCCGGGGAACTTGAAGGCCGGACCCGGCGGCGCTCAGCGAAGGCCCGCTGAAGTGAGGCCTAAGCTGTTTCAGTTCGGGTGACGACGGCTCAGGCAGCAGCTTCCGCCTCGCCGAAACTCCGCGCCTGAAACGTCCTGCGATTTTGCTCGAGGATTTGAGCCGGCCTTTCTCAACGACGTGTCGTCGGAATAGCCGGTCCGCTCGCGACGTGACGGCCAGCGTCGCCACCACCGGACGGCTGCACGTATATCGCGCGTCGCTTTCCGACTGCGCCAACCTCTGGCTTGTCCGCGAAGGCTTATGTCAGGCTGGCAGGTCAGGAAGACCTGTCGGTTTCGGCCAGCGCGAAAAAGCCGAGGCCCGCTGAAGCGGGGCCATGGCCAAACGGCAGGGGGAGATGGCTCGGGTCCGTCTCTCCTCCTGTGCCGGGATCGCGGATGCGCCTCCCTATGCACGGGATGGTCTGAGAGTGTTCCGGCCGGCACGCATATGGCGCATTGGCTTTCCGGCTCCGCCAACGGCGGATTGGTCCGCATGCGCTCGGCTGCCCGCAGGCGCGGATGGCCGACACTCCGGCCGGGAGGGTCGGCTCGTTTCGGGGTGCCCAAAAGCAAAGGCCCCGCCGAAGCGGGGCCTTGACTGGAGAGGTGTGGGCGAACGGCTCAGGCCGCCTCTTCCGCCTCGATGTCCTGGTCGATCTCGCTGTCCTCGACCTCTTCCGCCTTGCCGGCACCCCGCTTGGGGCCCTTCTGGAGGTTCTGCTCGATCAGCTTGACGGACTCGGTCTCGGTGATGTTCTGCACGGCCGAGAGTTCGCGGGCCATGCGGTCCAGCGCGGCTTCATAGAGCTGGCGCTCGGAATAGGACTGCTCGGGCTGCGCGTCAGAGCGATAGAGGTCGCGGACCACTTCCGAGATGGCGATGAGGTCGCCGGAATTGATCTTCGCCTCATACTCCTGGGCACGGCGGCTCCACATGGTGCGCTTGACGCGGGCGCGGCCCTTCAGGGTCTCCAGCGCCTTGGTCACGACCGGGCCTTCCGACAGCTTGCGCATGCCCACCGAAGCGATCTTCGGCACCGGCACGCGGAGCGTCATTTTGTCCTTCTCGAAGGAGATCACAAACAGTTCGAGCTTGAAGCCCGCGACTTCCTGTTCTTCTATGGAGGTGATTCGGCCGACGCCGTGAGAGGGGTACACGATGTGTTCTCCCGTCTTGAAGCCAAGACGGGCCTGCGCGCTGCTCTTCTTTGTCGACATGCTTTGAACCGCTCCTGATCAGGCCCGGAGGCCGGATCGTCCTGACACGCGCGCGCCGATGACCGGCTTTTCGACGGGTGCGTGACTTGTGCTGACGACTGGGCTACGGAAGATCCGGCAGCCCGCTGGCAGTCGAAATCAACAATCAATCCTTCGCGCCAAGCCGTACCCCGCGGCCGGACACGCCAAACTCTCGCCCCTATGTCCCGAGAATGCGCAGATGATATGAGCGCGGGATGGTTGACTGAGACGCAATCGACTGTAACACCTTACATAACACAAAAATCACCTGAATGAAAGCGTCGTTCATTTTCGCGCAAGCGATCCGGCGCAGGGCACGCATGCGATTCTGCGGGGCCGTTCCGTTTTGGAAGTGGTCATATAAACATTTCTTTATATCGTTATTGATGCTGCTGCCGGGTCGTGCTACGTCCCCGGCACTCGGCTGGCGTGCCGCAGCATGCCGCGCCGCCTTGAGGCCCCGACAGGGAGAGCAGACATGACCGATTATGTGGTGAAGGACATCAATCTCGCCGATTGGGGCCGCAAGGAGCTCGACATCGCCGAGACCGAAATGCCGGGCCTCATGGCCACCCGCGCCGAATACGGCCCGTCGCAGCCGCTCAAGGGCGCGCGCATCGCCGGCTCCCTGCACATGACCATCCAGACCGGCGTGCTCATCGAGACGCTGAAGGCGCTGGGCGCGGACGTGCGCTGGGCCTCGTGCAACATCTATTCGACCCAGGACCACGCCGCAGCCGCCATCGCCGCCGCCGGCACCCCCGTCTTCGCCGTGAAGGGCGAGACGCTGGAGGAATACTGGGAGTACACCCACCGCATCTTCGAGTGGGCCGACGGCGGCACCCCGAACATGATCCTGGACGACGGCGGCGACGCCACCCTGCTCGTCCACCTCGGTCTGCGCGCGGAAAACGGCGACACCGCCTTCCTCGACGGCGCCACCAATGAGGAAGAGGAAGTCCTCTTCGCTGCCATCAAGCGCCGCCTGAAGCACAAGCACGGCTGGTACACCCAGCTCGCCAAGAACATCCGCGGCGTGACGGAAGAGACCACCACGGGCGTGCACCGTCTCTACGAGATGCAGAAGAAGGGCACGCTGCTCTGGCCTGCCATCAACGTGAACGACAGCGTCACCAAGTCCAAGTTCGACAACCTCTACGGCTGCCGCGAGAGCCTCGTGGACGGCATCCGTCGCGGCACGGACGTGATGATGGCCGGCAAGGTCGCGATGATCGCGGGCTTCGGCGACGTGGGCAAGGGCTCGGCCGCTTCGCTCCGCAACGCCGGCTGCCGCGTGCTCGTCTCCGAGATCGACCCCATCTGCGCCCTGCAGGCGGCGATGGAAGGCTATGAGGTCACCACCATGGAAGACGCCGCGCCGCGCGCGGACATCTTCGTGACGGCGACCGGCAACCTCGACGTCATCACCGTGGACCACATGCGCGCCATGAAGGACCGCGCCATCGTCTGCAACATCGGCCACTTCGACAGCGAAATTCAGGTCGCCGGCCTGAAGAACTTCAAGTGGCACAATGTGAAGCCGCAGGTCGACGAGGTCGAGTTCCCCGACAAGAAGCGCATCATCCTTCTCTCCGAAGGCCGCCTCGTGAATCTCGGCAACGCCACCGGCCACCCGAGCTTCGTGATGTCCGCCTCCTTCACCAACCAGACGCTCGCCCAGATCGAGCTCTGGACGAAGCCGGGCCATTACGAGAAGAAGGTCTACACGCTGCCGAAGCATCTCGATGAGAAGGTGGCGGCGCTTCATCTCGAAAAGATCGGCGTGAAGCTCACCAAGCTCTCCAAGGTGCAGGCCGATTACATCGGCGTGCCGGGCGAGGGCCCCTTCAAGCCCGAGCACTACCGCTACTGATCGCGAAAGCGGCCGCGCCCGAAAGGCGCGGCCATCCATTCTGGCTGGTGCGGGGCTGAGGTGCCCTGATCCGGCACATTGTCAGCCGGTCCGATCGGAGCTAGGTGTGAGCGGCAGCCGATGCTTCGGCCGCGTGTTCTAGGGGGCAGCCTTGGACCGTTTCGACCGGAAATCGGGACGCATGGTGCGCGCCCGATCGAGAGTGAGTGTCGTGCGCGTGCCGCTCCCATCCCTTCCGTCGCCACAGCAACCGTGAACGACCGGAACGCGAGCGATGGCCTTGAGCTTCAGTCGTGATCGTTCCCGCGCCCTGCCGCTCGCCGCGGAGATCGGCGCGCTGGGCGTCGTCTTCGGCGATATCGGCACCAGTCCGCTTTATGCCCTGAAGCAGGGCGTGCTGGCGGTTGGCGGCACGGACTTCACCAGCGCCGACGTGATGGGCCTCCTGTCGCTCATCACCTGGAGCATCATCCTTTCCGTCACCGTCAAATACGTGATGCTTGTCCTGCGCGCCGACAATGATGGCGAAGGCGGCATCCTCGCGCTCGTGACGCTGCTCGACCTGCATCGCAGCGCCATCGGTCTGCGCTGGTATCTTCTGGCGGCCGGCCTCGTGGGCGCCGCCATGCTCATCGGCGACGGCGTGCTGACGCCGGCCATGTCGGTGCTCTCGGCGATCGAAGGCCTTCAGGTCATCTCGCCGGCCCTGCTGGATTGGATCGTGCCGCTCACCGTGCTGGTGCTGGCGGCGGTGTTCCTGTCGCAGCGCCTCGGCACCGAGCGGATCGCCAGTTTCTACGGCCCCATCATGGTGCTCTGGTTCGGCTCGCTGGCGGTGCTGGGCGTCTATGGCATCATGCAGGCGCCTGAAGTCCTGGCGGGCCTCGACCCGCGGGCGGGCTTCCATACGGTCACCACCCATCCGGGTCTTGCCGGCGTCATCATCGGCGCCTGCTTCCTCGCCATCACCGGCGGCGAGGCGCTCTATGCGGACCTCGGCCATTTCGGCCGCAAGACCATCGCCCGTGCCTGGCTGTTTGTCGCCATGCCGGCGCTGCTGCTGAACTATTTCGGACAGGGTGCCATCCTGCTGCGCGACCCGCAGGCGGTGCGCAATCCCTTCTACGACCTCTGCCCGGACCTGTTCGATATCCCGCTGCTGTTCCTCGCGACGGCGGCGACGGTGATCGCCTCTCAGTCCATCATCACCGGCGTGTTCTCGCTGGCCAAGCAGGCCATCGAACTCGGCTACCTGCCGCCCATGCGCATCCGCTACACCAGCGAGCACAACGAGCAGCACATCTATGTCGGCCGCCTCAACTGGCTGCTCATGGTGGCCTGCATCGCCGTCGTGCTCGGCTTCGAGGCCTCCGACCGCCTCGCCTCGGCCTATGGCATCGCGGTGGCCTTCGCCATGGTCACCACCTCCATCCTGTTCGTGGCGCAGGTGAACCGGGCGTGGAAATGGCCCAAGCCCGCGGTGATCGCGCTGGGTATCGGCCTGTTCAGCCTTGATGCGGCGTTTGCCTCTGCCAACCTCACCAAGCTGCATGAGGGCGGCTGGCTGCCGCTCACCATCGCCGGCATCGTCATCTTCGTGATGGTGAGCTGGCGGCGGGGCCTCGAGGGGGTGGTGGCGCAGCAGCAGCGCTTCACCGAGCCGCTCGATGAATTCGTGCTGCGCGGCGATCGCGCCTCGGATGCGGAGAGCCCGCGCACCGCCATCTTCCTGTCCCGCGCCGGTGCCATGACGCCGGTGGCTCTCTCGCGCATGGCGGACCTGCTGAAGGTGCGCTTCCAGCGGGCGGTCATCGTCTCGGTCTGGATCGCCGCCCGGCCGCGCGTCTCGGTGGATGACCGGGTGCGGGTGACCAATCTCGACGGCGGCTTCATCCGCGTGGACCTGCGCTTCGGCTACATGCAGCAGATCGACGTGCCCTCGGTGCTCGGGCCGGCGCTGAGCGCCCGTGGCGTCGATCCGGACGAGGCGATCTATGTGATCGGCCACGAGCGCATCATCCCTCCGGACGAGGTGGTGCGGGGCCGCGACGTGGTGGCCCACGTCTTCGCCTTCCTCGCCCGCAACGCCGAGCGCTCGGTGGACCGCTTCGGCCTGCCGCGCAGCCGCACGGTCGAGATCGGTTATCCGGTGAAACTTTGAAAATCGGGCCGCGTGCCTTGGGCGCGCCGTCTTGAGGCTGTAGGGCTTCAATGCAAGGATGGTGGCGACGTAGCGTCATCCCATCCGATCCGGGCGGTTCGCCGGTGGACAATGGGGCGGGCGGGCCGTCTGCGGGGACACGGTGCGTGATGAGCTTTCCTAAGACGGTTTGGCGTTTCCTGCGGGACCGCGTGGGCCTGCATGGCTTGGGATTTATCCTGAGCCTCGTGGTGATCGGCTTTGCCATCACCGTCCTGTACAAGATGCTGCACAACCTCAACGTGGCCGACGTGGTCGCCGCGCTGAAGGCGAAGAACCCGCTGCACGTGGCCGCGGCCTTCATTCTCGTGGCCTGCGCCTATCTGACGCTGACCTTCTATGACTGGTTCGCGCTCCGGACCATCGAGAAACCGCACGTGCCCTATCGCGTCGCCGCGCTCTCCGGCTTCTGCTCCTATTCGGTCGGCCACAACGTGGGCTTCACGGTCTTCACCGGCGGCTCCGTGCGCTACCGCATCTATTCCGCCTGGGGCCTCTCAGCGGTGGACGTGGCGAAGATCTGCTTCGTCGCGGGCCTGACCTTCTGGCTCGGCAACATTGCGGTGCTGGGCCTCGGCATCGTCATCCATCCCGACGCGGCGACCGCCGTGGATCAGCTTCCGCCGCTGGTGAACCGGCTGATCGGCATCGGCGCGCTCGCCGTGCTGGTGGGCTATGTGTGGTGGGTCAGCGCGGCGCCGCGCAAGATCGGCCGCTCCAACTGGTTCATCACGCTGCCGGCGGGCAAGACGACGCTGCTGCAGATCGGCATCGGCATCCTGGACCTCAGCCTGTGCGCCGCCGCCATGTACATGCTGATGCCGGCGAGCCCCTATATCGATCCCATCTCGCTGGCGGTCATCTTCGTCACCGCGACGCTGCTGGGCTTCGCCAGCCATGCGCCCGGCGGCCTCGGCGTGTTCGACGCGGCGCTGCTGGTGGCGCTGCCGCAGTTCGACACCGGCGAGATGGTCGGCGCGCTGCTGGTGTTCCGGCTGTTCTATTACATCGTGCCCTTCGCCTTCGCCCTGTCCCTGCTGGGTGGGCGGGAGCTCTACCTCGGGCGGCTGCGGGCCCGCGGAGCGGCGGAAGCCGCGGCCGAGGCGGCCACCGCGAAGGACACGGTCGTTCCCGAGAAGAAGCACGTCACCGCCGCCGAGTGAGGCTTGCGGTGAGAACGGACCTGCGGCGGCGATGCCGGCCGCAGGGGCCTAGGGCGCGGAGGGGGCAGCCAGAAGGTTGAGCCCCGGCACCGCCGCCACCGCCGATTTCGGCAGCTTCACCGTCTGCACGCCATGGGGCACCATGAACTGGCGCGGGTCCTGAGGGCCGCGCGTCAGCGCGGTCGCTTCATAGACCAACTGCGGCTTGCCCTGGATTTCCACATGGGTGCGCAGGGCGATGCCGTCGGCCGTGATGCAGGCGGTGGTGGGGCCGGCGGTGGTCTGGCTCGGCACCGGATCGATCTTCCAGAGGTCGCAGGCTTCGCCCGCCACCGTGTCGGTGCCGGTCTTGGTGCCCGAGCCGGTGAGGGCGGCGAAGCTGAAGCTGGGCGGCAGGTCCGTCTGCATCGCCATCTTGGGCATGGACGGCACCATCAGTGCCACCTTGCCGGACTTCAGGTCGGCGATGCCGACGATCAGGGTGGGCGAGGATTTCGGCAGCAGTTCCAGGCGCATGCGCCCGTCCGCATAGGCGAGGTCGAGAGAGCCCCCGTCGCGCAGGACCGCCTTCAGGGCGAAGTCCGCGGAAGGGTAGGGCAGGGGATCGGCAGCGGCGGCGCCGAGGCCCGCGGCCAGGGTCGTCACCGCCAGAAGACCCGTACGAATGGACATGGTTTCGTCCCGTCAGATACACGCCGCCACAGCGCAGCCTGCATGGAAAGAGTTCTATAGGAGAACAGGTTCCCTTGAAGGAACTTTGAATCACACCCTGCGGCGAAAATAGGGACCGCCGCTTTGTCGTATTGCTTTCGCAGCCCGAATTCACCATCACCCGATTAACGAATCGAAGAAGGCCGGCTCGCCGCGCCTTCCGTTGCCAGAGGTCACGCCCATGTCGGGCCGCAATGTGAGGCGCGCCGGTCCTGTAACCGGCGGGAGAGCGCTGCCATGAACGAGCCTGCCGAGGCGCGCGACGCCGCGTCCGCGCCGCCGTTCTGGCGGCAGCCGCGCCTGTGGATCGGCCTGATCGCTGCCATCGTGCTGGTGGCCATGCTGAGCGGCGAGATGGCGCCCGGCGTCGGGCTGCCTTTGCTGGTGGTGGCGGTCATCGGCTTTTTTGCCTGCGCCATCCTCACCGGAGAGCCGCCGGTGCTCCAGCGTCTCGCCGAGAAGGTGCGGCCCCAGGAGGACCACGTGGAGGGTGAGCCGGCGGTGCATGCGCTGATCGCCGCTCTGCCGGAACCGGCATTGCTGCTCACGCCCACCGGCGAGATCCGCACCGCCAATTCCCGCGTGGCGCTTGCCATCGGCCCGGCCAAGGTGGGCGATCCGCTCTCCTTCCTCGTGCGCGTGCCCGAGGTGCTGGAAGCGGTGCGCATGGCGGCCGAGGACGGCATCCCCCGACGCGTCGAGTTTGCCGAGCGCATCCCACTCGACCGCTGGCTCGAGGCCCACGTGGTGCCCGTCCAGCTGAAGCCGCGCCCCGACGCTTCGGGCTCGAAGGGAGCGGCGCCGGCACCGTCGAAGCCGGACGGCGTGCTGCTGACGTTCCGGGACCTCACCGCCCAGCGGCGCAGCGAGCAGATGCGGGCCGACTTCGTGGCCAATGCCAGCCACGAACTGCGCACCCCGCTCGCCTCCCTCTCCGGCTTCATCGAGACGCTGCTGGGTCCCGCCAAGAACGACGCCGCTGCGCGCGAGCGCTTCCTTGGCATCATGGGCGCGCAGGCCCGCCGCATGTCGCGCCTCATCGACGATCTGCTCTCGCTTTCGCGCATCGAACTCAACGTGCACGTGCGGCCGGACACGGTGGTGGACCTGTGCGGCATCCTCTCCCATGTGCGCGACACGCTCGGCCCGCTGGCGCAGGACCGCGCCATCACCATCACGCTGGAGACGGACGGGAGCGCCATGCCGGTGCGCGGCGATCGGGATGAACTCATCCGCCTGTTCGAGAATCTGGTGGAGAACGCCCTGAAATACGGCGGCACCGGCCAGAACGTGGATGTGCGCATCGCCCGCGAGCCGGGGACGCAGGGTGACGTGGCTGCGGTGAGCGTGCGGGACTATGGGCCGGGCATCGCGCCGGAGCATCTGCCCCGCCTGACCGAGCGCTTCTATCGGGTGGACGTTGCGGCGAGCCGCGACCAGGGCGGGACGGGTCTCGGCCTCGCCATCGTCAAGCATATCGTCGCCCGCCATCGGGGCCGGCTGATGGTGGAGAGCACCCCCGGAAAGGGGGCAACTTTTACCGTGCGCCTCGACCTCTCCGATGACGCTGCGAAAAACTCAGTAAATACAGCGGCTTGATCCGTCATTCAGGTGTCACGAACCAGTCATAGAAGGTTCGGGCCAGACCGCTATGTGTGGGCGGTCCAAAGTTGCGTCAGGACGGGAACGTCCCGTGGCAGCACCTGATTGGCAATGGAGAGAACCCCGTGAAGCTCACCCATATTCTCGGCGCAGCCCTCGCTGTGGCCGGCACCCTCGTCGCCGGTAACGCGTCTGCCCTCGATTTCAACGGCGCTGGCGCGTCCTTCCCGGCCCCGGTCTATCAGTCCTGGGGTGCGAAGTATAAAGAGAAGACCGGCAACGGCCTGAACTACCAGTCCATCGGCTCCGGCGGCGGTCAGAACCAGATCATCAACCGCACCGTGGACTTCGGCGCCTCCGACGCCCCTGTTGAGGGTCCGAAGCTGGCCTCCAACAACCTGCTGCAGTTCCCGGCCGTGATCGGCTCCATCGTCGCCACCGTGAACCTCGACGGCATCCAGACCGAGCAGCTCAAGCTGACCGGCCCGGTCCTCGCCGACATCTACCTCGGCAAGATCACCAAGTGGAACGACAAGGCGATCGCCGACCTCAACGCCGGCGTGAAGCTCCCCGACCAGGCGATCGTCCCGGTGTATCGTTCGGACGCCTCGGGCACCTCCTACGTCTTCACCTCCTACCTCGCTGAAGTCAGCGCGGACTGGAAGGCCAAGGTCGGCGCCGCCACCTCCGTGCAGTGGCCGACGGGCGCGGGCGCCAAGGGCAACGAAGGCGTTGCCGGCACCGTGAAGAACACCAAGGGCGCCATCGGCTACGTCGAGTTCGTGTACGCCGCCGCCAACAAGCTGGTCGTGACCCAGCTCCAGAACAAGGCCGGCAAGTTCGTCGCCCCGACGGTCCCGGCCTTCATGGAAGCCGCCGCTGCCGCCGACTGGGCCGGCTCGAAGGACTTCGCCGCCTCCATGCTGAACACGCCCGGCGCCAATGCGTGGCCGATCGTGTCCGCCACCTACATCCTGCTGCCGAAGAACCCCACCAACGTGGACGCTTCCAAGGAAGTGATGAAGTTCTTCCAGTGGGCCTACACCAAGGAAGGTGGCGAGATCGCCGAGAAGCTTCACTACATCCCGCTCCCCGAGGCGGTCGTGAAGCGCGTCGAGGAAGCCTGGAAGGCTGAAGTGAAGGCTCCGGACGGCAAGCCGGTGTTCTGATGATCCTCCGGCCCGCACCTTCGCCGGTGCGGGCCGGTCCCTCCGCGGAGGGTGCCGGGCTTGTCCCGGCTTTTTGAATGCAATGCGTGCAGGATGCCATGGCGCTGCCGCCCGCACGGACGCCGGAGCAGGGGGCTCCTGGCGACGTGGATGAAAGACCCACACCGGCACTGGACGCAGCCGGGGGACGCAGGAAGGGCTGGGAATGGACGCGACGATCGATACCAGGGATGACATGGGCCGAATTCCCATTCATCAGGCCAAGCGCATCGGCGGACTGTCCGATCCGCTGTTCGTGGGCGCCCTGTGGGCCTGCGGCATCCTCGTTCTCGTGCTGCTCGGCCTGATCATCGGCCAGCTCTTCCTCGGCGGCCTGCCGGCCCTGCGCGAGTTCGGCCTCGACTTCCTCTGGAGCCCGAGCTGGAACCCGGTCACCGAGAAATACGGTGCGCTGGTGATGATCTATGGCACGCTGTTCAGCGCCATCATCGCCGTCATCGTCGCCCTGCCGCTCTCCTTCGGCATCGCCTTCTTCCTCACCGAGATCGCGCCGCAGCAGCTCAAGCGCCCCATCGGCGTTGCCGTGCAGCTGCTCGCCGCCGTGCCCTCCATCATCTACGGCATGTGGGGCTTCTTCATCGTGGCGCCGCTGATGGCCGCCTATGTGCAGCCCCCGCTGATCGAGTGGCTGGGCCCGATCCCGGTGATCGGCGCGCTCTTCCAGGGCCCGCCGCTGGGCTCGGGCATGTTTACCGCCGGTCTCATCCTGGCGGTGATGATCGTGCCCTTCATCACGGCCATGTTCGTGGAGACGCTGGAATCGGTTCCGCCCATGCTGAAGGAATCCGCCTACGGCGTCGGCTGCACCACCTATGAGGTCTACAAGAACGTCTCCGTTCCCTACGGCCGCACGGCCATGGTGGGTGCGATCATGCTCGGCCTCGGCCGCGCGCTGGGCGAGACCATGGCGGTGACCTTCGTCATCGGCAATGCGACCCGCCTCTCGGCCTCGCTCTTCGCGCCGGGCGCCACCATCGCCTCCACCATCGCCAACGAATTCCCCGAGGCGCCGATCGGCTCGCTGAAGCTCACCTCGCTCCTGCAGCTGGGCTTCATCCTGTTCGTCATCTCCTTCATCGTCCTCGCGCTGTCCCGCGCGCTGGTGCGTTCGCGCCTCGACTGAGAAAGAACCGAACCATGGCTTCGCTCGCCGCCCGCCGGGCCAAGGACACGACCGTCAAGGCGATTTCCGTCGGATTCGCCGCCCTCGCCATCCTTCTGCTCGCATGGATCCTGCTCACGCTGCTCGCCAAGGGCCTTCCGGCGCTCGGCACCAACGTCTTCACGCGCATCACCATGCCGCCGGGCCAGAACGGCGGCCTCTTGAACGCCATCGTCGGCTCGCTCATCCAGATCGGCCTCGCCCTCGTCATCGGCGGTCCGATCGGCATCTTCGCCGGCACCTTCCTCGCCGAGAACGGCAAGGGCACGAAGATCGGCTCCGCCGCCCGCTTCGTGAACGACATCCTGCTCTCTGCGCCGTCCATCCTGGTCGGCCTCTTCATCTATCAGCTGCTCGTCGTGCCCTTCGGCGGCTTTTCGGGCTGGGCGGGCTCCATCGCCCTCGCCATCCTGGTGATCCCGGTCATCGTGCGCACCACCGAGGACATGCTGAACCTCGTGCCGGTGGGCCTGCGCGAAGCCGCCTTCGCGCTCGGCGCGCCGCAGTGGAAGGTGGTCATGATGGTGACGTGGCGCGCGGCCCGCGCCGGCATCGTCACGGGCGTGCTGCTGGCCATCGCCCGCGCCGCCGGCGAGACGGCGCCGCTGCTCTTCACCTCGCTCGGCAACAATTCCTGGTCGGTGGACCTGTCCAAGCCGATGGCCAGCCTGCCGATCGCCATCTATCAGTATGCGGGCAGCCCCTTCGACGACTGGGTGGCCCTGGCCTGGGCCGGCGCGCTGCTCATCACGGTGGGCGTGCTGGTGCTCAATGTGGTGTCGCGGCTCGTCCTGGCGCGGTCGCACTGACCGGGCCGGCTTCCCTACGCAATTCCGCCCGCTGCGCCGGGCCCCGAGATCCGAACGAGGCTAGACCATGACTTCCGCCGTCGATCCGAACCTCAGCATGTCCACCAGCGTGTCGGCCAAGCCCGGCGCCCCGGACGCGCCGACGAAGATCCAGGTCAACAAGCTGAACTTCTACTACGGGCAGAACCACGCCCTGAAGAACATCAACTTCACCATCCCGGAGAAGCGCGTGACGGCCATGATCGGCCCGTCCGGCTGCGGCAAGTCCACGCTGCTGCGCGTCTTCAACCGCATGTACGACCTCTATCCCGGCCAGCGCGCCGAGGGCGAGGTCATGTTCGACGGCGTGAACGTGGTGGGCAAGGATCTGGACTCCACCGTGGTGCGCAGCCGCATCGGCATGGTGTTCCAGAAGCCGACGCCCTTCCCCATGTCCATCTATGACAACATCGCCTTCGGCGTGCGCCTGCACGAGAGCCTGTCCAAGTCGCAGATGGACGAGCGCGTCGAGAGCTGCCTGCGCAAGGCGGCGATCTGGGAAGAGACCAAGGACCGTCTCCACACCTCGGCGCTCGGCATGTCCGGCGGCCAGCAGCAGCGCCTGTGCATCGCCCGCACCATCGCGGTGAAGCCGGAAGTCATCCTGCTGGACGAGCCCACCTCGGCGCTCGATCCGATCTCCACCTCGAAGATCGAGGATCTGATCGACGAGCTGAAGCAGGAATTCACGATCGTCATCGTGACCCATAACATGCAGCAGGCGGCGCGCTGCGCCGACCGCACGGCGTTCTTCTACCTCGGCGAACTGGTGGAGGTCGGCCCCTCGGACGTGATCTTCACCAATCCGAAGGAGATCAAGACGCGCGACTACATCACTGGCCGGTTCGGCTGACGCGGCACGGGGAGGTTTTGATGCCTGAACATACTGTTTCCTCTTTCGATGCCGAGCTGAAGGAACTGGGCCGCAAGATCGTCGAGATGGGCGGCCAGGCCGAGCGTCTGGTGGCCGATTCCGTCGGCGCCCTGATCCGCCGGGACGGCACCGCCGCCCAGCGCGTGGTGGTGATGGACGCCGCCATCGACCACATGCAGCGCGACATCGAGGAAAAGGCGGTGCTGGTCATCGCCAAGCGCCAGCCCATGGCCAGCGACCTGCGCGACATCGTGGCCACCCTGCGCATCTCCAACGATCTGGAGCGCATCGGTGACCTCGCCAAGAACGTCGGCAAGCGCGTGCTGGCCATCGAGGGCGAGTATCACCCGCAGAAGCTGGTGCGCGGCGTCGAGCACATGACCGACCTCGTGCTCGAGCAGCTCAAGGAAGTGCTGGACGCCTATGCCGGCCGCGACGAGGCCAAGGCGCTCGAGGTGTGGCGCAAGGATGCCAGCGTCGACACCATGTACACCTCGCTGTTCCGCGAACTCCTCACCTACATGATGGAAGATCCGCGCAACATCTCGGTGTGCACGCACCTCCTGTTCTGTGCCAAGAACATCGAGCGCATCGGCGACCATGCCACCAATGTGGCCGAGACCGTCTATTACATGGTCACCGGCAACATGCTCTCCGACGACCGCCCGAAGGCGGATGCGTCCAGCGAGACCACGGTGACCTTCCCCACCCGCACCCTTCAGGGGTAAGCCAACGTGCCTGCGCGCATTCTGATCATCGAGGACGAGGAGCCGCTGACGCTCCTCCTGCGGTACAACCTCGAGAGCGAGGGTTACGCCGTCGACAATGTGGGGCGGGGTGATGAAGCCGAGACGCGGCTGCGCGAGAGCGTGCCCGATCTCGTCATCCTCGACTGGATGCTGCCGGGCCTTTCGGGCATCGAGCTCTGTCGCCGGCTGCGCACGCGGCCGGAGACGGAGCGCCTGCCTGTCATCATGCTGACCGCGCGCGGCGAGGAGACCGAGCGGGTGCGCGGCCTTGCCACGGGCGCCGACGATTATGTGGTGAAGCCCTTCTCCGTGCCGGAATTGCTGGCGCGCGTGCGGGCGCTGCTGCGCCGGGCCAAGCCCGAGCATGTGGCGACCCTGCTGCGGGCCGGCGACATCGAACTCGACCGCGAGACCCATCGGGTCCACCGCTCGGGCCGCGAGGTGCATCTCGGTCCGACCGAGTTCCGCCTGCTCGAGTTCCTGATGCAGAGCCCTGGCCGCGTCTTCTCCCGCGAGCAGTTGCTCGACGGGGTGTGGGGCCAGGACGTTTATATCGACGAGCGCACCGTGGACGTGCACGTGGGCCGCCTGCGCAAGGCGATCAATCGCGGCCGCCAGCCCGATCCCATCCGCACCGTGCGCGGCGCCGGTTATTCCTTCAACGAAATGTTCGCCCGCGCCCATTGAGGGGCGCGGTGCGCCACGCCATCTGCCGTCCGATGGCCGCGTGGGTGGCGCGAGGGAGGCTGAGCATGGCAGGTCTGGTGCGCATGTCGGGTCGCGTCCTGAAAGCGGCGGCCCTCGCCCTGGTGCTGCTGCTTCCCCTCGCGTCCATCGGCGCACAGGCGCGGCCCAACACGCGCGCTATGACCTGCGACCAGGCGGCGCGGCTGGTCGCCCGGGCCGGCGGCATCGTGCTCGACACCTCCGCGACCACCTTCGACCGCTATGTGAGCGATTTGCGCTTCTGCATGCCGCAGCAGGCGCTGCGGCCGGCCTTCGAGCCGACGCGCGACAATCCGCAATGCTTCATCGGCTACACCTGCTACGACCCCGCCAAGGGAGACTGGCGCTGGGGCTGGGGCTGGTGAGCCGCCCGCTGGCAGCAGGCCGCGGCTGAGCCTATGTTGGACCGGTCGCCGGAGACGGCGGCGAACGCCACAAGGGGCCGCGCCGAACGCGGCTGCGGGAGTTAAGGATCATGAACAACTGGTCGCGCGCTGTTCTGGCGCCGGTTCTGCTGGCCGGTGCCGTCGTCGCCTCCGGGGCGGCGCTTGCGCAGGGGCTGCCGGACAGCCGCAAGATGAGCTGTGCGCAGGCCACCGGCATGGTGCGTCAGCAGGGTGCCGTGGTGCTCGCCACCTCTCAGCTGGTTTACGACCGCTATGTGGTGAGCGGGGCCTATTGCCCCATGGACCAGCAGACCAACCCGGCCTGGGTGCCGACCCGCGACAATCCGCAGTGCTTCGTGGGCTATACCTGCTACGACCCGACGCGCGACCGGCGCTGACCGATGCGCGCCCGGCGTGTCATCCGCGCCGGGCATTGTCTTCGACAGTCATAAGCCCCTGAAAACCGAAGCCCCGCCGGAGCGGGGCTGGGTCAGGACAGATCAGAGACGGGCCACCCGGCGGTCCCGCCGGCGATCCTGGACCGGCTGGTAGGCCATCCGGGCGTGGGTGGTGCAGTAGGGCATGCCGGGAAGGCTGCGTCCGCCGCAGAAATAGAAGGCGTCCGTCCCCGGTTCGCCCACCGGCCACCGGCAGGTGGCTTCCGTGAGATTCATGATCGTGCAGCGCTGGCCCATCGGCACGATGTTGGCGGAGGGCTGAGCCTCGGGCGCGGGCGCCGGAGCGGTCTCCACCAGTTCCTCGAAGGCCGGGGCGAGGGCGGTGTTGCCGATGGTCGCCGGACGGGTCGGGGCCTGGGGGCGCGGTGCGGGCGCCTCGGGACGGGCGGCCTTGCGCGGACGGGCCGCGACGGCCGGAGCCTTTGCCCGGCCCGACAGGCCGAGACGGTGAACCTTGCCGATCACGGCATTACGCGTGATCCCGCCGAGTTCAGCCGCGATCTGGCTGGCCGACAGTCCTTCGCTCCAGAGCTTTTTCAAGAGTTCGACGCGCTCGTCGTTCCAGCTCATCGCTCGCCTCCTTGGCTGCCTCATCGAATCCCCGGCCGCTTCCTGCGACGCGCTGTCCGCGCGCAGGACTGGGGAGCCGACGCCACTTGGGAACGGTGCCGCACGACATCTCGTAGGCGGCGAGTGGGAAACTACAATATGGGGGCTGGGTCGCGAAGAGTCAGAATCACGCAGCCGGCTGTTTTCCCCAAGTCGTTGCGAAAACGTTAACCAAGCTAGGTATGTTGACCCCGCGTGGGCGATAGCTAGAATCACCCATGTCGGGCTGCCCCGCTTGGGCGGCCTTTTTCCGTTTGTCCCTGCGCCACTCCGGCGCTCAACCCTCGTGAGGAGGGGTTCCCGTGATATCCCCCGTTCTGCCGACCTATGCACGCATCAACCTGGAATTCGAGCGGGGAGAGGGCTGCTGGCTCGTGACGACGGACGGGCGACGTTATCTCGACTTCACCGCCGGCATCGCGGTCAATGTGCTGGGTCACGCCAATCCCTATCTGGCGCAGGCCCTGACCGAGCAGGCGGGCAAGCTCTGGCACACCTCGAACCTGTTCCGCATCGCCGGCGGCGAGCGGCTGGCCGAGCGCCTCACGCAGGCGACCTTCGCCGATACGGTCTTCTTCACCAATTCCGGTGCGGAAGCGCTGGAGTGCGCCATCAAGATGGCGCGCAAATACCAGTATGTCTCCGGCCATCCCGAGCGGAACCGCCTCATCGCCTTCGAGGGCGCCTTCCACGGACGCACGCTCGCGACCATCGCCGCCGGCGGCAATGCCAAGTATCTCGAAGGCTTCGGCCCCGAGCTGCCGGGCTTCGACCATGTGCCCTTCGGCGATCTGGAGGCGGTGAAGGCGGCCATCGGCCCCGCCACCGCCGGCATCCTGCTGGAACCCATCCAGGGCGAGGGCGGTGTGCGCGTGCCGCCGTCCGGCTTCCTCGCCGCCCTGCGGGCGCTGTGCGACGAGCACGGCCTGCTGCTGGTGCTGGACGAGGTGCAGAGCGGCGTCGGCCGCACCGGCAAGCTGTTCGCCCACGAATGGGCGGGCGTCACGCCGGACATCATGTCGGTCGCCAAGGGCATCGGCGGCGGCTTCCCCATGGGCGCCTGCCTCGCCACGGAAGAAGCGGCCAAGGGCATGACGCTGGGCACCCACGGCTCCACCTATGGCGGCAACCCGCTCGCCATGGCGGTGGGCAATGCGGTGCTGGACAAGGTTCTGGAGCCGTCCTTCCTGGAGCATGTGAACCAGATCAGCCTGCGCTTCACGCAGCTTCTGGCCGGCGTGAAGGACCGCCATCCCGGCGTCATCGCCGAGGTGCGCGGCCAGGGCCTGCTGCTCGGCCTGCGCGCCAATGTGCCGGCGGGCGATCTCGTGGTGGCGCTGCGCGAGGAGGGCCTGCTGGCCCCCGGCGCCGGCGACAATGTTGTGCGCCTCCTGCCGCCTCTGGTGGTCAGCGAGGAAGAAGTGAAGCTTGCGGCGGAAAAGATCGAGGCGGCTTGCCGGCGGATCGAGGACGGGCTTGCAGCCGCGCCGGTGAAGGGGGCCGCCGAATGAGCGGGAATGGTGTGCGTCACTTTCTGGATCTGACGGATCTGGAGGCAGTGGACCTGCGCGGGGTGCTGGAGCTCTCCAAGCAGCTGAAGGCCAAGCGCAAGGCGGGAACCGAGGAGAAGCCGCTGGCGGGCAAGTCGCTCGCCATGGTCTTCGACAAGCCCTCGACCCGCACGCGCGTGTCGTTCGATCTGGCCATGCGCCAGCTCGGCGGCGAGACCATCATGCTCACGGGCGCGGAAATGCAGCTCGGGCGCGGCGAAAGCATCGCCGACACCGCCCGCGTGCTGTCGCGTTTCGTGGATGCGATCATGATCCGCATCCTGAGCCATGAGGACCTGCTGGAACTGGCGAAATTCGCCACCGTGCCGGTCATCAACGGCCTCACCCGCGTGTCCCATCCCTGTCAGGTGATGGCCGATGTGCTCACCTTCGAGGAGCACAAGGGCAGCATCGAGGGGCGCAGCGTGGCCTGGACCGGCGACGCCAACAATGTGCTCGCCTCGTGGGTTCACGCGGCGGCGCAATTTGACTTCACCATCAATGTCGCGACGCCCAAGGAGCTGTCTCCGCGTCAGGCCCTGAAGGAGTTCGTCAAGCGCACGCAGGCCAAGGTGCGCTTCATGCGCGATCCGGAAGAGGCGGTGGAAGGCGTCGATTGCGTCATCACCGACACCTGGGTCTCCATGGGCGACAAGGAGGCCGAGCGCCGTCACAACCTCTTGAAGCCCTATCAGGTGAACGCCAAGCTCATGGCGCGCGCCGCGCCCGACGCCATATTCATGCATTGCCTGCCCGCCCATCGCGGCGAGGAGGTGACGGATGAGGTGATGGACGGCCCGCAGTCGGTGGTGTTCGACGAGGCGGAGAACCGTCTGCACGCCCAGAAGGGCATCCTCGCCTGGTGCCTGGAGAAGGCGAGCGCCTGATCCCCTCGCTTGGCCGGCCCCGCATGGGGCCTGTAAGGCCGAGTGGACGGACGGGTGCAAAGAGCGCAATCCTTGCGGCCCCGGTCCATGACCGGGGCCGTTGTCATGATGTGGAGTCCCGATGGCTGAAGAGGAAAAGCAGCCCCGCCTCGATGCGGATGACTGCGTGACGCCGTTTCAGGTGGAGGCCCTCGATGTGCGCGGGCGGGTGGTGCGCCTCGGCAGCGTGCTCGATGGCGTGCTCGCCCATCACACCTATCCGGCGGCGGTGAAGCGGCTGATCGGCGAGGCGGTGGTGCTGGCGACCCTGCTCGGCTCGTCTCTGAAGTTCGAGGGCCGCTTCATTCTCCAGACCCACACCGACGGTCCCGTCGACATGCTCGTGGTGGATTTCGTGACCCCCGACAAGATCCGCGCCTATGCCCGCTTCGACCGCGAGGCGGTGGAGGCGGCGGTGCTGGCCAATGCCGCGAGCCCGGCCGCGCTGCTCGGCAAGGGGCATCTGGCCATGACCATCGATCAGGGTCTGTCGGTCAATCGCTATCAGGGCGTTGTGGCGCTGACGGGCGAGGGGCTGGAAGAGGCGGCGCACGAATATTTCCGCCAGTCCGAGCAGATCCCGACCCGCGTGCGTCTCGCCGTGGGCGAGGAATTGCAAGCGGGCGGCGGCTCGTCCTGGCGGGCGGGCGGGCTGCTCGCGCAGTTCCTGCCGGCCGAGGCCGGCCGCGCGGCGCAGGCGGACTTCCATCCGGGCGATGCGCCGGAGGGCACCGAACTCCACCAGGTGGATGACGACGAGGCCTGGGCCGAGGCGCAGGCACTCGCCGGCACCATCGAGGATGTGGAACTGGTGGATAAGACGCTGACCAGCGACCGCCTGCTGTTCCGCCTCTTCCACGAGCGCGGGGTGCGGGTGTTCGAGCCGCAACTGCTGAAGGCCCAGTGCTCCTGCTCGCGCGAGCGGGTGGCGGGCGTGCTGAAGAGCTTCACCCGCGAAGAGCAGAAGGAGATGGTGCAGGACGACGGGCGCATCACCGTCACCTGCGAATTCTGCGGCCGCACCTATGGGTTCGCGGCGGAAGAAGTGTTCGATCAGCTGGATTCCTGAAGACCGATGACGGGCGCGCCGCGCCCGTCATCCGCATATCGTCACCGCCACCAGAAGCGCGGCACCACGAGCACCAGCACGGTGACGATTTCGAGCCGCCCCAGCAGCATGGCGAGCGTCAGCACCGCAATGGCCGGCTCGCTCAGCCCGCCGTAGTTGGAGGCCGGCCCCACCAGCGGCCCGAGGCCCGGCCCCACGTTGGCGAGGCAGGCGATGGCGGCGGAAAGCGCGGTGCGCAGATCGAGCCCGAGCATGCTCAGGATGACGCTGATCACCACGAAGCTCGCCACATAAAGGAAGATGAAGCCGAGCACCGAGGCCACCACGTCGTCGGAGACCGGCGCGCCGCCATAGCGGATCGGGAACTGGCCGTTGCGGTAGGAGATGCGCTTGAGATGCTGGCGCACGGCTTTCAGCGCGATGAGGATGCGCAGCGACTTGAGGCCGCCGGAGGTGGAGCCGGTGCAGCCGCCGAGGAACATGGCGATGAAGAAGATGGCGTCCGACAGCGGGCCCCAGTTCGTATAGTCCACGGCCATGAAGCCGGTGGTGGACATGAGCGAGGCCACCGTGAACAGCGCCCCGCGCAGTGCCGGCTCGCCGCTGGCGATGCCCTGAAAGGTCTGCTGCAGGAAGGACGCCACCGTGAAGACGGCGACGAGCCCCAGAAACAGACGCACTTCCGGATTGCGGAACAGCTTGCGCACGTCGCCCGAGAAGGCCCGCACATAGAGCGGGAAGGGCAGGGCCGCCGCTAGCATGAAGACGATGGCCACATAGTCCACCGCCGGATTGGCGAAGACGGCCAGCGAGGAATCCGAATTGGCGAAGCCGCCGCTCGACACCGTCGACATGGCGAGCGTCACGGCATCGAAGGGGCGCATGCCGGCGAGCCCGTAGCCGATGGCGCACAGCAGGGTCAGCACCCCATAGGCGGCGAGCAGCCCTTTGGCGACGGAGCCGGCGCGCGGCAGGAATTTCTCCGAGCGGTCGGAGGACTCGGTGCGGAAGAGCTGCATGCCGCCGATGCTCAGCGCCGGCAGCACGGCGATGGCGATGACCACGATGCCGATGCCGCCGAACCAGTGCAGCATGTTCCGCCACAAGAGCACGCCCGGCGCCATGGCATCGAGCCCGCTCATGACGCTGGCGCCCGTGGTGGTGAGGCCGGACATGCTCTCGAACAGCGCCTTCACCGGGGAGAGGCCGCTCGGACCCCAGGCGAGCGGCAGGGCCGCGAACAGGGCAAGCACCACCCAGACCGAGGTGGTCAGCAGGAAGGCCTGCCGCAGATCGAGCCGCATGGGCCCGGCGGAGCGGCCCGACACGATCATCAGCACGCCGACGAAAATGGTGACGGCGGCGGAGCCCACGAAGGCGCTCTCCCCCGCGACGCCGGCCCTGAGATCGGCGAGGGCGGGCAGCACCATGCTGGCGCCGAGGATGGCGAGCAGCGTGCCGATGGTGGCGGCAAGCGGCCGCAGGTCGAGCGCCGGGGTGGAGCCCCTCTGCACCCGCGCGGCATTGGCAAGGCTCATGGCGATAAGGTCGTCAGTTCAGGATGCGGGCCATGTGGGGCACGTCCAGCGAGAAGGCCGGCACCTCCACCGAGAAGGTCTCGCCCGTCTCGGCGAGCATGTCGTAATGGCCCGACATGATGCCGGTGGGGGTCGAGAGGGGCACGCCGCTTGTATATTCGAAGCGCCCGCCCGGCGGCAGCACCGGCTCTTCGCCCACGACGCCCGCGCCATGCACCTCTTCCACATGGCCGTGGGCATCGGTGATGACCCAATGCCGGGACTTGAGCTGCACGCTGACCTTGCCGAGGTTCACCACCTCGATCGTATAGGCCCAGAAATGGCGGCCCTGATCCGGCTCCGACCGTTCCGCCACATAGCGGGGCGTGGCTGTCACCTGGATCTTGCGCGTCGTGGCGCGGTACATGATCGCGCGTCCTCCCCCTTCGCACGGCGCACCTCTGCCGGCTGCGCGGTCAGGATGGGCGGTCCCGCCCCTCAGTTCAAGGCCGGAGCGGCGGGTTCCGGCGGCAGGGGCACCATGTCCTCCAGCTTCCGCTCTCCGGTGCCGGCGGGAACCGGGGCGACGGGCGGGCCGGCCAGCAGCAGCCTTGGGTGTGCGAGCGCGGGCACGAGGAAGACGGCGCCCAGCACCAGTGTCAGCACGCCGAGATATGGGGCAAGAGCGCGCAGCATGGCGGACATGGGGGCATCGCCCTTCAGCCGGTCCCGCGTCACCACCAGCGCATAGCCGAGCGGCGGCAGGAGGAAGCTCATCTGCAAGGTGAGCAGGATGAGCACCGCCACCCAGGCCGCGTCGTCCGCCCGCACCAGCAAAGGCGGGGCGATCAGCGGCACGATGACGAAGATGATCTCGAAGGCATCGAGCACGAGTGCCGAGGCGGCCACCACCAGCAGTGCCGCGACCGTGGCTGCCGCGGGTCCTCCGGGGACGGACTGGATGGCGGCGGCGACGAGCTTGTCGGTGCCGAACAGACGGAAGACGAGGGTCAGCGTCGTCGCCGCCGCGAGCAAGGCGAAGAGGGCGCCCGTCATGCGCAGCGTCTCGTCGAGCAGCGGCCCGATGGTCGCCCGCGAGACGTGGCCAGACAGGAGGCCGGCGAGGAAGAGCACCACCGCGCCGCAGGCCGCTGCCTCCACCGGATAGACATAGCCGAGCGCCACGCTGACCAGGAGGCCGCCCACGAAGGGCAGAGCCAGCAGCGTGATGAGCGCATCCGGCAGGCTCAGCGGCGGGCGTTCGGCCGGCGCCGCACTCTGACGGCGCTGGGTCAGCACGGTGACGAGGATGCTGCCGGCCACGAAGAGGCCGGCGGGCAGCAGCGCGCCCTGAAACACATCCTGCGTATTCACCACCTGCGCGATCCGGCCCGAGGCGTTGAGCGCCACCGTGTGGGCGTTCAGCATGGCATCGCCGAGCAGGATCAGCACGAGCGAAGGCGGCACCACGACGCCCAGGGTCGCCGCCACCGCCGTCACCGCCTGAATGGTGGCGAGCGGCACGCGGTTGGCGGCCATGCCTGGCGCGATGGTGCGGGTGAGCGCCATGGCGGAGGCGCCGACCGACCCGTTCATCGGCCCCAGCAGCACCCCGATGCCGATGCCCGTCACCGGCGCGCTGGCGGGCGAGCGCGGCAGCAGGGCGAGCCCGGTGCGGAAGAGGGCGGAGGCGACGGGCAGGCGGTTGAGCAGCGTGCCGAGGAAGACGAACAAAGGCAGAGCCTGCAACAGGTCGCTGCTCATCAGGTCGATGATGCGGGTCGGCAGTGCGGGCAAGAGGTTCGGCGTGATGACGCCGGTGAAGAGGCCCACCAGAACGCCAAAGACGGCGGTGGCGAGCAGCACCACCACATTGGGCAGCCCGGTGAAGACGCTGCCCACGCCGATCATCAGGAGGAGGACGAGGCCGAAGGCGCTCATGCCGCCCGCTCCGGGCGCGCGATGTCGAGGAGCGCCTGCCCGAAGGCCAGCAGCCCCAGCAGCCACATGGCGAGCTTCACGAGGAAGAAGCCGGGATTATAGGTCTCGGGAAAGGCTTCGAGACTGAGGGTCGAGTGCCACGCCATGTCCCATCCCGCGCCCAGCAGCCAGAGGGACCAGGGCAGCAGGCCGACAGCCGCGCCGATGCGGGCGAGCCGCGCGCGGGTGACGGGGCCGTAGCGATGGGCGAAGATGTCGCTGGCAAGGTGCGCTCTCGCCCGCGTCGCGGCGGTGACGGCGACCGCCACATAGAGGGCGAAAAGCCACTGGCCGAGGTCATTGGCCTCCCGCGAATAGGCGTGCACCACCTCGCGCAAGGGCCATTGCAGGAAGAGCAGGAGGGCGATGGGCAGGATGAGCGAGCGCCCGCCCGCAAGTGCCGCGCCGATGCCCGCGGAGGTCATGCCCGCCAGCCGTTCCATCCCTCGCCTCCTGCCCGTTGATCCGGGCTTGCGGCAAAGGTAGCGGGCGGCGGCGGGCTGTCCAGATTCTCCCAGCGTCAGACGAAGTGGGCAGGGTCAGGGCCCTGCCCCAATGCGCCTCAGACGGCTTTCAGCGCCTGCACGATATCCGAGACGAGATCGTCCGGATGCTCAAGGCCCACGGAGAGGCGCACGAGGCCGTCCGAAATGCCCATTTCCGCCCGCGCCTCGGGGGTGAAGCGCTGGTGGGTGGTGGTGGCCGGATGGGTGAGCAGGCTCTTGGAGTCGCCCAGATTGTTGGAGATGCGGATCACCTTCAGCGCATTGGCGAAGCGGAAGGCACCCTCCTTGCCGCCGCCCACCACGAAGGTGACGAGCGTGCCGCCGCCGGTCATCTGCCGGCGGGCGAGGGCTGCCTGCGGATGGTCGGCGCGGAAGGGATAGAGCACCTTCTCCACCTTCGGCTCGGCGGCCAGCGCATCCGCCAGCGTCGCGGCGGAGGACTGGGCGCGCTCCACGCGCAGGCCCAGCGTCTCCAGGCCCTTCAGCAGCACCCAGGCATTGAAGGGCGAGATGGAGGGGCCGGTCTGCCGCAGGAAGGTCTGGAGGTGGTCGGTGACGAACTGCTGCGAGGAGAGCACCACGCCGCCGAGGCAGCGGCCCTGTCCGTCGATATGCTTGGTGGCCGAATAGACCACCACGTCCGCGCCCAGCTCGAACGGCTTCTGGAGCAGGGGGGTCGCGAACACATTGTCCACGATGAGCAGCGCGCCCTGGGCGTGGGCGATGTCCGCCACCGCCTTCACGTCGATGATTTCGAGCGTCGGGTTGGTGGGGCTTTCGAGGAAGAAGATCTTGGTGTTGGGCCGCGCCGCCGCCTTCCAGGCGTCAAGGTCCGTGCCGTTCACCAGCGTCGTCTCGACGCCGTAGCGGGGCAGGAAGTCTTCCAGGATCCAGCGGCAGGAGCCGAACAAAGCGCGGGCGGCCACCACATGATCGCCGGCCTTGAGCTGGCAGAGCAGGGAGGCGTTCACCGCCGCCATGCCGGAAGCGGTGGCGCGGGCGGCCTCGGCGCCGTCGAGCAGCGCCATGCGCTCCTCGAACATGGCGGTGGTGGGATTGCCGTAACGGGAATAAACGAAGCCGGGGTCCTCGCCCTTGAAGCGGGCCTCGCAGGCTTCGGCATTGTCATAGACGAAGCCCTGCGTCAGGTAGAGCGCCTCCGACGTCTCGCCATAGGGCGAGCGGGTGGTGCCGCCGTGCACGAGCAGGGTTTCGGGATGCAGGGTTGACGGATCCGGGGGGACGAACTTCGATGCCACGGTTCAAGCCTTCAAGTGAGGCCGGGACCCGTGGATGCAGGCACGATGCGCGCCTGCCACGTCCCCGGCCTTTTAGCGATCTGTTTAACGTGGCAGCAAGCCGGCCGGCTCAAATTCTCCACGAGCCGGGGCAGTTAACGCCGTGGGCCGCTTGGCGTCAAGCCGAGCGTCCGTTAAAACGAACGATAGATGGAAGCGGAGCCGCGCGTGGGCGAACAGTATAAAGCAGGCATTCTCCCGGCGCAGGCCATTGCGGCGCTTGTGGAAAGCGGCGGCATCTCCACGCGGCGCGCGCTCGATGACGACCAGATCCAGCCGGCGAGCCTGGACCTGCGTCTCGGTCGCACCGCCTGGCGCATCCGCGCCAGCTTCCTGCCCGGCGCCGGCAATACGGTGAAGGACCGCCTGTCGGAGCTTGTGCTGCACAAGCTCGACCTTTCGGACGGTGCGGTGCTGGAGACGGGGGGCGTCTATCTCGTTCCTCTTTTCGAACGGCTCCGCTTGCCCATCGACGTGGCGGCGTCCACCAATCCGAAAAGCTCCACCGGCCGGCTTGATGTCTTCACCCGCGTCATCGCGGATGGGGCACGGGCCTTCGATGCCATTCCCATGGGCTATGCCGGCCCGCTGTATCTGGAAATCGCGCCGCGCACCTTCCCCATCCTCGTGCGCACCGGGTCGCGCCTCTCTCAGGTGCGCTTCCGGCGCGGCGTGGCCCGGCTCTCCGATCTTGAACTGCTGAACCTCCAGCAGGAACAGCGGCTCGTCGATTCCGACGCGCCCGACGTCGCCGGGGGCGGCATCGCGCTGGGTGTCGATCTCGCCGGCGCTGCGTGGAACGGCATCCTCGGCTTCCGGGCCAAGAAGCACACCGGCGTCGTGGACGTGGACAAGCGCGCCGCGCTCGACGTGGAGGACTTCTGGGAGCCCATCCGCGCGCGCGGCCATTCCTCGCTCGTGCTTGATCCGGACGCCTTCTACATCCTCGCCTCCCGCGAAGCGGTGCAGGTGCCGCCCGAGCACGCGGCGGAGATGGTGCCCTTCGATCCGCTCGTGGGCGAGTTCCGTGTGCATTACGCGGGCTTCTTCGATCCCGGCTTCGGCCATCCGGCCGCGGGCGGCAGCGGCGCGCGGGCGGTGCTGGAAGTGCGCTCGCGCGAGGTGCCCTTCATCCTTGAACATGGCCAGACCGTGGGCCGGTTGGTCTATGAGCGCATGGCGGCGCGGCCGGACCATCTTTATGGCGAGGCGCTCGGTTCCAATTATCAGGGGCAGGGCCTGAAGCTCTCCAAGCACTTCCGCCCCTTCGCCTGAGGCGGCTCAGCTCTCCGCGGTCTCCGGCCGTTCCGCCTTGGCCGGTTCGGCCTCGGTGGAAGGCGTGGGGGAGGCGACGCGCCGGTCCAGCACGCTCTGGAGGTCGCCCAGCGGCTGGAGGATGGCGTCGGAGAAGGCGAGATAGTCCGCCACGAAGGGCAGCAGCCGGCGGGACGTGTCGTCCGTGAGATTGCCCAGCGCCGCCTGGAGCGCGGCCTCGAGCTGCGGGGCCGCGGTGGTGGAGACGGCGGGCGCCGCCGTGCCGAGCGCCAGGTCGAAGCCCTGGAGGGTGCGCGAGCGCGCCGCTTCCAGCACGTTCACCAGTTCCTCCGGCGGCGACAGGGCCGAGAGCCGCTGGGCGGCATCTTCCAGCAGGGCGAGATAGGTGGTGAGCACGTCGAGGGTCGAGACGAGGTTCACCACGTCGCCGGCCGTGCGATAGCCGAGCGCGGATTCCGCATCGAGCTGGGGCAGTTGCTCCATCACCGGGCGCATTTCCCACGCGAGGATGCTCACCGAATCCCCCTTCTCGCCGCGCGGCCACCATCCGGCGAAGGCCGCACGGCAGCGGGTGACGACCGCCTTCACCTGATTGAGCACCTCGTCGCTGCCGTAGATGGGCAGCACCAGATAGGAGATGGCGAGCGCCACGGCCGCGCCGATGGCTGTCTCGTAGATGCGCGAACTCATGCCCTCGGCGGTGAGGCCGGTGACGAGATGGAGCCCCACCACCACAGAGAGGCCCGTGGCGGCGGAGGCGATGTCATAGCGGTCGCGCATGGTCAGCAGCCCGACCATCTGTCCGACGAGGCAGATGGCGGCGAGGAACCAGATGCCGTTGCTCATGAGATAGACGGCGAGAATGCCGATGACGACGCCGAGCAGCGTGCCCCAGGTGCGATAGCGCACGCGCAGCACCGTCTCGCCGAGGCTGTTCCCGAGCACGAACATGACCGTCATGGTCGCCCAATAGGCGTGGTCGAGACCGATGAGCAGGTCGAGGCTGGTGGTGATGCTGGTGGCGACCACCGCCTGGATGCCCACGCGGATCGCCCGCCCGGCACCTTGGGCCTGTGCGACCGGCGCCTGTGCCCTCACGCTTTGGGGCGCGACGAAGGTGGCGACATTCTCCTGCACCGGCCGTTCGAGGTGAAAGCGCTCCAGCCCGCCCACGAGGAGGGCGAGACGCTCGAAGGCGGTGATCGCGCGCAGCAGGGTGAGTTGCACCTTCACGTGCAGATCAGCCGCCATGGCCGCCTGCCGCATGCGGGACAGGCTGGCGTTGAGCCGCGCATCGCCGCCCACCGGCTGCTCGCCGATGCGGTCCAGATGGCGGGCCACCTCTTCCGCCACCGAGGCGACGGATGGCTCCCAGCCATCCGGCTGGCCATCGGGTCGGCGCATGGGGGGAATGCAGTCGTGCAGCAGTTGGGTGGCGATGCGCAGGCGATACACATGGGTGCGCACCGCCTCCACCCAGGCGCGGGCGTCCGGGTCCTCGGCCGTGGCGGTCAGGAGCGCGACGCGCACCCGCACGCGCAGGCGGTTGAGCATGGTGTCGGCGGGACGGGGCACGTCCTGCCCGCTGCGGATCGCCTCTGCGAACTGACGCAGATAGTCGCCGACGCCGCGCACGGCATCCACCACCGCGTCGTTATAGGCCTGCATGGCGCTGGGCCGGAACGGCGAGAGGCGAATGAGGGCGGTGACGATGCCGCCCTCCAGCGCCGCCAGCAGCAGCCAGAGCCCCTCCGTATGGGTGGGCCGCAGGATGGCGGCGACGGTGGCCATGATGATGATGGAGATGCCGAGGCGCTGCCCGTCCATGCCATAGCGGCGCAGGTACATGGCGAGGAACGACAGCGGGATCAGCAGCAGCTTCAGGATCAGCCCGTTGATCTCGTGGTCGCCCGGCCCGATCAGCGCCACCAGCGCGAGCAGGCTGAAGTTGACCGCGAACAGCCGCGCAAACGTGCGCGCCTCGATGGCGATTGAGGCGGCTGGCGTGAACGTGATCAGCACCGAGGCGGTCATGGCCGCCACCATCGGAAAGATCACGTCGAGCTGGAGGTCGAAGGCGCGCGAGGTGGCGAGCCCGAGCAGGATCACGACCACATAGGAGAGGCAGAGATGCAGGGTGCGGATGCGGTCGATGCCGCCCGGGTCATGGTCGTCGAGCCACGCGCGCAGGCGGTGGAGCAGCGGCTGGTGACCGGAGATGTTCTCGACCGACGGCCTGAATTTCACGTCCCGCACCCGGTTTGAACGCCTGACCGAACTTGGGCCACGGCGGCATCTGAATGTCCAGAGCTGCGGCAGGCGGCCGCGCGCATCCGGGTCACGATGGCCGAGGGTAGTGAAGGAATGCTGGCAGCATTCGGACAAAAATGCCCCCGGCGTGCGGTATCCACACCGGGGGCATGTTGATGACCGTCAGCCCTCAGGGCCGGGGCGCCGCAGCGCCTCAGTAGGGGGCGTAATAGGTGCTGCTCGGCACGCTCTGGTAGCCCGGCGTCACCACATAGACGTTGGTGGGCGTATAGGTGCGGTTGGCCGGCAGAACCATCGTGCCGTTGCGGCCGCCCACGGCCATGGAATTCTGGTCCTGGATCAGGACATAGCCGCCGTGGCGGCTCAGATAGTCCATCTGCCGCTGCTGGACCATGCTGTCGTTCACGGCGTTGATGCTGTCATCCGCCGATGCGGTGCTGGCGAGGCCGGCGGCGCCGGTGGCGAGGGCGAGAGAGAAAGCGGCGGTGCGCAGAAGCGTGGTCTTCATGGACTGTTCCTTTCGCTCTTGAGCCCGCCCCCCAGGGCTGGTGAAGTGAAGCCGATGACCGCGGCGGCGCTCGGGCCGCCCTGCGGCGCAACGCGGGCCGTTCCGGGCCCGTATGCGGCGGTTCCGGCTTCTCCCGGTTGCACCGCCGCGTGATTTTACAATCAGGAAACGCGGTCGCCGCGGTTTGGTTTCATGCGCCGGGCCGGATCGGTAGGGCTTGCGCTTGCGGGAGCCGGGCCGGGCGTCTAGAGGCTGATCCCGCAGGCGGGCCCCCGCCTGCCGGGTGTATCCGTCACGGCCAACCCAGCGAGACGGCCCACCTGCCTGCCCGTCCGGGCACATCAGCACTAAGACGCGCGCCAACCGGGCGAAAGCCGGGGCCTCAGGCCGGCGCGCGGAGGCCGGAGGTTCCATGGGCATCGAGAGCGGCACCCGCATTGCCACCCGTTACAAGGCCATGGTGGCCGCCGGGGAGATCCGCGAGGACGCCGCCCAGGCCGCTGTGGTGGATGCGCTCGCCCGCCTTGAACAGGCCCTGAAGGACAGTTCGCTCGCCCGCAAGGGTTCGGCGCTCGGCTGGCTGTTCCACCGGCGCACCGTCACCGCGCCGCCCAAGGGCCTCTACATCTATGGCCGGGTCGGGCGCGGCAAGACCATGCTCATGGACCTGTTCTTCGAGAGCATCAGCTTCGTCGCCCGCCGCCGCTCGCACTTCCACGAGTTCATGGCCGACGTGCATGACCGCATCTACAAGGAGCGCGAGGGCCAGAAGAAGGGCGAGCGCAAGACCGGCGATCCCATCGTGCCGGTGGCCGCCTCCATCGCCGCCGAGGCGAAGGTGCTGTGCTTCGACGAGTTTCACGTCACCGACATCGCGGACGCCATGATCCTCGGCCGCCTGTTCCAGCACCTCTTCTCGGCCGGCGTGGTGCTGGTGGCGACCTCCAACGTGGCGCCGAAGGACCTCTATGCCGGAGGCCTCAACCGGGCGCTGTTCCTGCCCTTCATCGACATGATCGTCCAGAAGACGGACGTGCTGGCGCTGGATGCCTCCACAGACTACCGGATGGAGAAGCTGGACGGTATCAAGGTCTGGCATGCCCCGCTGGGAACGGAGGCGGACGCGGCGGTGGAGGCGGCCTGGCTGCACCTGGCCGGTCCCGACGGCGGCGCGCCCTACGAACTGCACATGAAGGGTCGCACCCTCGCGGTGCCCCGTGCCGGCGGCGGGGCGGCCCGCTTCACCTTCGCGGACCTGTGCGAGCATCCGCTCGGCGCGTCCGACTATCTGCGGCTGGCGCACACCTTCCACACCCTTGTTGTGGAACACATTCCCGTGCTCAATCCGGAGAAGCGGAACGAGGCCAAGCGCTTCATCACGCTGATCGACGCCCTCTACGACAACAACGTGAAGCTGGTCGCCTCGGCGGACGCCGAGCCAGAGGGGCTTTATGTGGGGGCTGACGGAACGGAAGGGTTCGAGTTCGCCCGCACGGTTTCGCGCCTGCACGAGATGCGCTCCAGCGACTATCTCGCGCAGCCGCACGGGCGGGGCGACTCCATTGCGAGCGGAGATGCTACCGGATTGGTGGAAACCTGACCCTCGGTCCGCCGAAACCGTGGTTGGGCGCCTAAAGGGGTAGATGCGGCGTCTTGAACCCTTGTGCGGATGGGAGTAGTCAAGCCCCGCTCGGCCTAAGGCCGTATCCTCTGTTGCCCGAGGTTTCCTGTTCATGGCGCGCAGCAAGATTGCCCTGATCGGCGCCGGCCAGATCGGCGGCACGCTTGCATTGCTGGCAGGCCTGAAGGAACTCGGGGACGTCGTGCTGTTCGACCTGGTGGAAGGCGTTCCCCAGGGCAAGGCGCTCGACCTCGCGGAGCTGAGCCCCGTGGCCGGCTTCGACGCCGCCTTCGCCGGCACCGGCGCCTATGAGCAGATCGCGGGCGCGGATGTGGTGATCGTCACCGCCGGCGTGCCGCGCAAGCCCGGCATGAGCCGCGACGATCTGCTGGCGGTCAATCTCAAGGTCATGGAGCAGGCCGGCGCGGGCATCGCGAAATATGCGCCCGATGCTTTCGTGATCTGCGTCACCAATCCGCTCGACGCCATGGTGTGGGCGCTCCAGAAGGCCTCCGGCCTGCCGCGTCACAAGGTGGTCGGCATGGCCGGCGTGCTCGACAGCGCGCGGCTGCGCTATTTCCTGGCGGACGAGTTCAACGTCTCG
Organism: Azorhizobium caulinodans ORS 571; assembly: GCF_000010525.1. Classification (GTDB taxonomy): domain Bacteria; phylum Pseudomonadota; class Alphaproteobacteria; order Rhizobiales; family Xanthobacteraceae; genus Azorhizobium; species Azorhizobium caulinodans. The sequence continues at coordinate 4,584,420 of NC_009937.1, read as the reverse complement.
GTGGAAGACGTGACCGCGATGGTGCTCGGCGGGCACGGCGACACGATGGTGCCGCTGATGCGCTATTGCACCGTCGCGGGCATCCCCGTTCCCGACCTCATCCGCATCGGCTGGACCAGCACGGACCGCATCGAGGCCATCGTCACGCGCACCCGCAACGGCGGGGCCGAGATCGTCGAACTGCTCAAGAGCGGCTCGGCCTTCTATGCGCCGGCGGCCTCGGCCATCGTCATGGCGGAGAGCTATCTCAAGGACAAGAAGCGTGTGCTGCCGGTGGCGGCCCCCCTGTCGGGCGAGTACGGCTTCCGCGACCTTTACGTGGGCGTGCCGGCGGTGATCGGCGCGCGGGGCGTGGAGCGCATCGTCGAGCTCGAACTCGACCGCGCCGAGCGCGCGCAATTCGAACAATCGGTGGCCTCGGTCCAAGGACTGGTGGACGCCTGCGCCAAGATCGCGCCGGACCTCGTTCGGTGACACTGCCATCCGCGGCGGCCCTCCGGGTCGCCGTTTTCGTGCCGGCGGGGGGACCCGGCGGCAATAGTCCAACCGGAGCGGATCGCCTTCGTCATGAGGGCGGGACGGTCCGAAACTCTTGGGACGGAGCCCCATGAATATCCATGAGTATCAGGCGAAGGCCCTGCTGAAGACCTACGGTGCGCCCGTGTCTCGCGGCGTGCCGGTCTTGGCGGTGGGCGAGGCCGAGGCGGCCGCGCGTGAGCTGGGCGGCCCGCTCTGGGTCGTGAAGTCGCAGATCCATGCCGGCGGCCGCGGCAAGGGCAAGTTCAAGGAGCCGGAAGCCGGCGACAAGGGCGGCGTGCGGCTGGCCCGGTCGGTGGAAGAGGTGAAGACCTTCGTCGAGCAGATGCTCGGCAACACGCTCGTGACCGTGCAGACCGGCCCGGCCGGCAAGCAGGTGAACCGCCTCTACATCGAGGAAGGTTCCGACATCGAGACCGAGTTCTACCTCTCGCTCCTCGTGGACCGCTCCACCTCGCGCGTCTCCTTCGTGGTCTCCACCGAAGGCGGCATGGACATCGAGGAAGTGGCGCACTCCACCCCTGAGAAGATCGTCTCCTTCTCGGTGGACCCGGCCTCCGGCATCCAGGCTTTCCACGGCCGCAAGGTGGCCGATGCGCTCGGCCTCTCCGGCGACCTCGCCAAGCAGGCGGGCAAGCTGACCGAGGTGCTCTACACCGCCTTCACCGACACCGACATGGCGATGCTGGAGATCAATCCGCTCATCGTCACCAAGGATGCCAAGCTGAAGGTGCTGGACGCCAAGGTGACGTTCGATTCCAACGCGCTGTTCCGCCATCCGGACCTGCTCGCCCTGCGCGACGAGACGGAAGAGGACGCCAAGGAGATCGAAGCCTCCAAGTATGACCTCGCCTACATCGCGCTCGACGGCACGATCGGCTGCATGGTGAACGGCGCGGGCCTCGCGATGGCGACCCTCGACATCATCAAGCTCTATGGCGAGAGCCCGGCCAACTTCCTCGACGTGGGCGGCGGCGCCAGCGAGGAGAAGGTGACGGCGGCCTTCAAGATCATCACCTCGGACCCGAACGTGAAGGGCATCCTGGTGAACATCTTCGGCGGCATCATGAAGTGCGACGTGATCGCGCGCGGCGTGCTCGCCGCGGTGACCGCCGTCGGCCTCAAGGTTCCGCTGGTGGTGCGCCTCGAAGGCACCAACGTGGAGCAGGGCAAGCAGATCATCCGCGACAGCGGCCTGAACGTGATCCCTGCCGATGACCTGGACGATGCGGCGCAGAAGATCGTCGCGGCCGTGAAGAAGGAAGCTGCGTGATGTCCGTGCTTATTGACGCCAATACCAAGGTCATCACCCAGGGCTTCACGGGCAAGAACGGCACGTTCCACTCCGAGCAGGCCATCGCCTACGGCACCAAGGTCGTCGGCGGCACCTCGCCCGGCAAGGGCGGCTCCACCCACCTCGGCCTGCCGGTGTTCGACACCGTGATCGAGGCCCGCGAGAAGACCGGCGCCGACGCCTCCGTGATCTACGTGCCGCCTCCGGGCGCCGCCGACGCGATCCTGGAAGCCATCGACGCGGAGATCCCGCTCATCGTCTGCATCACCGAGGGCATCCCGGTGCTCGACATGGTGAAGGTGAAGCGCGCCCTCTCCGGCTCCAAGTCGCGCCTCATCGGCCCGAACTGCCCGGGCGTGGTGACCGCCGGCCAGTCGAAGATCGGCATCATGCCGGCCAACATCTTCAAGACCGGCTCGGTCGGCATCGTGTCGCGCTCCGGCACGCTGACCTATGAAGCGGTGTTCCAGACCTCGCAGGAAGGCCTCGGCCAGACCTCGGCGGTCGGCATCGGCGGCGACCCGGTGAAGGGTACCGAGTTCATCGACGTGCTCGAGCTGTTCCTTGCCGATCCCAAGACCGAGTCGATCGTCATGATCGGCGAGATCGGTGGCTCGGCCGAGGAAGACGCGGCCCAGTTCCTCAAGGACGAGGCCAAGCGCGGCCGCAAGAAGCCGATGGTCGGCTTCATCGCCGGCCGCACGGCGCCTCCCGGCCGCCGCATGGGCCACGCCGGCGCGATCATCTCCGGCGGCAAGGGCGGCGCGGAAGACAAGATCGCCGCCATGGAAGAGGCCGGCATCCGGGTCTCTCCCTCCCCGGCGCGCCTCGGCAAGACCCTGGTGGAAGTGCTGAAGGGCTGATGAAAAGGACGGCAATCCGGCGGGAGACCATCGGGTTGCCGTCTTTGCATTGGACGAGTGTCACCGCGTGCCACGCTGGGGAAAGCCTCCAGCAGTACGCGGAGCGCAGGTCCGCCGTGCGTGAAATGCCGGGGTTGGCGGGGGAAGGGAGCTTCCCCCATGCCGCCAAGCATCTTATGTAGCGGCCGGATTTCTCTCCGCTCCATCTGGAGCAAGGCAATTTGCGGGAGTGCGGCGGGATTGCCGGCGCGCTTCCATGGTGTGGCTGTCAACGGCTTGGAGCTTGGTTTTGAACGCGCCCGGCGCGCCGAAACCGGCTAAGCTCCGAAGGCCATCCGGGATTTAGGCCCATGTCGCGCGCGGACCAAAACGACCAATTTCTCGCTACCTCCTTCCTGTACGGAGGTAATGCTCAGTGGATAGAAGATCTCTATGCCCAGTATGAGGCCGATCCGAATTCGGTCGATGCGCAGTGGCAGAGCTTCTTCGCCGCGCTGAAGGAAGACCCCGAGCAGGTCAAGCAGAACGCCCGCGGCGCCTCCTGGAAGAAGCCCAACTGGCCGCTCCACGCCAATGGCGAGCTGGTCTCCGCCCTCGACGGCAACTGGATCGAGGTGGAGAAGAAGGTCACCGACAAGGTCAAGGAGAAGGCCCAGAAGGCGGGCGTCGAATTCTCCGCCACCGAGGTGCAGCAGGCCACGCGCGACAGCGTGAAGGCGCTCATGATGATCCGCGCCTACCGCATGCGCGGCCATCTCCAGGCCGATCTCGATCCCCTGAAGCTCACCCCGCCGCGCGAGGCGCCCGAGCTCGATCCGGCCTCCTACGGCTTCTACGAGAGCGATCTCGACCGCAAGATCTTCATCGACAACGTGCTGGGTCTTGAGTTCGCCACCGTCCGCGAGATGGTGACGATCCTGCGCCGCACCTACTGCCAGACCATCGGCGTCGAGTTCATGCACATCTCCTCCCCGGAGGAGAAGGCGTGGATCCAGGAGCGCATCGAGGGCGTGGACAAGGAAGTGTCCTTCACCCGCGAAGGCAAGCGCGCCATCCTGAACAAGCTGGTGGAGGCCGAGGGCTTCGAGAAGTTCCTCGACGTGAAGTACACCGGCACCAAGCGCTTCGGCCTGGACGGCGGCGAGGCGCTCATCCCGGCGCTGGAGCAGATCATCAAGCGCGGCGGCAATCTCGGCGTTCGCGACATCGTGTTCGGCATGGCTCACCGCGGCCGCCTGAACGTGCTCACGCAGGTGATGGGCAAGGCCCACCGCGCGCTGTTCCACGAATTCAAGGGCGGCTCCTGGGCCCCCGACGACGTGGAAGGCTCGGGCGACGTGAAGTACCACCTCGGCGCCTCGTCGGACCGCGAGTTCGACGGCAACCGGGTGCACGTGTCGCTGACCGCCAACCCGTCGCATCTGGAAATCGTCGATCCGGTGGTGCTGGGCAAGGCCCGCGCCAAGCAGGACCAGATGCACGACACCGACCGCGTGGCGGTGCTGCCGCTGCTGATCCACGGTGACGCGGCCTTCGCGGGCCAGGGCGTGGTGGCCGAGTGCCTCGGCCTCTCGGGCCTCAAGGGCCACCGCACGGGCGGTTCGCTCCACGTCATCATCAACAACCAGATCGGCTTCACCACCAATCCGCGCTACTCGCGCTCCTCGCCCTATCCGTCGGATGTGGCGAAGATGATCGAGGCGCCGATCTTCCACGTGAATGGCGACGATCCGGAAGCGGTGACCTTCTGCGCCAAGGTGGCCATCGAGTTCCGCCAGCGCTTCCACAAGCCGGTGGTCATCGACATCTTCTGCTATCGCCGCTTCGGCCATAACGAGGGTGACGAGCCGTCGTTCACCCAGCCGCACATGTACAAGGTGATCCGCCAGCATCCCACGACGCTGGAGCTGTACGGCAAGAAGCTGGAAGCCGAAGGCGTGATCGCCGCCGGCGAGCTCGACCAGATGCGCGCCGAGTGGCGCAACCGCCTGGAAGGCGAGTACGAGGCCGGCCAGCACTACAAGCCCAACAAGGCCGACTGGCTGGACGGCCGCTGGTCGGGCCTGAAGGCGAGCCACGAGGATGACGATCCGCGCCGCGGCGACACCGGCGTGGCGGAAGATGCGCTCAAGGCCATCGCCGACAAGATCACCAAGGTGCCGGAAGGCTTCACGCCCCACCGCACCATCCAGCGCTTCCTCGACAACCGCCGCAAGGCGGTGCTCGACGACGGCGCCGGCATCGACTGGGCGACCGGCGAGGCGCTGGCCTTCTGCTCGCTGCTGGAGGAGGGCCATCCGGTCCGCCTGTCCGGCCAGGACGTGGAGCGCGGCACCTTCTCGCAGCGCCACTCCGTGCTGACGGATCAGGAAACCGAAGGCCGCTACAAGCCTTTCAACCACCTGACCGACAACCAGGCCAAGTACGAGGTCATCAACTCGATGCTCTCGGAAGAGGCGGTGCTCGGCTTCGAGTATGGCTACTCCCTGTCCGAGCCGAACGCGCTCGTGCTGTGGGAAGCCCAGTTCGGCGACTTCGCCAACGGCGCGCAGGTGGTGTTCGACCAGTTCATCTCCTCGGGCGAGCGCAAGTGGCTGCGCATGTCCGGCCTCGTCTGCCTGCTGCCGCACGGCTATGAGGGCCAGGGTCCGGAGCACTCCTCCGCCCGCCTCGAGCGCTATCTGCAGCTCTGCGCCGAGGACAACATGCAGGTCGCCAACTGCACGACCCCGGCGAACTACTTCCACATCCTGCGCCGCCAGATTAAGCGCGACTTCCGCAAGCCGCTGATTCTGATGACGCCCAAGTCCCTGCTGCGCCACAAGAAGGCGGTTTCGCGTCTCGACGAGTTCGTGACCGGCACCACCTTCCACCGCGTGCTGTGGGACGATGCCCAGTCCCATCCGGATGCGGCGGGCCTGCAGCTCGTGGCGGACGACAAGATCCGTCGCGTCGTGCTGTGCTCGGGCAAGGTCTATTACGACCTGCTGGAGGAGCGTGAGAAGCGCGGCACCAACGACGTGTACCTGATGCGCGTGGAACAGCTGTTCCCGTTCCCGCTCAAGACCCTCGTGCAGGAGCTGGGCCGCTTCAAGAATGCGGAAGTGGTGTGGTGCCAGGAAGAGCCGAAGAACCAGGGCTCCTGGGCTTTCGTGCAGCCTTACCTGGAGTGGGTGCTGGAGCAGGTGGGCGGCGCGTCCAAGCGTCCGCGTTACGCCGGCCGTCCGGCGTCCGCCGCCACCGCCACCGGCCTGATGTCCAAGCATCTCGCCCAGCTCAAGGCCTTCCTCGAAGAAGCCCTCGGCTGAGGCGCCTGCGGCATGAGCTATTTCCTGCTGCGGCTGCGCCACGTGCGCCCCACCTTCCCCTTCGACGCCACCGAGGCGGAGATGGCGGCGATGGGGCAGCACATGGCCTATTGGCAGCAGCAGGCTGAGGCGGGGCCGGCCATTGCGGTCGGTCCGGTCTTCGATCCGGCCGGCGCCTGGGGACTGGCGCTGGTCGAGGCGGATGACGAGGCGCAAGCCCGCCGTCTGTCCGAAGATGATCCGATCACGGGGATGAACCTCGGCTTCTCCTATGAGGTGCTGCCGGTTCCATCCCTTATTTTGCGCCGGGGTTGACCCGGCATCGAGCGTTTGAGGGAGGCCCCCCGCGGGCGAATGTGATGGCGACCGAAATCCGCGTGCCCACCCTGGGCGAGTCCGTTACCGAGGCCACCATCGGCAAGTGGTTCAAGAAGCCTGGCGATGCGGTGAAGGCCGACGAGCCGCTGGTGGAACTGGAGACCGACAAGGTCACCGTCGAGGTTCCCGCCCCGGCCGCTGGCGTCCTCTCCGAAATCATCGCCAAGGACGGTGACACCGTCGGCGTCGGCGCCCTCCTCGGCGCGATCGCCGAAGGCGCTGCCGGCGCTGCTGCCGCCGCTCCGAAGGCCGAGGCCCCCAAGGCGGCTCCGGCTCCGGCCGCTGCGCCCGCTCCGGCGCCTGCCGCCGCCCCGGCCAAGGCCGCTTCCGGCGCCAATGGCCCGGCGGTCGAGCGTCTCGCCGCCGAGACCGGCGTGTCCGCCGCCAACGTCGCCGGCTCCGGCAAGGATGGCCGCGTGACCAAGGGCGACATGCTGGCCGCCATCGCCTCCGGCGCTGCCGCTCCGGCCGCTGCCCCGGCGCCGGTCGCCGTCCGCGCCCCCTCCGCGCCGGTGGATGCCGCGCGCGAAGAGCGCGTGAAGATGACCAAGCTGCGGCAGACCATCGCCCGCCGCCTGAAGGACGCCCAGAACACCGCCGCCATGCTCACCACGTTCAACGACGTGGACATGAGCGCGGTGATGGGCCTGCGCGCCCAGTTCAAGGACTCCTTCGAGAAGAAGCACGGCACCAAGCTCGGCTTCATGGGCTTCTTCACCAAGGCCGTCATCGCGGCCCTGAAGGACCTGCCGGCGGTGAACGCCGAGATCGACGGTCAGGACATCGTCTACAAGAACTACTACAACATCGGTATCGCGGTGGGCACCGAGAAGGGCCTCGTGGTCCCGGTGGTGCGTGACGCCGACGAGCTGTCGGTGGCCGGCATCGAGAAGGCCATCGCCGGCTTCGGCCGCAAGGCCCGTGACGGCAAGCTCGGCATCGAGGACATGCAGGGCGGCACCTTCACGATCACCAACGGCGGCATCTACGGCTCGCTGATGTCCACCCCCATCCTCAACGCGCCGCAGTCCGGCATCCTCGGCATGCACCGCATCGAGGAGCGTCCGGTGGTGGTCAAGGGCCAGATCGTCGTGCGCCCGATGATGTATCTCGCGCTCTCCTACGACCACCGCATCGTCGACGGCCGCGAGGCCGTGACCTTCCTGGTGCGCGTGAAGGAGACGCTGGAGGATCCCGCGCGTCTCGTGCTCGACCTCTGATCGTCCAAGCCTGACACCGGCGCGGCGGCTCTGTCGCCGCGCCGTTTCCCGACCGGGCGTCCGCCGCCCACTGACAGGCCGGTTGCGGCAGGGCCGCGCCCCACGGCCGCTGACACGAGGACGGGCGAATGAGCAGCCATCTCGCGGAATTCCTGACCATCATGGCAGTGTTTTCCCTGGCCGCCGTGACACCGGGACCGGACTTCGCCATGGTGGTGCGCCAGAGCGTGGTGCGGGGCCGCCGCGCGGGCATCATCACCAGCTTCGGCATCGGCGCCGCCATCTTCTTCCATGCGGCCTATACGGTGGCCGGGATCGGCCTGCTGGTCGCCCACTCGATCCTCGCCTTCAATGTGCTGAAATGGGCGGGTGCCGCCTATCTCTTCTACGTGGGCGTGAAGACCTGGCGCGCGCCGCCACCCAGCTATCAGGTGGATCTTGCGGACGCGCCCGCGCCGGCGGTTGCCCCCCGGCGCTACGGCGATGCGTCCGACTTCACGCTCGGGTTCCTCACCAATGCGCTGAACCCGAAGGCGGTGCTGTTCTTCCTCTCCATCTTCACCACGGTGGTGAGCCCCACCACGCCGCAGAGCATGCAGATGGGCTATGCCGCCGGCATGGCCGGCCTGCTGGTCGTCTGGTTCACGCTGGTCTCGGTGTTCTTCACCGGGCGGGCGGTGCAGGCGCAGCTCTCGCGCATCGGCCGCTGGTTCAATCGCATCACCGGCGCGGCCCTGGTCGGCCTCGGCATCCGCCTCGCCTTCCAGAGGGCCTCCGCCCACTGATCCCTTCCCGTTCGCTGCGGCCGGCTGGCCGCCCGCTTCCTTCAAGGACTGTATTCCATGGCTAATTACGACCTGATCGTCATCGGCACCGGCCCCGGCGGCTATGTGGCGGCCATCCGCGCCGCCCAGCTTGGTCTCAAGACCGCGGTGGTCGAGAAGCGCGCCACCCACGGCGGCACCTGCCTCAACGTCGGCTGCATCCCCTCCAAGGCGCTGCTGTTCGCCTCCGAGAAGTTCGAGGAAGCCGGACACAGCTTCGCCAGCATGGGCATCACTGTCCCGGCGCCGAAGCTCGATCTCGCCGCCATGCAGGCCTTCAAGGACAAGGGCGTCGACGGCAATGTGAAGGGCGTCGAGTTCCTGCTGAAGAAGAACAAGGTCGACGCCTATCACGGCGTCGGCAAGATCCTCGCCCCCGGCAAGGTGGAAGTGACCGCCGCCGACGGCACCCAGCAGGTGCTGGAGACGAAGAACATCCTCATCGCCACCGGCTCGGACGTGGCCCAGCTTCCCGGCGTCACCATCGACGAAGAGAAGGTGGTGTCCTCCACCGGCGCGCTGGCCCTCAAGAGGGTGCCCGGCAAGCTCGTGGTGGTGGGCGCGGGCGTCATCGGCCTCGAGCTCGGCAGCGTGTGGCGCCGCCTCGGCGCCGAGGTGACGGTGGTGGAATATCTCGACCGCATCCTGCCCGGCATGGACGGCGACGTGGCCAAGTCCTTCCAGCGCATCCTCCAGAAGCAGGGCTTCGCCTTCAAGCTCGGCACCAAGGTCACGGGCGTGGACACCAAGGGCAAGACCCTCAAGGTGTCCGTGGAGCCGGCCGCCGGCGGTGCGGCCGAGGTGCTTGAGGCCGACGTGGTGCTGGTGGCCATCGGCCGCGTCGCCTACACGGGTGGCCTCGGCCTTGCCGAGATCGGCGTCGAGACCGACAAGCGCGGCCGCGTGGTGGTGGATCACCACTACAAGAGCACCGTGGACGGCATCTATGCCATCGGCGACGTGATCGCCGGCCCGATGCTCGCCCACAAGGCTGAGGACGAGGGCGTCGCGGTGGCCGAGCTGCTGGCCGGCAAGGCGGGCCACGTGAATTACGACGTCATCCCCGGCGTCGTGTACACCTTCCCGGAGGTGGCTTCCGTCGGCAAGACCGAGGAAGAGCTGAAGGAAGCCGGCATCGCCTACAATGTCGGCAAGTTCCCCTTCACCGCCAATGGCCGCGCCAAGGTGAACAACACCACGGACGGCTTCGTAAAGTTCCTGGCTGACGCCGCCACGGACAAGGTGCTGGGCTGCCACATCATCGGCCCCGAGGCCGGCGAGATGATCCACGAGGTCTGCGTGCTCATGGAGTTCGGCGGCTCGTCGGAAGACCTCGCCCGCACCTGCCATGCCCACCCCACCCGCTCGGAGGCGGTCAAGGAAGCGGCCATGGCGGTCGAGAAGCGCGCCATCCACATGTGAGCCTTTCCGCGCCGGGCGACCGGCGCGGTCCTCAAACGGAACCGGCCGGCCCGCGCTGCGGACCGGCCGGTTTTGTTTTGGAGCGCACCGCTCCGCCTGTTCCCGGTGCGGGAGGCGCGCGCTCTCGGCACGAAGAGGCTCAGGTGCCCTTGGAGGGCGTGCTCTTCGTCGTGTTGGAGGCGTGCGCCGGGCAGTCGGCGAAAGCGGGGGCGGTGGCTCCGAGCAGGCTCAGGGTCACGAGGGCGAAGGCAAGACGCTTCATGGCTCATCACTCCCATCGGGTTGCGACATTCGAGAGCCTACGCCCGGTTGTGGCGTGGACCGAAGCCTGAAAGAGCGGCAAACCTGCCCCGACGGCATCTCGATGCCGCCGCTCACGCGGACGTGTCGGCCACCGCCTCGATGCGCCAGCCGTCCGGGTCGATGAGGAAAGCGGCGTAATAGCTCGGCCCGTAGTCGGGCCGCGGTCCCGGCGGGCCGTTGTCGGTGCCGCCGGCGGCAAGCCCCGCCGCATGGAAGGCATGGACGGCGGCCGCATCCGGCGCGCCGAAGGCGAGATGAAAGCCCGGCGGGCAGGAGAAGCTCGCGCCCGGCCGCTCCTCCAGCCAGAAGGGCACATTGTCCTCCAGCGCCCATTGCCCCGGCTGTCCGTAACCCGCCGAGCGCGTCCCGGTGGGCTCGGTGAAGAGCACCTCCCGTGCCAGCCCGAGGGGCGCGAGCACACGGTCATAGAAGGCCATGGCCCGGTCGAGATCGGCGACGCCGATGGACATGTGGTGGATGTTCACCTGAAGTGTCCTTGCCCTTTCTGCCCTGACACAGATTAGAGCGCGACCGGGGCGCAGGTGCATCCGACGAAAGGGGGAGGCACCCGGCCCAAGGGATCGTGCCGCAAGGTTCGCGACAGCCATGGAAAGGCCCCAAAGGCCGCACCATCTTCCTCAAGCCATGCCTGATACCGCCCCCATCCCGCCCGTGCGTCCCCGCAGCCTCTGGCGCCGCCGCCTCCAGCGCGCGCTGCTCATGGTGCTCGCCGTCGGCTTCCTCATCGAGGCTTGGCTCTGGGCGCACACGGCGCCGCTCATCCGCCGGCTGGCCGAGCTCCTGCCCTTCGAGCGGCTGAAGCAGGCCATCGGCCATTGGGCGCACCGCCTGCCGCCTTATGGCGCGCTGGTGCTGTTCGTGGTGCCGCTGATCCTCATCGAGCCCATCAACATCCTCGCCCTGTGGTTCTACGCCCACAAGCACTTCATCTTCGGCAGCCTCTGTTTCCTTGTGGCGAAGCTCGTGGGCGTCGGCCTCATGGCCTTCCTGTTCGAGGTCTGCCAGGCGCAGCTTCGCTCCATCGGCTGGTTCTCGCGGCTGTGCGACATGGTGATTGCCGCCAATGCCTGGGCGCACCGGCTGGTGGAGCCCTACAAGGAGAAGGTGAAGGCGTCTCTCGTGCGCCTGCGGCAGGACGCCGCCCGGCTGCTCGGCCTAGGCGGCGGGCGCGGGCGCTTCCGCCGCGCCGTTCTGGACCTGCGCCGGCGCGTCTTCTCCCGCTCCTGAGGCGCCATGGCCTGCGACCGCTGCGACGCGCTTTGCCTCGACTGGCCCATCCGCACGCCGGGTGAACTGGAGCACGCGCTGACGGTGGCGCGGGACAATCTCGCCGACGGAACACTGACGGAGCAGCCGGACCACCCCGATAATTCCGTGCTCCGGATGGGGCAGGACAGGGGTTGGCCGGACATCGTGTCGGTGGATTTCACCTGCACCACCTGCGGCGCGCGCTTCCACCTCGCCTGCGAAACCTATCACGGTGGTGGCGGCGGCTGGTCGTTCAGGCCCCGCTGATCGACGCCCCGCCCGCCCGGTGGATACGTCCAACAGCGTGTTATCCACCCCGATTTCGTCTTGGGCGTGCCGGCGGGCGCGTGATATGCACCGGCCATCATGGTTGAGGTCCGGCGCCATATGCGGCCGGACAGGTGGGCGCTCACTCATTCATGCATCAAGGGCTGGAGTACCGGCCGCACATCGATGGCATGCGGGCCATCGCGGTGGGCGGGGTCGTTTTGTTTCATTTCGGGCTGACGCCGCTCTCCGGCGGCTTCACCGGCGTGGACGTCTTTTTCGTCATCTCGGGCTTCCTCATCTCGAAGACGCTCTATCGGGATGTGGCCGGGGGCGATTTCTCCTTCGCGGATTTCTATGCGCGGCGGGCGCGGCGCATCGTGCCCGCCTATGTGGCAGTGTCGCTGCTCTCGACGCTCGCCGCCGGCTTGCTGCTCTATCCGCACGCGCTGCGGGATTTCGCGGCCTCGCTGCTGGCCTCCACCGTCTTCGCCTCGAACATCTATTTCTATTTCAGCGCCAATTATTTTGCGCCGGCGGCGCATGAGCTGCCGCTGCTGCATTACTGGTCGCTGGGCGTCGAGGAGCAGTTCTATCTCCTGTTCCCGCCGCTGCTCTTCGCGGCCCGGCGCTGCACGCGCCGCCGCGTGCCGCTGCTGCTGGCGGTGGTGGCTGTCGCTTCGCTGCTGTCGGGCGAGATGCTGCTGCGCTTCAATCCGGAAGCCGCCTTCTATCTGCTTCCGTTCCGGGCCTTCGAGCTGCTTATCGGCTGCCTGCTCGCGCTACCCGGCGTGCGCTTTCCGGCCCAGCCGCGCATCGCCAATGGCGCGGTGCTGCTCGGCCTCGCGCTCATCCTCGGCGGCATGGTGGCGCTGAGCGAGCGCGGCCCCTTCCCGGGCACGGACGCCCTCCTGCCCTGCGCGGGGGCGGCGCTGGTCATCTGGGGCGCGGACCGCGTGCGCACGGGGGCGGGCGCCCGCCTGCTGTCGCTGGCGCCGCTGCGCTTTGTCGGCCGCATCTCCTATTCGCTCTATCTGGTGCACTGGCCGGTGGCTTCCTTCGGCCGCCAGCTCTTTCCCTTCGCCGAGGGATGGGAGTTCTTCCTCGGCGGCGTCGCGACCTCGCTGCTGTTCGCAGTGGCGATCTATGCGCTGGTGGAAGCGCCCTGTCGCCGCTGGCTCGGCACGGTCCCCCGCGCGCTCGTGGCGAGCACTGCCGGCCTCGCCGTGCTCGCGGCCCTCGCCGGGACCATCCTTGCGCTGGGTGGATTTCCGCAGCGCGTGGAGGCCCGCGTGCTGCGGATGCTGACCTATGTGCACTACCGCCCGAACGAGGCGTTCCGGACGGGCACCTGCTTCCTCGGCCCGCGGGAGACGGCCGAGAGCCTGCGCGCCGATCTCTGCCTGCCCGCGCGCCGGCCGCTGGCGGTGCTGTGGGGCGACAGCCATGCGGCGCATTATTATGCCGGACTGGAGCCGCCGTTCGCCGCGCGGGGCTATGCACTGGGCCAGCTCACCGCCTCCGGCTGCCCGCCGCTGCCGGGCATCGTCATTCCCGCCCGCCCCAACTGTGCCGGATTCAATGACTTCGCCTTGGCGGAAATCCTGCGCCTCAAGCCGCAGCTTGTGGTGATGGCAGGCTTCTGGTCCGTGGACCCGGCTTGGCTGGAGGCGCTTGAGCAGGCGCTGTCCAGGCTGGAGGCGGCCGGCATTCCGGCGGTGGTGCTGGGGCCGGGGCCGGTGTTCCGGCGCTCGGTCCCGCTCATTCTGGCGGACCGGCAGCGGGCCGGTGACCGCGGCGTGACCTCGGGCGATGAACTGTCGGCCGGCGTGGTGGAGGAGATCGACGCCGCCGTACAGGCCGTCGTCACCCGCGTTCCGGGCGCGCGCTATGTGCCGGTGCTGGAGACGATCTGTCCGCAGCGCCAGTGCCCGCTGGCGGCGGACCATGTGCCGCTCTTCTTCGACAATGCGCACCTCACGGCCCACGGGGCGCAGGTCTTCTCCCGTGCGCTGATCGCCCGGATTCTGCCCTAGGACGGCGGCTCAGGCGCGTGGATGGGCGGCGCGATAGGCGTCCATGAGGCGCGTGGCATCCACCGCCGTATAGACCTGCGTGGTGGAGAGCGAGGCGTGGCCCAGCAATTCCTGGATGGCCCGAAGCTCGCCGCCCCGCGCCAGCAGATGGGTGGCGAACGAATGACGCAAGGCATGGGGCGTGGCGCTGTCCGGCAGGCCGAGGGCGCCGCGCATCCGCTCCACCGCCATCTGCACGATGCGCGCTGAGAGCGGGCCGCCCTTGGCGCCCCGGAACAGGGGCTTGTCCGGCTCCAGCACATAGGGGCAGAGGGCGGCATAGTCGGCCACCGCCTGCGTGACCTGCGGCAGCAGGGGCACCATGCGCGTCTTGTTGCCCTTGCCCGTCACCGTAATCTGATCGCCTCCGCCCGGCTCCGGCATCATCGACCGTGTGAGGCCGAGGGCCTCGGAAATGCGCAACCCGCAGCCATAGAGCAGCGCGATCACCGCCGCGTCGCGGGCGAGCACCCAGGGGGCGCGGTCCTCGCCCGCCCGCGTGGCGGGATCGGCCAGGGCCTTCGCATCCGAGACGGAGACGGGCTTGGGCAGGCTGCGCGGCACCTTGGGCGCGCGCACGGCGGCGAGCGCGCCCACCTTGCCGAGCCCCTCGCGCTCCAGATGCCGGCCGAAAGAACGGGCTGCCGCCATGAGCCGCACCAGCGTGCGCGGGGCCACCCCTTCCATGCGGCGGGCGGCGAGCACGGCGCGCACATCCGCGGGGGCGAGGGCCGCCATGTCGGCCACGGTGGGCCGGTGACCGAGGTGCAGCGTCAGCAGGTTGAGCACCACCGTGAGGTCGCGCGCATAGGCGTCCTGCGTTTTGGGGGAAAGGCGCCGCTCATGGGCAAGGCGCGCCAGCCAGCCCTCGACGGCCGGCTGAAGGTCCGGCGCCTGGGCCGCCAGAAGCGCCGCGCGCGAGCGGGCCGCCTTCTCCACATCCGACATGGCCATGGCTGTTCTCCTGACGCGGCCACCTTAGCCCGCGAAAATTAACGGTGCCCCTCTTGCGTCCAGATATATCGAAAGATATATGTGCTGTCGTTGTATCGTAAGATACATCATAAGGAGCAAAGACACATGTTTGGATGCAGACACCATGGGCGCGAGGAGCGCTTTGCGGCCGGTGGCCGGGGTGAGTTTGGCGGCGGCTTCGGTGGCGGCTGGGGCCGTGGCCGGCGCGGCGGCGGTGGGTTCGGCGGCGGCGGCGGCGGGGATTTCTTCCGCATCGGCCGGATGCTGGCGCAGGGCGATCTCAAGCTTCTGGCGCTGAGCCTCATCGCCGAGCAGCCGCGCCACGGCTACGAGATCATCAAGCTGATCGAGGAGAAGACCGGCGGCTGGTATTCGCCGAGCCCGGGCGTGGTCTACCCGACCCTGACCTTCCTTGAGGAAGCGGGTTATGTGACGGCCGAGCCGGACGGCGCCAAGAAGCGCTTCACCATCACGGAAGAAGGCCGCGCCTATCTCGAAGAGAACAAGGACGTGGCGGACGCGCTGGTGGGCCGCCTGTCGGAGATCGGCCTCAAGGTCGGCAAGATGCGCCGCTGGATGGGCAAGGGCGAAGAGGGCGGCGAGCCGTCCGGACTGCCCCGCCTCGTGGACGCGGCCATCGAGAACCTGAAGGACGTGGCGAAGGCCAAGCTGGCCGAGAACCCGCGCACGGAAACGCGCATCGTGGAAATCCTCGCCGGCGTCGCCAACGACCTGCGCGAGGTCTGAGCGGCCTCAAGCGCCGCAGCGACGCCGGACGGGTCGGACGCGACCCGCCCGGCGCCTGTCGCACAAAAGGGTGAGGCTCAGGCCCCTGCCACAAAAGGGGCCGCCAGCACCAGCAGGATGCCGAATACGGACATGGCCCAGACGCCCGAGCGGATGTAGGGCAGGCCAGTCGCATAGAGGGGCACATACAGCACGCGTCCCCAGAAATAGATGTGGGCGCCGCCAACGGAGAGTGCGCTATGCGTTCCTGTCACGGAAGCGATCAGCACCGCCGCCACGAACAGTGGGAAGGTCTCCATCAGATTCCGGAAGGCGCGGTCCAGCCGGCCGGCCAGCGGCCCGAGTGGCTTGACGGCTTCATCGCGTGGGCCCGCATTCCAAGCCAGCCCGCGCTCGCGGGTGGCAAGCTGGGCCGCCACAATCAACTGGACCAGAGCGAGGACACAGCTTGCGGTGAGCAAGGCGAGTTCGTGCGTCATGCCATGTTTCCTTGAAAGGGCTTGAGGGTCAGGTGGTAAAGCCCGCCCGCTTCAGCCGCACGATGGCAAGATCGAGCGCGGACAGGAAGGCGGAGCGGTCGCGGGGGGAGAAGGGTTTCGGCCCGCCGGTGATCTGACCCGCCGAGCGCAGGTCGTCCATCAGATTGCGGGTGGCGAGCGTCGCGCCGATGGTGGCCTCCGTATGGGCCTTGCCATTAGGTGCGATCACATCCGCGCCCGCTTTCACGCAGCGGGCGGCAAGCGGAATGTCCGCCGTCACCACCACGTCGCCGCGCGACACCCGCTCGGCGATCCAGTCGTCCGCCACGTCGGGGCCGCTCGCCACCACCACGCGGTGGATGCGGTCGTCGCGGGGAATGGCGATGGGCTGGTTGGAAACCACATGGACGTGGAGCGCATGGCGCTCTGCCACCTTGTAGATTTCTGCCTTCACCGGGCAGGCATCGGCATCGACATAGAGGGTGATCGGCTCGGGGCGTGCGCTCATCCTGCCGTGATGGCAGGGGTGCTGCGATGCCGCAAGCGTGTTTGCATCCTGCCGGGACGACAGGCTTGACGGCACATCGGCCGTCATGGCCAGCATCGTCCATGACCAGCCTGCTCGACCATTGCCATCGCCTTCTGTCCGGTATCCCCGGTGTCGGCCGCATTGTCCGCCATGTCAGCCGCATGGAACGGGCGACACTCGTCGTCGTCGCCTTGACGGCGGGGGCCTTCTACCTCTTCGTCGCCATTGCCGACGAGGTGCGCGAGGGCGGCACCCGCTCGCTCGACGAGCGCATCCTGCTGGCCCTGCGCGTGCCCGGCGACCTGTCCAATCCCATCGGCCCGCGCTGGCTCGAAGAATCCATGCGGGACCTGACCGCGCTCGGCGGCACCACCGTGCTCTCGCTGATGACGCTGGCGGTGATCTGCTTCCTGCTGATGGTGCGCAAGCGCCAGACGGCGCTCATCGTCCTGCTTTCGGTGGCGGGCGGGGCGCTGCTCTCCACCCTCTTCAAATGGGGCTTCTCGCGCCCCCGGCCGGACCTCGTGCCCCACGGCATGGCGGTCTATTCGGAGAGCTTCCCGAGCGGCCATTCCATGATGTCCGCCATCGTCTATCTGACGCTCGGCGCGCTGCTCGCCCGTACGCAAGCGCGCTGGCGGGTGAAGGCCTTCCTGTTCGGCCTCGCCATCGCGCTCACCTTCATCGTGGGCGTGAGCCGGCTCTATCTCGGCGTCCACTGGCCGACCGATGTCCTCGGCGGCTGGACGCTGGGCGCCGGCTGGGCCGCTTTGTGCTGGCTGGTCATGCTCTATCTGCAATCGCAGGGCGAAGTGGAGCCGGAGGAGCCGGCCCGCGATCCGGACGCCTGAGAGCGGGCCGCCCGGAGCAATCGGCGGACCTGTATCCGTTCTCCCTTCCGTCATGCCCGGGCTTGTCCCGGGCATCCACGCCGGGCCGACGGTGCAGACCTTTGAGAGTGTGCCCGGTGGGCGGCCCGTGGATCGCCGGATCAAGTCCGGCGATGACGGTCCGAGGGAGGGAAACGGGCCCCGGAGCAGGCCGTCCCACGGAAGCGGCGCCCCAAACGCAAACGGCCGGCGCGAGGCCGGCCGTTCAGAGACAGAAGCGCCGGACGATCAGTCGAACAGGCTCGACACGGACTCCTCGTGCGCCGTGCGGGCGATGGCCTCGCCGATGAGGGTGGCGATGGGCAGCACGCGGATGTTGCGGGCCACGCGGACCGCCTCGGTCGGCAGGATGGAATCGGTGATCACCAGTTCCTTGAGCTTGGAGGCGGTGATGCGGGCCACCGCACCGCCCGAGAGCACGCCGTGGGTGATGTAGGCGTGCACTTCCTTGGCGCCGCGCGCCAGCAAGGCATCGGCCGCGTTCACCAGCGTGCCGCCGGAATCGACGATGTCGTCCACCAGGATGCACGAGCGGCCGGAGACGTCGCCGATGACGTTCATCACTTCGCTCTCGCCGGGGCGCTCGCGGCGCTTGTCGACGATGGCGAGCTGGGCATCGATACGCTTGGCGAGCGCGCGGGCGCGCACCACGCCGCCGACGTCCGGCGAGACCACCATGGTGTTGCCGAGCTCGAACCGTTCCTTGATGTCGCGCACCATCACCGGGGCGGCATAGAGGTTGTCGGTGGGAATGTCGAAGAAGCCCTGGATCTGGCCGGCGTGCAGGTCCAGCGTCATCACGCGGTCGGCGCCGGCGTGGGTGATGAGGTTGGCGACGAGCTTGGCGGAGATGGGCGTGCGGGGCGCGGGTTTGCGGTCCTGCCGGGCGTAGCCGAAATAGGGCAGCACCGCCGTGATGCGCTTGGCCGAGGAGCGGCGCAGCGCGTCGATGATGATGAGCAGTTCCATCAAATGGTCGTTCGTGGGGAACGAGGTGGACTGCACCACGAACACGTCCTCGCCACGGACATTTTCCTGAATCTCGACGAAGATCTCCATGTCGGCGAAGCGCCGCACCACCGCCTTGGTCAGCGGCGTTTCCAGGTAAGCGGCGATCGTCTCCGCGAGCGCGCGATTGGAGTTACCCGCGACCAGTTTCATGGATCTGTTCTCTTAAGGGTATGCGGCCCGTCCGGAAGATCGGGCACCGGAATCCTGTCGGCGCCCTGATAGGCATCCCGGTCCCGACTTGTAAAGACGCAGATTCAGCGGGACGCGTATGCGAGGCCGGGGGCCTCGGCGGCGGAGGGGCCGAAGGGCGACGCGCTGGCCACCGGGACTCCGCCCACATCCACGGGCGCGCTGGAGGGCGCTGTGGCCGGCGCCGGCTGCTCGGCGACCGGAGGAGCGGCTTCCGTCGGTCCGGCGGGGGCGGCGGCCGCAGGGGCGGACGCCGTGGCGCTGGCGGCGGCGTTCGGATTGCCGACCTGGAGGGTCTCGGAGAGGCTGGCGATGGTGGTCCCCGCGATGCGGGCGATCACCTCGTCGTCGCAGGAGGCCCAGGCGCCACCCTTGGCGGACTTGATGGTCTCCGTGCCGGTGATGCGGGCGACGCGCTGCTTGTCGGCGTCGAACACGTCCCAGGCGTAGTTGACCAGCGTCTTGCCCTTCTCGGTGTGGGCCGAGACATAGCCGCGGATGCGGTAATTGGCCGGCTGGGTGCGGGAGACGAGGGCAACCTGCTGCTGCTCGGCCTGGTCGGCGAGCTTAGTTACCAGCCGGTCGAAGGTCGCCTTAGGCGGGCCGTCGATGGATTCAAAGGCCAGCGCCTGATTGGAGCGGGAGGAGCCGGAGGCGACGCCGGTGCCGTCCGTCTGGCATCCGGCGAGCGCGAGACCCGCGCCGAGCAGTGCAAAACGGGCGAGCCGCCCAACGAGGGCACCCCATCTCACGTGGCTCGTCGCGTCCGTCATGCCGCAACCCTTCTTCACATTTCGTTAAGGAGAAGGGGTAGCGTTCTTCCGGCTCGAGGTCCAGAAGTTCGGTTAAGGTATCGTTAATCGTGATCGGAAGCCGGCTTTCTGTAACGGTTGTTGGCACCCTGCGGCGCCGATCCGGAAGGTCCGGCGGCGCCCGGAAGCTCAGCGCGAGGCCTGGCGGAAGCGCAGATAGACCCGCTGGCCGATCATGAAGGGGTTCGGCGCGTCGATGAGCAGGACCCCGTCGGCCACGCGCACGTCTACTCGTTCCGTTGCGTCCGCCGTGCGGCGGGTATCGAGGAAGGGGCTGATGCGCAGCAGCCGGCCGGTGCCGGTGGACTGGTCGTCGCTCTCGGCAGTGATCTCCGCCTCCATGCCCGGACGCAGCAGCCGGACGAAGGGCTCCTGGATCTCCGCCTTCACCACCAGCGGCGCGTCGGGTATCAGCACGAACATCTCCGTCATGGCGGCACCCGACATGACATCGCCCGCCTTGACGTTGCGCCGGGCGACGATGCCGGCGACGGGCGCCCGCACCTGACGCTGCTCCATCTCGTAGCGCGCGGTCTCCATCTTCGCGGTGGCCTGCGCGAGGGCAGCTTCCCCGAGCCGCAGGTCCGCCGTGAGCGCGGCGAGGGCAGCTTCCGTCTCGTCGAGCGCCTGGGGGGAGATGGCCTGCTCCTTGGCCGCCCGCCGCATCCGCTCGGTCTGCCGCAACTGGGCGGTGCGCCGGGCATCCAGCGCCGTGCGCCGCGCCTGCGCCTCGGCCACCTCCGCCTCGGCGGCTCGCAGGGCGATGGCGGCGGCGCGCGTATCGAGCTCGGCCAGAAGGTCGCCGGCGGCGACCCGCTGCCCCTCGCTGACCCGCACCTCCCGGACGATGCCGTCCCGGCTCGCGAGGATGCGCGAGAGGCCGCCCTCCACGTCCACGCGCCCCCGCGCCGCGGCGACGATGCCGGACTGCGCGGACAGGTTGGGGTCGGCCTGGCTCTCGTCAGGTCCCAGCAGCGCCCAGGCGCCGATGCCGAGGCCGATGCAGGTCAGCAGCCCCAGCGCGACGGTGGTGAAGCTGTCCAGCCGTCTCATGCCTGCGCTCCGGCGGGCAGGGCCGGCGCGGGGCCGCGGCGGTCGCGGATGAGGCATCCGTCCTCCATTTCCAGAATGCGATCGGCGCGGGCGATGAGGCGCGGATCGTGGGAGACGCAGGCCACGAGGGCGCCGCTCTCATGGGCGATCTGCCGGAGCAGATCGGTGACGCGCGCGCCGTTCACGCTGTCCAGCGCGCTGGTCGGCTCGTCGGCGAAGAGCAGGGCAGGGGCCTTCACCACGGCGCGGGCGATGGCCACGCGCTGCTTTTCACCGCCCGACAGCTCCGCCGGGCGCAGATGGCGCCGCCGCCACATGCCGACCAGTTCCAGGGCTTCGCCGGCCTGTTCCACCGCCTGCGCGTGCGGCACGTCCAGATAGTCGAGGGCGATCTGCACCTGTTCGAGGGCGGTGAGGGCAGGAAACAGGTTGAAGCCCTGGAAGACGAAGCCGCAATGGGCGAGCCGGAAGGCGTCGCGGGCCGCGTCGTCCAGCTTGCCGAGATCGATGCCGAGCGCGTGGACACTGCCGCTGTCCGGCCGCGTAAGCCCGCTCATGAGCGAAAGCAGCGTGCTCTTGCCGCAGCCCGAGGGACCGATGATGAGGGACATTTCCCCCGGCCACAGGTCGAGGGAGACCTGGCGTAGGGCTTCGGTCCGGATGTTCTGCACCATGTAGGATTTCGACAGGGCGCGGGCGCTCAGATGGGGCGGCATCAGCTATCTCAGCAGGGAGGCGGGATCGGCGCGGCGCAGCGGGCGCAGGGCCAGCAGGCCGGCGACCAGCGCCACCGAGAACACGACGAGGGCCGAGAGCAGCATGATGCTGCCGCGCAGCTCGAACGGAATGGCATTGAGCCGCGCTAGCAGCGCCGCCAGCAGGCTGCATGCGAGGCCGAGGACGAGCCCTGCCGCGCCAACGAGGCCCGCCTGCTTCAGCACGATGCGGCGCAGGTCCGTGAAGGGCACGCCGAGCGCCCGCAAGGTGGCATATTGCGTGGTGGAGGCGGCCACCGCCGCCATGAGCGTCTGGCTGGTGATGAGCGTGCCCACCAGCATGGCGATGAGGGTGGCGAAGACGAAGCCGATGCCGGCCCCCGATTCCAGCAGCCAGTAGCGGACCGAACGGTTGGCGAGGTCCTCGGCGGTCCAGCTCTCGAACCGGGCCTTGCCGGCGAAGGACTGGAGGCGCCGCCGCACGGCGGAGGTGAGGCGGGGGTCTTCCACGCCGGCGAGGAAATAGGTCGCCTTGTCCGCGCCCCGCAGGGCCGGGTCCAGCAGGCGGGCGGTGCTGAGCGAGGTGACGACATTCACGCCGCCCATGGAGCGCAGATTGTCGGTCACGCCGACGATGCGCACCATGTGGCCGTTGATCTCGGCGGTGGCGCCGATGTCCGTGGCGAGCTTGTCGAGGTCGCTTTCGTCCACGAGGATCGTGCCTTCCTCCTGGAGCAGCACGCGCTCGCGCGGCGTCACCGAGCGGGCGAGGCCGAGGCCGTCCCTGCGCGTGTCGATGCCCACCAGCGTCACGCTCATGCCGCCGCCCCGCGCGCCGCGCCAGTCGCCATTGCCGAGCAGCAGCGTCTCGAGGCGCGAGATGCGGGGATCCATCAGGATGTCGGCGGCGATGCCGGAATCGATGGGCCGGCCGAGATCGGCGCTCGGCGTGCCGGGAAAGCCGACCCAGAGGTCCGCGCGGGACTGGGTGACATAGAGGGCGTTGGCCCCCACGATGCCGAGCAGCAGCGCGCCCTGCACGATCATGAGCACGCCGGAAAAGGCGACCGAGATGGTGGCGGGGAGAAAGCGGCGCCATTCGTGGATCAGGCTCTTGCGCGCCAGGGGGACGGCCATGCCTTACTCCCGGCCCGCGACGGGCGCGGCACCGCCCAGCGCCTTGTAGAGCGCGACGAGGGCCACCGCTTCCACCTCCTGCGCCTGCACGAGGCGGCGGCGACGGTCCAGCAGCGCGGTTTCTGCCTCCCAGAGCCGGGCGCGGTCGGCGAGCCCCTCGCTGGACAGGACGCGGGCCGAACGCTCGGTCTGCGCGGCGGCGGCAACCGCCGCTTTCTGCCCGGTGACTGCCTTGCGGCTGGCGCTCAGCGCCGCGAGGGCGTCGGAGGCCTCCTTGTAGGCGTCGAGCACCGTCTGGCGGTAGGCGGCCTCGGCCTCCTCCACCTGCGCCTTGCGGGCGGTGAGGTTGGCTTCGCGCCGGCCGTAATCCAGCAGTGGGATCTGGAGCACGGGACCTCCCGCCACACCGAAGGCTGAATTGGTGAAGGGCGCGCCGGCGCCGATGGTGCCGACGAGGCGCAGCTTGGGATAGAGGTCGGAGAGCGCGATGCCCGCCTCCGCCGAGGCGCGCAGGACGCGCTGCTCGGCCGCCCGCACGTCCGGGCGCGCCCGCAGCAGGTCCGCCGGGTGGCTGGCGGGCAGCCCTTCCGCCGGCATCGGCTGGGGACCGGCCGTTTCCAGCGCCGGATCGGGTGTGGCGGAGCCAAGCAGCGTCGCGATCTGAAGCCGGAGGCTTGCGGCGCGGGCATCGAGGTCGGCCAGTTCGGCTTTCGCCTCGGCCAGGGCAAGGGCGGCCTCCGCCTCTTCGCCCAGCGCGGCAAGGCCCGTGCGGATGCGGGTCTGCACGAGATCGGAGCGCTTGCGCCGGGCCTCCAGCGCGGCGCGCGCGATCACATGCTGCTGCTGGACCGCGCGCAGCATGATGTAGGCCCGCGCCACTTCCGCCGTGACGGAGATCTGCACACTTTCGAGATCCGCCGCGACGATGGCGGCGGAGGCGGTGGCCGAGCGGTTTGCGTTCTCCGCAAGGCCGAAGAGACCGACGTCCCAGCTCATGTCGAAGCCGGCCATGAGCGGACGGCGCAGCGGATCGTCGGTTTCCGAGGGATTGGTGGTGGCGATGGCGGTGCCGCCGGCGCCGGCCGTGGGCAGGAACAGGGTGTTGGCCGCTGCCGCCTGCGCCCGGGCGGCGGTGAGCCGCGCGCGGGCCTGCGCCACCGAGAGGTTCTGGTCCATGGCCTGATCCACGAGCCGGCTAAGGGCGGGGTCGCGGAAGGTGCGCCACCAGTGCCCGGTATCGCGACGGGCCAGCGGCACATCCGCAGCCGCATAGGCGGAGGGCAGGGCCGGTGCCTCGGCCGTCGTCTCCGGCAGGGCCGCGCATCCGGCGGTGAACAGCGCCAGACCGAAGGCGCAGGAAACCCCTCGCCGGGCCTTTCGCATCCCCCAAGGCCCCAAGGCCCCTTCCATGGGCTCGCGCCCCACCACCGACCGCATCCGTTTTTCTTCCCGAGCGGAAACCCTGCCGAACCGCCCGCGACAGATCACCGGGCGGCTTCGGCGAACGCGTGGGACGGGCGCCGTCGGCCACCGGGGACATCCCGCAGCGTGGCGAGAGGCATGGGGGTGCTGGATTGCCGCAACATTACGGGCTTCGCACCCGTGACGCCGATGCGAGACATGAGGGCGAGCGTGCGTTCGATGACGACGTTGCGCTGCCGGTCCAGCGTCACGATGTGGTAACTGTCGTCCAGCACCGTCAGGTCTGCGATGCCACCGAGACGCCCGGCAATATGGGTGCTGTTGCGCAGGCTGCTGATATCGTCCGTGCGGGCATGCAGCAGGATGGCCGGGGCCTTCACCTCCGGCAGCTCCCGCCGGACGCGGGCGCTGATCCGCCATAGCTCCCGAAGGGCATGGGCCGGCGTTCCGGCAAGACCAGCCTCCGCGCTGTCGCCCCCCAGCATGGCGGCGGCGACGCGGGCGCGGATGCGCGCATCGCGGATGCCGAAGGGCTCGCGCTCCACGAACCGGTAACGGCGGCCGATGGGCGTATAGACCGCGACCTTCAGCAGCGCGCGATACCACGGCATGGCCCAGCCGTCGTACCAGAGCGTCGGGGCATAAAGGGCAAGGCCATGCACGTCCGATCCGCGTCGGGCCGCCAGATGCAGGGCCAGCACGGCACCGAGCGACAGCCCGCCGACCACCACCCGCTCGCACCGGGCAGAGAGGCGGTCGAACGCGGCTTCCACGCTCGCGTACCAGTCCTGCCAGCGTGTGGCGACGAGATCGGCCTCCGTCCCGCAATGACCCGCGAGCGTGCAGCAATACGCGGTGTGCCCCGCCGCGTGGACGGCCCGCGCGATGCGCTTCAGCTCGACGGGTGTACCACCGAGGCCGTGGATGAGCAGCAGGCCTGTCGGGCCGCCCTCGTACAGGATGTCGTGCACCGATGCGGGGTAAGAGGTGTCACTCTGGGCGCTCACGGAAGATGTCCTCCATCAGCCGCAGCAACTGGGCATTGGCTCGGGCGTTGATGACCGCGTGATCTGCGGCGCGGACGCGCCGGCAGTCATGGTCGGTGAAGGCGAGAAAGCGCCGCCACGGATCGCGGAAGCGGGCGGGCGAATAATCGCCGCAGACATCCATGCCGACGATGCGGTGGCGGGTGGCGATGCGACGGAGCAGGACGAGTGCGTGGACCAGGGACATTTCGCCCTGGTCCCAGTTGGTCAGGGCGTCCGGCTCGCAGAACACGTCCTTGTCGAGGGTGATCCAGACTGCGCGGGTGGGGATGCGCCTTGGCAGGTCCGAGAGGAAGCTCTCCCATGCCGCGCCGCCCACGTTGTGCCAGCGGATCGTGTTGCCCGTCCAGCCGGAGGCGGCCGACATGCGGGCGCTCAGGAGCCGGGAGGGCGGGTGGCGCCACGGATAGACCTCCAGCGCCCCATCGGCGAGGGCGCGCAGGTTCGCGCCCTTCAGGTCCGGCGCGGCGAGATCCGGGCTGCAGGGGCCGATGGTGATGACCTTGCGCACATGGGGGAGGCGCAAGGCGCGGCTGACCCATCCGCCGCAGTTGAAGGTGGGCGGAAAGGTCAGCCAGTCCGGATGGTTGTCGAGATGGATGACTGTCACCGGCTCGTCGACCCGCCGCAGCAGGCCGGCGGTGAGGTGATGGAAGTCGCCGGAGCCGTAGAAGAACATGTCGGCGTCGCGCCCCGGCGGCGGCAGCCGCCCGAGGAACGCTTCCATGGCGCGGCGGCCGCCCGTGAGCCGGAGCTGGGGTGCGAGATCGCGCATCTCGACGAATGTCGCCGCCCCGGCGGCGCGGCGATCGAGAAACAGCGGCTGCGCGGCGACGCTTCCGTCAAGATCGAGGACGCACAGCCGCATGTCTCAGCCCCGGGTCACGCGGGTGAGGAGGAGATCCAGCAGGCGGATGGCCTGGTCGATCTCGGACTTGGTGATAAGCAGCGACGGGGCGAGAGTGACCACGTTCTTGTAGTAGCCGCCGATATCCAGCACGAGGCCGTGGCGACGCCCGTCGAGTTCCAGATCGGCGGCCAGCGCGATGTCGACCATGCGGTCAACAAGGGCCTTGTTGGGCGTGTGACCGTCCTCCTCGCAGATCTCCATGCGCAGGGCGAGACCCAGCCCGTCCACGTCGCCCACCACCTTGTGGCTGCGCTGGAGATACTGGAGGCCTTCCAGGAAATACGCGCCCTTGGCCATGACGGCGGCGCCGAAATCCTGCTCTTCCTCCACCATGCGCAGCGTCTCCAGCGCCACGGCGGTGCCGAGCGGATTGGAGGCGAAGGTGGAGTGGGTGGAGCCGGGCGGGAACACCTCCGGATTGATGAGCGCATCGCGCGCCCAGATGCCCGAGAGAGGGTTGAGCCCGTTGGTGATGGCCTTGCCGAAGACGAGAACGTCGGGCGTGACGCCGAAATGCTCGATGGACCAGAGCTTTCCGGTGCGATAGACGCCCATCTGGATCTCATCCACCACGAGCAGGATGCCGTGGCGGTCCAGAACCTTCTTCAGCTCGATGAAGAAATTGTGGGGCGGGATGACATAGCCGCCGGTGCCCTGAATGGGCTCCACGAAGAAGGCGGCGCATTCGGCCTCGCCCGCCTTCGGGTCCCATACGCCATTGTATTCGCTCTCGAACAGGCGCTCGAACTGCTTCACGCAGTGGAGGCCATACTCCTCCTTGTCCATGCCCTTGGGGCCGCGGAAATGGTAGGGGAAGGGCACGAACAGCGCGCGGTCGAAGTGGCCGTAGCGGCGGCGATAGCGATAGGACGAGGTGATGGCGGAGGCGCCGAGCGTGCGCCCGTGATAGCCGCCCTCGAAGGCGAACATGGTGCCCTTGCCGCGCCGGGCGTTGCGCACCAGCTTGAGCGCATCTTCCACCGCCTGCGACCCGCCGACGTTGAAATGCACGCGGCCCCCGGCGCCCCATGTCTTCTCGGCATGCTGGGCGATGGTCGCGGCCAGCTCGATCTTCTCGGCGTGGAGATACTGGCTCGCCACCTGCGGCAGGCGATCGAGCTGGCGGGTCAGCGCCTTGTTGAGCCGCTGGTTGCCATAGCCGAAATTGACGGCGGAATACCACATCTGGAGGTCCAGATAGGGCACATCCTCGGCGTCATACATATAGGAGCCCTGGCAGCGGTCGAAGATCTTCGGCTCGCTGTAGTGCACGGTGTCGCCGTGCGAGCAGTAGCGCTGCTCCAGGGCGAGCAGCCGGGTCTCGCGGCTGACGTCGAACGCGCTCGGGCGGGTGCCTCCGGCGGCGAGGTGACGGGCGGGGATGTTCATGGGACGGCTCCGTTCTTGAGGGTGCGGACGGGCGCGTGGGTCAGCCACTGCGCGACATCGCCCAGGGTTTCGAAGGGCAGGTAGGAAATGCCGTTGCGGCGGCAGTGGTCGGCGAGCTTCGATTTTGCGAAGACAATCTGCGCGGTCTCGGCCACGCAGAAGTCCGAACGCCCGTCGCCGATCAGCACCACGGCCTCGCTCTCCGCGAGCGCGAGCCCGCACTTGCAGGTGCCGGCACCGCATTCGGAGGCGGCGTTGGGGAAGGCCAGCGACCAGTGCCCGCCGGACAGGGCGACGAGACGGTTCGCCCGCACCGGCAGGCGCAGATCGTAACGGGCAAGCACACGCATGATCACGCGATCAAGACCATCCGAGACGATGGTGAGCGGAATGCCCCTGGCCCGGCACTGGTGCGCCAGATCCGGAAAATGGGGGTCGACCGCGATCTGGTCGGCGAATGCGTCGAGTTCCGCGGCCGAGGCCCGGATCAGCGCCACCTGCCGGCGCATGCATTCCATCGAGCCGATGCGGCCGGATTCCCAGTCCTGCTCCACGTCGCGCCAGGACGGGTGGGCAAAGGATTCGAGGATCAGATCAGTTGTATCTTGCCTTGTGATCGTTCCATCAAAGTCGAGCATGATGGTCATGCGCGGAAGCATCGCAGATCAGTCTCTTTCCGGACCGTCAATCTGACGGCGGAGGGACATTTTCATTCGAGCATTACGGATACATTACGTAACATGCAGACACGAAAATTGTCGCGGCATTGCATTTACGGAGCGGTATGCTCATGTCCGGCGTCATGCGTCGCGCCGGGGCGAAGGGAGGCGATGCGTCCGCAGTCCATCTGGATCACACGGTCGGCCAGCGCGAAATAGCGGTCGTCATGGCTGACGCAGATGATCGTCTTGCCCAGCGCGCGCAGCTCCGGCAGCAGTTCGTGATAGAACAGGCGCCGGTAGGAGGGATCCTGATCCGCCGCCCATTCGTCCAGCATGAGGATGGGCCGGTCCTCCAGAATGGCGTTGATCAGCGCCAGCCGCTTGCGCTGGCCCGTGGAGAGATCGAGCGTCGAGAAGCGCCCCGTCTCCACATCCACCACGCCCTCCAGATCGAGCCGGCGGAGCCAGACCCGCGCGCGGGCCACGGTGTCGGCGCGCGGCGCGAGCTCCTCGAACAGATGGAAATCGGCGAAGACGGCGGAAAAGAGCTGCCGGTATGCGGCGAGGTCCTTCTGCGCCAATGGCCGGCCGTCGAGCAGGAGGTGTCCGCTCGCAGGCGTGCTCAGGCCCAGCAGCAGCTTCACCAGCGTGGTCTTGCCGCTGCCGTTGCCACCGACGATGAACACCAGCTCACCGGCGCGGATATCGAGGTTCGGGACGTGCAGGGTGAACACGCGGCCGGTGGCGGGATCCTCCAGCCGGTGGACCACGCCGCGGAGCGCGATGCTGTGGCCGAAGGCGGCCGGACGCCCATGCTGGCCCTCCGTCTCCCCGCGATCCGCTGAGAATTCCGCCGAGAGGGCGCTGATCCGGCGGAAGGCGATCTGCGCCTGGCTGAACACGGGCAGGGCGCCCGCCAGTTCCTCCACCGGCCCGCGCGCGAACAGCATGACGATGATGAATCCGGTAACGGCCTCGTTCGGAATGTCGAGGAAGGGGCGGATGATGAGGATCACCCCGATGATGAGGAAGATCAGCGAGAGGCTGAGCACGTCCACGGCCCAGAAGATGGCAAAGGCTCGCCCGTTGAGGCGGGCGATGCGGTTCGTCAGATCCACGATCCCGTGCCGGTGGAGCCGCTCCATGCGGTCCCTGTTGAGCCGAAGCTCCTTGGCGCCCTCGACCACGCTGCGGAACAGCTTCTGCAGGCTGTCCTCCAGCGAGCGCGCTGCCTCGAAGCGGTCCAGCCACATGGCCATGCCCTTGTGGTTGAGGAACCCGCCGAGGGCGACGACGCCGAGCGCGAAGGCGAGCATCACCGGCGACAGATGGAGGAGGTAGACGAGGCAGCCGGCGACGATGGCGAAGGCGGCCGCATAGCCCGCGAAATGGTGAGCAAATTCGGAGATTTTCTCCACGTCGCCCGTGAGGATCGCCAGCAGCCGGTGGGCCTTCGCGCGCTCCACCGTGGCGAGCGGCGCCTCGAGGATGCGGCGGCAGATGTCCTGCCGCAGCCGGGCGATGATCTTCTGGCCGAGGATGCTGTTGCCGATGCCCGCCGCGAACTGGCCGAGCAGGCTGATGACGCACAGGGCGCCGAAGGCCAGAAGGCCCGTCACCGGCGCCTGTACCGTCAATGCCTCGTTGATGACTGACAGCGACCAGGCCATGGCCATGCCGCCGATGGCCCCCGCGATGGTGGTGCCGAGGATCGGCTTCCAGAAGGGGCGCAGCAGATGCAGCACCTCCCGCATCAGGCGCGGGCGGGCGGGGGAGGCGTGGCGCATGTCCTGGCCCTGCTGGGAGATCGGGATGCCGCTCGCCCGGCTCATGCCTGCACCCGCCCGGGCGCGGGGCGCCGTGCCGCCTGGAGGCTGGGGTCGAGTTCCTCGAAACCCAGCAGCGGCGAGATGGCCCGCAGCATCGCGTTCAGCATCGGGCTGCGATGGCGGAAATAGTTGTGCATGGGTTCAAGGACGCTGCCGAGCCGCAGCTTGTTGGCGAACGTGCCCTGGCCGGTCTGGAGCCGCGTCTTGCCGTTGGCGATGCAGTAACGCACGTTCTCCATCCAGCTGATGAAATAGAGGTCGTGCGTGCGGGCCAGCGGGTAGTTCATGCCGAGGAACTTGTCGATGACCCGGTCCTCCTCCACCATCAGCAGGTTGAAGGCCGCGAGAACGCCGTCGATCCGGTAGCAGACGCAGAAGGCGCGGGGCGCCAGCGCCGCCACCACGCGGGTGAAATAATCGGCCGGCAGCTGTTCGAAATCGCCGTAATCCGAAGGGCTCTCCAGCCGGGTCTGCTCGTAGAGGGCGAAGATCTCGTCACCGATGTCCGAGATGTCGTGCCGGTATTCGATCTCCACGTTGGCGGCGTCGCGCAGCTTGCGCTTCATGTCCTTGCGCGTCGAACGGGACAGTGAGGCGAGATAGTCGTCGAACGTGGCATAGGGCAGATGAAGCACCGCCACCGGCAGGCTCGACATGCGCGTATAGCCGCGTGCGAGCAGATGCGGGCGGAAGGCCGGCAGGTCGTCCTCGTGAATGTCCTTGATGACGGTGAGGCCGATGTTTTCGAGATGCGCCTGCCGCTCCAAGAGGTCCAGCAGGCGGTCGGCGGCGCGCAGCCGGTCCGCCTCGTCCATGTCCGGCGGGAAGCCGCAGTGGCAGCGCTCCGCGAACGGCGAACCGAGGCCAAGCATGGGCAGGCGGAAGAGCCGGGGGAAGCGCCGGTCGAGCCGCCGCATGGCGGCGCCCAGCCAGCCGTCCTGGATCGAAGTGTGCAGTGCATATTCCATGCGGAACAGCGGCGCCACGGCCTCCGGCCTCTGGGTGCCGTTGGCGATCAGGGCGCGCACGTGGGTCTGCGCAGGCCGCGCGGCAGCGCAGGCTTGATAATAGCGCAGGTTCTCCACCTCTCCGGGAAAGCAGATGTCCCACATGGCCTCGGGCAGGCGGCCGAATTCGCTGACGGCGGAAACCCTCACAGCCTGACGTCCTCTTGCGGCTTTGAAGCGCGACGCGCAGGGCCGGCAACAGGACATGCGTCCGGCCCCAGGGCTCGCGCGCTGGTGCCGGCATTCTGTCGGTGAGGATTACGCGGACATTACGCGGGATCGGGCCCGTTCAGGCGACCGGCAGCGGCGTGAAGGCGATGCGCACGGTGGTGCCGCCGCCGGGCGTCTCGTCCAGCGAAACCCCCGCATTATGAAGGGCCGCCACCTGCGCGACGATGGAGAGGCCGAGGCCCGTGCCGCTGCTGCTCTGGCTGCTGCGGGCGAAGGGCTGCATCACGCTCGATCCGTTGTAGATCGTGCCGATGCCGGCGCCGAAATCGATCACCGAGACGCGCCCGCAGGCTTCCACCTGCACGACCACCCGACCGCCGGAGGCCGCATGCTGGGCTGCGTTGCGGATGAGGTTGGAGAGCGCGACGGTGATGGCCTGTGCCGAGCCGTTGATGAAGACGGGCGTATCCGGCGCCTGGAACTCCACTTCCATTCCCGCGGCGACGAGGCTCGGCGCCTCCTGCGCCGTCAGGTTGCGCGTGAGGTCGGTGAGGTTGATGCGGCTGATCTCGGCGGGCTCGGAGGTGAGCCGGGCGAGCTGGAGCAGCATGGTCACGGTGGCCGAGAGGGAATGGATCTCGGTGGCAAGCTCCGCCCGCAGGCGCGGGTCCGGCACGGCCTCGAGACGTGTGCGCGCGCGGGCCAGTGGCGTGCGCAGTTCGTGGGCGGCGTTGGAGAGGAAGCGGCGCTGCTCGGCGGTCACGTTGTCGATGCGGTCGAGCGCGCGGTTGAAGGCGGCGATGAGCGGGCGCAGTTCCGTCGGCGCATTGTCTTCCGGCAGACGCGTGCCTTCCCGCGTGCCGTCGATGAACTCCGCCGCCGTCGCCACACGGCGCACGGGGCGTGCGATGACCTGCGGCACGAGGATGACCGTGACGACCATGGTGGCGAACAGCACCACGAGGATGGGCACGGCCGTGGTGTTGATGTCGCGCAGCAGTTCGATGGTGATCTGGGTGCTGCTGTAGGCCGCCCCGCCCACTTCGATGAGGATGGTGTCGTCCTCGAGCGGCACCACGAGGCCCAGCCGCTCCGTCCTCATGGTCGAGCCGTTGACCGCGTAGCCGGAGAGCGGCTGCGGCGGGCTCCAGACCTTGGCGCCGGCCTGCACCCGCTCGGGCACCGGCCCGTAACTCACGGACGTCCGGCCGTCGGAGACGAGATACCAGAGGGTGGGGAATTTCCGCTGATAGGCGAGCAGATCCTCCACGGGCTGGAGGGTGAAGCTGCCGGCCTCGGTCCGCTTCAGGGACTTCTGGATGGCCGTTGCCGCGTCGAACTGGGCATAGCCGCCGTCATCCCCTTGCAGGGCGGCGAAGGTGACCCAGGAGAACAGCAGCACGACCGTGAGGCAGAACCCCAGAAACAGCGCCCCCGACGCGGCGATGGAGCCGGGCAGAAACCGTTTCAATGTTCGGACAGCATGTAGCCCAGACCGCGCAGGGGGCGGATCTGGGCCTGGCAGTTGTGCTCGCGCAGGCGCTTGCGCAGGCGCGAGAGATGGGCGTCGATGGCGTTGGACTGGATCTCGTCGTCAAAACCGTAGGCGGCGTTTTCCAGCGTCTCCCGCAGCACCACCTGCCCCACGCGCCGGATCAGCGCTTCCAGCAGCGCCAGCTCCCGTCGCGGCAGGATGAGGGAGGTGTCCTCGATATAGGCGGTGCGGGCCGCGGTGCAGAAGCGCAGGTTCGCGACCGTCACGACGCCGTCGCTCTGGTCGAGCTGGGCGCGGCGCATCACGGCCCGCACACGGGCGATGAGTTCCACCGGCTCGAAGGGCTTGGCGAGATAGTCGTCCGCGCCCGCATCGAGCGCCTTGGCGATGTGGTTCGGATCGTCCAGGGCGGTGAGCACCAGAAGGCTTGGCCGCGGGCGCAGCCGCTGGAACGCGCCGATGAGCTCGATGGAGTCCCCGTCCGGCAGCCGCCGGTCCATGACGATGAGGTCGAACTCCCGGACCTTGACGGCCGCTTGTGCCTCGTCGAGCGAGGTCACGAGATCGGCCCCGCCAAAGGCGTCTTCCAGCGTGGTGCGAAGCCAGGAACCCAGCTCCGGATCGTCCTCGATGACGAGCAGCCGCACGTCGTGTCTCCAGCCCCCACCGGCGCTCGGTCCCCCGAACGCGCAGCTTAAGATTTTGCTCAACATATCCGGCAGTCGAGCAGAATGATGGCGGAACTGGGCTTACGGCGTGTCTGGAGCGGCGGCTATTCGAGGACGATCGCCGCCACGAGGCGGCCGTAGTCCGGTTCCTTGCGGTGGGTCATGCGCCGGTAGCTGAAGAAGCGCTCGGGGTCCGTGTAGGTGTCGAGGCCCAGATCCTCCACGTGGTCGATGCGGGCTTCCCTCAGGCGATGGGCGATGAAGCCGGGCAGGTCGAACAAGGAGTGGTGCGGCCGGTCGGCCGGCGCGAAGAAGCGGGCGAAGGTGCGGTCCGCATCGAGGAAGCGGGCGATGAAGTCCTCGCCCACCTCATAGCTCGGCTGGCGGATGAGCGGGCCGATGACCGCGCGGATGTCGCCGCGCCGGGCGCCGAACGTCTCCATGCGGGCAACCGTCGCCTCGATGACGCCGCCGAAGGCGCCTTTCCAGCCGGAATGGGCGGCCGCCACCACCCGCGCGACGGGATCGGCGAACAGTACCGGGCCGCAGTCGGCGATGGTGACGGTGGCGGCAAGGCCGGGGACATTGGTGGCGATGGCATCCGCCTGGGGCGCCTCGGGACGCGTCCAGGGCGCCGTCATGGGCACGCATATGGCGGAATGGACCTGCCAGCACATGACGAGATGCGCGGGCTCGACGCCCAGGGCCCCCGCCATGCGACTGCGGTTCTCCATCACGTTCGCCTCCGCGTCATTCGAGCCGAGGCCGCCGTTGAGGCTGGTGTAGGGGCCCGTCGAGACGCCGCCCTGCCGGGTGAAGAAGGCGTGCCGGATGCCGGGCAGGGCCTTCAGCAGGGGGGCTTCCACCATCATGTCGCGAACTCCTCTTCCGGGGCGAAGGCCGGCGGCGGGCCGAACGTGGGCGCCGCCAGCGCCAGAACCTTGAACAGCGTGCCCATCTCGCCCGTTCCCGCGCCGGTGAGGCGGGTGAGGGCCGAGCCGATGGCCGCCTTCTGCGCCGCGCTCGCGCTGCCCATCAAGGTCGCCGCCCGCGCCTCGATGCCGAGGCGGCGCAGGAAGTCGCCTTGGGTCAGCGGGCCGAAGGCGCGGGCACCGGCCGCGCGGGCCATGCCCGCGAGCGCGGCGAAATCCACATGGGCGGTCAGATCGGCCTCGCCCGGCTCCGCCAGCGGATTGGTGAAGCGGTGGTCCTTCATGGCCTGGAGCGTATCACCGAAGCCCGAGCGGGCGTGGCCGTAATCGAGAGCGAGAGCCGTGCCCCCCTGCGCCGCGAGGCGGGCGGCAAGCGCGCGGGCGGGGCCGCTCTCCATGCGCTCCAGCAGGTCGCCTTCCGCCGGGCGCGGGAAACCGGCGGCAAAGGCCTCGATGGGCCGGAAGGGACGGGGATCGAGGCCGAAGACGAGGGAACCGGTGACATCGAGGCCCACGCGCCGCTCGTGCCAGCCGGTGGGGCCGCGCACGAACTGGTCGACGGGCAGGGCATCGAAGAATTCGTTGGCGATGACGATGGCCGGCCCCTCCGGCACATCCTCGATGCGGTCGTGCCACTGCGGCGCGTGATCTTTCAGCGTCTCCGCCTGCCGGCGGCGCAGCACCGGGCTCATCTCCACAAGATGGAGGCGCATGGCGGCGCCGAAGGCGGGCACGAGGCGGGCGGCGCGCAGGGCGTCGGCCATCAGCGTGCCGCGTCCGGGGCCAAGCTCCACAAGGCGGAAGGATGACGGCTCGCCCATCTGCTGCCAGCACGCCACCGCCCAGAGGCCGATAAGTTCGCCGAACATCTGGCTGATTTCGGGCGCGGTGATGAAGTCGCCGCCGGCGCCGAAGGGATCGCGCGTCACATAATAGCCGTGGCGCGGATGGCCGAGGCAGAGCGCCATGTAGCGCCCGACGCTGATCGGCCCTTCCACCTCGATGAGGGCGCGGATCTCGTCCTTCAGCGGGTTGGTCACGGGACCGGGCGCCTCAGCGCATAGATGACGAGACCGGCCCCGGCCAGCACCAGCGGGATAGAGAGCAGCATGCCCATGGTGGAGCCGAACATCAGGAAGCCGAGCTGCGGGTCCGGCTCGCGGAAGAATTCGCCGACGATGCGGCCGATGCCGTAGCCGATGCCGAAGAGACCCGCCGCCAGCCCCGGCCGCTTGAGCGCGCCCATGCGCACGGCGATCAGCATGGCGATGAACAGGGCGAGCCCTTCGAGCCCCGCCTCGTAGAGCTGGCTCGGATGGCGGGGCACGTCGCCGCCGGTGGGGAAGACCATCGCCCAGGGCACATCCGCCGGGCGGCCCCACAGCTCGCCATTGATGAAGTTGGCCAGGCGGCCGAAGAGCAGGCCGATGGGGGCCACGACGCCCGCCACGTCCAGCAGCGAGAACACCCTGATGCCCCGGGCGCGGGCGAACAGCACGAGCGCGACGAGGGTGCCGGCGAGGCCGCCGTGGAACGACATGCCGCCGTGCCAGAGCTTCACGATCTCGTCGGGGTGCTCGAGGAAGAAGGGCAGGTTGTAGAACAGCACATAGCCCGTGCGTCCGCCGAGGATGACACCGAACGTGGCCCAGAACAGCGCGTCGTCGAGATCGTTCGGCTGCATGGGCGAGGTGCCGCCCCAGAGCGCCGGGCGCGAGACGAGGTAGCGCGCAAGCTGCCAGCCGATCAGCAGGCCGGCGATATAAGCGAGCGCATACCAGCGCACCGCGAAGGGGCCGACCGCGAACAGGACCGGATCAATGGCCGGGAAGGGCAGGGCGAACTGGATCATGGGGTCTCCGGGGGCGGCCGCCGCGCCTTTTTAAGCATGCGGCCGTGAACTTGCCTTTAAGGTCGAGATGAAAAGACACCCGCTCGACGGGATGTCGCCCAGCCGGGCGCGGATGTGCGCCGCACGCGGCGTGGCGTCAAGCCGCAGCTTGGCCGCGGGCCACTCCTGTCGCATTGCACAGGCTCTTGTTCGCCGCCGGCCGTGCAGGTCTTGCGGGCGCCATACAAGATGCCCATTGTCAGTCCGATGGCGCCCGAGGAGGGCGCAGGATGCCTGAAAAACCGGCGCGGAGGCCGACCATGACCCAGACCACGGGCCGTCTGTTCGACGAAATGTCCCGTCTCATGAATGACGCCGCCGGCGTCGCGCAGGGGATGCGCCGGGAGGCGGAAACGGTCGTGCGCGCGCAGATGGAGCGGTTCCTGCGCGACATGGACCTCGTGAAGCGCGAGGAATTCGAGGTGGTGAAGGATCTCGCCGCCGCCGCCCGCCTTGAGAACGAGCGTCTCGCTGCCCGTCTCGCCGAGCTGGAAGCCAAGGTCGCGGCCCTCTCCGGCGGCGCCTCCGAGACCAGCTTCTCCGGCACACCCGGCGCCGGCCCCGGCCCGGTCTGAGGCGGAACCCTTTTGCCCCGCTGCTCTTGACGACAGGCGGGTGACACAATCTGTCGTAGCGGCGCGATGCCGCGCCGCGATATAGTGGGTCCAGTGGCGATTCGAGCCGGATCGTCGCGCCAGGCGCGACGGGGCGCAGCCTCGCCATGGCACGCCGTTCCGGGTGGCCGAAGCTCTCCGGATGGCGGAGCCGCCGGCACGCCGCGTCGCGCAAATCCTGGCTGGCTTTGAGTGCCGTTCGTGCCGCGTTCGACCGTCTCCGCGCCCCTCCAACCGCGAGGTCGAGGCATGTCTCTGATCGAAATCGAAGCCGATTCGCCGGCCAACCCCGTCGATCTGGTCGAGCAGCTCGCCGCCGTGCGTGACTGGTCCTTCGAGCGTTCCGCCGAGGACGAAATCACGCTCTCCCTCAACAATCGCTGGACCGACTGCCACGTCTCCTTCCAGTGGATGGACGAGATCGAGGCCCTGCACGTGGCCTGCGCCTTCGACTTCAAGGTGCCCGACAGCCGTCGCAACGAGGTGCTCAAGCTGCTCGCGCTCGTGAACGAGCAGATGTGGCTCGGCCATTTCGACATCTGGCAGCAGGAAGGCGTGGTGATGTTCCGCCACGCGCTCGTGCTGGCCGGCGGGGCGAGCGCCAGCGATCGCCAGTGCGAGGCGATCGTGGATGCGGCCATGGAGGCGGTGGATCGCTATTACCCGGCGTTCCAGTTCGTCGTCTGGGCGGGCAAGACCGCCCGGGAGGCGATGGACTCCGCGCTTTTCGAGACGGCCGGAGAAGCTTAAGACAGCGGAACCTGTTTCGCGGGGCGCGCCGCCGGTCCGGCGGGCGCCTCCACTTCCAAGGTGTTCCGATGTCTCTCGAAGTTCTGAAGCAGTTGGACGGCCCGATCGTCCTCGTGGGCGCGGGCAAGATGGGCGGCGCGCTGCTGGAAGGCTGGCTGGGGCTCGGCATCGAACCCGCCCGCCTCGTGGTGCTCGATCCCAACCTCAATCCCGAGGCCGCCAAGGCGCTGGCCGACAAGGGCGTTTCCGCCAATCCCGCCTATGACGCCATCCCCCACGCCGCCGTCCTTATCCTGGCGGTGAAGCCGCAGGTGGCGCCGGCCGTCATTGCCAGCATCCGCGGCATCGTCGGGCCGAAGAGCGTGGTGGTCTCCATCATGGCGGGACGCACCATCGGCTTCATGCAGGAAGCGCTGCCGCGGGGCGCCGCCATCGTGCGCACCATTCCCAACACGCCGGCCGCCATCGGCAAGGGCATCACGGTCGCCGTGGCGAATGCCGCGGTCTCGCCGGAGGCCCGCGCCGCCACCTCCGCCTTGCTCGGCACCGTCGGCCCCGTGGAATGGGTTGAGAGCGAGAGCCTGATCGACGCGGCCACCGCCGTCTCCGGCTCCGGCCCCGCCTACGTCTTCCTGCTGGCCGAGGCGCTGGCCAAGGCCGGCGCCGCCGCCGGCCTGCCGGCGGATCTGGCGGACCGGCTCGCCCGTGCCACCGTTTCGGGCGCCGGCGCGCTCCTGGAGCAGTCCGGCATCGATCCCGCCATTCTGCGCCAGAATGTCACCTCGCCGGGCGGCACGACGGCAGCGGCGCTCGCCGTGCTCATGGATGAGGCCAAGGGCTTCGGCCCGCTGCTGACGCAGGCCGTGGCCGAGGCGACCCACCGCTCGCGCGAACTCGCGGGCTGAACCGCGCCGGTTCGCCTCTTGCTGATGGCGGAGGCGGGGCTTGTGGCGGCAGGTCCGCGCCCCCACGTCTGACGGGCGTGGGGGAGTTCAGCCGGTGAAGGAGGACGCATGACGTTCGAAACCAGCCGCGACGCGGCGCTGCGGGCCTTTCTCCAGCTTCTGGAGACGACGCCCTTCGAGCGCATCGACCTCCTGGACGTGGCCGAGCATTCGGGCGTGCCACTGCCCGAACTGCGGGCCGCGTTTGCCTCGCGCCGCGACCTGCTCGCTGCCTTCTTCAAAGCCACGGACCGGCAGGTGCTCGCCGCCTCCGACGACGATTTCACCGATGAGACGGCGCAGGAGCGGCTGTTCGAGGTGCTCATGCGCCGCCTCGATGCCCTTGAGCCGCACAAGGAGGCGGTGCGGGCCTTGATGCGCTCCGCCCGCCGCAATCCGCCGCTGGCTTTCCTGCTGCTGGAACTGAGCGTCAAGTCGCAGACCTGGATGCTCGCCGCCGCCCGCCTGCCGGCCTCCGGCCTTGCGGGCGCCGTCCGGGCGCGGGGTCTGGCGCTCCTGTTCGGCCGTGTGCTCGACGTCTGGCTCGACGAGGAGGATCCGGGCCTCTCGCGCACCATGGCGACCCTCGACCGGGAACTGGCGAATGGCGCCAAGCTGCTCGGCATCCTGGACGACCTTGCCTATCTCGCCCGTCCCTGGCGCATCGAACGCCGCCGCCGGGATGTGCCGCCGGTGACCGAAGAGCCGGGGACAGCGGACGCCGCCGCTTGACGATCGGCTCCCGTCGCGCCCGAGTGGTGCGGGGAGCCGGAACAGGAGAGCGGCATGGCGGATGCGAGTCAGACGGCGCAGATCGGGATCGACGATTTTCTGAAAGTGGACGTGCGGGCCGGCACCATCATCGCGGCCGAGGCCTTCCCCGAGGCGCGCAAGCCCGCCTACAAGCTCACCATCGACTTCGGCCCCGAGATCGGCACCAAGCGGTCCTCGGCCCAGATCACCGAGCATTACACGCTGGAGGGCCTGGTGGGTCGTCAGGTGGCGGGCGTCGTCAACCTGCCGCCGCGCCGCATCGGCCCTTTCACCTCCGAAGTGCTCACCTTGGGATTCCCCGATGAGAAGGGCGCCGTGGTGCTGGTGACCCCGGCCGCCGGCGTGCCCAACGGTGGCCGCCTGTTCTGATCCCCGCGCTCTATTGGTTTGCGCCCTAGTTTCCGGGGCCGGCGCGCTCCCTCCCCCTTGCGGGGGAGGGCCGGGGAGGGGGGTAATGCCCTCTCGATTCTGAACGCGGCCAGAGGTTGCTCTTCATCTGAAAGGGCGAGCTTGGGGCGCCAGCCATACCCCCCTCCCAACCCTCCCCCACAAGGGGGGAGGGCTTTCCCGCCCGGCTTCGACTCGCCGTTATGACTTAGGCCAAGGCCGTCACTTCTGCGTCCGGCCGACAATCTCCCGCCTTCGCCGCTACCGGCACCTCACCCGATGACCGCCCCCTCACAGCCGCTTCGCCATATGGACGAGATGAAGGTCCGGCTCGGCGACGCGGTGGGTCTCCTCATAGCCGCAGCGGCCGTAGAGGGCGATGTTCTCCACCATGGCCACGTTGGTGAAGAGGCGGATGGTCTCGAAGCCAGCGGCGCGGGCCGTCTCCTCCACGAAGGTGAGCAGGCGGCGACCGTGGCCCTGCTTCTGTGCCGACGGGGCGACGGCGATGTTGTCCAGGAGCAGGCAGTCCGGCTCGCGCACCAGCACCACGAGGCCGAGCACATCGCCGTCCTGATCCAGCACATGCACGAGGCCGCGTCCCACCAGCTCCGCATAGTCATCCTGCATGGGCAGGGGCGGACGGCCGATGCGCGGAATGTAGATGCCATAGGCCGCCGCCACGAGGGCCGTGACGGCGGGCACATCCCCGGCCCGCGCCGGGCGGATGAGGGTGCTCATACGGGCAGCCGGATGCTGGCGCGCAGGCCACCGAGTGGGCTGTCAGCGAGGATGACGTCGCCGCCATGGGCGCGGGCGATATCGCGGGCGATGGAGAGGCCGAGGCCCGAGCCGCCGGCATCTTGATTGCGCGCATCATCGAGGCGCAGGAAGGGGCGGAACACGTCTTCCCTCTTGTCCTCGGGAATGCCGGGGCCGTCGTCGTCCACGGTGACGATCAGCCAGCGGGCATCCCGCGTGCCGGTGATCTGGAGTGTTTTCGCATAGCGCACGGCATTGCCCACCAGATTGCCGATGCAGCGTTTCAGCGAATCCGCCTTCACCTGCACCAGCGGTGGCCCCATGAAGGTGCAGGTGGCGGTGGCGCCGGAGCGCTGGGCGCTGGCGCACAGATCTTCCACGAGTTGCGCCATATCGGTGAGCTGGGTCTGCTCGCCCCCGTCGCCGCGCGCGAAGGCCAGATAGGCCTCCAGCATGCCCTGCAGTTCGTCCACGTCCTTGCGCAGGGCTTCCACCTCCGGCCCGTCCGGCAGGAAGGCCAGCTCCAGCTTGAAGCGGGTGAGGATGGTGCGCATGTCGTGGGAGACGCCCGCCAGCATGGCGGTGCGCTGCTCGATCTGCCGCTCGATGCGCCGCTTCATCTCCAGGAACGCGACGGAGGCGCGTCGCACCTCGCGGGCGCCGCGCGGGCGGAAGTTTTCCACGTCGCGCCCCTTGCCGAAGGCCTCGGCCGCGTCGGCGAGGTTCTCGATGGGGCGGATCTGATTGCGCAGGAAGAGGATGGCCACCGCCAGCAGCACCAGCGAGGTGCCCACCATCCAGAGCAGGAAGATGTGCGAGTTGGAGGCATAGGCCGCATTGCGCCGGGCGAAGATGCGCAGGACCGACTCGGGCATCTTCACCCGCACCTCGATGAGGTTGGAGCGGCCGACCGTGTCGATCCAGAAGGGCTCCTTCACCTTGCGGCTGATCTCGCGGGAGAGGGCGCTGTCGAGGATGGAGAAGAAGGGGCGCGGGCCCTGCACCGGCAGCGGATCGTTGGGCAGCACGTCCACGGAGAGCTCCATGGTCTGCCACACGATGCGGCGCAGCGTCTGGACATCCTTTTCTTGCGGATAGGCGGCATAGAGTTCCACCACCGCCGCGATGTCCTGGCTGACGGCGGCCGAGAGGCGGCGGGTCACGGTGTTGTAGTGGCGCTCCATGAAGACGAAGGCGACCACAGACTGGAGGATGACCATCGGCACCACGATGATCAGCAGCGAGCGCGGGAACAGGCCCTTGGGCGTGACGCGGTTGAACCAGGCGCCGATGCGCGCGTTCGCCTCGCGCATGAAGTCCCAGAGACCGCGCAGCCCGGCGCGGCTCGCATCCATCACGGTCACGGCGTCACCACCAGCCTGTAGCCGAGGCCGCGCACGGTCTGCACGAAGGAGGGATTGGCGGGATCGCGTTCCACTTTGCGGCGCAGGCGGTTCACCTGCACATCCACGGCCCGCTCGCTGGCGGCACCGCCGGCGGCGAGGGCAAGGCGGGGCACCGTCTCGCCCGGCTGCTCGGCCAGCGCCCGCAGCATGTCGCGCTCGCGCTCGGTGATGCGCACTGGCTCGCCGAGCCGGGTCAGCTCGCCGCGCCCGATATGGAAGGTGAAGTCACCGAAGCGCACGCTCTCGATGGCCTTCTGCGGCGCAGGGGCGGTGCGCTTGAGGATGGAGCCGATGCGCAGCAGCAGCTCGCGCGGCTCGAAGGGCTTGGCCACATAGTCGTCCACCCCGGCCTCGAGGCCGGTGATGCGGTCCATGGTCTCCGAGCGGGCGGTGAGCATCAGGATCGGGATGGACGAGGTGGCGCGCAGGGAGCGGGCGAAGTCGATCCCCGTCTCGCCCGGCATCATCACGTCCAGCACGATGAGGTCGAACTCCAGCCCTTCCATGCGCCCGCGCGCCTCGGCGGCGGAGGCGGCCGTGGTGACGCGATAGCCGTTCTCGCTCAGGAAGCGCGAGAGCAGGGTGCGGATGCGGTTGTCGTCATCCACCACCAGCAGATGGGGCGCGTCGTCCGGCAGCGGCGGCGGAGCGGGGCGGGCAGCGGTTTCGGTCATCCGTGGATCCTCAGGCGGAGGGCGTGGCGGCGGGCAATTGTGCCCGCTCGATCAGCCGCTCCACCGCTGCCCGATCCTCGGTGTCGATCATGGCGACAAGAAAACGGCGCGCCGCCTCTTCCGCCCCCGGTCCACACTGTTCCAGCGCCTTGGCGATGCGCTGGCTCTGGAGCCCCATGAACTCGCGCGCAAGCGCCGCGCCCTTGGCGGTGGGATAGAGCAGGCGCTGGCGCCGGTCGGCTGATCCGGCGCGGCTTTCCACGAAGCCCTCGTCCACCAGCTCGCGCAGCACGCGGCCGAGGCTCTGTTTGGTGATGCGCAGGATGTCGAGGAGGTCCGTCACGCGCATGCCAGGATTGCGGTTCACGAAATGCAGCACGCGATGGTGGGCCCGGCCGAAGCCGAAGGACGACAGGATTTCGTCGGGGTCTCCCACGAAGTCCCTGTAGGCAAAGAAGAAAAGTTCGATCAAATCGACGTGCGTCTCGCCGGCCTCGATGGCGTCGCGCCCTTCGGTGCGGCGGGGGAGGGGCGTTTCGCTCAGGTGCGTTATGTCAGCCATGTTGACTTTTTTCGGTCCGATCGTTACTCACAGGGCGCCGGCGACGAAATGATCGGTCTCTTGATCCCGGTGAGATGTTTCGATCATTGCGCTTGCGAACGGCTGGGCTCATCCTTGAGTCCAGAAAATATCGACAACCTCGGCCCCTGCAAAGCGCGGGGGTGCGCAGGAGACAAGGGCCGCCCCGAAGACGAGCCCAACAGGAGTGAAGATCATGAGCGGAGAGCCTTTCGACAAACGTGACGGCTGGATCTGGATGGACGGCGCTCTGGTGCCGTGGCAGGACGCCAAGCTGCACGTACTCTCCCATGGCCTTCACTATGCCAGCTGCGTGTTCGAAGGCGAGCGCGCCTATGGCGGCACGATCTTCAAGTCCTCGGAGCATTCCGAGCGCCTGCGTCTCTCCGCCGAGATGCTGGACTTCACCATTCCCTATTCGATCGCCGAGATCGATGCGGCCAAGCGCCTGACGCTCGAGAAGAACAATCTCGTGGACGCCTATGTGCGTCCGGTCGCCTGGCGCGGCAGCGAGATGATGGGCGTCTCGGCCCAGCACAACAAGATCCACCTCGCCATCGGCGTGTGGGAATGGCCGAGCTATTTCGACCCCGAGCAGCGTCAGAAGGGCCTGCGCCTCGACCTCGCGGAGTTCCGCCGCCCTGATCCGGCGACGATCCCCTGCAAGGCCAAGGCCTCCGGTCTCTACATGATCTGCACCATCTCCAAGCATAAGGCCGAGCGTCGCGGCTATGCGGATGCGATGATGCTGGATTATCGCGGCCTCGTGGCGGAGTGCACCGGCGCCAACATCTTCTTCGTGAAGGACGGCGTCATCCACACGCCTAAGCCCGACTGCTTCCTCGATGGCATCACCCGCCGCACGGTGATCGACCTTGCCAAGCGCCACGGCTACGAGGTGGTCGAGCGCCACATCAAGCCTGAGGAACTGGCCGGCTTCTCCGAATGCTTCATCACCGGCACCGCAGCCGAGGTGACGCCGGTGGGCGAGATCGCCGAGTGGAAGTTCACGCCGTCGGGCATCACCCATCAGCTGATGGATGCCTATACGGCCGAGACCCGCCCGAAGCAGGCCGCCGCCTGATCGGGATCGCCTGATCCGCCGCCGAACGCGGCGCAGGACCAGAACCAGAGGGCCGCTCCGTGAACCGGAGCGGCCCTTTTGCTTTGCGGTTGCGGAGCAGAAGGGGGAGGCCGGCGGACGCGACCGACGGCTCAGCGGCTGCGCACGCGTGAAGGCGGCAGCAGGGGCAGGGCCTCCGTCACGGGCGCCGTGCCGGATGCGAGGACTACCCGGTTGCGTCCCTGCGCTTTCGCCTCGTAGAGCGCGGCATCGGCGGCGGCCAGCAAGGTCCGGGTTTCCGTCTCGGGGGCAAGCGTACCGGAGGCGGCCCCGATGCTCACGGTCACGGTCATGTCGGGGCTCGGGAAGGCGTGCTCCACCGCGGCCCGCATCGCCTCGGCCACGCGGGCGGCGCCGGCGGCGTCCGTGCCAGGCAGCACGGCGGCGAACTCCTCGCCGCCATAGCGCGCCACCATGTCGTCCGGCCGGCGGGCGCAGGCCTTCAGCACCTGGCTGATCTGGCGGAGCACCTCGTCGCCGCGCCCATGGCCGAAACGATCGTTCAGCACCTTGAAGCGGTCCACGTCGATCATCAGCAGCGCCAGCGGCGCCGCGGAGCGGGCGGTGCTGCGGGCGGCGGCGATCAGGCGCTCGTCGAAGGAGCGCCGGTTGGGAAGCCCGGTTAGCCAGTCGGTGGTGGCGAGGTTCTCGAACCGCGCGCTCATCTTCTCCTCCCGCCGCAGTGCGCCTTGCAGCGCCAGCACCAGAAGGACGATGGCGCCGGCAATGACGCATCCGATGAGGCCGAAGGTGAGGGCCTGCCGCCGCCAGAGGCCGAGCACCTCGTCCACGGAGAAGCCCACCACCAGCGTCAGCGGAAAACGGCCGACGGGGGCGTAGAGGTAATGCCGCTCGACGCCGTCGGTGCCGTCGCTGGTGGTGAAGGAAC
Source organism: Azorhizobium caulinodans ORS 571 (assembly GCF_000010525.1). Lineage (GTDB taxonomy): Bacteria > Pseudomonadota > Alphaproteobacteria > Rhizobiales > Xanthobacteraceae > Azorhizobium > Azorhizobium caulinodans. The sequence continues at coordinate 4,539,797 of NC_009937.1, read as the reverse complement.
CGCTCGGCCCTTCGGCGATGTGCCGGAAGAGGCCCGACCGCGAGATGCTGGCATTGAGCAGGTCGTGGGTGTCGCCGGACGGCCAGCGCATGACGAGGCGCCCGTCGCTGCGCACGAGGGCGATCTCGCCCGCCCGGCCCATGTTGATGCGCGAGAAGAGGTCGCGGAAATAGTTGAGGCTGATTGCCCCCATCACCACGCCGTCAAAGCTGCCGTCCGGATTGCTGATCCGCCGGCTGAGGGCGATGCCGGGGTTATCGTCCCCCAGCCGCCCGACGAACGGCGCGCTGATATAGGGCTCCTGCGCGCTGTCCTTCTGCACCTGGAAATAGTCCCGGTCCGCGAAATTCCCGCTCCGGGGCTTCACCTCGCTGGCGTCATAGACGATCTCGCCGCTGGGGGAGAGCACCAGCATGGCCCCGAGATATTCGGCACTCCCGGCGCGATCGAACAGCACGAGGTTGCGGATCACCGGGTCGAGGTTGGCGATCTCGACGCGGGTGGTGGCCTCCTGCGCGCCCTGAAGGGAGAGGTCGAGAAGATTGAGGTTGCGGTCGACATCGCTGTCCAGCGTATGAAGCACGTTCTGCGCCGCCTGGATGGCGCTGGTCCAGCGGTCCTGCCGGATCTCCAGCAGCAGAACGGCCTGCACGCCGAGGGTCGCGATGAGGCCGAGGCATACGGACACGATGACCCCGTGCCGCCGGAGGGACATCTTCAAACGGGTTGGCAACGTCGCAACAGCCTTCTCTGTCGGGGCGTTATCTTTATACCATGCGATGGATAGCATGCGCGGCACAAGGGCCAGTCCGGTGTGTCGAAGATTGTCCCTGATGGAAAGCGCCGCAGGCACGCTCCGCCTTGCGATGGATCAGACCGCCTGAGCGGTCCGGGGATCCTCGGACGTGTAGTCGGCGGCCGCGTGAGTGCCGGCATCCGGAGGACGGCGGTGATCCGGCGTCTCGGTGAGGTTGCGCACCGCCACGCGGTTGCGACCATTCGCCTTTGCTTCGTAGACGGCCTTGTCCGCCGCGGCGAGCAGCCCTTCCGCATCCTGCCCGGTGAGGAGGTGCCCGGTGGCGACGCCGATGCTGACGCTCACCGGCATATTCGGGCGGCCGACCTGCCGTTCGATGTCGGCGCGGATGCCTTCGGCCACACGGGCCGCTCCGGCGGCTCCGGTGGCGGGCAGGATGACGGCGAATTCCTCCCCGCCATAGCGCGCCGCCACATCATCGGCCCGCCGGGCGGCGGCGGCGATGACGGCACCGATCTGGTGCAGCACCTCGTCGCCCTTGGCGTGGCCGAAGGTGTCGTTGAGAAGCTTGAAGCGGTCGGCATCAATCATCAGCAGCGAAAGGGACGCGCCGGAACGGGCGGCCCGGCGACCGGCCATGATGAGATTTTCGTCGAAGCTGCGCCGGTTGGCGAGCCCGGTGAGCCAATCGGTCGTGGCGAGGTTTTCCAGCCGGGCGGAGACGAGCCGCTCCTTGCGCAGCGCCCGCTGCAAGGCGATCACCAGCAGGATGATCAGCAGGCTCGATGCGCCGCTGATGGCGCCGAAGGCGAGGGCCTGGCGGCGCCAGGGCGCGAGTACGTCATCCACCGCGAAGGCTACGACGAGGCGGAGCGGATACTGGCCGACCCGGTCGTAGAAATAGTGCCGGCGCACCCCGTCCACGGCCCCGTCCATGGTGAAGGGCTGGCCGTCGCCGGTCATGACCCGTCGCATCCCTTCGGAGCTGGCGATGTCGAGGTTGGTGTCGCCGTGCCCATCGCTGGAGGGCCAGCGCATCACGATCACCCCGTCGTCCCGCACCAGGCTGACAATGCCGCGCGGACCCACATCCACATTGGCGAAGAGATCGCGGAAGAATTCGAGGCCGATGCCCCCCATGACGACGCCCCGGAACGACCCGTCCGGCCCCGAGATGCGCCGGCTGAGAGCGACGCTCGGTTCAAAGTCGCGGAAACGGGCGTTGTACGGACGGCTCAGATAGGGGGCGTGATTCGCGTCCTTCTGGACCAGGAAATAGTCGCGATCGGAAAAATTACCGGGACGCGGAATGGGGTGACCGAGGTCGTAGAGCACGTCGCCGCTGGGCGACAGGATGAGCATGACGCCGAGGTAGCGCGCGTTCAGGGCGCGGTCGAACAGCACCATGTTGCGCGTGGCGGGGTCCAGCGTCGTGAGGTCGGCCTTGAGGAAGGCATCCTGTGCCCCCTGGAGGGACAGGTCGACGATGTTCAGATTGCGGTTGATGTCGCTGGTGAGCGTGATGAGCACATTGTGCGCGGACTGCACCGCGCTGGCCCAGCGTTCACGGCGGTTTTCCCAGAGCAGGAAGGCGGCGACGGCCAAAGAGAGGAAAACACCAACGCAGATCGCGGCCAGCGCATAGGTGCGTCGCACATCGGGGTTCAGCATGCCTTATGGCGGTCCGGACTCGTGCATTTCACTCGCATGCGAACATACCATGCGTTGCATTGTGCGGCAGCGAAATCTAGAGCGGCGCCGCATTTTTCCGCCTGACGAACCATCAGGTCTGCAAGCCGTTCCTGAGCCGTCTCCCGACTCAGGCCGAAGGCGAGCCCCAGCGCAGGGCGGCGTCGTCGTCCGCGTCCTTGGCCTCGACCCAGGCGCCGTCATCGGCCGCGCCGGGGCGTTCCTCCTTCTTCCAGAAGGGGGCGGAGGTCTTCAGCCAGTCCATGAGGAATTCGGCCGCCGCGAAGGCCGCCCCGCGATGGGGCGAGGCGGTGACGACCAGCACGATGTTCTCGCCGGGCACGATGCGCCCGAAGCGGTGCACGACACGGCCACCGGAGAGCGGCCAGCGGGTGCGGGCCTCGTAGAGGATGCGCTCCATCTCGGCTTCTGCCATGCCGGGATAATGTTCGAGATGCAGGGCGGCCAGCGGCAGGCCGTCCTTGACGTCCGCCCGGCACAGGCCGCTGAACGTCACCACCGCGCCGATGTCCGTGCGGCCCTGCGCCAGAGCGGCGATCTCTGCGGCGGCGTCGAAATCCTCAGCCTGCACGCGGACGCCGAACAGGTCGTCGGCGGGAGGGGAGTCGCTCACCGCTCAGCCTCCGGTCATGGGCGGGAAGAAGGCGATCTCCCGTGCCGCGCCGAGGGGCGCATCCGGCTTCACATGCTTGCGGTCGAGAGCGGCGCGCACCACGGCCGGATTGTCGAAGGCATGGGCATGGCCGCCGCCCTTCGCGCGCAGGAAGGCCGCGAGTTCGGAGACGGTGCGCACCTCGGCGGGCACCTCCACCTCTTCCTCCGGAACCCCCACACGTTCGCGCAGCCAGGCGAAATAAAGCACCTTCACCGATTGTCTCCCGACACCAGATGGCGCCCGCCGGCCCGGAAATAGTCATAGCCCGTGTAGAGGGTGAGCACGGCGGAGATCCACAGCAGGGCAAGGCCCGCATAGGTCACGCCATGGATCAGCCGGTCGCCTGCCTCGCCCGCCAGCAGGAAGCCGACGGCGATGAGCTGGAGCGTGGTCTTCCATTTGGCGAGCCGGGACACCGGCACGCTGACGCGCAGCTCGGCGAGGAATTCCCGCAGGCCCGAGACGAGAATCTCGCGGCACAGGATGACGATGGCCGCCCACAGCGACCAGCCGCGGATGGTGCCGTCCGACGCCAGCATCAAGAGGCAGGTGGAAACCAGCAGCTTGTCCGCGATGGGATCGAGCATGCGGCCGATGGCCGACTGCTGCGACCAGGCGCGGGCGAGATAGCCGTCGAAGAAATCCGTCACGGCGGCGGCGATGAACAGGCCGAGCGCCACCCAGCGCAGCGACAGGCCGCCTTGCAGGATGTCGGCCCAGAACAGGCACGCGGCCACCAGCGGCACCGCCGCGCAGCGGGAATAGGTGAGAATGTTCGGCACGGAGAAGGCGAGGTTCCGCGCCGGTGCGGGAGAAGAAGGGCGGGTCACTGCTTCGGCCATGCCGGACGGGCCTCGGTGCGTTCTGCCACGGGACGCCGCGCGCCTCGAATCTCGAGGCCTGCCGTTACGTCCATCGCAGCCACTGTGCGCGCGAAAGCAGGCAGGGTCGAGGCCGCCTCACGCGCCGATGCGATCATGGAAATACTCGTAGATGGCCCGTGCCGTCGAGGCATTTACGCCCGGAACCTGCTCAAGATCGGCGAGCGAGGCCCGTTCGATGGCCTTGAGGGTACCGAAGTGCCTCAGCAGCGCGCGCTTGCGGGTCGGGCCGACGCCGGGGATGGCCTGAAGGCCGGCATCCGAAATGTCCTTCTTCCGCCGCGCCCGGTGCGAGCCGATGGCGAAACGGTGGGCTTCGTCCCGCAGGCGCTGGATGAAATAGAGCACCGGATCGCGGGGCTCCATGCGGAACGGCTGCTGGCCGGGGATGAAGAACTGCTCGCGCCCCGCCTCGCGGTCGAGGCCCTTGGCGATGCCCACCATCGGCACGTCGGTGATGCCGAGCTCGTCCATCACCGCGCGCGCCGCATTGAGCTGGCCGAGGCCGCCGTCGATCAGCACGAGGTCAGGCCAAGGCGAGGCCTCGTCGGCGGCCTCCTGCACCTCGGCCGGGGTGGGCGGGAGAGGGGCTGGATCGACCGGGATTTCGCCGGGCTCGCCGCGCGTGCGCCAGGTCTCCTGCGCGGCGGCGGTGGGGGCGGGAGGCGGAGCGGGCAAATCCGTCGGAGCTGGCGCCAGCGGGGCCACCGCAGGCGCCGCCCCACCGCGCGGGGCTTCCCGCAGCAGGCGGGAGAAGCGGCGGCGCAGCACCTCGCGCATCATGCCGTAATCGTCGCCGGGCACGAGGTCGGCGGACTTGATGTTGAACTTGCGGTACTGGCTTTTGCGGAAGCCTTCCGGCCCCGCGACGATCATGCCGCCCACCGCATTGGTGCCCATGATGTGGGAGTTGTCATAGACTTCGATGCGCTGGGGCGGCTTCTCCAGCTTGAAGGCGGCGGCGACGCCGTCCAGCAGCTTGCCCTGCGTCGCCGTCTCCGCGAGCTTGCGGCCCAGCGCCTCGCGGGCATTCTGGAGCGCGTGGTCCACAAGATCGCGCTTCTCGCCCCGCTTGGGCGCGCTGATCTCCACCTTGTAGCCCGCCTTCTGCGACAGGGCCTCGGCGATGAGATCCTGCTCCTCCACCTCGTGGCTCAAGAGGATGAGGCGCGGGCAGGGCTTGTCCTCATAGAATTGCGAGAGGAAGGGGCCGAGCACGTCCTTCTCGTCCAGCGAGCGGTCGGCGCGGGGATAATAGGCGCGGTTGCCCCAGTTCTGGCCGGTGCGGAAGAAGAAGACCTCGATGCAGGTGGCCCCGCCCTGCTGGTGGCAGGCGAAGACGTCCGCCTCTTCTACCGAGCGGGGGTTGATGCCCTGGCTGCCCTGCACGGCGGACAGCGCCGCGAGACGGTCGCGCAGGCGGGCGGCGCGCTCGAATTCCAGCTCCTCCGCCGCCGCTTCCATCTCCTTCGCCAGTTCCTCCTTGATGGCGCGCGAGCGCCCGGCGAGGAAGGCGCGGGCCTCGCGCACCAGTTCGGCATAATCGGTGGTGCTCACCTCACCGGTGCAGGGGCCGGAGCAGCGCTTGATCTGGTAGAGCAGGCAGGGGCGTGAGCGGTTCTCGTAATAGCTGTCCGAGCAGGAGCGCAGGAGGAAGGCGCGCTGGAGCGCGTTGATGGTGCGGTCCACCGCCCAGACGCTGGCGAACGGCCCGTAATAATCGCCCGGCCGCGAGCGGGCGCCGCGATGCTTGAGGATCTGCGGCGCCGGATGGTCGGCGGTGATGAGGATATAAGGAAAGGACTTGTCGTCCCGCAGCAGCACGTTGAAGCGCGGCTTCAGCTGCTTGATGAGGTTTGCTTCCAGCAGCAGCGCCTCGGGCTCCGTCGCGGTGGAGACGAACTCCATGCTGGCGGTGGCCGCGATCATGCGGGCGATGCGGTTGGTGTGGCCGACGAGGCGCGTGTAGCTGAGGATGCGCTTCTTGATGCTCTTGGCCTTGCCCACATAGAGCACCGTGCCGTCCGCCCCCAGCATCCGATAGACGCCCGGTCCTGTCGGCGCGTGCTTGGCTGCGCGGGCGATGACGGCGCGGCCCGTGGCCAGGGGACCCTCGGCGGGCTCGGCCTCGTCGCTCTCCTCCGCGAGGGGCAGGGAGGCTTCGTCCTCGGTCTCGGGCAGGAGGTCGGCGTCGTCCGGCGTGTCGGGCAGGTCGTTCGGGGGGCGGCTCGTCATGGGCGGAAGGTAGGGATTCGCCGGGCCGAGGGCCAGAGGCCAGCCTTTGCATCCCCCAATCCATGGACAAGGCGTAAAAAACTACTACCAATCAGCCCGGTACCTGCCGGGGGGCTTCATGTTCGGTTTCCTGTCCATCCGCTCCAAGGTTCTGGCCATGCTGCTCATCTGCGGCATCGGCTGTCTGGTGGCGGCGAGCCTTGTCGCCATGCGCAGCGGAACCACGACGCTGAAGTCCAGCATCTTCGACCAGCTCACCACCCTGCGCACCGCCAAGGCGGCGCAGGTGGTCAACTGGTTCCAGGACGTCTCGGACGACTTTAGCGACATCTCGCAGGATGCCTCGACCATTGCCGGCATACAGGCCTTCTCGGCCGCCTACCTGCGGGCCGGCGTCGGCGCGTCCGCGACGCCCACGCCGGAGCTCGATGCCTATTACAAGGACAAGTTCCTGCCCTCGTTCGCCATGCTCGTGGATGCGCCGCTGGTGCCGCGCGGCTTTCTGCCGGCGAGCCCGGCCGCCCTGCGGCTTCAGGCCGCCTATGTGACGCGCAACGCCAATCCGGTGGGCACGGAGGGCGTGTCGCGGGAGGATACCGGCCAGCCGGCGGACTCCGGCCTTGCCGCCTATGACGATGCGGTGGCGCGCTTCCAGCCCTTCTTCCGCCGGGCCGTGGAAACTCACGCGCTGGAAGACATCCTGCTGGTGGACACCCGGAGCGGCACCATCGTCTATACGGTGGCCAAGCGGACCGATCTCGGCGCCAGCCTGAAGAGCGGGTCCCTCTCCACCTCCGGCGCCGCCCGCGCCTTCAGCCGCGTGATCGAGGGCGGCGGGGTGCCCGGCCATACGGTGCTGGAGGACTTCTCCGCTTATATTCCCGCGGGCCTGCGCCCCTCCGCCTTCATCGCGGCGCCGGTCTTTTCGGACGGCAATCTCGTGGGCGTTGTCATCGGCGTGCTGTCGGTCAAGCAGATCAACGCGCTCATGACCAACGACCGGCATTGGGAAGAGGCCGGGCTGGGACGCACGGGCGAGGTCTATCTCGTCGGCGTCAACGAGCTGCTGATGCGCTCGCCCTCGCGCTTCCTGATCCAGGACCCGGCGGCCTATTTCAAGGCGCTGGAGGCCACCGGCGTGAGTTCGGAGACGCTCGCGCGCATCAGGCATTTCGACTCGCCCATCATGGCCCAGAAGGTCAGCACGGAGGCGACGCGCGAGGGCCAGAAGGGACGCTCCGACACCCAGATCGTGGCCGATTACCGGGGCGTCTCCACCCTGAGCTCCTGGGGGCCGGTGGCGGTGCAGGGCCTGCACTGGATCGTGGTCGCCCAGCAGGACGAGGCGGAGGCGCTGGCGCCAGTGGACGGCCTGCGCCACTCCATCCTGGTGGTGGCGGCGCTGGCGGCGGTCATCCTCACCGCCATCTCGGTGGCGCTCGCCAGCGTATTCACCCGCCCCATCCAGGCGGTGCTCGCCGGCGTCAACACGCTGGCGGCGGGCGACGAGAGCGTGCGCATTCCGGTGAAGGGGCGCGATGAATTCGCCGACCTCGCCCGCGCCTTCAACGCCATGGCCAACGAGATCGCCGAGCGCTCCGCCCGCATCGAGCAGAAGACGGTCGAGTACGAGCAACTGCTGCGCAATTTCTATCCCGACCTCATCGCCGACCGCATCCGCAATGGCGAGGGCGCCTTCTCCGAGCATGTGCGCAACGTCTGCGTGGTGGTCCTCATCATCGAGGGTTTCGAGGGGCTGGTGCGGGGCGGCAGCGGCGAGACGCTGGAGCGCGTCAATGCCGTGGTGGGCGATCTGGACGAGCTGTGCACCGCCGGCGGGCTGGAGAAGATCCGCACCATCGGCGAAACCTATATGGCCGCCTGCGGCCTCTCGACGCCGCGCCTCGACGCCGCCCAGCGGGGCCTTGCCTTCGTGGAGCAGGTGAGCGGTGCGCTCGACCGCCTGTCGCGGGTCTATGAGGTCGAACTCTCGGTCCGCGCCGGCGTCGCGCTCGGCGACGTGGAGGTGGGCATCGTCGGCCGCCACCGCATGCTTTACGACGTGTGGGGCGCCACCATGCTGGAAGCCCGGCGCATCGTCTTCGACGCCGAGCCGGGCACCGTGCGGGTGACGGAGGCGGTCTTCCAGCAGTTGAGCGTGCGCGAGGGCTTCGAGCCCAAGGCGGAGATCACGCTGTTCGATGACACGCCGGTCGCCACGTGGCAGCGCCCGGCCGCGCCTGCGCCCGCCGCCGAGAGCCGGTGAGGCGGCGATGCTCAGCGCGCAGATCGCCCAAGAGGTGCCGTGGACGATCCTGATCGTCCTCGGCTTTCCGCTCCTCACGGTTCTTCTCATCGAGCTGACGCGGCGTTTCGCCGGGCCGGACTCGGCGGCGCGCCGGCCGATCAAGGCACTGCAGATGATCGTGGTGCCGGCAGGCGCCGTCTGGATCATCGTCCACGAACTGCTGCACTTGCCGCCCGAGGGCCTGACGGTGAAGATCGTGGACACGGCGGTGGGCATCCTGCTGCTGCACGCCGTCTTCACCATCCTCCAGAGCCTCATCATCGCCTTCAGCGAGACCGTGGGGCGCCTGCCGGCACCGCGCCTGTTCTATGAGCTCGGCTCGTCCGCGGTGGTGGCCATCGGCGCGGCCATCATCGTGTCCACCATCTGGGACGTGGACCTCGGCAGCCTGCTCGGGGCGCTCGGCATCGGCTCGGTGGTGCTGGGCCTCGCGCTTCAGAACGTCATCGGCGGGCTCGTGGCGGGCGTGATCGTCTTCTCCGGCCGCCACTTCAATCTCGGCGATTGGCTGCAGATCGACGGCACGCCGGCCAAGGTGGTGCAGATCGACTGGCGGGCCATCACGGTGGAGACCCTCTCCGGGGAGCGCATCGTGGTGCCGAGCGCCAACATGTCCAGCGCTTCGCTTCGCATCACCCGCGCCCGGCAGTCGGTGTCGGTCGCAACCGACGTGTCCCTGCCGCCCGGCACCGCGCCGGCGGAAGCCAAGGCCCTCCTGCTGGAGGCGGCACGGGACGTGCCGCAATTGCTCGACGCCAATGCCGTTGCCTGCCGCGTCAAGCAACTGGGCGGCACGGCCATCGTCTATGGCGTGTCCTTCCCGGTGGCCGATGCCAGCCAGGTGGTGAAGGCGCGCGACGCCTTCCTGCACCGGCTCTGGTACGTCGGCCAGCGCCACGGCGTCTCCGTGGCCGAGGGCGTGAGCGCGGAAGAGCTTTATGGCACCGACACCCCGCAGACCCGTCTTGCGGCGCTCGCCGGCACCGGCGCTTTCGGTGCGGTGAGCGACGACCTGCGTGTCGTGGCGGTGGACGCGCGCCTGCGCCTCTATGCGGCGGGCGAGATCATCCTGCGGGCGGGGGAGGCGGCCCCCTATTTCCTGGTGCTGCTGTCCGGCGCGGCGCGGGTGAGCCTGCCGGCCGGCGGGGTGGTGGAGCGCCTCGCGGATGGCGCGCTCTATGCCACCCGTGATGCCTTCCGCGGCACGCCCTCGTCCGTGGAGGTTCTCGCGGAGAGCGAGGTTCATCTGCTGGAAGTGCCGGTGACCGCCATGGAGCGCCTGCTGGAGCGCCACCCGGCGCTGGCCCAGAGGGTGGACATGATCGTCGAGGCGCGCACCGCCGCGCTCGCCGACTCGCTGGCAGGCAACGGCGGCGCGGCCGCTTAAGACTCTCTTCACCAGCTTCGCAGGCCGAAGCGGAGCGGCGACACTTCCTTTGCCTTTGGAAGCCTTACTCGCTGCAAGGCGGGACGACCCCCTCCCGTCCGCAATGAGGAGAGTTCCATGAAGACCCGCATCATCGCGGCCTTGGCCGCGACGCTGGCGGCGAGCCCCGTGGCGGCAGCCGATCTCAGCTACGGCAACAGCTATGGCTATGCACCGGCGGCGGCCGCGCCTGCCTCCTGGACCGGATTCTACGTCGGCGGAAACATCGGCTACGGCTGGGGCTCGGCGGGCGCCGATTCCCCGAAGGGATTCCTGGGCGGCCTGCAGGCCGGCTACAATCTTCAGATGGCCGGATCGCCCATCGTGCTCGGTCTCGAGACCGACTTCGACTGGGCCGGCATGAACGACGGCAATTACAGCCAAGACTATATCGGCACGGTGCGGGCCCGCGCGGGCTTCGCCTTCGACCGCGTCCTCATCTACGGCACCGCCGGCTTCGCCTATGGCAAGGGCTCCTACCAGGTGTTCGGTCTCAGCAACAGCCAGACCTCCTACGGCTGGGCTCTGGGTGCCGGTGCGGAATATGCAATCGACCGCAATTGGAGCGCGCGTGCAGAATATATGTACGTCGATCTAGGCAACTCGACCTATGGCACCTGGGTCGGCCCCACCAACGTGAGCTATGACACAAGCGTTCTTCGCGCAGGTGTGAACTATCGTTTCTAGTCTCTTAACGTCAGTCGACGCCGCGGAAATCTTGAAAACAGAAGGCTTTTTTCGTGGCGTCGGCTGCAATTGTGTCGCGATCTGGAACCCCTGCCGCAATTTTGCCGTGCTTTCAAAAGGAGGTGTTGCGCTAGGGTGACAGACGGGGCGGCGAACCCGATGTATGGTCCGCCTCACTGGTTCTTCGTCGAAAAACACAAAAGGTGTTCCCATGTTGAAGCGCGCTCTCGCCGGGGTGTCGGCCCTGGCTCTCCTCGGCTGCGGCGCCGCCTCTGCGGCTGACCTCGCCACCAAGTACCCCGTCAAGGCCATTGCGCCGGTCGTGCCCGTGTTCTCCTGGACCGGCTTCTACATCGGCGCCAACGTCGGTTACGCCTGGGGCTCCACGGACTTCCACGGCAACACCCGCACGGGCCTGCCCTACAGCTACTCCGTCGGCGGTCAGGACGACTGGCTGGGCGGTGGCCAGATCGGCTACAACTACCAGTTCGCCAACAACGTCGTGGTCGGCATCGAAGCTGACATCGACTGGACCGGCATCGGCAGCTCCGGCGTCGCCGTGAACGGCCCGCTCGCCGGCCAGACGATCAACGGCTCGCTCGACTACTTCGGCACCGTCCGCGCCCGTCTCGGCTACGCCTTCGACAAGTTCCTGCCCTACATCACCGGTGGTGCGGCTTGGGGCCATGTCGACTACGGCAACATCTACGGTGTCGGCACCTCCTCCACGAACTGGGGCTGGACCATCGGCGCGGGCTTCGAGTACGCCGTCACCAACAACATCACGGCTGGCCTCGAGTACCTGTACGTGGATCTGGGTGGCAACAACTACCTGTTCCCGAACCTGACCTCGCTGGACACCTCGTTCAACATGAGCGTCCTGCGCGCTCGCGTGAACTACAAGTTCTGATCCGGACCTTTCCGGTGACGAGAACCCCGGGCGAAAGCCCGGGGTTTTTTATTGCCCCGACTCTGCCGCATTTGGTCCTCGCTTTCCCCGGGGCGCGCCGGAGGTTCCCTGGCTGCCGTAAGGTGCTGCCACCCCTTTCGGCCGATATGCAACAGGTGTTGCCGATATCGCGCGCCTTACCTCTCGGGTCCGCTATCTAAGGCACCGCCACGTCCGCGCTGCCGCTATTCGGCCATCTGCCCCCTGCCATCGCTTTGCCCACACCGTGCCATGCCCTCGCCCGTCTCGCGGGCGATACGAAGGGAAATGGGTTTTCAAGTGAAGGGTAGAGCGTGATGAAATCGGTTCTGGTCACGGGAGCGCTGGCGAGCCTGCTGTTCGCTGCGCCCGCCATGGCGGCCGATCTGTCCCGGCCGGCCCCCGCGATGCCGGCGAGCGCCGTGAGTGCGCCGCCGGTCTTCTCCTGGACGGGATTCTATATCGGCGCCAACACCGGCTATGCGTGGGGCTCGGGCAAGGGCAGCGCGGATGCGCTCGGCCTCGATCCCGACGGATGGTTCGGCGGCGGTCAGGTCGGCTACAACTACCAGTTCCAGAACAACATGCTGGTGGGCCTCGAGGCGGACGTGCAGGGCGGCGGCATCAGCGCCGGCAACGGCCCGGTGTCCAGCAAGCTCGAATCCTTCGGCACCGTCCGCGCCCGTCTGGGGTATGCGGTGGACCGCGTGCTGCCCTATGTCACCGGCGGCTTTGCCTGGGGCAACAACAAGATCACCGACTTCGGCACGAGCCAGTCCCAGACCCTCACGGGCTGGACGGTGGGCGGCGGCGTGGAATACGCCCTCACCAACAATTGGACCGCCCGCGCCGAGTATCTCTACACCGATCTCGGCAAGGCCGATTACAAGGCGCTCGGCGAGGCCGGGGTCGCCGCGTCAACGGCGCGGCTCGGCGTCAACTACAAGTTCTGACGCATCGGAACAGCACGCGGGCAGGTCCCGCGTCCGGCGCGACGGGGGTCGTGATGAGGGGGCGTGGCGCGAGCCGCGCCCCTTTTGCTTTCCCGCAGGATCCGGCCCGCTTGTGGCGGCGCGGTAACACGCGGACGTAATTCTTGAACGGCGAAACGTCGCGGAATTGATGTGGCGCCTCGCTTTGGCCCGCCCCCCCATGATAGGAGCGCAGCCGAAGTTCAGTAGGCAAGAGGGCTGAAATGGCTCGTGATTCGGCGGCCTCCGTGGCGCGTCCCCTTCGCGTCGGCGTCACCGGCATTGGCATCATGGGCTCCAACCACGCCCGCGTTCTGGCGGAACTGCCAGGTGCGGAGCTGGTGGCGGTGGCCGATCCGGACACGGCGCAGGCCGGCCGCGTGGCCGAGGTGCTCGGCTGTCAGGCGGTGAGCGATCATCACGGTCTGCTGGAACTGGGTCTCGATGCGGTGATCGTCGCCGCCCCGACCCATCTCCACCATTCCGTGGCGCTCGATGTCATCAATGCCGGCTGCTCGGTGCTGGTGGAAAAGCCGGTGGCCTCCACCGTGGAGCAGGGGCGCGAGATCGTTGCCGCCGCCAGGGCCAAGGGCGTGACGCTCATGGTCGGCCATGTGGAGCGCTTCAATCCCGCCGTGCAGGCGGTGAAGAAGGCCATCGAGGGCGAGGAACTCCTCTCCATCGCCATCACCCGCGTCGGTCCGTTCCCGCCGCGCATGTCGAACGTGGGCGTGGTCATCGACCTCGCCGTGCATGACATCGACCTCATCCGCTGGTTCACCGGCTCGGACATCGTCGAGGTGCAGCCGCAGACCTCCAGCGCCATGGCCGAGCGCGAGGACATCGCGTTGCTCCAGTTCCGCACCGCCTCCGGCGTGCTGGCCCATATCAACACCAACTGGCTGACGCCCTTCAAGGCGCGCACGGTGCATGTGGCCACCCGCAAGAAATACGTCATCGGTGACCTGCTGACCCGGCAGGTGACCGAGTGCTTCGACTATCGCCCGGACGGCTCCTATTCCATGCGCCATCTTCCCGTGGCCTATGCGGAGCCCCTGCGCACCGAACTCACGCACTTCCTCGATGCGGTCCGCACGGGCGGCACGCCGCCGGTGTCGGGCGAGGAGGGCGTTGCGAGCCTGGAGATCGCCATCTCCTGCCTCACCGAGCGGGTGGAGGCGGCCGCCCGCGCCAAGGTGCGGCGCGCCGGCTGAGGCCGGGCGCCTTCATACCAGACGCGGGGCCTTCGGCTCCGCTTGTCCATGCCGATCGCCCCGCGCCTCTGCGCGCGGCCTGCCAGGAACGTGTGCCCATGACCTCGACCGCTGCCCAGCTTCATCCGGCGCCGGCTTTCGCCCAGCCCATCCCCTTCATCGACCTCGCCGCCCAGAAAGCCCGTCTCGGACCGAAGGTGGACCAGGCGGTGCAGGCGGTGCTGGACAGCTGCCGCTTCGTGAACGGGCCGGAAGTGACGAAGTTCGAGGCCGAGCTCGCCGCCTTCGCCGGCGCCAAATATGCGGTCTCGTGCTCCAGCGGCACGGATGCGCTGGCCATGCTGCTGATGGCCTGGGGCATCGGCGCGGGCGATGCGGTCTTCTGCCCGGCCTTCACCTTCTGCGCCACCGCCGAAGTGGTGCCGTGGGTGGGCGCGACCCCGGTGTTCGTGGACGTGAAGGCGGATACCTTCAACATGGACCCGGCGAGCCTTGAGCAGGCCATTGCGGTCGCCAAGGAAAAGGGCCTCACCCCCAAGGTGGTGATCCCGGTCGATCTGTTCGGCCAGCCGGCCGACTATGACGCGATCCTGCCGATCGCCGCCCGGCACGGCCTCAAGGTGCTGTGCGACACCGCGCAGGGCTTCGGCGGCACCTGGAACAACAAGCGCACCGGCTCCATCGGCGATGCCACCGCCACCTCCTTCTTCCCGGCAAAGCCGCTCGGCTGCTACGGCGACGGCGGTGCCATCCTCACCGACGATGCCGACCTCGTTGCCGTGCTCAAGAGCGTGCGCGAGCACGGCCAGGGCGTGGACAAGTATGAGAATGTCCGCATCGGCATGACCGCGCGCCTCGACACCATCCAGGCGGCGGTGCTGCTGGAGAAGCTCGCCATCTTCGAGGACGAGATCGCCGCCCGCGAAAAGGTCGCCCGCCGCTACAATGAGGCGCTCGCCGACATCGCCACCGTGCCCTTCGTCGATCCGCGCGCTTCCTCCGTGTGGGCGCAGTACACGCTGCGCTTCGCTCCCGGCGTGCGCGATGCGCTGGCGAAGGCGCTTCAGGCGGAGGGCATTCCCACCGCCGTCTATTACCGCATCGCTATGCACCGCCAGCCGGCCTATGCGCAGTATCCGGCCGCTGCCGATAGCCTGCCGGTGGCCGAGGGTCTCTGCGCCGAGGTCATCAGCCTGCCCATGCACGCCTATCTCGATGAGGCGACGCAGGACAAGATCATCGCCGCCGTGCGTCGCGCCGTCGGCAAGTGATTTCCGCCGCCGAAGGCGGGTAGGACGAGGTTCAGGGGCGCCGCGAGAGATCGCGGCGCCCTTTTCGTTTCTCCCGTGCAACGTCGGGCGGGCGTGTTTGCCGATTCCGGTTTGCGGCTTTTGGCTCTACAAGTCGGGGCATGAGCGCGACCGCCGAGCGCCAGCCAGAGAGGTGGCGGGGGCGGGCGGTCTCCCTCAGGTTGAAGCAGCGGCAGGACGTGCGGGTGGTGGAGCAGGACGTGACGGGCGCAGCCCGAGGTGGGAAGGGCAACGCCGCGGCGCGCGCCCTCAAGGTTCTTCTCTTCCTCATTCTCGTGGCGCTGGTCCTTGTGCTGGTCGCGCTCCAGCAGCGGGCCCTCGGCGGCTATGGCGCGGAGATGTCCGCCGACAATGCGGACGAGGCGAGCCACTTCATCAGCGGCCTGATGATCGCGGATTATCTGCGCAGCGGCCTCTCCCAGCATCCGCTCGCCTTCGCCACCGACTATTATCTGCACCTGCCGAAGGTGGCGATCGGCCACTGGCCGCCGCTCTATTATCTCGCGGAGGCCGGTCTCTTCCTCGCCTTGCCGCCCACGACGCCGGTGGCGCTGCTCCTGCCGGCGCTGCTCGCGGCGCTGCTGGTCGTGACCACGGGATGGGTGGCGGCGCGCGCGCTTGGGCCGCTTCAGGGCGTGGCGGTGGGCGTGGTGCTGCTCGCCGCGCCGCTGCTGCGGCAAGCGATGCTGGTGATCCAGCTCGACCTGCCCGTCGCCTTTCTGGCCCTGCTGGCGACGCTCGCCTATGCGCGCTTCCTGCGCACGCAGCGGGTTGGGCCGGCGGCACTCTTCGGCCTCATCGCCTCGATTGCGATCCTCACCAAGGGCACCGCCGCCGCGCTGGCGCTGCTGCCGCCGCTGGTGGTGCTGCTCGGCGGGCGTTTCCGCCTGATGCTGCGCTGGGGCTTCTGGGTGCCGCTGCCCATAGTGCTTGTGCTCGCCGGCCCCTGGACGGTGATGACCGCGAAGATGGCGGCGAACGGCTTCCAGTATGAGGCGGGCGTGGACTTTATCGATCTCGCCATTGCCACTTATGCGGACGGCCTTTCGGCGGCACTCGGCGGCCTGCTCCTGCTGCTGGCCGGCGTCGGCATGCTGCTCGCTGTGGTCCGGAGCTGGCGGGGACGGGCGCAGGCGGATCTCTGGGTGGCGCTGGTGGCCCTGGCGGTCGCCTTCTTCGTCTTCCACTGCCTCATGCCGTCGGGCCTCGACCCGCGCTACATGCTCCCCGTGGTGGCGCCGCTCATCCTGCTTGCGGCCTATGGCGCGACGGGGCTGCTCGGGATGCTGACCACCGGCTGGCCGACGCTCAAGGGGCTCGTGGCGGCTCTCGTGCTGCTCATCGGGGCCCTGCCGGCGCTCATGACACCGGTGGAGAAGCGCCCCATCGGCATGGGCGCGGCCGCCGAAGCCTTCCTTGCGGGACGTCCGGACAATCCGCTGGTGCTGGTGGGGTCCGATGCCATGGGGGAGGGGGCCTTCATCTCCACCATCGGCCAGCAGGACCGTGCCCGGCGCATCATCGTTCTGCGTGGAACCAAGATGCTGGCGCGCACCGACTGGAACGCAACCTCCTATCGGCCGTTGGCCAAGGATGCGGCGGATCTCCTGCGGCAGCTCGATGCGGTGGGCGTCGGCCATGTGGTCGTCGATACCTCGGCGGCTGCGCAGGCGCTCCCGCACGACCGGCAGCTCGAGGAGGCCATCGCGGCCTTCCCAGAGCGCTTCCGGCTGATCGCCAGCTATCCGCGTGCGGACGCGCGGGGCGAGGTCCGGCTTTACGAGCTCACGGGCAACGGCGACCGGACGCCGGACATGAAGGATCTTGCGGCCCGCATCATGGCTGACAAGGCGAACTGAAACCGCAACAGGCGGAAGGAGAAGCCAGATGGGTCGGATGGTGGATGGGGTCTGGCACGGACAGGAAGATTTCCCCACCGACGCGGGCGGTCGCTTCACCCGGCCCGATTCCGTGCTGCGGCACTGGGTGACGGCGGACGGCAGCCCCGGCCCCATGGGCGCGGGTGGCTTCAAGGCCGAGCCGGGCCGCTACCATCTCTATATCGCCCGCGCCTGCCCCTGGGCGCACCGGGCGATGATCTTCCGGACCCTGAAAGGTCTGGAGGACGCCATCTCCTTTTCCGTCACCCACTGGCTGATGGCGGAGGAGGGGTGGACCTTCCATCCCGGCCCGGGCGTGATCCCCGATCCCAACGAGGGCGTGACCCGCATGCACGAGCTCTATGCGCGCTCGGATGCTGCTTATAGCGGCCGCGTGACCGTGCCGGTGCTATGGGACAAACAGACCCGGCAGATCGTCAATAACGAATCCGCCGACATCATCCGCATGCTGAATTCCGCCTTCGATGGCGTCGGCGCCAAGCCCGGCGACTATTATCCGGCCGAGCTGCGGGCGGAGATCGATGCGGTGAACGACCGCGTCTACAAGACGCTGAACAACGGCGTTTATCGCTGCGGCTTTGCCACCACGCAGGCGGCCTATGAGGAAGCGCTGGCGCCTTTGTTCGAGACGCTGGACTGGCTGGAGGAGCGCCTGTCCCGCCAGCCCTATCTCATGGGCGACCGGCAGACGGAGGCGGACTGGCGGCTCTGGACGACGCTGCTGCGCTTCGATCTCGTCTATGTGGGCCACTTCAAGTGCAACGTGCGCCGCATCGTCGATTATCCGGCGCTCTGGGCCTATACGCGCGCGCTCTATCAGGTGCCGGGCATCGCCGAGACCGTCGATGTCTTCCACATCAAGCACCATTATTACGAGAGCCACCGGGGCATTAACCCGCGCGGCATCGTGCCGGTGGGGCCGGAGGTGGATTTCACCGCACCCGTGGAACGCCCGGCCGCTTGACGGGGCGGGCGGCGCCTCCCACAAGGCGCCATGCGCGCGCTGAAGGATTATTCGCTGAAGGAATGGGTGGCGGCCGAGCCGCTGTTCCATCGCTTGCGGCGGGCGCGCAACGTGCTCGTGGACCGCGCCTATCGCCGCCGCACCGCGCCCGGGCAGGCGGAGCTGGTGGCGCGCCTGCGCGAGAGCCGGGCCCCTGCGCTCGCCTTCACCATCGCTTTCAACCTGCCCGAGGCCATCGCCCTGCTGGCGGACGGCATGGACCGCTTCGCCCCCGGCATTCCGCTGGTGGTGTGCGACAATTCCAGCAAGCCGGAGGCCCGCGTCGCCATCGCCGCCTTGTGCGCCGCGCGCGGGCTTCCTTATTGCCCGCTGCCGCCGTCACCCTTTAAGGGGGCGCGCAACGGTTCGCGCTCCCATGGCGTGGCGCTGAACTGGGTGCTGCACAGCCTCATCCGGCCCGTGGCGCCGAAAGTCTTCGCGCTGCTGGATCATGACCTCGTGCCGCTGGCCCCGGTGGACCTTCCTGGCCTCGTCGCCCGTCAGCCGGCCTATGGCATGGTGCGGCACGGAGATCGCTTCGGCGGCTGGTATCTGTGGCCCGGCTACAGCGTCTTCGATCTCGACGCGCTCGGCCATCTGCCGCTCGATTTCGGCACCGATACGCCGCTGACGCTGGACACCGGCGGGCAGAACTGGGGCGTGCTCTACCGCACGCTTGATCCCGCGCAGCTCGAACGCGCCACCACCCGCACCGCCTGGATCGCCGATCCCGCCACGGGAACGCCCGAGCCCTATCTGCTGGCCGATGCTTGGCTGCATGTGGGCGGCGCCGGTCATCGCGGCGGGGGGGCGCGGGCGCTCGCCACCGTGCGCGCGGCCTATGATGCGGACCCGGAGGGGCTTCTCGCCCGGTTGCTGGAAACGGCGACGGACTGATCTCAGGCGCCCACGCGGCCAATAAAAAAGCCGCCGGGCGAACCCGGCGGCTGAAATCGTCAGAAGGAAACGGCGCCTCACTCGGCGGCGGTCGCCTTGGCCTTCTTCGCGCGGTCGTCGGTGCGCTCGGCGATACGGGCGGACTTGCCGCGACGGTCGCGCAGGTAATAGAGCTTGGCGCGACGCACCTTACCGCGACGCACCACCTTGATGCTGTCGATCAGCGGCGAGTAGATCGGGAACACGCGCTCCACGCCCTCGCCGTAGGAAATCTTGCGGACCACGAAGTTCTCGTTGAGGCCGCCGCCGTTGCGGGCGAT
Organism: Azorhizobium caulinodans ORS 571; assembly: GCF_000010525.1. GTDB lineage: Bacteria > Pseudomonadota > Alphaproteobacteria > Rhizobiales > Xanthobacteraceae > Azorhizobium > Azorhizobium caulinodans. The sequence goes on along the minus strand of NC_009937.1, from coordinate 4,520,594 downwards.
GCACACGCCCTCATAGGCCTGAACGCGGGTGCGCTCGCCTTCAACCACCTTCACGTTGACGATGACGGTGTCGCCGGGCTGGAATTCCGGGATCGTCTTGGTTTCGGAAAGGCGGGCGGCCTGTTCGGCCTCAAGCTGCTGAATGATGTTCATTGTCGCCAACCTCTAGCAGCGCTTCGGGAATAAGCCGTCTCCGGCCGTGCCCCGGCGCCACATCGTGTCGTTGTAAGTTAAGGGACGCGCTCACATACAGGAGAAAGGGGCAGATGTCATGCCCTTTCCTTCATGGCAGCGTCATCTTCCCCACCGGACGCGGCGCGCAGCCTCACTTTTCCGCCTTGGCGAGAAGGTCCGGCCGGCGCTCGCGGGTGACGGCGAGCGCCTGCGCCCGGCGCCAGGCGGCGATCTTGGCGTGATCACCGGAGGTGAGAACCTCGGGGATGCTAGCGCCCTCGAAGAGCTGCGGGCGGGTGTATTGGGGATATTCGAGCAGGCCGTCGGAGAAGCTCTCCTCCGCTCCGCTCTCGGTCTTGCCCATGACGCCGGGGATCAGCCGCACGCAGGCATCCAGCGTCAGCAGAGCCGCTGCCTCGCCGCCGGAGAGCACCACGTCGCCCACGCACACTTCTTCCAGATTGCGGCCGGGGATGATGCGCTCGTCCACCCCCTCGAACCGCCCGCAGAGGATGACGGCACCGGGCCCCGCGGCGAGGTCGCGCACGCGCGCCTGCGTCAGCGGGCGCCCGCGCGGGGTCATGAGCAGGCGGGGGCGGGGATCGTCCGGCGGAGAGACGGCGTCGATGGCGCGGGCGAGCACATCGGCCCGCATCACCATGCCGAGCCCGCCGCCGGCCGGCGTGTCGTCCACCGAGCGGTGCTTGTCCAGCGCATGGTCGCGAATCTGCACCGCCTCCAGCGCCCACAGCCCGTTGGCCAGCGCGCGGCCGGCCAGCGCATGGCCGAGCGGCCCCGGAAACATCTCGGGATAGAGGGTGAGGACGGTGGCGCGGAAGGTCATGGCGCAGGAATGGGGGAGCCTGCCCGTGCCGTCAACTTGACGGCGGGCAGGCTCAGGCCTGATCGGCGTCCTCGGGCGGAGTCTCGTCGGGATTGGTGTCAGGCACCACCACGATGCGTCCGCCGGGCACGTCCACCACCGGCACGGCGGCCTTGGTGAAGGGCAGCAGCAGCGTGCGCCCGCCGCCTTCGGGCGTGTATTCGAGCACGTCGCCGGCGCCGAAATCGTGCATGGCCAGCACCGTGCCGAGCAGCGCGCCGCTCTGATCCTCGACCCGGAGGCCCATGAGATCAGCGTGGTAGAAGGTGTCCTCGTCCTCAGCCGCGGGCAGGGCGTCACGGGGCACGAAGAGGTCGGTATTGGTCAGGGCCTCGGCCGCGTTGCGGTCGGCGATGCCCTCGAGCCTGGCGACGAAATGATCCTTGGCCGCCCGCAGGGACTGGACCTTGAAGCGGCGGGCGCCGCTCTCGTCGGTCAGCGGATAGCGCTTCAGCGCCAGCGGGTCTTCGCCGAAGGCGAACAGGCGCACCTCGCCCTTCACGCCATGGGGCGCACCGATGCGGGCGATGAGAATGCGATCTGTCATGGAATGCGGATACCGAAAATGCGAACCGGCCTCGGGTGAGGCGGGGGATCTGAAGCGTCAACTTTGCCGCCGGCGCGACAGGCTCCCTCTCCCGCTTGCGGGGGAGGGATGGGGAGGGGGCAGAGGCGCGACCGAAGCCGTACCCACCCCCTCGGCCGAAATCACTCGGCGGAAGCGGCCTCGGAGGCCTCGGCAGCCTTGGCGGCACGCTCGGCGGCGCGCTCCTGAGCCTTCTTGCCGGGCTCGGCCTTCTTCGGGTTGTTGCGGGCCTCACGCTTCAGCAGGCCGGCGGCGTCGAGGAAGCGGGCCACGCGGTCGGTGGGCTGGGCGCCCTTCTCGAGCCAGGCCTTGGCCTTCTCGGTGTCGAGCGTCACGCGCTCGGCGGCGTCCTTGGCCAGCAGCGGGTTGAAGGTGCCGATCTTCTCGATGAAGCGGCCATCGCGCGGGGAGCGGGCGTCGGCCACAACGATGCGGTAGTAGGGACGCTTCTTGGCGCCGCCGCGGGCGAGACGGATCTTGAGGGACATGGGACTTTCCTTTCAGTGTCTTCGTGTTCGTGTGTCTTGATTTCAATCGGCCGACCGCTGATCCCCATGGGAGCAAGCGGCGGGCGTCATTTCTTCTTCGGGCCGCCGAGGCCGGGCAGGCCGGGGAAGCCCTTGGGCAGGCCCGGAGGCAGGCCCTTTCCGAGGCCGGGCAGGCCACCGGGGAAGGTCGGGGGGAGGCCGCCGCCACCGGGCAGGCCGCCCGGCATCTTCTCGGCCATCTGCTGGAGCATTTCCGGCGAGGGGCCGCCGGCCCCCATGCCCATCATGCTGGCGAGACCGGCGAGCGGACCGCGCTTGCCGGCGGCCCCGCCCATGGCCTTCATCACGTCCGCCATCTGGCGGTGCATCTTGATGAGGCGGTTGATCTCCTCGACCTTGGTGCCAGAGCCGGAGGCGATGCGCTTCTTGCGCGAGGCGTCGAGCACCTTCGGATTGCGCCGCTCCTGCCGGGTCATGGAATTGATGATGGCGACCTGGCGCTTGAACACCTTGTCGTCGAGATTGGCAGCGGCGATCTGGTTCTTCACCTTGGCGATGCCGGGCAGCATCCCCATCAGGCCGCCCATGCCGCCCATCTTCTGCATCTGGAAGAGCTGGTCGCGCAGGTCTTCCAGATCGAAGACGCCCTTGCGCATCCGCTCGGCGGTGGCCTTGGCCTTCTCGATGTCGAGATTCTCGGCGGCCTTCTCCACGAGGGCCACCACGTCGCCCATGCCGAGGATACGGCCGGCGACCCGCTGGGGATCGAAATCCTCCAGCCCGTCCATCTTCTCGCCCGTGCCCAGCAGCTTGATGGGCTTGCCGGTGACCGCGCGCATGGAGAGCGCGGCGCCGCCGCGCCCGTCGCCGTCGGCGCGGGTCAGCACGATGCCGGTGATGGAGACGCGGCTGTCGAAGGCTTTCGCGGTGTTCACCGCGTCCTGGCCGGTGAGGCTGTCGGCCACCAGCAGCACTTCGTGCGGGTTGGTGATGGCCTTCACCTCGGCCACTTCCGCCATCAGCGCTTCATCCAGCGTGACGCGGCCGGCGGTGTCGAGGATCACCACGTCGTAATTGCCGAAGCGGGCGGCATCCATGGCCCGCTTGGCGATCTGCACGGCGCTCTGGCCGGGCACGATGGGAAGGGTGTTCACCTCCACCTGCGTGCCCAGCGTCGCCAGCTGCTCCATGGCCGCCGGGCGGCGGGTGTCGAGCGAGGCCATGAGCACGCGGCGGTTGCCGCGCTCGGTCAGGCGCTTGGCGATCTTGGCGGTGGTGGTGGTCTTGCCCGAGCCCTGGAGGCCGACCATGAGGATCGGGACGGGGGCGGGCGCATTGAGGTCGATGGGATCGGCGTCGGAGCCCAGCGTCTCCACCAGCACGTCATGGACGATCTTCACGACCATCTGGCCGGGGGTCACCGACTTGATGACCTCGACGCCCACGGCGCGCTGGCGCACCTTGTCCGTGAAGGAGCGCACCACGTCGAGGGCGACGTCCGCCTCGATCAGCGCCCGCCGGACCTCGCGCATGGCCTCGCCGACGTCGGCCTCGGTGAGAGCGCCGCGCCGCTTCAGCTTGTCGAGTATGCCGCCAAGGCGGTCTGAAAGGCTGTCGAACATGGGTCCGTCCTGATCACTCCGGCCGGGACCGGAGTTGGGGTTCGCAAGGTCGGCGGCTGGCCCGCCGGGTCTTGTCTCTCTGCTGCGCCACAGATGGGGTATGATCCCAACGGCGCAACGAGAAACGCGCCCGAGGGCGCAACGCGCTGTCGGGCGGTGACCTCCGGACCCTCGGTCCGGTCGGCGGATCGGCGATGCCGTCCTCTTGAAGCGCGAGCCCTTAGCACTGAAAATGTGCCGAGGCAATTTAAACGTGCCGTCCGGCCACGCCGAGGGCAGCGATGCTGGCGCAAGCCTAGGGCTCTAGAACCGGCATGGAATATGCGGGCCGTGCCGTCCCGCGTGCCCGCCTTCGCCATCGTGAGAGGCCCGATGACGTCCGCCACAGGTTTGCTGTCCCGCCGCGATTTCCTGGCCGGTGCCGCCGCGCTCCCGCTTGCTGCGGGCGGGCTCGGCCGGGCGATGGCGACGCCCCTCAATGCGCCCTTCAGCGTTGGCGCCTTCCGGATCATGCCCATTCTCGACGGCCCCTTCGGTCTCACACCGGCCCTGATTCCCGATGCCGATTCCGTGGAGGGCGAGAAGCTGGTGGAGCGGGCGGGCCTGCCCAAGCTCGGCCCCTGGCCGCAGCCGGTGAACGTCTTCGCCATCAATCGCGGCGACCGATTCTATGTGGTGGACGCGGGTGCCGGGGCGACGCTGGGGCCTGATCTCGGCAAGGCCGCAGAGCGCCTTGCCGCTGTCGGCGTGCCGCCCGAGCGGGTCAACGCGCTGCTCATGACCCATCTCCATGCCGACCATGCGGGCGGCCTGATGAAGGCGGACGGCACGGCCCTGTTCCCCAATGCGGAACTGGTGGTGCAGCAGATGGAGGTGGCTTTCTGGAGCGACGACGGCGCCATGTCGCGCATGCCGACCTCCATGGAGCCCATGTTCATGATCGCCCGCAAGGCGCTGGAGGCCTACAAGGGCCGCGTGCGCACGGTGAACGGCAGCGGTGAGGCGGTGCCGGGCATCACCTTCGTGCCGCTGCCCGGGCACACGCCGGGCCATGCGGGCTTCCTGCTGGCGGATGGCAAGGAGCAGTTCCTCATCTTTGCCGACACCATCCATTCCGCTTTGCTGCAATTCCCCCATCCCGCCTGGACGGTGGTGTTCGACGTGGACGCCTCGCTTGCCGCCGCCACCCGCCGGGGGATTCTCGACCGGCTGGTGATCGACAAGATCGGCGTCACCGGCTCTCATATTCCCGACCGGGGCCGGATCATCGCCCGGCAGGCGGGTTACGTACTGGTGGATTGAGGGGCCGCGGCGGCCCCCTACGCGGGGCACGCATGGCATCACGTTTCTTCCTGACGGCTCTCCTTGGCCTTCTCGCCTTCGCGTCCGCTTCCGCACAGGAGGCGGCGGTGACGGTGCACAACGAGAGCGTGCCGACGCTCTGCGCCGAGACGGACAATGTGGCGCTCACCTTCGCCGCGCCGGGCATCAGCCGCCTGCGCATTGCCGCCGTCCATCCCGCTTACATCGGCACGCTGTCCGTGGACCGCATGGCGCCGGACTTCACCGCCTGCGACATGAGCAAGGATCCCGCCGTGCCGGCGGTGCCGAAGCGCGTGACCTTCTTCGAGACGCCCGACCTCTGGCTCACCGGCTACACTTTCCCCTCCTTCTGGCGGCCGGCTGCCGTGCCGTTCCGCGTCGGCGACAAGGTGGTGGAGGGGCTGCATCTGGTGCAACTCTGGGTGCGCCAGCAGGACCGGGCGGAGGAGGTGCTGGTGGTCTATCCCCCGGACGGCTATTGGCGCGCCCGCCCGCTCTCGCCGAGCCATCTGCCGATGACGGGCTATGGCTCGTCCTTCCTCGTCGGCCCGGTGGAGACCGAGGGGCGGCCGCTGGTGAAGCTGAAGGAGATCGCCTTCGATCCGGCCACGCGCATCTTCACGCTCACCTTCGCGGGCGGCGGCACCGCGCGGATGCATCTCGCGACTCTGGACCGCGAGCAACTGGCGCTGGACGTGACCTTCGATCGGCCGGTGGCGGGCGCGCCCTTCGCGGCGCTGCGCTCCATGTATGTGACCGAGTTCAACGCCGACGTGGCGCGGCTTGCCTGGAAGGCGCCGGGCGAGAAGGGCTGGGGCGAGGCGCCGGTGATGACCTATCCCGGCGGACTGGCCAGCGAACTCTGGGCGGGCCGCCTCGTGCCTTCCCGCCACAACACGAGCGCCCCCGACATGGTGTTCGGCCCGTTCGGCACGAAGTGAGGCCGAAGCGGGCGGTGCTGGGCGGGACCGGAGCGTGATTTCTTCTGCCGTCCGCCCCTCCTGACCGTGCCTGCCCCCTCCCAACCCTCCCCCGCAAGCGGGAGAGGACTTTCCCGCCGGCAGTTCAGGAGCATCGCCTCAGCCAGCGCGACAGGCCCCCGTCCCGTTTGCGGGTGAGGGCAGGGGAGGGGGCAAGCGAGCGATCGAAGGGGAGCAGGCGCGGGAAAGAGCGGCGGACGGTCTCAAAACAGGCCCGGAAACGAAAAGAGGCGGCGCGTGGGCCGCGCCGCCTCTTTCATCGAGCGAAACCGCGTGGGGCTCAGACGCCGCCGATGCAGATGTACTTGATGTTCAGATAGTCGTCGCAGCCGTACTTGGAGCCCTCGCGGCCGACGCCGCTCTCCTTCACGCCGCCGAACGGGGCCACCTCGGTGGTGATGACGCCGGCATTGACGCCCACCTGCCCATATTCCAGCGCCTCGGAGACGCGGAAGGCGCGGCCGAGATCCTTGGTGAAGAAGTAGCAAGCGAGGCCATATTCGGTGCTGTTGGCATAGCGAACGACCTCCTCCTCGGTCTCGAACTTGAAGAGGGGCGCCATGGGGCCGAAGATTTCCTCACGGGCAAAGCCCATGTCCTGCGTCGCATTGGCGATGACAGTGGGCTCGAAGAAGGTGAGGCCGAGCGGGCTGCGCTTGCCGCCGGTGACGATGGTGCCGCCCTTGTCGGTGGCGTCCTTGAGCAGGCGTTCCACCTTGGCGACCGCCTTCTCCTCGATCAGCGGGCCGGCGACCACGCCGTCGTCGAAGCCGTTGCCGATCTTGAGCTTGCGCACCGCTTCCGCGAACTTCTCGGCGAAGGCGTCATGGATGCCGGCCTGCACATAGATGCGGTTGGCGCACACGCAGGTCTGGCCGGAGTTGCGGAACTTGGAGGCGATGGCGCCTTCCACCGCCGCATCGAGATCGGCATCGTCGAACACGATGAAGGGGGCGTTGCCGCCCAACTCCATGGAGATCTTCTTCATGGTGTCGGCGGACTGCTTCATCAGCAGCTTGCCCACCGGCGTGGAGCCGGTGAAGGTCACCTTCTTCACGATGGGGTTGGAGGTCATCTCCAGCCCGATCTCCTTGGCATCGCCGGTGACGATGTTCACGCAGCCGGCGGGGATGCCCGCCATTTCCGCCAGCACGCCCCAGGCAAGGCCGGAATAGGGGGTGAGTTCGGCCGGCTTCGCCACCACCGTGCAGCCGGCGGCGAGCGCAGCACCCACCTTGCGGGCGAGCATGGAGGAGGGGAAGTTCCAGGGGGTGATGGCGGCCACCACGCCTACCGGCTCCTTGGTCACCATGATGCGGCGGCCGGCCCACGGGGAGGGGATGGTGTCGCCGTAAAGGCGGCGGGCTTCCTCGGCGAACCAGCGCACATAAGCGGCGGAGGCGCCGACCTCGCCCTTGGCTTCGGCGAAGGGCTTGCCCTGCTCGGTGGTGAGCAGGCGCGCAAGATCATCCTGGTTGGCGAGGATGATGTCGGCCAGCTTGTGCAGGGCGCTGGCGCGCTCGGCGGCGGTCTTGGCGCGCCAGATCTTGAAGGCGTCAGCGGCGGCCTCGATGGCGCGGCGGGTCTCGGCACGGCCGGCCTGCGGAATGGTGCCGATGATGGCGCCGGTGGCCGGGTTGTTGACCTCGATGGTCGCGCCGCTGTCCGCGTCGACCCAGGCGCCGCCGATGAGGTTCTGCTCGCGCTGGAAGGGGAGCGGCTGCGCGGCGGGGGAAGACTGGGAAGCGGTCTGGGCGGCCATCGGCATCTCCTGTGCGGCCGGCTGGCACGACGGGCTCCACCGGCGGAACACCGCGCGCGCCCGTGGCGGGCCGCGCGAATACCGCTGTCATATAGGGAAACGGCTGCCCCGTGCGAGGGGGCAAGCGGAGTTTCTTTGGGCGGGATCTATAGCCGGAGGCTATCGCACGCACGTAATGGAATGGAAGGGCACCACCTGCTCCTTGTGGTTGTCCCCCGCCGAGACGTAGCAGCGCAGATAGCCCTTGCCCACGCTCATGGGCGCATAGCCGGTGATGGTGGTGCCGCCGATGACCTGGATGACGATGGCCTGACCGTCCTTGGCGCTCACCAGATCCATGATGGCTTCGCGGAAGTCGTTTTCCTTGTTCTGGCACCGCATGGGATTTGCTCCTCCTGCTCAGGGCGCATTCTGCAACCTGCGGCCGTTCGGCTCGTTGGCCCAAATATCTCGTTGACCCAAGTATAACGCCGGAACGGTCCAAAAAGACACGCTCCAGCATGGGCCGGGAGGGTGCGATTTGCTTTGCGATGCAGCAAAAAGCGGATGCTCATTCCGCAGGGGCAATGGCGTGGAAGAACGTGCCCGTCACCTGTCCGCGCCGGCTGCCCGACGGCGGCAGCGCGGTGCCCTGGCTGTCGGCGAGCTCCGCCAGCGGCGCGTCGGAACCCCGGTCGATCACGCTGGCATAATGGAATTCGTGCCCCCGCACCCGCGTGCCCGCCGGGCCGATGGGCGTGTCGCTCAGGAGGCACGCCTCGCGGTAGCCGAGATTCATTTTGCGCTTGGCGAAGCTCGTCTCCAGCGCCAGCAGCCCGGCCATGGCGTGGCGCGCGCCCTGTGCATCGACGATGCCCTGGCCGAGGGCCATGTAGCCGCCGCACTCCCCATGCACCGGCTTGTGCGCTGCGAAGGCGGTGAGCCCCGCCTTGAAGCGCTGGGCATTGGCGAGCGCCCCGCCATGCAGCTCGGGATAGCCGCCGGGCAGCCAGCAGATGTCGGCGGAAGGATCGGGCGCCTCGTCTGCCAGCGGCGAGAAGGGGAGGATCTCCGCCCCCGCCGCCCGCCATTCCGCAAGCAGATGGGCATAGACGAAGGTGAAGGCGGCATCCTGCGCCAGAGCGATCCGCTGCCCCGGCGGCGGCAGGGCGCGTGCCGGGTGCGCGGCCACCGGCCGCACGGGGGCCGCGAGCCCCAGAATGGCGTCGAGGTCGAGATGGGCCTCCGCCATGGCGGCCAGCGCATCGAGCCGCGCGTCGAGATCGGGATGCTCGCCCGCCTGCACGAGGCCGAGATGGCGCTCCGGCAGCGCGAGGCTGGTATCGCGCGGAATGGCGCCGACGACCGGCAGGCCGAGCGGCGCCATGGCCTCGCGCACGAGCCTTATGTGCCGCTCGCTGCCCACCCGGTTGAGAATCACCCCGCCGATGCGCACCTGCGGATCATGCGCCATGAAGCCGCGCGCGACGGCGGCGGCGGTCTGCGACTGGCCGGAGACATCGAGCACCAGCAGCACGGGAATGCCAAGCAGCGCCGCCATGTCCGCCCCGGCGCCGCTGCGGCGGGGCGGGGCGGCAACGCCATCGAACAGGCCCATGGCGCCTTCCACCACGAGGAGGTCGCCATCCGCCCCGGCGAGATCCACCAGATGGGCGAGCAGGCCGGGTGGCATGGCCCAACTGTCGAGATTGAGGCCCGGCCGGCCGGTGGCGGCGGCGTGGAAGGCGGGGTCGATATAGTCCGGACCCGATTTCGCCGCCCGCACGGCAACGCCACGCCGGGCGAGCGCGGCGAGGAGGCCGAGCGTCACCGTGGTCTTGCCGGAGCCCGAGCGCGGGGCGCCGATGAGCAGTCCGTTGAGGCTCATGGCTGGCCCCCGTGACGGCGCGCCGCCTGCGGCCTATGAAGGGCCTCATGAGCACAGGCGGCAAGGAAGACGGGCCTTTCGCGGAGCAGCCGGACGGCGCGCCGGCCCCGAACCTGCGTCGCGGCTGGACGACGGGCACCTGTGCCGCCGGTGCCGCCAAGGCCGCCTTCGCCGCGCTGGTGACGGGCGCTTTCCCCGATCCCGTCGAGGTGGAGCTTCCGAACGGTGCCCGCCCCGCCTTTGCCCTCGCGGTGAGCGCGCTCGAAGGCGACAGCGCCCGCGCGGGCATCGTGAAGGATGCCGGCGATGATCCGGACGTGACCCACGGCGCGCTGGTGAGCGCCACCGTGCGCCGGGGGGCGCCGGGGGCGGGCGTCACCTTCGCGGCGGGGGAAGGGGTCGGCATCGTGACGCGCCCCGGCCTTCCCGTTCCGCCCGGCGAGCCGGCCATCAATCCCGTGCCCCGGCGCATGATTGCGCAGGGCATCGCCGAGGTGGCGGCGGCGGCGGGCGTGCCGGCGGATGTGGCAGTTGAGATTTCCATCGCCGATGGCGCGCGCCTCGCCAAGAAGACGCTCAATCCCCGCCTCGGCATCGTCGGCGGGCTCTCGGTTCTGGGCACCACGGGCGTGGTGATCCCCTTCTCCTGCGCGGCCTGGATCCATTCCATCCATCGCGGCATCGATGTGGCCCGCGCCATGGGGCTCGATCATGTGGCGGGCGCCACCGGCTCGGCCTCCGAGGCGGCGGTGCAGGCGCTCCATCAGCTGCCCGAGACCGCGCTCATCGACATGGGCGATTTCGTCGGCGGCATGCTGAAATATTTGCGCGCCCATCCGGTGCCGCGCGTCACCATCGCCGGCGGCGTCGCCAAGATGACCAAGCTCGCGCAGGGGATGCTCGATCTGCATTCCAAGCGCGGCAGCGCCGATCTCACCGCCCTTGCCTATCTCGCGCGCGAGGCCGGCGCGAGCCTCGATCTCGCCGACCGCATCGGCAGCGCCAATACTGTCGCGCACGCTTTTGACGAGGCCGGGGCCGAAGGCCTGCCGCTGGGCGATCTCGTTGCGGCGCGGGCGTGGGACGCGGCGGCGGGCGTGATCGCGGGCACGGGCATGGAACTGGAGATCGTGGTCTTCGACCGCGAGGGCGCGCTGATGGGGCGGACCGGGTTTCGCGCCGGTTAGGTTTGCGCGTGGGGAGTCGGTGCTGCTCTGGCGGCAACCGTCATACCCCCCTCCCCAACCCTCCCCCGCAAGGGGGGAGGGGGTGGGGTACGCGGGATGGCGGGTGTCTGCATGAGCCTCTTCGCCGGCCAACGGGGCGATGCAGTGAAGAGAGCACGCGCGCTCAGATCCGAGCGGGAAACCCTCCCCCCTTGAGGGGGAGGGCGGGGAGGGGGGTAAGACGCTCTCCGCTTGTGCCCGGTCGGGCGCAAAGCAGGGGCTTTCTCCTCGCAGCCCGGCACTCACTCCGCCATCCCCCGGAAGCGGCGGACGTAATCCACATTGTAGAGGGCGCTCTCGCGGAAATCGGCGGGGGCGAGGGCGGGGCCGACGAGGATGAGCGCCGTGCGGGCGATGGGATCGTCCGCCACCTGCGCGGCGATGGTGGCGAGCGTGCCGCGCAGGATGCGCTCGTCCGGCCAACTCGCCTTCACCACCACCGCCACCGGGCACTCCGCCCCATAGAAGGGGGTGAGCTCCGCCACCACGCGGTCCAGCGCATGGATGGCGAGGTGGATGGCGAGCGTCGCGCCGCTCTCGGCAAAGGTGGCGAGCTTTTCGCGCTCCGGCATGGCGGAGGCGCGGCCGGAGACGCGGGTCAGCACCACGCTTTGCGCCACTTCCGGCACGGTGAGTTCCGCCCGCAGCGCCGCCGCCGCCGCCGCGAAGGCGGGCACGCCGGGCGTCAGCGTATAGGGGATGCCCCTCCGCTCCAGCCGGCGCACCTGCTCGGCGACCGCGCTATAGACCGAGAGGTCGCCCGAATGCAGTCGTGCCACGTCCTGTCCGGCCGCATGGGCCGCCACATATTCTTGCTCGATCCGGTCGAGATCGAGGGGCGCGGTGTCCACGATGCGCGCGCCGGGCGGACAATAGGCCAGCAGGTCCGGCGCCACGATGGAGCCGGCATAGAGGCAGACGGGGCAGCGGGCGATGAGATCGCGCCCGCGCACGGTGATGAGGTCGGCGGCGCCGGGGCCGGCGCCGATGAAATGCACGGTCATGGGAAACGGGAACTCATGGCAGCGCGCCGCTGCGGGCGAGCGCGCAGGTGACCGAGCCGAGCGCGAGGCGCGGGCCCAGCAGATGGGCATTGAGGCCGCAGGCGGCAAGCGCCGCCGTCTCGGCGGCGGAGGGAATGCGCAGCAGGGCCACCACCCGTTCGGAATGGGTCTGGGTGCGCTCGGCCATGGCTTCCAGCTGGCCCTGCGGGATCAGCACCAGCGGCAGGCCCAGCAGGGCCGCCGCCTCGGCGATGCCCGCCTCGCCACCCTTCACGGCCGGTGTGGCGATGACCTTGAGATCCTCGCGCGACAGGTGCACCCGCTCCAGCGCTGCGTCGATGGCGGCGAGCACGTCCTGTGCGGTCACGCCCCGCTTGCTGCCGATACCCGCCGCGATCATGCGGACGCTCCCGCCTTGACGACGCTCCACTGCGTGACCGGCATCGCCGGGCGCCAGCCGGTCATGCCCTTCACCGGCACGGCGCGGGACACGGACAGCCGCGCGAGGCTGCCGCCGAGGCGGGCGTAATGCTCCAGAAGCACGGCTTCGGTCTCCAGCGTGACGGCATTGGCGACAAGGCGCCCGCCCGGCTTCAATGCTGCGAGGGCTCCGGCGAGGACACCCGGCTCGGACCCGCCGCCGCCGATGAACACGACATCGGGCTGCGGCAGGCCCGCATAAGCCTGCGGCGCGATGCCCGTGACGACGGCAAGGTGCGGCACCCCCAGATTGCCCGCATTGGCCCGGATGCGCTCGGCGCGGGTTTCGTCCTGCTCGATGGCGGTGGCCGACAGGGAGGGGTGCGTCAGCAGCCATTCGATGGCGACGGAGCCCGCGCCCCCGCCCACGTCCCACAGATGCTCGCCCGCGCGCGGCGCGAGGGCGGACAAGGTGACGGCGCGGATCTCGCGCTTGGTGAGCTGGCCGTCATGCTCGAACAGCTCGTCCGGCAGGCCGCAGGTGAGCGGCAGGGCCTGCGGGGCTGTGTCCGCCGGGACTTCCAGGGCGAGGATGTTCAGCGGATCGACATCCGCGAGATCGAAGCCGGCGGCCGTCGCCGTGCGCATCCGCGCGCGCGGGCCGCCGAGGGCTTCCAGCACGGTGAGCCGCGCCGCGCCGAAGCCGAGCGCGGCGAGGAGGCACGCCACCTGCGCGGGACCGTCGCCGTCCGAGGTCAGGGCCAGGATGCGGGCGCCCGGTTGCAGAAAGGGCCGGATGCGGCCGATGGCCTTGCCGTGCAGGGAGACCTGCGCCGTCTCCTGCAAGGGCCAGCCGAGCCGGGCCGCCGCGAGGCTGAAGGCGGAGGGCGCGGGCAGGACCTGCATCTCATCCGCCGGGACGTGCCGGGAGAGTGTGGCGCCGACGCCGTGCAGGAAAGGATCGCCGGAGGCGAGCACGCACACCTTTCGGCCGCGCGCCGCCACCACCTGCGCGATGCCCTCCGAGAACGGGCTGGGCCAGGGGCACGGCGTGCCGCGCACGAGGGCGCCCGCCAGCGCCAGATGCCGGGCACCGCCGAACACCAGCTCTGCGTCGCCGACCAGCGCGCGTGCGGCGGGGGAGAGGCCGTCCGCGCCATCCTCACCGATGCCGACGATGGACAGCCAGGGCCGTGCTGCGGCAGTGTCGCCCGCCATGTCAGGTCCCTCGCTCAGCCAAGCCGCATCCATGCCGCGTCACATCCTCATCCTTGGGGGGACAGGGGAGGCCCGGCGTCTCGCCGCGCGACTCGCAGGCGAGGAGAACCTCCATGCCATTGTGTCGCTTGCGGGCCGCACCGAAAACCCCGCGCAGATGCCTGTCCCCGTCCGCGTGGGCGGCTTCGGCGGCATAGCTGGCCTGCGCGACTATCTTGCCGCCGAGGCTATTTCGGCGGTGGTCGACGCCACCCATCCCTATGCGGCGCAGATGTCGCGCCATGCGGCCGCCGCCTGCGCGGCCTTGGGCGTGCCGCTTCTGGCCCTGCGCCGCCAGCCGTGGAAGCCGGTGGATGGTGACCGCTGGCGGGAGGTGGAGGGCGTTGCTGGCGCCCTCGCGGCACTGGGTGAGACACCGCGCCGCGTCTTCCTCGCGCTCGGCCGCAACGAGGTGCGCGCCTTCGAGGCCGCGCCCCGGCACAGCTATCTGGTACGCAGCGTCGATGCCGTCGAGCCGCCCCTGGCCGTGCCCAACGCCAACTATGTGGTGGCACGCGGCCCCTTCACGGCTGAAGGCGATCTGGACCTGCTGCGCGATCATGGCATCGAGATCATCGTCGCCAAAAACAGCGGCGGCCCCGCCACCTACGGCAAGATGGAGGCGGCCCGCGCGCTGGGCCTCGAGGTGATCCTGCTGCGCCGGCCGGACGTGCCCGATGTGCCGGCGGTGGAGACGGTGGAAGAGGTGGCGCACTGGCTCGAAAGGACGAACGCGCCCGACACCCAGAGCCGGACCCGCGCACACAGAAGCGCGCTTTAATGCCCCGGCATGGTCAGCACGAGCGGGCCGTTGCGGGTGGCGACCACCGTGTGCTCGTACTGGACCGTGAGGGCGCGAGGTTCGCTATAGAGCGTCCACGGATCGTCCTCGACATTTTCGGCGAGGGTCGCGCCGAGCGACAGGAAGGGCTCCACCGTGAACACCAGCCCTTCCGTGATGATCCGGCGATCGGAGGCATCCGGCCAGGTGGCGATTTCGGTGGGCTCCTCGTGCAGCGAGAGGCCGACGCCGTGGCTCGCGAGATTGCGCACCAGCGTATAGCCGTTCTTCTTGGCAAAGGCGCCCACAGCCTGACCGATGCCCGCCAGCAGGCGGCCCGGCGCCACCTGCCGCAGGCCCGCCCACATGGCGCGGCGTCCGTCGCGGCAGAGCTTCTCCACCGCCCGCGTCACCGGTGGCACGGCGAAGGAGGCGCCGGTGTCGGCGAAATAGCCGTTCTTGTGCGCCGAAACGTCAATGTTCACGAGATCGCCGGGCCGGATGACGCGGTCGCCGGGAATGCCGTGGGCGACTTCCTCATTGATGCTGATGCAGGTGGCGCCGGGAAAATCATAGACCGTCTCGGGCGCCGACTGCGCGCCGGCGGCCTCCAGAAAGGCCCGGCCGATCCCGTCCAGCTCGCGGGTGGTGATGCCGGGCTCGATCGCCTTGCTCATCGCCTCCAGCGTCTCGGCGCAGATGCGGCCGATCTCCTGCATTGCCTTCAGCTCGTCGTCATTCGACAGCGTCATGGCCTGTCCTTTCGCATCAGCCCTGCATCATCGCGCCGAGCGCGGCGAATAGACGAGGGGGGACAATCCGGGCCGCTCCACCACCCGCGTCTCGGCCGAGCCGATGATGACGCAGGTGGCCATGTCCGCGACGCCGGCATCAGCCTCCGAGAGCGTGGCAAGGGTGATGCGCTCGTCCGTCCGGCCGGCGGCTCGGCCGAAGATGACGGGCACGGTTCCCGGCAGCACCTCGCGCAGCAGGTCGAAGGCGGAGCCGAGCTGCCAGGGCCGCGCCTTACTGATGGGATTATAAAGCGCGATCACGAAGCCCGCCTGCGCCGCCGCCTTGAGGCGGGCGGTGACGAGCTCCCACGGCTTCAGATTGTCGGAGAGCGAGATGGCGCAGAAATCGTGCCCCAGCGGCGCGCCGATGCGCGCAGCCACCGCCAGCATGGCAGTGACGCCCGGCACGACGGAAAGCTCCACGGTGCGATAGGCGTCCGGCCCCTTTTCCACCGCCTCGCAGACAGCCGCCGCCATGGCGAAGACGCCCGCATCGCCGCCCGACACCATCGCCACCTGCGCGCCGGCCACCGCCCGGTCGAGGGCGGCGCGGGCGCGGTCCAGTTCCTCGCGATTGTCGGAGGCGTGGCGCACCTGCCCCGGCCGTTCCGGCGCGCGGGCGAGATAGGGGCCGTAGCCGAAGAGTTCGTCCGCCGCCTCCAGCGCGGCCACGGCCTCCGGCGTCATCTGCTGGGCGGCACCGGGGCCGAGGCCCACCACGGTGAGCGACCCGCTCACGCGGCGCGCTCCCAGCCGGGCACCAGCACGATGGCGAAATAGGGCGCGCGGTCGTCATTGCGCTCGGCGAGCGGCACCACATAGCTCTCCGCCATGGTGCCCCGCTCCACATAGAGCGCGCGCGGCAGGCGGCCGGCTGCGGCGAGCGCGCGGCGGATCTTCGGCAGGTTGCGGCCCACCTTCATGATGACGGCGGCATCCGCCTCGGCAAGGCGGCGGGCCAGCTCCGGCTCGTCCAGCGTGCCGGGCAGCACCATCAGCACATCATCGCCCTGCGCGATGGGCGCCCCCGCCTGCGACCAGCAGCCGGACATGCCGGTGACGCCGGGAATGACCCGCGTGGGAAAGCGGTGGGCGAGGCGCACATGCAGATGCATGTAGGAGCCATAGAAGAGGGGATCGCCCTCGCTCAGCACCGCCACATTGAGCCCGGCCATGAGGCGCTCGGCGACCCGCGCGGCGGATTCGTCATAGAAGGCGCCGATGGCGAGCTTGTAGGCCTCGTCATGGCGGTGAATCTCGGTCGTCACCGGATAGAGCAGGGGCAGTTCTTCCGCCCCTGGGCGGAAGTGTGCGCCGGCAATGGTGCGGGCGTGGCTGTTGTTGCCCGCCTTGGCGAAGTGGGCGATCACGTCCGCCTGCTCCAGCGCGCGCACGGCCTTGAGCGTCATGAGTTCGGGATCGCCGGGGCCGACGCCGACGCCGATGAGCTGTCCGATGGCGGCGTTCACAGCCCGGCCCTCGCGAGTGCGTTGACGGCGGCGGCGGTGATGGCGCTGCCGCCCAGCCGCCCGCGCACGATGGCGAAGGGCACGCCGCGCGGGTTTTCCGCCAGCGCATCCTTCGATTCCGCCGCGCCCACGAAGCCCACCGGCATGCCGAGGATGGCGGCGGGCTTCGGCGCGCCGGCATCCAGCATCTCGAACAGATGGAACAAGGCGGTGGGCGCATTGCCGATGGCCACCACGGCGCCCTCCATGTGCTCCCGCCAGAGTTCCAGCGCGGCGGCGGATCGGGTGTTGCCGATTTCGGCGGCGAGCGCCGGCACCCGTTCATCGCGCAGGGTGCAGATGACTTCGTTGTTCGCGGGCAGCCGGGCGCGGGTCACGCCATGCGCCACCATCTGCGCATCGCACAGGATGGGCGCGCCGGCCTGAAGCGCCGCGCGGGCCGCCGCCACGAAGCCGGGACCGAACACGAAATCGCGCGCCGCTTCCACAAGGCCGCAGGCATGGATCATGCGCACGGCCACATCCGCCTCCTCGTCCGAGAAGCGGGAAAGGTCGGCCTCGGCGCGGATGATGGCGAAGGAGCGTTCGTAGATGGCCGTGCCGTCGCGCTCATAATCGAGAGGCGAGGGGCTCACGGGGTGGACTCCAGCACGGCGGGTGACAACAGCAACGGCTCCAGCGACGAGGACGGCAGGGCCGCCAGCGTCTCGACCATGCGCGCGCCGGGCGTGTGGGCCGCGTCGAGCGCGCCGGCGAGGCGGGCGAGCGTGGGAAGAAGCGCCTCGGCCGTGATCTGCGGCCGGGTTGCATCCCCCGCTCTGCCCTCTCGCACGAGCGCCACCCGATTGTCCATGGCGTCGGCGGGCAGGCCGACGAGGGTGAGGTTGGCCGGCGCAGGATGCGCGCACCCCTTGCTGCAGGCCGAGATGTGCACCTGGAGCGAGCCGTCCAGCGCCTTGCCAAGCACCTGCGCCACCTCCGCTGCGATGGCGCGGGCGGGAATGTCAGCGGAGGCGCAGGCCGGTGCGCCGGGGCAGGCGGCGACAAAGCGGCGGGGATCATCCGCCAGGACGAGGCAGCCGATCTGCGCCGCCGCCGTGCGGAAGGTGTCCACGTCCTCGGCCGACAGGCCGGTGGCGAGGAGGCCATGGTCGGGCGCCGGCCGCAGGTCGCGTGCGCCCGCCGCTTCTGCGGCTGCGATGAGGGCGTCGAGATCATCCGCGTGCAGCGCGCCGAAGGGCAGGCCGATGCCGCAGGCTGTCGAGCCGTCCGTCAGCGCGAAGAGGCCGATGGGGCTCGTTTCACGCATGGGGCGGGGCGGAGCATCGGTGGCCGGGGGCAGGGCGTCCGCCATACGGGCTGAGGGGCCAAGCGCCGCGAGGCGCTCCAGCAGGCCGCGCACGAGGTCCGGCGCATCGCGCCCCCGCACGCTGCCGAAGGGGAGCGCGCGCGCCGCATCCCCCGCCAGCGAAACGTCCCACATCTTCTCGCCCTTGCCGGGACGGGCCACCAGCCGCACGTCGGTCTTGAAGGCATCGAGGCTCAGCGCCCCGCCGCCATCCACCACCACGGAGACCTTGGCGCCGAGCCGGGGCACGAGGTCCGCCGCCATCTCATGCAGCCGGGCCGCCATCAGCCGGGCATCGACCGCCTCGGTGGCGTCGATGCCGGAAAGGGGCGAGACGTCGACGGGCAGGCCGGTGCGTGGCGTGATGCCGAGCCGGCCCACGGCGGCATTGAGCGGGCCGACGCTGTCCTCGGTCAGACCCCGGATCTGCACGCTGCCCTTGGCCGTGATCTCGATGATGCCATTGCCATACGCGCGGGCGGCGGAGGCCAGCCCGCGCATCTGGGCGAGCGTGAGCCAGCCCTCCGCCGGCACGAGCCGCACGAGGAGGCCGTCGCCGGTGGCCATGGGGGCTGAGAGCGCCGGGCAGATGCCCCGGCGGGAGGGGGGCCTAGGAGATGTCGACATGGTCACCTGCCCTGCCGCCGGGCGGTGCGGCCTGAGGAATGGTCATGAGCCGCGTACGGGGGCCGCGCGGTGGGATGGCTGAAACGCTCCGCAGGGCTATTGCGGGCGACGTCAGGTTGAAATGCGAATGCGCATCCGGCGCCACGCGGCAGAACCCTCCCCCCTTGCGGGGGAGGGCAGGGAGGGGGGTAATGCCCTCTCCGCTGCGAGCCTTTCGTGCTGGAACGCGCCGCGTCAGGGCACCGCGCGGGCCGCCTTCCGGTGAGCGGCCGCATCTGCCCCAGCCGTCATACCCCCCTCCCCAGCCCTCCCCCGCAAGGGGGGAGGGGGCGGGGTGCTTGGGGTGGAGAGGGGCGGCAGGGCGAAAAGCGACCGGGTGCGGCGCCACGCGGGAGAACCCTCCCCCCTTGCGGGGGAGGGCAGGGAGGGGGGTAGAACGCTCTCCGCTGCGGGCGTGTCGGAATGGCGCGCACCGCGTCAGGGCACCGCGCGGGCCGCCTTCCGGTGAGCGGGCGCATCTGCCCCAGCCGTTATACCCCCCTCCCCAACCCTCCCCCGCAAGGGGGGAGGGGGCGGGGTGCGCGGGGGGGAGAGGGCGCGAGGTTGGCGTGCGGTGAGGCGCGGCGAGGGCGTGCTTCATTCCGCCGCCTCCGCTCTCAGCGCGTCGAGGTCGGCGTCGATGTCGTTGCGGCGGGGGTGCCAGAGGCCGCGGCGGCGGGCATCCGCGAAGCGGCGGGCCATGGAGGTGGCGGCGGCGGGGTTCTGCGCCAGAAGGAAGGCGCGCACCTTTTCGTCCCGCAGATAGGCGCCGTGGAGCGCGTCGATGAGCCGGTCGGGCACGCGGCCGGTGGTCTCTGCGAAGGCGATGAGGCGGTCCACCGTCTCCAGAAGCTCGGTGGCGCCGCGCGGGCCGTGGCGCATCTGGCCGGCGATGAACGTTTGCGACACCCGGCCGTGGACGATGCGCGCGAGCGCGGTGGCAAGGTCGCGCGCCTTGGGACGGGCGGGATCGCTGGTGTCCAGCACGATGAGATCCACCGCGCGGCCGAGCTTTTCCGCCGCCGCCGCGAAGCCGCCGATGAAGGCCGAATCCGCGCCGCCATCCAGCAGATCGCGCGCCGGATCATCCGCCCCGTGAAGCAAGCCGTCGGCGGCGGCGACCCGCGCGGCGAAGGCGCCGGGGGCGGGACGGGCGGTGCCGTCCGGCCCGCCATAGGCGTGCGAGGCGTGATCGAGATAGGCGGCGCCGAGATCGGCGCGGTCCGCAAATGCGCCGCGCGCCAGCCGGTCCTCCACGCCCGCGCCATAGGCGCCCGGCGCGGCGCCGAAGATGCGCGGGGCCGTGCCCGAGGCGGCGAGCGGATTGTCGTCACCCTCATCGGTCCGGGTGGCGACCGCGCGGGTGGCGGCGTCGAGCAGCGCCACCTGCGCGGGGAAGATGTCGCGGAACAGGCCGGAGATGCGCCAGGTCACGTCCACGCGCGGGCGCCCCAGCACGGCGGGCGGCAGCACCTCGATGCCGGTGACGCGCCCGGTGGCGCCGTCCCATTGCGGGCGGCAGCCCATGAGCGCCAGCCCCTGCGCGATTTCCTCGCCCCCGGTGCGCAAAGTGGCGCTGCCCCAGAGGTCGATGACGAGCGCGCGGGGGTAATCCCCATGCTCCTGCAGGAAGGCGCGCACCACCTCGTCCGCCGCGAGGCGGCCGAGGTCCATGGCGGTGGGGGTGGGAATGGCGCGGGGGTCGGCGGTCGAGAGATTACGGCCGGTGGGCAGCACGTCACGCCGCCCCCGGCTGGGCGATCCGGCGGGGCCGGCGGGCACATGGCGGCCATCCAGCGCGGTTAGGAGCGCCGTCCGCTCCGCCGCGCCGCTCTCCGCGCGGGTGGCGTCGGCATCGTCCTGACCGAAGATGTGGAGCCCGTCCTTCACGGCGAGGTCCTTCACATCGCACAGCCAGGCATCGATCTGGCGCAGCGCCGCGTCGGGGTCCGCATCCGCCGGCACGCCGGCCATGGCGGAAAGGCCGGTCTCGGCGGCGGTCTCGACGATGAGGCGGGCGAGGCGCTCGCGGCGGCGCCGGTCGAGGCCGTCCGCCTGCGCATATTCATCCACCAGCCGCTCCAGCCGCTGCTCGGCTTCCGAGAGGCCGGCGCTCGCAAGCGGCGGGGGCAGGTGGCCGAGCGTGACGCCGGCGATCCGCCGCTTCGCCTGCGCCGCCTCGCCGGGATTGCTGACGATGAAGGGATAGATGACGGGCAGCGGCCCCAGCAGGGCCTGCGGGAAGCAGGCGGGGGTCAGAGCCACGGTCTTGCCGGGCAGCCACTCCAGCGTGCCATGGGCGCCCATATGGACCAGCGCATGGGTCCCGAAGCGCAGCCGCAGCCAGAGGCCGAAGGCGAGCAGCGCGTGGCGGGGTGGCAAAGCCGGATCGTGATAATCCGCCCGCCGGTCCAGCGACGCGCCCCGCTCCGGCGCCAGGGCCACGAGCGCGTTGCCGAAGCGCGCGGCGCGGAAGACGAAGGCGCCGTCCCGCACGTCCGCATTCGCCTCGGGCGGCCCCCATGCGGCGTGGATTGCGGCCTGCGTCTCGGCGGGCAGGGTGGCGAGGGCGGTGGCGTAGTCGGAAAGGGGGAAGGCCTCGCGCGCGTCCTCCAGCCGGCGCAGCAGGGCTGCGCCATCCGTGGGGGCTTCGGACACCGTGTAGCCCTCGGTGCGGAGCGTCTCGATGAGGCGGCAGGTGCTCTCGGGTACGTCGAGCCCCACCGCATAGCCGGTGCGGCCGGGCACGCCGGGATAATCAGGCATGAGCAGCGCCAGCCGCCGTTCCGCGCGGGGCGTGCGGGCGAGGCGCACCAGCGCGGCCGCCCGATCCGCCGCCTGCGCGATGCCGGCCGCATTGGGCGCATTGCGGGCGGCGGCGAAGGCGAGATCGTCGGCGGGCGGCGTCAGCGATTTGAAGGAGATGGCGCCCGCCAGCACGCGCCCGTCCAGTTCGGGCAGCACCACATGCATGGCGAGGTCCGCCGCCGCGAGGCCCCGCGGGCTCTCCGCCCACGCCTCCTCCGCCGTGGTGGCGGGAATGACCTGAAGCACCGGCGGCCCGCCGGCTGGAAAGAGGTCCTCCGCCTCGCCCGCCGCGAAGGCGGTGGCGGTGAGGATGACATCCGGCCGGGTGTCGCCGATGGCCTGCCGCACGAAGGCGCGGGCGGCGGGGTCCTTCAGGCTGGAGAGAAAGAGCGGGACAGGCGTCACCCCCCGCGCGCACAGCGCCCCCGCCAGCGCATCGATCGGTGCGACATCTCCGGCGAGCCACATGGAACGGTAGAACAGCAGCAGGGCGCGGGGGCGCGCGCCGTGTTGGGGCGAGGGCGCGTCGGCTGAGAGAGACAGGGCGTTGTTTAGGTTGGACGGCGTTCTACCCCCCTCCCCAGCCCTCCCCCACAAGGGGGGAGGGGGCAGGGTGCGCGGGGTGGAGAGGGCGTCCTCTGACGCGGCGGCAAGATCCCCAGCGCTCGAAACGCCGGCGTCAGGGAAAGAGGCCGCGTTCTGCGCGCGGGCAGGTGTAGCAGCGCCCGGCATGTCGGCGGCGGCCTCTCCCATTTCACCCTCTCCCGCTTGCGGGGGAGGGCAGGGAGGGGGCGACGCGCGCAGCGCGGCGGTGGGTGCGAGGCTTGCGGGCGGTGTGTCGTCCGAGGGTGTGATGCCCCCTCCCCAACCCTCCCCCGCAAGCGGGAGAGGGGGCGCGTTGCGCGGGGTGGTTGGGACGGGCAGGTTGGCGTGTGCGTCATCCGCCGGCGCCCGCAGCACGCTTGCCAGATCCACGGCCCCGACGCCGGGCCTGTAGAAGGCGGCGGGGGGCACGGGCGTGGGCGCGGTGGGCTCGGGCAGGGCGTGGCCGGCGATGCGGGCGAGGCGCGTGAGCACGCCGGCCATGTTGGCGGGGCCACCCTGGCGGAAGCCGGCGAGTATCGCTGCCAGCTCGGCCGCATCAATGGTGGAAAGGGCGGCGAGGCGTGGGTCGTCCTGATCCTCGCCCGGCAGCAGGGCCAGGGCGATGTTCTTGCCCCTAGCCAGTTCCGCGAGGCGTTCGGCGCCGTACCGCCACCAGTCGAGCCCACCCAGCAGGCGCACGAGGATGACCTTGGCGTGCCGGGCCGTGCGGTCGATCCACAGGTCCACCGACATGGGATGGCGCAGGTCCTTCAGCCGCGCGAGGCGCAGCGAGGGCAATCGCGCGCGGTCCTGCCGCCAGGCGGCGGCAAGGGCCAGAAGGTCGCTGTCGGTGAAGGACAGCGCCACCACCTCGGCCGGAGGCAGGCGGAGATCCACGGGCTCCGCGAGGTCCTCGATGCTGGCCGATGTGGTGGCGAGGATGTGCATGGATCAGCCGAGCAGCGCCCGCTCCACCGCCGCGCGGTCGAAGCCCTTGAGGCCAATCACCACGAGGGCGCCGCGCCGGGCTTCCTCCGCCTTCCAAGGACGGTCGAAATGGTGCGACACGCGCGGGCCGACGCCCTGCACCAGCAGGCGCAGGGGCTTGCCGGCCACCGCCGCAAAGCCCTTCACGCGCAGCACGTCGGGGGCTTCGGCGGCGGCGGTGACGCGGGCGGCGAGCGCCGCCGGATCGGTGATCTCAGGGATCGCCACGACGAAGCTGTCGAAATCGTCGTGGTCGTGATCGAGCTCGTCATCGTGATGGGTCTTGCGGTTCTCGATCTCGTTCTCGACCGCAAGGCCGAGGCCGAGCATCACGCCCGGGTCCACCTTGCCGCCGGCCGCGCGCACCACGCTCACCGCACGGGGGAGGGCGGCGGAGACACGCGCGCCAGCCGTCTCGGCGGCGGTGGCGTCCAGCAGGTCGGATTTGGAGATGATGACGAGATCGGCGCAGGCGATCTGGTCCTGGAACACCTCTTCCACCGGGTCGTCATGGTCGAGGCTGTCGTCGGCGGCGCGCTGGGCGTCGAGGGCGTCCATGTCATGGGCGACGCGGCCTTCCGCCAGCGCCGGGCCATCCACCACCGCCACCACGCCGTCCACCGTCACCCGGCTCTTGATGGCCGGCCACTGGAAGGCCTGCACGAGGGGCTTGGGCAGCGCGAGGCCGGAGGTCTCAATGAGGATGTGGTCCACCTCGCGGGCGAGGATCTGGTCCAGCGCGGGCACGAAGTCGTCCGCCACCGTGCAGCACAGGCAGCCGTTGGAGAGCTCGACGATATTGTCCTCCGGGCAGGCCTCGATGCCGCAGCCTTTGAGGATTTCGCCGTCAATGCCCACATCGCCGAACTCGTTGACGATGACGGCCAGCTTCCGGCCGCCGGCATTCTCCAGCAGGTGGCGGATGAGCGTGGTCTTTCCGGCACCGAGGAAGCCGGTGACGATGGTGCAGGGAACGCGGATGAGCGAGGTCATGAAAGCTCCGGAAACATGAGGTCAGGCGGCGGGCGGCGCCAGCGGCGGGATGCGGGCCACCATGCCGCGCTTCAGCGCGTCGGGCCGGCCCCGCCACGGCAGCAGGCCGTCGGTGGAGGTGAGGAAGAGGCGGGCCCCGGCGAGAAGATCATCCGCCGCTTCGGCGGAGAGGTCGCCGAAGACATAGGACCAGCCGTCGCGATGGGTGAGGGCGGCGCTCAGCGCGCGTTTGCAGTTGGCGAGGCACTTCACCTCGCGCACCACGATGTCGGTCTCGCCTGCGGCGCGCACCTGCGCCAGCAGGTCGGCCCCGGCGGGCGCGGCATCGGCCGGCGCATCGGGCAGGCGGCAGGTGGAACAGACGTAGAGGGTCACGGCCGGCGGTCCGGAGCCGGCGGCCCGTTCGGGCATGACAGTATCGTGCTGCTGCAAGGCACGGGGTCCATGGGTGCAGCTGGCCCGCGAGGGCCTTTTAAAGGGCGCATGGCCAGGGCACCCCGCCCGGCGCGTTCCTCATCAATGGCAGGTCTCCTGGCTTGCGGGTCACGGTCCTGTGCCGCCTTCCCGGCGCCGGATGTCTCCTGGCGTCCAGTGGCTCGTGGCACCGACTCACCGCCTACAGTTGCGGGGGCAGCTGCGGTTGACGGACCTTGGCGCCTGAAGGCGCCGGCCCGCTTCGCATTCCCTTTTCACCCGGCAGAGCAGAACGCCGCCCGACCGGGACCATCGATGGGGCCACTAAAGGGCCGGGGGGCGGGGAAGTCAAATGGGGGAGGCCGGTGCCGAGGCTCTCACGTTGTTTCAAACCCAGCGGGTTGTCTTGGCCGGGACAAGCCCGGCCACGACGGCCCGAAGAGGGAGATGTTGCTATAGGGCGATCAAGGAGGTGCCTTCAGCCTCCCTGCCCCTCACCCCCGCGCCCGCTCCACGATGGCGAGGGCCGCCGCGAAGCTCTCCTCGATGCCGAGGTGTGAGGTGTCGAGCAGCACCGCATCGCTTGCCATCACCAGCGGGGCGGCGGCGCGGTTGCTGTCGCGTTCGTCACGCTTGTGAATGTCGGCGAGCACCGCTTCATAGGAGGCGAGGGGATCGCGGGCGGCGAGTTCCTTGAAGCGCCGCTCTGCGCGAACCTCGGGCGAGGCGGTGACGAAGAGCTTCACCGTGGCATCGGGGCAGATGACGGAGCCGATGTCGCGCCCGTCCAGCACCGCGCCTTCCGGCCGGGCGGCGAAGCGCCGCTGGAGGTCGACGAGGGCCGCGCGCACGCCGGGCCGGGCGGCGACCACGGAGGCCGCCTCCCCAATGGCGCCGGTGCGCAGGCTTTCGGGATCGAGCGTCGTCACATCGAGCGTGCGGGCTGCTTCCACGGAGGCGGCCTCGTCGTCGAGCTTGCCCGCAGCGAGGCAGGCGGCGCCGACGGCGCGATAGAGCAGGCCGGTGTCGAGATGGGCGAGGCCCAGATGCCCGGCGATGCGCTTGCCCAGCGTGCCCTTGCCGGAGGCTGCGGGGCCATCGATGGCGATGATCATGGCCGCCCCATCACGCGATGATGGCGCCGAGGCCGGCTATCATGGGCATGAAGGTGGGGAAGGAGGTGGCGATGAAGCTCACGTCATCCACCTTCACCCCGGCGCGGGAAGCGAGGCCCAGCACCAGGAAGGACATGGCGATGCGATGGTCCATGTGGGTGGCCACCGGGCCACCGCCCTCCACGTCCGCCGCGCCGGTGACGATGAGGTCGTCGCCCTCGATGCGGTGGGTGACGCCGCAGGCGGCAAGCCCGTCCGCCACGGCCGCGAGGCGGTCGCTTTCCTTCACGCGCAGTTCCGCAAGGCCCTGCATCCGCGTCTCGCCCTCGGCAAAGGCAGCGGCGACGGCGAGGATGGGATATTCGTCGATCATGGCCGGCGCACGCTCCGGCGGCACCGCCACGCCCTTCAGCTTCGAATAGCGCACCCGCAGGTCCGCCACCGTCTCGCCGCCCTCGGTGCGCTCGGCCAGCGTCTCGATGCTGGCGCCCATTTCCTTGAGCGTGGTGATGAGGCCGGTGCGCAGCGGGTTCATCATCACGTCGGTGATGACGATGTCGGAGCCGGGCACGATCACCGCCGCCACCAGCGGGAAGGCGGCGGAGGAGGGGTCGGAGGGCACGTCCACGGGCGCGGCCTTCAGCTCCGGGCGGCCCTTCAGCGTGATGCGACGGCCGTGCGCGCCGTGCGGTTCGACCGAAACGTCGGCGCCGAAATGGGCGAGCATGCGCTCGGTGTGGTCGCGGGTGGCCTCGCGCTCGACCACTACCGTCTCGCCGGAGGCTGCAAGGCCAGCCAGCAGCACGGCGGACTTCACCTGCGCGGAGGGGACCGGCGTTTCATAGGTGAAGGCCTTGAGGTCGGTGACGCCTTCAAGGCGCATGGGCAGGCGGCCGCCCTCGGCTTCCTCCACCAGCTTCACGCCCATGGCGGCCAGCGGATCCAGCACGCGCTTCATCGGGCGCTTGCGCAGGCTGGCGTCGCCGTCGAACGTCGCTTGGATGGGATTGCCGGCCACCGCGCCCATCATGAGGCGCACGCCGGTGCCGGAATTGCCGAAATCGAGCGGCGCAGCCGGCGCCTTGAAGTTTCCGACGCCCACGCCTTCCACCCGCCACTGGCCGGGCCCCGTGCGCTCCACCGTGGCGCCCAGCGCGGCGCAGGCCTTGGCGGTGTTCAGCACGTCCTCGCCTTCGAGCAGGCCGGTGACCCGCGTCTCGCCACGGGCGAGGGCGCCGAAGATGAGGGCGCGGTGGGACACCGACTTGTCACCGGGCACGCGCACCTTGCCGGAGAGGCCGGGAGAGGGCAGGCCCGTCGCGGGCTTCGGGTCGGACCCGTGGCCGTGCGCGGAAAGGGACGGGGAGCTCTCGACCTGGGACATGGGGGCCTCATGCGGGCGCCGCTGGCGCGGCTGTTCGTTCATCCGGCGGCCCGTCTAACACAGGCCGGCGGGGGCTGCCACGCGGCCGAATCGGATTTCGCCTTGACAGGGCACGGCCCTTTCGCCAATGGAGCACCCTCCCTGTATATGAGCGCCGAGGATCTTTGCCGTGGCGAAGCCTGAACTCGGAACCAAGCGCGTCGATCCCGTGACCGGCCGCAAGTTCTATGACCTGAACAAGGATCCCATCGTCTCTCCCTTCACCGGCGAGACGTATCCCCGCTCTTACTTCGAGCCGCAGCCGCGCGCCGGCAGCCGCGCCGAATCGCGCGCTGCCGTGGCCGCCGACGATACCGACACCGATGATGTGGCGGACGTCGAGGTCATCAGCCTCGAGGAAGCCGACGAGGAGACCACGGGCGCCAAGGCCATTCCGGCCGCTGACGACGTGGATGTGGACGAAGACATCGACGCCGATGGCGACGACGATACCTTCCTCGAAGAAGATGAAGATGATGGGGATGACGTCTCCGATCTCATCGGAGAGGGCCTCGAGGACGACGAAGAGGCTTGATGTCGTCTGCGGCCTGTGCTTAAAGGCCGCTCTCGCTCGGGACGGGTTCTTGTCCCGGGCACCCGCCGCGGGCCATCCCGGTAAGCCAAGTTCTTGAGATCGATGATCTTTTGATCCTTGGTTTGCAGCCTGCGGCACAGTGGGGCCATAGCTCAGTTGGGAGAGCGCTTGAATGGCATTCAAGAGGTCGGCGGTTCGATTCCGCCTGGCTCCACCAAATCAAACCTGTGGGTTTCCCACAAAAGGTCTTCCGGTAAACATCGGATCGGCCTTATAGGAACCCGGCGCGAGCGAAACGCGCGGCTGTTGTTTCTGCGGATCTTCTCAAAGATCCGCCCGTAAGAACCAAAAGTTCTTGCGGTTCCCGTCCCGGGACTTCCCGGCGGTCTGATCGGTCTTCGGGCCCTGAATGATCGCATCCCGTGGCGCTGTGGGGTCATAGCTCAGTTGGGAGAGCGCTTGAATGGCATTCAAGAGGTCGGCGGTTCGATTCCGCCTGGCTCCACCAAATCTCCAACCTTCCTGAAATTCCGACCGTTCGACAGATGCATCCATTCGGGTAGCAATTTTGCCCGTCGCGGTGCCCGCGCATCCGGCGCCATGTTGCCAGCCGGAGCCGCGCTCCATTACAAGCCGCGCAACCTTCCATTTCCGGAACCGCCGTCCATGACCATCCGCCTGCACCGGGGCGACCTGCCCGACAGCTTCCAGCCCGCCCCGGTGGTTGCCATCGATACCGAGACGCTCGGCCTGAAGCCTCACCGCGACCGCCTCTGCGTGGTTCAGCTCTCGAACGGCGACGGTACGGCCGATGTGGTGCAGATCCCGGCCGGCGCCACGGCGGAGAGCGCGCCCAATCTGGTGCGCATGCTGGCCGATCCCAATGTGGTGAAGCTGTTTCACTTCGGGCGATTCGACATCGCGGTGCTGCTGCACACCTTCGGCGTCACCACCGCTCCGGTGTTCTGCACCAAGATCGCCTCGCGCCTGACCCGCACCTACACCGACCGGCACGGCCTCAAGGATCTGGTGCGCGAGCTGCTCGGCGTCGATCTGTCGAAGCAGCAGCAGAGCTCCGACTGGGCGGCCAGCGAGCTCACCGACGCCCAGCTCGCCTATGCCGCGTCGGACGTGCTGCACTTGCACGCGTGCAAGGAAAAGCTGGAGGCCATGCTGGCCCGCGACGGCCGCACCGCGCTCGCCGCCGAATGCTTCAAGTTCCTGCCGGCGCGCGCCGCGCTTGATCTCGCCGGCTGGCCGGACGAGGACATCTTCGCTCATTCGTGAGCGCAAACGGTGGCCGGGTGCAGGCGCATCCGGAGGCCGCAGCCTTGCGCCGGGCCTGCCGCGGGCCATATGCCCGCAGTGGATGCGAAGCACAAAGTGTGGCATGCATCGCACTTGAGAAAGACTCCACGGTCGCGGGGGCGTGCGCGGCAGAGGGGTGGTCAGACCCACAGGGCGACGGCGGATGCCGGTGTCCCAGAGTGAGCCATGAACAGACACGTGCCGCCAGACGATTTCGAACGCCCGGATGTCGCGAGCTTCGCGGTGCGGGCTGCGCCGGACTTCCGCAAGGCGACGCGCCATAGCGCGCGCGTGCGGCTGGTGAAGCGCGTCCTGCCGGTGCTCATTGTGGTGGCGCTGGTGCTGATGGTCAGCATTCCGCTGCTGCGCAATCTCACCATGACGATGGAGCTGCCGTTCGATCTCGGCCGCCTCAGCCTCTCGGGCACCCGCCTTACCATGGAGGCGCCGAAGCTCTCCGGCTTCACCGACGACAACCGCGCCTACACCATCACCGCCGGTTCGGCGGTGCAGGATGTGACCAAGCCGGACCTCATCGGCCTCACCGATGTCTTCGCCAAGATGGAGCTGGCCAACAAGGGCTGGGCCACGGTGAAGTCGCGCACCGGCTCCCTCGATACCAAGACCCAGTTCATCACGCTCTCGGACGGTGTGGACCTCGCCACCAACAGCGGCTATGCCGGCCAGATGCAGGATGCGGGCGTGGACGTGAAGGCGGGAACCGTCACCACCGACCATCCGGTCGTGCTGACCTATATGGACGGACGGCTCGTTGCGGATAAGCTGCAGATCACCGATCGCGGTGGCCGCGCCTTCTTCGATGGCCACGTCCAGCTCGATTTCCGCCTGTCCAGCCTGCCGAAGAGCGAGCCCGTCCCGCCCGCGCCAAAGCCGATTGTGAAGCAATGACCTTCCTGTCCCTCCGCCTTGCGGCGGCCGCCTGCGTCCTTTCCCTCGCCGTGCCTGCGCTTGCGCAGCAGCCGGCCGCCAACAGCGGCCCACCGAACGCGCTTCAGGGCTTCGCCCGCAACCGCGACGAGCCCATCCGCATCAATTCCGACACGCTGGAAGTGAAGGACAAGGAGAAGCAGGCCACCTTCTCCGGCAAGGTGGTGGTGGTGCAGGGCGACACCACGCTCCACTGCCCGCAGCTTGTCGTCTATTACGACGGCGACGTGGCGGCCGGCGTCCAGGGCGGCGCTCCGTCGGATTCCAGCAAGATCCGCAAGCTCGAAGCCCTCGGCGGTGTCGTGGTTCAGACAAAGGACCAGACGGCGACCGGCGATACGGGCGTGTTCGAGATGAAGACCAACACCGTCACGCTCACCGGAAAGCCGGTGGTGCTCACCCAGGGCCCGAACGTGGTCCGCGGCCAGAAGCTGGTGGTAGACCTCACGACCGGCGTCTCGAAATTCGAGGGCGGGCGCGTGGATATGCTTCTGACTCCTGGCAGCATGAAGCAGCCGGGCGCCCCCGGGCAGCCGGCGCAGCCGAGCCGCTGAGGCCGGCCGGAGGCTGTCGTCCGTTTGTCATCGACAGTCTGCCGAGCCTCATCCCAACTGACTTTGCGTGAATGGGCCGCATGTCGGCCCATTTTTTGCATGTTGCATTGCGCGGCGCCGTGGGAGGCATTACAACCGAGGACAGGGGCTGCAATCCGGAGCCCGGGATGAACGTCCTGTCCATGTTCGGTAGAAACGCCACACGCGAAACATCCAGTCCCGCCGCCACCGCCGGCCGCTATGCGGACGAGGGCGACTGGGAGGGCGACGACCACCAGCCCGCCACTGCGGAGGGCTCGCTGGCCGCCTTCGGCCTCGCCAAGTCCTATGGCGGTCGCAAGGTAGTGCGCGATGTGAGCCTGGACGTGCGCCGCGGCGAGGCCGTCGGCCTCCTTGGCCCGAACGGCGCCGGCAAGACCACCGTCTTCTACATGATCACGGGCCTCGTGAAGGCCGATCAGGGCCGCATCGAGCTCGACGGCCATGACGTGACGCCCATGCCCATGTACCGGCGGGCGCGGCTCGGCATCGGCTATCTGCCGCAGGAAGCCTCGATCTTCCGCGGCTTGTCGGTGGAGGACAATATCGGCGCGGTGCTGGAGATCACCGAGCCGAACAGGAAGCGCCGCGCCGAGGAACTCGACGCGCTGCTCGAGGAATTCAAGATCACCCACGTGCGCAAGTCGCCCTCCATCGCCCTCTCGGGCGGCGAGCGCCGGCGCGTGGAGATCGCGCGCGCGCTGGCGAGCCGCCCGGCCTTCATGCTGCTGGACGAGCCCTTCGCGGGCATCGACCCCATCGCCGTGGGCGACATCCAGGCGCTGGTGCGCCATCTGACCACCCGCGGCATCGGCGTGCTCATCACCGACCATAATGTGCGCGAGACGCTGGGCCTGATCGACCGCGCCTACATCATCCATTCGGGCACCGTCCTCATGGAGGGCGACCCGGAGTCCATCGTCGCGAGCCCCGATGTGCGGCGGCTCTATCTCGGCGAAGAGTTCCGGCTGTGAGCACGGCGCTGCGCCTTCCCGCCTCGGCGAGGGCGCGGCGCGCGAGCGGGGAGGGCTGACGTCATGGCGATGAGCCCAAAGATGG
This sequence comes from Azorhizobium caulinodans ORS 571, assembly GCF_000010525.1. Lineage (GTDB taxonomy): Bacteria > Pseudomonadota > Alphaproteobacteria > Rhizobiales > Xanthobacteraceae > Azorhizobium > Azorhizobium caulinodans. The sequence goes on along the minus strand of NC_009937.1, from coordinate 4,489,176 downwards.
AGTTCCGCCAGAGCCAGTCTCTGGTGATGACGCCGCAGCTGATGCAGGCCATCAAGCTGCTGCAGCTCTCCAATCTCGAACTGGTCGCCTATGTGGAGGCCGAGCTCGAACGCAATCCGCTGCTGGAGCGGGCGAGCGAGCCGGAAAGCCCCGAGCACGATCCGCCGAACCCGCAGGAAGAGGCACCCACCCCGCCTGACAGTGGCGCGCCGGTGTCCGGCGACTGGATGGAAAGCGACATGGGCTCGAGCCGCGAGGCCATCGAGACCCGGCTGGACACCGACCTCGGCAATGTCTTTCCCGATGATGCGCCGGCCGAGCGCATCGGCGCGGGCAGCGGCAGCGGCTCGTCCATCGAATGGGGCTCGGGCGGCGACCGGGGCGAGGACTACAATCCGGAAGCCTTCCTCGCTGCCGAGACGACGCTGGCCGACCATCTGGAAGCCCAGCTCTCCGTGGCGGAGCCCGATCCGGCGCGCCGCCTCATCGGCCTCAACCTCATCGGCCTCATCGACGAGACGGGTTATTTCTCCGGCGACCTCGATGCGGTGGCCGAGCAACTGGGCGCCACCCACGATCAGGTGGCCGACGTGCTGCGCGTCATCCAGAGCTTCGAGCCGTCCGGCGTCGGCGCACGGTCGCTCAGCGAATGCCTGGCCCTGCAATTGCGCGACAAGGATCGCTGCGATCCCGCCATGCAGGCGCTGCTCGACAATCTGGAACTCCTCGCCCGCCACGACCGCAACGCGCTGAAGCGCATCTGCGGGGTGGACGCGGAAGACCTCGCGGACATGATCGGCGAGATCCGCCGCCTCGATCCGAAGCCCGGCCTCGCCTATGGCGGCGGCGTCGTCCACCCGCTGGTGCCGGACGTGTTCGTGCGCGAGGGCTCCGACGGCAGCTGGATCGTGGAACTGAATTCCGAGACGCTGCCGCGCGTGCTGGTGAACCAGACCTATCACGCGACGGTGGCCAAGGCGGCGCGCTCGGCCGAGGAAAAGACCTTCCTCGCCGACTGCCTCCAGAGCGCCTCCTGGCTTACCCGCTCGCTCGACCAGCGGGCTCGCACCATCCTCAAGGTGGCGAGCGAGATCGTGCGCCAGCAGGACGCCTTCCTCGTGCACGGCGTGCGGCACCTGCGCCCCCTGAACCTGCGCACGGTGGCGGATGCCATCGGCATGCACGAATCCACCGTCTCGCGGGTGACCTCGAACAAGTACATCTCCACCCCGCGCGGGGTGCTGGAGATGAAGTTCTTCTTCTCCTCCTCCATCGCTTCCTCGGGTGGTGGCGAGGCCCATGCGGCGGAGGCGGTGCGCCACCGCATCAAGAGCCTCATCGAGGCCGAGAGTGCGGACGACGTGCTGTCCGACGACACGCTGGTGCAGAAGCTGAAGGACGACGGCATCGATATCGCCCGCCGAACGGTCGCGAAATATCGCGAGAGCATGAACATCCCGTCCTCGGTCCAGCGCCGCCGCGAAAAGCAGGCCCTGCGCAGCGACGCCGCCGCCGCCGGCTGAGAGGCGAAGATGACCGATCACGAATGTGAAATCCGGTCCGTGGATGGTAGTTGGGAGGCCGTCGGGGTCGAGGAGGCCTTGGGCTTACCGTCCAGCCTTCTCAAGCGTTGTCCCGAATGTCACGGACGGGTCCGGGTGCATCGGGCCAGCGTGAACGGTATGCGTGCGCATTTCGAGCACATGGAGGCGCACCGCGGGTGCTCACTGTCCCGGGGTGTACAATTCTCTGGTGTTTCGTCCCCGCATCCCGCAGCTCTCGACTAAGGTCAGTCTGGGGCGACGACGGTAGCGCTGGACATGCCCCGGCCGGTCGAGCGACCCTTACGTCAAACAAGAAAGCCGGCCAGCGTCCGGACGGGAGGACATGCTTCAGGCCTGGGTCGTCATCATCCTCGCCTTCGCCTATATCGGCTGCCTCTTCGCCGTGGCGAGCCTGGGCGACCGCTGGGGGCCGGGCAAGGCGCTCACGGCCGCGCGGCCCTTCATCTATGCGCTGTCGCTGGCGGTCTATTGCACCTCCTGGACCTTTTACGGCTCGGTCGGCCTTGCCACCGCGCAGGGCTATGACTTCCTGACCATCTATGTGGGGCCGGTGATCGTCATCACGCTGGGCACGCCGGTGCTGATGCGGGTGGTGCGCCTGGCCAAAGCCCACAACATCACCTCCATCGCCGACTTCATCGCCGCCCGCTACGGCAAGCATCAGGGCATCGCCGCGCTGGTGGCCCTTGTCGCCGTCATGGGGTCGATCCCCTATATCGCGCTCCAGCTGAAGGCCGTGTCGGCCTCGCTGCTGGCGGTGCTGGGGCATCTGGCGGGCGGGCCCATGCGCCTGCCGGTGGGCGGCGACATGGCGCTGTTCGTCGCCTTCGCCATGGCGGTCTTCGCCATCCTTTTCGGCACCCGCCACACGGATGCGACCGAGCATCAGGACGGTCTGATGCTGGCGGTGGCGACGGAATCCCTCGTCAAGCTCATCGCCTTCCTCACCGTCGGCGTGCTCGTCACTTTCTTCATCTTCGATGGCCCGTGGGAGCTGTGGTACGCGAGCCTCGAGAGCGGGGCGACCACACCCTTCCAGCACGGCATGTCGCTGGAAAACTGGGTGACCATGACGGTGCTCTCCGCCGGCGCCTTCATGCTGCTGCCGCGCCAGTTCCACGTGGCGGTGGTGGAGAACAAGAGCGAGGCGGAGATCCGCCGGGCCCGCTGGCTGTTCCCGCTCTATCTCGTTCTCATCAATCTCTTCGTGGTGCCGCTGGCGCTGGCCGGTATGACCATGTTCCCGCTGGCGACCGTGGACAGCGACGTCTACGTGCTCGCCGTGCCGCTGGCCTCCGGGCACGAGGGCTTTGCGCTGCTCGCCTTCATCGGCGGCCTTTCGGCGGCGACCGCCATGGTCATCGTGGAATCGGTGGCGCTCGCCATCATGATTTCCAACGATCTCGTGGTGCCGCTGCTGCTGCGCCGCCGGGTGAGCCGCACGACCGAGGGCACCGCCAGCGCCAGGGACATGTCGGAGACGCTGCTGCTGGTGCGGCGGGCGGCCATCTTCTGCATCATGCTGCTGGCCTATCTCTATTACCGCACCACGGGCGACGTGCAGCTGGCCCAGATCGGCCTGCTCTCCTTTGCTGCGGTGGCTCAGGTGGGGCCGGCCTTCGCCGCCGGCCTCATGTGGCAGCGGGCGACCGCCAAGGGCGCGGTGGCGGGCATTCTGGTGGGCGTTGCCGCTTGGGCCTATACGCTGCTGCTGCCGAGCCTCGTGGATGCGGGCCTTGTCGCCCGCGACATCGTGGAGGCGGGGCCGCTGGGGCTCGGCTGGCTGCGGCCGACCGCGCTGCTGGGTCTGGAGGCGACGCCGCTCGCCCATGGCGTCGCCTGGAGCCTTGCCCTCAACACGCTGGCCCTGCTGGCGGTCTCCTTCTTCACCCGGCCCAGCGACATCGAGCGCGTGCAGGCGGGGCTGTTCATCTCCGACGCGCAGGCGCTGGTGCGGCCCGCCTTCCGGCGCTGGCGCTCGGCGGTGAGCACGGAAGAGCTCATCGTGACGGTGGCGCGCTATCTCGGCGAGGAGCGCACGCGCTCGGCCTTCGCCACCTTCGCCGTGGAGCAGGGCATCAAGCTCGATCCGCTGCGCGAGGCCGACGCGCATCTGGTGCGCTTTGCCGAGCATCTCCTGGCGTCCGCCATCGGTGCGGCGTCGTCGCGCCTCGTGCTCTCGCTGCTGCTGCGAAAAAGGGCGGTTTCCACCAAGGCGGCGCTGCAACTGCTGGACGATGCCTCCGCGGCCATCCAGTACAATCGCGAGCTGCTCCAGAGCGCCATCGACCACGTGGGTCAGGGCATCGCCGTGTTCGACCGCGAGGCGCGCCTCGTGTGCTGGAACCGCAGCTTCGGCGCCATGCTGGACCTGCCGCCGGAATGCTACGCCATCGGCGTTCCGCTCGCCGACATCCTCGCCCATGCCCTGCCGGAGAGCGAGGCGGCCGAGCCCGTCGCCCGACTCGGGCGCTATGTGGCGGCCACCGGCGCGGTGCTGGAGCGCCTCACCCAGCGCGGGGCGGTGATCGAGGTGCGCTCCGACCCCATGCCGGATGGCGGCATCGTCGTCACCTTCACCGATATCACCGCCTCCGTGGAAGCCGAGATGGCGCTGGAGCGCGCCAACGAGACGCTGGAGCGCCGCGTGCGCGAGCGCACGGAACAGCTGGAGCGGCTCAATCAGGCGCTGGAGAAGGCCAAGGGCGAGGCGGAAGAGGCGAACCTCTCCAAGACGCGCTTCCTCGCCGCCGCCAGCCACGACATCCTCCAGCCGCTGAACGCCGCCCGCCTTTATGTGACGAGCCTCGTGGAGCGCACGAAGGGCGGGGAGGGCGCGCGCCTTGCCGCCAACATCGACGCCTCGCTGGAGGCGGTGGAAGAGATCCTCGTCGCGCTGCTGGACATCTCGCGCCTCGACAGCGGCGTCCTGAAGCCGGAGTTCGCGCCCTTCCGGCTGGACGACGTGCTGAAGCAACTGGAGCTGGAATTCGCCCCGCTGGCGCAGGAAAAACAGCTCAAGCTCACCTTCGTGCCTTGCTCGCTGACCGTGCGCTCGGACCGGCGCTTGCTCCGCCGCCTGTTGCAGAACCTCATCTCGAACGCGGTGAAATATACCCCGCGCGGCCGGGTGCTGGTGGGCTGCCGCCGCCGCCGGGGCAAGGTGCGGGTCGAGATCATCGATACCGGCCTCGGCATTCCCCGCTCCAAGCACAAGCTGGTGTTCCAGGAGTTCCAGCGCCTCGACCAGGGGGCGAAGGCGGCGCGCGGCCTCGGCCTCGGCCTGTCCATCGTGGAGCGCATCGGGCGCGTGCTGGACCATCCGGTGGCGCTGCGCTCGGCGGCGGGGCGGGGCTCGGCCTTCACCGTGGACCTGCCGGTGGCGGTGCCGCTGCCCGAAGAGCATTCCGAACCGGCGCCGCAGCCGCGCATCGCCGCCCCCCTCGACGGCCTCACCGTGCTGGCCATCGACAACGAGCCGGCCATCCTCGACGGCATGGAGACGCTGCTCTCCGGCTGGGGCTGCCATGTGATCAAGGCGGCGGACATGGCCGGGGCGCTGGAGGCGCTGCATGCGGCGAAGGTGCAACCGGACTTCGTGCTGGTGGACTACCATCTGGATGCTGGTCACGGCATCGAGGCGGTGATGGCGCTGCGCTGGAAGCTGGGCAAGCTGCCCGCCGCCCTCATCACCGCCGACCGCACGCGCAAGGTGCGCGAGGCCGCACGTGCGGCCGACATGGCGGTGCTCAACAAGCCGCTGAAGCCGGCGGCCCTGCGCGCCCTCCTCGCCCAGTCCCGCCTTGCGCGCAGCGCCGCGGAATAGGGCCGAATGCGGCGGCGCCGGCCGAAGAAGACCCGTTGATATGCCCGCCGCCCGGCGCGCGGCGTCCCGCCTTTCCGGCTCCACCTGTGGCCCAAACTCCACATCGCACGATGGACGCGGGATGATCCCGCTTCTTCCCCATCCCCGCCCCAATCGCGCCCTCATCGGCTGTCTTTCTTGTCCTGCGCCGGAACTGAGGGGGTGAGAGCCTCTCTCGCAGGTTCAGGCGAAGAAGAATGTCGGCAATGAACTGGCGTTCACATTCCATTAACCTTGCGGGGATGCCATGACTTTTACCATTCATGTGCCCGTCTTCCCGATGCGGAAGGAAATCGAGGCGCGTAAAGCCCGCAAGCAATCCTTTCTGTTCAGCATGGCCAGCCTGGCCCGCGGCGAGCGCAAGCGCTCTCGGGATGCGGACGGCTACCTCGCCATGGAAATGCTGCCGCTCGACGAACTGGAGGGCGTGCGCCGTCCGCCGGCGAAGAAGCCCAAGGGCCGGACCGACGCCTGACCCGACCGGGACGGGCGACGGCGCCCCTCCCGAAGCCGGCCGCCGCCCCTGCGGCCGGATGGCCTCGCAGAGCCTCCACGCGCCTGGGCCGAGCCCCGCGCAGGTATGCGCCTCACTCCTCACGAGAGGTCTAGCGGTCTCTACGCCTCACACGTCTGGCGCGCGGTGCGCAGCCTGTGCCTTGACAGCGGTGGGGTGTAATCTGATATATTTGCAATCCTGAGCGGTGTCGTGGCGGGGGCGCGGCGCCGACAGCCGAGCGATGCAGCCTTGCCATCGCTCATCATCTGACGCTTGTCCCGGGGCTCCCATTCAGTGGACAGAGCCGATGAGCGTCGAGGCAAATTTCCAGATCGCGCGATCCCGATTGCCCCTCCTGCGGCGCGGCCCGGCTTGGGTCATCGGGGTGGAACTCGTTTCCCTCGTGGCGGCGTATCTCCTCCCGGCTCTGGTGGTCGAGCTCGGCGCCGCCATGGTGCGCGGTGCCCAAGGGCTCAGCATCGAGCCAACCGCTCCGGTCGAGATCGCGGCTTATGAACGATGGATGGACGTCCTCGTCATTCCGGCCGTCGGTCTCGGGCTGCTGGCCTTCGGCTGGTGGCTCGCCCGTGTCGCGTCGGCTCAGGGCGTTGGGCCTGACACCGCCGTGCTGGTTCGCCGGCCCTGGGTCCGGCGCCTTGCCGCGGTTGGTCTCGCCGGCCTCGCGGTGGCGCTCCCGATTGCGGTCTGGGGCACGGCAGCGCCTCAGTGGGAGTCTTGGCTGCGCGACCTGCATCGCCATGCGGGCCCGGATGTGGTCCTGCGCTGGGGCGAGGGCCTGTTCCTGCTGGGCATCCTGGTGATCTGGCCCCTCGGCGAGGAGCTGTTCTTTCGGGGATGGGTCTGGAACGCCCTGCGCGGCTTCTGGTCACAGCCGGTGGTGATGGGCGTGACCGGCTTCATCTTTCTCGTCGCGGCGGCCTCCGCGAACCCGGAGGACATGCTCGTTCTGTTGCCGTCGACGATCGCCTTCACCGTCGCCCGAGCGCTCGGCGGCCTGAGGTCTGCCGTCCTCTGCCACCTTGTGTACGTTTGGGCCGCCGTGATTTGGGTGCTGTCGAGCCTGATCGTCGTGCGGTTTTGACCGAGTAAGCGTCTGATTTTTTAGAGCCGTTCATCATCCTGCGGCATCGGCGTTTCCGGACCGGTGTCGTCCTTTTGCCCTGCGCGGCCTGTCACCGCCATTGCCTGCCGGAGAGCGGACATGACCCTCCACACCACCGCCGCGCCGGCGGCGCGCCCGCCGCTTCTGCGGCGCGGTCCCTTCCGGGCGCTGCTGGTTCTCGCCCTCGCTGCGGTTGCGGCCCTCGTTGTCACCTTCGGCGGCATCTCCGTTGGGGTCGGCATGGTGCGGGCGGCCCGCGGGGAGGGGCCGCTGCCCGTCGATCCGTTCGCGCGAGAGGCCCTGCTCATGTGGATCAGCGTCCTCGTGCTGCCCGTTCACGGCATTGTGCTCGGCCTCCTCGGCGTCCTGCTCGCCCGCGTCACCGGCGAGGGGCGCGTGATGCGCGGTCTGGGGCCGCTGCGCATCCGGCGGCCGCTGGCGGTCGTCGCCCTGGCCGGCCTCGCATTCGCCGTCGCGGTGATGACCGAGCCGGTGGCCTCGGGCGCGTTCGGCCTTCTGGGGGATTTCGCGCTCGGCGCCGCGCTCGATGGCGGCTGGCACTGGCGCGGGGCGGAACTCCTCTTGCTCCTGAGCCTCATCGTCATCGTGCCGCTGGCGGAGGAGCTGTTCTTCCGGGGCTGGATCTGGGAAGAACTCAGCCGCTGGTGGCGCCCGCCTGCGGTGATGGTGGCGACCGGGCTCGCCGCCCTGCTTGCCCACGGCCTTGGCGATCCTCGTGGCTTCCTTCTCGTGCTCCCTGCCGTCGTCGCGCTGGCGCTGGCCCGACAGATCGGCGGCGGCATCGGCGCCTCCCTTCTGTGTCATGTCGTCTATAATCTCGGGGGCTGCGGGCTGGTGCTGCTGCAATAGGGCACTGCGCCGCTTGGCGTCCCGCGACGCGATCCGATAAGGTCGCGCCGAAACTGATCCGCCGGGACGCACCATGCAACGCTCCGATACCGACGCGGCCGAAACCCATTTCGGCTACCGCACCGTGCCCTTGGGCGAGAAGCAGACCCTGGTGGACGACGTCTTCCACAAGGTCGCCAAGCGCTACGACATCATGAACGACCTCATGTCCGGCGGCCTGCACCGGGCGTGGAAGAATGTCCTCATCTCGAAGCTCCGCCCGCCGCAGGGCGACCGGCCCTTCCGCCTGCTGGATCTGGCTGGCGGCACCGGGGATGTGTCCTTTCGCGCCGTGACGGCGGGCGGCACCGGTACGCGGGCCGTGGTGGCGGACATCAACACCGAGATGCTGGCGGTGGGGCGCGAGCGCGCCGAGAAGCGCGGCCTCTCCGACAAGGTGGATTTCCGCGAGGCCAATGCGGAAGAACTGCCCTTCGAGGATGCGAGCTTCGATGCCGTGACCATCGCGTTTGGCATCCGCAACGTGCCGCGCATTCCGCTTGCCCTCTCCGAGATGCGGCGGGTTCTGAAGCCGGGCGGGCAGGCGCTGGTGCTGGAATTCTCCAAGGTCGACGTGCCGCTGCTCGACAAGATCTACGAATTCTATTCCTTCCGGGTGATCCCGGAACTGGGCAAGCGGGTCGCGGGCGATGGCGAGCCCTATCAGTATCTGGTGGAATCCATCCGCCGCTTCCCCGCGCCGGACGTCTTCGCGCAGATGATGCGCACGGCGGGCTTCGCGCGGGTGACCGCGACCCCGCTCACCGGCGGTATTGTCTGCCTCCATTCGGGTTACCGCATCTGATGGCCGTGCGCGGCCATCGCGGAAAGGGACCGGCGTGATTCTCGTTCTCATCGACGCCGCGCGCCTCGCGCGCGCCGGCTATGTGCTTGCCCGCGAGGGCGTGCTGAGCCTCGTGAGCCCGGCCATGGTGCCGCCGCTCGCACGGCCCGGCCTGCGCCTTGCGCGCCTCATCGCCCGCCCCGATGCCGGCACGCGGGCGGCGCGCCTCTCCGCCGCGCTGAGCCGCCTCGGCCCCTCCTATGTGAAGCTCGGCCAGTTCCTCGCCACCCGGCCGGACGTGGTGGGCGCGTCCGTCGCCCGCGACCTGGAGGTTCTGCAGGACCGCATGCCCGCCTTCGGGCAGACGGTGGCGGAGCAGACGGTGGTGGACGCCTTCGAGCGGCCGCTCTCCGAGGTCTATGCGGAATTCGGCCCGCCCGTGGCCGCCGCCTCCATCGCCGAGGTGCACAAGGCGGTGGTGGTGGAGCGCGACGGCACCCGCCGCACCGTGGCGGTGAAGATCCTGCGCCCCGGCATCGAGCGGCGCTTCTCCGCCGACGTCGCCACCTTCCGTCGCATCGCCGCTTTCGCCGAGAAGATCTCCGCCGAGGCCCGGCGCCTGCGGCTCACCACGGTGGTGGATACGCTCGGCCGATCCGTCACCATGGAGATGGACCTGCGCCTCGAGGCCGCGGCCTATGCGGAGCTGGCCGAGAATGTGAAGGACGATCCGGACGTCCACGTGCCGGCAGTGGACTGGGACCGTTCCGCCCGCGAGGTGCTGACCACCGAGTGGATCGACGGCATCAAGCTCTCCGACCGTGCCGGGCTTGAGGCGGCGGGGCACGATCTCCAGAACCTCGCCCGCATCGTCATGCAGTCCTTCCTGCGGCAGGCCATGCGCGACGGCTTCTTCCATGCCGACATGCACCCCGGCAATCTGTTCGTGGATGCGGAAGGCCGTCTCGTGGTGGTGGACTGCGGCATCATGGGCCGCCTCGGCCTCAAGGAGCGGCGCTTCCTCGCCGAAATCCTCTACGGCTTCATCACCCGCAACTGGCGGCGCACGGCGGAAGTGCATTTCGAGGCGGGCTATGTGCCCTCCCACCATTCGGTGGAGGACTTTGCCCTCGCCATCCGCGCCATCGGCGAGCCGATCCATTCCCGCAGCGCCGACCAGATTTCCATGGCCCGGCTGCTCTCGCTGCTGCTGGAAGTGACCGGCCTCTTCGACATGAAGACCCGGCCCGAACTGCTGCTGCTGCAGAAGACCATGGTGGTGGTGGAGGGCGTGGCGCGCGGCCTTGATCCGCAGCTCAACATGTGGACCACCGCCGCCCCGGTGGTGGAGGACTGGATCGCCCAGAACCTCGGCCCTGTCGGTCGCCTCCAGCAGGCGGGCTCCGGCATCGGCGAGGTGGGCCGCTTCGTCCTCGACGCGCCGGTCCTGCTCACCCGCGCCGGCCGCGTGGTGAGCCAGCTCGACGAAGCAACCCGCAACGGCCTCCACCTCTCCCCCGAGACGCTGGAGGGCATCGGCGCCGCCGAAGCCCGCCGCGCCTTCTGGGGCAATGCGGCCCTCTGGGTGATCGCCATCGCGCTGCTGCTGCTGGCGCTGAAATGAGGGCTCGGCTGCTGGTCTGATGGATCCCAAAAGGGAGCTCGGCCGTTGTCGGAGACGTCAACCGGCCAAGCTTCGAAGGGAAACTGTCTTGACCAGTCCAGCCGTCCCGCCCGCCGCGAAAGGCAAGCGCCCCGCCACGCGGCTCTATGCCATCCTCGCGCGGGATGCGCGAACCGGCGTCGTCTTCCGCCGCGGGCCGAGCCGGCAGGTGCAGCTCATCCGCTGGGATCTGCGCGACGACACGTTCGAGCATGGGCAATGGTTCAAGGGCCGCATCTATGAGCGGCGCTGCGACCTCTCGCCGTCCGGCAAACTGCTGCTCTATTTCGCAGCGACCCATCGGGCGCCCTTTTACACCTGGACGGCCCTTTCAAAGCCGCCCTTCTTCACCGCGCTCGCCCTCTGGCCCAAGGGGGACGCCTGGGGCGGGGGCGGCATGCTCGACGATGAGGAGACAGTGCTCCTCAACTATCTCCCCGACGGGGACGCCCCCCGTTTCCCGCTGGCCGAAGGCTTTCGGCTCAAGCCCGGAATGCAGGTGAAGCCGTGCGGTCAGTGGTCCGGGCGCGGGGAGGACGAGCCTCTCAACACCCTGCTGCTGGAGCGGGCCGGCTGGCGTCTGGTGGAGCGGGGAGAGGGCGAGGCGCGCGGCCTGAAGGCCCCGGAAATTTATAAGTTCAGCAAGCCGCAGGTGCGGGAGAAGGATGGCCCCGGCGGGCGGCGTCTCCAGATGCTGCTGCGGGTCGTTGGCCGCGCCGGGAAGCCCTTCTACGGCCTCGATTACCGCGTGGTGGATCGCGACGGCACGGTGCTGGTCGATCTGCCCGAGACTGACTGGGCGGACTGGGACGGCGGCGATCTCGTGTTCGCCCGCGCCGGCTGCCTCCACCGGTTGCGCAAGAGCCGCTTCCGCGATTATGCGGATAAGGGCGAAGACGCATTCCTGCGCCTCCATGACTTCAGTGATGCGCGCTTCGCGCCGCTGGAGGCGCCTTACGCGGCATGGTGAGCCGGAGCATTTCCGGGTCTCTGGGAAAGCGCAAAAGCGTTATGGGGACAATGTTTCCGCTATACGCAGTCGCGTCTGTGCCAGAAGCTCTGGCGGCAGGTGCCCGATCCGGTCTGCCTTCGCCGCTTCGATGGTTGCGATCTTGGCCGTCCGGACGACGGATGGTGCGGGCAGACCGCAGGCCCCATAGGCATCGCCTAATGGAACATCGCCGGGCCAAGGCCTGTTCTCCGCGCTGGTGATCATGAGCACCCACAACAGGTGACCACCCGCCACCGGGCCCCGGCTAACCACGAGCGCCGGCCGATGCTGGCGCGTATTGCCGTCCGTGTAGGGGAATGGGACGCGGACGATGTCCCCCTGATCAAAGGCCGCCATAGGCCTTGCGATCCGCCTCTCCGTCCCACTCGGAGAAAGTGGCGAAGGGATCATCGGTGGGCAGGGTGGGTTTCGCCTTGCGGATCACCACATGGTCGCCTTCGATGGCATAGGCGATCTCATCGCCTTCCTTGAGCTGCAAGGCGTTGCGTACGGGCTGCGGAATGGTGGTCTGCGCCTTGGTGGTGAGCCGGGAGGTGATCATGGCTGCTCCTCGCTCACGCAATGTAAGGAAAGTCCTTACATTGCGCAATTGGCACATCCGGTGGAAGGCCGTCGCCGTCCCTCACCACCCCGCCGGCAGCATCGCCCGCGCCACCAGCCGGGCCTTGGTCGGGAGCGGCAGGTCGCTCGCCACCTTGCGTTCGAAGGCGAGGAACGCGCTGTCGAGGCGGCCGAGCTGCCACTGGCGCTCGTCCAGCGGCAGGAAGGCATGGGTTATGGCGGCCCGGGCCATGGCCTTCAGCTGCCCATAGCCGAGCCCCTGATCGCGGGCGGCGCGGAAATATTCGTTCGTGAGGTCGATGCGCGAGACGCCGGCATCGTCGGTTGAGAGCACCACCGGCACGCCGGCGGAGAGATAGGTGCGGATGGGATGCTCGGGGCCTCGCACGCCGAGGATCACGTCGGAAGAGGTGAGGGCGATCTCCACCGCCACATCCTTGCGGCGCATCTGGGCGAGGAGGCCGTCCATGTCGCGCTCGAAGGCGATGGCGGTGCCGTGGCCGATGCGGCGGGCGCCGGCCACCTCCACCGCCTCGCGGATGTGGAAGGTGAGGTCCGGCGGCGGCACCAGGCCGAGCCACAGTTCGCCCGCATGGAGCGCCACCGGCACGTCATGCCCGGCGAGGGCGCCGATCCAGCGCATGTGCATGCGGTAGTCGCGAAGGGAAATGCGGTAGTCCTCCGGCCCCACATAATTGAGGCCCGCCACGATGCCGGGTGCCGCCCGGACAAGGGCCGCGGCATGGGCGGTCTGGACGAAGACCTCGGCCGGCGGCGCGTTGCGGTTCACCTGCGCGATGAAGCGGTAGGCGACGGTGCAGCCCGGCTTGCCCCGGTCGCCCGCGCAGCCGCGCAGGGCTTCGATGCGGGCCACGAGATCCTTGAGCTGGGCCGCGCGCGCCGAAACGAGATCGGCAAGGCCGGCGCCCTTCACCGCCTCCAGCAGAGGGACGGGATCGCTCTGGCCGTCGATGCCGCCGGCGGCCGCCGGGCTCGCCAGCAGCGCCTGCGCCAGCCGGCGGCGGTCCTCACCCTCGAAGAGCGTGACCATGAATTCCGCATACTGGACCTGCTCGGCCTCATACTGGCGCAACTGGTCCACCACCATCTCTGCGGTGGCGCGGGCGGTGCTGTCCCATTCCGGGCCGCCGGTGGCGGCATTGAACTTGCCGAAAGTGCCGAAGAACTGGTCGTGGCCGGAAGGGACGGCGAGCGTGGGCACGAACCAGCGGGTGGAAAGGGCATTCACCAGCAGGTCGTAGGTGGTCTGGCCCCGGCCGCCCGCCACCGCTTCGGCGAGCGGCACGAGGGCGGGGTCGGTGCCGCACGGGTGATCGGCAGGCGCACCGGCGGGGCGGGGCAGCAGCGTCCAGTCGGCGCGGCGCAGGCACAGGCCGTCGCGCACCGCAACGCCGATGAAGCGCTCCGCATAGACGGCGCCCGACAGGTGGGTGTGGAGGTCGCCGCCCTTGGGCATGCGGGCGAGGAAGGCGCGCATGCGGGGAAGCTCGGCGCGCAGCGTCTCGAACTGTCCGGCGGTGAGGGTGGCCGGCAGGTCGCGGGTCACGAAGGCAAGCCGCACCACGAGGGCGGCGGCGATGAGGACGAAGGCGGCAATCGCGATGCGGCGGCGCACGATCAGGGCTCCGGATGGATCTCGGCGGCAGGGGCGGCCTCGCGCGCCCCGCGAATCGCGCGACCGCTGAAGCTTCCGATGCTGCATCCTTCTACCTGAAATTTCGTCCGGCGGTCTTCGCACCCTGAGTTCGCCGTGGCACCCGCGTCGCCAGTATGGAGGCCGGTTGAAAGGGCAGAGCGGGAAGGGGCCGTCGCAGATCGCACCAGGATGGGACGATCCGCCGATGTGCGCATGCGTTGGCGCGCCACAATGCCGCGCGGGCCTGCGACGCGGGCGGCGCTCGGTTTCAAGCCATCTTGGTACTTGTCCCGATTGCGGGGCTTATGGCTTTTCGCTACCTCCTCCTCAGATGTCGGAAGTTCGGCGCATCGGCTGTCACGGTATTCCGGGCAGCCCGCAAGCAGGTCCGGCGAAAATACTGGTTTTCAGGCGCTCATCAACGTTGCCGGGCGCGTCCCTGTTGCTTCATGAGTGAGCCATGATCGCGTCCCCGCCCGATCTGATCGCAAAACTGGCGCTCTATTCTATAGACGCCATCGCCGACATGATCGTCTGGGCCGACCGCGAGGGCCGCTATGTGTGCGTCAACAAGGCGGCGCAGCGGCTCCTCGGCTATACGGAGGAGGAGTTCCAGGGGCGCCGGGTCTGCGACGTGGACCCCCTGTTCGACGAGGCCCGCTGGCGGGAGCACTGGGCGGAACTGGAACGGCTCGGCTCCGTCACGCTGGAGACGGTGAACACGACCAAGGACGGCGTCGATGTTCCCGTCGAGGTCACGGCCAATCTGGTTTCCGTGGACGGGCGGCTGTTCAACTGTTCCATCGTGCGCGACATCACCGAGCGCCGGCGCAACGAGGCCGAGCGCCGGGCGCTGAACGAGCGCATCTACCAGCTCAGCATCACGGACGGGCTCACCGGCATCAGCAACCGCCGGCGCTTCGACGAAGCGCTCGCGAGCCTCGTGGCCCAGCATGCGCGTTCGGGCAAGCCGCTGTCCGTGATCCTGATCGACATCGATCACTTCAAGGCCTTCAACGACCATTACGGCCACCTGAGCGGCGACGACTGCCTGCGGCAGGTGGCGGCGGTCATCGCGTCGCTGATGCGGGGCGAGAGCGACCTTGCCGCCCGCTTCGGTGGCGAGGAGTTCGCCTGCGTCCTGCCCGGGCTCGACCTTGCCGGTGCGGCGAGCGTGGCGGAGCGGCTGCGGTCCGGTATCGCGGGGCTGGGCATTCCCCATGCCAAGGCCGACGGTGGTCACGTGACGGCCAGCATCGGCGCCGTGTGCTGCGAACGCCCCATGGCGCAGACCTCCCACGGCCTGTTGGCGACGGCGGATGCCTTGCTCTACCGCGCCAAAGGGGAAGGGCGAAACCGCGTGGCCGTCGCCCGCCTCTGAACCCGGCGCGATCCAGCCCTTTGCCGCCGGGTGCGCCTGAACGCGAATTCCGGTAGAGGACTGCCTGTGCCCGATGTGCGCATCGGGCCGGCGCCGCGAGGGAGACCGCCATGCTGCACGATCGCCGCATCCTTCTGATCATCGGCGGCGGGATCGCCGCCTATAAGTGCCTCGATCTGATCCGCCGCCTGAAGGAGCGCGGCGCCAGCGTGCGCGCCATCATGACCTCGGCCGCCCAGCATTTCGTGACGCCCCTTTCGGTCGGCGCACTGACCGGCGAGCGGGTGTTCACGGACCTGTTCGACCTCACGGCCGAGCACGACATCGGCCATATCCGCCTCTCGCGGGAGGCCGATCTCGTGGTGGTTGCCCCCGCCACCGCCGATCTCATGGCCAAGGCGGCCAACGGCCTTGCGGATGATCTCGCTTCCACCGCGCTGCTCGCCACCGACAAGCCGGTGCTGTTCGCCCCGGCCATGAACCCGCGCATGTGGAGCCATCCGGCCACCCGGCGCAATCTGGCGCTGCTGAAGGAAGACGGCGCCGCCATCGTCGGCCCCAATGCCGGCGCCATGGCCGAGCGGGGCGAGTTCGGCGAGGGCCGGATGGCCGAGCCGCTGGAAATCCTCGCCGCCATCGAGGCGCGCTTCGAAACCCACCCGCAACTGCTCAAGGGACGGCGGCTCCTGGTCACCTCCGGGCCGACGGTCGAGCCCATCGATCCGGTGCGCTATATCGCCAACCGGTCTTCCGGCAAGCAGGGCCACGCCATCGCGGCGGCGGCGGCGGCGGCCGGGGCGGAGGTGGTGCTGGTCTCCGGCCCGGTGCAGGTGCCCGATCCCCGCGGCGTCACCGTCATCCATGTGGAGCGGGCGCGGGAGATGCTGGCGGCGGTGGAGGAGCATCTGCCGGTGGATGCCGCCGTCTTCGCCGCGGCGGTGGCCGACTGGCGTGTGGCCGGCGAGGCGGACCAGAAGATCAAGAAGGGGCCGCAAGGCACGCCCGATCTCCAGCTCACCGAGAATCCGGACATCCTTGCCACCATCTCGCACCATTCCACCCTGCGGCCCCGTCTCGTGGTGGGCTTTGCCGCCGAGACGGAGAATGTGGTGCCGAACGCCCGCGACAAGCGCCTGCGCAAGGGCTGCGACTGGATCGTCGCCAATGACGTCTCGCCCGCCACCGGCATCATGGGCGGGGATGCCAATACGGTGCATCTCGTCACCGGCGAGGGCGTGGAGGACTGGCCCTCCGCCAGCAAGGCGGAGGTGGCCCGCCGCCTCGTCGCCCGCATCGCCGGGGCGCTGGCCTGACGGTGCCGCATTTGCGCCTCACGTGTCTTTAGGGTCACCGAAACCTCCCGGTGGGATGATGCCCGCCGGCCGCAGCGCCTGCCGCCTTCAAGGACCCCCGCATGTTCCGCAACATCCTCTCGGTCGGAGGCTTCACGCTGCTCTCGCGCCTCGCGGGCTTCATCCGCGACGTGGTGATGGCGGCGGTGCTGGGCGCGGGGCCGGTGGCGGATGCCTTTCTCGTCGCCTTCCGGCTGCCGAATCACTTCCGGGCCATCTTCGCCGAGGGCGCCTTCAACGCCGCCTTCGTGCCCACGTATGCCAAGCTGAAGGAACAGGACGGCATTCCCGCCGCCCGGGGCTTTGCCGATGAGGTGCTGACCGCCATGGCGATGGTCCATGGCGTGCTGCTGGTGCTGGTGCTGGGCTTCACGCCGCAGTTCGTCGGCCTGCTGGCGCCGGGCCTCGCGGAGGACCCGCAGCGCTTCGATCTGGCGGTGACGCTGACGCGCATCACCTTTCCCTATCTGGCGCTGATCTCGGTGGCGACGCTGATCTCCGGCGCCCTGAATGCCTCCGGGCGCTTCGCCATGGCGGCGGCCTCCCCCATTCTCCTCAATGTCTGCATGATCGGCACGCTGCTGGGCGGCGCGCTGTTCCCGACGGTGGGACACGCGGCGGCCTGGGGCGTGCTCGTCTCCGGCGTGCTCCAGATGCTGCTGGTGGGCTGGGATGCGGAGCGCAGCGGCATCGGCCTGAGATTCGGAACGCCCCGGCTCGATCCCGGCACGCGGCAGTTCCTCAAGGCCCTTGGCCCGGCCATCATCGGCTCGGCCGGCGTGCAGATCGCCTTGTTCGCGGACACGATCATCGCCACCTTCCTGCCGGCGGGCGCGCTGTCGGCGCTCTATTACGCTGACCGCATCAACCAGTTGCCCATCGGCGTCGTGGCCATCGCCATCGGTACCGTGCTGCTGCCGGAGATGGCCCGCCGCCTTGCTGCCGGTGACGAGGAGGGGGCAGCGCGGGCGCAGGCCCGCTGCGTGGAACTCGCCGTGCTGCTGGGCCTGCCCTTCGTGGTGGCGGCGCTTCTCATTCCCGATCTGACCATGCGCGCCCTGTTCGCGCGCGGCGCCTTTACCCGCGGGGATGCGATAGAGGCGGCCGCGACCCTGCAGGCCTATGGCGTCGGCCTCATCGCCTTCCTGGTGGTGCGGGCCTTCGTCTCGCCCTTCAATGCGCGCGGCGATACGGCCACCCCCATGCGCGCCTCGCTGACGGCGGTGGGCCTCAATGTGGCGCTGAAGTTCGCCCTCATGGGGCCGCTGGCGCAGGTGGGCCTCGCCCTCGCCACCGCCATCGGCGGCTGGATCAATGTGGGGCTGCTGATCTGGTTCGCCCGCCGGCGGGGCTTTCCCATCGGCGACGAGCGCCTGTTCGGCCATCTCGTCCGGCTTTTGCTGTGCGGCGTCGTGCTCGCCGTGGTGCTTGAGGTGGGTGTGTGGGGCATGGGCCGCCTCACCGAAGGCTTGGCCGGCTCTCGCGACGAAGTGATCTTTCTCGCCGTCGTTCTGGCCGGCGGCCTCGCCTATCTCCTTGCCGTTGCGGCATTTCTGGGCAAGGGCTTCGTGCTGGGCCTGGCCGGCCGCCGCCGCACCTGAGACCGGCGTTCCGCATCTGATGCGCCCGCGGGGCATTTTGCATTGCAGGAAGCTGTGCTATCGACCGTTCCCGAAGGAATGGCTCGTCAGTTGCGGGAGGCGTCGTTCCGAGAAATTGACCGCCCCTCGCGGCGCTCTGTTGGAGCTCCCTTGATGTTTGTGTTGCCCCGCCTTCCGCTCAAGGCTCTCGGTGCAGTCTCCCTTCTTTCGCTTGCCGCCTGTGGCCAGCCGCAGCAGCAGCAGGGTGGCCCGCCGCCGCCTCCGGCCGTGACGGTCGCCAAGCCGCAGCCCAGGACGATCACCGACTATGATGAGTATGTCGGCCGTTTCGTGGCGATGGATGAGGTGAACGTGCACGCCCGCGTGTCCGGCTATCTCTCGGAGATCCAGTTCACCGACGGCCAGCTGGTGAAGAAGGGCGATCCGCTGTTCACGCTCGACCAGCGCCCGTTCAAGATCGCGCTCGATCAGGCGAAGGCGAACCTCGCCCAGGCGCAGGCCAATCTCGATTATGCGCAGACCGACCTTGAGCGCGCCAAGACGCTGCTCCAGGACCGCAATTCGACGGCCATCTCCAAGCAGACCTTCGACCAGCGCACCCAGACCGAGCGGACCGCCGCCGCCACGCTCCAGGCGCAGGAAGCTGCCGTGGCCTCGGCCCAGCTCGATCTCGAGTTCACGCAGCTCACTGCACCCATCTCCGGCCGCATCGGCGACCGGCGCGTGTCGGTGGGCAACTATGTGATCGGCGCCAGTGCCGGCACGCCGACCCTGCTCGCGGTGATCGTGTCGCAGGATCCGATCCGCTTCGAGTTCACCTTCGATGAAGGCTCGCTGCTGCGCTACAAGAACAGCGGCACGGGCGCCAACGACGGCGCGCCGGTGGACCTCAAGCTGCTGGACGAGAAGACCTTTGCCCATCACGGCAAGATGGACTTCCTGAACAACGTGGTGGACACCGCCACCGGCACCATCCGCGGCCGTGCCGTGTTCGCCAATCCGGACGGCCTGTTCAAGCCGGGCATGTTCGCCCGCATCCGCGTGGCCGCCAGCAAGCCCTATGAGGCACTGACCGTTCCCGATACCGCCATCGGCACCGAGCAGGTGCGCAAGTTCGTCTATGTGGTCGGCCCCGAGAACACGATCGCCATGAAGTTCGTGGAGCTTGGCCCGGTGGTGGACGGCCGCCGCGCGGTGAAGTCCGGCCTCACGGCGGACGATGTGGTGGTGGTGAACGGCCTGATGCGCGTGCGTCCGGGCGTCAAGGTGACGCCGCAGGAAGAAAAGCCCGCTGCTCCGGCTCCCGCCGGCGCCCAGAACGGTAACGCCGCCGCCCCGGCGAAGTGAGGAGCGATCCCCCATGCGCTTCTCTCATTTCTTCATTGACCGGCCGATCTTCGCCTTCGTCATCTCCATCGTGGTGATGCTGCTGGGCGGTGTGTCCTATCTGCGCCTCCCCGTGGCGCAGTATCCGGACATCGCCCCGCCGGTGATCACCGTGAGCGGCCAGTATCCCGGCGCCAGCGCCGAGACGGTGGCCGACACGGTGGTGGCGCCGATCGAACAGCAGATCAACGGCGTGGAGGGGATGCTCTATCTCTCCTCCAACTCCTCCGCGGACGGCCGCTTCACCATCTCGGTGACGTTCGACCTCGGCACCAATCTCGACATCGCGCAGGTGCAGGTGCAGAACCGCGTGGCCATCGCCTCGCCGCGTCTGCCCTCCGAAGTGCAGCAGATCGGCGTCGTCACGGCGAAGAGCTCGCCGGACATCCTGATGGTCGTCAGCCTCTATTCGCCTGACGGCTCGCGCGACGGCCTGTTCATCTCCAACTACGCCAACGTCCAGATCAAGGACGTGCTCTCGCGCATCGACGGCGTCGGCTCCATCACGGTGTTCGGCAGCCGCGACTATGCCATGCAGGTGTGGCTCGATCCGCAGCGCCTCCAGACGCTGAACCTCACCGCCGCCGAGGTGGTGAGCGCCCTCCAGTCGCAGAACATCCAGGTGGCCTCGGGCGTGCTGAACCAGCCCCCGGTCTCCAATCCGGGCGCGTTCCAGATCGCCGTGCGCACGCTCGGCCGTCTGTCCACGCCCGAGGAGTTCGGCAACGTCGTCATCAAGCAGACGGCGACCGCGCTGGTGCGCCTGAAGGACGTGGCCAAGGTCGAGATCTCGGCGCAGGACTATTCGTCCACCTCCTATCTCGACAAGTACAACTCCATCGCGCTTGGCGTCTTCCAGCGTCCGGGCTCGAACGCGCTCGCCACCGGCAATGCGGTGGTGGCCAAGATGGCCGAGCTCGGCAAGGTGTTCCCGGAAGGGCTCAAGTACGGCATCTACTACAACCCCACCGAGTTCATCTCGCAGTCGGTGGAGGCGGTGATCCACACCATCTTCGAGGCCATCATCCTCGTGGTGATCGTGGTGGTGCTGTTCCTTCAGACCTGGCGCGCGGCGATCATCCCGATCCTCGCGATCCCGATCTCGCTCATCGGCACCTTCTTCATCATGAAGCTGTTCGGCTTCTCGCTGAACAACCTGTCGCTGTTCGGCCTCGTGCTGGCCATCGGCATCGTGGTGGACGACGCCATCGTCGTGGTGGAGAACGTGGAGCGCAACATCGCCTCCGGCCTCTCGCCGCGTGACGCTGCCTACAAGACCATGGACGAGGTGGGCGGCGCGCTTGTCGCCATCTCGCTGGTGCTGTCGTCGGTGTTCGTGCCGACCGCCTTCATCACCGGCATCTCGGGCCAGTTCTACCAGCAGTTCGCGCTGACCATCGCCGGCTCGACGCTGCTCTCGCTGCTGGTCTCGCTGACGCTCTCGCCCGCCATGTGCGCGCTGCTGCTGAAGCCGCATGCCCATGGCGAACAGCGCGTAGCCTGGTACGCCAAGCCCGTGGTCGGCTTCTTCAACATCTTCAACCGCGGCTTCGAGGCGCTGGGCAACGGCTATGCGGCCGTGGTCTCCCGCCTCGTGCGCATCGTGGCGCTGGTGCTGATCGTCTATGGCGGCATCGTCGCCTTCGGCGGCTATCTCTTCACCTCGACGCCCCAGGGCTTCATCCCCGATCAGGATCGCGGCTACCTCATCGTCGCGGCCCAGCTTCCGCCCGGCTCCTCCATGTCCCGTACGGAAGAGGTGATGACGCGGGCGGCGGATCTGGTGCTCGGTACGCCGGGCGTCGCGCACATCGTGAACATCGTCGGCTTCTCGGGCGCCACCTTCACCAACGCCCCGAACGCCGGCGCCATGTTCGTGATCCTGGAGCCGTTCTCCCAGCGCGGCGGCGATCCCACCCGCACGGCCACCGCCATCCAGCGGCAGCTGTTCGGCAAGCTCGCTTCCATCCAGGATTCGCTGCTCATCGTGGTGCAGCCGCCGCCGGTCAACGGCATCGGCAACGCCGGCGGCTTCCGCATGATGATCGAGGACCGGGACGGCCAGGGCCCGCTGGCGCTGCGCAACGCGGTCTATGCGATGATGGGTGCGGCGGCGCAGACGCCGGGCCTGCAGCAGGTGTACTCGCTCTTCGAGACCTCGACCCCGCAGATCTATCTCGATATCGACCGCGCCAAGGCGCAGATGCTGCAGGTCAATGTCTCCGACGTGTTCAGCGCGCTGCAGAGCTACATCGGCTCGACCTATGTGAACGACTTCAACCTGTTCTCCCGGACGTTCCGCGTTCAGGTGCAGGCGGATGCCCCGTACCGCAAGGAGGTCAAGGACATCCTGAGCATCCGGGTGAAGAATGCGAACGGCGACACGGTGCCGCTCGGCTCCTTCACCACGGTTCAGGACATCTCCGGTCCCTACCGGCTGCCGCGCTATAACCTCTATACGTCGGCGGAACTCGACGGCAGCCCGGCCCCCGGCTACTCGCAGGGTCAGGCGATCGAGATCATGCAGCAGCTCGCCGCCAAGGTGCTGCCGCAGGGCTTCGCCTATGAGTGGACGACGCTCGCCTACCAGCAGCAGCGGGCCGGCAACACCGCCATCTTCGCCTTCGGGCTGGGCGTGGTGTTCGTCTTCCTGGTGCTGGCGGCGCAGTATGAAAGCCTGACGCTGCCGCTGGCCGTGGTGCTCATCGTGCCCATGTGTCTCGTGGCAGCGCTGGGTGGCGTCATCCTGCGCGGGATGGACAACAACATCCTGACGCAGGTGGGCTTCATCGTGCTCATCGGCCTCGCCGCCAAGAACGCCATCCTCATCGTCGAGTTCGCCAAGCAATTGGAGGACCAGGGCATGGGACGGCGCGAGGCGGCGGTGGAGGCGGCCCGGCTGCGTCTGCGCCCGATCATCATGACCTCGCTCGCCTTCATCCTCGGCGTGGTGCCGCTGGTGTGGGCGACGGGCGCCGGCGCCGAGCTGCGCCAGGCGCTCGGCACGGCGGTGTTCTCGGGCATGATCGGCGTGACCTTCTTCGGTCTGATCTTCACGCCGGTCTTCTATGTGCTGGCCCGCTGGATGGCGTCGCTCGGCTCGGGTAGGAAGTCCCACGACCCGGCGCACGATCACCCCGCCCCGGCGGAGTGACGGCACCACCCCTCTCAGAAGCGGCGCCGGTCTTCCGGCGCCGCTTTCGTTTCAACGCCTGATCGCCGAGTGCCCATGTCCGCTCCCACTCACACCGGCCTGCCTTTCGACGACATCCGCCAGCTCGTCTCCACCATGCCCGGCCCCGATGCCGCTGCGCGGGCGATGGCCGAGGCCCGGCAGTCGGACCTCCTGAAGCCGCCCGGCGCGCTGGGGCGACTGGAAGAGATCGCCATCCACCTCGCCACCTGGCAGGCCAAGGGCATGCCAACCGCCGACCGGCCCATGGTGGCGGTGTTCGCGGCCACTCACGGCATCGCCGAGCGGGGTGTCTCGCCTTATCCGGGCGCGGTGACGAAGCAGATGGTCGCCGCCTTCACGGACGGAAAGGCGGCCGTGAACCAGATCTGCGCCAGCTTTGATGCGGGCCTGCGGGTGTTCGACCTCGCCCTCGACCTGCCGACGCCGGACATCACCCAGGATGCGGCGCTGGACGAGCGCGCCTGCGCCGCCACCATCGCCTTCGGCATGCAGGCCATTGCCGGCGGCGCCGACGTGCTGGCGCTGGGCGAGATGGGCATCGGCAACACCACCATCGCCGCGGCGCTCTGCCACGCCCTCTATGGCGGCACGCCGGAGGAATGGGTGGGCGCCGGCACCGGCGCCACGGGCGACATTCTGGACCGCAAGGTGGCTGCCGTGCGCGAGGCCATCGCCTTCCACGGCGCGGCCTTGTCCGATCCGCTGGAGATCCTGCGCCGGGTGGGTGGGCGCGAGGTGGCGGCCATGGTTGGTGCCATCCTCGCCGCG
This sequence comes from Azorhizobium caulinodans ORS 571, assembly GCF_000010525.1. Classification (GTDB taxonomy): domain Bacteria; phylum Pseudomonadota; class Alphaproteobacteria; order Rhizobiales; family Xanthobacteraceae; genus Azorhizobium; species Azorhizobium caulinodans. Next base: position 4,465,857 of record NC_009937.1, on the reverse strand, counting down.
CGGATCGAGCGCGTGCCGGTGGTCCTCGACGGCTATGTGGTGACGGCCGCCGCCGCCGTGCTGCACGCCATGGACCCGAGCGCCCTCGACCATTGCCTTGCCGGCCACGTCTCGGCCGAGAAGGCCCATGCGCGCCTCTTGGAAAAGCTTCGTCTCAAGCCCATCCTCGATCTCGGCATGCGGCTCGGCGAGGGCTCGGGCGCGGCGCTGGCGCTCGGCGTCGTGAAGGCGGCGGTCGCCACCCATCGCGGCATGGGCACCTTCAGCGACGGCGGCGTCTCCAACAAGGCGTAACAGGCGGTCCGCCCAGATGCATCCATCTGGGCGGCAAGGCCGGACTTGAGGCTATTCCGCCGCCAGCAGGGGCGTGGGGGTGGTTCCCTCCGCCGCCGCGAGCGCGCGGGAGGCGGGAAAGGAAAGGGTGGCCCGCGTGCCGCCCGTGGCCCGTTCCGTAAGATCCAGCCGCGCCTCGTGCATCTGCGCCAGCGCCCGCACGATGGCAAGGCCGAGGCCTGCGCCCTGGCCGCTCGCCGGATCGAGCCGGCTTTCCCGGTGGTGGGCCGAGAGGGCGAGGGGCAGCTCGGCGTCCGCCAGCCCTGGCCCGTTGTCTTCCACCGCGCAGAAGGGCGCGCCCTCCGCATCGCTGTCCACGAACAACTCGACGGTGCCGCCGGCGGGCGTGAACTTCACCGCGTTGGCCATCAGGTTCAGCACCATCTGGCGCACCGCGCGCTCGTCCGCCCACAGGCGGGGGCGGGCATTGAGGGTGACGATGAGCGTGATGTCCCGCTCCGCCGCGCCGAGCCGCATCATGTGCGCGCAGTCCTGCGCCAGGGCGCCGAGGTTCACCGCCGTCTCCAGCACCTGCCGGTGGCCGGTCTCGATGCGGGCCAGATCGAGGATGTCATCGGCCAGCGCCAGCAGATGGCGGCCCGAGGCGTGGATGTCCTGCGCATAATCGCGATAGGCGGCGTTGGCGTGCGGGCCGAGCACCTCCTGCGCCATCACTTCGGAAAAGCCGATGACCGCGTTGAGCGGGGTGCGCAGCTCGTGGCTCATCTCGGCGAGGAAGCGGGACTTGGCCTGATTCTCCGCCTCGGCGGCGGCGGTGCGGGCGGCCTGCGCGTGAGCCTCCGCGCGGCGGGCGGCCGACAGGCGCCCCAGCGTGCGGCCGAGGGTGAACAGCTCGATGGCGGCGAACAGCAGCGGGGCGGCGGCGAGCCACAGCAGCGAGGCGCGCAGCCGCGCCAGCAGCAAGGCGACGACGAAAACCGCCAGCGCGCCGGCCAGCCAGCGCACGGAGCGGCGCGCCTCGGCCAGGGCCTCGTCGAATCCGCGGCCTTCGGCTGCGCGCCCGCTGTGCGGGGCGGCGCCGGCGGCGCGATCCATCGGGGCCTGCGTCATGCGCGCGAACCTTCTGCGCCGGGGTCGTGGCGCGCTTTGGCCAGACTCCGATCTTCCATCCGACTCCTGCTTGAGCAGGGTTGATGAATGGTTAACGCCAGCGTCACGGATTGACGAGTCGCACCGGAATCCGGCACTGCCGCCTTATGCGCCTGCATCCGTTCTCCCGGACCGATCTTGTGCTGGCCGGGGCGCTCCTCGCCGGCCTGTTCGTGCTTGCCGCCGTCCTGTCCGAGCGCTGGCGGGGTGGCGGCGAGCGGGAGGTGAGCGGCCCCACCTTCGTCGTGGACGGCGACACGCTGGACGTCCGCGGCCAGCGGGTGCGGCTCGCCGGCATCGATGCGCCCGAACTGCATCAGACCTGCGGCGAGGAGGGCCACCTCTGGAACTGCGGCGAGATGGCCCGCATCGCCCTCCAGGCGGAGGTGGATACGGGCGCCGTCCGCTGCCGGGGGCGGGCCTTCGACATCTACCACCGCCTGATCGCCACCTGCTTCGTCGGCGATGTGGACATCGGGGAGCAGATGGTGAGCTCGGGTCTCGCCATTGCCGATGGTGCCTATCGCGCCACCGAACTGGAAGCGCGGGTGACCCGGCGCGGCATCTGGTTCGGCCCCTTCCAGCGGCCCGTGGACTGGCGGGCGGAGCACCCCAGAGGCACCGCCGACAAGGCGCACCCCTAGGTTGCTGCATGGAGATGCTGCGGCCGATGCGAGTCGGAGCGGCTTGACTCTCGCGCGCAGGAGGGAGAATTTAGAACAAAACGGGAACATGAAATGAGCGCGACGGCGGAACAGCTCCGGGCGCTTCGGCAGGAGGTGGCCGGGCTTGAGCGATGGACAGGTCAGGGCGCGGCCAGGCGCGTGCCGCTCGGCCATGCGGAGGTGGATGCCGCGCTGGGCGGCGGGCTGGAGACCGGTCGGCTGCACGAATTCTTCTCCCGCGCGGCCGGGGACGTGGGTGCGGCGGCGGGCTTTGCGGCCATGCTTGCGGCCCGCTTCGGCAGCGGCGTCTTCTGGCTGCGGCAGGAACAGGCCGGGCGGCAGGGCGGGGCCCTGCATGGACCGGGCCTTGCGGAGATCGGGCTCGATCCCGCGCAACTGATCCTCGGCGTGTTGGAGGACCCGCTGGCGGTTCTGGCGGCGGCGGGCGAGGCGGCCCGCTGTCCGGGCGTCGGCAGCGTGGTGGTGGAGCTTCACGGCATGCCGCGGGCCCTCGATCTCATCGCCACCCGCCGTCTGGCGCTGGCGGCGGAGGGCTCCGGCGCCAGCGTGCTGCTGCTGCGGATCGGGGGGGAGGCCCGCCCGAGCGCCGCCTGGACCCGCTGGAGCGTCAGTGCGGCACCCTCCGCGCCGCTGGAGGCGGGGGCGCCGGGGCATCCGGCGCTCGATCTGGAACTGACACGGCAGAAGAGCGGCCCGCCCGGCGGGCCATGGCGGGTGGAGTGGGATCGTGATGGAGCAAGCTTCCGGACGTGGAGCGGGGGAGGGGCGGCGCTATCTGGCGCTCCACTTCCCCCTGCTGCCGATGGATCGTCTGCGCCGCCTCGGCGTGCCGTCCTCCCCCTGCGACGCCTCGGCTGAGCCGCCCTTCGCGCTGGTGGAGAAGGAGCGCGGCGCCCTGCGCCTCGCCGCCGCCAATAGAGCCGCCTTGCGGCTCGGCCTCACCCCCGGTCTTGCCCTTGCCGATGCGCGGGCGCGCGTGCCGGACCTTCTGGTCGAGGAGCACGCGCCCGAGGCCGACCGGCGGTTTCTGGAGCGGATCGCGGAGGCCTGCGACCGCTATACGCCCATGGTGGCGGTGAACCCGCCCCACAGCCTCATCCTCGACGTGACCGGCGTCCCCCACCTGTTCGGGGGCGAAGGCGGCCTCAAGGCGGACGCCGCCCGTCGCATGGCGGCCGCCGGTCTCACCGCGCGCCTTGCCTGCGCCGGCACGCCGGAGGCGGCGCTCGCCCTCGCCCGCTTCCACCGCGGCCCCCCGCTCATGGACGCGGCGTCCGAGGAGGCCGCCGTACGAGCCCTGCCCGTGGCAGCACTCGATTTGCCGCCGGAAACCGAGACCGCCTTGCGCCGGGCGGGCCTCAACTGCGTGGGCGACATCGCCCGCCGTCCCAGCGCGCCACTCACGGCCCGCTTCGGGGCGCAGGCCACCTGGCGCCTCGCCCGGCTGCTCGGGCGCGTGGACAGCCGCATCACGCCCCGCCGGGCGCCGCCCGCGCTGCTCTTCTCCCATCCCTTCGCCGAGCCCATCGGCCGCATGGAGCATGTGATGGGCGTGCTCGGTGAACTGGCGCAGCGCGCCGCCACGGAACTGGAGGCGCGCGGTCTCGGCGGGCGCAGCTTCGAGGCGCGCTTCTATCGCAGCGACGGCGAGACCCGCACCGTGCGGATCGAAACCGGCGCGCCGGTCCGCGACCCCGCCGTGGTGATGCGTCTGTTCGCGCTGCGCATAGAGGCGCTGGCGGACCCGCTCGATCCCGGCTTCGGCTTTGATCTGGTGCGCCTCGCGGTGCCGCAGGCCGAGCCTTTTTCGCAGGCGCAGGGCGGCCTTGACCGGGAGGAGCAGGGCGAGGACCTCGGCGCGCTCGTGGACCGGCTGAGCATGCGCTTCGGCCGCGCGCGCTTCCGCCGCCTCGTGCCGCGCGACACCCATATTCCCGAGCGGGCGGTGGCGGCGGTGCCGGCGCTGGCTGCCGCGCCGGAGAGCTGGGCTGCGCCCGAGCCGGAGGAGCCGCCGCAGCGCCCCCTCTATCTCTTCCGTCCGCCCTTGCCCATCGAGGTGCTGGCGGAGGTGCCGGACGGCCCACCCTTGCGCTTCCGCTGGCGCGGCGGCACCCATGACGTGGCCGCCCAGGAGGGCCCCGAGCGCATCGGCGAGGAATGGTGGCGCGACATCTCGCGGCCCGAGACGCCCCGCGATTACTACCGTGTGGAAGACAAGGGCGGTCGCCGCTTCTGGATCTTCCGCCATGGCATCCACGAAGGCGGCCGCGCCCCGCCCCTCTGGTATCTTCACGGCCTTTTCTCTTGAGGCTGCGTGCATTGTGATCGTTCGTGTATCCTGATCGAGCGATCATCAAATCCCGCGGCTGACCTCAACCTGTCAGCCAAGCCCCGTCCGGACAAGCCGTGCAGGGGGGATCCGAGCTCGTTGCAGCGACCCCACCAGCAGACGGTGTCCTCTCCTTTCCGTCATGGCCGGGCTTGTCCCGGCGATCCGGGGGAGGGCGACCAGAAGGGACTTTGCACGATCGGCATGGAGGCAATTCCGGTCGCTCGCACAAGTGGATTGAAGCGGATGCTGAGGACAGGCCGGGGCCTGGCGGGCGGTGCCATGCGCGATCCGGGCGGACCGTGCGCGCCTGGGGCGCATCCAACCAACGACGGAAAGGAGGAGACCCATGAGCAGCTATGCGGAACTGGCGGCCGCCACCAACTTCTCCTTCCTGCATGGCGCCTCACATCCTGCCGAGATGGTGGCGCGGGCGATGGAACTGGGCCTGACGGGCATCGGCATTGCCGACCGCAACACGGTGGCGGGAGTGGTCCGCGCCTATGCGGCGGTGCGCGATGCGCCGGAAAAGGCGCGGGCGGCGCTGGCGGCGGCCAAGGAGAGGAGGGGCGAACTGCCCGAACTGACGGAAGCAGAAAAGACTGCCTGCGAGGTGAAGCTGAAGCTCGCCGTGGGTACACGCTTCGTCTTTGCCGACGGCACGCCGGACATCATCGCCTATCCGGAGGATCGAAAGGCCTGGGGGCGCATCACCCGCCTCCTCACGAGGGGCAACCTCAGGGCCGTGAAGGGCGGCTGCATCCTGAATTTCGAGGATCTGCTGGAGCATCTGGAGGGGCTGCTGCTCATCGTGATGCCGCAGAGCACGGCCGCCCCGCAGGAGGCCCACCGCGCCCCCGTGGGCTATGACTTTGCGGATCAGGAAGAAGCGGAAGACGCCCCCCCTGAAGCGGGCGGGGATCCCGAGGCGTCCGGTGTGCGCTCCTTCGGCCACCTTGCTCTCGTGCCACCGCCCGCGCCGACGCGTCCGGAGGGGCTGGAGGCGGTGCTGGCACGGCTCGCCGCCGAAGCGCCGGGGCGGGTGTGGCTGGGAGCGGCGCTCCACCGGCGCGGCAGCGACGGCCGCCGCCTCGCGCGCCTGCGCCGCCTCGCATCTGCCGCCCGTGTGCCGCTCCTTGCCACCAATGATCCCCTGTACGCGAGCGAGGACCGGCGCCCGCTGCACGATGTGCTCACCTGCATCCGCGAAGGCACGACGCTGGAGGCTGCCGGCCGCCGGCTGGAGGCCAATGGCGAGCGCCACATCCGCACGCCGAACGAGATGGCGCGCCTGTTCCGTGCCTGCCCCGAGGCGCTTCTGGAGACGCAGTGCCTGCTGGAGCGCATCGGCTTCTCGCTGGGCGATCTGAAGTATGAATATCCCCATGAGCCGGTGCCGGAAGGCTGGGCGCCGCAGGATTGGCTTGAGCATCTGGTCACGGAAGCAGCGCACGCGCGCTATGGCGCCGTGTTGCCGGAGAAGGTGAAGGCGCTGCTGGCAGAGGAATTCGCCCTCATCCGCCAGGAGAAATTCGCTTATTATTTCCTTACCGTGCATGACCTCGTGCGCTTCGCCCGCGCGCAGGAGCCGCCCATCCTCTGTCAGGGGCGGGGCTCGGCGGCCAATTCCATCGTCTGTTTCCTGCTCGGCATCACCTCGGTCGATCCCGTCCAGTATAATCTCCTCTTCTCCCGCTTCGTCTCGGAGGATCGGGGCGAGCCGCCCGACATCGACGTCGATTTCGAGCACGAGCGGCGGGAGGAGGTGATGCAATATGTCTATCGCCGCTATGGCCGCCACCGGGCGGGTATCGCCGCCACCGTCATCCATTATCGCGGCCGCAGCGCCGTGCGCGAGGTGTCGAAGGTGCTCGGCCTCACCGAAGACGTGTCGAGCCGCCTCGCGGGCCTTGTCTGGGGCAGCCATTCCGGCGACATGGATGCCCGGCGCATGCAGGAGGCGGGGTTCGATCCGGACAATCCCGAGATGGCGCGCCTGCGCTTCATTCTCGAGCCGCTGCTCAGCGCGCCCTTTCCCCGCCATCTCTCCCAGCATGTGGGCGGATTCGTGCTGACACAGGACCGGCTGGACGAGACCGTGCCCATCCACCACGCTGCCATGGCCGACCGCAGCTTCATCGAATGGGACAAGGACGACATCGACGTGCTCGGCCTGATGAAGGTGGATGTGCTGGCGCTCGGCATGCTCACCTGCATCCGCAAGGCTTTCGAGCTGATGCGTGCGCACGGCCTCGGTGAGAAGACGCTGGAGGTGGACCTCGCCTCGGATGATGAGGCCGTCTATGACATGCTGTGCAAGGGTGACAGCATCGGCGTCTTCCAGGTGGAGAGCCGGGCGCAGATCAACATGCTGCCGCGCCTGAAGCCCCGCAAGCTCTATGACCTCACCATTCAGGTCGCCATTGTGCGGCCCGGCCCCATCGAGGGCGAGATGGTGCATCCCTATCTGCGCCGGCGCGCCGGCCTTGAGGACTGGAGTTTTCCCTCGCCAACGCCGCCGCATCCGGCAAATGAACTGCACGATCTGCTGGGCGAGACCTATGGCGTGCCGCTCTTTCAGGAACAGGCGATGAAGCTCGCCATCGTCGCCGCCGATTTCACGCCCCGTCAGGCCAATGGCCTGCGACGGGCCATGGCCACCTTCCGCAACCCCGGCACCATCCATAGTTTTCGCGCCATGATGGTGGAGGGCATGGTGCGGCGGGGCTATACGCGCGACTTCGCCCTGCGTTGCTTCAAGCAGATCGAGGGCTTCGGCAGTTATGGCTTTCCGGAGAGCCACGCCCTCTCCTTCGCGCGCCTCGTCTATGTCTCGGCCTGGATCAAGTGCCACCATCCGGCGGTGTTCGCCTGCGCGCTGCTCAATTCGCAGCCCATGGGCTTTTATGCCCCGGCGCAGATCGTGCGTGATGCGCGTGAGCACGGGGTGGAGGTCCGCCCCGTGGAGGTCAATGCCAGCGAATGGGACAATACGCTCGAGGAGGCCGCGAACGGGCGGCTCGCCTTGCGCCTCGGCTTCCGGCAGGTGGAAGGGTTTCGCGAGCTCTGGGCGGCGGAGATTGTCGCTGCCCGCGCCTCGGGCCCCTTCTCCAGCGTGGAGGACCTCGCCCGCCGGGCGCATCTGCCGCGGGCCGGTCTGCGGCTCCTGGCGGATGCCGATGCCCTGCGCTCGCTCGGACTGGAGCGCCGGGACGCCTTGTGGGAGGTGCGGCGCACGCCGGAGGGAGAATTGCCGCTCTTTGCCGCCGCCCGCGCGGGGGAACTGAAGGCGGAGCGTGACCTGCCGCTGCCGGCCATGTCGGCGGCCGAGCAGGTGGCGGTGGATTATCAGACCACGCGCCTCTCCCTGAAGGGCCACCCCATGGCCTTCCTGCGTCCGCTGTTCGCCGAGCGCGGCGTGCTCAGCAGTGCGCAGACAGCGGCGGCGCGGGCGGGCGCGAAGGTGCGCACCGCCGGCATCGTGCTCATCCGCCAGCGGCCGGGCAAGGGCAACGCCATCTTCGTGACGCTGGAGGACGAGACCGGCATCACCAATGTGCTCATCTGGGCGCGGCTGTTCGAGACGCTGCGCCTGCCGGTGATGGCCTCCCGCCTCATGCTGGTGCATGGCGAGGTGCAGCGCAGCCGCGAAGGCGTGGTGCATCTCATGGCCAGCCATGTGGAGGATTGCACGCCGGTTCTGGACGGCCACTTCTTCGACAGCACGGCGGGTGCCCATCCGGTGCATCGGGCCGCCCATCCCCGTGACGTGCGCATCCTGCCCCGCTCACGGGACTTCCACTAGGGCAACCAACCAACCCCCGCCGCCTTCGGGGGCGCGAGGGACATCGAGATCGCACGTGCTCCCCCGTTTGTGCGGCGCCTGCACAGGCCGTATGTGCGCGAAACTCTGGACCTCCCTGATGCGCGGGTATATACGCCTATCTGACAGAAGGTGACACGCCGAGGCGTGGACGGCCCGTCGCCGTACCGAACGGTTGGCGTTTTGTCGTTCGGCGTCGGCGCTTGACCAGGCGTTGCCATCGGATGCGCCAACCGGTTGGCGCGTGGTGTCCGTGCTCCATCGGCAGGCAAGGAAAGGAAGAGTCCGCGCAGTTCATAAGGGTATATGCCCGCTCTGATGTGGCTCGCCGGCTCCGTTCGGCTTCCCGACGGCTGCGCGCCCGCGTCTTGCCAGGGCGAAGCTGCCGCCCGATCGGCCGCTGTGCAGCGGCCCCCGACCAACGGCGCCGGGCCACCCCCGGTCGATCCGTCCCGCCGTGCCGAAAGGCGCGCTCCGCCCCATTGCAGGAGGTCCTCATGACCCGAGACATCGTCATTGCCCATCCGGTCCGCACCGCCATCGGCGCCTATAACGGCACGCTGAAGGGCACCCCCGCCACCGACCTCGGCGCCGTGGTGGTGCGCGAAACCGTGCGTCGCGCGGGGCTGGATCCGGCTGCGGTCGGGTCCGTGGTGATGGGAAATGTCATCCAGGCGGGGAACCGCATGAACCCCGCCCGGCAGGCTTCCATCCATGGCGGGCTGCCGGTGGAGGTGCCCGCCATGACCGTCAATCGGGTCTGCGGGTCCGGCGCGCAGGCCGTGGTGACTGCAGCGCTGGAGATCGCCTCCGGCCTCCATGATGTGGCTGTGGCCGGCGGCATGGAGAATATGGATCGGGCGCCCTACCTCATGGATGGCGGCCGCTGGGGTTATCGGATGGGCCCCGCCCAGATCCTCGACAGCATGCTGACGGACGGGCTGAATGATGCCTTCTCCGGCTCCCATTCCGGCTGGCACACGGAAGATCTCGTCGCGCGGTCCCAGATCACCCGCGCCGAGCAGGATGCCTTTGCGGCGCGCTCGCAGCAGCGCTTCGCGGCGGCCCAGGCCGAAGGCCGGTTCACCGAGGAGATCGTCGCGGTGGAGGTGAAGGGCCGGAAGGGCATCGAGCTTTTCAGCGTCGACGAGGCGCCGCGCCCCGACACCACGGTCGAGACGCTGGCCAGGCTGCGGCCCGCCTTCCGGCCCGAGGGCACCATCACGGCCGGCAATGCGCCGGGTCTCAACAGCGCCGCTGCGGCCATGATCGTCGCCGAGCGCGCCTTTGCCGAGAAGAGTGGCATTGCGCCCCTCGGACGGCTGGCCGGCTTCGGCATTGCGGGCGTGGAGCCGGGTCTCTTCGGCCTCGGTCCGGTGCCGGCGGTGCGCAAGGCGCTCCAGCATGCCGGCTGGTCGCTCGGCGACATCGAACGGATCGAGATCAACGAGGCCTTCGCCGCCGTGCCCATCGCGGTGGCCCGTGAGCTTGGTCTGCCGGAGGACATCGTGAATGTGGAAGGCGGGGCGGTGGCCCATGGCCACCCGATTGGTGCCACTGGCGCGATCCTCGTGACGCGCCTGCTCCATGCCATGAAGCGTGACGGCGTGAAGCGCGGCGTGGTCACCCTGTGCATCGGCGGCGGCCAGGGCATCGCGCTGGCGCTCGAAGCGGCGTGACGGCTTGAGGCGGCGCCGACTCTAGTTCGTGGAGGCGGCCGATGCCGCCTCTGCGAGCCTGCTGAACTGGAAGACGGGCATGGCCTTGCCGAAGAGATAGCCCTGGAAGCCGTCGCAGCCCCATGCCTGAAGGAGCCGATATTGCTCCTCGGTCTCGACGCCCTCAGCCACGAGAAACAGGCCCAGCGTGCTGCACATGTCGATCAGCAGGCGGACAATGGCGCGGTCCTGTTCCTCGGACGCCATCCTGCTGACGAAGGTCTTGTCGATCTTGATCTCGTCCACCGGCAGGTTCCTCAGCATGTGCAGCGAGGAGTAGCCGGTGCCGAAATCGTCCAGGGACCAGCGCAGGCCGACGTCCCGCAGGGCGCTCATCTTTTCGGCGGCCACGTCCGGGTCGCGCACGAAGAGGCTTTCGGTCAGCTCGAGCTTGAGCCGGGAGGGATCGGCTCCGGTGTGGGCGAGGATCTCTCTCACCCGCGGCACGAAATCGGGCTGGCGGAACTGCGACGCGCTGACGTTGACCGAGATCGTGAGGTCGCGGGTCGCGGGGATCTCGGCCCACAGCGCCAGTTGCGCGCAGGCGGTTCTGAGGACCCAGTCGCCCAGAGGCACGATGAGGCCCGTTTCCTCGGCCAGCGTGATGAACTTTGCGGGTGGAATGATGCCATGGTCGGGATTGAACCACCTCAGGAGCGCCTCCGCCCCGAGGATCCGGCGGGACGGGTCGACTTGCGGCTGGTAATGCAGGCGGAAGTCCCCCCGGGCGAGGGCGCGCCGCATCTCGCCTTCGAGTTGGTGGTAGGAGGCCATGTCCACCTGCATCAAGGTCAGCACGACACCGAGCGCGATCACCGCCGTTATGGCGTTGACCCACATGCCGACGTATCGAACGCGCTCGGGCGCCATCAGGTCGGGATGGCTGACGCCCATATCCGAACACTGGAAGACGATGAACAGCACGAAGTAGAGGCAGGGGAGGAAATATCTCAGATAGGCCCGCTCCTGCGAGAAGATGAAGAAGATCCCCACCCCAATGGGCAGCAGGAAAAGATGCGTTGATCTCTGAATGTCCCCGAGCGGGGCATCGATCAGGCAAAGCCACGTGACGAAGGGCAGAAGCGCGTGGGCGATGAAGATGGCGGCCGCGCGGGCATGATCGAGGAATATCAGGGCAAGCGCGGGGATGGCGAGGGCACTCAGCGCCAGATGGACCGCCATCATGACCCAGTGCCCGTGCAGCCCGTAAAAGACGCTCCAACCGCCGCCCAGCGCCACGAACACGCCACTTCCGAAAAGCAGGAGGGAGCGAACCCGTCTGTGCCGGCGCTGTTCCGGAGACCAGTCAAAGACGGAATTGCGTTTCATGGTCTCGGCCGTTTGCAGGGGAATTTCCGCCAGGTGCGGGCAGGTGGCGCCTTGGCCACGGCTGGAGGGGGAGCAGATGTGATCCGGATTCTATTCGTCCCGGCCCCCGCCTGAAACAAGCGGAGCTGGAGAACTGGATCCGTCGCCTTGATTCACGCGCACGAATTCATGAGGCAACGCATGTTGTCAATATCTGCGTGCGCTTTGTCCTTCATTTCCGGCCTGCATACCTTTCAGTGCCACGCCGATCCCTTGTGCCGTAGCACTTTTCTGCAGAGAGCCGCTCGCGCTTTGCGCCGGGCTGTTTGCGGGCAAGGGAGGGGCGCGCACGATCCGCTGTGTCAGGATGCCAAGGCTTCCGCGCGCTGGCGGAGCACGCCGGAGAGGTGCTCGGCGAACTGCGCGCCGGCGAGCGGCAGGTTGCGGCCCCGCAACTGGCCGAGCACAAGATCGGCGCCGGCCAGGTCCCGTTCGTCCACGGGGCGCACAACCACACCCGGCGGCATGGCTTCCGGTTCCGCGCCGATCTCGATCTGGAACGAGATCATGCCGCAATGGACCACGAGCCCCCGCAGCAGTTCGAAGGAATTGGCCTCCGCCGCCACCGAGAAGCGCAGGCCCGAGCGCGACAAGCGCTCCTCGATCATCTGCCGTCCTCCGGTGGAGAGCTCGGACAATGCCAGCGGATAGCCCGTGCAGTCGGCGAGCCGCAGCTTCGGCTTGCGGGCGAGGGGATGGTCCGCCGGCATCAACGCCACCAGCCGCTGCGGCAGGGTCATGAGCGGGCGCAGGCGGCCGATGAAGGCCGGGCGAAAGACGAGGACGAGGTCCACCTCATAATCCACCAGCAGGGTGATGGCGTGCTCGTGGTCGGCCACCATCACCTCGAAGGTCATCAGCGGATAGCGCAGGCGAAAGGCGGCGATCTGCTGGGGGAGAAAATCGTGCGCCAGCGCCTGGCTGCAGGCGATGCGCACGGTGCCGCGCCGCAGCCCGCGCAGATCCTCCAGTTGCGAGCGCATGCGGTCGGCATCATTGAGTTGCTCGCGGATGTAACTCACGAACACCTCGCCCGCCGCCGTGAGGCTGACGCCGCGTGCCCGCCGCTCCAGCAGCTTGAGGCCCAGTTCCTCCTCCAGATCCATGATGCGCCGGTTAAGGGCCGAGGGCGTGACGTTGAGCCGGGCGGCCGCCCCGCGGATGGAGCCGGTGCGGGCCACTTCGTCCATGTAGCGCAGGAATCTGAGATGCCGCATGCCGTCTCCACCGGGTTGTAGCCATTTGGGCTACAATGCGTGGAATATTCGGCAATAGATAGCATCACTCCACCGTGCGTAGTCTCACGGGGTTCGGGAGCGCCGCCTCCCGCCAGCCGCGAGCCGCGCCCCATGACCTCCGCAGGTTCAGTCACCGCAGGCCTTTCCACGCTCAGCTTCGCGCGCCCCGTCCCCGCGCCGCGCCCCGTGGCCGTTCCGGCAACGCCGCAAGACGCGGAGATCGACCTCGCGCGCACGGCCCTCGTCATCGTGGACATGCAGAACGACTTCCTGCATCCGGACGGCTGGTTTCCCCGGCTCGGTGTCGATGCGGCACCGCTTCTGGCCATCGTGCCGCGCCTGAAGGCACTGGCAGCGGCGGCGCGCGCCGCCGGACTGCCGGTGATCTTCGTCAACTGGGGTGTGCGGGCGGACCGGGCGGAACTGTCCGCACCCCTCCTCGCCAAGGCTGGCGCCAGCGGCCGGCGGCCGGTCTATGGCGATCCGTCCGCCTCGGGACGCGGGCGCATCCTCGTGGAAGGCGACTGGGGGGCGGCCACCATCGACGCGCTGGCGCCCGAGCGCGGCGATCTCGTGGTGCACAAGCACCGGCTCTCCGGCTTCCATGACAATGAGTTCGACTCGATCCTGCGCAACCGCGGCATCGACACGCTGCTGTTCAGCGGCGTCAACATTGACCGCTGCGTTTTCTCCACGCTCTGCGACGCGAGCTTCCGCGGCTACGGCTGCCTGCTGGTGGAGGACGCCTGCGCCACCGTGTCCCCGGCCTATGTGTCGGACGCCATCCTCTTCCTCGTGCGCCAGCTCTACGGCGTCACGCTCGCGAGCGATGCCCTCATCGCCGCGCTCGAAGCCCAGCCTCAATGACAACCCAGAACCAGACGGGGACCCTCCAGATGACATTCGGAAAACTGACGCGCCGCCTCGCTCTGGGGCTCGCGCTCGGCATGGCGTCCAGCGCCTTCGCTGGCCTGCCCGCGCTTGCTGAAACCAAGATCAAGATGGTGCTGAACTGGAAGTATCAGGGCCCGCAGGGCATGTTCTTCCTGGCGCAGGACCGGGGCTACTTCAAGGCCGAGGGTCTTGACGTGACCTTCGACCAGGGCAATGGCTCCGGCGCCGCGGTGCCGCTGGTTGCCAACGGCACCTATGACATGGGCTTCGGCGACGTGAACGCGCTGATCGAGCTGGTCGCCAAGAAGCCGGAGGGCGCGCCGGTCGCCGTCTACATCATGTTCAACCAGCCACCCTTCACCATCGCGGTGAAGGCGGACAGCCCCATCAAGACGCCGAAGGATCTGGAGGGCAAGACGCTGGGTGGTGCGGCCAATGACGGCGCGCTGAAGCTCTTCCCGGCCTTCTGCAAGCTCGCCAAGATCGACTGCTCCAACATCAAGATCACCAACATGCAGCCGAACCTGCGCGAGCAGATGCTCATGCAGGGGCAGGTGGATGGCGTGTTCGGCTATGTGAACACCATCCGCTTCTCGGCCAAGCTGATCGGCGTCGATGACGACAAGCTGCGCTACATCAATTTCGGCGACTACGGCATGGATCTCTATTCCAACGGGATCATCGTGTCCGCCGATCTCGTGAAGAACAATCCCGAGGCCATCAAGGGTTTCCTGCGTGCTCTGAACAAGGGCATGATCGATGCGCTGAAGGACCCGGACGCCGCCGTGGCGGCGGTTGCCAAGCGTGAGCCGCTGATCAAGGTGCCGCTGGAGAAAGAACGGTTCGACGCCACGCTGAAGGCGGAGATGAACCATCCGGAGATCGCCAAGATCGGTCTTGGCAACGTGGATCCCGTCCGCCTGCAGCAGTCCATCGACATCCTGGTCGATGCCAACAAGCTGCCCTCCACGCCCAAGGCGAGCCAGATCTTCGATCCTGCCTTCCTGCCCCCGGTCGCCGACCTGCCGAAGAAACTGTTCTGAGCACCGGCAAGCCTTCGCGCCGCTCCTCAAGGGAGCGGCGCCCAACAAGAACGGACATCCAAAATGGATCTCAAGCTCAAGGATCGCGTGGCGATCATCACCGGCCCCGCCAAGGGCATGGGCGCCGCCATCACCCGCGCGTTCGCCGAGGAGGGCTGCAAGCTGGTGCTGATCGGCCGCGACACCGCCGCCATCGCCCCCATCGCCGACGAGGTGCGCGCCCGGCGCGCCGAGGCCATCGTGCTGCCGTGCGACCTTACCGATGCCGCCGCCTGCGAGACGGCGACCGCGCGGGCGCTGGACGCCTTCGGCACCGTGGACATCCTCGTCAATGTGGCCGGCGGCTCGGGCCCCATCGGCAAGACGGGTGTGGAGACGACGCCGGAGGAGTTCGACGAGATCGTCACGCTCAACATGAACGGCTGCTTCCACACCATGCGCGCCGTCCTGCCGACCATGATTGCCCGGCGCTACGGCAAGATCGTCAATGTGGGCGGCACCTTCGGCATGCGTGGGCGGGCGGGCCGCATGGCCTACTCGGCCTCCAAATGGGGCCTGCGCGGCATCACCAAGAGCTTCGCACTGGAGGTCGGGCCGCACAACATCAACGTGAACTGCGTCGAGCCCGGCATGGTCGACGGTCCGCGCTTCCGCGACAAGGTCTGCGCCGACATGGCCAGGAAGCTCGACATCACGCTGGAGGAGGCGATGGCCCGCCACGCGGCCGACTATGCGCTGCGCCGCGTGACCACCGACGAGGACGTGGCCAATGCCTGCCTGTTCCTCGCCAGCGACGTTTCCCGCCAGCTCACCGGCATCGACATGCCGGTCGATGGCGGCTGGGCCATGCTCTGAGGAGGGCGACATGAGCGAACCTGCGGATCTGGTCATCCACGGCGGTCGGATCGTCTCGCCGGAGACGGTCCTGGAGGCCTCCATTGCCGTGCGCGGCGGCACCATCGTCGCGGTGGGCGCGGCGGACGCCATGCCGGAGGCGAAGGAGACCTTCGATGCTTCCGGCCTGCACATCCTGCCCGGTGCCATCGACGTGCACGTGCACTTCCGGGACCCCGGCTACACCCACAAGGAAGATTTCGAGAGCGGCACGGCCGCCGCGGCCTTCGGCGGCGTGACCACCGTCTTCGACATGCCAAACACCATCCCAACGGTGGCCGATGGCGAGACCCTGAGGGCCAAGCACGCCATTGCGGCGTCAAAGGCGCATGTGGACTACGGCCTCTATGCGGTGCTGGGCGAGGATACGATCGGGAAGGTGTCGGAGCTGATCGAGGCCGGAATCATCGGCTTCAAATGCTACATGGGTAACACCTTCGGCCGCATTCCCTCGCCCTCCACCGGGGCGATGCTGGAGGCCTTCGAGGTGGTGGCGCCCACGGGCAAGCGCATCTCCCTCCATGCCGAGACCAATTCGGTGATGGAGCGCCGCCAGCAGCGCCTCACCGACAGCGGGCGTGCCGATCCGCTTGCCCATCTGGCCTCCCGTCCCGCGGTGGTGGCGGTGGAGGCGGTGGCCCGCGCGGCGATCCTCGCCGAATGGACGGGCGCGCGCATCCACATCCTCCACATCTCCTCCGCCGCCGAACTGCGGCCGCTGCGCGATGCCAAGGCGCGCGGTGTGGACATCACGGGCGAGACCTGCCCGCATTACATGATGTTGGGCGAAGCGGATTATGCCCGCTGCCGGGGCGTGATCCGGGTCAATCCGCCAGTGCGCGAGAGCGCCAATGACGCCCCCCTGTGGGCGGCCCTCATCGACGGCACCATCGACATGATCGCCACCGATCATGCGCCCCACACGCCGGAGGAGAAGACCCGCGCCGACATCTGGGCCGTGGACTGCGGCTTCCCGGGCGTCGAGACCCAGATGCCGCTCATGCTGACCGAAGTAGCGGCAGGCCGCTATTCCATCTGCGATTATGTGCGTTGGAGCGCGGTCAATCCGGCCAAGGTGTGGGGTCTCTATCCCCGCAAGGGCGTGATTCAGCCCCGCGCCGATGCCGATTTCGCCTTCGTCGATCTCGACCACGCCTGGACGCTGCGCGACGCCGATCTTCAGTCGCGCTCGAAGATCTCTCCCTGGGACGGCAGGCCCGTGGTCGGGCTGCCACGCCACACCATGGTGCGCGGCCGCTTCGTGATGAAGAACCGCGCGCTGGTGGCGGACACCAAGGGCCACGGCCGTTCCGTCCATGTCATCCAGCAGATGCCCGAGCCGCGCCCCCTCCACACGGACGAGACACTGGCCGCCGTCATCGCCGCCCGTCCGGAGGCGGCGGCATGAACGAGGATGCGCCCACCTTCGTCCAGCTTGAGGACGTGCGGCTCACGTATGGCCGCGGCGAGCGCATGGTGGAGGCCCTCGGCACCACCAATCTCAAGATCGGGCAGGGCGATTTCGTCGCCCTCGTCGGCCCCTCCGGGTGCGGCAAGTCTACCATCCTCAAGCTGGTGACGGGGCTCATTCCGGCCTCCGTCGGCTATGTCTTCGTCGCCGGCCGCGAGGTGGGTGCCGAGCCGGTGCGTGTGGGCATGGCCTTCCAGAACCCGACGCTGCTGCCCTGGCTCACCATCCGGCAGAACGTCATGCTGCCGCTGAAGATCGTGCCGCCCTTCCGCCAGCAGTACCGGGCCAAGAAGAAGACCGAGTTCCGCGACCGGGCCGAGGCGTTGCTGGCACAGGTGGGGCTCTCGGGCTTCGGCGACAAGTTCCCCTGGCAGCTCTCCGGCGGCATGCTCCAGCGCGCCTCCCTGTGCCGCGCGCTGATCCATGATCCGCAGTTGCTGATGCTGGACGAGCCCTTCGGCGCCCTCGACCAGTTCACCCGCGAGGAACTGTGGGCGATCCTTCAGGATCTCTGGCTGACCCGCCGGCCCACGGTGCTGCTGGTCACGCATGATCTGAAGGAGGCGGGCTATCTCGCCAACCGCGTCTGCGTCATGCGGGCCCGTCCCGGCCGCATCGTCGAGGACTGCCATGTGGACTTCGCCCGCCCGCGCACCATCGAGATGACCTACGAGCCCGGCTTCGTCTCGCTGACCCAGCGCCTGCGTGGCCTGATCGTTTCCGCCCGCAGCCCTGCCGCGGTGGAGGCCTCCGCATGAGCTACGCCTTGCGCCGCCGGCTCTCCTCGACCGCCGTCATCATCGGCTTCTTCGTCCTGTGGGAAGCCGCCTGCGTGATCTTCCACATCAAGGAGATCGTGCTGCCGCGCCCCTCGCAGGTGCTGGCCACGCTCTGGCTTCAGGCCCCGGCCATCTGGCCGCATACGGTGCAGACCCTTTACACGACGCTGATCGGCTTTGCGCTTGGCATTGTCAGCGGCGTGCTTCTCGGTGTCGTCATCGGCTCCTCGCGCCTTGCCTATGACACGGGTTATCCGCTGCTCATCGGCTTCTCCTCCATCCCGAAGGTGGCGGTGGTGCCGATCTTCGTCCTGTGGTTCGGGGCTGGCACGGTGCCGGCGGTGCTCACGGCCATGATCATGAGCCTCTTCCCCATCGTGGTGAACGTGGCCACCGGCCTTGCCACCACAGAGCCGGAACTGGAGGACGTGATGAAGGCGCTGCGCGCCACCAAGCTCGACATCCTGTTCAACGTCGGCCTGCCGCGCGCCATGCCCTATTTCTTCGCCTCGCTGAAGGTGTCCGTCACGCTCGCCTTCGTCGGCACGGTGATCGCCGAAACCGTGGCCTCCAATCGCGGCATCGGCAATCTGATGATGATCGCCTCTTCCTCCTTCGACGTGCCCCTCGTCTTCGCCGGGCTGCTCGTGCTCGCGCTACTCGGTGTCGGGCTGTACGCGATCTTCTCCCTCATCGAGGGCCGGGTGATCGGCTGGGCGCGGCGCAAGGACGACTACGCCATGGGCTGAAGCCCAACCGACGCGATGCTCAACTTGCGGGAGTGACCGATGAAACGATTGCTTGTGGCCGTCCTGGGCGCGCTCCTGCTGGCAGGGGGAGCCGCCCGTGCAGAGCCGGTGAAGATCCGCTTCACGCTGGACTGGAAGCTCCAGGGCCTCCACGCCTGGTATTACTGGGCCCAGGAGAAGGGATACTTCAAGGCCGAGAATCTGGACGTCACCATCGATCAGGGCGAAGGTTCGGCCGCGACCGTCACCCGCATCATGTCCGGCGTTTATGATGCCGGCTTCGGCGACATCAATGCCGTGATCCAGAACGCCGCCGTGCGCCCGGCAGAAACGCCGGTCATGGTCTACATGATCTACAGCAAGGCGCCCTTCGCCCTCCTCACCAAAGCGGACAGCCCGGTGAAGAGCGTGAAGGATCTCGCCGGCACCAAGCTCGGCGCGCCTGCGGGCGGCGCCGCCTTCAAGCTGCTGCCCCTTCTGGCGAAGGCCAACGGGCTTGAGTACGGCAGCATCGCCATCACGCAGGTGGCGCCCAATCTTCAGGAGCAGATGCTGCTTCAGGGCCAGGTGAATTCCATCGCCGTCTTCTCCGCCACCAGCTACATGAACCTCGTCGCCCTGAAGCTCGATCCGGACAAGGACTTCCGCTGGATCTTCTATTCGGACGCCGGCATCGATCTTTATTCCAACGGCATCATGGTGTCCCGGAAGCTGGCGAACGACAGCCCGGAGGCGGTGAAGGGGCTGCTGCGCGCCATCAACCGCTCCATCAGGGAGACGGTTGAGAACCCGGATGCCGCTATCGCACTGCTGGCGGCCAAGGAGCCGCTCATCAACAAGGACATCGAGAAGCGCCGGCTGATCTATGTCTACAAGTCGCTCATCGACACGCCCGAAGCCCGCCAGCTCGGCCTTGGCGACATCAGCGACGCGCGGTTGGACACAGCCATCAATCTGATCTCCGAAGCCTTCGAACTGCCGAAGAAGCCCGCGCCGGCCCAGGTCTTCGACCGCGCCTTCCTGCCGCCCAAGGCCGACCGCGTGCCGCCGCAGGTGGGCCCGTGAGCGAGCCCCGCACGCTCTCCTGTGCCCATCTGCTGGCCGACCCGCGGGGGGCGGCCGCTGGGCCGAAGCGCCTGACGCTTCGGGACGGACGCATCGAGGCCCTCTTGGCAGCGCAGGGGCCGGTGGACGATCTCTTCGTCATGCCGACGCCCGTCAACGCCCACGATCACGGCCGGCCGGTGCGGACGAGTTCCATCGGTGCCGGCGGCAAGCCGCTGGAAGCGTGGATTCCGTATCTGGCCCTCTTCCCGTCTGTTGATCCCTACCTTGCCGCGGCGCTCTCCCTCTCGCACAGCGCGCTGGGCGGCGCGGGCGTGGTGATGATGCACTACACCCGCGCGCAGGGCTTCACCGATCTTCCAGGCGAGGTGCGGGAGGTGGCGCGCGCGGCCCGCGACGTGGGCGTGCGGGTCGGCTTCGCGATCGCGATGAAGGATCGCAACCCGCTCGTCTATGGACCGAGTGCCTCCGTCCTGGGCGGCGTTGCTGAGCCGGCGCGCAGCCGGATCGAACGACAGTTCCTGCGTCCGTCGCTCGAGCCGAAGGCTTTCATCGAACTGGCCGATGCGGTGGCGGAAGCGGCGGGCGGGCCGGATTTCGATGTCCAGTACGGGCCGAACGGCCCCCAATGGTGCTCGGATGCGCTGCTGGAAGCGGTGGCCGAGGCGTCGGCCCGCACCGGACGCCGGGTGCATATGCACCTGCTGGAAAGCCGCTACCAGCGGGCCTGGGCGGATGAGGCCCATCCCGGCGGCATCGTCCGGCATCTCGACGCGCTCGGCCTCCTGTCTGAGCGCCTGACGCTTGCCCATTGCGTCTGGGCACGACCTGACGAACTCGCTCTGCTGGCCGAGCGGGGCGTCACCATCGTCAGCAACCCGTCCTCCAATCTCCATCTGCGCTCGGGCATCGGTCCGGTGGCCCAGATGAAGGCGCGGGGTTGCCGGGTGGCCTTCGGCGTCGATGGCCGGGCCATGGATGAGGACGACGACATGCTGCGGGAAATCCGCCTCGCGCATCTCCTGCACCTCGGCACCGGCTTCAAGGCGGCGGTGACACAGAACGCCATTCTGGAGATGGCGCTGGTGAACGGCCGCCGCTCCGTCCTCAACCGCGCGGACGGCGGTCGCCTCGCGCCCGGTGAACCGGCGGACCTGCTGGTGCTGGACTGGGCCCGGCTGGAGGATGACCGGCTGCGGGACGATCTCGATGCCGTCGAACTGGTCGTGACCCGCGCCACTGCCCGCCACATCCGAGAGCTGATCGTGGGTGGCCGTACCATCGTGCGCGACGGTGCCATCACCGGCATCGATCTGCGGGCGGTGCGGGCCGAGCTTCTCGCCCAGATGCGTGCCGGCATGGCCGGCATGGCGGACCTCGCCGCGGCCCTGCCATCGCTGGAGGCCGCCATGGCCGCTCATTTCGAACCCGGGTGCTGCTGACATGCCCATCGCCAAGGTCCACCGCATTGCCACCGCGAGCCCTGACGACGTGTCGGGTCTTGCCGCTGCCATCGCCACGGGGGCCATCGCGCCTGCGGGCATCCTCGCCATCTTTGGAAAGACCGAGGGCAATGGCTGCGTGAACGATTTCTCCCGCGGCTTTGCCGTCCAATCGCTCCAGATGCTGCTGCGCGGTCACATGGGAGCTGCGGCAGACGAAGTGTGCCTCGTCATGTCCGGCGGCACCGAAGGCGGGATGTCGCCCCATTTCCTCGTGTTCGAACGGGCGGAGGGAAACGCTCCCGAAGCGGCCCCGGCGCTTGCCATCGGCCGCGCGCACACGCCGGATCTGCCCTTCGAGGCGCTGGGGCGCATGGGGCAGGTGCGGATGGTGGCGCAGGCCGTACGGCGGGCCATGGCGGCGGCGGGCATCACCGATCCGGAGGACGTGCATTTCGTGCAGGTGAAATGCCCGCTTCTCACCGCCATGCGCGTGAAGGAGGCTGAGGCGCGCGGCGCCACCACGGCCACGTCGGACACGCTCAAATCCATGGGCCTCTCACGCGGGGCGAGCGCGCTCGGCATTGCGCTGGCGCTGGGGGAGGTGGCGGAAGACGCGCTTTCCGACGCCGTCATCTGCGCCGACTACGGGCTGTGGTCGGCGCGCGCGAGCTGTTCCAGCGGTATCGAGCTTCTGGGCCACGAGATCGTCGTGCTCGGCATGTCGGAGGGCTGGAGCGGCCCGCTCGCCATCGCTCATGGCGTGATGGCGGACGCCATCGATGTGACGCCGGTGAAAGCGGCTCTGTCGGCTCTGGGCGCTGAAGCCGGTGAGGCCACCATCGTGCTCGCCAAGGCGGAGCCCAGCCGCAGCGGGCGCATCCGCGGCAAGCGCCACACCATGCTGGACGACAGCGACATCTCTCCCACGCGGCATGCCCGCGCGTTCGTGGCCGGTGCGCTGGCGGGCGTCGTCGGGCACACGGAGATCTATGTCTCCGGCGGCGGCGAGCATCAGGGGCCCGATGGCGGTGGGCCGGTGGCTGTCATCGCCGCGCGGACGATGGGTTAGGGAAGCTCTCCTGAAGCACGCAAAGGTTGAGTTCTGCGTCGTCGAGCAGGTATCGAAAGGTGCTTGACAGGTGGGGCAAAGCTCCTCAATCTAAAAATCAAGCAATAGGCAATGTTGCCTAATATTGCGTCACATCGAAGCTCTTTTCCAACGCGCGCGTTGCATTCGCAGGCGCTTCGGTTGGTGGCGACGGCGCCCGCGGCTTTCCAGCCGACGGGCGTTTTTGTTTTTGTGGGGATCCGCATGGCGCACTACCGCATCGGCGTGATGTTCTCGGCCAACGGCCCCTATGGGGTCGTCGCCCGCACGCTGCTGAACGGCGCCCTGCTGGCTTTTGCCGAACTCGAAGCCGCCGGCGGCCCGGTGACGCTGGAGCCGGTGATCGTGGACCCCCACGGCGACAATGCCGCCTACCGCCGGTTCAGTCTCGATCTCCTGGGCTCCGGCATCCGTAACGTCATCGGCTGCTACACGTCTTCAAGCCGCAAGGAAGTCATTCCCTGCTTCGAGAAGCATGACGGCCTGCTCTGGTATCCCTCCCATTACGAGGGCTTCGAGAGCTGCGACAACGTCATCTATACGGGTGCCTCGCCCAACCAGCATGTGCTGCCACTCGCCGAATATCTTGCGGCCAATGTCGGCCTGCGCGGCTTCTGCATCGGCTCCAACTATATCTGGGCGTGGGAGAACAACCGCATTTTCCGCGAGGCCTTCGGGGCGATGAGCGGCACGGTGGTGGCCGAGCGTTACTTCCCCGTGGGCGATACAGACTTCGAGCGGGTGGCCGAGACCATCGTTGAGCAGAAACCGGATTTCGTCTTCAACAACCTCATCGGCACCAGCGCCTATGCCTTCTTCCGCGCCTTCCACGCGGTCTGCGCGCGCCAGGGCATCGACCGGGCCCGCACGCTGCCCGTCGCCAGCTGCACGCTGGCCGAGCCGGAACTGGTGGAGATCGGGCGGGAGGCGGCCGAGGGCAATCTAAGCTCCAGCGTCTATTTCGCCTCGCTGCAGACGCCCGCCAATCTCGCCTTCACTTCCGCCTATGCGCGCATGTTCCCGGATGCGCCCATCCCCTGTGCCGATGCGGAAGCCTCCTACATGGCGGTGAAACTGCTGGCGGGTGCCCTTGCGCGTGCGGGCACCGACGAAGCGCGCGCCGTGCGTGCGGCGGTCGCCGGCCAGCGGCTGGAGGCGCCGCAAGGGGAAGTGCGCATCGACCCCGACACGTTTCACGCCTGGCTCACGCCCCGCATCGCCCGTTCCGCCACCGATTTCCAGTTCCAGGTGCTTCTGGAGGCGCCCCATCCGGTGGCGCCCGATCCTTACCTTGTCCAGTCCTCGCCCCGGCTTTCTGTGCCGATGCGCCCCCCCAAGCTGAGAGTGGTGCAGTGATGTCTGCTCGACTGGTTCAGAACTTCAAAGGTGGCCGCGCATTCATCGTGACGGCGACCCCCGGCCTTGAGGGCGCGCTGGCGCCGACGCTTGCCCGCCTCGGGGTGGAGAGCCTGTATCCCCGTCTGGTGAACGGCCGGGCCGAGATCCCCTTCGAGACGCTGCGTCCCGAACGGGACATGCTGTTCGTGGATGGCGATCTGGAGGGCGCCGTCGGCCTTGAACTGGAGGATGCGGAGGCGCTCCCGCCGGTGCCGGTGATTGGCCTCGTGGGCGTTGAGGCGCCAAGCCGCCTCAAGGCGCTGGTGCATGTCGGCGCCACCGCCTTCCTGCGCAAGCCCGTTCATGGCGGCGCGGTCTATGCGGCCCTCTTCATGGGCATCAACCAGTTCCAGCTGCGCAGCCAGATGTGCGCGCGCTTCGAGGCGTTGCAGGCCCGCCAGCGCGGCCGCCGCTTTGTCTTCCAGGCCACCCTTCAGGTGATGGCGCGCACCGGCCTCGACGAGGATCAGGCCTATGCCCAGCTCCGGCACGAGAGCATGCGCACCCGCCAGGCGTTGGAAGTGTATTGCGAGGACTTCGTGAAGCGGCATCACAAGACCGCGACGGCCTCCCTCCGGTCCGAAGGCGCTCCGCCCCGGCCCGGCAAGCCAAAGGCAATGTAGGAGAACCGACCAGATGAAGAAGAGCGTTTTGCGGGGGCTGCGGGCCGCAGCCTTCTCGGGAACACTTGTGCTCGGTTCCGGGGCGGCCTTCGCGGCAGACCCGGTCAAGATCGGCGTGCTGGAGGACCAGTCGGGCGACTTCGCCGTCGCCACCATCGGCAAGGTCCATGCGATCCAGCTCGCGGCCGACGAGATCAACAAGGCCGGCGGCATCGCTGGGCGGCCTGTTGAGCTGGTGATCTATGACACCCAGTCGGATAACACCCGCTATCAGGAATTCATGCGCCGCGTGCTCCAGCGCGACAAGGTGGATGTGGTGTTCGCGGGCTTCTCCTCCGCCTCGCGCGAAGCCTATCGGCCCATCGTCGACCAGCTCAACGGCTTTGCTTTCTACAACAACCAGTATGAAGGCGGCGTCTGCGACGGCCACATGATCGTCACCGGCGCGGTGCCGGAGCAGCAGTTCTCCACCCTCATCCCCTGGATGATGGAGAAGTACGGCAAGAAGGTCTACACGCTGGCTGCGGACTACAATTTTGGCCAGATCTCGGCCGAATGGGTGCGCCAGATCGTCAAGCAGAATGGCGGCGAGATGGTGGGCGAGGACTTCATCCCCCTCGGCGTCTCCCAGTTCTCGCAGAACATCCAGAACATCCAGAAGGCGAAGCCCGATTTCGTGGTGACGCTGCTGGTGGGCACCGCGCAGGCCTCCTATTACGAGCAGGCGGCCGCCGCCAACGTGAACCTGCCCATGGCCTCCTCGGTGAACGTGGGGCAGGGCTATGAGCACAAGCGCTTCAAGCCGCCGTCGCTCAAGGACATGTACGTCACCACGAACTACATCGAAGAGATCGACAGCCCGAAGAGCAAGGAGTTCGTGGCCAAGTTCAAGGCGAAGTTCCCGAACGAGCCTTACGTGAACCAGGAGGCCGAGAACTCCTATCTCGCCGTCTATCTCTACAAGCAGATGGTGGAGCGGGCGAAATCCACCAAGCGCGACGACATCCGCAAGGTGATCGCGCAGGGCGACGTGTGCATGGATGCCCCCGAGGGCAAGGTCTGCATCGACCCCAAGAGCCAGCACATGTCCCACACCATCTATCTCGCCAAGGTGGGCGCCGACCACTCCATCACGTTCCCGAAGGTGTGGGAGGACATCAAGCCCTACTGGCTGGGTGAAGCGGGCTGCGACCTGACCAAGAAGGACCCGATGGCGCAGTACACGCCCTCGAACCCGCCGCCGAAGAACTGATCGGCTCTCTCCCCGACCGATCGGTTCGCTTGCCGCCGCCCCGCCTCCTGCGGGGCGGTCCTCCGCCCCTTTTCCTCCCGCTGCCGGTGCTGCCCGACAATGGATCTTGCAACCCTCCTTTTCTCGGCGCTCTACCAGTTCGGCGATGCCTTCGCCTTCCTGGTGCTGTCCGCCTGCGGGCTGGCCGTCATCTTCGGCATGATGGGCGTCATCAATCTCGCCCATGGCGAGTTCATCATGTGCGGAGCCTATGTCTCGGTCAGCGCGGCCCGCGCCGGCCTGCCTCTGCCGCTGGCCGTGCTCGCCGGAGCGCTGGCCTCGGGCCTTGCGGGCATGGTGATCGAGCGGCTCGTCATCCGTCACCTTTATGAGCGTCCGCTCGATACCATTGTCGCCACCTGGGGCATCAGCCTCATCGCCACGCAGGGCACGCTCATTCTGCTGGGCTCGTCCCTTCAGGGCATCGGCACGCCGCTCGGCGGTTTCCAGGTGGGCGCCTATTCCTATTCGCTCTATCGCGTGGTGTTGTTCCTCTCCGCCCTCGCGGTGCTGGCGGCGCTCTATGCGCTGTTCAACTGGACGAAGTTCGGCGTCATCGCCCGTGCCACCATTCAGGTGCCGCACATGGCGGCCGCGCTGGGGGTGGACACGCGGCTCATCTACAGCCTCACCTTCGGCCTCGGCGCGGCGCTGGCGGGGCTTGCCGGCGGGCTCTATGCCCCGACCATGACACTGGTGCCCACCATGGGCGCCACCTTCATCATGGAAGCCTTCGTCACCGTGGTCGTGGGCGGGGCGGACGTCTTCCTCGGCACCGCGCCGGCCGCCGCCATCCTCGCCATCGTGAAGGCCAGCATGACCTCCTGGCAGGGGCAGCTCTTCGGGCAGATCGGGCTCCTGGTCACGGTCATCGTCGTCATCCGCATCCTGCCGCGGGGGCTGTCCGGCTTCCTGCTGCGCGAGCGGGCGTGAGGAGGGCGCGATGGCATTCGGCATTCTCACCCGGCTCGAAGGCCCGCAGACGCTGGGGCGCGGCCCCGCCTTCTGGGGCGGCTTCCTCCTCGTGCTCGCCGCCGCCTGCGCCTATCCGCTGTTTGCGGATGGGTACACGGTGGGCAACACGGTCTATTTCTTCACCTGGGTCTTCATGGCCCTCGGTCTCAGCGTCATCTGGGGCTATTGCGGCGCGCTCAGTTTCGGTCAAACGGCCTTCTTCGGCATCGCCGGCTATGGCTATGGCATCCTCACGATCAATTTCGGCAGTGCGTATGGCTTCACGCTGATTGCGCTGGTGATTGCGGTTGCGCTCGCCTGCCTGTTCGCGGCGCTGCTCGGCTACTTCCTGTTCTACGGACGCATTGCCGGCGTGTTCCTCGGCATCGTCACCCTCTCCGTCACGCTGGTGCTGGAGCGCTTCATGGCCCAGACGGCGGGGCCGGAGTGGAGGATCGGCGCGGCCCGCCTCAATGGCTTCAACGGCATGAGCAACATGCCCCAGCTCACCATTCCCTGGCCGGGGGGCGACGTCGTGCTCTTTCCCGACGTGGAGCTTTATTACGTGGTGCTGGGCCTGATGGTGCTCGTCTATCTCGCTCTGCGCATCCTGCTCAATTCCAGATTCGGGAACGTCATCGTCGCCATCCGCGAGAACCCCGAGCGGGCGGAGATGCTGGGCTATGACGTGCGGCGCTATCAACTCGTGGCCTTCGTCATCGGTGCTGCGCTCGCCGGGCTTTCGGGCGTGCTCTACACCACATGGGGTCAGTACATCACGCCCTCCAGCATGGGCATGACGGCGGCGGCCCTGCCCATCGTGTGGGTGGCGGTGGGTGGCCGTTCCGACATCACCACCACGCTGGTCGGCACGCTGGCGGTACTCTCCGGTTTCCAGACGCTCACCATCTACGGCAGCCAGTATGCGCTGGTCGTGATGGGGCTCCTTCTGGTGGTCACGGTGCTGGCCGCTCCGCGCGGCCTCGTCATGGCACTGGCGGACGTTCTTGCCCGCCCGTTCCGCCGCAAGGGGGAGGGCGCGTGATGGCTTTGCTCGAAACCCGTTCCCTCAATAAGCATTTCGGCGGCCTCCACGTCACCAATTCCGTGGACCTGAGCCTTGAGGCGGGAGAGATCCACTGCCTCATCGGCCCCAACGGAGCGGGCAAGAGCACGCTGTTCCGCCTCATCCTTGGCGAGCATAGGCCGAGCAGCGGCACCATCGCCTTTGCCGGTGAGGACATCACAGGCCTGCATTCCTTCGAGCGCATCCGGCGCGGCATCTCGGTGAAATTCCAGGTGCCCGGCGTGTTCAAGGGCCTCAGCGCGCGGCAGAATCTGGAGATCGCCCTGCAACGGCGGCTCGCCGGCGCGGCGCTGGCGCGGGAGATCTCCCGCCTGCTCGATTTCCTCGGCCTCGGCGCGGCGGCGGACACGCCCGCCGGCAGCCTCAGCCACGGGCAGAAGCAGTGGCTGGAGATCGGCATGGCCATCGCGCTGGAGCCGCGCCTCCTGCTGCTGGACGAGCCAACCGCCGGCATGTCTCCGGAGGAAACCCACCTCACCGGCGAACTGGTGCGGCGGCTGAACGGGGAGGGCATGACCGTGCTCGCCGTGGAGCATGACATGGCCTTCGTGCGGCAGGTGGCGCACAAGGTCACCGTGCTCCACCTCGGCCGGGTCTTCGCCCAGGGCTCCATCGACGACATCGTGGCCGACGAGCGCGTCGCCGCCATCTATCTGGGGCAGGCCCATGCGTAAGGAAGTCATCCTCTCCACGCTGGGCCTGCGTGCGGGCTATGGCGGCAAGCCCGTGCTTCAGGGGTTGGACGTGGAGATCCGCGAAGGCGAGATTGTCGCCATCATCGGCCGCAATGGCGTGGGCAAGTCCACGCTCATGAAGAGCCTCATCGGCCTCGTGCCCGCCATGGAGGGTTCCATTCTCTACAAGGGTGCGGCCATCGAGGCGCTGCCGCCGCATCGCCGCGCGCGGCTTGGTCTCGGCTATGTGCCGCAGGGCCGCGATGTCTTCCCGCGCCTCACGGTGGCGGAGAATATCGCGGTCGGGGCGGCCATTCGCGGCCGGGCGGAGCCGGAGGCGCTGGCGCCCATCCTTGAGGCCTTCCCCATCCTGAAGGAGCGCTGGGCGCAGCGGGCAGGCACCATGTCGGGCGGCCAGCAGCAGCAGCTTGCCATCGCCCGCGTGCTCATCGCGCGGCCGAGCCTCATCCTGCTGGACGAGCCCTCCGAGGGCATCCAGCCCAACATCGTGCAGGACATTGCCCGCAACATGGTGGCGCTCAACGCCGCCACGGGCGTTACCGTCGTGCTGGTGGAGCAGAACATCGACATGATCCGCGCCATGGCCCAGCGCTGCTACGTGATGGACAAGGGCCGCATCGTCGCCGCCCTTGACCGCGCCGCCCTCGATGACGCGCAGGAGATGCGCCGCCATCTGGCGGTGTGACAGCCCGGCCGCCCAGCGGCGTCCGGAACGGGTACCTCCGCCGAACGACCTTCGGCGGCTTATAAATAAGCAAAAAATCAGTAATTTAAACCAGGAGGCGGGTCCGACGGACACCGACTTCCCCGGAAGAAGGATCAAGAGCATGTCGTGGCTGGAAACCTCCATCATGGCGCGGAAGGGCGTGGCGGGCGGCAAGGCGCTCTCGTCCCACGCCATCACCGAGGCGACGCAGGGCACGTACCATTATGTCTATGGCCCCTTCGCCAAGCCGGTGCTCACCGTGGAGCCGGGCGCGGTCGTCTCGGCCGAGACGCACGATGCCTTCGAGGGCAAGATCCGGCATGAAACGGACAGCCCCTCCAAGATCCTGAATTTCCCCTATCTCAACCCGCAGAACGGCCCCATCTATGTCAACGGGGCGCAGAAGGGCGATGCGCTCGCCGTCTATATCGAGAACATCGAGCCCCGTGGCCCGCAGCCGCGCGGCACCACGGTGGTCATGCCGGAATTCGGCGGCCTCGTGTCCACCGACCACACGGCCATGCTGCAGGCGCCGCTGCCGGAGGTGGTGAAGAAGCTGCACATCACCAAGGAGGAGGGTACGCGCTGGAGCGACAAGATCACGCTGCCCTATGAGCCCTTCATCGGCACCATCGGCACCTCGCCGGAGATCGAAGCCATCTCCTCGCTCCAGCCGGATTATTACGGCGGCAACATGGACCTGCCCGATGTCGGCACGGGGGCCGTCGTCTACCTGCCGGTGAACACGGAGGGCGCGCTGCTCTATCTCGGCGACTGCCACGCGGCGCAGGGCGATGGCGAACTGTGCGGCGTGGCCATCGAGCATCCCACCGTCACCACCGTGCGCATCGACCTCATCAAGGGGTGGACGCTCAAGTGGCCGCGTCTTGAGACGGCGGATGTCATCATGTCCATCGGCTCCGCCCGCCCGCTTGAGGATGCGGCGCGCATCGCCTATCGCGATCTGATCCGCTGGATGGCGGCGGACTACGGCTTCACCGAGATGGACGCCTACATGCTGCTGACGCAGGCCGGGCGCATGCGTCTCGGCAACATGGTGGATCCCAAATACACCATGGGCGCCTCCATCCGGAAAACCTTCCTCGTCTGATCCGGCGCCTGTCGCACGCCCAAAACACGGCCGGCGGCGGGCGCGTCCCGCCGCTCATTCCAGTTGATCCCTGAGGCGGGCCATCATGTCCGAGACCATCACCGTTGCCACCGTCCAGTTCGAGCCGACCCTGTTCGAGAAGGAGCGCAACATCACGCGCCTTCTCGCCTTGTGCGAGCAGGCCGCGCGCGCGGGCGCAAAGCTCATCGTGACGCCCGAAATGGGTACCACCGGCTATTGCTGGTTCGACCGTGCCGAGGTGGCCGGGCAGGTGGAGAGCGTGCCCGGACCCACCACCGAGCGCTTCGCCGCTCTGGCCCGCGAGCACGGCTGCTGGATCGTCATCGGCATGCCGGAGGTCGATGCGGACGACATCTACTTCAACAGTGCCGTCCTTATCGGTCCTGATGGCGTGGTGGGCACCCACCGCAAGAGCCATCCCTATATCTCCGAGCCCAAGTGGTCCGCCGCCGGCGATCTCGGCCATCAGGTGTTCGAGACGCCCATCGGCCGCATCGGCCTGCTGATCTGCATGGACATCCATTTCATCGAGACCGCGCGCCTCATGGCGGTGCAGGGCGCCGACGTCATCTGCCACATCTCCAACTGGCTGGCGGAGCGCACCCCCGCGCCTTACTGGATCAGCCGCGCGTTCGAGAATGGCTGCTATGTGATCGAGGCCAATCGCTGGGGCCTGGAGCGCACGGTGCAATTCTCCGGCGGCAGCTGCGTCATCGAGCCGGACGGCAGCATCGTGGCCGTGATCGACAGCGGTGATGGCTTTGCCCTGGCGCAGATGGACCTTGCCAAGGCCCGCGCCCGAACCGTTTTGGGCGAGCCGGTCTTCACCCAGCGCCGGCCGGAACTCTATCGCGAGCTGCTCTCGGACACCTTCAGCTGGAACCCGCGCGATTTCTTCACGCTCTATGGCCACCGCCCGCTGCCGCCGGGGCGCGCGTCGCGGGTGGCCGTGGCGCAGTTCGCCCCTGGCGAGGGCATTGCGGACAATCTCTCCCGCATCTGCGCCTTCGCGGTGCAGGCGCGCACGGAGGAGGGGGCCGATCTCGTCGTCTTCCCGGAACTGGCGCTGAGCGGGCTGTCGGATCCGGCCGTCAGGGCGCTCTCATCCGACGACCCCGCTTTCATGCGCCTGCTGAACCTCTCTGCCCGGCTCGGTCTCCATATGGTGGTCGGCTTCGCGGAACGGGCGGCCGATGGTCTCTACAACAGCGCCGCACTCCTCGGGCCGGAGGGGCTTGTTGCCATCCATCGCAAGCTGCATCTGAATGCCGCCGATCGCCCGTGGGCGACGCCGGGCGCGGACTGGACGGTGGCGGACACAAGCCTTGGCCGCATCGGCCTCCTCATCGGCCACGATGCCACCTTCTGCGAGAGCGGGCGTATCCTGGCCCTGAGGGGCTGTGATCTCATCGCCTGCCCGGCCGCCATCGCCGGGCGCTTCAGCTATGGGCACGGGGGCTCCCGCGTGGCCCAGAACTGGCCCATCCCGACGGGTGCCGATCCGCACCATTGGCATCATTTCCGGGTGCGCGCGGGCGAGAACAACGTCTTCCTCGCGTTCGCCAACGTCCATGCGCCGGAGGCGGGCTTCATGGGGCTGAGCGGCGTGTTCGGGCCGGATACCTTCGCCTTCCCTCGCTCAGAGGCACTGTTGCCAGAAGGCGAGGGGCTGGCGGTGGCAATCATGGACACGAGCAATCTCGATACGCCCTATCCGACCAATGTGGTGCGCCGCAAAGACCTGGTGGCGATGCGCTTGCCCCATCACTATCGGGACCTCGTGCGCGGCGCCAAGCGGCGCCACCCATCGGCCAGCTAAGGCGCAAGGATAATGCAGCGGCGGGAGGCTTCGGTCTCTCGTCTTGCTCTGGCGCGCGCGAAGGCGCGCGTTCGCTCGAACCCATCACGCGCCAAAACACATCTGGCTCTGCCGAACCCAAAAAAGCAAAAACGCCCCGGAGGGCGTTTGCTCGATATTCAATTTTCGAGAAACTGGAGCGGGCGAAGGGATTCGAACCCTCGACCCCAACCTTGGCAAGGTGCCCGAGAGCCATTCGCCGCAATATCCGATCCTTCGCCGCAGTTGTAAAAAGCAATACAAAGCAGATATTTATATCGTGCGCGCTCCGCCGATCGTCGCCGCCCAGACGCCACGATTTGATTTCGGATGCTTCCATTCGGCTTCCGGAAGCGTTAAAATAGGGAGAATGGAAGCAAATTTCATATAAGCGTTTGGAATAAAATGGAAAAGCTCACAAAGCGCCGTTTGGACGCTCTGAAACCTTCCAAGGTTGGGGTCGAAGGTTCTGAGCAGTTCCTCTGGGATGGCGAGTTGCGCGGCTTCGGCGTGCGGGTCAGCGCGGCGGGCCTCAAGAGTTTCATCGTGCAGTACCGAACGCCGGAAGGACGCCATCGCCGCAGGGTCATCGGGCGGTATGGTCTCATGACCGTGGAGCAGGCGCGGGACGCGGCAAGAGACATCCTGATGGCGGTCGCAAAGGGATGCGATCCGGAGGAGGCCGCCACGCGAACGGACGATCTAACCATCGGTGCGGTCTGCGATTGGTATCTGGACGAGGCGGAGGCCGGACGAATTCTTGGCAAGCGACGCCGGCCTATCAAGGCGTCCACGCTTGCCATGGATCGCAGCCGAATTGATGCGCATATCAAGCCGCTGCTGGGCAAACGGATCATAAACACGCTTAAGCTAGGAGACATCGAAGGTGCCCAGGCCGATATCGCGGCCGGTAAGACTTCGAAAGCGCGCGTCGGTAGCCGCGGCGGTGCCACCACAGGCGGCGAAGGGGTCGCTGCACGCACCATGTCGACCCTGCACTCCATCTTGGAGCACGCGGTGCGGCTGGGGAAAATCACGAGCAACCCGGCAAAGGGTGTCCGTCGCCTCGCCAGTACGCCACGCGACCGCCGGCTGAGCCGCGCCGAGATCGAGAAGCTCGGCAAGGCGATGCGGATAGCGGAGCAGGACGGCGAGCACCCGACCGGCCTCGCGGCAATCCGCTTCTTTCTGATGACGGGGCTGCGCCGTATGGAGGGGCTCGCTTTGGAGCGTGCCTGGCTCCATGACGAGGAGGGCTCGATCCGATTTCCCGACACGAAGAGCGGCGCGCAGACGCGGGTCATCGGCCGCGCCGCCGTTGACTTGCTGCTGGCTCAGCCACAAGCCGGATCGCGCTTCTTCTTCCCGGCCGATTGGGGTGAAGGGCATTTCGTCGGGATCGTCCGCGTGCTCGATCGCCTCTGCGCAATGGCGCGACTGGAGGACGTCACCCCGCATACCCTGCGCCACACCTTCGCGAGCGTCGCCGGCGACCTCGGCTTTTCCGAACTGACGATCGCGGCGCTGCTCGGCCACGCGGCGCGCGGCGTGACGCAGCGCTATATCCATATCGACGAGGCGCTGCGGCTCGCGGCCGACCGCGTCGCGGACGAGATGGCCGACATCCTCGACGGCAAGGCGGCGGCCGCGCGTCCTTCTCGACGTGGGGCGCTCCAGACGCAGAATAACCGGGGGCAGACTAGGGAGCGCGGCGGCCAGAATATTGACGCGGAGCGGTTGTGATCTTCCCTCTGAAAAGTCGATGGGGTTAAGCTGCTCATTCCATCTCGGCTGGGCTGATGTCACGGGGATCCGAGTGCAGGCGGAATTGTCCAGCAACCCCCTTTGCGGCTCACGGATTGTCTGATGTCCGCAGCAGCAAGCGCCCGGCGGTAGGCCTCGGCAGCGAATTCGCGGATTCAGTCGATCGTCGCAACACCTGACCCAAGGAGATTGCGGTGGGCATTCGAAGACGACGGTCCGACCTTTCACGCCCCCAACCTGATCGACGACGAGGACGGCAATACCTTTTCGCTGATTTGGTCGCCCCCTTCGCGGCCGGCGCGGCGGGCGAGCCGCGCAACGCATCGGGCGGTTTCGGCCGGTGCTTCCCCTCCGGGGTTCAGTCCTTGCCGTCAGGCCGAACAAGCTCTTCGTGGCTAACGCCCAGCGCCTGTGCCAGTTCATAGAGCGTGATGACAGTGGGATTGCGCCGGCCGCGTTCGAGCCCGCTGATGTACTGCTGGCTGAAGCCGGATCGCGTCTGTACGTCCTCCTGTGTCAGGCCCTTCTCCTGACGCAGGCGCGCGAAGTTCCGGCCGACCAGCTTGCGCATATCCATGCGCAGACGGATCGCAATTTACGCCCTCCGAGATTATCAACTATAGTATGTATAGGATCGCTTTGCGGCCAAGGCGCACGAACACCGGATTCGATGTGTTATTTCCCACTCGCGCCGTGTTCGCTACTCGGCTACGAAGCGTGAGCGTAATGGTCATGGAGGTGCGGTGTCATATGACCGATTTTTTTTGAGGATATCGCGCCGTCTAGCCTCCAACTCACCGGCTACGACAGAGCGCACCTACCCCTCTATGCGCGCCTTATGGATGCGGTGGCCGACGGCGCGGACTGGAAAGAAGTCGTCGCAGTGCTCTTCGGGGTAGATGCCGCGCATGAGCCTGAGCGTGCGCGTAATATCTTTGACAGCCATCTCGCTCGCGCCCGTTGGGTCGCCGCCAGCGGCTACAAGGACCTTCTGCGCACCCGGGACGACTGATTGAGCTGGCGAGATGCAGTCAGGGCATCACGCGATGCTCAAAGAGGGCCTTCCCTTAGGCAAAGCAATTCCTGACTGTTTCGCTCGACACGCACGCCACTGATGCGGAGCCGAGGGAATGAAGCCGGACACGTCGCGGTGGCGGGACAGCGCCAACTACGATTATTTCGACAACCTCTCCGTCGAAGGCCTCGCCTGGGAATGTCTGCGCCGAGACGAGACTTATCAGGGCCAATACCAGGCGATCGTCAGGGCCAGCACCGAGGCCGAACCGCTCCCCCGGGAGGTGGAGCAGCGCTGGGGACTTCGATTTCGCGGCGAGACCATCTCTCAACTCGATCGAGCAATCCATCGTTTGGTCGCCGCGCGTCAACCCTGGCGCCGTGATTGTTGGCTCGCCTCCCGCTTTCGCCGACGGCGTCCGTCTCAGGGAGGTCGACGGTATTTCCACGTTGCAGTTGAGCCCGGAAGGTGCTCACGCCTCCATCGGTGAGGGGAGGCACCAGTCGCAGATTCTGTTTCTGCCGGTCCGCCACCGTGACGCCCTCATGGCAGCCGTCATTCCGATGGACGCGGACTTGATGGGCCGGGTGGAGGCGTTGAAGCGCTTCTGGCGCACAGTCGAAGGGCGGCTGCCGCCGCCAGACATGCGCATGACTCCACAGCAAAGGCGCCGCCTGCGCAGCATGATGCTCGCCGCGGATGGTCGGGCGAACCACGCCAGCTATCGCGACATCGCCGTAGCCCTGTTTGGCGCGATGCGCGCAACTTCTGAACCCTGGAAAACTTCGTCCCTCCGCGACCGGGTCATCGGCCTCGTCAAAGGCGGCCACGCCCTCATCGGCGGCGGCTATCTGAAGCTTCTGCGTCATCGTCGACGACCGTAGCTTCGTCTTCGAGCGGGGGAGGACCGGGATTTTGCGCCACCAACTTCCCTATCCTCCGCGAAGGACACGCTTCGCCCCCCTGATGGCCATTCACCGCTGACACCTAGCTGTGGCTTCCGGAGAGGTTGTTCATCGCCCGTGAGAGCCTGAAGGTGGTTGTTGCGACACGACCGACCGCAGGACACGAGGATGAACTACCCGCACCAGAATGCGCGAACGAAGCCGCTTGGTCGAGCGGAGATAGTTCGGCGGATCGTCGAGGAGGGCCTGCCAGTCGCCGAAGTGGCGGCCGGCTTCGGGATCAGCGAAAGGACGGCCCGCAAGTGGCTCGCCCGCTGGCGGGCCGAGGGGGCGTCGGGCCTTCAGAACCGCTCGTCCCGCCCGCACGCCGCTGACGATGAGGCTGGCCGGTTCTGGCGGGAAATAACAGCTTGCCTGCGTCGGGAGTATCGGTTGAGCGGCGAGGAGATCGCCGTCCGGCTGGGCTTTGCCCGCTCCAAGGTGGCCAGATGGCTGACGCGGATACGGCTCGGAAGCCTTGCCGCGTTGATGCCCCAGGAGCCGGTCCGACGCTATCAGCGCGAGCGGCCGGGCGAGTTGATCCATCTCGACATCAAGAAGCTCGCCCGCTTCGCAGGTGTCGGCCACCGCATCACCGGCAACCGGCGTGGAGCCAGTGAAGGCATGGGCTACGACTTCCTGCATGTGGCCATCGATGACGCCACCCGTCTTGCCTATGTGGAAGTGCTGCCCGACGAGCGGCGGGGATCGACGACAGGCTTCCTCATTCGCGCCCTGCGCTGGTTCCGGGCGCGCGGCATACGGGTCGAGCGGGGGATGACCGACAACGGGGCCGGCTACATCGCCAGGCTGTTCCGTAAGGTGCTGCGGATGCTGGGCATCCGGCACATCCGCACCCGGCCCTACACGCCGAAGACCAATGGCAAGGCCGAGCGTTTCATTCAGACCCTGCTGCGCGAATGGGCCTATGCCATCCCGTTCCCGTCTTCTGAACGCCGCGCCGCCAACCTGCCTCGATGGCTCGCCTGGTACAATCACCAAAGGCCCCATGGTAGCCTCGACCGGAGAACACCTGTTCAGGCTCTCGCCGGAACAACCTGATCAGAAATCACACCTAGCGGTCGCAGGTCGCCTACATAGGTTCGATCCGTGCACCGCGATGCTGTCCCGCTGCCGTCGCAATATCTGCGCACCAAGGAAGCCGCCGTCTTGCCTCAACTTGTCGGCCAGGGCACTCGAGAAGCACCGCACAGCGCCTAAAGACCGCGCTCGACCATCCGTACCCGATGCTTGTCGTTGTCACGCCAGCTCTTGGTCTCGATCCCCATGGAGGCCGATATGCCGAAGATAGGGCATTCGCAAGGTCGCGGCGGCCAGGCCGAAGCGATACGCGCATGGTCCACGGTGCGATCAGCCCGACTGACCTCTCGTCCGAGCGAGAGTTAGGAGTGCACGAGCGGCTGGGCTATCATTTTTAGGAGAGGTTATTACAAAGATCGGCAGCGCCTCTCCGCCAACGGGTCGATAAGTAACTCCCGGTATCGAAAGAATTGTCTCCGACTCCAGCAGGGGCATGATTCCCTGGCAGGCCGCTACCAGCCCCAATAGGCCGTAACGCCCAATGTTATGCGCTACCACTTTCGGCTCGCCGCCCGTGCCCCTTACGCGATCCGTGACGTAATCGCGGATCTCATCACCTGAACCACCGGAGGACGTTAGAAGGCGTTCCTGAGCGAGCTCGCTCCAGGCCAAGCGGCTTTTGAGCGTCAATGGATGCCCCTCACGAAAGGCGAAAAACACCCGCTCGCGCCAGATCTCGGTTGCATCATAAGAATGTGGATGCGAATTCCCAACAGTGAACGCCAGATCAATTTCCGCCTTTCCAATGGATAGTAGGTGGTGCGCCGCTGATGATTCATGAAATTCAACGTCAATATGAGGGTAGTGACGATCAAAATCGACGAACAGCTGCGAAATTGGTCCGCATGCCGCAACTGAAAATACCCCGATTTTCAGGTGAGTTCTTTGCGGCTGCCCTGTGGCAGCCGCTTCTCTAGCGCCGGTTTCAAGCTGATCGAGTGCGTCGCGCACCCGATCAAGAAAGCGTTGCCCCGCGGGTGTGAGCGTTATGCCCCCCGAGTGTCTGATAAAGAGAGAGGCGCCGATCTGGTGCTCAAGATTACGAATGCCCCGGCTTACCGATGATTCCTGGATGCCCAGCGAGATGGCGGCCCTGCGAAAGCTGCTGTGGCCAGCCACCTCGATAAAATATCGCAACACGCGCGTTCCGGTAGATATATCCGGCATATCCTAATTTGTCCGTCAAACTAAAAGCGTGACAGTCGACTGAGTTCGGCCGATCAAGTGCACCTGCCAGAGCTCATCTATGACGAACGCCACCAGGAGGCAAATCATCGCTCCTTCCGATCGAATATCTTCTGGCGCTTGGTCAGAGAGTCTGGGTGAAGCAAAACGTCCAATTGCTTCTTCGAAGAAAGGCTCTTCCGCGGTCACTAATACAGTCGAAGCAGCTATTCAGCATTCCGGCAGATTGACTGCCAAGCCGCCGAGGCTGGTTTCCTTGAATTTGGTGCTCATCTCTTCGCCGGTCTGGCGCATGGCTTCGATGCAATTGTCCAGCGGTATAAAGTGGGTTCCATCGCCCCGCAGGGCGAGGGAGGCGGCGGCCACTGCTTTGGTGGCGCCGATGCCGTTGCGCTCAATGCACGGCACCTGAACCAGGCCGGCAACCGGGTCGCAGGTCATGCCCAGATGATGCTCCAGGGCAATTTCGGCGGCATTCTCCACCTGCCCCGGCGTGCCACCCAGCACCGCGCAGAGGCCCGCCGCGGCCATGGCGGCCGCCGAGCCGACCTCGCCCTGGCAGCCGGCTTCGGCGCCGGAGATGGAGGCATTGTGCTTAATCAAGCCGCCGATGGCGGCGGCCGTCAGCAGGAAATCCGAAATAAGGGCGGGGTCCGCCCCGCGACAGTGGTCGAGATAATAGCGCAGCACGGCGGGGACGACGCCGGCCGCGCCATTGGTGGGCGCCGTGACCACCTTGCCGCCCGCGGCGTTTTCCTCGTTCACGGCCATGGCATAGACGCTCAGCCAGTCCGAGCCCGCATGAGGCTGGCTGGAATTTGACGCCCGCTCCGCCAGCAATTGCTGGTGGATGCTGCGGGCGCGGCGGCGCACACGCAAGCCGCCGGGCAAGTCGCCGGACTGACTGAGGCCACGCTCAATACAGCCGTTCATGACCGACCAGAGGCCGGCCACGCCCACTTCGACCTCCGCCTCCGGACGCAGGCGGATTTCATTCTCCCGCTTCATGGCCGCGATGGAGCGCCCGCAGTCCCGCGCCATGCGCAGCATCTCGGCGGCGTTTCTGAAGGGAAAGGGATATGGCGCGGCGACGGCCGTGTCCGCTCCGGGCAGATCCAGCTCCGCGGCCGTGACGACGAACCCGCCGCCGATGGAATAATAGGTCTCGGTCAGGAGCATCCCGCCGTCCGCATGGAGCGCGGCAAGGATGAGGCCGTTGGCATGGCCGGGCAAAGGCGGCCCGAAGTCGAACACGATGTCGGCCGCCGGGTCGAAGGCCAAGGGGGGCAACCCAGGCGGACTTAAGGTGCAGGTGTCCCGCAGCCTTGTGAGTTGGCGCTCAGCTTCGTCGGGATCCAATGTCGCCGGAAGCCAGCCCAGAAGGCCAAGAGCCACCGCGCGATCCGTGCCATGGCCCTTTCCGGTGAAGGCCAGCGAGCCGTGCAAGGTCACCCTCAGGCGGGCCGCCCGGCCGCTGAAGGGCAACCGCCGCAACAGGTCGAGGAAGCGCGCCGCGGCGGTCATCGGCCCCATGGTGTGGGACGAAGACGGGCCGATCCCCACTTTGAAGATGTCGAACACGCTGAGAAACATGGGGCCTCCCGCTACGTCTCCGCCTGGTTCAATGCACCACAGCCTGGAGAAAGGCCTTCAGGCGCGGGCTCTTCGGAGATGTGAAACATTGAGCCGGCGGCCCTGCCTCTACGATTTCCCCATGGTCCATGAAGACGATCTCATCGGCCACCTCGCGGGCGAAGCCCATTTCGTGGGTGACGCACACCATGGTCATGCCCCGCTCCGCCAGCATCACCATGGTATCAAGCACCTCCATGACCATTTCGGGGTCCAGTGCTGAGGTGGGCTCGTCGAACAGCATGATTTCGGGATCCATGCAAAGCGCCCGCGCAATGGCCGCCCGCTGCTGCTGGCCGCCGGAGAGCTGGGCGGGATAAGCCTGCGCCTTGTCCCTCATGCCCACCCGCTCCAACAGCTCCCGCGCCTGCGCCTCGGCCTCCGCGCGAGACCGCAGGCCCGTATGGACGGGCGCCAGCAGACAATTATCCAGCACGGTGAGGTGCGGAAACAGGTAGAAATGCTGGAAGACCATGCCCACCTTGCGGCGAACCGCCTGGATCGCCGCGGGGGCGTCGAGCTTCACCCCACCCACTTGGATGTGGCCCTGCTGAAAAGGCTCCAGACCGTTGATACAGCGGATGAGGGTGGATTTGCCCGAGCCCGATGGCCCGCAGATGACGATCTTCTTGCCGGGCTCAACGCTCAGGGAGACCTTCTTCAGCACATGAAGATCGCCATACCATTTATCCAGCTCCTGAATCTCGATGGCGCTGGCGCAGTGCTCGCCGCTCGTCATGCTCCCTCCCATGCGATTTCTCAGTGCAGGATTTTGCCGAAGAAGGCCCGGGTTCGGGCCTGCTGCGGATTGCCGAAGAGCTGGGCGGGCGGCCCCTCCTCGATGATCTTGCCGCCGTCCATGAAGACGACCTTGTCCGCCACCTCCCTGGCAAATCCCATTTCATGAGTGACGATCATCATGGTCATGCCGCGGACCGCCAGATCGCGCATGACCACCAGCACATCCGCCACCGTCTCCGGGTCGAGCGCCGAGGTCGGCTCGTCGAAGAGCATGACGCGCGGCGACATGGCGAGCGCCCGCACTATGGCCACGCGCTGCTGCTGGCCACCGGACAATTCGGCCGGATAGGCCTGCGCCTTGTGGGGGAGGCGCACGAGATCCAGCAGCTCCATGACCCGTCGCAGGGCAGCCTCACCTTTCAGGCGACCGCGCAGGCGCGGCGCCAGAAGGATGTTCTCCAGCACCGTCAGATGGGGAAAAAGAGTATAGTCCTGAAAGACCATTCCGATGTCGGACCGCAAGGCATCGAGCGCCTTGCGATTGCCCGCCTCGGCCATATGGCCTTCCACCGTGATGCGGCCCGCGGTCGGAGCTTCCAGCCCGTTGATGCAGCGGATGAAGGTGCTCTTGCCCGAGCCGCTGGGGCCGATGATGACCACCACCTCGCCTTCCTTTACGTCGAGGTCGATGCCGTGGAGAACGGTCACCGCCCCAAACGCCTTGTACAACCCTCGCACTTGCACCAATGCACGCCCGGCCCCGTTCATCCTGCGAGTTCCTCCATGAGCCGGCGCCGGTCACGGCAGGCGGCGTCGATCACCTCTCGGCGGCGGCGATTGTCCTGACGGTCCGCATCGAGCTTCGCCTGGACCTTGCCGAGGACCATACGCACGCCCTCCTCCGCCGGGCCGCCGTCGCGGCGGCTGGCTACGCTGATCCGCGGATCAAGGCTCGCGTGCACATCCTCTTCCGAGAGTGCGATTTCCCGGCCCATCTGATCGCGGCAGGCGCGCTGGACCATGTCGAGGGAAATGCGATCCGCCGTCAGATCGTGGTCCAGCGCATCGCGCACCACGGCGCCGACGATGTGATGGGCCTGCCGGAAGGACAGGCCGCTCTTCATCACGATGGCATCGGCGAGATCCGTGGCGGACGAAAAATTCTCCCGCGCCCGCTTCAGCATGACCTCCCGCCGCGGCGACGCGGTGCGGATGATGAGGCGCAGCAACTTGAGGCTGGTGAGGCAGTCATCGGCCGCGCCCCAGAAGAAGCTGATGCTCTCCCGGTTCGCATCGCCCGAGTGGGTGAAATTGGTCGCACGCAGGATGGACACCGCCCCGGCATAATGGCCGATGATATGCCCCGCCTTGCCCTTCAGGAACTCCAGCACGATAGGATTTTTCTTCTGAGGCATGATGCTCGATGTCCCCGCCACGCTGTCCGGGAACTCGATGAAGCGGAACTCGTCCGTGGACCACAGGAAATAGTCCTGCGCGATGCGGCTCCAGGTGGCAGCCAGAATGGAGAGACTGCCGAGCACCTCGAAAATGAAGTCCCGCGAGGCCACCGCATCCAGCGTACTGTCCACCACCGCGGGGAACCCCAGCAGCCGCGCCGTCTCCGACCGATCGATCCCATAGGGTGTGCCGGCGAAGGCGCCGGCCCCCAGCGGACACCGGTCGACGCGGCCATAGGCCCCTGCGAGCCGCTCCGCATCCCGCTCCAGCGCCTCGGCCACACCGGCCAGATAGAAGCCATAGGTCATGGGCTGGGCCGGCTGCAGATGGGTATAGCCGGGCATCACCACATCCACATAGCGGGCGGCTTGCTCGGCTGCTGTCTGCCGCAGCTCTGCCAGGGCGTCCAGCAGGGCGATCACCAGGTCGCGGCACCGCATGCGGTCCATGGTGGCGAGGATGTCGTTCCGGCTGCGCGCCGTATGGGCCCGCCCACCGATATCGAGGCCCACCTTGCCGATGAGATGCGCCTCATAATTGAAATAGGCGTCCTCCCGCTGCGGATCGAGCGCGATGGCCGAGGGCCCATTTTCCTCCATCTGCAGCAGCGCCTCCGCCAGGGTCTTGGCGGCAT
Organism: Azorhizobium caulinodans ORS 571; assembly: GCF_000010525.1. Classification (GTDB taxonomy): domain Bacteria; phylum Pseudomonadota; class Alphaproteobacteria; order Rhizobiales; family Xanthobacteraceae; genus Azorhizobium; species Azorhizobium caulinodans. The sequence goes on along the minus strand of NC_009937.1, from coordinate 4,423,607 downwards.
CGGAAGGGATGAGGGCCTGGGCGTCCAGCATCAGGATGTGGGCCTGATTGATGGCGGTGAGATAGGGAAAGCCGCGGGCGAAGTCGGCAAGGCGGGGAAGATAGATGAAATCGCAAATCTCTTGCGCGGTTTCATCCTGCAAGCGCCGGCTGACCTTGGACCGGTGCGCTTCGCTCTCGATCATCATACTGCTTCTCTCATACCTGACGGGACCAAGGATGGCTTGCGGTTCGACTTGCGGCCCAGGCGGCGCTCCAGATAGCGGCTCAGCCAGCTAAGGGCGGAGCAGATGATAAAGTAGACCGCGAGGACGAAGCCGTAGACGAGGAAGGCCGGGCTGACGCCATTCATGACGGCGGAGCGCTCGATGATGATCTGGCCGACCTTGAGGAACTCCGTCACCCCCACGAGGGCGCCGAGAGAGGTGGCCTGCACCAAGAGGGTGAGCAGGCCCGTGAAGGGCGGAACGATCAGCCGGATCGCCTGCGGGGCCACGATGTGCCAGTAGACTTCCCACTGGCGCATGCCCAAGGCCCAGGCGCTGCGCCATTGATGCGCGGGCACCGCTTCGATGCCGGCGCGCACGATCTCGATGCCATTCGCGCTGCCCCACAGCGTCAGCCCGAACACCACGGCGGCGAACGGGCTCAGATCTAAGCCCAGGGTCGGCAGCACGAAATAGACGAAGAAGACGTTGACGATCAGTGGGATGGCGCGGAAAAACTCCACATAGCCGTGGATGCTCCAGCGCAGCATGCGGCTGTGCAGCGTCGCCATCACGCCCAGGATCAAGGACACGAGGGTGGAAAACAGAAGGGTGACGACGGCGAGGCCCAGCGTCATCCCAAGGCCCTTCTGGATCAGCGGCCAATTGTCGAGGATGATATCCATGTCAGACCCGAAACGGTTTCCTGAGCTTGTGCTCAACGATGGATGTCATGAGGCTCAGCACGATCACCAGCGCCAGATAGAGCGCGCCGATGGCCGTGAACATTTCTACCGCGCGAAAGTCGGTGGCGATCCGGTCCACCGCGATGAAGGTCATCTCCGCCAGGCCGATGGCCTGCAAATAGGAGGAGTTCTTCAGCAGCGAAATGGACGTATTGAGCATGGACGGAAGGCTGGTCCGAATGGCCAGCGGCAGCGCCACGAGCCGGAAATATTGGCGCAGGCTGAGGCTGAGCGAGAAGGCCGCCTCCTTTAGCCCCTTCTCGATGGTGAGCAGCCCACCCCGGATATTCTCCACCTGATAGGCACCCGCCCAGAGCGAGAGACACAGCACGCCCGACCAGAATTGCGAGATGCCGAGGCCGATGGCCGGCAGCCCGTAGAAGATGAAGAAGAGCTGCACCAGGATTGGCGTATTCCGCACCAGTTCCACATAGCCGAATGTCAGTTGCGACAGAATCGGGACGGAGAACAGCCGAAAGGCCGCGCCGAAGAGGCCGATGAGCAAGGAGAGGACAATGGAGAGGAGCGTGACCTGGCACGTCACCCACAGCCCGCCCATGAGGGCGGGCCACTGCTGAGCGAGGTAAGCGGCGTCAAAATCCATGGCGGCACCCGGCCCTCTCAATTCTCATCGGGGCGCGGCGTCTCGAAGAACTCGAGATAATAGGGCCTCGCTTCCGCGGAGACGTATTTCTCCACCCAAACGCGAAACAGCTTCTCGGCGTGCATGCGTTCGACGGCGGCATCCAGATAGGTCTTCCAGGTGGGCTCGTCCTTGCGCAGACCAATAGAGACTTCAGAGGTTTGGTAAGGGTCGTTCAGCAGTCGCAGCGACTTATCCTGGGCTGCGGCCACCACGAGGGTCGCGGCATCGTGGGCATAGCCGTCGGCGCGGCCCTGCTTCAGCGCCTGCAGCGAGTCCGCGGCGGTATTCAGGCGCAAGGTCTTCACGCCGGGCATCATGTCCTCGAACCACTTGGCCTGGACGGTGCCTTTGGGCATGACGACGGTGTGGTGATCGAGATCCGCCACCTTCTGGAAGGGGCTGTCCGCCCTTACCAGAAGGCCGCTCGCCCCCCAGCGATAGGGAATGCTGAAATCGATGACTCGCTGGCGCTCTGGCGTGACCCCGAGCGTCGCGATCAGAAGATCGACCCGCTTGCCGGTGAGCTGCGGAATGCGGTTTTCCGCCGTGACGCAGGTGAACTCGACCTTGTCTTTGCTGCCGAAGATCCAGTCGGCGATCTGCCGGGCCATGTCGGTCTCGACACCGGCAAAGGCGCCGCTGCCGTCCTGAAAGCCGTAGGGCGGCTGGTCGCAGCGCACGCCGGCCCGAAGGACGCCCTGGGAGGTAATTAATTCGGGGGGCGATGGCATCGGCGTGGCGGCCTGTGCAGCGGGAACGGCCCAGGACACAAAGCCAGTGGCCAAGAGAACCCTAACGGCTTTGAGTACGATCTTCATATCCAAGCCCCTGGTCGGATTATTCAAGAATTCTAATCGCGGTGGTATTTTTGCGAGGAAGGCCGCGTTGGAAAACGATAGTCGGTGCTCGTTCATGCCGGCAAATGAGAAGATCGCCCATAGGTATGCAAAAATGATATGATAACAGCTGACCAGCTTTAGCCCGTGCGGACGAGGGGGAGAGGATGCGTTTCAGTCATGTGGCCGCTTTCCGGGCAGTCATGCTTTCCGGCTCCATGACCATGGCAGCCCATGAGCTGAACACCAGCCAGCCCAATGTCAGTCGCCTGATCACTCAGCTCGAGAAAGACACGGGCTTGAAGCTCTTTTCGCGCATGGCGGGGCGGCTCCAAGCGACACCCGAAGCACACGCCTTTTATCGCGATGTTGAGCGCGCCTATGTGGGGCTTGCTGACTTGGAACAATCCGCCCAAACCATCCGCAAGCTTGGCACGGGGCATTTGCGTGTGGGGGCCGTGCCATCGATGGGTCTCACCGTGCTGCCCGGCATCATGCGCGACTTCGCAGCCGTTCATCCGGCGGTTCGAATTTCGGTCCACTTCGGAGATTCCGTCACGGTCGCACAATGGACGGCGTCGCGCTTCTGCGACATCGGCATCACATCTTACATTTCGGACGCGATCGGCGTCGAAGCGGATCTTGCCCTGAAGATGGATGGCGTCTGCATCGTACCACCAAAGCACCGACTCGCCCGGCGCCGCACCCCACTTCAGCCCAAGGATCTCGCCGGCGAACCGTTCATCTCACTCTCTCACGGCGACCGGCGACATATTGATTCGGTTTTCACAAGAGGTGGAGAAGACAAACGCGACCTAGCCCATGAGTGCCAGTACGCGGCAGTGATTTGCAGTATGGTCGGTAATGGAATGGGATTGAGCATTGTTAATCCTATTGTCGCTGATTTCTATAAACACACCGGCATATCCGTTCATGAATTTGAACCAAGCATTCAATTCATGTCATACATACTGACGCCATTGCGCTACGCGAAAAGCGAGCTAACTAGCGAATTTTCTGCCATGATTAAGAATCATATTTCAGATGCGCTAGGTCTAATATGAAATTAAATCGGAAATATAATATCTTTTTTGTCGCAGAATAATTTTATGATTTAAATCGATATACTACATGAGTGAACGCAATTTATATTTTCCGGCATCATTAGGGTTTAGCCTCGCTCAGAGCCGGTCGCCGTGCTCGAGCGTCGAATGTCGTCACGACGGGCGAGGTATTTTGCCAATGCTGGAACCCGATACGTGGATCAATCTGCCGGAGGCAGTCTACCGCCCTCTCGCCGACGAGGTGATCCCGTTCTCGGTGATGTATTCGCCGAAGAACGACAACCCGGCAGTGCGCACCTTGTTCAGCCTGACACGGAAGATGGCCCAGGAGCTGGTAGCGACGCGCTGATGCTCGCAGCGTCGGCAGCCTCGCGGCGCGCCTTGGCGAACTCGCGATCAGTGGCGATGAAGCGCTCCAGCATGGGCACGACGAGCTTCACGGGATCATCGACCGGCTGGCCGGTTTGCCGTGCGAGCACCTCGGCATACGCGACAAGATCGCGGTGCAGCGCGCCGGGTAGCGAGAGCGCCACCTTCACCGGCTTGTCGTTCGCGATGGGTCCGAGTTTCAGCTTCGTCATGGTCAGTACCTGTAGGGCTCGAGGACGAGGTCACGGGTGACCATGACCCGCACCGGGAAGCCGGGCCGGATGGTCAGGGTGGGTGCGACGTTTAACTGCCGGCGGATGATCTCCTGGCCGGCATTATTGATGGTGTCCTGCGCCCCGCTTTGGAGCGCCTGAATCAATGCATCCTGATCATCCATGGCGAGCTCGGCGCTGACGGAGAGCAGCGTCGAGAGGCCAACCGCCTTGGCGAGGTCCCACCAGTGCATGTCGACGCCGTCCTCGAGGCCGGCATAGCCCTGCGCATCGGTGCCGGGCTGGCGCTCCAGCACGATGGAGCGGCCATTGGGGAAGATCAGCCGGCTCCAGACCAGCAGGATCCGGCGCTGACCGAAGCCGACACCAATGTCGTACTGGCCGAGCAGCCGCGTGCCCTGCGGAATGATCATGATGCGTCCGGTCGGGCTGTCATAGACGTTCTCGGTGACCTGGGCGGTGATCTGGCCGGGCAAATCGGAGCGGATGCCGGTGATCAGCGCGGCCGGGATGACGGCGCCCGCCTGCAGCACATAAGGCGATGCCGGCGCCATGACGCGATCGGACGCGACAACGCGCCGATCCACAGTGGCATTGAGGAAGGCAAGCTGGCGATCCTGGGGTGAGGACGTGCCGCCCGTTCCTGCCGAGCCAGGGCCGCTGAAGCCGGAAGCACTCGCCACTGACGACGCCGGCGCGCGGGCCTGCGCCGCCTGGAAGAATACGCGACTGGTCCGCGCGGCTTCCTGTTCCGCAAGACGCCGCTGCTGCTCAGGATCCACCTGTGGCGCTGTCATTGTCGGCGGCACGACGGGCTGGCCGCGGTTCTGCGCCTCAAGGATCGGCCGGCCGAGATCGCCGGGCAGCGGCGGACCCAGGATCGGCCCGGTATAGTCCCGTGGCAGGCCGGCAAGGCCATCGGCCGTGGAGCGGTTCTGGGTGGAGTAGAGTTCCTCGCCGCCGGTGCCCTTGTCGCGACCCTGCAGCGCATAGATCAGGGCGCCGCCTATGCCGAGGCTGACAACCAGCCCGGCGCCAGCGAGGACCTTGCGCGAGAGACGCGTGACGCGCGGCGGCTCTGTACGCAGCCGCATGGCCGCGGCGTGATCGGTGGTCGGAGCGCCGAAATCCGCCTCGATGTCATGATTGTCGGGGCTGCTCATGATGCCGGCCTCCCGTCCGTGCGCTCGATCCGCACCTTCTGCGGGCGCTCGCCGCCACCGAGGCGCAGTTCGGCGGCACCGAACAGCCGGTCGACGATCAGGATGTTCTGGTGGATGCGGCTATTGACGATCTGCGCTTCCCCGTCCGCCCCAATGACGAAGAGCGGCGGCATCTCGCCCTGAATGACCCCGCGTGGGAACTCGACATAGACCTTGCGCCCGTCGTCATAGACGGCCATCGGCCGCCAGGGCGGCGTGTCGCCGGTGAGCGCATAGCGGTAGTTGCGGGCGGCGAAGCTCGGGATGACCGGCATAGGCGGAACACCGGGGCGCAGCGCTCCCGGAACCTGCGGATAGGCCCAGGCGACAGCCGGCATATAGGGCTTCTCGCCGGCCCGCAGCTCGATCATGTAGCTGCGGCGGTCGGTGGTGATGACGAGGTTGGTGGAGATGTCAGCCCGCGTCGGCTTTACCAGCACATGCACGCGCCGGCTAACCCCTTCGCCGCTCTCCGTGTCGCCGATAATCCAGCGCGCGGTGTCGCCCGCGGCGATCGGCCCGCTGCCGGTCAGGCTCTCGCCCGGCTCCAGTGCGATGTTGGTGATCTGGCCGGGCGCTGCATAGACCTGATAGAGCGCGCCCTCGCTCCAGGGATAGATCTGGATGGCGTTGTAATAGCCCTCGCGGCGCGGCTCGACCCGCGCGGCGGCATTGGCGTTCTCGACGCGGGCAACGGGCGTTTTGGCGTCCGTGCCGCCCTTGGCCGGCGTCCAGGCGGGCGGCGTGTGGAGCGGACGAGGCCGCTCATCGGTGACGACGGCTGGCACCGCAGGCAGGGCCGGCACGTCACTGTCATAGCTGATCTGCGGCGGCTTCGGAGCCGAAGCGCAGCCGCCCAACATCGTCGCCGAAAGCAGAAGAACCGCAAAGGCGGATCGGCGCAGAGCCTGAGATGTGGATTTACGGAAAGACATGTTCACTGGCTCATCTCCCGCGACCAACTGATGGCGTTGACATAGATGCCGAGCGGATTGGTGCGCAGGCGCTCGGCATCGCGCGGTGGCTGTATCACCAGCGTCAGGATCGCGCTCCAGCGCTCGGTGGCGGCGAGCTGGCCGTTCTCATAGCGCCGCTCGACCCAGGCGACGCGGAAGGAATCCGGCGAGGCCCGGATCACGCTGGAGACCTCGACGGCGATCTGCTGCTTGCCGACCCGCGTGAACGGATCATTGGCGCGTGCATAGTCGTTAAGAGCGGCAGCACCCCGATCGGTGGTGAACTCATAGGCCCTGAGCCAGTTCTGCCGCACAATCACGGGATCGGCCGGCAGGCTGCGCACCTGCTCGATGAAGCGGGCAAGATGCCAAGCAATCTGCGGATCGGTTGGGCGATACTCGCCGGTGGCCGGCCCTACGGCCTGCGTCTGGCCGAGGCGATCGACCTCGACCACCCAGGGCACGACGGTGCCCCTCGTCGATTGCCAGACAAGCACGGAGGCAAAGCCGACTGAGAGGAACAGGCTACCAAAGGCCATCAGCCGCCAATTCTTCGCCTGTACACGGGCCGAACCGATGCGCTCGTCCCACACCTGAGCTGCCTTCTGATAGGGCGTGACCGGCTCGGGCGACGTTCCGTAATGGGTCGCAGGTCGCTTGAAGAGGTTCATGAGCGGTCGCTCTCATTGAGGGAGACGGAGGAGCCGCCGGCATGGCTGTCACCGGAGCGCACAGCATGGGCGGCGGCGGAGACGCCATGGCGAAGCGACTGGCCGCGCTTCATGCGCTTGGCCCAGTCGGGCACGTCACCGGCGGAGGAGGCTGAGGCCGTACCGCTGACGGCGTTCGCGAGCGGTGACACGGCGGCAGAGCCCGCGGCTCGCGCGACGCCACCGAGACCTGAGGCGACACCCGCCATGCCGGACTGGCCGGCCGCACCGATGCTGTAGGCGGTCGCTCCACCTCGCGCCGCGGCCGCCGTAGCGGACAGCGCGGCGCCACCGCCGCGGACAGCGAGGCTAGCAGTACCGCCCGCCGCCATCAGGGCGCCACCGGCGGCGAAACCCGTGCCGACGGCGGCCCCCGCGCTCAGCTGCGGACCACCGGAGACAAGGCCGGCGGCAATGCCGGGACCGAAGATGCCGAGACCGAGCAGCGATAGCGCGGCCAGCACGATCGCCATGGCGTCGTCGATGGTGGGCGTCTGTCCGCCGAAGCCCGCCGTGAACTGGCCGAACAGGGTCGAGCCGATGCCGATGATGACCGCGAGCACCATGACTTTGATGCCGGAGGAGACCACATTGCCCAGCACCCGTTCGGCCATGAAGGCGGTCTTGCCGAACAGGCCGAAGGGGATCAGCACGAAGCCGGCGAGCGTCGTCAGCTTGAACTCGATCAGGGTGACGAAGAGCTGGACGGCGAGGATGAAGAAGGAGAGCAGCACCAATGCCCAGGCAAACAGCAGGCAGGCGATCTGGATGAAATTCTCGAAGAAGGCGATCCAGCCCATCAGATCGGAGATGGACTCGAGCAAGGGACGGCCGGCATCGAGCCCGGTCTGCGCTACCTTGCCCGGACGCATCAAGTCGCTGACGGAAAATGCCGTTCCCGAGCCCTTCAGCCCCAGCCCGGCGAAGCTCTCGAAGACGATGCGGGCGAGGTTGTTCCAATTGCCGATGATGTAGGCGAAGACGCCGACGAACAGGGTCTTCTTGATGAGCCGGGCGATGACGTCGTCATCCGCACCCCACGACCAGAACAGCGCCGCCAGCGTCACGTCGATGACGATGAGCGTGGTGGCGATGAAAGCGACCTCGCCACCAAGGAGGCCGAAGCCGCTGTCAATATAGGAGGTGAAGACGCCCAGAAAGTTGTCGATGACGCCGGTGCCGTTCATGGCTCAGCGACCTTCAGTCGTCGCGGGACGGCCGAGGAACCGGTCCCGCGTCTGCGCCCAGACCTTCAGGCAGGCGGGGTCCTGAGCGGCAGTCTCTCCCAACTGCTGACACCGCCTCTGTTCATCGCGCAAAGGATCGCGCTCGGCCTGGACCGTCCGACTGGGTGAAGGCACCGGCGCCTTGTCCTCCCGGCTCATCTCCAGAACCGCCGCCGTACCGGCGATGGCCACAAAGATCACCGCGCCGAGCCGGGCCAGCATGGCTCCGTCCATGTCGGCCTCCCTCAGTTGCTGAACATGCGGGCATTGCCGGCCTGATAGCCGGCGCCCGGGGTGAGGAAGCGTCGGCGCTGCTCACGTCCCTGCTCGGCCGCGGTCGCGCGTTCCGCCTCGGACAGTGCCGCGGCGCGCCCATTGGCGGACATCACCGCGATCAGGTCGGAGAGCTGCTGCGACTGCAAAGCGAGCAACTGGTTGCCGGCCTGCGTGGCCTGAAGCGCGCCCGTGGCGCCCTGGCTCTGGCCGACGAGGGTCGCCATCTCGGCCTTGTTGGCGTCGACATTGCCGACGACGCCGGCCTGCACCCGCAGCGCGTCCTGCAAGCCCCCGACCGTGGTCTGCCAGCGCGAGCGCGCACCGGCGACGAGATCGGCATCGGAGGCCGAGAGCGGGATATTGCCGTAGCGCTGCTGGAAAGCCTGGTCGATCTGGCCGACATCGAAAGCGATGCTCTGCGCCTGCCCGAGCAATTGCTGGGTGCGCTGGACCGATTGCTGGATCTGCTGCAACGAGGAGTGCGGCAGGCTGGCGAGATTACGCGCCTGATTGATCAGCATCTGCGCTTCGTTCTGCAGCGAGGTGATCTGGTTGTTGATCTGTTCCAGCGCCCGCGCCGCCGACATCATGTTCTGCGCGTAGTTCCACGGGTCATAGACCGTGAGGGCCTGCGCGGATGGGAACAGCACGGGGGCGAGGGCGAGCGGCGCGGTCAGCAGCACGACGGCGACGGTGAGCGCGCGCGGACGGAACAGCGTCATGGCTGCGTCTCCAAATTGGTGAGGTTGGGAAGGAGGTCGGCGGCCCAGCCGAGGCCGCGATGACGCAGCCAAGCGTCCAGGAAGCCGTCGCGACCGTACGCGGCGAATATCCTGCCGATGGCCTGCTGGTCCGTCTTCGAGGACGCCGCGCACAGCGCCAGCGCGACCTCACTGAGGCCGAGCTCGAACAGCCGGTTGCCGCGCCGCGACTGGCAATAGTAGTCGCGCTTCGGGGTCGCCCGCGCGAGGATCTCGATCTGCCGATCGTTCAGGCCGAAGCGGCGATAGATGGCGGTGATCTGCGGCTCGATGGCCCGCTCATTGGGGAGCAGAAGGCGTGTCGGGCAGCTCTCGATGATGGCGGGTGCGATCGCCGAGCCGTCGATGTCGGAGAGCGACTGCGTGGCGAAAATGACGCTGGCGTTCTTCTTGCGCAGCGTCTTCAGCCATTCGCGCAGTTGGCCCGCGAAGGCCTCGTCGTCCAGCGCCAGCCAGCCTTCATCGATGATGATAAGGGTCGGCGATCCATCGAGCCGATCCTCGATCCGGTGGAACAGATAGGCGAGCACCGCAGGCGCGGCCTCCGTACCGATCAACCCCTCAGTCTCGAAAACCTGGACGGTGGCGGAGCCCAGATGCTCGGTCTCGGCGTCGAGCAGCCGGCCCCAGGCGCCGCCCAGGCAGTAGGGACGCAATGCCTGCTTCAGGTCGTTGGACTGAAGCAGGACGCAGAGGCCGGTGAGGGTGCGTTCCTCGACCGGCGCCGAGGCGAGCGATGTCAGCGCCGTCCAGATATGTTCCTTCATCTGCGGCGTGATATGGACGCCTTCGCGGGTGAGGATGGCGTTCAGCCAGTCGGCGGCCCAGGCGTGTTCCACAGCTTCATCGATGCGCGCAAGCGGCTGGAGCGCGACAGTCTCCGCGCTCCCCTCGCTGAGCCCGCCACCGAGATCGTGCCAGTCCGCCCCACAAGCGAGCGCCGCCGCCCGGATCGAGCCGCCGAAATCAAAGGCAAACACCTGGGCACCGGCGTAGCGCCGAAACTGCAGCGCCATCAGCGCCAGCAGCACGGATTTGCCGGCGCCGGTCGGGCCGACGACGAGGGTGTGGCCGACATCGCCGACATGGAGGCAGAACCGGAACGGGGTCGAGCCCTCGGTCTTGCCGAACAGGAGCGGCGGGGCATTGAAATGCGCGTCGGCACTGTCGCCGGCCCACACCGCTGACAGCGGAATCATATGGGCGAGATTGAGCGTCGAGATCGGCGGCTGGCGGACATTGGCATAGACGTGGCCGGGCAAGCTGCCGAGCCAGGCATCGACGGCATTGATGGTCTCGGTCATCACCGTGAAGTCGCGGCCCTGGATGACCTTCTCGACCCGTCGCAGTTTCTCGTCGGCGATGCGCGGATCGGCATCCCACACCGTCACCGTCGCGGTGACATAGGCGATGCCGGCATGGTCCGCGCCGAGCTCCTGCAGGGCGAGGTCGGCATCTTCAGCCTTGTTCGCGGCATCCGAGTCCACGAGGACGGAGGCCTCATTGGTCATGACCTCCTTCAGGATGGCGGCGATGGATTTGCGCTTGGCGAACCATTGGCGGCGGATCTTGGTGAGCAGCCGGACCGCATCCGTCTTGTCGAGAAGGATGGCGCGGGTCGACCAGCGATAAGGAAAGGCGAGCCGGTTCAGCTCATCGAGCAGGCCGGGCGTCGTCACCGTGGGAAAGCCGGTGATGGTCAGCACACGTAGGTGCTGATCGCCGAGGCGCGGCTCCAGCCCGCCGGTGAGCGGCTGATCGGCCAGCAGCGCGTCGAGATAGGTCGGCGTCTCCGGCACGCGGACACGGTGCCGCTGTGTCGAGACACAACCATGCAGATAGGTCAGCATCTCGTCGTCGTCCAGCCAGCGGCATTCCGGCATGAAGGCATCGATGAGGTTGAGGATCCGATCAGTTCGGTCGGCGAAGCCGCGCAACGTCTCATGGGGATCAAGGCCTGCCTGGTCCCGCCCTTCATAGAGCCAGCCTTCGGTGCGGGCGGCATCCTCGGCCGGCGGCAGGAAGGTGAAGGTCAGGACGTAGCTCGACTCGAAATGGCTGCCCGCCTGCTCGAATTCGGCCCGCCGCTCGGCATCGACCAGAGCGGAGGCGGCATCGGGAAAGGCGCTCGCCGGGTAGGTCGCGGCCGCATGGCGCTGCGCCTCCACGAAGATCGCCCATCCCGAGCCAAGGCGACGAAAGGCGTTGTTCAGCCGCCCTGCTACCGCGACGAGCTCGGCGGGAACGGCGCTGTCGAGGTCCGGTCCGCGAAAGCGCGCTGTCCGCTGGAACGAACCATCCTTGTTCAGGACGATGCCCGGCGCGACGAGCGCTGCCCAGGGCAGGAAATCGGCAAGGCGCCGGTTATCGCGGCGATACTCGGCGAGGTTCATCATCATGGCACCCCGCTCAGACCGAGAGGTGCGCGGGGATGCGCAGATGCCGGCGCACCACCTCGACGAAAAGCGGATCACGCTTCGCCGCCCATACTGCTGCGATATGGCCGATCACCCCGATGGCGAGGCCGACCAACCACAGGCGCAGGCCGAGACCCACGGCCCCGGCGAGCGTGCCATTGACGATGGCGATGGCACGCGGTGCTCCGCCGAGTAGGATCGGCTCATTCAGTGCTCGGTGGACCGGAACGCTGAAGCCGGGAACCTCAACCGTCTCGGCCATCAGACGAGCGCTCCGCCGCCGAACGAGAAGAAGGACAGGAAGAAGCTCGATGCGGCGAAGGCGATCGACAGGCCGAACACGATCTGGATCAGCCGGCGGAAGCCACCGGACGTGTCGCCAAAGGCCAGCGCCAGCCCGGTCGAGATGATGACGATGACGGCGATGATCTTGGCGACCGGCCCCTCGATCGACTGGAGGATGGATTGCAGCGGCGCCTCCCATGGCATGGAGGAACCGGAGGCATGAGCGCTGGCCGTGGCCATCAGGCTGATACAGGTGGCAGACAGGGCCAGTCGGGCGGCGCTGCGTGCGCGATGGAGCGATGGGATCATGAGGGATCTCCGGTAAGGACAGGGGTGACGCGGTAGTCGCCATCAGGGCCGAGGCCCTCGACACGAGCGAGTTCGGTGAGCCGGCGCGCCTTGCCGCGCCCCGAGAGCACGGCCACGAGATTGATGGTCTCGGCGATCAGCGCGCGCGGGACGGTGACGACGGCTTCCTGAATGAGTTGCTCCATCCGGCGCAGCGCGCCGATAGCACTGCCGGCATGGATGGTGCCGATGCCGCCGGGATGGCCGGTGCCCCACGCCTTGAGCAGGTCGAGCGCCTCTGCGCCGCGCACCTCGCCAATGGGGATGCGGTCGGGCCGCAGGCGCAGCGCTGAGCGGACGAGCTCGGACAGCGAGGCGACGCCGTCCTTGGTGCGCAGGGCGACGAGGTTCGGCGCCGCGCATTGCAGCTCGCGCGTATCCTCGATGAGAACGACCCGATCTTCTGTCTTAGCGACCTCGGCGAGCAGCGCGTTGGTCAGCGTGGTCTTGCCCGTCGAGGTGCCGCCCGCGACGAGAATGTTGGCGCGAGAGGCCACACCCTGGCGCAGCGCGCCGGCTTGTCCGTCGGACATGATCCCGGCGCGGACATAGTCCTCGAGCGTGAAGACCGCGACGGCGGGCTTGCGGATGGCGAAAGTAGGTGCCGTGACGACCGGCGGCAGCAGGCCCTCGAACCGTTCTTCTGTCTCGGGCAGCTCGGCCGAAACGCGCGGGGCGCCAGCGTGAACCTCCGCGCCGACATGGTGCGCGACGAGGCGAACGATGCGTTCACCGTCAGCGGGCGACAGCTTCTCGCCTGTGTCGCCCAACCCTTCCGAGAGCCGGTCGATCCACAGCCGCCCATCCGGGTTCAGCATCACCTCGACGACGGACGGGTCTTCCAGGTGCCGGGCGATCGCCGGACCCATCGCCGTGCGCAGCATCCGCGCGCCGCGGGCAAAACCCTGATGATGATGTGCTGCCGCCATATGCTCCCCGACGTGCCGGGGTCATGACGATCTCATCCCGGGTGGGGATGATTAAAAGAGCCCGATATTGGGCCGGTTCAACAGGTTTCCCTTCGCGTCGCAGCGTGGCGTGCAATGACAGGCGAACGGCGGAACTGCTGTGCAGTGATCGCAAGCGGCATAGGGAGCCGCCGCTTCACGGCTTGAAACAATGCTCCCTGTGCCAGCGCAGGAAATGGGGATGGGGTCGCTCGATCAACCTGCGTGGCGCGATGGCGCGGCCGTCTTTATTGATGAAGGCGCGCACGCCGTCGGGATCGTTGGTTTGCCGGGAAATGAGGATGTCCAGATCATCCGAGAGGCTGATCAGTCCGCGATCGAACATCCAGTGCGCCGTGCCAGAAAGCGCCAACCCGTTGCTGACGATGTCGGGGCCACTCGCTTCGACAGGCCGGATATGCGCGGCCGCCACCTCGGCGCGCCCGCCGCCATTGATCAGCTTCAGCCCGCTAATGGCGCAGCGCTCGTCATAGGCGCGCAGCACGACGCGCCGGAAGATGCGGTCGCGGACAATGCGAGACGACAGAGTGTTGACGCGCTCGCGGGGCTGCTCGAACACGAATGGCGCTTGTTCTTCTTCAAAGCCTGAGAGGGATGCACCCTCGTCGACGCGTGGCAGCAGCGGCTCGCTATCATTCAGCCCGAGCGTGACGATCCGGTTGAAATCGTCCCGCGAGAGTGGACGCACGGCGGCTTGCGCGCGCCCCGAAATGCGCCCGTCGGCGTTCAGCACTCCGCGCTCGACCACGCCATCCGCATCGGTGAAAGGCACCGGGCTGGCAAAATCGAGATAACTGCCCGGTTCGATGAGAGCGAGATACATGCCCGGAGCGGTGGGATCAGGAACGACGCGCTGGACTCTGGCGATCGCGAAATAGCCGCGGGTCTCCGCCACTTTCCGGGGTTCGTAATAAACGATCCAGTCGCCGACGCAGGCCTCGACGCGTCCCAGATATGGGCGCGGGAACTGATACCGCTCAGCCGGGCTGTCGTCATAAATCGAGTCTGAGCGGTGAATGAAGACGCCGAATCCCATGTGCCATCCCTGATCCCCATTCGATCGTAGCGCACAATGGGTATCGTTCGGCAGCAGGTGGACCTTTTCACCCCTGGTCGCGCGCATCACGTTATCGACCCGGCATCACGCTCTCAGTCTCCTTGGCGCTGCCGTGAGCGATAGGAAGGCTATCTATCAATCACACATTCGCTATTATGTGAGCTATAGAGAGGAATTCTATCGCTCATGGCTTGGAACTGGACCCAGCACGGCTGGCCGCATTTTGTCTATGATCCGGTTGCCCTCGAACCGCTGGAGCGGCGGTTCCTGCTGCTCACCGGCGAGGTGATCGGTGCGGTCCGGCATGTGAGCGATGACGAGCGGGACCTGCTGCGGATCGAACTCCTCAGCGACGAGGCGGTCAAGACCAGCGCGATCGAAGGGGAGACGCTGGATCGCCTCAGCGTGCAATCCTCCCTGCGCCGTCAGCTCGGCCTCGACACCGACAATCGCAACGTGAAGCCGAAAGAGCGTGGCATCGCGGAGATGATGGTCGATCTCTATAGGAGCTGGGCCGATCCCCTCGACGCCGACACGCTATTCCGCTGGCACCGCATGCTGATGGCGGATAGCCGGCATCTGGAAACGATCGGCGGCTACCGTCGCCATGAAGACGCGATGCAGATCGTGTCCGGCCGCCAGGATCGGCCGACTGTGCATTTCGAGGCGCCGCCATCCTCCCGGGTTCCGGACGAGATGGCCGCCTATCTCACCTGGTTCAATGGCTCGGCCCCGAACGGGGACGAGCCATTGCCAGCACTTACCCGAGCCGGGATCGGACATCTTTATTTCGAGAGCATCCATCCCTTCGAGGATGGCAATGGCCGCATCGGGCGAACGCTCGCAGAAAAATCCCTCGCCCAGAACATCGGGCAGCCGACCCTGATCGCGCTCGCCCATACCATCGAGCAGCATCGCAAGGCCTATTACGATCAGCTCGAGGTCCATCAGCAGACGCTCGATGTCACGGGGTGGCTGGTCTATTTTGCGGAAACGATCATAGCAGCCCAGCAGACGACGCTCGGCCGCGTCGCCTTCCACATCGCCAAGGCGCATTTTTATGATCGCTTCCGCGACATGATGAACGAACGGCAGGAGAAGGTGATCGCCCGCCTGTTCCGCGAGGGCCCCGGTGGCTTCACGGGCGGCCTGAGCGCGGAAAACTACCTCGCCATCACCGGCACCTCACGCCCCACCGCCACGCGCGATCTGCACGATCTGGTCGAGAAAGGCGCCCTGACGCGCACCGGCGATCGCCGCTACACGCGCTACCACCTGAATCTGCCGTAAAAGCGGTGAGCGGGCAGCATGTGGTGCAACCATTCTGTCCTTCCGATCGCCCACTGGGCATCCACTTCATCCTGCAGGATGCGCCAAGAACGGACCTTTCCCAATGGACGTCTTAACGTCCGGTTTGGGGCCGGAAGCTGCCAGTCTGCTTTCAGATTTGATTTTGCTCATTCAGACACTGTTATAGTGAATCTCCAGGAATCAAGCTGGAAACGGATGTTGCCCCAAATGCACTACGTCATAACTGAGGCTACAAATAGAAACGGTGGCGCTAAACGATGACCGAAGCAGGGGGCACCATGCAGGCCGGAATATTTTATCAGAACAGCGTCGCCGCAGTCGCGCTTGCGGACCTTCTCGAACTTAGTCCCCAATCGCCTCGGGAACGGGTTGAGCTACTCCCCGATCCTTGGACAGGTTCGCGGGTGTTTTAAGCTACTCTGCGGGCCTGCTGATCGGTTTCGATACCGTTGAAGTAGACCACAGCGGGCGGCTGCCCGCCATGGGCGGCGTGAGGCCGCTGGTGGTTGTAAAAGGCGATCCACCGCCCGACGCCAGCCTTGGCCTGCGAGCCGGTTTCCCAGGCGTGGAGGTAGACGCACTCGTGCTTCAGGGACCGCCACAGGCGTTCGATGAAGATGTTGTCGAGGCAGCGGCCCTTACCGTCCATCGAGATCCGGCCGCCGGCCCGCTTCAGCCGATCGGTCCAGGCGAAGGACGTGCCGCGTGCGCCGTGGCACGGCGGCCAGGCCCCGGATGCCGGCGTGGCGCATGAGCCGCTCGATCCGGGACCGGCCCACGCGCCGACCGTGTCCCCTCAGGACTGCATGGATCCGGGGCGCGCCATAGATCCCGCTGCTCTGCGCGTGGATCAGCCGGATGTCGTCGGTGAGTGCCCGGTTGGTCTGCGCGCGCAAGCTCTCCGGCCGGGCGCGCCAGGCATAATAGCCGCTGGCCGACAGCCCGAGGGCCCCGCACATCACCGAACCGGCCACACAGCGCGATGCTCATCGACGAACCCGAACTTCATCGGGAGGCCGCTCCGAAGATGAGCGCGGCTTTTTCTTAGGTAATGCCTAATCAAGCTGGACCAGATTCTGCTGGATCCGGTCCAGCGCCGTGCTCTTCAAAAGCTTGATAATCAACGGCTTCAAATCCTCGTCCCGGTGATTGAACCGATAACAGGTTTCACCCAGATAGAGATGGAAGAAATTTTTCGGCACGCCGCGATACGGATAGAGCCAGTTCTTCGCATAGGACCAGAACCCCTCGATCCCGTTGATGTGGTAGCGTCCGACCGGCCGTCCCTTCTCCTTGCGGATCACCACATGGTCGCCCCGCAAACGCAGCGTGGCATAGGTCTGCCACTCGTCCGTGTAGTAGAGCGAGCCCTCGCGGCTCTGTGCCTGGATCACCTGCATGATCGAGGCGCGGTCATGGGCCGGGATTGGCTCTGCCTTCACCAGGCCGTTGCGCTTGATGATCCCGAATACGATCACCTTGCCGGCTGCGCCCCAGCCCCGCTTGCCCTTGCGGGCGCCGCCGAACGTGGTTTCATCGCATTCCAGGCTGCCGTCGAACGGCTCGCGCAGATGCTCCGCGTAAGCCATCGCAAACCGGATCAGGCGGTAGAAGCGCTCTGTCGCCGGCCGGCTCGCCATCTGGGAGAACCGCTGCCGATAGACCGGCACGCCCCAGGCAAAGCGCTGAACCAGCTCCGTCTTCGTCCGACTGTCCAGACGCGAGGTATCCCACAGGGTCCGCTCCCGGAAGCGTCGTCCGCAGCGGCGGCATTTCCGCCGGCCATCTCCGAGGCGCCAGCTCCAGCCAAACCACAGTCAGGGCATCGAGACATCGCCAAATCCTCGCGGATTTGGTCCAGCTTCGATAGGCATTACCTTTTTTTAAGATGTCGCGCTCCATCCGCAGGCGCTCGTTCTCCCGCCTGAGCCGGGCGTTCTCCGCCGCAAGGTCGGCCGGCGACGGGGCCGCCGCCTGCGGGACCGGGCGCCGCGCCGGCCCCGTCGCCTGGGGTGCGAAATCTCTCACCCACCGGCGCAGCACGGTCTCGTGCAGCCCCAGCTCCTGCGCCACCTGAACAGTGGAAAGGCCGCTGGAGGTCACCCGGTCAACGGCCTCCTGCTTGAACGCCTCTGGAAAAACCCGACGCCGTGGGCCCATCGAACACTCCTGTGAGGCTCGCAAAAGCTAACATGGGTGTCCACAAAACCGAGGGAGGATCAATGTTGACACGCTTGCGGCCTCTTCGCGGCGAAGAGGAGGACCGGCGCCTAAGCACAGCGCCGGGACGCCCCCATGGTGTGCGACTCGATGCATCTATGAACTGGGAGTGTCAGGAATTTCGTGTGCGGGGCGGCGGTTGAAGATCAGGCCGCCATGGCCCTTGTGAAACGCTCTGCGAAGAGAACGGCGAATTGAGCCTTTGCCATCGCCCATTCACGAGGGGCCATCTTCCACTCCTTCTCGGCGCGGTTCAAGACCAGGAAGAGGAGCTTCATCGCCGCCTCTCGGTCGGGAAGTGGCCCCTGGCGCGCACAGCGCGACGCAGCTTGGCGTTCAGGGCCTCGATCGCATTCGTCGTGTAGAGAATGCGGCGGACGTCCGCCGGAAAGGCATAGAAGGGAAGGACCTCGCCCCAGGCCCGTCGACAGCTCTGGCCTATAGCCGGGTAGCGGAGGCCCAACAGGCTTTCCTCGAAGGCCCCGAGCGCGATCTCGCCGGCCGCTGCGTCCACGGCGCGATAAATGCCCTTCAGCGCCCGCTTGGCCAGCGCCTTCTTCAGATCATCGAGCAGCCCATTGGTGTCAAAGGCCGTCTTGGGATCGGCGCCGGCCAGAAGCTGATCCAGAAGCGCGTCAGGACTACGAGGTGCCTTGCGTCGTGCCATCGGAAACCTCTATCAGGTCCACTATGGCCGCCCCGCACACGAAATTCCTGACACTCCCCTATGAACTGCGTGCCGTCTACGTCATCGACCGGGAATGTCAAATCCTGAAGGCGCACTCAGGTCTCCCCGACCGAGCACCCCATTCCCGCACGAGACACCGATAGAACGACTCTACTCGTAGACCTCATTCCCGGTGATATAATACTGGTATGTCGATCGAATCCCCCCTTCAAGCGACCGTTCTGGGACCCAACCTAATGCCGTAAGATGCGTGATATCCATCAATTTACTACGCATACCCACAGGCCTATTCAAGTCATAGACAAATTCACCGCTCCACCCAATTACACGAGCCACCAAGCTGTAATATTCTAACACAGACAAATCTTTCCCAACACCGACATTCATTGAACTAGGTATTAATTCCGGAACTTCCAATGCCTTAATGATAATTTTTGCAAAATCGTACGCGAACATAAACTCACGCCTAGCAGTCCCATCGCCCCAGATACTCACACTTTCGCTACCACATTGAGAGGCTTTGTGAATTTTTTCTATTATTGCAGGCAGAAGATGCGATCTTCTTGGATCAAAATTGTCGCCCACTCCATATAAATTGCATGCAATCAGTGTTTTGTAATTAAAATTCGGCAGCTTGTCAATGTATTCACAAATCTTAAGACCAACCGTCTTCGCTAGAGCATATCCTTCATTAGTCACTTCAAACGGGCCACGCAGGATGTCGCACTCTTTTAAAGGCCCCTCGATGCAGGCAGGATACATGCAACTCGAGGACAAGTTGATCAATGTAACCACTTCCGAACGAAAGCTCGACATGACGACATTTAGAGCCATCGCCGCATTATCTGCGAGAAAATGTATCGGATCGGCGATATTTGCGTGGATGCCACCGACTACGCCAGCGGCGTGAACCACAACATCCGGTAGCTGACGACGGATATATTGCTCGACCGCCTCTGCATTCCGCAAATCCAGATCGACTGAGGTGGGCGCTATTATTTCCCAGCCCGAGCGCGCCGCGCATGCAATCAAGTTTCGCCCGACCATACCTCGACCACCGGTGATCAAGAGTTTTTTACCTTTACCCACGCGGGGGATTCCCTCCCTGTCGCCGTAAAGCCCTTCGCTCTCGCGCATGTCTGACCTTTGTTAATGCCCACTTCTCGCGATACTGGTGATTGAATTTCAAAAAACAAAATCCTTTTTGATTATCCGAATTATCCATCCGATGGATGGCCGATTTGGAATTTTCGATTTTAGCTTGACCCACGGGCTACTTCGGTTCCGTCACCTTCGGACGCGAGTCTAGGTTTGATCCCGGATTTTGATCGTGCAGTCTTTTCGCAGGAATGGAAGGATGCGCTATGGGCCAGGTTCTCCATCGGTGCGCCACGACGACAGATGCGGTCCGTCGAGCGATACAGCACAGTCAAGAGAGCCTAAGGGCCCGGGCGAAGCGCGACGGGATTAACCAGAAAACAGCCCCCAGGTGGAAGCAGCGCAATTCAGTTGCCGACCTGCCGACCGGCCCGAAAGCCCCGAAGTCAACGGTTCTGTCTGTCGAGGAAGAGGCGATCATCGTCGCCTTCCGGCACCACACGTTGCTGCCGCGGGACGATTGCCTGTACGCGCTGCAGGCGACGATCCCGCATCTGACGCGCACGTCCCTGAATTGCTGCCTGCAGCGCCAAGGCATTAGCCGGCTACCAGAGATCGCAGGCGACAAGGAGACGAAGAAGCGGTTCAAATCCTACCCGATCGGTGTCTTCCACATCGACATCGCCGAGGTTCAGACCGCCGAGGGCGAGCTCTACCTGTTCGTAGCCGTCGATGGCTCGAGCAAGTTGCCTCCGTGCAACTGGTGGACAGCGCGAACAGGGTGACAGCGTCGGCCGTCGGCCGTCGGCCGTCGGCCGCCAGCGTCAGCGATACGAGGGTCTGGCAGTTGGAGATCTTGCTCAGGGCCGAGGCGTATTGCGGAGCGACGCCGACCGAACGCTCTCCCTTCTTCGGCAGCGCCGTGTCATCGACGATCAGCCAGGCCTCGGCGCTGCAGATCATCCTGTCGACCTCAGCGAGCAGGACCCTCTCCGATGGCGCGGCATCGCAAACGCCACTGATGACGAAGTGATGGAGCTGGTCGTAGCCAACCTCGCCGTTGCAGGCCGCCATCGGCTGGATGCTCTTGCGCTCGCCCGCAGCCCCGACACATCCGCGCCTTGCGCCGCAGGGCATGGAGAAAGGACGCAAGCCAACGCTCCAGGCCCAACTCCAAGGTCGCGTCCATGGTGGGCCCTCCACAAAGCCGACCGCCTATGAATCACGCAAATACCGACGCGAGAATCCCAAAAATGCTTCATGCTCCAGAATATGACAAAGTAGCGCTAGGCAGGTGGCGCAACTACTGTTGCCACCGGTAGCCGGAAGTACGACCTCACAAGCCCCCCTGAGGGGGGGGGAATTATCATTTAGCACCGAATACATATATTACTCTCGCGGCCAAAGTGGCGCGATCAGGCATGAAGGAACGATAAAGCCAAACCACGCGACTACTTTACGTTAGGTGCGGGGGAGTCCTCCAGATCGCGCCTCAGCGGCGCCCTCCTCACATATGGGCAGCGCTGAAGTTCACAGAATGCAGGAGTGCCGATATCGAACCGCCCAGGGAAGCCGATATCTGCTTTATTGACTTCCTCTTCATTACCTCCAACACAGGCCTTTCTAGGCAATCGCTGCGAAATTGTTTCCAAAGCCAGCAACGCGGTCACAATTTCCCTCCAAACCCCCATATCGGACCACCGCACGTAACGATTATATAGCGTTCGGTGCGGACCATAGCCTGACGGCGCATCCTTCCATGCGCATCCAGAACTCAATACATGAAATATACCACTAATTACCATTCGATCATCCGAACGAGGGCGCCCCCGGCGCGTACGAGGCAACAATGTACGTATGCGATTAAACTCAATGTGGGATATCCAAAACAGCTCGCCATCCATCGGCATTCCTCATTCAGGAAATGAGCCAAGCGCATCGCCCCCCTCTCTCGTGGGCAGCCAAACTACGGCCCCTCTAATCACAGCCGGAAGGCGAACCATTCGTTTCAGCACCCCGCAGACGCAAAAGCGCACAAGCTGGCACCGCCGCCGCGGCCCAGCCCGACCGACGCCCCCCCTCTCTCAGCACAGCCTTCCGCCAGCAATACTGCCCCAAGACCACCCACACGACTCCTGTATAATAGGGTTGCATATGAATGATTTCATTGTCAATGCCCTACACTTTTAGTCTTTGGACCGTAAATACAATTATTGGAATATCCTACCAAAATACCGCAATAATATCTTCGCGTTATGTTTGACTCGAACACAAATCATGGAATACACTTTCCAACGATAGCGCCCATCAAACTGTCCGCCCGAGACTTCTGGTCTTGAGACCTTAAATGGGTGGGAGATACAGGCCGGGCGGCCGGGTATATTTGAGGGACGAGATGGACAGCAGAGAGATAATACTGAGCCGATTCGATGCGCTTCTTGAAGAATCCGAACGCATCGATCGCGATAAAATTTACGTCAGCGGAACATATCGATCTGGCTACGTCATAAATGACGTCGATTTTACAAGATGGCGTCTTTGCGCCGAGCACCTACTAAGGGATTTAGGGGATAGTTACACGATACATTTGGATCGATTTCGGGTCAGGTCACCTATAAGCATCATTCCGGCTGATTATTATGAGCTTATACTTCTTAAGTCGGTGATTGAGTCGGCTCGGGACGATTTCAAGAATAACGTCGCCACTGTTTGCGCGGATTTGTATGTACGTCGAGCGATTTACAATAATATAAGAGCCGCACGAGCCGCACTAAATGGCGGTCGAGTGCAATCGTCACTATCGATAGCGACTATTATAATAGATTTCTTTGTTTTGAGCATATGTACTCGCAACAATGTTGAATTCGACGGAACCATCCCATCCTTCCGAAAGCTAGTGGATGCTGGATGTGCTGAAAAAAAACACCTTATTCTAGTTCAAAGCCTGATATCCAAAATCTCGAACATAAAGAGAATGGGACGAAATAGATCGTCCATCGTTAAGAAGTCGAGGACTTCACAGATAATTATAGAAATAGAGAGTCTGGTTTCTATAAATACTGATTTCGACATATTTTCTGGTAGAATGGGAGATGACGATGCACAGTCGCTACTCGCAGAAGCGGACGAAAATAGTGAGGGTTACCAATAATAGTGCTAGATGGATCGTAAATCAATTCAGGTGTCGTCTCCGATCCAGCTTGTTCCACGAAGGTTATGTCACATCGACAGGAGTGATGTTGGTCGGCGGAAACATCTGCCTCACTAGATCAACATCCTACATCGACGTCCTTCATGTAGCGGGCGCACCTATAAAGGCGGACCGCGCCGATATGTACGCCAGCATGAGTTGCCGAGGTCATAATTCCGAGTTATACATACCACTTCGCTGGACCTGCCCAACTGAGTATATTGAGAATATCCACGCTTGCTTCAGCGATCGTAAACCTTCGCCACTATGCCGGCCCGAACTTGATTTTTCACTAGAGGTTGTCGCCAGTACGTGAATAATTAATATTATACCGCAACCTTGTATACTTATATTCTGCTTGCATCTCAATTGCGTGGCTGCCGTGTTGTATCCGCAATAGTTCGATAAATAAATAGCGTCCATATTGGTTATAGTGTGCGAAATAGTCTAATGTCACCTCTATCAATGCTCCTGGGACAGCGAAGTGAGGCCAATGGTGCATTACGAACCAATTGATGTGCGCCGACAAGAACTTCAATGCGCACAACCCGGTGGACGCTGCCCAATAGTCGACGGCAGGGAGCTATCCGTAGATTTAGAATTGTGCAGAGTCAACGGGCAGATGATAGTATTTGGCGCAGGTATCTCTTCTGGCAGATCCTCTTCCGTCTGCGTTAAAGCGAACTCTGCCACCTCGATCACGCGACTCCACATTCGAATTTTCTCACATTGTACGGGTTCTCCTGTGCTGCTGAATATTTATACGCCTAATGGAAAGGATTCGGAAACTCTGTCCGCTGGCAGCATCCTAAAGCAGGGTGATGGAACAGGTGCGCCGATGGGATTTGAGGCCATGATTGATCTGCGGCCGCTTTATTAACAATCACAATTATTCTCGCATTAGCATCACGCTGCTTATATAAAAGATGCGATATGCTCTTGTCCTATTTTGTCATGCGCTCAATAATCATGCTAATCGACATCATTATTTGATGAACGATGGTAGCGCACAATTGAACGGCACCCTCTCCTGTGCGGGTAGCGTTTGGCCAGATCGCCGATTCCCCACGGCGTATTAGCAAATAAAATGCGCAAATTTCCGAGCCTCTTGCTATATTATTAAATTATTATAAATCTTCCAAATATGATTATTGGACCGAGCAAAAAACTTCTGATTTCTCAGAACTAAATGCCAGCCCCCACAAAAGTCATCAGAATTACCGGGAATTCGTGTAGGAGTGTTTATTATGCGTTTGTCGATTAATGCAACGCTGCTCAGCCTTTTCTGCTTCACCACCCTCATAGTTACGATGCTCTGCGCCGTGGCGCTGCGAAGCGCTTACGGCGCGTATGCCTCAGCCAGACAGGCGACCGCCGTCGCCCATATCGACAGAGATATCTATGTGGCACTCGCTAATTTCCGCTTCGAGCGCGGCGAGGTCGGCATCGCCCTCGCGCTCGCCAGCGACAAGAACCAGCGCAATGTTGCCAACATCGCGAGCCGCCGCGAGAAGGTGAAGCACGCGCTCGAGGCCGCGCTCGTTGCCTTTAAGACCTATCCCTTGGCGGATGCCAAATCGGTAGTGCTTATGCGGGACATAGAAAGCCAGTTCGAGACCGTGAAGGACCTGCGCCGCCAGGTGGACGACCAGCTCGCGCTGGCGCCGGAGCGCCGCGATGGCTCGGTGGGCCAGCGGTTCGCCGCCGACGGCGGCAAGCTGCTGGACACGCTGGAGCGCCTGTCCACGGAAGTGGAGGCCGACATCCGCTCGCTCGATCCCACGCTGTCGCAGCTCATCCTCGCCCGCGCCATGGGTTGGGCCACGCGCACCTATACCGGCATCTCCACGCTGCTCATCAATGCCGCCGTCGCGCAGGACCGCCCCCTCACCGCCGAGGAGACGAAGTCGCTCTTCGCCAATGACGCCAAGGCGGATGTGGCCTGGGGCGCGGTGGTCGAGATCGCTATGGCCGACAATGCACCGCCCGCTCTGCGCAAGGCCGCCCAGACCGCGCAGGACTTCTATTTCGCGGGCACGTTCAAGACGCTGCGCGACGGCATCGTCAACCGCATCACCCGTGGCGAGAAGAGCGGCGTCTCCCTTCCGGACTGGCGCCAGCCCATCGAGATCGGTCTCGCCAACTTCGCCGATGTGGCGGGCGTCGCCGTGAACAGCCTCGCCGATATCGCCGACGCCAATGAGGACACAGCCCGCACCACGGCCCTCATCTATGCCGTCGTGCTGCTCGTTTCCCTTGCCCTCGCGGGCGCGGGCCTCGCGGTGGTCGTCGGCCGCGTGGTGCGGCCCATCTCGCGCCTCACCGCCGTGATGGAGGACGTCGCCGGCGGGCATCTGGAGGTCGAGGTACCGGGCACGGCCCGCCACGACGAGATCGGCGCCATGGCCAAGACGCTCCTCATCTTCAAGGAGAGCCTGCTGCGCAACCGGCAGATGGAGCGCGAGGCGGAGGAAAACCGTCGCGCCACGGAGGCCCAGCGCCGCGCCGCCATGCTGGACCTCGCCGCGCGCTTCGAGACGGCCGTCGGCGGCATCATCGGTCAGGTGGCCAGTTCGTCCGGCGTCCTGTTCCAGACCGCCCAGTCCATGAGCCGGGCGGCGGAGCAGACCTCCACCCGCTCCACAGCCGTGGCCGCGGCGGCGGAGGAGGCCTCCACCAACGTGATCATGGTCGCTTCTTCGGCGGAGGAGCTGGGTGCCTCGGTGGAGGAGATTTCCCGCCAGGTGATGCAGTCCTCGCAGATGTCCTCGAGCGCCGTGGCCGAGGCGGACCGGACCGGCGCGGTGATGCGCGAGCTCGCCCAGGCCGCGGCCCGCATCGGCGCGGTGGTGGAGCTCATCAACACCATCGCCTCCCAGACCAACCTTCTGGCGCTGAACGCGACCATCGAGGCCGCCCGCGCCGGAGACGCCGGCAAGGGCTTCGCCGTGGTCGCCTCCGAAGTGAAGGAACTGGCCAACCAGACCGGCAAGGCGACGGAAGAGATCGCCGCGCAGGTGAATGCCATCCAGTCCACCACGCAGGAGGCGGTGAAGGTCATCGAGAGCGTGGGCCAGCAGATCCGCAGCATGAGCGACGTGGCCACCGGCATTTCGGCCGCCGTGGAGGAACAGGGCATCGCCACGCGCGAGATCGTCCGCAATGTGGATCAGGCGGCCACCGGCACCAATTCCGTGACCGGCCATATCGCCGATGTCGCCCGCACGGCACAGGAAACGGGAGCCGCGGCCCACGAGGTGCTCAGCGCCTCCTCGGCCCTCAGCGATCAGGCCAAGCAGTTGGAAGTGGAGATGCGCCGCTTCTTGAACACTATACGTTCATCCTGAGCTTAACCTACAGACGGCCACGTGCTCGACGAGTTCGCGCGGGAGTGCTTGGCCATCCGCATTGAGCGCAAGCCGAACTCGACCGCGGTCATCGACGTGCTGACGGACCTGTTCGTACTGCGGGCGTGCCGAGCCATATCCGTTCCGACAATGGCCGGAGTTCATCGCCAAGGCGGTGCAGAACTGGATCACGGCAGTCAGGGCCAGGACGGCCTTGATCGAGCCCTGCTAGTCGTGGGAGAAGGGCTATTGCGAGAGCTTCAACTCCAAGCTCCGGGATGAACTGCTCAACGGCGAGATATTCAACAGCTTGGCCTAGGCGAGGATCGTCATCGAGGACTGGCGCCAGCACCACAACACCGAGCGGCCACCCACCGCGCTCGGCGACAAGTCTGCACCGGCCGTCATCGTGCCGCAGGTGCGCCACCTCCGCAACCGGATAGCCCCGCTCCGTGATCTGAAGGACCGGGTCCCGTAAAGTCCTCCGTGAAGTTCGCTTTGCCCATCGGGGCCTCCTTGCCTGAAAATTTACGGAAGAAGGCTTCCAGGAATCTAGGGGCGGTTCAAAGCGCTGGAAAGTGGTCTCTGCGTCAGCTGCCCTACAGTCCCAGAATGCCGGGCGCTCCCAGGCATCAATTCGTCAGGATCTGCGACCCATCCGAGCTCAGGCGGTCAGCTAGGTGTGACTTCTGATCAGGTTGTTCCGGCGAGAGCCTGAGCTGGCGTTCTGCGGTCGAGGCTACCATGTGGCCTTTGGTGATTGTACCAGGCGAGCCATCGGGGCAGGTCGGCGGCGCGGCGTTCAGAAGACGGGAACGGGATGGCATAGGCCCATTCGCGCAGCAGGGTCTGAATGAAACGCTCGGCCTTGCCATTGGTCTTCGGCGTGTAGGGTCGGGTGCGGATGTGCCGGATGCCCAGTATCCGCAGCACCTTGCGGAACAGCCTGGCGATGTAGCCGGCCCCATTGTCGGTCATCACCCGCTCGACCCGGATGCCGCGCGCCCGGAACCAGCGCAGGGCGCGAATGAGGAAGCCTGTCGTCGATCCCCGCCGCTCATCCGGTAGCACTTCCACATAGGCAAGACGGGTGGCGTCATCGATGGCCACATGCAGGAAGTCGTAGCCCATGCCTTCACTCGCCCCGCGCCGGTTGCCGGTGATGCGGTGGCCGACACCCGCGAAGCGGGCGAGCTTCTTGATGTCGAGATGGATCAGCTCGCCCGGCCGCTCGCGCTGATAGCGTCGGACCGGCTCCTGGGGCATCAGCGCGGCAAGGCTTCCGAGCCGCATCCGCGTCAGCCATCCGGCCACCGTGGAGCGGGCAAAGCCCAGCCGGACGGCGATCTCCTCGCCGCTCAACCGATACTCCCGACGCAGGCGAGCTGCCATTGCCCGCCAGAACCGGCCAGCCTCATCGTCAGCGGCGTGCGGGCGGGACGAGCGGTTCTGAAGGCCCGACGTCCCCTCGGCCCGCCAGCGGGCGAGCCACTTGCGGGCCGTCCTTTCGCTGATCCCGAAGCCGGCCGCCACTTCGGCGACTGGCCGGCCTTCCTCGACGATCCGCCGAACCATCTCGGCTCGACCAAGCGGCGTCGTTCGCGCATTCTGGTGCGGGTTGTTCATCCTCGTGTCCTGCGGTCGGTCGTGTCGCAACAACCACCTTCAGGCTCTCACGGGCGATGAACAACCTCTCCGGAAGCCACAGCTAGGCCGTTCTGCCTATCAATGACGTCATCCACCGACCGTTCAGCAAGCGCCGGAAGAGAAGGCTCCGCTCGACATGGCGCATCTATTGGTACCTGACCGCGCCGCTAAAAGTGAGAGGGCGAATGGGATCTCCGTGACGGGTTGAGGGTCGGGAGAGAGTCTTCCGGCGCCGGTCATGGAGGGTGATCCCCATGAACATGAAGGTTCTGGGTGCCGGTCGTGATGCCAGCGGCGGCTACAAGGTGGATGTCACGCGCGGCGAGCGGGTCGGCCGCGTGTCGTCGGAGTGGTTCTCCCGGCCGGATGACGAGCGCTTCCTGTCGCTCGGCGAGCTGGCCGCGATGGTGCTGGGCCGGGCTGATCACAGCCGGTCGCGCCTCGTCGAGACGTCGCGCATCCATGTGGAGGCGAGCCGTTCCAATGCCGAGCGGCTGGCGCTGGTGCTGCCCGGGGCGGATGCACCCGTCGAACCGAACCATTGGTCGTTCGGCCAGCTCGCGGCCCAGATCGGGGCGCCGGCCGCCTATCTGCGCCAGCTTCCCGCCGCGCTGGCCGGCATCAATCTGCAATATGGCCTGACCGCGCACCGCGCCGAGCAGATCAAGACGTTCGAAACCGACAATGGCCGCGTCGAGCTGCGCGCGGTGACGGGCCCGGACTATGGCCGGATCTATGATCATGAGCTGGTCGAGGCCGTGCAGCGCATTGCGGGCAACGGCACCGGCGACACGCGCTGGAAGGTGCCGGGCGTGCTCGACTGGTCGACGGGCGTCTATAATCCGTGTGTCAACATCACCAAGGATACGACGACGCTCTACGCCTCCGACCGCGACGTCTTCCTCTTCCTGGTGGACGACCTCAACCCGATCGAGGCCGGGCGGCTGCCCGACGGCTCGCCGGACCTCTATTTTCGGGGCTTCTACTGCTGGAACTCGGAGGTGGGGGCCAAGACGCTCGGCATCGCGAGTTTCTATCTGCGTGCCGTGTGCCAGAACCGCAATCTCTGGGGCGTCGAGGACTTCCAGGAGATCACCATCCGCCACTCCAAATACGCCGCCTCCCGCTTCGCGCACGAGGCAGCGCCGGCACTCACCCGCTTCGCCAATTCCTCGCCGATGCCCTTCGTCAACGGCATCAAGGCCGCACGGGAGAAGATCGTCGCGCGCACCGACGAGGACCGCAGCGACTTCCTGCGCAACCGGGGCTTCTCCAGGGTAGAGACGGCCAGGATCATCGACACGGTGCTGGCCGAGGAAGGGCGCAAGCCCGAGAGCATCTTCGACTTCGTGCAGGGCATCACCGCGTTCGCACGCGACAAGCCGCACCAGGATGCGCGGCTCGACCTCGAGGGTCGGGCCAAGAAGCTGCTCGATCGGGCCGCCTGACTTCCGGAAAGCCGGAGATGCGGACATCCGGAAATTCGTGTCTCCGGCTTTGTGTCTTTCCGTTTGTGCGGATCTGCAGTTCTGCGGCGTCGCCCTCCAGAGTGAGAGGGCGGCGCTGCGCTTCGTGACGGGTTGGAGGCCGAGAGAGAGGCTCTTGGCCGCCCGTCACGGAGGTGCCTTCCATGGCGACCACTGTTCAGAAGATCACGCTCTCGCCCTCGCGTGACATCCCCTTGAACAAGCTCTTGCTCAGCCAGTCGAACGTCCGGCGCGTCAAGGCCGGCGTCTCGATCGAGGAACTGGCCGAGGACATCGCCCGCCGCGGCCTGCTGCAGGGCCTCAGCGTTCGCCCCGTCGTCGATGGCGCCGGCGTCGAGACCGGCATGTTCGAGATCCCGGCCGGCGGGCGGCGCTATCGGGCGCTGGAACTGCTGGTGAAGCAGAAGCGCCTCGCAAGGACCGCGCCGGTGCCCTGCGTCATCCGAGAGGGCGGCATCGCCGAAGAGGATTCGCTCGCTGAGAACGTCCAGCGCGCGCCGCTGCACCCGCTCGACCAGTTCCGCGCCTTCCTCGCCCTGCGTGAGAAGGGCCAGTCCGAAGAAGAGATCGCCGCCGCCTTCTTCGTCTCGGTCAACGTGGTGAAGCAGCGCCTCAAGCTCGCCTCGGTCTCGCCGGTGCTGCTGGAGGTCTATGCCGAGGACGGCCTGACGCTCGACCAACTCATGGCCTTCACCGTCTCCGGCGACCCTGCGCGCCAGGAACAGGTCTTCGAGCGGCTGAAGACCTCCTATGACAAGCATCCCTATGCCATCCGTCGCATGCTGACCGAAGGGGCTGTCCGCGCCTGCGACAAGCGGGCCCAGTTCATCGGCCTCCAGGCCTATGTCGAGGCCGGCGGGATCATCCTGCGCGACCTGTTCCAGGGCGATGATGGCGGCTGGCTGCAGGATGTCGCGCTGGTCGACCGGCTGGTGGCCGAGAAGCTCAAGGCCGAGGCCGACGCTGTCGCCATGGAGGGGTGGAAGTGGGTCGAGATGGCCCCCGACTTCGCCTATGGCCACACCTACGGCCTGCGGCAGCTGCGCGGCGAGACCATCACGCTCACCGCCGAGGAAGAAGTCAGCCACGACGCCCTGCAGGCGGAATATCATCGCCTGTCCACTGAATACGCTGAGGCGGACGAGTTGCCGGAGGAGGTCGACGCACGGCTCGGCGAGATCGAGACGGCAATCGACGCTTTCGAGGCGCGTCCGATCACTTTCGATCCGGTGGAGATGGCGCGCGCCGGCGCCTTCGTCAGCATCGCCCATGACGGCGCGGTGCGCATTGAGCGCGGTTATGTCCGGCCCGAGGACGAACTGCCGGTGGAGCCCGAAGTCGCGGTGGAAGACGCCGGCCCGCACCACATCGTGGCGGCGGCTATGCGTACCGGCAAGGCCGTCATGGCAGACGCGCCGACGCCCGAGTCCGAGGAGGACGAAGGGCTGTCTGCGCTCTCGGACCGGCTGATGACCGAGCTGACCTCGCATCGCACGCTCGGCCTGCGCCAGGCGCTAGGCGAACGGCCCGATGTCGCCTTCCTCGCGGCCCTGCATGCCCTGACGCTGAAGAGCTTCTACCACTACGACTCGGATAGCTGCCTCGAACTCGACCTGAAGAGCGTGGCGTTCAGCGCGCAGGCGCCGGGGCTGAACGACAGCGCCTCGGCTGCGGCAATCCACGCCCGGCATGGGGGATGGGCGAAGGTCCTGCCGAAGGACTCGGCCGACCTTTGGGAGGCGCTGCAGGACTGGGAGAGCGAAAGCCGCTCCCGCCTATTCGCCCATGTGTTGAGCCTGTCGGTGAATGCTGTTCATGAGGCCTGGAACCGGCGGCCCCGTGCCCTCCACCATGCGGATCAACTCGCGCGCGCCGTCGACCTCGACATGGCTGCCGCCGGGTGGAGGCCGACCGTGGACAATTTCCTCGGCCGGGTCATCAAGGCCCGCATCCTGCAGGCGGTGAGCGAGGCGAAGGGCGCACGTGCGGCGGAACGCATCGCGCATCTGAAGAAGGGCGACATGGCCCGCGAGGCCGAAACGCTGCTGGCCGACACCGGCTGGCTGCCGGAACCGCTGCGCGGAGCCGAACCGGCGGCAGGCGAAGAAACGGCGGTGCAGGACGGCACAACGGCCATGGGCGAAGACGAAAGCCCAGGGGATACTGAGGACGCCACGGACATCCCCCCTGCCGTGGCGGCGGAGTAACGCTCAACACGATCTCGGCCCGCCGGCTCTGTCGGCGGGCCTTTGTTTTGAAAAGCTCGCCATGTCCGGGATTGCTCACGATCTGTCGCTCCGGCTTGCCGATCGAGCGGAAGCGGCCTGCCGTCACTATCTGTCCAATGGACGCCGGGAGGGTCGTTACTGGCTGGTCGGCGATATCAGAAACACGCTCGGCCGCTCGCTCTTTGTCCGCCTGCAGGCATCCGCGAAAGGGCCGGCGGGCAAATGGACCGATGCCGCCACCGGAGAACATGGCGACCTTCTCGACGTCATCCGCGGATCGCTGGGGCTCCTCGACTTCGCAGATGTTGCCAAGGAAGCGCGGACCTTTCTCAACCTGCCGCATCCCGAACCGGAGCCCTCAGCACCACGTCGCTTTGTCAAACCGGCTCCATCAGGGTCGGTCGAAGCGGCACGCCGGCTATTCGCCATGTCGCAGCCCATCGCCGGGACCATTGCAGAAACGTATCTGCGCCAACGCGGCATTACGCTTTTGCACGGAACCGGAAACCTGCGCTTTCATCCACGCTGCTACTATAAGCCTGACGACGGCCCGACCAAGACCTGGCCCGCCATGATCGCCGCCGTCACCGATCTCACAGGCAGGATCACCGGGGTACACCGCACCTGGCTATCACCCGACGGTTCGGACAAGGCTCCGGTCGACACGCCGCGCAAGGCGATGGGTAATCTGCTTGGGTCTACCGTTCGCATCGGCGTGCCCGACAGCGTGATGGCAGTTGGCGAAGGCATCGAGACGATGCTGTCGCTCCGGCAGGTTCTGCCGAGCATGGCGATGGCGCCCGCGCTCTCGGCCGCGCATCTGGCCGCCATCCTATTCCCACTGAGGCTGCGGCGGCTCTACATCGTCCGCGACAAGGATCCGGCAGGCGACGCCGCGCGGGACACGCTGCTCGAGCGGGCGAACTCCGAGGGTATCGAGGCCATCCCATTGTCGCCAGCGCTCGGGGACTTCAACGACGATCTGCAGCGGCTCGGTATCGATGCCCTGCGGACGGGTGTTCGGGTGCAACTCGCCCCGGAGGACGTCGTACGTTTTATGAGCCTGACCCCATGGCCGAAACGGGCTGAACCGCGATGCGTGGCCGCCATGCCTTCAAGGATGCGTCAGTAACGGCAAGAGGACTGCGCCTTGCGCCTTCGAGAGGGCGATCGGCCGTCAGCCGGGCCGGATCAGCAATGGCTGCCGCCGACGATTTTCCGGCGCGGCCTTCGGGCCGCTTTCCACCGCGAAGCAAAATCGCCTGCTTCTCGCCATCCTCCGCTGCCGCTTCGGCCCTCTGCGCCTTTCCGGCATGGTCTTGTCCCGAAACCGGTTCCCACTTTCGGGGACCATGCCCGCGCTCCGGGTGCAGGTCCGTCCCGCCTGACGGCTTCGTCGCCATGAAGGCCGCCACGGCAAGCGGTCCAAACCGACGGAGCATCCCATGAGCGCGCATGACGACCACGAGCCGCACCACGTCTCATCCCCGACCGACCACCTGATCCAGGAATTGCAGCTCCACGGCCATCGTCCTTCCGAAGACGAGCGCGACCAGCGCCCGCCACCGGAGGAGCGCCTCATCGAAGGCGCCATCGCCGATATCTTCGACGCCCTGGTCGCCACGATCACCGACACCGGCCTCGATGCCGAGCTTCCAGATCTCCTCTGGTCGACCGTCAATATGTTCCACCGCGCCGTGGACCGGATCGAGCAGAAGCTTGACGACAATGAGCAGGCCCAGAAGCAGCTTCAGCGCGAACAGGACGGCTCGGAGGTGAAGTCACTCGAGCTCGAGCGCCTGATCGACATCGGCATGAACCTGATTGGCCGGCGCGACGGCATGGAAACCTTCCGCGAGGCCGCCGCCGACCGCTACCATATCGCCGCCGGCTCTCCCTGGACGCCACGGGCCGGATCACGGGTCAACCATCGCCATCTCACCGCATCGCTGATCGACAGCCGGGATTTTCTCGCCGCCAGGAGGCGCGCAGATACTGAGGTGCTCGTGCCCGCCGGGCCAAAGATCGCCTTCTCGGGCGGCGACACCGCCGATCACAGGCAGATCTGGGCCAAGCTCGATCAGATCCACGCCAAGCACCCGGACATGGTGCTCCTGCATGGCGGCTCCCCAAAGGGTGCCGAAAAGATCGCGTCCCTCTGGGCCGACAGCCGCAAGGTGCCGCAGGTGGCCTTCAGGCCCGACTGGACGAAGCACGCCAAGGCCGCGCCCTTCAAGCGCAACGACCAGATGCTGAACGTCGTGCCGATCGGGGTCGTGATCTTCCCCGGCACCGGCATTCAGGACAATCTCGCGGACAAGGCCCGCAAGATGGGCATTCCGGTCTATCGCCTCAGTTCCGGCGGCGCATAAGCGCCGCCACACCCGCCATCTTGAATGTGATGGCAAATTCTCTATTTTGCTATCAATGCTATCAGATGTACTGGGAGGCGCCATCATGCCCGCAGTGACCATCCGCAACCTCTCCGAGGCGACGCACCGTGCCCTCAAGGTGCGCGCGGCCCAGCATGGCCGCAGCACCGAAGCCGAGATGCGCGACATCCTGGAGACAGCCGTTCGCCCTGACACGCGTCTTCGGCTCGGCACGGTGCTCGCGGAGCGCAGCCGTCGCCTCGGGCTGACGAATGAGGACATCGACGCCCTCAGCCCGGCGCGTGACAGGACACCTGCCGAGCCCATGAGCTTCGAATGATCCTTCTCGACACCAATGTCATATCGGAGGCGATGAAGCCCGCGCCCGAAGACAACGTGCGGGCATGGCTCGACGAGCAGGCGGCCGAGACGCTCTATCTCTCCAGCGTCACCATCGCCGAACTGTTGTACGGCATCGGTGCGCTACCCGCGGGCAAGCGCAAGGACAGGCTCACCGAAGCCCTGGACGGGGTGATGGAGCTGTTCGCCGACCGCGTTCTGCCGTTCGATGTCGCTGCCGCACGACGCTATGCCGACCTCGCCGTGCAAGCGCGCACGGCCGGGAAGGGCTTTCCGACGCCCGACGGCTATATCGCCGCAATCGCAGCCTCCCGGGGCTTCACTGTGGCCACGCGCGATACCAGCGCGTTCGACGCCGCCGGTGTGGTGGTCATCAATCCGTGGAACGTGGACCGCTGACGACCTGCCACGGTCAGCACGTGTGGAACCCGGCAACGCTGGGGAAGCGACCTGCGCAGTAACCCGCCATCAAGGTCTCCTGACCGGACGATCACCCCCGCTTCACGACGCTGATCCTTGGGTCCAGCCGATGGCCTGACGCCATCAACCCATGAAGGGTCGGACTACGCTACGCGTGCCGCCGCTCCGGCTGCGCCTCACGTGGTGATTGCGGCCACCGGCCGGCCCTTTCGGGCGCCTGTCAGCGGGGGATGGACCTCCGCTCGCGCAGGAGCCAGGTCGATGTCCGCCCAGATCGCTCACGCCTTCGCCTTCAGCCTCGCAACCACCCTGATGGCCACCGTCGTTATCTTCCGCGCCGGCGACGGCACGCTCTCCGTTACCCCGGCTGCCGAATATGACGGCGAAGAAGCCGCCATCGTCAGCGAAATAGACCCCTTCCCCTCGTGAGCAGGCGAACAGGCGGCTGTGAATGGTGGCCGGTCGCCTCCACACCGAGACTGCTCCAACTCTGCCCATCGTGCCGGTGTGACTGAGGTGGTGGAGGCGCATCGATCTGATTTTATGGAGCCGCCCCCATGATCTTCATCGGCATTCTCCTCAGCATGGCGACGATCGCATTCCTCTGCTGGCTGCTCTTCACGCTGGCGGTATTCGCGTTGCCGCTGTTTGCGGGCATCACGGCGGGCACATGGGCCTATGGCACCGGCGCCGGATGGCCCGGCGCTATCCTTGTCGGCTTTGCTGCCGCAGCCCTGACCTTCGCCCTCGGCCAGTTCCTCTTCGCGATCGTCCGCCCGATCTGGGCGCGTCTGCTCATCACTGCCCTGTTCGTCGTCCCGGCCGTGGCGGCAGGCTTTCACGCCACCCATGGCATCCTGAAACACACCATGCCCTCCCGGCCGTGGCAGATGGTGTTTTCGATCCTCGGAGCCGGCGTGGTCGGCGTCGTCGCCTTCGTGCGCATCACCGGAAGGAAGGCGTTCCGCCCTTCTGACGGGCACAGCTCCCCTCCCTGACGCCGCGATAGCCGTTCAGCGCACCAGACAACGAACGGCATACCGTCCGCGTCACCTGGCTGGGCCGGGAGGGAGCGGAGAACCGGCGCGCCGGCTTTGCCCTCTGATGCGGCAAGATTGGTGCGCGTGGAGGACGGCGGCCGCGTCGCAGCCGAAAGACCTCTTGGGGCAGAGCATTCGCGACGTTGGAGGGACGGGGAATGCGCAGCTTGGCCAGCCTCAGGGCATCGTCCGCTCATATTGGCCGGTCGGGTCTGTGTAACCGGCGCGAGGGCTACGGCCTCTCCGTCATCCATCCGTCCGTGCCCGCTCCTAACGGCCTCTTCAATGGCCTGATCTGGCCGAAGGACGGCTGCGCCTCGAGCGCCTATGCCACAACGGCTAGGCCCGACTTTCTTCCCCTGCCGACGCCCACCCCGCGCGCTGCGCGGGGACCCCGGATCGCCGTCATTCCTCGCGAAACAACAAAGTCGCGCCTGCGCCGTCCTCCACTGTGCTGCGGTCGCAATCCTCACCCCATCGCGAACGCGACGGGGACCCCGAGGCGATGTGGCGTCGCTCGCCTCCGGCCTGCAGATCGCCATCGAGGCCGCAATCGTGCGGGCTCAGAAGACAGGACGGAGACGGAACATGGCCACCATTGGCACCTTCAAGAAGACCGGAACCAACGAGTTCACCGGCGACATCGTGACCCTCGGCGTGCAGGCCCGGGGCGTGCGCATCATCCCCGACACCCGCGCCACCGGCGAGAACGCCCCCAGCCACCGGGTCCTGGTCGGCCGCGCCGAGATCGGCGCCGCCTGGTCCAAGCGCTCCACCGAGGGCCGCGACTATCTGGGCCTCAAGCTCGACGATCCGAGCTTCACCGCCGCCATCTACGCCAACCTCTTCGATGACGAGGACGGCGAGAACTTCTCCCTCATCTGGTCCCGCCCCAACGGGCGCCGCAGCGACTGAAGCGCGGACCGCGTCCCCGGCCACTGAGGCCGGGGACGCACTCCATCGCCAAGCGGCGAAGATCGCGATGATGTCTACAATCGAGCCCTATGTGTCGTCCTCGGGATCGGTCTCGGTCGTGCCCGTCGGCCGACGCAGGAGCAGGTCGGAGGCCTCACCGCCGCCGGGCGTGACGGGGTGGGGATTTTAGCCCCCCAATCTTCCCCATCCCTCCCGACATTCCTCCTCCGCCACCGTGGTCCCCGTCCGCCGCCGCACTCCGGTGGCTCCCGCCACGCCCACGGAGGCCCGCTCCATGCGACCTGATCTCGCCACCCTCCCGCCGCGCTACCTGCGCACCAAGGAAGCCGCCGAGTTTCTCAGCCTGTCGGCCCGCACGCTGGAAAAGCACCGCACCTATGGCACCGGTCCCGCCTATCGCAAGCTGGGCGGACGCGTCGTCTATTCCATCGACGACCTGCAGGCCTGGACCGATCGCGGCGCGGTCACCTCGACCTCCGATCCGCGCGGCACCGTCCTGCCGGCCAAGCGCCATGCGCTTGCCGCCGGTTCGTTCGCCGGGCGCGCCGCGCGCTGAACGCCCCCATGGCGGCGCGGCATCACAGCCTCTCGGAGCGCGGACAGCTCGATCTGTTCCGCGCCCTGCCGGGCGACTTCGCGCCACGAGATGCGCAGGATCTCATGGCCTATCCCTTCTTCTCCCTCTCCAAGACCCATCGCGTGGCGCCGATCGATTTCCGGACCGGCAACATCGCCATCCGGGTCGAGGCCGTGCCCGACCACGGCATGGCGACCATCTGGGACGCCGACATTCTCATCTGGGCCGCGAGCCAGATCGTGGAAGCCCGCGACGCGGGGCTGCGCACCTCGCGCCTGATGGCGGCGACGCCCTATGAGATCCTCACCTTTGTCGGGCGGGGCACTTCTCTACGCGACTATCAGCGCCTCAAGGCCGCGCTCGACCGTCTCCAGTCGACGACAGTCTCGACCAGCATCCGCCAGCCAGCGGAGGGACGCCGGCACCGCTTCTCCTGGATCAATGAATGGCAGGAGCGCACCGATCGCAACGGCCGGCCCGACGGCGTCGACCTCATCCTGCCGGACTGGTTCTACCGCGCCGTGCTCGACGACGCCCTCGTGCTCACCATCGACCGGGCCTATTTCGGGCTGACGGGCGGGCTTGAACGCTGGCTCTACCGGTTGGTGCGCAAGCATGGCGGGCGGCAACAGGATGGGTGGCGTTTCGATTTCCGGCACCTGCACCAGAAGTCGGGCAGCCTGTCGCCGTTCAAGCGCTTCGCCTTCGAACTCAAGGATCTGATCCGGCGCCAGCCGCTTCCCGGCTACATGCTGTTCGTCGAGGTCGAGGTTGGCGGCCGGCTGCTGCTCGCCTTCGAGCCAGCCTCCCCCTGTGGACAGCCTGTGGATAGGCTCGTGCTATCGGGAACCCGGACTATCGTGCCATCGGGAACCGGTGCCTCGTGCTATCAGGAACCCAAACAGGCCTTAACTCCCTGTCCTGCATCAGGAAATCGCGCCTTTAACTTAGAGTCTAACCCAGAATCTAACTTTAAGAGGCGTGCGAGCGCTTTTGTGAGCGCCGCAGATCAGCACCGGCTGGGGGCAAAGTGGCCTGGAAAAGCGCCGCCTGACAGGCCCTCGCAGATGCCCCCTCACTCAAGGGGGCATCGATGATCATCGCGCTCCTCAACCAGAAAGGCGGGGTCGGCAAGACGACCCTGGCGCTGCATCTCGCCGGGCAATGGGCCCGGCAGGGACAGCGGATCACGCTGATCGACGCCGACCCTCAGGGCTCGAGTCTCGACTGGTCGCAGCAACGCAGCCGCGAGGCATTGCCACGGCTGTTCGGTGTCGTCGGGCTCGCCCGCGACACGCTGCACCGGGAGGCGCCCGAGCTTGCGCGTGACGCGGATCACATCGTCATCGATGGACCGCCCCGCGTCGCCGGGCTGATGCGATCGGCGCTGCTCGCCGCCGACCTGGTGCTGATCCCGGTGCAGCCTTCGCCCTTCGACGGCTGGGCTTCGGCCGAGATGCTGGCGCTCATCCGCGAGGCCCGGATCTACCGCCCGGCGCTGTTGGTTCGTTTCGTCCTGAACCGCTGCGGCGCGCGCACGGTTCTCGCGCGCGAGACCGCGCGGACGCTGGCCGATCACGATCCCCCGGTGCTCGCCAGCACCGTCGGCCAGCGCATTGCCTTTGCAGCGGCCGCGCAGTCCGGGCGTCTTGTCTTCGAACGCGACGATGCCGGCCCAGCCACGCGCGAGATCGCCGCGCTTTCCGCCGAGATCAATGGTCTCGACCTCGGGAGGCAAGCGCGATGAGCGAACGCCCGATCCGCCGGGACTTCGCCTCTCGACCTGCCGATCCCGAGCACTGGGTCAAGGCGGCGGATGTCTCGACCGAACGCCGCCCGGGCGCCGCGTTCGCCGCGCGCCTCACCATCGATGTGACGTCCGAACTGCGCGGCCGGATCAAGGTCGCCGCCTTCCGGCGCGGCGTCACCGTCGCAGAGATGCTGCGCGACCTCCTCGCGCGTGAATTCCCTCCCACATCAGGAGACCAGCCATGAGCGCGGCGTTTGCACCCCGTGCGGCAAGCACGGCTTCCGCGTCCAGCCCCCCGTCCGATACCCTGACCCATGTCGAGCTGACCCATATCGAGAAGCGCATCGAGAACTGGATCCGCTTCGGCCATCACGCACATGAGCAGCTTCTGGATCGCCGCCGGCGCATCCTCTCTTTCCCTCCCGGCTGCATCTTCGGCTTTGTCCGATGGGCGTCGAACGACTTCGGCACCGTGGCCTCCCGCCTCGATATCGTGCGCTGCGTGGCGCCGGGCGACGGCTACCAGACGCTGCCCTTCATCCGGCCCGGCGGCGAAATCCTGCTGCGAGTGGATGGCTGGCCGAAGGTCGAGAAATTCCTGCAGCACATCGATGCGATCGAGGCAATCGGCATTGATCCGGCGAAAGTCGCTCCTGACCATTGGGGGCATGTCGCCCACCGCACCAGCGTCGGCTTCGAGCCACGTGCTTATACAGCAGAGCGCCATCAGGCGTGGCTGAAGCGGCAGGAGTGCGGTCAATGAACCGCGCCGCCTATGTGCTGATGGCTGCGGCCACCAGCGTCGGCATGGCCTACGCCGCAACGCTGCCGACGCCACTCAAGCTGATCTGGAATATCTCGGCGAGCGTCCCTATCGGGCTCTACTCGGTCGAGCCGGCCGATGCCCTCGAGATCACCGATTTGGTCGTGGTAATGCCACCACCGCCGCTCGCCGCGTTCCTCATCGGGCGCGGCTATCTCGGTGAGGGCACGCCGCTGTTGAAGCGCGTGATGGGGCTTCCGGGACAGGAGGTCTGCCGCCTCCATGACGCCATCACCGTCGATGGCGTGCCGCTTGGCGAAGCGCTGCCGCGCGACCGCATGGGCCGCGATCTGCCGGTCTGGCAGGGCTGCCGGCGTATCGCTCCCGGTCATCTGTTCCTGATGAACCCGGACGTCGGCGACAGTCTCGACGGACGGTATTTCGGGCCGATTTCAGACGGCACCGTCATCGGCCGTGCGATGCCACTCCTCACGGATGAAGCCGGCAACAGTGACTTCGTCTGGCGCGCGGCGGTGCGCTGACATGCGTCGCTCCGCTTCTTTGCTCGCAGCCGTGCTGTCATTCAGCTGCGTGTTTTCCTCCATCGGCAACGCGCAAAACGCGCCGCCGGTTATGAAGGCCTCAGACAATGCCTACGCCGCCTATATCGACGAGGCTGCGCAGCGCTTCGAGCTTCCGGCCAGCTGGATCCGTGCAGTCATGCAAGCCGAGAGCAGCGGCGATCCGCACGCCGCCTCATCGGCCGGTGCCATGGGGCTGATGCAGATCATGCCCACGACCTGGAACGAGCTTCGCATCCATCATGGTCTCGGCGTCGATCCGTTCGACCCGCGCGACAACATCCTCGCTGGCGCGGCCTATCTGCGCCAGCTCCATGACCGCTATGGCAGCATCCGCGCCATGCTCGCGGCCTACAATGCCGGGCCGGCGCGCTATGAAGCGTCGCTTGCCGGCAAACCGCTGCCGCCAGAGACGCGCACTTACATCGCGGCTCTGGCGCCGATCATCGACAATCAGTCTGCGGCCGGCGCCACCGCATCGGTGCGGCCAATGACGCAAAGCTGGCGCGAGGCTCCGCTGTTCGCCACGCCGCCCGAGCGCAGCAATCCAGTCGATTCCGGGTTCCTCGCGCCGCGATCGGACGCGCTGTTCGTCGCACCGTTGCCATCGCGGAGGGCGCCATGAGCAGGCGGGCCCGCTTTCGCATGGTGTCGGGCTCTGGCGTTCCTTGGTGAGCAAGGAGGCGTAGGACCGGGACCACGACCGCACGAGGGCAGGATAAAAGCGCGCACATTGCGCGGCGGTCGGGGTGTTGTTTCTGCAGGTGTTTCCTTCGCCTTCGGCACCTTGCGGAGCCGAACCACAAGGTTTGCGCGTGCCGCAAATGGCTCCGCATCAACGATTTTCTGCACATTGCGAGGCTTCGCCATGAGCGATAACCGCGAGTTCCGCGTCCGTCCCGGCCGCATCCGCTCGACCCGCGCCCAGCAGGCCCGCCCCTTCGTCGCCCAGGCGCTCGCCGCGGCCCGGAAGGCCGGCGGCGGGGTCTCACGCTCCGGCAAGATCGCGTCTGGCAACCGCTCGCGTTTCGGCAGCGGGCAGGTCGCCAGCCTTCAGGCCAGCCGCCGGATCACGCCGCGCTCGCGCGGCGCCGTGGTCAAGGCCCGCGTCGTCCGACACACGGCCCGCGCGGGCTCCCTCAGTCAGCACCTCAACTATCTACGCCGCGAGGGCGTCACCCGCGACGGGGAGAAGGCGCGGATGTTTGGTCCCGAGATCGAAAGCGTGGATGTCGACGCCTTCACCAAGCGCTGCCGCGAGGACCGTCACCATTTCCGCTTCATCGTGTCGCCCGACGACGCCCTGGAGATGGAGGACCTGCGGGCCTTCACCCGTGACCTCGCCCGGCAGATGGAAAAGGACCTCGGCACCCGTCTCGACTGGGTCGCCGTCGATCACTGGAACACCGAGCATCCCCATGTGCACCTGATCGTCCGTGGCCGCCGCGACGATGGCCAGGATCTCGTGATCTCCCGCGACTACATCAAGGAGGGCATGCGCGATCGCGCCCGTGACCTGATCACCCAGGAATTCGGCCCGCGCACCGAGCTCGATATCCGCCGGGGTTTGGAACGCCAGATCGAGGCCGAGCGGTGGACCGAGCTCGATCGGCAGCTCGTGCGCGAGACCCGCGAGAGCGGCATCATCGACATGGCGACGGTTCCCGGCCGGAAGCCCGACGACTACCATGCGCTGAAGATCGGGCGTCTCAGGAAGCTGGAGGCGCTTGGCCTCGCCACCGAGATCGGCAACGCGCAATGGGTGGTGGAGCCGGAAGCCGAGGCTACATTGCGCGCGCTCGGTGAGCGCGGCGATATCATCAAGCGCATGCACCGCGCCCTGACCGACCGCGGTATCGAGCGCGGCACGGCCAGCTACGTCCTCGCCGCCGAGAGTCTCGACGTGCCGGTGATCGGCCGGCTGGTCGCGCGCGGCCTCGATGATGAACTCCGCGGCTCCGCCTATGCCATCGTCGATGGCGTGGACGGGCGCTCCCATCACATCCGGCTGCCAGATCTCGATGCCGCCGGTGACGGGGCGGCCGGCTCCATCGTCGAACTTAGGACGTTCGACGATGCCCACGGCAAGCGGCGTGTGGCACTCGCCGTGCGCTCCGATCTGGATATCGCCCATCAGGTGACTGCTACCGGCGCCACCTGGCTCGACCGGCAGGCCATCGCGCGTGACCCCGTTGCTCTGTCGGACGGCGGCTTCGGCGCGGAGGTGAGTCAGGCACTCGACCGGCGCGCCGAGCATCTCGTCGGGGAAGGTCTGGCCGAGCGACAAGGACGGCGCGTCGTCTTCGCCCGCAACCTCATCGAGACGCTGCGCCGCCGGGAACTGGAGGCCGTCGGCGACAAGCTCGCCGCCGAGAGTGGCCTGCCGTTCAACAAGGCCGGCACCGGCGAGTATGTCGCCGGGACGTATCGCCAGCGCCTTGTGCTCGCCTCCGGTCGCTTCGCCATGCTCGACGATGGGCTCGGCTTCCAGCTCGTGCCCTGGTCGCCCTCATTGGAGCGCCAGCTCGGCAAGCATGTCTCCGGCGTCGCCCGTGACGATGGCGGCGTCGACTGGAGCTTCGGCCGCAAGCGCGGCCTTGGCCTTTGACCGCAGAGAAGGATCATCACCATGTCGGCGACGAAAATCCTCTGGGGGCAGATCCTCACCGTGCCGCTGATCGTGCTGGCGGCGATCTGGGGCGCCACACAATATGTGGCCTGGAGCCTCGGCTATCAGGCGCAGCTCGGCGCGCCGTGGTTCGCGCTTGTCGGGCTGCCCATCTACTACCCGCCGGCCTTCTTCTGGTGGTGGTACTTTTTCGATGCCTATGCGCCGGGTGTGTTCTTTCGCGGCGCGCTGATCGCCGCCTCTGGCGGCTTCCTCTCCATCGCCGTCGCCATCGCCCTGTCGGTTTGGCGGGCCCGCGAGGCCTCCCGGGTCGAGACCTATGGTTCAGCGCGCTGGGCCGAGAGGGAGGAAGTCCGGGCCGCCGGGCTGCTCGGCACCGATGGCGTTGTCCTCGGCCGGTATGAACGAGACTATCTGCGCCATGACGGGCCGGAGCACGTGCTGTGCTTCGCGCCGACCCGGTCCGGCAAGGGCGTCGGCTTGGTCGTGCCCTCGCTGCTGACCTGGCCGGGATCGGCCATCGTCCATGACATCAAGGGCGAGAACTGGCAGCTCACCGCCGGCTTCCGCGCCCGGCATGGCCGTGTGCTATTGTTCGACCCGACCAATGCCAGGTCAGCCGCCTACAATCCGCTGCTGGAGGTGCGCCGCGGCGAATGGGAAGTGCGGGACGTCCAGAACATCGCCGACATCCTGGTAGATCCCGAAGGCTCGCTGGAAAAGCGAAACCACTGGGAGAAGACCAGCCACGCGCTGCTCGTCGGCGCCATCCTCCACGTGCTCTATGCCGAAAAGGACAAGACGCTCGCCGGCGTCGCCGCCTTCCTGTCCGATCCAAAGCGGCCGATCGAGACCACGCTCGACGCCATGATGAAGACGGCACACCAGGGTGAGGCTGGCCCACATCCCGTCATCGCCAGCGCCGCGCGCGAACTGCTGAACAAATCCGACAACGAGCGCTCGGGCGTGCTCTCCACCGCCATGTCGTTCCTTGGCCTCTACCGCGATCCGGTGATTGCCGAGGTGACGCGGCGCTGCGACTGGCGCATCGCTGACATCATCGGCGGCAAGCGACCGTCGACCCTCTACCTCGTGGTGCCGCCCTCCGACATCAATCGCACCAAGCCGCTGATCCGCCTGCTCCTCAACCAGATCGGCCGGCGCCTCACCGAGGACCTGCAGGCAAAGGCCGGACGGCACCGACTGCTGCTCATGCTGGACGAGTTCCCCGCGCTCGGCCGGCTCGACTTCTTTGAATCAGCGCTCGCCTTCATGGCCGGCTATGGCCTGAAAGCCTTCCTCATCGCCCAGTCGCTGAACCAGATCGAGAAAGCATATGGCCCGAACAACTCCATCCTCGACAACTGCCATGTCCGCGTGAGCTTCGCCACGAACGACGAGCGCACCGCGAAGCGCGTCTCCGATGCGCTCGGCACCGCGACCGAGATGAAG
The DNA here is from genome assembly GCF_000010525.1 of Azorhizobium caulinodans ORS 571. GTDB lineage: Bacteria > Pseudomonadota > Alphaproteobacteria > Rhizobiales > Xanthobacteraceae > Azorhizobium > Azorhizobium caulinodans. The sequence goes on along the minus strand of NC_009937.1, from coordinate 4,379,206 downwards.
GCGATGAAGAACTATGCCGGCCATCGGCTCTCGCCCTGGCTCGGTCACCTCATGGTGTCGCGTTCCGAGACCGCCCGCCCGTTGCTCACCCCCGGCGAGGTCATGCAGCTACCGCCTACGGACGAGATCGTCCTGGTCGCCGGTACCCCGCCGATCCGCGCGAAGAAGGTGCGATACTACGAGGACGCGCGCCTCCGGGACCGGCTCCTGCCGCCGCCAATGCCCTCTCGTGGCCTGACCGTCCAACACGATGACTGGACTGCGCTGCCGTTGCCCAGGCCCCATAACGGCGCCGGCAGGGGCGCCGCCGTCGAAGGTCGAGACGATGACCCTACAGGCTCCGAACACCGGCATCAGCCCGAGCTCAGCCGCGTCAAGCCGGTCGAGAGAAGCGCGCCCATCGAGAACGAGTTCGAGTTCGATCTGGATCGCGACGACGAGATGGACGACGTCCCCGCCCGGAACCGGCGCATGAAAGGACTGATGCAAGGCGTGGCCCGTCAGGTCAGCCTCAATCCCAATGACGGCATGGAGTTGTGATCGCCATGGCAGGCCGCACGAAGAAAGCGCAGATCTCCGTCTATCTCGAGCCAGATGTCTTGGACCTGCTCGCGCACTACGCCGCTCAACGCGACCAGTCCATGTCCCTGATCGCCCAGGCTGCGATCGCCTCCTTCCTGTCGCCCGACAGCGCCGAGCGCCAGGAAGCCGCTCTTGCCCGGCGCCTCGGCCAGATCGATCGCCGCCTTGCCCGGCTGGAGCGGGATCTCGGCATCTCGACCGAGGCCTTCGCCACCTTCATCCGCTTCTGGCTCGCCACCACCCCCGCTTTGCCCGAACCGGCCGCCCAGGCCGCGCGAGCCAAGGTCTCCGAGCGCTATACAGCCTACACCCGCGCACTCGGCCGGCGCCTTGCGAAGGGGCCCCCGCTTCGGCGGGAGATTGAGGAGGATTTAGCAGGAACGGAGAACGACAGGGGCGGACGGAGTTGACCTATAGCAGCCTCTCGACAACCCTTTCAGCGACGTCCGCTTTCCATATCGGCCATTCGGCCGGGTTTGGCAGAGGCCCGAAACTCGCCGTTCATTCATCTTGCTCGCGGCAATAGTCGGATCGACCGGCAGCAGGAACTTTTCTGCATCATTTGATGCCGTCTCGTCATGGCCCGAGCGTCCCCTTGGATCGCCTTTTACAACCACCAGCGGCCTCCCGCCGCCCATGGCGGGCAGCCGCCCGCTGTGGTCTACTTCAACGGTATCGAAACCGATCAGCAGGCCCGCAGAGTAGCTTAAAACACCCGCGAACCTGTCCAAGGATCGGGGAGTAGCTCACTTCGACACCCTCCCGCCGCCAGACCCGCTCGAGCCGCTTCACGTTCACTGCCCAGCCGCCCGCCTGCAGCAATGCCGTGATCCGCCGATAGCCATAGCGGCCTTATCGCGTGGTCAGTTCGATGATGTCGGCAGTCAGCTCCGCCTCATCGGCACGGCCCATTGGCACTTGCGCTGCTTGGATCGATGCTGCCCAGAACCGGCACGCGAGCCGCTCGGATACGCCGAGCTTGACCACGACGTGCGCGATGCATCGACGGCGACGGGCGGGGCTTAGAGCCCGTTTGGAAATTCAGGGATGTGCATTTCTTCGGGCCAAATTGGCGCTCATGGCGACGAGGATCATCGCGGTTGAAACGTCGATGCGGCGCCATCGGGTCATCCAGCCGAAGGTTGCGCTCGACAACCCAGCGGCTCGGCAGGACTTCGAAGCCTTGCCATCGCGGCGGATGATCTCGACGACGAAGTCGAGATAGGCGGCCTTGTCCATGAGCTTGAGCCGATCGTAGGCGGCGTCGGCGAAGAGGTGCTTCACCCACGGCCAGCGCTTGCGGATCGCATCGAGCATCATCTGTGCGCCGGCGCTGTCGGAGATGTCCGCGCTCGTCAGATGGACCATCAGGAGCCGCCCGTCGTGTCGACCGCGATGTGGCGCTTGCGCCTGATGATCTTCTTGCCGGCGTCGTAGCCCCTGGCTTCGGCTTGCGGCGCCTTGATTGTCTGACTGTCGATCACCGCCCCCTTCGGGCTCGCTTCACGCCCCGCCCGCTCGCGGTCCAGAATCAGTTCGACATCGTGGATGGTCTGGAATAGGAACCGGCGCGCCAGTTCCCGGAACCAGCCGTAGACGGTGCGCCAGTGACCGAAATGGATCGGCAGCATCCGCCAGCCGCCGCCTGACCGCACCAGATAGCGCACCGCATTGATGACTTCCCGAAACTCCACCTCGCGGGGCCGCCCCCGGCGTCCGGGAGCCGGCATCAACGGCGCCATCCGGTCCCATACTTCATCCGTCAGGTCCGAGGGATAGCGTTTCGTCTTCCGGGCGATCCTGGCCATCCGGCCCCGCTGGTCTGCTGTCCACATCCACAGCTTGAATCATAAGCACGGACAAAGAGGAATCCCCGGATCACGAATTTCCAAACGGGCTCTTAGAAGTTTCCCGACGCAGCTTCTTTCAGCTTCTCCAGCGTCAGGTCCGATACCGCCTTGCGCAGCCATTCGTTCTCCTTTTCCAAATCCTGGAAGCCGCTTCACCTGGTCGCTCTTCAGCCCGCCGAACTCCTTGCGCCAGCATAAAGGGCAAGCTCAGAATTGCGTAGAATCTGGGAGCGACGTTATCCTGGCTGCGGCGGCAGCAGGGGTTCGTACCGTTTATCGGTCAATGTTTTCAGAAAAGCCACCAAGGCATCGACCTCGGACGATTCAAGTGGCCGGCTAGCATGTAGTTCCGTCGCCGACACAGTCTCCTCCAACTCCGGTACGCCCCAAGGTTGCCCTGTCTCGGGATTGAGCTGCGCTGCTTGGTTTCGTGAATTGTACTTATCATGGAAGAGGACAGCGGTTCGTAGGTTGGCGAAGGCGCCATTATGCATGTAGGGTGCCGTGACCGCGACATTGCGCAGGCTCGGTACCTTGAAGCGCCCATCTTGACGTGCGTCGCGAAGGCCTCTCCCGTCACGAAGGCCGTGGTCTGGGACAATGTTGTCCAGAAGGGGGTTTCGCGGCACACCAATGTTATGAAAACTGTAATTTGAAAAGGTCTCCGATACGGAGTCTTTCACGGCGGACCAATGACAATGGCTGCAACTGGTCTGCTGTTCGGAGAAGAAGAGCATACGCCCTAGCCCCTCCTGTGGGGTCATCTGGTATTCCCCCTTAAGAAACCGATCATATTTTGAGTCGAATGGCGACACCTCAGCGCTGCGCTCATACGTCGCGAGCGTCATTCTGAGTGCGGCAAAGGCGGTATCCGAAGTTGTAAAAATATCTGGGCCAAACAGTTCCTGGAACGCGGCGACATAGTCCTCGTTCTCCCTCAGGCGGGCCACTACGCTGGCTTTGCTCGCCATCCCCATCTCTACAGGATTGAGAATGGGTCCGCCGGCTTGAGCCTCGAGGGTGTCTGCGCGCCCATCCCAAAACTGGCCACCAAAGAAATCGCCAGAAATTGTGCGACGAAAGGGCGGGCTGAAGCGGGCATAGGCAACGCTAGGAGCGTTACGTGCGCCATAGGAGTGCCCATCAGCACCTAGAGAAACGGCGCCGCGCTTCGGGTCAGGGCGCGCATCGGTGAAGGCACGTTCGGGATCGTGGCACGTAGCACAGGACTGCGTTCTCTTCGCTGAAAGATTTACGTCAAAAAAGAGTGCTTGGCCGAGATTTGTCATTATTTCACACGATCGAGAACTATCAATGCACGATTGACCGTAGCTCTTGTTCACTACATAGCTTGCAAGAGGGCCGGAATCATCGTCTAGGGTTGTTACCAAAGCTAGCGCCAGAAGAATAAATGGCGACACGATTGATGCTGCTTCTATGATTCCACTATCGCGCATGTTTGCGATCCTTCGAGGATAAATTGCGATGTCGCAAGTGTGTGACTCATTTTGAACTAATGCAATAAAAATTAAACATCCCATGAAATTTTACATTAAAAACGCAAATAGAGGCCGATAAAAGCGCTTAGTGAGCTGCTGCGTTCGCGCCATCGCGGTGTAGCCTTCCTTGGGGCGTGGGTGGCGAATAAGCCGCCGGCGTGCCTGCCACATGCGCCAGAATAGCCCTTAGGCAGTGGCCCTATAAATTTGCGCGCGTGAGCGTGTCGTGATTCAAGCTCCCGAACTGGGAGTAAGAGAGATGCGCCGCCACGAACTGTCGGACGAGGAATGGGCGATCATCGCGCCGCTGCTGCCGAACAAGGTGCGGGGCGTGGCGAGGGTGGACGACCGCCGGGTGATCAACGGTATCCTCTGACGCTTTCGAACCGGCGCGCCGTGGCGGGACGTGCCAGAGCGCTATGGTCCGCGCACAACCCTCTATAACCGCTTCGTGTGCTGGCGGGCGGCGGGGGTCTGGGACAAGTTGCTGGAAGCTGTCTCGACGGCCTATGACGGGGACATCGTCATGATCGATAGCTCCTGCGTTCGCGTTCACCAGCACGGCGGTCAAAAAGGGGGCGATGATGATCGTTGCATGGGACGCTCCAGGGGTGGACTGACCACGAAGATCCACGCCTTGGTCGACGCTGAGGGCCGGCCGATCCACTTCCGGCTCACCGCCGGCCAGGCCGGCGATGCGCCTGTGGGCCGCGAACTTTTGGCTCACGCCCCAACCGGCAGCATCCTTCTCGCCGACAAGGCCTACGACACCGACGCCATCCGCGCCGAGACGGCAGAACGCGGCGCCTTCGCCAATGTGCCGCCACGTGTTATCCGCAAGCGGACCTTCCCCTTCAACCCATGGCTCTATCGCCAGAGGAAGCAGATCGAGCGCTTCTTCAACCGCTTCAAGCAGATGCGAGGCCTCGCCACGCGATACGTTCGCCGCCCGGACAATTTCCTCGCGGCCCTCAAGCTCGCCGCAACACGCATCTGGATCAATGCGTTATGAGTCCGACGCCTGCGGCATCATCCCCTTCAGATTCGCCTCATTCGCCTCATCTCATAGTATATCGATATACAGAAGATGCTCTGCATGGTGCTTATAACAATTGCGATCCCCGTGGCCGCTCCGAGCGCATTCGATCCAATACTCACAATACATCGTCGCCTACCGGTGCTGCGCGAGATGCGGGCCGAGTGACGCAAGCACCTGCTGTCGGGCTGCAGTGGGCGGTGGCACTGAATATGCTGCCTAGGTGTTTGACTTTGAATCGCCCCAGATTTGTCGGAGGGCCCAACTCCTGAGAGGATGGGGCGGACATCGGCCAGAAAGGCATAGAACGGACAACCTCGGCCCAGGCCCGTCGCCAGCTCTGGCCGATGGCCGGGTAGCGGCGGCCCAACAGGCTGTCCTCGAGGGCCCCGAGCGCGACTTCGCCGGCAGCGGCGTCCACCGCGCGATAAATGCCTTCAGCGCGGCCGCGACGGCCTTGCGGTCCTTGTAGGAGACGAAGTCTAGGCTGTGACGCGGCAGATGGACAATGCAGGTCCGGACCGTCGCTTCGGGGAACGCGGCGCGTATCTCGTCCGGGAAGCCCTTCAGGCCATCGACGACGACCAGCAGGATGTCCTCGGTGCCGTGGTTCCTGAGTTCGTTCAGACCCGCAGCCAGAACTTAGCGCCCTCGTTCTGCTCCAGCCAGAGGCCCAGGATCTCCTTGGTCCCATCGGCGCGGACGCCGAGCGCGATATGGACAGCCTTGGTGAGCGCACGATGCCCTCGTCGCGGACCTTGACGCACAGGCATCGAAGAACACCTGGGGATAGGCCGGCTCCAGCGGCCGCGCCTGCCAGGCGGCAATCTCCTCCAGCACGGGATCCGTGACGGCGCTGACGAGATCAGGCGAGGCCTCGATGCCGTAGAGCTCGCGCAAATGCCCGACGATCTCGCAGGCGCTCATGCCGCGGGCATACATGGACGCGATCCTGTCGTCGAACCCTGGGAAGCGCCGCTGGTACTTGGCGATCAGCTGCGGATCGAAGGTTGCCTGCCGGTCGCGCGGGATGTCCAGCTCGATCCGGCCGATCTCGGTCGTCACCGCCTTGCGGCCATATCCGTTGCGGCTGTTGTCGGCTTCGTCGCCCGCCAGATGATGATCCATCTCGGCGTTCAGGGCCGCTCGGCCAGAGCCTTCTTCAGATCGTCGAGAAGCCATTGGCGTCAATGGCCGTCTTGGGACCCGCGCCGCCAAGAAGATGGTCCAGAAGCGCACCAGAAAGGCCGGGCGACTTGCGTCGTGCCATCGGAAGCCTCCTTCAGGTCTACTATGACCGCCCCGCACACGAAATTCCTGGCAGTCTCAGGCGGAGCGCAACGCGATCACCCGAGCCATCGCAACCCTGCCGCCGGATCTGCGTCGGTCGCTGACCCGAGATCAGGGTGTCGAGATGTCCCAGTATCCTCGGCTGATGATCGACACTGACGTCCACGTCAACTTCTGCGACCCTCAGAGTCCGTGGCAGCGCGGCGCGAACGAAACCGCCAACGTGGCAACGACTGCGGGGGCTGGCGCGTCCTCAGCGGCAACGTGGTACGCGCGCGAAGAAGGGGGGCACGCAGCAAGATTGTGCCATCGATCACGTGGATTGGCTGTATTCGGTAATTGGAATTGACCGGTAGAATGATGGTGCATAATTACTGTGCACCAGAGAATGTTACTGCGCCGCCTCATGTAAGCCGCGTGACGCAGTATAATAAACGAGGTATCCGAATGATATCTAAGGTGACTTGGCGCGTCGCTTGGGAGAGTGATCTCACGAATGGTGACCACGCTGAGCTATCGGACTTCTTCAAGAGCGTTTATGGCGCGACTGGTGCGTTCAACGCTTTACCGTTTGCGGGAGGGCGCAGCTGGGCCGGAGCTCGTCCAGAGTTGCGCGGGATCGCATATGACGAATCCGGGGTCGCGGCGCATATGGGGGTGCTCCGCCGCTTCATCAAAGTGGGGGGGGAGCAGATAGCCGTCGCGGAGTTGGGCCTGTACGGCGTGCGGAGAGACCTTGAGGGCCTTGGTATAGGTCATTCTACTTTGGCGATGCTTCCCGTGCTAAAGGCGCTCGGGGTTCCATTTGCGTTTGGTTGCTTCCGAAATGAACTGCGGATCCATTTTCAGCGCTTCTGTCGCAACGGTAAGGGCGCAATAGTCGACAACGTAAATATAAAATCGACTCAGCCAGATATATATCCGGATCTCCCACCGACCAAAATCGAGAAAAAAGCCGCCGTTATACTCCCGCTTACCGAGACCTTAGATCGTTGGCCAGAGGGTGTTGACATCGAAAGGAATGGGCCAGAGCTATGAGTGTCCTTGGGCAAGCTGCACGAATCACGCAGAATCAGAGTTCAATATACATCACGTTCGATGATGGGCCGCACCCGAGCGTGACGCCAGCAGTATGCGAAATACTGAGAGAGCACTCGGCTCTTGCGACATTTTTTCAAATAGGCCGGTTTGCAAAAGAATACCCTAGTATATCACGACAGTGCCAATTGGACGGTCACGCTATTGGAAATCATACGTTCGACCATCCCAATCTACAAGACCGGGCCGGCGAGGAAGTAGAGTATCAAATATCGTCTGCGCAAAAATGCCTCGAGCATATCTGTGGTCGCGGATTTGTTCGGCACTTCCGTGCCCCATACGGCGCGTGGAGCACCCAGATATTAAACGTTGTGAATAAAATCGGCTTGCGGCCTGTCTCGTGGTCTGTCGACCCGAGAGATTGGGAGGCGCCGAGAATAGAAAATCTCATCAATGAGATATTAGATAACGCTCGACCTGGCTCGATAATTCTTCTGCACGACGGGTGCCCTCCAGATGAAGCTGCGATGTGGGACGTGCGTGGTGGCCGAGCTCAGACATTAGCGGCGCTCCGGTACGTCGTTCCAGCTCTTCAGGCGCGCGGATTTGCGCTTCAGCCGTTGCCATGAGGCGAGTCGACAAGAAAAGAGATGCCAGATGAGTGTCGTAGATGTGATCGGTTTGCTTGCGACTGCAGCCTACGTGACGTTGGCGAGCGCATACAAGGTGGTCCAGTTCATTAACGTGTCGAGCGTAACGGATGTCGCTGGTCTCGAAAGTGATGCTTTGCCGCTCACTCCAAGGGTTGACGTTATCGTGCCGACATTCAATGAGAACTCCAGCACATTGCTCGAGTGCGTCGCTTCTATATGCGCACAAGACTACCGCGGACCAATAACGATTGTCGTGGTAGACGATGGGTCGACCAACAAAACATCATTTCACGCAGTATGCGACAAGTACGCGAGCGACGAAAGGTTCATATTTGTCGAACTTGATCAAAACAAGGGGAAGCGCGCCGCGCAAATGGAGGCCATCAGGAGAACAGACGGAGACCTGATACTAAACGTAGACTCGGACACGGTTATAGATAAGGATGTTGTTACAAAGCTTGCGTCGTCCATGAGAGCCCCGAATGTCGGTGGTGTCATGGGGCAGCTCGTTGCAAAGAATCGAGAAAGATCTTGGCTTACCAGATTAATCGATATGGAGTACTGGCTTGCGTGTAACGAGGAGCGCATTGCGCAGTCGAGGTTTGGCTCCGTGATGTGTTGTTGTGGGCCGTGCGCCATGTATAGAAGATCTGCAATTACGCCACTATTGGCAGAATATGAGCACCAGACATTCCTAGGGCGTCCGAGCAACTTTGGTGAGGATCGCCATCTCACAATCCTGATGCTGAAGGCGGGATTTCGGACCGGGTACGTCCCAGGTGCCGTAGCGAGGACGTTGGTTCCGGATGGGCTGGCGCCGTACCTGCGCCAGCAACTCCGCTGGGCCCGCAGCACTTATCGCGACACCGCCCTCGCCTTACGTATAAAGAAAAATCTAAGCAAATATATCACCTTTGAGATATGCGCACAGAATTTGGGTACGGCTCTCTTACTTGTGATGACCATGATTTCGCTTTCGCTGACTACATCAGGGTCGCAAACGCCCGTTATCATTCTGGGTGTCGTTGTGGGGATGTCTATAATAAGATGTTGTTCTGTCGCCCTTATAGCGAAAGATTTTCGGTTTCTATACTTCATCGTTCACTCAGCGTTGAATGTTCTAATTTTAACGCCGTTAAAACTCTATGCCCTGTTAACCATTCGGGATAGTCGGTGGCTATCACGCGAGAGTTCCTAAAACATCAGTTAATTTGTGGGAAAAAGATGGAAGACCCTGATTTGGTAGCTACGAATCTGAGCCCCGCTGGCGTCAAGGACCTGCTTAGAAAGGATCTCGACGCGCGAGATCCGTGGAACATCAGCTCGTGCGAGTACGAGCAAAAACGTCTCCATGCAATCATGGAGCTGTGTCTTGGCGGCCGGACGCTAGGAGATGTACTCGAAATCGGCTGCGCGGCTGGGGCGCTCACCGAACGGCTGTCTATATATAGTCAGAGTCTAACGGTCGTCGAACTTATGACTGAGGCGATAGCCAAAGCGCAAGAACGCGTCAACAACTCGGATATAATTTGGCATGAACAAGATGTCTGCCAAATGGATTTGAACGCAAAGTATGACACTATAATCTGCACCGAAGTTTTGTATTATATACATGAGAAAGAGAGACTCAGAGGTGCATTGGAGAATATTGTTCAGCTGTTACGATCCGATGGGCAATTTATATTTGGCTCTCCTCGTAATGCGGTATGCCGAAGTTGGGGGCATTTGTTTGGGGCGGAGGCGGTGCTCGAGCTGGCACAGAGCCGCCTCCGCATAGTTGATCTACGGCGCATCAACGGTGGACTGCCGGGGCAGGATTGTGTCATCGCGAAACTCACCCGACGTTGAGCAAGGCAATCTCTAACAAGGACCAGGGGCCGGACGATGAAGCGGTGCGGTTTGAAGTTGACCCACGACGGTGGAGTTGCGGTGTTGGATGGGCGCGATCTCGTGGCCTGCATCGAGATGGAAAAGCTGACAAACAATGAGCGATATAGAAGAATTGAACATACCGACGAAATTGCTTTGGCTTTGCATCGATCCGGCTTTCAACCATCAGACATCGACGAGTACATCATCGATGGATGGGATGGCGAGGTTGATGCATGGGTGGAGTTACTCGGCGCGGCGGGACGCGTCCAGCTTAAGGTTGCCCCGTACGTGGAAAAGGAGCCGGATCGCGCAAACGAATTCACGCAAGGGTTCGGTTTGAACATACTTGGGCGAGACTATACGTACAAAAGCGCACCTCATGTAATGGGTCATATCGCGTCGGTATATTGCACAAGCCCGTTCGCGATTTTCAAACAAAAGGCGCTCTGCTTGGTGTGGGATGGTAGTATTTGGCCGCGACTGTACGAGATTTCGGACGGAGGGATTAGGTTTATTAATACGCTGTTCCCCATGATCGGCCATGCCTACGCCTGCGCCGGCCACCATTTTGGACCCTATAAGAATGCGGACAGAACCAGTTGGAAGCTCGATCTAGCCGGCAAACTGATGTCGTACATGAGTACAGGGACTGTAGATAGCCGAATCACGGCTGCCATACAGACGAGCTATCAAAATAACCTCGCGGGACACTCGCCCAATGCGTTATCCTACCGTAGGATGTCTGCGAATACTAGCGTCGCCCTGATACAGACCCATCGATTCTTCGAAGAGATAGGTGTTCTAGTCGCCGGCGCGCCGGAGCACGATATTCTGGCCACATTTCATTATTTCGTGGAGCGTCTTTTGATCGAAACGCTCCGGCATGAGCTTGCTCGTGCGGGGCGCAACATGTCGCGCAACTTGTGCATATCGGGGGGGTGCGGCTTAAACATCAAATGGAACAGCGCGCTTAGATCCAGCGGCCTGTTCAGAGATGTTTGGGTTTCACCCTTCCCAAATGATAGCGGATCTGCCATCGGGGCGGCGTGCAGCGCACTTGTCGCGAACGACGGCCTAGTTCCCATTAACTGGTCCGTATTCAGCGGGCCCCATCTGGTGAAGTCAACGCCAGATGCCAATTGGCGCGGATCTGCATGCGAGCTTTCAGAACTCGCGGCCTTGTTGGCGGACGGCGAGCCGGTCGTATTTCTGGCTGGCCGCGCCGAGCTGGGGCCTAGGGCGCTCGGCGCTCGGAGTATCCTAGCCCCTGCATCCGATCGCTCGATGAAAGACCGGCTCAATGCCGCGAAGCAGAGAGAATACTTTCGCCCAGTGGCTCCAATATGCCTAGAAGATCGTGCGCCTGAGATCTTTGAACCGGGATCGAACGATCGCTACATGTTGTACGATCACAAGGTTCGTGAAGGCTGGCGCGATAGGGTGCCGGCCATTATGCACCTTGATGGCTCGGCGCGAGTGCAAACCATCGCGCGTACGTCGGCGCATCCGGTGGCGAAGCTACTCGTAGAATACGAGAAACTTACGAATATCCCCTTGCTCTGCAATACAAGTGCGAATGCGCTCGGTCGGGGCTTTTTCCCAGACGTTGCGTCAGCCTGCACTTGGGGAAGGATCGCGAAAGTTTGGGCGGAAAACGTCCTATGGAGCAATGATGTTGATGCGCGAATCCCCTGACGATAGGCACTATACCGTCTCAGCGACGGGGGTCTGGAAGAAAAGGGGCGGCATCGACGTCCTAAGAGGACTCGACATGTATGTCAGGAGAGGGGAGAGATATGGAATAATGGGCACAAACGGCGCAGGAAAGAGTAGTCTAATAAATATTATCCTAGGTCTGACGCCGCCCGATAGGGGAACTGTAACTGTGTTCGGAAAAGATATGAGGCGGCAAGGTCATTTGGCTCGCGCTAGGATCGGAGTTGTTCCGCAGGACGACTGCCTTGAGCAAAATATGACGCCTTACGAAAATGTGATGCTTTATGGACGGCTGTGTCGGATGACGGCGTCCGAGGCAAGAAAAAGGGCGGACCAGATCTTCGAAAAATTTAGCATGATGGACTGTGCCAACCGGCCCGTTAGATTGCTGTCCGGTGGTATGCGGCGCTTAACGATGGTGGCGCGTGCGCTAGTAAATGACCCCTACGTCATCATACTCGATGAAGCTACGGTCGGGCTGGATGCTAAGTCGCGTTCAGCCTTGTGGCAGCAAATTGAGGCGTCAAACGCGACAGGGGCCACGGTACTTGTGATTTCACACCTCGCCGAAGATTTAGAGCGCATGACGGATAGAATCGCCTGCATCTGCGCGGGGACTGTGCGGGCGGAATGGGAAACGGCGGCTCTGTTAAAGGCCCTCGGTGCGCTAAAAATCCTCGAGATAGATCATTCTGTTAGCCCACGGGGAAAAGAGCTGTTCTGCAATCACGGCTTGCATGTTCACGAAAATGATGGCCGCTTGAGTGCAGTGCACCCATCGAGCGACTTTGCCCTAGAGGCCGTCCTTAAGAAGGAAGCAGTTCCCACGACCACACGCTTCGCAACATTAGACGACATAATCCGCTTTCCAGGGTTTCCCTGGACTGGCGTTGGCGGGGTGAACGGCGAAAAATGAGAGAGAGAATGGTCACCTGGGCGGCTGTATTTCAACGGAACGCTATGTCGTGGCGCCGCGAAATGGCCGCCTCTGTCCTCGGCAGCGTCATCGATCCACTGATAATGTTATTTGGGCTCGGAGTGGGTCTCGGTAAAATCGTAGACTCGGTGGACGGGCGCTCATATGCAGAATTTCTAGCGTGCGGTTTAATACTCACAAGCGCCATGTCCGCTTCGAATTACGAAATGCTATACGGCACTTACAGTCGTATATATGTTACGGGAACGCTGAAGTCAATGCGCTATGCGCCGATCTGCGTTTCAGACTACCTAATAGGTGAAGTCCTCTGGGCTGCGTACGAGGGCGTCGTAGCCGGTACAATTGTGGCTGTGTGCACGGCTTTCTTGGGCTATATTCCTGGATGGTCTGTAATTTACATACTGCCGGATATATTATTCGTTGCGTTAATATTTTCTTCGACATCGCTTCTTGTAGCCGCCATTTCGCGCGGATATGCATTGTTCGCGTTCTACCAGTCGATCGCTATCGCCCCGTTGGTGTTTCTGAGTGGCGTTATTGTGCCGCGCTTTACAGGTAACGACGTCATATCTGGGATGATTCACTTTTCGCCCCTATACCGCGCGGTGAACGATGTGCGGAACGTAGTATATGAAGGCCGTGGCACGCAGGTCGGCCCATTATTATTGCTATCTCTACTTTATGCCTCAGTAATGGTCTTCATTTCGGCAAAGGTGATTTGCGTCCGGCTGGACGATTAGGTTTCGCGGCTAACTGGAGGGGTCTGATTATGTATAACTCTGCCTGTCCTGAGGGGCGATCCGTCATCTCAAGGAGGCGGACTGGGTTGGGTGACTGCCTTTGGTCTCTCGCTGCGGCCTGGTCATACGCAAGGCACACTCGGCGCAGTCTCGTGGTGGATTGGAGTGAATCCTGCTATTCAGCGGACCCCAATATCAATCTATTCCCGGTTTTGTTCGATAATATCAACGATATCGGCGGGGTTTCTGTCCATTACGTGTCGAGAACATCGAGTCTGGCGCTTGAATCATCTGTAATTCCAGCGTGGTGGCGCCTGCCAGTAAAGCAGAGAGGGACGAGATCGGATGCGCAAATATTTCGGGAGCGTGATGAGCTGCGAAATTTGTTTTTTTCCCGGCGTGACGCTGATGCTGCGGCCGTCATCTGTGATTGCTGTCTCATGTGGTGCTGTGACGAGGATCTGGAGCGCGAGTTCTATGATCACCTAATTGTGAATCAGTATGTGCGCCAAGAGGTTGATCGGGTGTACGCCGAGAGATTTTTGGGTAACGTCGTGATCGGCGTCCATATAAGGCACGGTAATGGCGAAGATATATTGGATCATGATCGCTACTGGTGCGAAGAAAATGCGGCCATGAATTTAGTAGCGCACAAGATCCGTGAGGAGCGACGAAAATTCCCTTTTCGATCAACGAAGATATTTTTATGCACGGACAGTCCAGCAGTGAGCGAGTGGTTCAGGCGAGAAATGCCGGGGCTGTTCGCCACCGAAAAGGAGTTTCGGCAAAGGGGCGAGGGAGAGCTGCATTCAGCCCACTTTGGTCTAGGTGGCGCCGTTGCTGCGCTGGTCGATATGCAACTGCTTTCACGGTGTGACGTCCTGATTCGATATCCGCCGACGAGTGCTTTTTCGCGGTGGCCGAGTTTGTTGGTTGAGCGCGTTTTTGATTTTGATCTAGCGCGTGGAGTATTCTGCCAAGCAGACAGGAAAGCCGGCGGCGCATCGAGCGGTTAATAACGAGTGCCGCGCGGATAACGCTGTGTTGCATCGTTTGTATTTGCGAAGGTAACGGCGAAGTCCGGTCGCAGTTTGTCGGTGGTAGGCTAGGGGGTGCTACCGCCAGGGAAGATGGCAGAGTGTCCCGGATAGCGCCCGCGCGATCTTGGCCGCCATGGATACACGCTAGGTGGATGAATGTGGAATAAGGAATGGGCCGCCAAAATACCGTTTATGACGTACTGCGAGGCGTGCCGACCGCATCACTGGTTGAAGAATGGTCTGTTGTTCGTCCCCGTCCTTATATGCGGGCGGGCAGAAGACCTGCTGCAGGCTCCTCTTTGGCTCGCGTTCATGACTTTTTGCTCTGTAGCGTCCGGCATTTACGTTCTAAACGACCTCATGGATCGAGCGCATGACAGACGTCATCCGTCAAAGCGTCACCGACCATTTGCCTCCCGTAAGTTATCCGGCCTCACCGGGGTGTGGATGTGCCTGGTGTTAATTGCCCTCGGCGGCGTTTGTGCGATCAACTGCGGTGAGCGCCTTTTTGCGATCACAGCATCGTATGTCGCACTCTCGGTGATCTACGTAGGAAAGGTGAGAGGCGAGTATGTTCTCGACCTTTTTGTCCTATCAGCGCTTTATACCACGCGGATATTGGCGGGCGCGACCGCGGCAAACATACCTGTCCCGGCATCCTTTCTTGCATTTTCAGCCATGGCATTTGTATCTTTGGCGTCGATAAAGAGGCTGAACGAATTGACGCAACTGCGGCGTGACGGTGCGCCGGACCTATACGGTCGAGGTTACGAATTGTCGGATCATTCGATTGTCGCGTTGATATGTGTGTCGGCGGGATATGCCGCGGTGGTGTTCTTGGAGCTGTTTGTTCAGATGTCCAGTGTAGCGCAGGGTCCCGCGCCGATATTTGTATCGAACGCCATGTGCGTGGTGGTTGCGTACTGGATTTCCAGGGCTGTAGTGCAGGCTCATCGGGGCGATATGCGCAGCGATACTCTCTGCTACGCTGTTACGGATGGCTCCAGCCTAGTGTGCATTCTCGGACTGGCCTTAGGATTGGTCTTTCTCATGTACTGCCGGTCGCAATCGATTGGTTGAGTGAGGGTGTCCGACTGCGCGCTAAGATGCGCGGGGATGCATTTCGAGGAGCTCGTTCGGCGACGGATTGGAGGCGTTGGATGATTTTGTCAGGCTGGGGACGCTATCCTCGTGTCGACGCACGGGTCTTCGCTCCCCGTGTGGAAACTGAAATCGAGCAAGTAATTCGTAGTCAGCGAACTCTGATAGGAAGAGGTGCCGGATTGGCGTACGGTGATTGCGCCATAAGCGTTGGTGCCACTGTCGAAATGAGACGTCTCGCGGGGATTGAGCTTTTCGACGATGCGGCGGGTATTCTCACTGCCCAAGCGGGCGTGACGTTGGAGGATATCATCGACCTGGTGCTTCCTCGCGGATGGTTTCCGGCGGTCGTGCCTGGAACAAAAGGTGTGACGCTAGGCGGTATGATCGCTGCCGATGTTCACGGCAAGAACCACCGAACGGGCGGAAGCTTTCGCGAATGTGTTGAGTGGATAGAGGTCATGGGGGCAGAGGGCCTCGTTCGACGTTGCTCCCGGCATCGCGAAGCGTTGCTGTTTAATTTCACCATCGGCGGAATGGGCCTTACGGGGGTTATTCTACGTGCAACCATCCAACTTCGCAGAGTAGAAACGGGTTGGATGCGGAGGGTCAAGGCTCCAACGAATAGTCTTAGTTGCACATTGGAAGTGATGGAATCGCTGCGAGATCCACAATATACAGTCGCCTGGGTTGACGCTCTCGCTCGCGGGAAGGAATTAGGGCGAGGGATTGTAATATCGGGTAGTCACCTTTCAGAAGCGGAGCTATCGCACAACGTGTATGAAAGGTATCCACCAGCGTTAGATAAGTGCATGTCTGTGCCGCGCTGTTCGCCGCGGCTCGTGCCCTCGGCGCCTCTAATGGGAATATTGAACGGCGTATATGCCAGAAAATCGCGGCTTCTCCCGCCCGATGATGTCGTAGACTGGGATGCCTTCTTCTTCCCACTCGACAGGTTGCCGCGATGGAATAGACTGTATGGACGCGCTGGATTTATTCAGCATCAATGCGTAATCCCCCTGAAAAACGCTGAGGAAGGGATACGAGAACTGTTAGGTGAGATAAGAAAGTCCAATGTAAGCGTACCTCTTGCGGTATTGAAGAGGATGGGTGCCGAAGCCGGGCCGTTCTCGTTTCCCATGGAGGGTTATTCGATCGCGTTCGACTTTGCTGTCTCTGGGCGAGCATTAAATTTGCTGGCGCGGCTGGATGATATCGTTATCCAGCACGGGGGGCGCATATATCTCGCCAAAGATAGTCGCATGTCGGCAGTCGTGCTTCGGCAATGTGACTCGCGGGTCGCCCGTTTTGAGCAAGTGCGTGCGAACTGTGGTTGGGATCGAGTGTTCAACTCAGTGCTGTCTGAGAGGCTAAAGATCTGATGAAAAGGCCTGTTCTAATTCTTGGCGCGCGATCGGCTATAGGGATCGCGATCGCCCGAAGATTCGCGGAACTAGGACACCCTATCCAACTCGCGGCTAGATTCGCCCATTCGCTGGGCGCAGAGGCCGAGTATCTGCGTAATAGGTACGGTGTGGCGGTAAATTGCGTCGAATTCGATGTGTTGGAGTATGGCGACGGAATTTTGTCGCGGCTGCCGACGATGCCCCAGATCGTCATCTGCGTTGTTGGGCGACTGCACCCGCCCGACCTCGGTGGCAGTAACGCGGCTGCAGTTGCGCTGACGGTGCGCACGAATTTCGAAGGGCCGGCCTGCGTTCTGTCAGATATAGCCCGGTTATTCGTGGGGGCCGGGGGTGGGATAATTGTTGGTATTAGTTCGGTAGCTGGAGAAAGGGGGCGCAGCTCAAACTATATATACGGGGCCGCCAAGGCTGGCTTCACGGCGTTCTTGTCGGGGTTGCGAGCGAGTGTGGCAAGAAGCGGAGTACGGGTGGTAACCGTGCTCCCGGGATATGTGCGGACGCCTATGACTGCGGGGGCATCGCTCCCGGCATTATTGACAGCGGAACCAATGGAAGTTGCGGACGCGATTCATCGTGCAGTAATCCATAAAAAAGATGTTGTGTACGTGAGGCCGATATGGCGGATCATAATGATGATGGTTCGCCTGATACCCGAAAGTATTTTTAAGTGGAGTAAGTTTTGATGCGCACGTATGGTCTCGAGAGGTGGGGGCTAACGCTCGTATCGACTTTGATCCTAGCCATTGGTATAGGGAGAGTCGCATGGGGCGTTATGTTCCAAGAGCGCATCGAATTCTCGGATGGTTCGGGGTGGGACGGTGTTCATTACGAAAGGTTGTTCAATTATTTCGGCGGAGGCGCTATTGGGCACTCCACTGCGGCGTTCCCGTACTGCGCTCGTCTGGCTATCCCATGGATCCTATCGCTTATATCCAATCATGTGAGCTCGTTCTATTTTTGTAATATTGCTGTGTCGATATTATTATCGATCCTGTCGTGTCGGTTTGCCTGTGAGATATTTGGGGTGGATCTGAGGGTCGTGGCGTCGACAATGTTTCTTTCTTCGTTTTGCTATTTCTCGCCGCTCAGATTTTCGAGTTTTTATCCCATCTATGTGGATCCGCCATTTATGCTGCTTATGTTGCTGTCCATGTATTTTGTTGTGATGGCTAGATTCACCTGTGCGATATTGGTGTGCATAGTGGCGATTCCGGTCAAGGAGGCTGCCTTCTACGTTATTCCGATCGTGATTTTATATGATGTCATGGTGAAAGCGCCTAGTCGGAAGAAGTCTGGCCTGTATTGTGTTTTAATATGTGGTGCCGTGGGCATTAAGGTGATCGTTCCTTACATGCTAGGTTGTAGCGGAGAAGTGCAATTGGTGACTGGCGCATACTGGTTATTGCGTGCATTGTCGGATCCAGAACACTTCCTGTCTGCTGTTGCGTCGGTCTCGCTAACCGCGGGCCCCCTATGGCTTATTTCCGGGTCGGCGAGCCTCTGCTCCGGTCGCGATCACGTCCTCGCTTTCTCTCGTCTTGCGATAGTGTGGGCTGTGGTCTTGGCTGTGTGTGGCGGTTCGGATGTGGCGCGTATATTTTATGGTTTTAGTCCGCTATATGCGCCGTTGATAATTCGCGCTCTGAGGTATGCTGGTAAAATAGAGTATTTGTGCGCGTGCGTGGGTTGGGTTCTCACGAATCGGGTTCTTCAGTCTTATTGGCAGCCGGGTTACCGTAACGAGGGGGGGTATCTTACGGGGTTCTTTTCTCAATTCCCAGACTATGCGGGTCCGTCGGTGGCGCTTCAGACGATCGGTGTCTGGCTAGTCCTGGGGTGTATCTGCCGGGGGGCGGCGCGACTTCGAGCAAGCATGGATATGTCCAGTGCAGCGCACGAGGGTGTGCTGACGGATAGCTCAGGGTGGATGCCCCGCGGGAGCGCCAAGGCAGCTAAAGAGGGCGGCGTGTGACCGTCGTCCGCTTGCCCCGTATTGATCCTCCGCCGTTCTGGATGACGTTGCCCCCAGCCTTTATCCAGCCCTGAGCTCGCTTTAGCGGTTGGCTAGGCAGTTGCCCCATAAATTTGCGCGCGTGAGCGTGTCGTGATTCAAGCTCCCGAACTGGGAGTAAGAGAGATGCGCCGCCACGAACTGTCGGACGAGGAATGGGCGATCATCGCGCCGCTGCTGCCGAACAAGGTGCGGGGCGTGGCGAGGGTGGACGACCGCCGGGTGATCAACGGTATCCTCTGACGCTTTCGAACCGGCGCGCCGTGGCGGGACGTGCCAGAGCGCTATGGTCCGCGCACAACCCTCTATAACCGCTTCGTGTGCTGGCGGGCGGCGGGGGTCTGGGACAAGTTGCTGGAAGCTGTCTCGACGGCCTATGACGGGGACATCGTCATGATCGATAGCTCCTGCGTTCGCGTTCACCAGCACGGCGGTCAAAAAGGGGGCGATGATGATCGTTGCATGGGACGCTCCAGGGGTGGACTGACCACGAAGATCCACGCCTTGGTCGACGCTGAGGGCCGGCCGATCCACTTCCGGCTCACCGCCGGCCAGGCCGGCGATGCGCCTGTGGGCCGCGAACTTTTGGCTCACGCCCCAACCGGCAGCATCCTTCTCGCCGACAAGGCCTACGACACCGACGCCATCCGCGCCGAGACGGCAGAACGCGGCGCCTTCGCCAATGTGCCGCCACGTGTTATCCGCAAGCGGACCTTCCCCTTCAACCCATGGCTCTATCGCCAGAGGAAGCAGATCGAGCGCTTCTTCAACCGCTTCAAGCAGATGCGAGGCCTCGCCACGCGATACGTTCGCCGCCCGGACAATTTCCTCGCGGCCCTCAAGCTCGCCGCAACACGCATCTGGATCAATGCGTTATGAATCCGACGCCTAGCACTACTTTGGCATATTTTTGGGAGCGTGAGGCGTTTTTGGGATTCCCGCGGCGGTGTTTGCGTGATTCATGGGTGGTCGGCTTTCTGGAGGGCCGACCATGGATGAGAGTTGGAAGTCCGACCTCGAACAGTGGCTTGCGCCCTTTCTTGGTGCCCTGCGGCACAAGGTTCGGGCGCGGATGTGTCCGGCCTATGTGGCGGGGCTGATCGGAGCGGGCGAGCGCAAGAGCATCCAGCCGATGGCGGCCCGCAACGGCGAGGTTGGCTACGACCAGCTCCATCACTTCATCACCAGTGGCGTTTGGGATGCCGCGCCATTGGAGAAGGTCCTGCTCGCCGAGGCCGACAGGATGATCGGCGGCGCCGAGGCCTGGCTGATCGTTGATGACACGGCGCTGCCGAAGAAGGGAGAGCGCTCGGTCGGCGTCGCGCCGCAATACGCCTCGGCCCTGGGTAAGACCGCCAACTGCCAGACCCTGGTATCGCTGACGCTGGCGTCCGGCGAAGTTCCGGTCATGGTGGGGTTGCGCCTGTTCCTGCCCGAGAGCTGGACAAGCGATCCGGCACGATTGGCCCGCGCGGGTGTGCCGGATGATCATGCAGGCTATCGGAGCAAGCCCGAGATCGCGCTCGCCGAGATTGATCGGGCACGCACGGCGGGCCTGCGCTTCGGCTGCGTGCTGGCTGATGCTGGATATAGCCTCTCCGCGTCGTTCCGGCAGGCTTTGAGTGCGCGCGGCCTCACCTGGGCCGTCGGCATCGGGGCGCGCCAGAAGGTCTATCCGGCCGACGTGGCTCTTGTCTTTCCCGTCTCCGGGCGTGGCCGCCCGCGCAAGAACCCCGTGCCCGATGCCACGTCGGTCTCCGCGGAGAAGACGCTGGCGACGGCACGCTGGCGCGCGTTGAGTTGGCGGCGTGGCACCAAGGTGCCCCTGAGAGCCCGCTTCGCTGCCGTGCGGATCAGGGTGGCGGACGGGCCACCCCAGCGCATCGGCGCCATGGGACAGCAGCATCTGCCGGGCGAAGAGGCCTGGCTGATCGGCGAGCGCCGCTCGAATGGGGAGCGCAAATACTATCTCTCGAACCTGCCGGCTGGCACACCGCTCAAGCGCCTGGCCGGCGCGATCAAAGCCCGCTGGATCTGCGAGCAGGCGCATCAGCAACTGAAGGAGGAACTCGGCCTCGATCACTTCGAGGGACGATCATGGACGGGGCTTCACCGGCATGCACTCATGACCATGATCGCCTACGCCTTCCTCCAATCCCGCCGCCTCAAGCAGGCAAAGCGGGAAAAAAAGAAACCAGGGTCCGCCGCCCCAGCCCACCCTGCCGGCGATCCGCGCGGCCATCATCGCCAGGCTCGAACCGTCACCGAGAATACGATGTCCGCACTGCCGTAGACCGATCGAATCTAAAAATATGCCAAAGTAGTGCTAGCTAGGCAGGTGGCGCAAACGTCAGGACTGCGGACCGAGGGGGGCGTAGGGCCTTCAGAACCGCTCGTCTCGCCCGCATGTCGGTGACGATGAGGCTGGCCGGTTCCGGCGTGAATGGGACGGCACACCTTCGGCGGGAGTAGCGGTTCAGTGGCGAGCAAATCACCGTCCGGCTGGGCGTTGCCCACTCTACGGCGGCGGGATGGCTGACGCGGATGCGGCTCGGAAGTCTTGCCGCGCTGATGCCCAAGGAGCCGGTCGGCCGCTATCAGCACGAGCGGCAGGGCGAGCTGATCCATCTCGGCATCAAGAAGATCGCCCGCTTCGCGGGTGTCGGCCACCGCATCACCGGCAGCCGGCGTGGAGTCAGTTAAGGCATGGGCTACGACATCCTGCGTGTGGCTGTCGATGACGCACCCGTGTTGCCTATGGGGAAGTGCTGCCGGATGAGCGGCGGGGATCGACGAGAGGCTTCCTCATTCGCGCCCTGCGCTGGTTCCGGGCGCGCGGCATCCGGGTCGGGCGGGTGATGACTGACAATGGGGCCGCTACATCGCCAGGCTGTTCCGTAAAGTGCTGCGAATACTGGGCGTCTTGGCGCCCCAGCTAGGCTTTTCCATCTCAAAAAAGCTAACAAAAAAGACGCTTGCCAAGGCTCCGTGGTGCTGTGGTATCCAGTGGTAGCCCAAAATGGTATCCTAGGTGCGTCAGGGCGGGATTTGGCCCAGCACCCCCTTCAGGTTGGCAAAGCATCCTGCCTATCGAACTCTCATGTCCCGATCGCGAAGGCCAGCATGGTTCTGGCCTCGCTCACGACAGCGCGGGTCACATTGCCCATCACTCGGCTCACAATACGGCTCTGCTGCCAGAACAGCGGAACGTCCAAAGACTTGTCCGGCTTGAGCGCAACGAGCCTCCCGGTGCGAAGATGGTCGATCACGAGTGGCTCCGGGTTCATGCCCCACCCGATCCCAGCCAGGGCTGCATCCACAAAAGCTTGGGAGGAGGGGAGCAAGTGCAGCGGGGGATGAACATCAGCTCCGAGCACCTGCCGCAGCCATTCGACCTGGAGCCGATCTTTCTGGTTGAAGATCAGACACGGGGCGCGAGCCGCCGTAAGTTCGTTAAAGCCGTCGGTAAACCATCGGCCGCAATACTCCGGGCTTGCAGTTGCAACATAGCGCAAGGCTCCGAGAGGATGGCAGTCACATCCCTGGATCGGTGTGTCGTGCCCCGTCACTGCCGCCACAACCTCGCCGCGCCGCAGCCATTCTGCGCTGTGGTCCTGATCATCCAGCACCAAGTCGAATAGATACCCTTCCGTCTTGGCCATGGCAGGAATGAACCAAGTCGCGAGACTGTCGGCATTCACCGCAATCCGCAGGGTCACTGGCAGGCTCTCAGCCTGAAGGCCCGGAAGGCTCCCCTTCAAGGAGCTCTCAAGTAGGGCAACCTGCTCGACGTGCTGGCACAGGCGCTGACCTACCTCGGTTGCTGTGCAGGGCTGATCTCGGACCACCAGCACCACCCCAAGCCGTTCCTCAAGCAGCTTGATCCTCTGCGAGACTGCTGAAGGCGTGACGTTGAGCTGCTGTGCTGCCCGCTCAAAGCTGCCGGTTCGGATCACGGCCGCGAGTGCAGTGAGGTGGGCGTAATCGAGCATAGATTAGAAACTCTAATGCGGGCTGAGAAGGTTTAAGTGCCCTAATCATGAGCCCTGGCGTACCTCATGTCGATCCTTAGTCGGAGTTCGACATGACCATCCCTCTCTTTTCAGGCTTCCTGCTGGGCCTGAGCTTGATCCTCGTCATTGGAGCACAGAACGCCTTCGTGCTGCGCCTGGGTCTGAGGGGCGAGCATGTCCTGCCGGTGGTCTTAATCTGCGCTGTGTCCGATGCCGCGCTGATCCTGGTCGGTGTCCTCGGATTTGCCCAGGTCAGCGCCATAATGCCCTGGGCCGAGCCGGTCATGCGATATGCAGGCGCGGCCTTTCTCGTCCTGTACGGTGCCCGCAGCTTTAGATCAGCGTTCACGGCTGAGACCGGCCTTCAGGTGACGGGGACGACCACAATCACTCTTCAAGGCGCTTTGCTGACCTGCTTGGCGCTCACCTGGCTCAATCCTCACGTCTACCTCGATACGGTGGTACTGATTGGGTCCATCTCGACCCAATTCAATGAGGGGCGGGGGCTGTTCGCACTCGGAGCCATGCTCTCATCATTCACCTTCTTCTTTTCACTTGGATACGGCGCACGCCTGCTGCGTCCGTTCTTTGCTCGTCCGGGAACGTGGCGGGTTCTCGATGGAGGGATTGGGCTCGTGATGTGGATTACAGCAGCAAGACTATTACTCCCACAATGAAGCCACCAATGGCTGACGACAGCGTTGTGACGGACCGTACCATTAGCCTTACTACTAAAGCCTTGGCGATCCTCTAGGTGTGACTTCTGATCAGGTTGTTCCGGCGAGAGCCTGAGCTGGCGTTCTGCGGTCGAGGCTACCATGTGGCCTTTGGTGATTGTACCAGGCGAGCCATCGGGGCAGGTCGGCGGCGCGGCGTTCAGAAGACGGGAACGGGATGGCATAGGCCCATTCGCGCAGCAGGGTCTGAATGAAACGCTCGGCCTTGCCATTGGTCTTCGGCGTGTAGGGTCGGGTGCGGATGTGCCGGATGCCCAGTATCCGCAGCACCTTGCGGAACAGCCTGGCGATGTAGCCGGCCCCATTGTCGGTCATCACCCGCTCGACCCGGATGCCGCGCGCCCGGAACCAGCGCAGGGCGCGAATGAGGAAGCCTGTCGTCGATCCCCGCCGCTCATCCGGCAGCACTTCCACATAGGCAAGACGGGTGGCGTCATCGATGGCCACATGCAGGAAGTCGTAGCCCATGCCTTCACTCGCCCCGCGCCGGTTGCCGGTGATGCGGTGGCCGACACCCGCGAAGCGGGCGAGCTTCTTGATGTCGAGATGGATCAGCTCGCCCGGCCGCTCGCGCTGATAGCGTCGGACCGGCTCCTGGGGCATCAGCGCGGCAAGGCTTCCGAGCCGCATCCGCGTCAGCCATCCGGCCACCGTGGAGCGGGCAAAGCCCAGCCGGACGGCGATCTCCTCGCCGCTCAACCGATACTCCCGACGCAGGCGAGCTGCCATTGCCCGCCAGAACCGGCCAGCCTCATCGTCAGCGGCGTGCGGGCGGGACGAGCGGTTCTGAAGGCCCGACGTCCCCTCGGCCCGCCAGCGGGCGAGCCACTTGCGGGCCGTCCTTTCGCTGATCCCGAAGCCGGCCGCCACTTCGGCGACTGGCCGGCCTTCCTCGACGATCCGCCGAACCATCTCGGCTCGACCAAGCGGCGTCGTTCGCGCATTCTGGTGCGGGTTGTTCATCCTCGTGTCCTGCGGTCGGTCGTGTCGCAACAACCACCTTCAGGCTCTCACGGGCGATGAACAACCTCTCCGGAAGCCACATCTAGGTATTAGTGACCTAGGTTGATATTCCCTTGTCAGACTTTCCCATACTGACCTCGATCACAGGCTCCATCCCCCCAAGGGCACCCGCTCAGGCTCACGCCCGAACAACCTGATCAGAACTCACGCCTAGGCCCCTTCCCGAGATGGCCAATGGGCAGCGGAGATGATCATTTCACAGCTGACGCGAGTGGCATCCGGAGCGTGGATATGCCCTTACATTGCGCATTCAGTGGTCAAATAATAATCTCTGCGCCTTATGCGTCATCAATATTCAGATTCTTCAAAGCCCTGTCCGTTTTTGGCGCGGCTTTGGCAGAATCTGCAGCCTCTCCCGTATTGCCCTGATGCTCTGCTTGACTTTGAATTATCTCGAATGTGACACGAATATTTGAGGCTAGGCGAAATCGATGAGCAAAATATCGGCCACAATCCTCACTGGTTTTCTGGGGGGCGGCAAGACCACACTCCTGAATATCCTTTTGGAGGCTTCTCCTGGCGAGCGGGCCCTCGTTATCGTTAATGAATACGGCGAGGTCGGCATTGACGGAAAGCTAGTCGTCGAGACACAGGACGAGGTGGTCGAGTTGAATAACGGCTGCGTCTGCTGCACGGTGCGCGGTGATCTCATCGCTGCCATGCAGGGGGTGCTCGCTTCCGGCCGGCCAATCGACCGGATTATCATCGAGACATCGGGCCTTGCAGATCCAGCGCCGGTCATCCAGTCCTTCATGCTGGATGAGGTGCTGCGTGAGCGGCTGGCTCTCGATGCTATCGTCACCGTAGTGGATGCGCGCCACATCACCGACCAGATCGCTCTCGACGAGGCGCGCGAGCAAATCTGCTTCGCCGACGTGCTCTTGCTCAACAAGATCGACTTGGTGGACGAGGCGAGCCTTGCCGCAACGCAGGACATGCTGCGACGCCTGAACCCGCTGGCCCGCATCATCCGCACGCAGGCCTGCGCCGTCCCCCGTGACGCCGTGCTCGATGTTCGCGCCTTCGACCTTCGGAACGCGCTTGCCGTCGATCCCGAAATTCTCGCGGACCACGCCCATGAGCACGACGCGAGCATTGCATACGTTGCGCTCCGCGAGGCCACACAGCTCGATCCGGCGGCCTTCAACATCTGGATCAACCGGTTGGTACAGGCGGCCGGCAAGGATCTGTTCCGCATCAAGGGTGTGCTCGCCTTCGCCGAGGAGCCGCGGCGCTATGTGTTCCACGGCGTGCACATGACGCTGGAAGGCCGCCCTGGGCGCGCCTGGCGTGCGGATGAGGCGCGCTGCAGCGAGATCGTCTTCATCGGCCGCAACCTCGATGAGGCGGCGTTACGCCGGAGCCTCGACGCCTGCCGGGACACGCGCGCACCGTCCGAGCGCACCGCACGCGCCGGCTGACAGGCAGGGCAACGCGCGTCGTCGGAACGCAAAGCAAACAAAATTAAAACGACCTTCCCAGAGGAGAATTATATGCCTCCGCTTGTTGCTGCCATGGTCAGTCTCGGCGTTCTCGGCGCCATCGATACCTATCTCACCGCGACCATCTTTCCTGTTCCTGTCTGGGTAACGTTCGTCGCTTGGGCGTCGTTCTTCGCCTGCGGCGGCGGCCGGCACGGGCTGGTGAAGTCGGTTGCTTCTAATTGGGTCGGCATCCTTATCGCTTCCCTGACGCTGCTGGTCATCGAGACTGGACCGGTTAATTCGGCTTTCGCTGCTATTCTTGTTGGCCTAGGTACGTCCGTCATGATCCTAGTATCAGCCGAGCGTGTGCTCGATTTCCCCCCGGCGATCGTGCTCGGATTTGCCTCTCTAGTGGGCACTGGCGCTGCCACTGGCGCTACTATTGCAGGCGCTGCGGGCTTTTCGCACCCCACTCTCGTCGCCATGGCGGCAATGCTGGCCGGCGCCCTTTTCGGCTTGGTCTCCGAGCGTGGGACCCAGATGCTGACGACCAAGACGCCGGCCAGTGCCTGATCACCTTGCGTCAAAGGAAGCCTTCTAATGAAACTCCAGCATTATCTTGGTGGTCTTGAAGGCCTCGGGCCTGTCAGTACCGAAACGCGCGTGTTCGTGGAGCCGTGGGAAAAGCGCATCTTCGGTATCCACACCGCGATGATGGCGCTCTCCACCCAACTGTCGCTGCCGGCCACGCCCTCCTCCTTCCGAACGGTTTGGACCTGGGCGGACCTTCGCAAGGGCGCAGAATCCCTCAATCCCCTCGATTACTTCCGCTTCCGCTATTATGAGAAGTGGATCGGCGGAATTTCCAGCTACTTCATTTCTCACGGCTATATCACCGAGGCTGAACTCGACGCGCTGACCAAGGAATACTACGCTGACTTCTCTAAGCCTCGGCCGTCGGCAGGGTGCGCGGTCGTCGACGCTCGCATCGTGCAGTATCTGGTAGAGGGCGACAGCCCGAAACGCGGGGCGGCCGTGAATCACGCCTTTGCCGTGGGCGATGCGGTGGCGGTCTGCGACGTGCCCACCGTCGAGCACACCCGACTGCCGGGTTACCTGCGCAACCGCACCGGCACGGTGGAGACTGTCTACGAAGGAACCTACACCTATCTGTGCAACACCGGGCCGGACGGAATCGGCGCGGCCATGCCGGTCTATTGCGTCCGGTTCGACCCAGTGACGATCTGGCCCGGTAATGCCGAGCCGAACTTTGCCATCTATGCCGACCTCTACGCCCACTACATCGCCGCGCCTGCCGCCGCGCAGCAGGCCGCGTGAGTGGCGTGCACTCAACGGGGAGCCCCTTCCATGGCCGATCAGTTCAACTATCGCGAGGATCGCGAGGCCTACAGTGCCGCCCGCGTACGCGCCCTTGAGGCTCTGCTCATCAAGAAGGGCATCATCACCGATCGATCGGTGGACACGGTGCTCGACTATTTCGAAACGAAGATGGGGCCGTTCAACGGCGCCAAGATCGTAGCCCGCGCGTGGGTCGATTCCGCCTTCAAGGAACGTCTCGTGGCCGACACGCCCAGCGCCATTGCTGAGTTGGCGCTGCCGGAGGGCATGGCGGGTGCCGAGGGCGAGCATATGCGGGCGGTCGCCAATGCGCCGGGCGTCCACAACCTCATCATCTGTACCCTCTGCTCCTGCTATCCTTGGCCAGTGCTGGGTCTGCCGCCCTACTGGTACAAAGACCCCACCTTCCGCAGCCGCGCGGCGCGCGAACCGAGGGCGGTTCTGAAAGAGTTCGGCCTCGCCGTGCCCGAAAGCACGCGGGTGAAGGTGTGGGATTCCAGCGCCCAAATCCGCTGGTTCGTGGTGCCAGAGCGCCCTGCCGGCACGGAGGGCTTGAGCGAGGCGGAGTTGGAAGTCCTCGTCACGCCAGAGGCGATGATCGGCGTTGCTGTCGCCCGGGCGGCATAGGCGAGGGTCCGATGCTCACTAGCTTCGAGCAGTTTGCCGTTACCGAGATGATGGGGAAGACGGATACCCCGCCGCGCGCCAATGGCACGCTGTGCTTCAGTAGCGAATGGGAGCGCACGGCCTTCGGTGTCGCCCTCGCCCTCGCGCGTAACGGCTATTTCGAATGGGACGACTTCCGCGACGAGCTCATCGCGGAAATCGGCGCCTGGGAGCCGTACCCCCCTGGCGACCGATCGTCCTGGAACTACTACGAGCGCTGGCTCGCGGCTCTTGAAAGGGCGGTGGTGAAGACCGCCCTCATCGATCCGGCGGAGCTTTCCTCTGCCTTTGCCGAGGCTGCCGCTGAACCGCACGCGGCCTGACCGCGGCCGCAGCCTCCCAGACCATTCCGACCTGACGGAGTACAATCCATGCATATCGAACCTGGCCTCGTGGGCGGTACCAAGATCATCCTCAGCTATGCCACCGGCGCCGCCGCCCTCCTCTACACCGCCAAGCTCTGCCTTGAGGCTGCTCGCACGCGTGAACCGCTTTCGCTGCTCGTGCGCAGCCTTGCTACGACGGCGCTGGTGTTCTCCTTTTTCGAGATCCTGCCACATTACCCGGTCGGCGTCTCCGAGGTGCACCTCATCCTCGGCTCAGCCCTGTTCCTCGTGTTCGGCGCCGCGTCCGCGGCCGTCGGCCTAGCCCTCGGCCTGCTGGTCCAAGGCCTTTTCTTTGCCCCCTTCGATCTTCCGCAGTACGGCATGAACGTCACGACGCTGCTGGTGCCGCTGTTCGCGCTTTCAGGGCTTGCCCGCCGTATCATCGCTCCGGGCACGCCCTATGTGGACTTGAGCTACCGGCAGGGCTTCGCCCTCTCGGCGGCCTATCAAGGCGGCATCGTCGCTTGGGTGGCGTTCTGGGCGGTCTACGGCCAGGGGATTACGATGTCGAATGTCGCAGCTATCGCGTCGTTTGGCGGCGCCTACCTCTTGGTGATAACAGTGGAGCCGCTGCTGGATCTGGCGGTTCTGGCGGGGGCCAAGGCGCTCAGCGGCAGCCATGAAGGTCTCGGCTGGCGTGCGGCGGTCGCACGGCGGCTGTTCCAGCCTGGTTGAGCCGCGCGGGACTAGGTCCAAATCATGCTACCGTATCGGGCTCGCTCGACGCGGTAGCTGCATCCGCGTCTGTCGGTTGGAGGGAACGACATGCGGATTGCAATACTCGCCCCGCCGGGCGTGCAGTCGCTGGATGTGGTTGGTCCTGCGGAGGTCTTCTGGGAAGCCGCCCGCCGCATCGGCGATCCGGGCGCCTATGACGTTCAGGTCATCTCCACCGGGGCCCCGTCCATCGGTGGCACCGGGCAGTTGCGCTTCCTCGCCGATCGCTCGATCTTCGATCCAGACGAACCGATCGATACATTGCTGGTGGCTGGTGATCCCTCGTTTCAGGACATCGATCCGAACGTCATTGGCTGGCTGCGCCGCCGCGTGCCGACCGTGCGGCGCTACGGATCCATCTGTACGGGCGCATTCCTGCTCGCCGCCGCAGGGCTGCTGCAGAACAGGCGCGTGACCACCCATTGGGAGTGCGCTGAACGGTTCTGCCGGCAATTCCCTGACATTGAGGTGGATACCGACGCCATCTACTTGCGCGATGGACCTTTGATCACCGCCGCCGGTGTCACGGCGGGCATCGACCTCGCCCTGGCACTAGTGGAGGAGGATCACGGGCGGCACATCGCCATGATCACCGCACGCTATATGGTGGTGTTCCTGCGCCGGCCTGGTGGGCAGTCCCAGTTCAGTGCGCATCTGGTCGGCCAGATGGCTGAGACCTCTGTGATCCAGAAGGCGCAGGCATACATCCTCGCGAATATAGCGCATTCATTGTCGGTGGATAACGTGGCTCACGCGGTCGGTATGAGTGCGCGCAACTTCGCCCGCGTGTTTCGCCGCGACGTGGGGATGACGCCGGCCGATTTCGTCGCTGTGGCGCGGATTGACGCCGCCCGCCGGCTGCTCGAGGACACCACCCAGCCCTTGCAGCGCATCGCCGCCAGTTGCGGCTTCGCGGACATGAACACGATGCGCCGCCTCTTCGCCAAGACGATCGGCGTGACCCCGGCGGCCTATCGCAGCCGTTTCCATAACGTGAACCAAACGAATGCGCAGCCGGCGAGTGGGCGCGCGGCTCGACCTGCCCTCGCACCTCACGCGAGGGGGCTCGCCAATGTATCCATTGCCTCAGGATGACTGCTATAGCTCATCAGGAAGCAGCCTAGGTGTTTGATCCCGGACTTTGATGGTGCAGTCTTTTCGCAGGAATGGAAGGATGCGCTATGGGCCAGGTTCTCCATCGGTGCGCCACGACGACAGATGCGGTCCGTCGAGCGATACAGCATAGTCAAGAGAGCCTAAGGGCCCGGGCGAAGCGCGACGGGATTAACCAGAAAACAGCCCCCAGGTGGAAGCAGCGCAATTCAGTTGCTGACCTGCCGACCGGCCCGAAAGCCCCGAAGTCAACGGTTCTGTCTGGCGAGGAAGAGGCGATCATCGTCGCCTTCCGGCACCACACACACCCCTCAAGGATTTCAGGCGCTTCGCCACACGATATGACCCGCTCGCGACCAACTTCCTGGCTCCCGTCTCCACCGCCGCAGCCGTAAGCTATTCGTTATGAGTCTGGGTCCTAAGGCTAAAAAAGCCTACTCACGGAGGGTCTATCAAGGGTAATTAGCCACCATGAGTAGGTCGCCTCAGTTTCTGGATCTTCATGCTCATCGCCTGTTAAGCAGCAGTTCTATGAATTTTCCGATGAACAACATTTGTCAAACGCGCTCCACAATCGCGATTGAGAGCTCTTGATCTCTGCATATCGGAAAACGACTATATGGAAGCTCCCGAATATTCTGCGCTGTCCAAAATCATCATTTGGGATGCATGGTCCGCTAGGTATGCTCGCAACCAGCGATTACCCAGATCGGGGGTTGCAATGGAAGGCCATTGCAGGCATTCTGTGAATCTCGGAAGAGGAAATGGTAGCGCAAAGACTTTTAATGGCATAAATTTTGAAAAATGTTCAACAAGACGATATGGCATTATCGCAATACGCTCCGTTCCCTGAATAACAGGCGGAATCATCGAAAACGACTGTACTACTATATCAATGCGCCTCCTCATTCCGTTTTCCGCCATAAACCATTCCTCAAGAGAGGGACGCATCCCACGACCAAACTTCGCAACAACGTGGCGCATTGACAAATACTCCTGAATGCTAGAAATGTTCCGATCTTCATGATTTCTGGCGCATCCAACGCAAACCATTTTCTCCTCAAACAGTGGTACAAATGGATGGGCTGACGACATAAATATTTCCGGCATAATCAAAGCGTCCACCTCTGACTTGTTGAGTAAATCATGGCAATTGTCATCGGGTGAAATCAATTCAAATCTCAGTAGGGGTAATGAGGTGCTGGCGGCGGAAATAACCCCTCTAATGAATATGGATGTCGAATAATCTGATGAAATTATCCGAAATACCCGCTCACTTCTGTCGGCCTCGAACAGATCCCCTTTAATAATGGTGGACTGTATACGAGAAAGGATGTCTCGTACGGCGGGTGCGAGGGACTCGGCGCGAGCCGTAAATACGCGCTCCCGCCCATTAATCGTGAATAGATCGTCGTTGAAATATATCCGCAGTCTCTGGACTGCGGCGCTCATGGCTGGCTGACTGAGATTGATGCTCTTCGCTGCAGATGTCACGCTGTGCTCGCTAAGCAGAGCATTCAGTGCGACAAGCAGATTCAGATCAAGTCCCTTAAATCGCAACTAACTCTCCATCTACCCAGCATCCGCAGTGTCGTCCCACGGTGAATTTTGCCGTAGCTACGAAAGATTGTCCAGCGTCACATCTTGCTTCGCTGTAGGCGCACAGCGCATGGTATCTCTGCACGAGATCGATAACGACTCCGCTCAAGAACATCCGCGGGTTTGCCGGAGGCTCCAACTCCAGAGAGATGGGGGCCGTTATGAGCGCGCGGCGACGAACAGATATTCGCCTGAGGTGCGCGAGAGCGCGGTGCGGATGGTGCTGGGCCACGAGAGGGATCTTCCCTCTCGTTGGGGGGGGGGGGGGGCGATGGTGTCGATGGCCGAGAAGATCGGGTGGACGGCCTAGACCCCCAACGAGTGGGTCAAGAAGGCGATGTCGACGCGGGTTGGCGAGCGGGCGTGCCAGCGACGTGGCCGAGAAGATGAAGGCGCTGGAGCGGGAGGCCGCAAGTTGCGCCAGGCCAACGAGATTCTGCGCAAGGCGTCGGCCTATTTCGCCTAGGCGGAGCAGCGGTTCTGGTCCGGCCTCGCGAAGGGGATGACCAACTGGAATGCTGCGCTGGAGGCTGGCGTGTCGCAGTCTATCGGAGCCTGTTGGTTTCGGGGGGGGGGGGGTGGTATGCCGCCAGTGAAGTTCAGACCCACAGCCGCGCCGCTTTCAAGTGTGAGGAGATCGCGCTTCTGCGTGTGCAAGGTCATTCCATGCAGGAGGTCGGGCGCCGCATTGGTCGCTCCGCCTCGACGATCTCCCGCGAGCTACGGCGCAACGCCGCCACCCACGGCGGTACGCTGACTGGATCGCGGCCGTCGGGCTCGGTATAGCCTTCAGCGAGACCGGCTCGCCGTGGAAGAGCGGCCATTGCGAGAGCTTCAACTCCAAGCTCTGGGATGAGCCGCTCGACGAAGAGATCTTCTTAAGCCTAGCCGAGGCGTGGATAATCACCGACGGGCTGGCGCCAGCACCACGACGTGGAGCCGATGCGCTCTGTACGTAAGTACCGGGCTACGAAGAGGTCGTTGTCGTTCCGTCGGCTCCGCAAGCATCAAATGCTGCCCACCGGCCCACAATGTATCAGACGCAATCTGAACTGCTAATCAGGTGTAGGTCCAGAGTGGGTTCCGCTCGCCGCGCAGAACAAGGCCACCACTTGCCTAAGGATGGCCGCCGACTTTCAATACGCTGCTTCCTTTCCGCTTCCAAAATGAGCGGACAAAAAAATGGAAGCACAAAAACCCATTAAAATTTTCTTCTATGTGCCTGGCTTGTCTCGCTAAAAATGGAGCGGGCGAAGGGATTCGAACCCTCGACCCCAACCTTGGCAAGGTTGTGCTCTACCCCTGAGCTACACCCGCATCCATCTGGCGGCGCCGCGTTTCGTCGGCGGCCAGTGGCGACCTTTTGCCAAAACCCTCGGGGGATTGCAACACGCTTCCGCATGCGCCCTGCGGAAAAATCTCAAATCCTTTGCCGGGCAACACTTCTCGCTGTGGACAGATGGCTGCCCACCCGGCCCGAGCGCCGCCGATGCGGATTTTTCACCGCACCGGCGTTGCGCTGGCGCTCCGCGGCGAGGTCAGGTGCGGTGGATGGGATCGATCCACTTCACTGTTGTGGGCTTTTCCACCGGCTCAATGTCGAGATTGACCACCACCGGGTCCTGGCCGGAGCGCACCAGCACGCATTCCAGCACCTCATCCGGCGAGGCGTTGATCTCCTGATGCGGCACATAGGGCGGCACGTAGATGAAATCGCCCGGTCCAGCCTCGGCGGTGAATTCCAGATTGTCGCCCCAGCGCATGCGGGCGCGGCCCTTCACGACGAAGATCACGCTTTCGAGGTCGCCATGGTGGTGCGCGCCCGTCTTGGCGTCGGGATGGATATGAACCGTGCCGGCCCACAGCTTCTCGGCACCGGCGCGGGCGCGATTGATGGCGGTGGCGCGGTTCATGCCCGGCGTCTGCGCGGTGTTGGGATCGAGCTCGTCGCCCGGAACCACCTTCACCCCATGCTCCCGCCAGTCCACGCTGCCGGCGGCCGGTGCCGCGTGCGTGTGGTCATGGGGATGGGCATGGGAGTGGTCGTGATGATGGCTGTCGTCGCCCATGGTGTCCTCCGGTGCGCGGCGGAACGCGCCGCTTGCTTGCCGCCCGCGCGCCGGACGGCTAGAACGGCCCCAAACCAACACAGCCCCATTTGTGGAGCCGGTGGCGCATGGCCTCCTATCAATACGCTTACCATATGCACGGCCTCACCAAGGCCTATCCCGGCGGCAAGAAGGTGCTCGAGAACGTGCACCTCTCCTTCTACCCGGATGCCAAGATCGGCGTGCTCGGCAACAACGGCGCCGGTAAGTCCACCCTGCTGCGCATCATGGCCGGCATGGACAAGGACTTCACCGGCGAGGCCCGCCCGGCGGAAGGCGTGCGCGTGGGCTATCTCGCGCAGGAGCCGCAGCTCGACCCCACCAAGTCCGTGCGCGAGAACGTGATGGACGGCGTGGCCAAGCAGAAGGCGATCCTCGATCGCTACAACGAGCTGGCCATGAACTATTCCGAGGAGACGGCGGACGAAATGACCCGCCTCCAGGACGAGATCGAGGCGCAGGGCCTGTGGGATCTCGACAGCAAGGTGGACCAGGCCATGGACGCCCTGCGCTGCCCCTCGGACGATGCGGACGTCTCCAAGCTCTCGGGCGGCGAGCGGCGCCGCGTGGCGCTCTGCCGCCTGCTGCTGGAGCAGCCGGAACTGCTGCTGCTCGACGAGCCCACCAACCATCTGGACGCGGAGACAACCGCCTGGCTCGAAGGCCATCTGCGGACCTATCCGGGCGCGATCCTGATCGTCACCCACGATCGCTACTTCCTCGACAATGTGACGGGCTGGATCCTGGAGCTCGATCGCGGCCGTGGCATTCCTTACGAGGGCAATTACACCTCCTGGCTCGGCCAGAAGCAGAAGCGCCTCCAGCAGGAGAATCGCGAAGAGGAAGCCCGCCAGCGCGCCCTTGCCCGCGAGCAGGAATGGATTTCCGCCTCGCCCAAGGCGCGTCAGGCCAAGAACAAGGCCCGTATCCAGCGTTATGACGAACTGGTGCAGAAGGCGTCCGAGCGCGCCCCCAGCGCGACGCAGATCGTCATCCCCGTGGCCGAACGCCTCGGCCAGAACGTCATCGCCTTCGAGAATCTCACCAAGGGCTTCGGCGACCGTCTCTTGATCGACGATCTCTCCTTCAAGCTGCCGCCCGGCGGCATCGTGGGCGTGATCGGCCCGAACGGCGCGGGTAAGTCCACGCTGTTCCGCATGATCACCGGCCAGGAGACGCCGGACAGCGGCTCCATCACCATCGGCGATTCCGTGAAGCTGGCCTATGTGGACCAGAGCCGCGACGCGCTCGATGACAAGAAGACCGTCTGGGAGGAAATCTCCGGTGGCCTCGACGTGATCTATGTGGGCAAGCGGGAAATCCCCTCGCGCGCCTACTGCGCGGCCTTCAACTTCAAGGGCGGCGACCAGCAGAAGAAGGTGGGGATGCTCTCTGGCGGTGAGCGCAACCGCGTGCATCTCGCCAAGACGCTCCAGCGCGGCGGCAACGTCCTGCTGCTCGACGAACCCACCAACGACCTCGACGTGGACACCCTGCGTGCGCTGGAAGAGGCGCTGGAAGATTATGCCGGCTGCGCCGTCATCATCTCGCATGACCGCTTCTTCCTGGACCGCATCGCCACCCACATGCTCGCCTTCGAGGGCGACAGCCATGTGGAATGGTTTGAAGGCAACTTCGCCGATTACGAAGAAGACAAAAAGCGCCGTCTTGGTATCGATTCAACGATTCCGAAGCGGATTCAGTACAAAAAATTCTCGCGTTGATGCAGCGCCCGCCGGATACTCCCCGGCGGGCGTTTTCGCAGGCGCCGCAGGGCTGCGCATGGCGCGTCCGCGGCGTGCTGTCGGCATGCCCACAGCCGGGGGGGCGGCCATGATCGCGGAATGGAGTGCGCGGCTTTATCTGACGTTCGAGGACGAACGCACCCGTCCGGCCCGTGACCTTGTTGCGCAGATCCCTCTGGAAGCCGCGCGCCGCGTCGTCGATCTGGGATGCGGGCCCGGCAATTCCACCGAAATTCTGGCGGCCCGTTATCCCGAAGCCGATGTGATCGGCATCGACAGCTCTCCCGATATGCTCGCTGCCGCCCGCCGGCGCATGCCACACACGAGCTTCATCCAGGCGGACGTGCGCACCTACCGTCTGCCGGAGCCGGCGGACGTGATACTGGCCAATGCCGTACTGAACTGGATGCCGGACCATCGCACGCTGTTTCCGCGTCTGGTCTCGCAACTGAGCGACGGCGGGGTTCTCGCCATCCAGTTGCCCGACAATCTGTCGGAGCCGGTGCACGAGACGCTGCGCGCGATGGCGGAGGGCGCCTGGGCGCGGCAGCTCAGCGCGGTACCCCGCGCGCGCATTCCGCTGCTTCGCCCCGAGGAATATTACGATCTGCTGAGCCCCATCGCCGGCAAGGTGGAGATGTGGCGTACGGTCTATTGCCATCCGCTCGCCGATCATGCGGCGCTCATGGAGTGGATGCGG
This sequence comes from Azorhizobium caulinodans ORS 571, assembly GCF_000010525.1. Classification (GTDB taxonomy): domain Bacteria; phylum Pseudomonadota; class Alphaproteobacteria; order Rhizobiales; family Xanthobacteraceae; genus Azorhizobium; species Azorhizobium caulinodans. The sequence goes on along the minus strand of NC_009937.1, from coordinate 4,342,824 downwards.
GGCGGAGGCGGCCTCCAGCCCTATCTCGATGCGCTGGCGCCTGCCGAGCGTCCGGATTTTCTCGCCGCCTATGAGGAGCGTCTCGCCCGCGTCTATCCCCGGCGTGCGGATGGCCGCGTGCTGCTGTATTTCCCCCGTCTTTTTATCGTCGTGCTGCGCTGAGCCATCCCGACAGCGCCGTCCCGCGCGCTGGTTTTTCAGGGATGGTCGCCTCCTTCTTCCTCTTCCCCGTCACCGTTCGAAGTTCTGCAGGCCAAGGGCCCGGCGGATCAGGATTTCCTGCCGGCGCGTCTCGATGAGGCCCTGGCGGGAGAGGGCGGTCATGGAGCGGGAGACCACTTCCCGCGTGGTGCCGAGCATGGCCGCCAGTTCCGCATGGGTCGGCGCGGGGCGGATCAGTCCCCCGTCGCGGAACTGATCGCGCTCGCGCGCAAGCTTTGCGATGGCGCGGCTCAGGCGGGCATCCAGCTTCAGCGTGGCGACTTCGAAACTCAGCAGGGTGAGTGCGGCGATGCGGGCCGCCATTTCATCGACCAGGTGGCGGCTGATGGAGGGATGGCGCTCCAGTGCATGGCGAAAGTCCGAGGCGGGGACCCCGAGCGCCGCAGCTTCCCCCGTGGCCGTGACGTCCATGTCGCTCCGGCGGCCGCCGATCACGCCGCTTTCCCCAAAGAAGCTGCCAGGATGAAGCTGGCCCAGGGTGAAGACCAGTCCGGCCGGAGAGGTCTTGCGACAGATGAAGCTGCCCTCGGTGACGAAATAGAGCCGCTCGGGCAGGTCGCCATCGGTGATCACGGGTTCGTCGCGCGTGAAGCTGCGCGGATGGGCACGCGCGAAGATGCGGGCGACCTCATCGCCCGTGAGCCCCTGGAACAGGCACGAGCGGGCCACGACGGGCGGCACCTCCGCCTTCGCCGGCATGCGTGCCGCTTGGACGCTCCGGCCGGCGGGAGGGGGCAAGGGGGCCTTGAGGGGGAGGGGTGCGGGGTCCATGGCGCTCTCCGGCGGTGGGCGCGGGTCAGGAGAGCCGTGGCCCGGCGACCGGCCGCAGATGCCCGCGCCGAAGCGGCAGGCGGATCTGGCGGCGGACCGGCTGCGGCGCGCTCTGCGTCGGCGTCTCGGTGGCGACATTCGACGGGGCCTCGGGACCGCTGGAGGGCAAGGCGACTGGCTCGGTGCCAATGGGGGAGCCTGCGCCTTGATCGGACCTCGCCGTCGCCCGGGAGGCCGCGTCGAGGCGCTGCTGCACCGGATTGTCGTTCCCGCCGATCTGCCCGAAACCCTCTGGCGCCCCCATCACCTGTCTGGGACTGGGCGATTGCAGGATCTGGTAGCTGGTGATGGTGCGGCTGGTGAAGCAGTCGGCAGCGAGCCGATAGCGCACGATGGTCTTCTGGTTGTGAAGACCCACACCATAGGCGGTCTGGCCGGCGTCCGGCACCGCCATAGGCTCAACGGAAATATCCGCATCCGCGCGGGAGATCACGCGACCCGTGGCAGGGATATAGGCGCTATAGGGCACTTCCACAATCTGCATCTGGATGCCCTGGTAACGGCTGGAATTGGTCTTCTGGTTGGCGTAGAGCCGACGGTAATTGATGGTATCATCAATGTCGTAATAGTAAGTGATATCGATCGTGTAGTGGAATTTCGTTTCCGGAAAGCCCGGATAGAGGTTGATCGGGTATCCGTTGATTTCCTTGTAGAGCTCACCGTCGCCGCTGATCGTGGAATCAATGCTTCCCTCGCACATGTAACAGGGCAGGAGGGACGAGAACATGAACAGGTGGCCGCCATCCCTGACGTGCTGCGTCAATATCTTGACGGCATTGTTCACCTTGTCCTTGTTGTAGCCCGCGATCCAAACGGCATTTCCGTCCTCCTTGCCGCCGCCGCCGAAGCCGCAATAAGACAGGAAATTGAGCAACAGCGGCACCTTCACCTCCGCATGGGAGGCGCGGTTCTTGTTCTTGTTGTTCGGGGACAAAATGACGCGCGCGGATCGGTCGTTGGACGCGAAGACCGTCTCCGCCGCCGGCGGCAGGCGCAGGAAGAGGCCGGAGCCGATGTTGAAGGGCGCCTTGTCCTTCTGGTCGTCGCGATATTCGTTCCAGCGATTGACGATGCCGCTCAGCACTTCAGCGAAGGCATCGCCGTGGGTCATGGGGCAGGTGAGACCCTCGGCATAGACATAAAGCTGGTTCAGCAGCGGCGCGCCCTTGTCGTCGGAGGTGAAGTCCGCATTCAGGGACTGGAGTATGGGGGTGGCGATTGCGTTCTTCGGCTCGTCGCGCTCGCCGTTCCATACGGATAAGTCGATGAATTTCAGCGTGCCATCTCGGATCACCGGCGTGCCCTTGTTCTCGTAGATGAAGAACGTGCCGGAGGCGCGGTCGAGGCCCACGGAGTTTGCCTTCGTCGGCAATAGCGTGCGGTAGTCCTGGATGCTGATATATTTTCCGTTCTGGACGCCCAGATTGTTGTCGCAGAGATAAACGAATGGCAATGTTGAATATGAAATATAGTTCTTATAATTTACGTAATCATCGTTGATGATGAGGTTCTTGAGAGTGAAGTCCTTCACGGCCCGGCCTGTGATGACATTTTTTGCGCGCGATTCGTACTGGAGCTTGTTTTTGATCAGGATGAGGAGCGCCATCATCAGGTTCGGGAAGACGCCATAGGGGGCGGGCTTCTTGGTATCGAACGCGCCGTTGGAGAAGCCGATGTAGATGTCCTCCGCCTTGTGGACGCTGTCCTCGTAGGTGCAATGGATGCAGGCGCCGATGAAGCCCTTATCTTCGATGGCCATGGCTCTCTCCCGAAATGCGGCCCGGATGGGCACCGTTTGAAATCACCTGCTGAAGCTGAAAGAGGCGGGGCTCGCGGCCGGTGCGGGCCCCGCCCGTTGCGTGTCAGGTGTTGGCGTTGCCCTGGAGCATCTGCACCACCGCGATGGCATCCGAGATGGTGTCGATGCTGTAGATCTGCATGACGCCCTGCGTGGTCGCCGCCTGCGCCAGGATGTTCTGGTTATTCTGGGCGGTGACCGCGTTCTCGAACATCAGGCCGGTGGAGTGAGACGCCGTCTGGTAGAGCGAGCCGATGGCGACGGCGGGGGCTTCGGCGACCACCTTCACGTTGACCTGCGTGACCGCGTCGGTGATCTGCGGCGAGACGGTATTGGTCATGTCTTGTCTCCTCGTTTCTTCGGTTAGGTCCTTGCTCATCTTCAGCGGACCGAAACTGTCCGCGGAAGCTCGGGGCCGCCTGGCGGCGTTAGCTCAGTTTCGACTTCGGAAAGCGGCGCAGGCTCCGGGCCCGGCGCTGATGCATGCGGGCGGTGACAAGCTGCTGAAGTTCCTGAATCTGCTGCATCTTGTCGGCCAGCAACGACTTGGTGAACTCGAGCGTCTCGCCCGTATTGGCTTCGAGTTGGGCGGCCGGCGTCTCGTGCGGCGGTACGGGGCTTTCGGTTTTCGCCTTGTTCACCACCTTGGTCAGTTCGTGGATCAAGGGGCGTAGCGCCGTCATGATGTTGTCGGTGACGGCCTTCTCGATGCTCGCCGCATCCACCGGGCCGGGCTCCGGGACTTCCGGAACTGGTGTCTGGGCCGGCCGTCGCCGGCGCGGCGGGCGTTTTCCCGCTGGAGTGGCCACGCTTGCCTCCTCAGATCTTGGAGAAGGCGGCGGCCACCGTCGCCGCGCCGGTCATGAAGGTCAGGGTCTGCGTCTGCGAGACGCCGACATTGGTCAGGAGGTCAATGCCCTGCTGTTTCGTGGGCGGATTGGCGATCAGCGCCAGCGCCTTGCCGCTCGCAGCGAGATAGATCTGCTCCATGCCCTGCATGTAGGTGCGGGCGTCCTCGCCCATCATGGCCACCACCTGGCCCATGGCGGCGCCGGCGAGTTCCTGGACGGTCGGGTTGTCTCCGGCGGCGCCCTGGAGCGCCAGCATGTTCTGAAACGCCTGGGTCGTGTCGGGCGAGGCATTTGCCTCCGGCTCGCTGCTGCCGCCGAAAAGGTTCGAGAGGCCCATGACATTCGGCTCCTTCTTCGCCGTGCGGTCCCTGGTGGCAGGGCGCTTGGGGGATCAGGGCGCGGCAAGGCCGCGATTTCAGGGCGTGGACAGCGCCTTCACCGCGTTGGCCACGAGCGTCGGGTTCAGCGCATTGAGGTTGTGCTGGTTCGAGGCCGCGTTCTGCATGGTCAGGGCATAGGCCTGGCCGGCGGCCTGGTAGAACATGCTGAGCGCGACCGCCGGTGCGCTGGCGACGACACTGGTGCTGTTGTTGGCCACGCTGCCGATGATCGTGCTGTTGGCGCCGCCGGAGCCTGAGTTGCGCATCGTCGCCTCGTCTGCTTGCTGGGCTCGTTTCCAGAGGACAGGGGATCAACACCCGGTGCGGAGTTCACTCCGGCCGTGCGGCGGCCGGCGCGCGCGCCTCCGTGGCGTCGGCGTGGAGCGCCGCGCCTGCGTCACGGAAGCGATGTTTGAAGGCCGCGGGCGGCGTGGTCCGCCGCGGCGGCGGTCAGGTGTTGGCGTTGCCGCGCAGCATCTGGACGATGGCGATGGCGTCGGAAATGGTGTCGATGCTGTAGATCTGCATGACGCCCTGCGTGGTCGCCGCCTGCGCCAGAATGTTCTGGTTGTTCTGCGCGGTCACGGCATTGGCGAACAGCAGGCCGGTGGAATGAGCCGCGGTCTGGTAGAGCGAGCCCAGCGCCATGGCGGGGGCCTCGCCCACGACCTTCACGTTGACCTGCGTGACGGCGTCAGTCACCTGCGGAGAGACGGTGTTCGTCATGAAGCTTCTCCTCGTTCCGGTTTGCATTCTGGGGTTTCTTCATCAGCTCTCCGGATCCTCGTCATGGAGCCGCTGTGAAGCCGTGGTCCGGCAGCAACGGCCGGAGAAATATGTTGATGGTCATAGGATCATTTAAAGCATGCAGCGCGGCTCTGCCGCGCGTGTCGGCTGGTTCGCTGGTCCTATTTCGTGGTGAGTGCCTTCACCGCGTTGGAGACCAGGGGCAGGTTCAACCCATTCAGATTGTGCTGGTTGGAGGCCGCGTTCTGCATGGTGATGGCATAGGCCTGCCCGGCGGCCTGGTAGAACATGCTGAGGGCCACCGGCGCCGCGCTGCCGAGAACGCTCTCGCTGCTGGCCGCCACGCTATCGGTGATGGGTCCATCGGAACCTGTGGTCGACATGTCGTTCTACCCTCTGGAGTTGCAATGGTTCGCCTGCGATGTCTGCCATTCCGGCGGATCGAGGCGCTCCCGAGTGGAACCGAAGGTAGGACATACAACCAAATGCGTCGGTGATGAAAGTCACTTGAAGGAAAATATTCGCAGAGTCATAATTTGAGGGGAATAAAGGCCTGTTCCCGAGCCGTGTCGCGGGCGCAAGATGAAAATAGTTAGCTATTTAATCTATTTTAGATTGTATAAATTGTTAGAAATGTTCTTTGGCGCCGCCTGGACCGTCCCGAGCGCTCCCTGCGTTTCACGCCCTGTTTTATCGGCTGACGACCTCGACCAGACACGCGTTGGGCGCGGTGCCTTGTGCGAGCCGTGAGGTCGGGCGGATCGAGCTCAGCGTGTTGGGATTGCCGCCGAGATCGAGGCCCTGCTCATTCGGGGCGTACCAGCCTCCCGTAGGCAGAACGGCGACGCCCGGTGACAGCCGGTTATCAATGCCGATGGCGACAAGAGCGCGACCGCGCGCATTGAAGACGGTCGCCTGTTCTCCCGCCGCCAGCCCGCGGGCGGCGGCATCCTGTGGGCTGAGCAGCAGAACTTCGCAGCCGGTCACCTTCGCCTGCTGGCTGGGGCCGGCCAGTTCCAGCTGGCTGTGCAGCCGGTGTTCTGGTTGGGGAGAGAGCAGATGCAGCGGATAGGTGCCGGCAAGCGGCGCCCCCAGCCATTCCTCCGGCTCCAGCCATGCGGGATGGCCGGGGCAGTCGTCATAACCGAAGGCCGCGATCGTCGAAGATCCGATCTCGATGCGACCCGAAGGAGTAGAGAGCGGGTGCAGATCCGGGTCGCGTGCAAAATCGGCGAGCGGCGTTGTGGGGGCAGGCGCGGGTGCGCCGAGGTCGAGCCCAGCATAGCCGCGGGCCCAGAAGGTGTCGAAATCCGGCAGTTCGGGATGGGCGTCGCGGTAGCCCGCATAGAGATGGCGCAGCCAATCCTCTTCGCTGCGCCCCTCGGTGAAGGCGGCGTCAAGGCCGAGTTCGCGGGCGATAAGCGCGAGCATGTCGTGATCGGAGCGCACGTCCGGCGGCGTTGCCAGCACACGGCGGGAGGCAATGAGCCAGTTGTCGCGGGAGGCGGCGGCGACATCGTCTCGCTCGAAGGGCAGGCTCGCGGGCAGCACGATGTCCGCGTGCCGGGCGGTGGCGGTCCACACGCTCTCATGCACGATCACCGTTTCCGGGCGCCGGAAGGCGGCGGCGAGCCGGTTCAGATCCTGATGGTGGTGGAAGGGGTTGCCGCCCGCCCAATGGACGAGGCGGATGTTCGGGAGGGCGAGCCTCTGCCCGTCATAGTCGAGCGTGCCGCCGGGGTTCTCCAGCAACTCGGTGATGCGGGCGACGGGAATGAAGCTTGAAACCGGATTGCGCCCTTGCGTCACCGCCGGCCCCTTCAGCCGGCGGATCGGCTGGCCCACGGAGGAGACGGCGGTGAGTCCGAAGGCAAATCCGCATCCCGGCCGCCCCACCTGCCCGGCCATGGCGGCAAGGGCAATCGCCGCCCAATAAGGCTGCTCCCCATGGCGCGAGCGCTGCAATGACCAGGAGAGGTTCACCAGCGCTGGCACCTGAGCATAGGCACGCGCGAGTTCCCGGATGGTCGCCGCCGGCACGCCGGAGATGCCCTCTGCCCATTCCGGTGTCTTCGGCTGGCCGTCGGGACTGCCCGCCAGATAGGCGGCAAACGCCTCATGGCCCACGGTCAGGCGCGCGAGGGCCTCCGTGTCCGTCCGCCCCTCCGCCAGCAGCACCTGCGCCATGGCGATCAGCACGGCGGCGTCCGTGCCGGGCCGCAGCGGGACGTGCTCCACACGGCCCGGCAGGCCGGGCGCGTCCGCGCCCGTGGGGGAGAAGACGACGATCCGGCAGCCGGCGCGCGCCACGTCTGCCAGCGCCGCCTCGGCGCGATGCTGCCCGGTGCCGCCCGCTTCCACCTGCGCGTTGGAGAGGCGGAAGCCGCCGAAGGAGATGAGAAGGCGCGCGTGGGCGGCAATCTGGTCCCAGCTCGGCGCTGTGTCTGTCGCGCCCTGGTATTCCCGGCCGATCACGTGGGGCAGCAGCACTGCGGCGGCGCCATAGCTGTAAGTGTTCACCGAGGAGGTGAAGCCGCCGCAGAGGTTCAGGAAGCGCTTCAGCTGGCTCTGGGCATGGTGGAAGCGCCCGGCGCTCGCCCAGCCATAGGAGCCGCCGAAGATGGCCGCATTGCCGTAATCGCCCGAAACGCGCGCAATCTCGCCGGCCACCAGCCGGGCCGCCTCGGGCCATGTCACGGCGACAAAATCGTCCCGTCCGCGCTCCGCGCCGCGCCCCTGCGGCCGTCCCTTGGCGGTGAGCCAGCCCCGCCGGACCATGGGATGGCGCACCCGCAGCGGATGGTCCGCGAGATCGAGGAAGGCCGCTCCCGTAGGAGAGGGCGCGGGGTCATGGCGGAAGGGCAGAAGGCGGGGGCGGCCGTCGGGGCCCGCCTCCACCTCATAGGTGCCGAAGTGGCTGCCGAAGAGGTGCAGCCGCTCGTCAGCGGTCACGACGGCTCACTTGGCCGCCGGCTTCAGGTCGTAGGCGCGCACCCAGTCGTCGGCACGGGGCTGCCACACCACGCGCTTGGAGGTGCCATAGGTGTTGGGCTGGGCATAAAGGAACAGCACCGGCGCCTCCTCGCACATGATGGAGGTGGCGGTCTTGTACGCCGCAAGGCGCGCGGCCTTGTCGGTGGTGGAGCGCCCGGCCTCCACCGCCTTGCCGAAGGCGGCATTGTCCCAATAGGCATACTGGTTGCCGGGGGCGAGCAGGGTGAGCTGGCCATCGGCGTCGATGGTGGGCCAGCCGTGGGTCAGCAGCGAGGTCTGCGCCAGCGTGCGGGACTTCAGGTACTTGTTCATGTAGGCGCCGAAGTCCATCTCCGTGATTTTCACGTTGAGGCCCACTTCGCCCAGCTGCGCCGCCACCACTTGCGCCACTTCCTGCCCCTGCAGATAGGTCGCCACCGGCACGTCCATCTCGATGGGCTGGGAGAGGTTTGCGCCGGACTGCTTCAGCAGCGCCTTGGCCTTGGCGGGGTCATAGGCATAGGGCTTCAGGTCCGGATTGAAGCCGAAATAGGCGGGCGTCAGGATCTCGCAGGGCGAGATGTAGGCAAGGCCCTCGAAGATGGAATCGCCGATGGCGGTCTTGTCGACCGCATAGTTCATCGCCTGGCGCACCAGCTTGTTGTCGAGCGGCGCCTTCTGGGTGTTGAACTTGATGAAGACGCTGCGGGTGCTGGGCGTGGCGCCGGAATTGGCCTTGCCGCTGTCCTTGATGCGCTTCAGCTCGGAGGGCGGCACGCCGGTGATGAGGTCCACCTCGCCGGCCAGCAGCGCGGCGATGCGGCTCGAGGGCTCCGGAATGGTGCGGAAGATGGCGGTGTCGAAGGCCGGCTTCTCGCCGAAATAGGTGGGGTTGGCTTTCAGCGTTATGTGATCGCCGGGCACGTTCTCCGTGATCTGGTAGGGCCCGCCGGACATGGTCTCGGTGGCCGGATTATGGGTCGCGGCCCATTCCGGCGGCAGCAGGAAGAACATGGACAGCTGGTCGGCGAAGGCGGGGAAGGGCGCGCTCGTCTCCACTTCCAGCGTGGTCGGGTCGATCACCCGCACGTCTTTCACGAGATCGAACCACGACTTGATGCGGGCATTCACCTTGGGGTCGCGCACGCGGTCGAGGTTCCACCGCACCGCCTTGGCGTCCAGCGCTTCGCCATTGGCGAATTTAGCGCCCGGCACCAGCTCGAAGCGCCAGGTGGTGTCGTTCACCGGTGTCCAGCTCTTGGCCAGCGCCGGCTGGAGCTTGAGGTCCGGCCCGCGCAGGATCAGCGCCGGATAAACGTGGCTCAGAAGGCTGAGGTCGGAGCCGAAGGACGCCGACATGTGCGGGTCCAGCGTGTTGATGTTCACCGCGAGCGCGATGGTCGCGGTCTCGGCCTTTGCGAGCCCCGGCAGGGTCACGGTGGCGAGAAGGGCAGCGGCGAAGGCGGCGGGCGTAAAGCGCTTCATCTGGCGTCTCCGTCGGGCGGTCAGGGAGAGATGAGGACGAAATGGTCCGGCGCAACCTCCTGCAAGGTGGCGTCGGGAGCGGGCTTCTCGCGCTCGTAATCGAACGGGATGGGATGGCGCTGGCGCTCGATGGCGGGTTTCGGCACCGGGATGGCGGAGAGCAGCGAGCGCGTATAGGGGTGGAGCGGATCGGTGAAGATGGCCTCGGTCGGCGCCATCTCCACGATGCGCCCGCGCAGCATCACCGCCACCCGGTGGCAGAGATAGCGCACCATGGAGAGGTCGTGGGCGATGAAGAGATAGGCCATCCCCAGCTCCTGCTGGAGATCCTGAAACAGGTTCACGATCTGCGCCTGAATGGACACGTCCAGCGCGGTGATGGGCTCGTCCGCCACGATGAGGCGGGGGCGCATGGCGATGGCGCGGGCGATGTTCACCCGCTGGCGCTGGCCGCCGGAGAATTCGTGCGGATAGCGCGCCATGAAGGCGGGATCGAGCCCCACCTGCCGGAACAGCTCCGCCACCCGATCCTGCCGCTCGGTGCGATTGTCCGCCAGATGATGGACGATCAGCGGCTCGGTGACGAAATCGCCCACCGTCATGCGCGGATTGAGCGCCGCATAGGGATCCTGAAACACCACCTGCATTTGCCGGCGATAGGGCTTCAGCTCCAGCGGCGGCAGATCGGTGATGCGGTTGCCTTCGAAGAAGACCTCGCCACCGGTGGGCTCCTCCAGCCGCAGCACCACGCGGCCGGTCGTGCTCTTGCCCGAGCCGCTTTCGCCCACGAGGCCGAGGATTTCTTTATGCCCGATGTGGAATGAGACGCCGTCGATGGCCCGCACCTCGCTGGTGGCGCGGCCGAACAGGCCCTGCCGGCTCGTGTAGGTCTTGCGCAGGTCCTTCACATCGAGGAGAGGAGTGCACGGGTGCGTGCTCATGCGACGCCTCCCATGGCAAGGCCCTTCGCCTTGAGGGCGGCGGGCAGGTCATACCACGCGGCGGCCAGATGCCCGGGCGCGCCATGCTCCACCTGCTTCAAGGGGGGCATCTCCTTGAAGCAGCGGGGCGTCGCGAAGGCATTGCGGGGCGCGAAAGGATCGCCCACCTGCGGCGCGGCGAGATTGGGCGGGCTGCCGGGGATCTGGTGCAGGCGGCCTTCCGCGCGGCGCTCGGCCGTCGGCAGGGATTGCAGCAGGCCCCAAGTATAGGCATTGCGGGGATCGTCGAAGACGGCATCCACCGGCCCGCGCTCCAGAATGCGGCCCGCATACATCACCTGCACCGTATCGGCGAGGCCGGCCACCACCCCCATGTCGTGGGTGATCCAGATGATGGTGGTGCCGAAGGCGCGCTTGAGATCGCGCATCATGTCGAGGATCTGCGCCTGCACGGTCACGTCGAGCGCCGTGGTGGCCTCGTCCGCGATCAGCAGGCGCGGATTGCAGGCGACCCCGATGGCGATCATGACCCGCTGCCGCATCCCGCCGGAGAACTGGTGCGGATACTGGCCGATGCGCTTTTCCGCATCCGGAATGCGCACCAGTTCCAGCAGCTCGATAGCCCGCTTGCGCGCCTGCGCCTTGGAGAGCGGCTGGTGGCGCACCAGAAGCTCCACCAGTTGGCGCTCCACCGTCAGCACCGGGTTGAGCGAGGTCATCGGGTCCTGAAAGACGAAGCCGATGCGCCCGCCGCGCAGATCGCGCAATTCCCGCTCGGGCATCGTCAGGAGGTCGCGCCCCTCGAACAGCACGGAGCCGGCGACGATGCGGCCGGGGGGCCTGGCGATGAGGCCGGTCATGGCCAGCACGTGCACGCTCTTGCCCGAGCCGCTCTCGCCCACGATGCCGAGCGTTTCGCCCTCCTCCAGATCGTAGGAAACGTCATTGACCGCATGAACCACCCCCGCCGGCGTGTCGAACGCCACGGTGAGGTTGCGGATCTGGAGGAGCGGCGCCATGCGGATCAGGCCGTGATCAGCCCGCCCACGGACTGCGTGAGGAATTCGCAGCCATCGGGCGTGATGAGGACGGTGTCGGAAATCTGCGTGGCGCCGATGCCGGGCATCCGCAGGTTCGGCTCCAGCGTGAAGATCATGCCGGGCTCCAGCGGAATGTCGGTGCGCGCATCCAGAGAGGGATGCTCATGGGCGCCAAGGCCGATGCCGTGGCCGATGCGGCCGGGCAGATACTTGCCATAGCCGCGCGCTTCCAGCCCCGCCTTGGTGCCGTTGAAGAGCGCGGAGATGGGCGTGCCGGGCTTCAGGAGCGGGAACAGTTCCTCGCGGATTTCGAGGATGGAGGTCAGCGCCCGGCGGTTGGCCTCCGGCACCTCGCCCACCATGACGGTGCGCTCATTCTCCGCATGGATGCCGTTGATGATGGTCCAGATGAAGATGCTCACGCACTCGCCCTGCGCCGGGCGGCGCTGGGTGGGGTTGTCGCAGTTCATGAACATGCGCTCACCGGCGAGCGCCCAGGTCCAAAGGCCGTTCTGCGCGCCGCCCTCTAGGCTGCCGAAGTCGCACACTTCCTTGTCCGGGAAGGTGTCGGCCCAGAAGCGGTTCATGGCGGCCATGGAGGCAAGCGCGATGTCCCGCTCGCTGCCGCCGGCGCGCACGGCCTCAACCGCCGCGTCCATGCCCACGTCCGCGATGCGGGCGGCGGCGCGGCAGTTCTCGATCTCGTCCGCATCCTTCACGAGGCGGGTCGACATGATGAGGCCGGAGACGTCCTTGAAGCTCGCGCCCGGAAACAATCCCTGAAGCTCGCGGTGGCGCGACACGGGCAGGAAGTCCTCCTCGATGCCGATGACGGCATTGGCAAAGCCCGCCTCGGTGACGAGGCTCTGGAGCGCCGCCTGCCAGTGCAGACCCATGGTCACCTTGGTGGACCAGGCACCGTAAAGGCGGATGTCGCGCACAAAGCTGGAGGCGCGGGCGTGGTCGTCCCGCAGCGCGTGAAGCAGCACCTGCGCCTCTCCCTCGCGCGGCAGCAGCGCGATGACCGGATGGCTGTAGATGATGGGGTTGAAGCCGGTGAGATAGAAGCTGTTCTCCGGCTTGAAGGAGACGATGAGGTCGATGCCCGCCTGCGCCATCCGGGTGCGCAGCCGCTCGATGCGGGAGGGATTGCCGAATGCGGTCATGCGTCAGGTCCTCAGTCTCGGGTCGAAATAGTCCCGCAGCCAGTCGCCCACGAGATTCACGCTCAGCACGGTGAGCAGGATGGCGAGGCCGGGGAAGGTGACGATCCACCAGGCGCTGGAAATGTAGGTGCGGCCTTCCGCCAGCATCCGGCCCCAGGAGGCGGTGGGCGGCTGCACGCCGAGGCCGAGGAAGCTCAGCGCCGCATCCATGATGATGATGCGGGCGAGTTCCAGCGTGGCCACGACCAGGGCAGGGGTGAGCACGTTGGGCAGGATGTGCCGCAGCATGATGCGCGAGGTGGGGGCGCTGATGGCCCGCGCCGCCAGCACGAATTCGCGCTCGCGCAGGGAGAGCACCTGCCCGCGGATGATGCGGGCGTAGCGGATCCAGCTCGTCACCGCGAGCACCACGATGAGGTTGGACAGGCTCGGGCCCAGCGCCGCCACCACCAGCAACGCCAGCAGCATGAGCGGGATGGCGAGCTGGATGTCCACGAGCCGCATGAGGATGCGGTCCACCATGCCGCCGCGATAACCGGCGACGATGCCAAGGAATACGCCGACGATGCCGCCCAGCACCACGGCGCTCGCAGCCACGGCCAGCGTGATCTGGCTGCCGTGGACGATGCGGCTCAGGATGTCGCGGCCGAGCTGGTCGGTGCCCAGCGGATGGGCGCCGGGGGAGAAGGGCGAGGTCCAGGTGGGCGGGGCAAGGCGGGCCTTGAGGTCGCCGCGCACGGGATTGGGCAAATCCAGCACCGGGGCGAGCAGCGCCGCACCGATGAAGGCGACGAGCAGCACCATGCCGAAGAGGCCGGACCGGCTGCGCAGGAGGGCGAGGAAGAAGCGCTTCATGGCTCAGCCCCGGCCCCCGATGCGCGGATCGATGACCATATAGAGCAGGTCGACCAGCAGGTTGATGCCCACATAGATGGCGGCGATCATGGCGACGCCCGCCTGGATGACCGGGAAGTCCTTGGTCTCGATGGCCTGCACGATCAGGCGGCCGACGCCCGGCCAGGCAAACACCGTCTCCGTCACCACCGAGCCGCCGAGCAGTTCGCCGGTGAGGATGCCGATCATGGTCACCACCGGGATCAGCGCGTTGCGCGCCAGATGCCAGACGAAGATGGTGCCCGGCAGCAGGCCCTTGGCACGGGCGGTGCGCACATAATCCTCCTTCAGCACGTCCAGCATGCTGGAGCGCAGCAGCCGGGCGATGGAGGCGCTGACGAAGACGGCGAGCGTGAAGGCGGGCAGAACCAGATGGCTCGGCGAACCATAGCCGCCGGTGGGCAGCCAGCCGAGATCCACCGCGAAGAGCAGGATCAGCATGATGCCGAGCCAGAAGACCGGGGTCGCCTGACCGAGTAGGGCCAGAGTCATGACCACGAATTCAATAACCGACCCGCGCCGTGTCGCGGCGATGGAGCCGGCGAGCCCGCCGATGACGGTGCCGAGCACGATGGCGACGAGGGCAAGCTGGATGGTGGCGGGCATCCGCTCCAGCACCACCTCCATGGCGGGCCGGTTGAACTGGAAGGACTGGCCGAAGTCCCCGCCCAGCACCTGCCAGAAGAAGGTGAGGTATTGCTGCCACAGGGGCTTGTCGAGGCCGAGGGCGGCGGTCAGCGCTTGCATCTGCTCCGGCGACGCGCCCACGGGCAGCAGCAGCGCCACCGGGTCGCCCACAAGGCGCGTGACGAAGAAGACGATCGTCACCACGCCCCAGATGGCGATGAGCGCCTCGCCGAATTTCGCCGCCATATAGCGCGTCACGGGGCCGTCCTTTCGAGGAAGGAGCGGATGCCGGCGAGCACCTGTGCGTTGGCCTCGATATGGACGGAATGGTTCGCGCCCGGAATTTCCAGAAGCTCCGCGCCGGGCACGCGCTCGGCGATGAGGCGCGACTGGGAAGGCGGGCAGATCCAGTCCTCGCCGCCCACGATCACCTGTGTCGGCACCGCGATGCCGGGCAACTGGTCGCGCAGGTCATAGTCCTTCACGGCGAAGAGGGCGTTATGCGTCTCCGCGTGCAGGCTCAGCGTGCGGGTGCGCTCCAGCGCGGCGTCGGGATCGAAGGTCTCGAAATAGAGCGGCTGGAGGGCCAGCCAGATGAGGCGCAGCTCGGTGTCGTCGATGACGTCCGAGAACATCTTCTCCACCATGCGCAGGGAGGCACTGGGCGCCTTGTGCAGGCGCGCCTTGAAATTGGCGATGGCCTCCGCCTCATGGTGGTGGCTCGGCGCCGTGCCGCGCAGGATGAGGCGGGAGAGGCCGTTCGCGCCATATTTCACCGCATAGGTGAGGGCGATCATGCCGCCGAAGGAGCCGCCGATCAGGATGATGCGGCCGCCGCCGCACAGCTCCTGCCGGATGGCTTCGAGATCATCCGCGAACTGGCCGAAGGTATAGGGCGGCGTCAGCGAGGAGAGTCCGCAGCCACGCTGGTCATAAGCGAGCAGCCGATAGCAGTCGGTAAGGGGCAGGAAGGCCTGGAAATCGGCCCGGTGGTCGCCGATGCCGCGTCCGCCATGGAGCACGACGATGGTCTCGTCGTGGCCCTCTCCCGCCACGTCATAGACGAAGCGCGCCCCATTGAGCGTGATGCTGCGCGGCTCACTCGGCGGCATGGGTGCCCTCCCGTGGCGGCGCGTCCGCATCCGTCCATTCGTCGCCCTGAATCTCCGGCACGTCGAAGGCCTTGAGATTGGCGAAATGAATCTCGCGATCGGCCACGAACATCTCGCGCACGATGCCGCGCGCCAGCCGGTCCGCGCCCTCGCTGATGGCGGGGATGTCGCCGGAGAGCTTGCCGTGGCTCAGGGTCGCCGGGAAGTTGAAGCCGTGGATGTAGCGCAGGGCCGGGCAGGTGCCGGGCTCGCGCTCCAGGAATTCGAAGCTCTCGCCAAGGTCCGGAGAGGTCGAGAGCTCCTCATTGTCGAGGCCATCCGGCGCGGTGAAGCGGTCGCCCCAGAAACGGATGAAGGGCGCGACTTCCTCCAGCTCCGGCCGCAAGGACAGATCCACCCGGAAGCCGGTGGCGAAGATGATGAAATCGAGCTCATAGCGCCCCTTGGGCGTGGTGAGCACCAGATGATCGCCCTCCACCACGAGGCTCTCGATGGGGCTGCCGAGGTGGAAGAAGGCGTTGGCATGGCGCGAGACCCGCAGCGTGCTGTCACGCGGCGGCGGGGTCTGGGCGCTGAGCGTGTGATCGAGGAAGCGCCACTTCCAGTCGTCGGACAGGCCGGCGAAGCCATGCACCACGCCCTGGCTGCCAATGCCCGTGAATTTGTTGATGCGCGGAATGTCCGTGCGGCGGATGAAGAGGTCCACGCGGCCCGCGCCTTCCTCCAGCGCAGTGGCGGCATTGTCCATGGCCGAGGCACCGGCTCCCACCACGGCCACGCGCTTGCCCTTCAGGGCCGCGAAGTCAATCGGATCCGCCGAATGCGCCCAGAAGCGGCGGGGCAGGGCAGTGGCGACCGGCGGCGCCCAAGGTCCGCCGAGGCCGTCGCGGCCGGTGGCGAGCACCACATGGCGGGTGGTCACGGTCTCGGGGCCTTGGGGCGTCTCGATGGCGAGGTCCAGAAGGCCGTCGGCACGCGGGTGGATGCGCTTCAGCTCGACGCCATTTTCGACCGGCAGCTCCAGCACCTTGCGGTACCAGACGAGATAATCCATCCAGATCTCGCGCGGGATCTTGCCCAGCGCATCCCACGCCGCGCGGCCGAAGCGGGCCTGATAATAAGCTTGGAAGGTGAGCGCCGGCAGGCCCATGGCAGGTCCGGTGAGCTGCTTGGGCGAGCGCAGCGTCTCCATGCGCGCGTAAGTCACCCACGGCCCCTCGCGGCCCGCCGGAGCGCGATCGTAAAGCACGTGATTATCGACGCCGAGGCGCTTCAGCATGCCCGAGGCCACAAGCCCGGCCATGCCGGCGCCGATGATGACCACATCGCGCACCCGCCGGCCGTCCACGACGCGCGGCGGCACCCAGGACTTCGACGGCAGTTCCAGCCATTGCAGATCCTGCTTCAGGCGGGCTTCGAGGGCATCAAGGTCCATGGGGCGTTCGCCGGCCGTGCGTTCGGTCATCGGATGGGTCTCCCTTTGGCGGCGGTCGGGGCGGCATCGTCCGCGCCATAGACCGCATCGGCCAGCGCTTCCCGCTTGCCCGCCTCGTGCAGGCGGAAGCCGGGAAGGCGGCGGGCGGCCACCTCGCGCAAGGCGTCGTTGAAGGCGATGAGGGTGGAGGACAACGGCTTGGCCGCCGGGGAGACCGTGCCGAAGAGGAAAGGAATGTGCACGTCGAGGGGCTTCAGAACGAGGCCCTCGGGCAGCAGTCCGCAGGCGCTCGCCGGCTCGACGATGGCAACGCCCAGCCCCGCGCGGGCGAGCGACAATGCGGTGAGCGAAGCATTGGTATCGATGACGCGCAGCGGCGTGACGCCCGCCTGCGCGATAGCCTCATTCACCCGCCGCCGAAGACGGTAGGGGTTCGCCATGGTTATGATGCAGGCGCCGGCGAGATCGGCGATGCGGATCGTGTCCTGCGTGGCCAGCTCGGAGTCGGACGCCACCGCCGCCACGCATGGCGCTTCGCCGATCCAGTGCACGTCGAGGCCGGGATGCTCGACGGGCAGGCTTGCGATGCCGAAGTCCGCCGCACGGGCGAGCAGGGTCTGCACCACGTTCTCGGCGGAGAGGGACTGGATGTGCAGGAGGCGGGGCAGTGTGGTGCCCCCCATGGCCGCCAGCGCATCAGGCACGAGCCCTATGGAGAGTGCGGGCGTTGCGGCTACCTCGAACGGGCGGGCCTCGCCGCGCCCGATGGCGCCGGCCCGCTCGCGAATATGCTTCAGGCTGACGAGAAGGCGTTCCACCTCCTCGAAGAAGAGGACACCCTGCTCGGTGGGCGAGATGCGCGGGCCGTTGCGGTGGAAGAGGGGATAGCCGAGGCTTTCTTCCAGATCCTGGATGAGGCGCGTGGTGGCCGGCTGCGAGCGGCCGAGCAGGCGCGCCGCCCCGGTGATGCTGCCCGCCGACATGACGGCGGAGAAGGCATCCAGCTGCCGGAGATCCAGATCATTAAAATCCATATTCAGCATGATAAGGCTGGTACAATTCGTCGCAAGCATGAAAATATGGCACCGAGCACCCGATGGCGCCTGCGGAGCGCGCAGGCGCCATACGGATTGCACATAATAAAATAATTTCTATGTGTAAAGTGGATTGAAAACCGCCGTGCCGGGCCTCGACCCGACCGCGCGACAGATGGAGCGGACCTTCAGATGGATCATGTGATCGAACGGCTGGCGGGCGTCCGGCCCGGTTCGCCGCTCGCCGCCGCACTGGCTGAGCGGGCGCAGATCATGGGGCTGAGCCAAGCGAGCCATGACGCAGTGCTCATTCCCCGCGCCCCTGGCGGGCTGAGCCACGGCGAACGCGCCGCGCTGGCGGTGCGCATGGCGCGTGCGCTGGCGGACGAGGCGCTCGCCGCCCATTATCAGGGCCTGCTGTCCCAGGCGGGCGAGATGCCGGAACTCACCCGCGTTGCCGCCGGTCAGGCCGGGCCGTTCGCGCCGCGCCTCGGCGCCATCGTCCGGCACGTGGACATGCTCACTTTGGCGCCGCGCGAGGCGACGCGGGGCGACGTCGAAACCCTCACGGCGGCGGGCATTGCCGAGGCGGACGTGGTCCGTCTCGCCGAGCTTGCGGCCTTCGTGAACTATCAGGCCCGCGTCATCGCCGGGCTGCGTCTGCTGGGAGGCACGGCATGAGCGAGGTCGTCCATACCTTCACCACCAAGGTCCCCCGCTGGCGGCCCTATGTGACGCCGGTGCGCCTGGAAGAGGCGACCGAGGAACAGCGGGAGGCGATGAAGATCACGCCCTCCAACACCAAGGTGTCGGATTACGTGCTCACGCTGGCCCATGATCCGGAGTCGCTGGCGGTGCGCTCGCCCCTCTTCAACGCCATCATGTATGGCGACGATGGCCTGTCGCGGGCGGAGCGGGAATTGGGGGCGGTGGGCGCCTCGGTGGTGAACCGCTGCGTCTATTGCGCGGCGGTCCATGCCTCCCGCTACAACCAGCTCGCCAAGGCGCCGGAGGTCATCAAGGCCATTTTCGCCGCCGAGACGAAGGCGGAACTGGAGCCGCGCAATCAGGCCATCTTCGATTTTGCCGTGGCGGTGTCGAATACCCCGCCCGAAGCAGCGGCCGACCACATCGCGGCCCTGCGCGAACAGGGGCTGACCGATCTGGAGCAGGTGGACCTGATCCTCTCCGCCGCCATCTTTGGCTGGGCCAACCGCCTCATGCACACGCTGGGCGAGCCGGTCGCAACGTGAAGCGGGACGTCCGGCGGCGAATGCCGCCGGGCCTCCCATCAATTCCGCAGGCCGGGCGCTTCCTGGCCGGTGCGGGCCACGTATTCGGTATAGCCGCCGCCATACTGGTGGATGCCGTCGGGGGTGAGTTCCAGCACCCGGTTCGACAGGGCCGCGAGGAAGTGGCGGTCATGCGAGACGAACAGCATGGTGCCCTCGTAATTGGCGAGGGCGTCGATCAGCATCTCCTTGGTGGCCATGTCGAGATGGTTGGTGGGCTCGTCCAGCACCAGGAAGTTCGGCGGGTCGAACAGCATCTTGGCCATGACAAGGCGGGCCTTTTCGCCGCCGGAGAGCACGCGGCAGCGCTTCTCCACATCGTCGCCCGAGAAGCCGAAGCAGCCGGCGAGGGCGCGGAGCGAGCCCTGGCCCGCCTGCGGGAAGCTGTCTTCCAGGCTCTCGAACACCGTGTGCTCGCCTTCCAGCAGTTCCATGGCGTGCTGGGCAAAATAGGCCATCTTCACGCTGCCGCCGAGGGTCACGCTGCCGGCGTCAGGTTCCGTCGAGCCTGTCACGAGCTTGAGCAGGGTGGACTTGCCGGCGCCGTTCATCCCCATCACGCACCAGCGCTCGCGCCTGCGCACGGAGAAATCGAGCCCCTCATAGATGGTGCGCGCGCCATAGGCCTTGTGCACGCCCTTGAGGCTGACCACGTCCTCGCCCGAGCGAGGCGGTGTCTGGAATTCGAAGGCCACCGTCTGGCGGCGGCGGGGCGGCTCCACCCGGTCGATCTTCTCCAGCTTCTTCACCCGGCTCTGCACCTGCGCCGCGTGGGAGGCGCGGGCCTTGAAGCGCTCGATGAACTGGATCTCCTTGGCGAGCATCGCCTGCTGGCGCTCGAACTGGGCCTGCTGCTGCTTGTCCGCCAGCGCCCGCTGCTCGGCGTAGAATTCGTAATTGCCGGAATAGGAGGTGAGTGTGCCGCCGTCGATCTCCACCACCTTGGTGACGATGCGGTTCATGAAGGCGCGATCGTGCGATGTCATCATCAGCGCGCCCTCGTAATTCTTCAGGAACTGCTCCAGCCAGATCAGGCTCTCGATGTCGAGATGGTTCGAGGGCTCGTCCAGCAGCATGGCGTCGGGGCGCATCAGCAGGATGCGGGCGAGCGCCACGCGCATCTTCCATCCGCCCGAGAGTTTGCCCACGTCGCCGTCGATCATCTCCGGGCTGAAGCCGAGGCCGGCCAGCACTTCGCTCGCCCGGCCCTCCAGCGCGTAGCCGCCCAGTTCCTCGAACCTGCCCTGCACCTCGCCATAGCGCTCCACCAGCGCGTCCAGATTGTCCGCCTGCTCGGGATCGGCGAGGGCCTCCTCCAGTTCCTTCAGCTCGGCCGCCACCACGCTCACCGGGCCGGCGCCGTCCATCACTTCGGCCAGCGCACTGCGGCCGGACATCTCGCCCACGTCCTGGTCGAAATAGCCGATGGTCACGCCGCGATCGATGGAGACCTGGCCTTCATCCGGCAGTTCACGGCCGGTGATGAGGCGGAACAGGGTGGACTTGCCGGCGCCGTTGGGGCCGACGAGGCCCACCTTCTCGCCCTTCAGCAGGGACATGGACGCCTCGATGAAGACGATCTGCTTGCCGTTCTGCTTGCTGATGTTGTCGAGGCGGATCATGGGTCTTCTTGTCTCGGGGGAACGAATGGTCCCGCGCACTTAGGCCATAAGGGGCCGGCAGGAAAGCCCGCAGGCGCCTGCAACCCGTTAAGCGTGTGTCCGCTTCGTCACGCAATCGGCTTTCGTCCGCCGGGGTTTGCGCTAAGCTCTGCGGCGGGGAGGGGAGCGCGGTCCGGCCTGATGCGGCGCGGAACGTGATCCCGGCAGCCCATATTCCGCTTGGGGGGCGGAAGATGGCGGCAGGGCACTGTTGGTGGACGGTCTGGGATGCCCGCGCCTGCGGGAGGGCGGGGTTGCGCCTGTGCCTTGCGGTTTTGCTTCTTCTGGCTTCGCGCGCTCTTGCCATTGCCGGTGCCTGGACCCTGCCGCCCGCGCAATCCGAATTCTGGTCCACCACCACCATCGCGTCGGCCGGCTCCGCCTTCGGCCCTGGCTATGCGCTGCAGACCGGCACCGCCTATACCAAGGTGGAGCAGACGATCTTCGGCGAGATGGGCATGGCGGACGGCATCACCGTCATTCTCGGCTCTCAGTTCCTTGCCATCAGCGTCGATGGCAGCCGCCCGTCCACCTATGCCGGCATGGGCTACACGGATTTCGGCGCGCGCGTGCGGCTCTGGGAGGATGGGGGCGGCATCGTCTCCATGCAGGTCATCGGGCGTGCGCCCGGCGCCGCCGGCTCCGCCAATCCGGCCGCCATCGGCTATACGCAGTGGGAGGCGGATTTCCGTCTGCTGGCCGGCTTTTCCTTCATGCTTCTGGGGATGCCGGCTTTCGTCGATCTCCAGATCGCGCAGCGCCAGCGCTGGGGCGATCCGCCGGACGAAGCCCGGCTCGACCTCACGGTCGGGGCCGAGGTGGCACCGGGCTGGAAGCTGATGGCGCAGTCCTTCAACGTCATCTCGGAAGGCGCCGGCACGGGGCCGGACTTCGATCTGTCCTATGCCTATTACAAGGGGCAGGTGGCGGCGCTGGTGGAGATCGACCCGCATATGCGCGTCGGTCTTGCCGCGTTCACCACCTACCTCGCCCGCAACTTCCCGCAGGAGAACGGTCTCGTCCTGTGGGTGAACTACCGCTTCTGACGGCGACGCCTCACTCGCCCATGGGCGAGGCGGGGGCGGGTTCGCGCATGTCGTCGGGCAGGCCGTAATCGTCGCTCAGATCGCGGACGATCTCGGCAAAGCCGATGAGGTTGTCGTCGGGATCGCGGATCGCATCGAGAATGACCCGCGTCCAGATCAGCGTGCCGTTCTTGCGCAGCCGCCAGCCTTCCTTTTCATGGCGGCCGGTCTTCGTGGCCGTCTCCAGCACCTGCCTGGGCAGGCCTGCGGCGCGGTCCGCCTCTGTGTAGAAGCGGGAAAAATTCTCGCCCACGATCTCGTCGGCCGTATAGCCGTGGATCTGCTCGGCGGCGGTGTTCCAGGTCGAGATCTCGCCCTTGGGGTCCAGCATGTAGACGCCATGGGTGTTCTCGCCTTCCACCAGCAAGCGGAAGCGCTCCTCGCACCGCCAGAGCGCCTCACGGACGGCGCGGATCTCGCTGATGTCGCGGGTGATCTTGGCATAGCCCACCAGGGGGCCGAGCGGGTTGCGGATGGGGAAGATGACGATCTCGGCCCAGAAGCGCGTGCCGTTCTTGCGCTTCTGCCAGCACTGGCCGGTGAACTTGCGTTCCTTGGAGGCGATGGCGAGCGACTGGCGGGGCAGTTCGGCCTGATTGTCGGAGGAGGCGTAGAAGCAGGAGAAGTTCTCGCCGACGATTTCCTTGGTCTCGTAGCCGAGCAGGCGCTGGGCGCCCTCGTTCCAACTCACCACGACGCCTTCCGTGTTCATCATGTAGATGGCGCACTCGGGTACCGCATCCAGAAGGATGCGATAGTGCCCCTCATCGGTGAGTGACGCGTTGTAGCGATCCTCGGGTTCCATCGTCCCATGCCCCGTGACGGTATCGTTCAGTAAAACAAGCGACTGGTGCGCGCGACACGCAAACTGCGCCGAAGCCCGCTCTCAAGGAAGTGCTGAACGCTACTGTGGTAGCGCTTCCTGAGGCTTGCACCCGATCGGTACCAAAATGGTTCGAAAATGCGCGCGCTTCCTCGATTTCCCGCCCGCGCCAAGAGCATGATTTCGGGGTTTTGACTAGTGTTGGCTGGTCTCTGCCAGAAGTTTTTCGACGCTGGGCAGAATGGCCGGCACGATGCGGTTCACGCCGGCCGCCGTGGGGTGCATGCCGTCGGCCTGATTGAGGCTGCGATCTCCAGCAACGCCATCGAGAAAGAAGGGATAGAGCAGCACGCCGTGCTTGCTCGCCAGATCGGGATAGATGGCATCAAAGGCCTTCTGGTAGTCGGCGCCGAAATTGGGCGCGGCCCGCATCCCGGCCAGCAGCACGGGGATATTGCGGCCCTTCAGCCGGGTCAGGATCTCGTCCAGCGTGCGCCGTGTGATGTTCGGATCCTGTCCGCGCAGCATGTCATTGGCGCCCAGCTCGACGATCACTGCATCGGTGCCGGGTGGTACGGACCAGTCCAGCCGCGCGAGGCCCTGCGTGGAGGTGTCGCCGGACACGCCCGCATTGGTGACGGAGACGTCGTATCCCTTGGCCCTCAGGGCCGCCTCAAGACGCGCCGGAAAGGCATCGGCGCGCGGGAGGCCGTAGCCGGCGGTCAGGCTGTCCCCGAAGGCCACGAGATGGATGGTCTTGGCCGCTGCCACCTCGGCTGACAGGATCGTGACCGCCGTGAGCGTGACGAGGAGCCTTCCCGTTGCCGCCTTCCATGTCCCATATGAACGCAAGCGGCCAGACCGTAACGTAATCTCCGCACGGCGGACGACGCCCGTGATGGACTTCAGGATGATGGCGATCGCCTCCGGCATGGATACTCTCTCTTCTTCCGCTTCCCATTCGCCCGCCATTGCCCTGTCCGGCGTGGACCTCTCCCTCGGCACGGGCGCGGCACGCGTCCATGTGCTCAAGGGCGTGTCCCTCACCGTCGCGCCGGGCGAGACGGTCGGCCTCGTCGGCCCCTCCGGCTCGGGCAAGTCCACGCTTCTCATGGTGATGGCGGGTCTGGAGCGCGTGGACAAGGGGCGGGTGGAGGTCGCTGGCGAGGATGTGACCGCGCTCGACGAGGATCGCCTCGCGCGGTTCCGTGGGGCGAATGTGGGGATTGTCTTCCAGTCTTTCCACCTCATCCCCACCATGACCGCGCTGGAGAATGTGGCGGTGCCGCTGGAACTTGCGGGGCGACGCGATGCCTTCGCGCGGGCGGCGGACGAGCTTGAGGCCGTGGGCCTCGGCCACCGGCTGAACCATTATCCGGCACAGATGTCGGGCGGCGAGCAGCAGCGCGTCGCGGTGGCCCGGGCGCTCGCGCCTCAGCCGCCCATTCTGGTCGCGGACGAGCCCACCGGAAACCTCGACGAGGCGACGGGCCAGCAGATCATGGATCTGCTGTTCGCCGCCCATGCCGCCCGGCGCACCACGCTGGTGCTGGTGACCCATGATCCGGCACTTGCCCGCCGCTGTGCCCGCAACGTGCGCCTGCGCTCCGGCGTCATCGAGGCCGACGCTCCCGTCGCCAGCGCGGCGGCCGGCGCATGAGCACCGCCCGTCTTTCCGTCGCCTTCGCCTTTGCGCTGCGCGAACTGCGCGGGGCCAAGCGCGGCTTCGGCATCTTCCTCGCCTGTCTCGTCCTCGGCGTCATGTCCATTGCCGGGGGCGGCTCCTTTGCCCGCGCTCTCACCGATGGCCTTGCCCGCGAGGGGCGCTCCATCCTTGGCGGCGATGCCGCTTTCACGCTCATCCAGCGGGAGGCGAGCGATCCTGAGCGCGCCCTCCTCGCCTCCGGCGGCACTGTGGGCCGTGTGGCTCTCATGCGCGCCATGGCCCGGACCGAAAGCGGCGCCGCGACCCTTGTCGAGATGAAGGCGGTGGATCGCACGTATCCGCTGGTCGGCTCAGCGGAACTCGCGCCGCCGATGCCTCTCGATGCCGCTCTGGCGCTGAAGGACGGGCTTTATGGCGCGGTGGTTGACGAGACCTTCCTTTCCCGCCTGGAGGTGAAGGTCGGTGACGTCATCCGCATCGGCGAGGCCGCATTCCAGTTGCGGGCCGTGCTCGCCTCGGAGCCGGACCGTCTGGCCTCCGGCGTCGGCTTCGGCCCGCGCTTCCTCATTTCCGATGCGGCGCTCGATGCCACGAAGCTCATCCAGCCGGGCAGCCTCGTGCGCTGGAGCTACCGGGTGCGGCTCGATGATCCGCGGCCCGAAGCGCTGGCGGCTTTTGTCGAGAAGGTGCGGGCGGGTGCGCCGGAGGCGGGCTTCGAGGTCCGCACCCGCGATGCCGCTTCCCCTCAGCTCGAACGCAATGTGAAGCGCATCGCGCAATATCTGACGCTGGTGGGCCTCACCGCCCTTCTGGTGGGCGGCGTGGGCGTGGCCAATGCGGTGTCGGCGCATCTGGCCGAGAAGCGGGAGGTCATCGCCACCCTGAAGGCTCTGGGCGCGACGCGGGCCACCATCTTCACCACCTATCTGTTCGAGGTGGCGATCATCGCCGGCCTCGGCATCGTCCTCGGCCTTGTGCTGGGGGCCGCCGTGCCCTTCGTCGCGGCGGGCGTGATGGCCGCTTACATCCCCTTTCCGCTGTCACCCCATGTGGATGCGGTCGCGCTCGCTTTCGCCGCCCTCTACGGCGCGCTGGTTACCTTCGCCTTCACGCTCTGGCCGCTGGCGCGGGCGCAGGAGGCTCCGGTCTCCGCACTGTTCCGGGACGAGATCGGTGCCCGCCGGCGCTGGCCGCGCTGGCCCGCCCTCGTGGGCTGCGCGGCGGCGGTGGTGGCGCTCGTGGCCGTGGCGCTCGTGACGGCTGAAGACCAGCGCTCGGCGCTGATCTTCCTCGCCGCCTCCGCAGCCGTGTTCCTGCTGCTGCGGCTCGTGGCGCTCGGCATCATGGCGCTCGCCCGCCGCCTGCCGCGCCCGCGCGGCACCATGGCGCGCCTGGCGCTCGCCAACATCCACCGTCCCGGCGCGCTGACGCCCACGGTGGTGCTGTCGCTCGGGCTCGGCCTCTCGCTGCTCACCGCCATCGCCCTCATCGACCGCAGCCTCACGCAGGAGATTTCCGGCTCGCTGGCGGAAAAGGCGCCGAGCTTCTTCTTCGTGGACGTGCCGAGCAGCGAGCAGGAGGCCTTTGCCGCCTTCATCGCCACGCACGCGCCGGAGGCCGCCTACAAGTCGGTGCCCATGCTGCGTGGGCGCATCACCGCCCTCAACGACGTGCCGGCGGAAGAGGTGAAGCCCGCCCCCGATGCCGCCTGGGTGCTCCAGAGCGATCGCGGCATCTCCTTCGGCAACGAGGTTCCGGAGGGCTCGACGGTGGTCGCGGGGCGCTGGTGGTCCCCTGACGAGCCGGAGGCGCAGGTCTCCTTCGACCGCAAGCTTGCGGAGGGTCTCGGTCTCAAGCTCGGCGACAGCGTGACGGTGAATGTCCTCGGCCGCTCCATCACCGCCAAGCTCACCAATTTCCGCGATGTGAAATGGGAGCGGCTCGGCATCAATTTCGTGATGCAGTTCTCGCCTGCCACCTTCGCCGGGGCACCTTATTCCGTGCTGGCGACGCTCACCTTCCCGGAAGGCGCGGGATCGGCACGCGAACTCGCCTTCATGCGCGAGGTGGCCGCCGCCTATCCGGCCGTCACGACGGTGCGGGTGAAGGAGGCGCTGGATCAGGCCAACAAGATGGTGGGCGATCTTGCCTTCGGCATCCGCATCGCCAGCCTTGTGACGCTGCTCACGTCCATTCTCGTGCTGGCCGGCGCGCTGGCGGCGGGGCATCAGCACCGGGTCTATGATGCGGTGATCCTGAAGACGCTCGGCGCCACCCGCCGCAGCCTGGTGGGCGCCTATGCGCTGGAATATGCCGGCCTCGGCCTCGTTACCGCGGTCTTCGCGATCGGGGCAGGGGCACTGGCGGCCTATTTCGTCGTCACACGGGTGATGACCATCGCCTTCACCTTTGCGCCCGGCGCGGCGCTGGGGGCGGTGGTGCTGGCACTGGTGTTCACGGTGGGCTTCGGCCTCGTTGGCACATGGCGGGCGCTGAGCCAGCCGCCGGTGCGTGTGCTCCGGCACCTGTGATGTGGAGGAGGGGATGGGGACGCCGGCACCGCAGCAGATCTGGGGCACGCTCTCGCAGGCAGAGCGGGATGATGCCTACAACAACACCAAGGCGGTGGCGAACAGCGCCGACATCGCCGCAGCGCGCGATGCGGCCTCCGCCGCCTTCCGCGCCCGCCTGCCGCAGCATCTGGACGTGGCCTATGGGCCTGCACCACGCCAGAAGCTGGACCTCTTTCCGGCGGCGGATGCGGGTGCGCCCTGCCTTGTCTTCATCCACGGCGGCTACTGGCAGCGCAATGCGCGCGAACTCTTCGCCACCTATGCGGAAGGCCTCGCGGCCGCTGGCTGGTCTGTGGCGCTGCCGGGTTACACGCTCGCCCCCGAGGCGCGCCTGACCGATATCGTGGCTGAGATCGGCGCGGCGCTGGACTGGCTGAAGGGCTCAGGCCCGGCCCATGGCATCGCCGGGCCGCTGGTGATTTCCGGCTGGTCGGCGGGCGGGCATCTGGCGGCGTTCCATCTCGGCCATCCGGCGGTTGCAGCGGGCCTCGCCATCTCCGGCATCTATGAGCTCGGCCCGCTGCGGGACACCTATCTCAACACGGCGCTCCGCCTTACGGACGAGGAGATCGCCACGCTTTCGCCGCTGCGCCTGCCGGTGGTCAACAAGCCGCTCGCCATCGCCTATGGCACGCGGGAGGTGCCGGCGCTGATACATGACGCCCGCACCTTCCATGCTTTGCGCGCCGGCGCCCATGCGCCGGGCCCGCTGGTGCCGGTGGCGGGCGCGGACCATTTCACCATCCTTGCGAGCCTGTCGCAGCCCGATGGCCTCCTGGCCCGCGCCGCCCGCTCCATCCTCGCGGACGCGCTTTAGGCCAGATGTCAGGGCGTCATCCCGGCGCTCTTCATGAGCAGGCGGAACAGCAGCGCCGCCGCCCCCAGCGCCGCGACGCTGAGGGACCAGATGAGGATGAGCCAGCCCAGCCTGCGCACCCACACGTTGCCGCGGGATCTCCCCTCAGTCCTGTTCGAGGGTGCTGTATCCTTGCTCAATGGTAGCCATCCCCTGCGCGCACCTTGCCCCGGAACACATAATAGGACCAGGCGGTGTAGCCCAGAATGAAGGGGATGATGAACAGCGCGCCCACCAGCGCGAAGCCGAGGCTCTGCACCGGCGCCGCCGCACCCCAGATGGAGACGGCGGGCGGGATGATATTGGGGAACAGGCTGATGGCAAGGCCACTGTAGCCGAGGAACAGTAAGGCCAGCGCCAGCAGGAAGGGCAAGCCGTGGGACCCGCGGGCCAATGCCTTGATCATCCCATAGGCCGCCGCCAGCACCAGAAGCGGCACCGGCAGGAAGAACAGGAGGTTGGGCAGGCTGAACCAGCGGGCGGCGACGCCTTCATGGGCCAGCGGGGTCCAGAGGCTGACGCCGGCGATGACGGCCAGCAGGGCGAAGGTGATGGGCCGGGCCAGCGCGATCATGCGGGTCTGAAGCGGCCCTTCGGTCTTCAGAATCAGCCAGGTGCAGCCGAGCAGCGCATAGGCCACCACGAGGCCGAGGCCGGTGAAGACGCTGAAGGGCGAGAGGAAATCGAGCACACCGCCCGCATAGGCGCCGTTCTCGACCCGGAAGCCGTTGATGAAGGCGCCAAGCGCCAGCCCCTGGCAGAAGGTGGCGACGATGGAGCCCCAGGCGAAGGCGTGATCCCAGAAGGGACGGTGGCCTTCATCCGCCTTGAATCGGAACTCGAAGGCCACTCCGCGCCAGATGAGGCCCGCCAGCATGAAGATGAGCGGCAGATAGAGCGCGCTCAGCAGCACGGAATAGGCGAGCGGAAAGGCCGCCAGCAACCCGGCGCCGCCGAGCACCAGCCAGGTTTCGTTGCCGTCCCACACGGGGGCGACGGTGTTCACCATCACATCCCGGTCATCTCGGTCGCGGATGAAGGGGAAGAGGATGCCGATGCCGAGGTCGAAGCCGTCCATGATGACATACATCATGAGGCCGAAGCCGATGATGACGGCCCAGATGAGGGGGAGATCGATGCCCATGCTCATGGCTCACTCTCCATGGCCGATCGAGAGGACAGCCCCGGGCGCGGCCGAGAGCGGGCGGGACGGGCGCTGGTTGCGCCCGGTATCGGCCGCGGGATCGGCCCGTTCCGGTTCGGCCGGCCCGCCATGGCCCGGGCCCTTGCCCACGAGCTTCAGCATGTAGGTGACGCCGATCCCGAAGACGAAGAAATACATGATGATGAACAGCACCAGCGTGGTGCTCAGCGCCAGCGCCGAATGGTTGGAGACCGCATCCGCCGTGCGCATGACGCCATAGACCACATAGGGCTGGCGCCCCATCTCCGTGGTGATCCACCCGGCAAGGATGGCGATGAGGCCCGACGGCCCCATGACGAGGGCGAAGCGCTGGAGCAGAACGCTGTCATGGAGCTTCCCGCGCAGGCGCTGCAGCAGGCCGAGAGCTCCGAGCGCCAGCATCAGCATTCCGAGCCCCACCATGATGCGGAAGGTCCAGAAGATGACCGTCGAATTGGGCCGGTCCTCGGGCGGAAAATCCTTGAGGGCCGGGATCTGCCCGTCCCAGCTATGGGTGAGGATGAGGCTGCCCAGATGCGGCACCTCCACCGCCCAGCGGGTGGTCTCCGCCGCCAGGTCCGGCCAGCCGAACAGGATGAGCGGCACCGCCTCGCCGGGCGTGCGCTCCCAGTGGCCTTCCATAGCAGCGATCTTGGCCGGCTGGTGCTCCAGCGTATTGAGTCCGTGCTGATCGCCCGCAAGGATCTGGAGCGGCGCGGTAAACAGCAGCATCCAGAGCGCCATGGAGAACATGGTGCGAATGGCGGGCGTGCGGTGACCCTTCATGAGATGCCACGCCCCCGAGGCCGCGACGAACAGAGCGGTGGCGAGATAGGCGGCCAGCGTCATGTGCACGAGGCGATAGGGGAAGGAGGGATTGAAGATGACCTTCAGCCAGTCCACCGGCACCACGCGCCCGTTGATGATCTCGAAGCCCTGCGGCGTCTGCATCCAGGAATTGGAGGCGAGGATCCAGGTTGCGGAGATGAGGGTGCCCACCGCCACCATGACGGTGGCGAAGAAATGCAGCCCCGGCCCCACCTTGTTCCAGCCGAACAGCATCACGCCCAGAAAGCCCGCTTCCAGGAAGAAGGCGGTGAGTACCTCATAGGCGAGGAGCGGGCCGGTGACGCCGCCGGCGAAGCTGGAGAAATAGCTCCAGTTGGTGCCGAACTGATAGGCCATGACGAGACCGGAGACGACGCCCATGGCGAAGTTCACGGCGAACACCTTGGACCAGAAGAAATAGAGCTCACGGTAGGTCTCGTCCTTGCGCAGCAGCCACATGGCCTCCAGCACCGCCAGATAGCTGGCAAGCCCGATGGTGATGGCCGGGAAGATGATGTGGAAGGAGACGGTGAATCCGAACTGGATGCGGGCCAGTTCGAGCGCAGTCAGGCCGAACATGGCAAGGCTCCCGCATCAAGGCCGCAGGTGCGGCGGAGTGGGGGATGCGTCCAGGCATGGCCAAGGGCGCGTGGCGTCTGGGGGCAGCGCACGCTCATGATCGTCTCCATATGGCCGCACGCGCTCGGGCGGAGCGATGTGCGACGGCTCGCCGATGCTTGGGCGAGACTGTCCGGCACCCTGCTGTCCTGACGCCCGGGAGGAAAAGGGCCAGAGCGTCGGCGCGGAGTGCTTTATGGCAATTCCGCGCGGGCCAGCATGCCTAATGGATAAGTAAGCGCTTGTTGTGCGGTGCGGGATGGTCCGTTTTGTCCATGCGACAATATGGACGCATGCCAATGGCGCCCCGTTCTGGTGGCCGTCTCACCTGAAACGCCGGTACGCTCCGCCAGTTCACACCGAACCGGCTCTTGTTGCCGCGCGCGGTTCAGCGCGGCGCGGCGATGCGCTCGGACAGCCTCGCCGCAAACGCCCGTCCGGGGCGCTGGAAGAGGGCAGCATGCCGCGCCTTGGCTTCCTTGATGAGCCGCCCCTGCATCTCGCGCGCGGCGCCTGCCACGTCGGATATGAGCGCCTCGTGCTCGGTACCGAGCGCGGAGGCAAGGCGCGGCTTCAGCGCCTCGATGTCCTGATGCAGGCCCAGCACGTCACGCAGGCGCTGGGCCTTGCGCGCCCGGCCCGCGCCTGTTCCGGCGAAGGCGGCGATGAAGCTCATCTGATAGCGGTGGATGACCACGCGCTTGCGCAGCTCATGGATGGCGACCGGCAGGCTCCAGTCGGGCGACTTGCGGGCTTGGCGATAGCCCTTGGCGATACCGGCGAGAACGTCGGCTTCGCGGGCTGCGGCGGCCAGTCCGTCGGCAAGCGCGGCGCGGGCGGTCTCCAGAAAAGCGCTGACCGTATCGCGTTCCGGCAGAGCCGCATCCGGCGGGATCTCCGCGGCGAGAAGACCGGCTGCCGCCGTGGCCTCTGCGCGTCCGATGAGGCGGGCGTCCCGCAGTGCCTCCAGGGCGTCCTGTGCCGCCTTGAGGTCGCGGGCCGCGGACAGGGTTCGTGCGATCTGCGAGGCGGCGGTGCGCGCCGCCTTCGCCTCCGCCGTGGGGATGAGCCGAAGAAGTGCCCGATAATCCTTAAGCGCCTTGCGCACGTCATGGACCATCTCGGTGGGGTCGTCCTCGCCGACCGCTTCGGCCACCGCATCGAGGCGGTCCGACAGCGCTTCCGCCAGCGCCTGCCCGAGATCGGCGGCGATGCGGGCGGACAAGGTGTCGGCCGGGGTGGCCTCGGGTGCGATCTCTTCCAGGCTCATGGGGCCAGTCTGCCACATCGCTTGCCATTCGTCGCCCGATTGCGACGCTATGCCTAACGGCGGGCGAGGCCCGCCTGCGCAAGGCTGCGGGCGGCCAGCGTCGCCACCACCGCTTTCAGGAGATCGCCCGGAATGAAAACCGCGCTGCCGGCCAGCGCCTTGGCGAGCGGCACCTGGGCGATGGCTGCGAAGGCTGGCACGCCGATGAGATAGACGACCCCGATGCCGCCGAGCACGGCGCCAAGGAAATCGGCCAGCGGACGGGGACCGGGCAGGCGTGCGGCGAACCAGCCGGTGGCGAAGGCGCCGGCCACGTAGCCGGCGAGGAAGCCCGCCGTCGGCCCGAAGAAGACGCCGAGCCCGCCGCGTCCGCCCGACAGGAGCGGGGCGCCGAGCGCCACCACCAGCAGGAACAGGGCGATGGCGAGCGCGCCGTCCCGACCGCCGAGGGTGAGGCCGGCCATCATGACCACGAGCGACTGGGCGGTGATGGGCACGCCCGCGATGAAGGGCAGGTGGATGGGCGGCACCAGCCCGAGCATGCCCATGAGCGCGGCGAAGAGGGCGATGCGCACCAGCGCGCGGGTCTCCAGGGGGGCGGCCTTGCTCATTGGGTCCTCGTCTCGCGGGATCGGCCCGTGTCATGCCGCGCAAAGCCGCGGGCATCAAGAGCCTCGGCCACACGGTCCGCGATGCGCAGGGTCTGGATCAGGAAGCCCGGCAGTAGGGCTAGCCCCGGCCGGCGCGGGCTGCGGGCCCGCCAGGCCTCGGTCCGGGCCTGCCAGGAGGCGAGGAGCACCGGCACGAAGCGCAGCACCAGCGCCACCGCCAGCGCCAGCCGGCGCGGCTCAAGCCCCAGCCGCCGCAATGGGCTGGCGAGCCGCTCCAGAACGTCCATCATGTCCTGAAGCGGGGTCGAGAGGGTCACGAGATCCGCCAGCATCACCATGAGCAGGATGCGCATCACGATCACGAGGCCGGAGACAAGGCCGGCGGGCGACCAGTCCTGAGCCCAGAGTTGCAGCACCAGCATGAGCGCGAGGATGGGCAGCAGCGGCCGCAGCAGGCCGAGCCGCGCGAGGGCCGGACGGCCGAGGGCGGCGTAGGCGCAGAGCACCACGGCGAGGCCGGCGCCCAGCAGCAGCGGGCTCTGGGCGGGAAGCAGCAGCACGCTCAATCCGGCGAGCCCCGCGAGCTTCCACCCTGCCGGCAGGCGATGCAGCGGCGAGCGGCCGGGCAGGTAGCCGGAGATCATGACAGGTCCCCGAGCGTCCGCGCCCGCGTCTCCTCATGGGCGCGATAGGCCGGCAGCACGGCATCGGGCGGCCCGTCTGCCTTCACCGCGCCGGCCTCCAGCCAGAGGATGCGGTCGAAGCCGGCGATGAGGTCGAGGTCATGGCTCGCCATCAGGACCTGCTGCGGCAACCGTTCGATCCGGGCGAGGAGCGCCCGCCGGTTGGCGAGGTCGAGGCTGGCGAGCGGCTCGTCCATGACGAGGATGGCCGGATCGGGGGCGAGTGCCGCGAGGATGCAGACGAGCTGCTTCTGGCCCTCGGAGAGTGCGTCCACGGCCCGCCCCGCCCATCCGGCGCAGCCATGGGCCGCCAGCAGGCGCTCCGCCTCCGCGCGGGCCGCCTTGCGATCAAGGCCGTGCTCCACGAGACCGAAGGCGATCTCCTCGCCCACGGTGGGAAACAGGATCTGGTGATCCACATTCTGGAAGACGAAGCCGACGCGGGTGGGCAGGTCGCGGCGGTCGCGGGCGGCATCGAGCCCGGCCACGGTCAGGCGGCCGCGATCCGGCACGAGCAGCCCGTTCAGCAGACGCAGCAGGCTGCTCTTGCCGGAGCCGTTCGAGCCGACGAGGCCGATGCGCCGCTCCGGCAGATCAAGCGAGAGGCCGCGGAACAGCGGGCTGCCGCCCCGGTCGAGCCAGACGTCCCGCAGCACGATGCCGCCGCGTCCTTCGCCATCTTTCCGCCCGCCTGCGGTTTCCGCCATGTTGCCGTCCTGTTGCGTGCCCGCGGAATGGCAGCCTTTTGGCGCGCCGGCAAGAGCGCGCCGATGGCGCGCAAGCACCTGCGGATGCTGGCATTGCAGCGTTCTTAGAGTCATTACAGTTTTTATTTATTACAAACAAATAATGGCCAGATTAGCATGTCTCAAATGTGGCGCTTCGGTGTCATTTTTCGTTGCGGCAGGGCAAGCGTTGGAAATATGGAGGAGAAATACAGATTGGACATTGCGTGCCCACGTGCGGTGTTGCGCGCATTTCTGGAGATGATTGACATGCCCGCCAATGTTGCTGGTGAAGGTATTCGCACATCCAGCCAGCCCGAGGGCGTCCGGGCGGCTCTCATGGGATCGCTGCATTTGACCGTCGGCATGGCGTCCGTGATGGTGGCGGGCCCGGCGCTGGCCCAGCAGGCCGCAGCCCCGAGCACGGAAGTGGACCTGCCCACCGTGCAGGTGCAGGGCGACGGCACCAGCTTCTCGTCGAACAGCACGGGCGTCACCCGCCTGCCGGTGCCGATCTTCGACATGCCGCAGACAGTCAACGTCATCACCGAGGAGGTGATGCGCGAGCAGAACACGGTGACGCTCGAACAGGCCCTGCGCAACGTCTCGGGCATCACCTTCAGCGCCGGCGAGGGCGGCCAGCAGGGCGACAATCCCATCATCCGGGGCTTCTCGGCGCGCGGCGACATTTATCGCGACGGCATCCGCGATCCGGGCTGGTACACGCGCGACATGTTCGACATCGAGCAGGTGGACGTGTTCCTCGGCCCGTCGTCCTTCGCCTTCGGCCGCGGTTCCACGGGCGGCGCCATCAACATGGTGTCCAAGCTGCCCAAGAACGCCACCTTCGTGAATGCGGACGTTTCCGCCTACACCAGTCAGGGTTGGCGCACCACGCTCGATGCCAACGGCAAGTATAACGACAACATCTATGCGCGCATCAACCTGATGGCGCAGGACATCGACACCGCCGACCGCGATAACGTCAACGCCACGCGCTGGGGTGTGGCCCCGTCCATCACCGCCAAGCTGAACGACAAGACGACGGCGACGCTGTCCTATTACTACCAGCACGAGGAGAGCGTTCCCGATTACGGCGTGCCCTATTATCCGGCGCCCGTGGTGAGCACCGCGCTCGGCACCTTCGGCCAGCCGCAGGGCGGATATTTCGGCAATGGTGCGGCGACCCCGCCGGTCAATGTGCCGCGCAACACCTGGTACGGCGTCACCAACGGTCCCTACAAGGATCAGGTGACCACCGACACCAACATGGTCACCCTGCAGCTCCAGTATGAGCTCAACGACTATGTGACGCTCACCAACGGCACCCGCTACACCGCGAACGATCGTCTGGCCCGCGTGACAGCGCCCCGCGCGCTCGGCACTTCCGGCAACGTGTCCTTCGCCTCGCCGCTGCCGGCTTCCCAGTATTATTACCCGACCAGCGCCATGACGATCGGCATGCAGCGCTTCCAGACCGAGACCGACAATACCCAGTTCACGAACATCACCGACATGGTGGCGAAGTTCAAATGGGGCCAGTTCGAGCACACGCTCAACGCCGGCATCGAGGTCACCAGCGAAGGCCGCTACCAGCAGCGTTATAACCTCTGCAATCAGACGGTGGTGGCCTGCCGCGTGTCGCTGATCAATCCCCTGGACGTGTCCGCGAACTTCGGCCTCGGCGGTTACACCAACTATCTGCCGACCTCCACCGTGACCACGGACATGACGGACGTGGGCTTCTATGCGGCCGACCAGATCAAGATCAACCAGTACTGGCAGATCATGGGCGGCTTCCGGCTCGATGCCGCCAGCACCAACTACAATTCCTTCGCCATCACGACCTCCGGCTCCAGCATCACCGGCACGCAGACGACGCTCCAGAACTCGGAGACCATGTTCAACTACAAGGTGGGCACCATCTTCACGCCCATCGAGCCGCTGAACCTCTATGTGACCTACGGCACCTCCTCCAATCCTTCGTCGGAGTATGGCGTGCTTGACAGCGGTACAGCGACGCTGGCGCCGGAGTCGAACACGACCGCCGAGGCCGGCTTCAAGGCGATGCTGCTCAACAACCAGCTCACCGTGACCGGCGCCATCTTCCAGACCATGAAGACCAACACCCGCGTCGCGACCGACACTGCGGCGGGCCTGCCGCCCACCGTGCTGGGCGGCGAGCAGCGGGTGCAGGGCTATACGCTCGGCGCCACCGGCAACCTCACCAAGGACTGGAACATCACCGCCAGCTTCACCCATCTCGACTCGGAGATCATGAGTGTCGGTCCCGCACCGACCGTGGCCAACCTCCAGACGCTGGGCAAGCAACTGCCGAACACGCCGCCCAACTCCTTCTCCTTCTGGACGTCCTACAACGTCACCAAGGAACTCCTGGTCGGCTTCGGCGGCACCTACAACGACAACACCTTCGCCAATGCCACGAACACCGTCTATGTGCCGTCCTACTGGGCCTTCGACGCCATGGCGAGCTACCAGATCTCGAAGAACTTCCAGGTCCAGCTCAACGTCTACAACCTGACCGACGAGCTGTATTACGCGCAGTATTATGGCGGTCAGGCCGTCCCCGCTGCGGGCCGCACCGGCACCCTCACCGCCCGGGCGACCTTCTGATCCCGGTTCCCGTCTCCGCCGCCGCGCCTCTCACCGGGCGCGGCGGCTTTTGCGTTTGTTGCGCCCTGCGCGGAGTGCCTGCCGATGATGATCCATATTCCCAAGGTGCTGACCCCGGAGCAGGTCGCCCGCTGTCGCGCCGTGATGGATGCGGCGGGCTGGGTGGACGGGCGCTCCACCGCCGGCGCGCAGGCCGTGCATGTGAAGAAGAACCTCCAGCTGCCCGACGGCAGCGCCGAGGCGCGCGAGCTGGGCGAGATGGTGCGCGCCGCCCTCCAGCGCTCGGCCCTGTTCACCTCCGCCGTCCTGCCCCGGCGCATCCTGCCGCCCATGTTCAACCGCTATGATGCGGGCATGACCTTCGGCTCCCACGTGGACAACGCCATCCGCTTCGTGCGGGACAGCGGCGAGCCGCTGCGCACCGACGTCTCCACCACGCTCTTCCTCTCCGAGCCGGACGAGTATGAGGGCGGCGAACTGGTGGTGGAGGATACCTATGGGGCTCACAAGGTGAAGCTGCCGGCGGGCGATGCCATCGTCTATCCCGCGACCTCCCTGCACCATGTGACGCCCATCACGCGCGGCTCGCGGGTGGCCTCCTTCTTCTGGACGCAGAGCCTCATTCGGGATGCCGGCCAGCGGGCGCTGCTGTTCGACATGGACATGGCCATCATGCGTCTCAACCAGGACCATCCCGGTCACATCTCGGCGGTCCAGCTCACCGGCGTCTATCACAACCTCCTGCGCCAATGGGCGGAGGTCTGAGCTGCCGCAGCGCAGCACATAAGGGCAGCGTGGAACCTCTCCAGCCTGATTGATTTCGCGGCCCGCGAGGCGCATAAAGCGGCGATCAAATCGTTTCAAATGCCGCCGCAAGACGCGCTTCGCCTGGGAGAAAACCATGGTCGGTCAAGGGGATCAGCCGGAAAATCACGGCCGCAAGCTGCGCTCGCAGCTCTGGTTCGACAATCCGGACAATCCGGGCATGACCGCGCTCTATCTCGAGCGGTATCTGAACTTCGGCCTGACCCGCGAGGAGCTCCAGTCCGGCAAGCCGATCATCGGCATCGCCCAGACCGGCTCCGACCTCTCTCCCTGCAACCGCCATCACCTCGACCTTGCCAAGCGCGTGCGCGAGGGCATCGCGGCGGCGGGCGGCATTCCCTTTGAATTTCCGGTCCATCCCATCCAGGAAACCGGCAAGCGGCCCACAGCCGCCCTCGACCGGAACCTTGCCTATCTCGGCCTTGTCGAGGTGCTCTACGGCTATCCGCTCGACGGCGTCGTGCTGACCACCGGCTGCGACAAGACGACACCCGCCTGCATCATGGCGGCGGCCACCGTGAACATCCCCGCCATCGTGCTCTCCGGCGGCCCCATGCTGAACGGCTGGTGGAACGGCGAGCGCACCGGCTCCGGCACCGTGGTGTGGAAGGCCCGCGCCCAGCATGCGGCGGGCGAGATCGACTACGACACCTTCATGGAGATCGTGGCGTCCTCCGCCCCCTCCGTCGGCCATTGCAACACCATGGGCACGGCCTCCACCATGAACGGCCTTGCCGAGGCGCTGGGCATGTCGCTGCCGGGCTGCGCGGCCATTCCCGCCCCCTATCGCGAGCGCGGTCAGATTTCCTATGAGACCGGCAAGCGCATCGTGGACATGGTGTGGGAGGATCTGAAGCCTTCCGATATCCTGACCCGTGAAGCGTTCGAGAACGCCATCCGCGTCAATTCGGCCATCGGCGGCTCCACGAACGCCCCCATCCATCTCAATGCCATCGCCCGCCACGTGGGCGTGTCGCTGACCGTCGATGACTGGCAGGCGGTGGGCCACAAGATCCCGCTGCTCGTGAACCTTCAACCGGCGGGCGAATATCTAGGCGAGGAATTCCACCGCGCCGGCGGCATTCCCGCCGTGGTGGCCGAACTGATCCAGGCCGGCCAGATCCATGAGGGCGCGCTCACGGTGAACGGCCGCAGCATCGGCGAGAACTGCCGCGGCAAGTTCTCCTGGGATCGCGACGTGATCCGCGCCTATGACGCGCCCATGAAGGCGGACGCCGGCTTCATCGTGCTGCGCGGCAATCTGTTCGAGAACGCCATCATGAAGACCTCGGTGATCTCCGAGGAGTTCCGCGCCCGCTTCCTGTCCGATCCGAAGGACCCCAACGCCTTCGAGGGACCGGCCGTGGTGTTCGAGGGGCCGGAGGACTACCACCACCGCATCGATGATCCGGCGCTGGGCATCGACGAGCACACGCTGCTCTTCATCCGCGGCACCGGGCCCATCGGTTATCCCGGTGGCGCCGAGGTGGTGAACATGCAGCCGCCGGCCGCCCTCATCAAGCGCGGGGTCAATGCGCTGCCCTGCATCGGCGATGGCCGCCAGTCGGGCACGTCTGGTTCGCCCTCCATCCTCAACGCCTCGCCGGAAGCGGCGGCGGGCGGCGGCCTCGCCCTGCTGAAGACCGGCGACCGGGTGCGCATCGACCTGGAGAAGGGCACCGCGGACATCCTGATTTCGGATGAGGAACTGGCGCAGCGCCGGGCCGCCCTTGAGGCCAATGGCGGCTTCCCCATTCCGCAGAGCCAAACTCCCTGGCAGGAGATCCAGCGCTCCATGGTCGCCCAGTTCGATGAGGGCATGGTTCTGAAGCCGGCCGTGAAGTATCAGCGGGTGGCGCAGACGATGGGCGTTCCGCGCGACAACCACTAGGGTCCTGCCATGACTGGGGAAGCCGCCGCCGAGGATCAGGTTCTGGGGGCGCCCGTCAGCGGTCCGCCCGCGCGCCGCCCGGCGCGCGTGGCGCTGGAAGGACGGCATGTTTCCGTCCGTCCCTTCGACGTGGACCTCCACGCCGCCGACCTCTTCGCCGCCTCCCATGGCAGCGCGGAGGTGGAGGCGCTGTGGGATTTTCTTTCCGTCCCGCCCTTCGCCGATCTGGACGCCTTCCGCCGCTCCTATGCGGAAGCGGCGCTGAAGGACGATCCGCTCATGTTCGCGCTGGTGGATCCGGC
Organism: Azorhizobium caulinodans ORS 571; assembly: GCF_000010525.1. Classification (GTDB taxonomy): domain Bacteria; phylum Pseudomonadota; class Alphaproteobacteria; order Rhizobiales; family Xanthobacteraceae; genus Azorhizobium; species Azorhizobium caulinodans. The sequence continues at coordinate 4,303,762 of NC_009937.1, read as the reverse complement.
GAGCGGCAGGGCGGTGGGGCACGCCACCTACATGCGCATCGAGCCCGCCCACCGGGTGATCGAGGTGGGCAACATCCTCTTCACGCCCGCGCTCCAGCGCAGCCGGGCGGCGACGGAAGCCATGTATCTCATGGCCCGCCATGCCTTCGAGGATCTCGGCTACCGGCGCTATGAGTGGAAGTGCAACGCGCTGAACGCGCCCTCCCGCCGCGCCGCTCTGCGGCTCGGCTTCACCTATGAGGGGCTGTTCCGCCAGCACATGGTCATCAAGGGGCGCAACCGGGACACCACCTGGTTCTCGCTGCTGGATCACGAATGGCCGCGCGCCAAGGCGGCGTTCGAGGCGTGGCTTGCGCCCGGCAATTTCGATGCGGACGGCCGTCAGAAGAGCCGTCTTGAAGACATCCGGAACACACTGGAGAAGGAAACGCCATGACGGGACGTTTGGAGGGTAAGATCGCGCTGGTGACGGCGGCCGGGCAAGGCATCGGCCGCGCCATCGCGGAGGCCTATGTGCGCGAGGGCGCGCGGGTGATCGCGACCGATCTCGATGTCGCCAAGCTGGAGGGCCTCAAGGGCGCCGAGGTGCGCGCGCTCGACGTGCGCAGCACCGATGCCGTGAACGCCCTCGCCAAGGACATCGGCCCGGTGCACATCCTGTCCAACAATGCGGGCTATGTGCACCAGGGCACGATCTTCGAGACCAGCGAGAAGGACTGGGACTTCTCCTTCGATCTCAACGTCACCTCCATCCACCGCACCATCTCGGCCTTCCTGCCGGGCATGCTGGAGGCGGGCGGCGGCTCCATCGTGAACATCGCCTCGGCGGCCTCTTCCATCCGCGGCGTGCCGAACCGCTATGTGTACGGCACCACCAAGGCGGCCATCATCGGCCTCACCAAGGCGGTGGCGGCGGACTTCATCCTGAAGGGCGTGCGTGCCAACGCCATCTGCCCCGGCACCATCCAGTCCCCGAGCCTCGACGAGCGCATCGCGGCGGTGGCTGCCCAGACCGGCCGTTCGCTGGAGCAGGTGCGGGCCGATTTCGTGGGCCGCCAGCCCATGGGCCGGCTCGGCAAGCCGGAAGAGATCGCCGCGCTCGCCGTCTATCTCGGCAGCGACGAGAGCGCCTTCACCACGGGCCAGATCCACATCATCGACGGTGGCTGGGTGCTCTGAGCGCCCGAGGCGGCTGGCGGAACGGCTGGGGTTATGAGGGGAGAACCCTCCCCCCTTGAGGGGGAGGGCAGGGAGGGGGATAGGACGCCCTCCACCCGAGCGCCGCTGCCCGGGCTCCACGCTTCCCTCCCGAACGCGCTCTGGGGCCCCCGCCGCTTTACCCCCCTCCCAACCCTCCCCCGCAAGGGGGGAGGGCTTTATCACCGATTGTCTGCGCAACGGCGCGACTGTGAGCCACGTGTTCCCTCTCCCGCCTGCGGGGGAGGGATAGAGAGGGAGCCGAGCGGCATCTGCCACGCCTCCCCCCGCCGCAGATACCCCAAGCGCGCCCGCTGAGAGGCGCGGCAAGATCCGGTCCGGAAACAGATTTCAAGGAGAGATGTTCATGCGCATTCTCGTCATCGGCGGTGCCGGCATGGTTGGCCGCAAGCTGATCGAACGCCTGGCGCGGGAGGGCCGCCTCGGCGGCAAGCCCATCAGCCATCTCACCGCCCATGATGTGGTGGCGCCCGCCCGCGTGGAGGCGCCCTTCACCATCGAGACGCGGGTGTCGGACCTGTCCGTTCCGGGCGAGGCCGAGGCGCTGATCAAGGATCGGCCGGACGTCATCTTCCATCTCGCCGCCATCGTGTCGGGCGAGGCGGAGGCCGATTTCGACAAGGGCTACCGCATCAATCTCGATGGCACGCGTTTCCTGTTCGACGCCATCCGGGTGGTGGAGAGCTATGTGCCGCGCGTGGTGTTCACCTCGACGCTCGCGGTGTTCGGCGCGCCTTATCCGGCCGAGCCCATCGATGATGAATTCTTCCAGACGCCGCTCACCTCCTACGGCACGCAGAAGGCCATTTGCGAATTGTTGATGGCGGATTATTCCCGTCGCGGCTTCCTGGATGGCGTGGGCATCCGCCTGCCCACCATCTGCGTGCGGCCGGGCAAGCCCAACAAGGCGGCGTCGGGCTTTTTCTCCGGCATCATCCGCGAGCCGCTGGCCGGGCAGGAGGCGATCCTGCCGGTCTCCGAGGACGTGGTGCACTGGCACGCTTCGCCGCGCTCCGCCGCCGGCTTCCTCGTCCATGCGGCGACGCTGGACACGGCGCAGCTCGGCGCCCGGCGCTCCTTGAACATGCCGGGCGTCGGCGCGAGCGTGGGCGATCAGATCGAGGCGCTGCGCAAGGTCGCGGGCGACAAGGCGGTGGCGCGCATCCGCCGCGAGCCCGATCCGGTGGTGGCGAAGATCGTGAGCGGCTGGCCGCGCACCTTCAATCCCGCCCGTGCGCTCGCGCTGGGTTTCAAGGCGGAGACCTCCTTCGAGGAGATCATCCGCATTCATATCGAGGATGAGCTGGGCGGCAAGATCGCCGACTGAGCCCCGCAACTGCCGGACTTGAGGGGCATCGGCTGAAGCGGCCGGTGCCCTTTTTATGTCAGGCGGCGAAGGCGGGCTCGGCGCGGCTTGCGGCGAGGCCGGAGATGGCGGCGCGCAGGCGCGGCATCATCATGCGATAGAGATGGCGGCGGCGCCGCGGATCGGCGACCGCAGTCGGATCCGCGAAGCTCCAGGTCTCAACGGGAATGCGCGCGACGCCCGAGAGGCGTTCGATCCGCTCGCGGGCACCGGCGACCAGCGCCACCACGAGGTCGATGCGCGGGGCGCCCGAGAAGCCGAAAACCTCCATGGGCTTTGAACTGAGCCCGTCGGCGGGGATGCCCTCGCTTTCAAGGCACTCCACGAGCGCGTCATCCACGGCGCCGCTGCCATGGATGCCGGCGCTGAAGGCGCGCAACTGATGGTGGGTCTGGTGGGCGATGGCCTCCGCCAGCAGGCTGACGCCGGAATTGTCGCGGCAGGCGAACAGGATGGATGGACGCTGGGGCAGGGACGACAGTCCTGCCGCCGTCGGGCCAAGGTCCGCCGCGATGCTGGGCAAATGGGTCATGAAGGGCCTCCGTACAGGCGCGCCGCATCCCGGAACCCGGCCAGGCAGGAGGAAGCCCTCCGGCCTGGCAGGTCCCAGCCGCGGGACGTGGCGCGACGGCAGCGGGGATTAGCCCGCTTCGTCGACGGGGCGATGACAGCGCGGTGTCCGGAGTGCGGCAGCGCCCATGCCGCGAGAATTGCGGGCGGAATTCCGTGCGGGCGCTTGGCGTTAACCAAATTTCAGATTTTCGCGCCGATGTATCGCGAATGCCGGTGCGCGGCTGATTCGCTGACAGGCGCACTCCGCCCGGCGCGCAATCGGAGGCTTGCATGGCGAAAAGCGACGTTAAGGGTGAAGAGGTCAGCCGGATCGCAGCGAAGGCGCTGCGGGATCCGGGGAGCATCTCCCCGGAGGAAATCAAGGTTCTGGCTGCTTCGGCCCTGACTCAGGCGCCGGCCAAGCCGAAGGCCATCGCCGCGAAGGCACCGGCTGCCAAGGTGAGCGCCAAGGCGCCGGCCCCGAAGCCCGCCGCCAAGACGGCGACCAAGGCTCCCGCCGCGAAGGCTCCCGCTGCCAAGGCCCCCAAGCCGGCCGCCGCCAAGGCTGCGGCTCCCAAGGCTGCTGTCGCGAAGGCAGCGCCCGAGGCCCCCAAGGCCGAAGCGGTGAAGGCGGCTCCGGCCAAATCCGCTCCCAAGAAGGCTCCGGCCAAGGCGGCTGCGGCTCCCAAGGCGCCCGCGGCCAAGACCGCCGCATCCAAGACCGCTCCGAAGGCTGCTGCGGCCAAGGCTCCGGTGAAGGCCGAGGCGCCGAAGGCTCCGGCCAAGGCGGCAAAATCTGCTCCCGCTGCAAAGTCCGCCGCCGCGAAGGCCGAAGCGCCCGCCGTTGAGACGAAGGCTCCGGCGAAGGCCGCCAAGCCTGCCGCGAAGGCGAAGCCCGCTGCGAAGCCTGCCAAGGCGGCGGTGCCGGCTCCGGCCCCCGCTCCGGTCGAGGCGCCGAAGACCGAGGCGAAGCCCGCCAAGGCTCCGGTGAAGGCCACGAAGCCTGCGGCTGCCAAGACTGCTGCCGCCAAGACTGCTGCCGCCAAGCCCGCTGCCGCCAAGCCCGCTCCGGCCAAGGAAGAGGCCCCGAAGGCGCCGGCCGCGAAGCCGGTGACCAAGACCGCCAAGGCTGCGGCGCCTGCCAAGGCGAGCGCGCCGGCGAAGGCCAAGGGGCCCGTCACCAAGCCGAAGGCGCCCAAGAAGGCCTGATCCTCGGCTCTGAAGCCTCATAAAACGAAGGCCCGGCGGATTGTCCGCCGGGCCTTTGCTTTGTCCGGGTGTCGGTGGATGCATCCGAGCGCCTCAAAACAAAACGCGCGCCACCGGGGCGCGCGTTCTGCGAAAGGGCGGCGGAGAAACGCCGTCAGATCTGGCGTTCCACCATCATCTTCTTGATTTCGGCGATGGCCTTGGCGGGGTTGAGACCCTTCGGGCAGGCCTGCGCGCAGTTCATGATGGTGTGGCAGCGGTAGAGCCGGAAGGGGTCTTCCAGATTGTCGAGGCGGGCGCCGGTGCGCTCGTCGCGGCTGTCCTTCAGCCAGCGGTTGGCCTGGAGCAGGGCCGCCGGGCCGAGGTAGCGGTCGCCGTTCCACCAGTAGCTCGGGCAGGAGGTGGAGCAGCAGGCGCACAGGATGCACTCATAGAGGCCATCCAGCCGCTCGCGGTCTTCCTTCGACTGGCGCCACTCCTTCTCGGGCGCGGCGGAGTCGGTCTGGAGCCACGGCTCGATCGAGGCGTGCTGCGCGTAAAAGCGGGTGAGGTCGGGAACGAGGTCCTTCACCACTTCCATGTGCGGCAGCGGGTAGATGTTCACCGAGCCCTTCACCAGCACTTCGTCCATGCCCTTGGTGCAGGCCAGCGTATTGGTGCCGCCGATGTTCATGGCGCACGACCCGCACACGCCCTCGCGGCAGGAGCGGCGGAAGGTCAGGGTCGGATCGATGTGGTTCTTGATGTAGATGAGACCATCGAGAACCATGGGGCCGCAGGCTTCGCGGTCCACGTAATAGGTGTCGATGGACGGGTTCTTCCCGTCATCGGGGTTCCAGCGATAGACGCGGAACTCGGTGACCTTCTTGGCAGCCTGGGGCTTCGGCCAGGTCTTGCCCTTTGTGATCTGCGAATTCTTCGGGAGGGTGAACTCAGCCATGGTGCGTCCCAATCGTCGGCTGCGCCGGTCGTGCGAGAGAGCCGGCCCCGCTGGGCCGGCCCGATAGTGTCACGCGGGGCTCAGTACACGCGCTTCTTGGGCTCGATGTACTGGATGTCGTTCGACAGCGTGTAGGTGTGGACCGGCCGGTCCTCGAGCTTCACCTCGCCGCTCGCCGTGTCGATGTAAGCCAGCGTGTGCTTCATCCAGTTCACGTCGTCGCGGTCCGGGAAGTCCTCGCGGGCATGGGCGCCGCGGCTTTCCTTGCGGTTCAGCGCGCTGTCCATGGTCACGACGGCCTGGGCGATGAGATTGTCGTATTCCAGCGTCTCGATGAGGTCCGAGTTCCAGACCAGCGAGCGGTCGGAGACCCGGATGTTGCTGGAGGCCTTGAACACGTCATGGATGAGCGTGTGCCCTTCCTCCAGCACCTCGCCGGTGCGGAACACGGCGCAGTTGTTCTGCATCACGCGCTGCATGTTGCCGCGCAGCTCGGCCGTCGGCGTATCGCCGGAGGCGTTGCGGAAGCGGTCGAGGCGCGAGAGGGCCAGTTCGCCGCCATCCGCCGGCAGCTCGCGCTGCTTCTCGCCGGGGCGCACCAACTCGGCGGCCCGGAGCGCCGCCGCGCGGCCGAACACCACGAGATCGATGAGCGAGTTGGAGCCGAGGCGGTTAGCGCCGTGCACCGACACGCAGGCAGCTTCGCCGATGGCCATGAGGCCCGGCACCACCTTGTCCGGGTCACCGCCCACCTTGTTCAGCACCTCGCCGTGATAGTTCGTCGGGATGCCGCCCATGTTGTAGTGGACGGTGGGGATCACCGGGATCGGCTCGCGGGTCACGTCCACGCCGGCGAAGATACGGGCGCTTTCCGAGATGCCCGGCAGGCGCTCGTGCAGGATCGCCGGATCGAGGTGATCCAGATGCAGGAAGATGTGGTCCTTGTTCTTGCCGACGCCGCGTCCCTCGCGGATCTCCATGGTCATGGAGCGGGACACCACGTCGCGCGAGGCGAGGTCCTTGGCCGAGGGGGCATAGCGCTCCATGAAGCGCTCGCCCTCGGAATTGGTCAGGTAGCCGCCTTCGCCGCGCGAGCCTTCGGTGATGAGGCAGCCCGAGCCGTAGATGCCGGTCGGGTGGAACTGCACGAACTCCATGTCCTGGAGCGGCAGGCCGGCGCGCAGCACCATGCCGCCGCCGTCACCCGTGCAGGTGTGGGCGGAGGTGGCGGAGAAATAGGCGCGGCCATAGCCGCCCGTCGCCAGGATGGTGAGGTTGGCGCGGAAGCGGTGCAGCGTGCCGTCGTCCATCTTCAGGGCGACGATGCCGCAGCAACGGCCGTCCTCGTCCATGATGAGGTCGATAGCGAAGTATTCGATGAAGAACTCGGCCTTGTGCTTCAGCGCCGCGCCATAGAGCGTGTGCAGCATGGCATGGCCGGTGCGGTCGGCGGCGGCGCAGGTGCGCTGGGCGGTGCCCTTGCCGAAGTGCGTGGTCATGCCGCCGAAGGGGCGCTGGTAGATCTTGCCGTCCTCCGTGCGCGAGAAGGGCACGCCCCAGTGCTCGAGCTCGTAGACGGCGGCCGGCGCATTGCGCACCAGATATTCGATGGCGTCCTGGTCACCCAGCCAGTCCGACCCCTTCACGGTGTCGTACATGTGCCATTCCCACTTGTCCTCGCCCATGTTGGCGAGGGAAGCGGCGACGCCGCCCTGGGCGGCCACCGTGTGGGAGCGGGTGGGGAAGACCTTGGTCACGCAGGCGGTGCGAAGTCCCGCCTCGGAGCAGCCGACGACAGCGCGCAGGCCCGCGCCGCCGGCGCCGACGACGAGCACGTCATAGGTATGGTCCGTGACCTGATAGGCGCGGCCGTTGATGCCGGGGGCGGCGGCGCCGTTGGTGGATTCAGCCATGTCAGCCTCCCAGGCTGATCTTGAGAACAGCGAAGGCGCCGGCCAGGCCGACCACCGTGGTGAAGAAGGTGTTGGCGATGATCAGCGCCACCTTCAGTCCCTCGGAGTGGACATAGTCCTCGATGACGACCTGCATGCCGATGCGCATGTGCGTCGTTACGGAGAGCAGGAGCAGCAGGATCACCACGGCCACGATCGGGTTTCCGAGCGTGGCGTGGGCGGCGTTGTAGCCGGCGCCGAGCAGCGAAATCATGATCCCGAGCGTGATGACCACGAGGATCAGGTTGCCGATCGCGGTCAGGCGCTGAAGGAAGAAGTGCTCGGTGCCGGAGCGGGCGGAGCCGAGACCGCGGACGCGGCCGAGCGGGGTGCGCATGGGGCTGTGCATGGTGAAACCCTCAGCTCTTCAGGGCGAGACCGATCACCCACACGATGATCGTGAGGGTGACGGAGCCGACCAGGGTGAGCTTGGCGAGCAGCACGCGCTCCTGGGCGCCGAAGCCGCGGATGGTGTCCCAGATCAGGTGGCGGATGCCGCCGAGGGCGTGATGGATCAGCGCCCAAGTGTAGCCGAAGAGCACCAGACGGCCGATCCAGGATCCGGCGATGCTGGTGAACAAGCCATAGGCGCTCGGCGTCGAAGCGGCGGCGAGCAGCCACCAGATCAGCAGCACGGTGCCGAAATAAAGCGCGATCCCCGTGGCGCGATGCACGATGGACATCACCATCGTCGGCAGCGGACGGTAGATCTGCAGGTGGGGAGAGAGCGGTCGCACAATGCGGGACGGGCTGTCGGCCATGGGCCTCCTCCGGAAATCGACCGATCAGGTATCCCAATCGTTGCCTGTTCGCAACAATTCCAAAGGAGGGGGCCTGACCTGTGGCGGTGGTATGACGCAGCGCAGCGGGGCTGCCAAGCGCCATCATTCATCCGCCTGCTGTTACGGCCTTTCGCGGGGGATTGGATGCCTCCGTTATGGCGGAAAACCGGCATCCGGGAGGCATCTTGGCAGCCATGCAATGTGCGCATGGACAAAAACAAACAGCGCGGGGCAGGCCCCGCGCTGTGGAAGAGTAAGGTGCAGTGATCCGTTCGGATCAGAAGCGATAGGTCACACCGGTGCTGAGCAGCCAGGGGCTCAGGTTGGTGGAGCCGGTGAGCGGCGTGCGGCCGACGGTGACGTTGAAGTCGGGCTCGAGGAAGATCTTCTTCACGTCCACGTTCCAGCCCCAGTGCCGGTCGATCATGTAGTCGAAGCCGGCCTGCAGCGCCCAGCCCCAGGTGTTCTTCACGTCGATGGACGTCACCTGATTGGCGCTCTGGTTGTAGAAGATGGTGTAGTTCACGCCGGCGCCGACGTAGGGCTGGAAGGCGCCGAAGTCGGTGAAGTGATACTGCAGCAGCAGGGTGGGGGGCAGCAGCCAGGTCTTGCCGACAGCGGTGCCGTTCAGGCTGCCGGTGCCGTCGATGTAGCTGTAGGTGGTGCCGAGGATGAGTTCGGCCGCCCAGTTCTTCGTGAAGTAGTAGGAGATGTCGAGCTCGGGGATCACCGTGTCCGAGGTCGAGATGCCGGAGCCGGCGACGCCGTTCACATGGCCGCTGTCATTGGTGACGACGCCCGTGATGCGCAGGCGGATCTGCCAGGGGTTCCAGGTGTCCACCACCACGGGGGCGGCCTTCACCGGCATGGCCATGTCGGCCGCCGCGGCGGGCGCCGCACCGAGGGTCGAGAAAGCGATCGCGGCAACGCCGGCCAGCGCCGTGGCGCCTGCGAGCTTGCTGCCGAAAGACTTGATGAAACCAGCCATTTGCCCCATCTCCAGCACAAGAATCTGATGCGCGACACTTGCCCCATCGCGGGCGGCAAAGTTTGACCTAGATCAAATCCAAGTCCCCCTGCCTGACGCTGTTGCCATCTTGCAACAGCGTCGCTCCAGCCACATTGTCGCCGCAGGAAAGGCCGGATGCTGTGGGATTCGCGCATCTTTCGGGGGCGTGTGAAGCCGCACCGCGTGCGGAGCCTGTGACGGGAAGACGCGGCCGGACGGCCCGAGCTTCCGCCAAGGTGTGGAGAAAAGGGGCCGATGGTCGGTGTGCGTTCCGCCGCGTGGCGGATGGGCCTGTGGGCCTGTGCGATGTGGGCCGCTCTGGGGGCGGCGACGGCCCGCGCGGAAGTGGTGGAACGGACGATGACGGCGGGGACCGAGCAGCGGTCCTTCCTGCTGTCGCGCCCGTCCGGAGCGACGACACCGCTGCCGGTGGTGATCGCCCTGCACGGGGCGGGCGAGAGCGCGGAAGGCTTCATGGGCTATCTCGGCCTTGAGGAGACCGCCGCGCGCAACCGCTTCGTCGCCGTCTATCCGCAGGGAATCGGCCGGGTGTGGAACGACGGCCGGCCTGCGGCCATGCGCCTGAAGGCGATGCTGACGCCCGGCGACGACGTGACCTTCCTCGTCACCCTGACCCAGCAACTGGTGGCCGAAGGCATCGCTGATCCCAACCGCATCTACATGATGGGCATCTCCAACGGTGGCTTCATGGTGGAGCGGATGGCCTGCGAGCATGCCGATCTCTATGCGGCCTTCTCGGTCATCATGGCGACGGCGCCCGCCAATTATCGCGAGCAGTGCCGCCCCAGCCGGCCGGTGCCCATCATGTTCATTCACGGCACGGCCGATCCGGTCATCGCCTGGGACGGCTTCTGGACGCCCATGGGCGCCACCCTTTCCGCCCCCGACAGCGCCCAGCTCTATGCCGCGCTGAACGGCTGCGGCGAATCGCAGGTGCAGGATCTGCCGGACCTTAACCGCCTCGACGGCACCACCGTCTCCGTCCGGCGCTGGGAGGGCTGCACGCCGCCCGGCGAAGTGGCGCTCTATCGGGTGGAGCGGGGCGGCCACCAGTCCCCGGCGCGGGTCAAGACGACGCCCGAGCTGGCCACGGTCTTCCTCGGCCTGCGCAATGGCGACATCGACGCCGGGATGGAGAGCTGGGCTTTGTTCTCCCGCCATTCCCTCGCCCCGCCAACGCCCGTTGCGGCGCCTGCAGCTGTGCCCCTCCCGGCCCGGCCGCCCCAGAAGCCGCGCTCCAGCCGGGCGCAGGCTGTTCAATAAGAGAGGGAGCGGACGGCTGTGGCGCCCTTGGAGCGCCATGGTGTTGAGCCTCCGGCGCTGGGCCGCCACCGTCTTCATCGCACCGGTGGGCCAATCCCAATGAAAAAGGGCGGAGCCAGCGGCTCCGCCCTTCGTCGTTTCTGACTGTCGGGAGATCAGTGGGCGGCTTCGGAGGCCTTCCAGGCTGCCGCATTGCGCTCCTCCGCCTCGGCCTCTACCGCCGAACGGGCGAGGAAGCGGCTGCGCCAGGGCTTCAGAACGAACATGGCGAGGAAGGCCGCCACGATATTCAGCGTCATGGCGATGGCGAACACCGCCGACCAGCCGTAGCGCACGGCGATGAGGCTCGCGAGCGGCACCAGAAGGGCGGCGGTGCCCTTGGCGGTGTAGAGCATGCCGGCGTTGGTGGCCGCGAACTTGGAGCCGAACGTGTCGCCGCAGGTGGCGGGGAACAGCGAGTAGATCTCGCCGAACACGCCGAAGAACAGCGCCGAGAAGATCACGAACACGTAAGGATTCTGGCCCTGGTACACGAGCATGGCCAGCGAGCCCGCCGCCACCGCGAAGGCGATGAACATGGTGTTCTCGCGGCCGATGTTATCCGACACCCAGCCGAAGAAGGGGCGGCCGAAGCCGTCGAACACGCGGTCCAGCGAGATGGCGAAGGTGAGGGCCGCCATCTGCACGCCCAGCAGGGTCACCGGAACGTCGGCCACCTTGAAGTCGTGGGCGATGGGAGCGATCTGCGCCGCCGCCATGAGGCCACCCGAGGCGACCATGACGAACATGGCATAGAGCAGCCAGAAGATCGGCTTGGAGAGCGTCTGGCGCGGCGCATAGCTGATCTTGCTCTGCGGCAGGCGGGACACCTTCTTCGGCGGCGCCATCACGGCCGGCGGCTTGCGGATGAAGAAGGAGAGCACGAACACCACCACGCCCTGGCCGATGCCGAAGGTGAGGAAGGCGGTCTCGTAGCCGTGGCTGGCGATCATCTGGGCGATCGGAACGACGGTGATCGCCGCGCCCGCGCCGAAGCCGGCCGCGGTGACGCCGGCCGCAAGGCCGCGGTTGTGGGGGAACCACTTCAGCGCGTTACCGACGCAGGTGCCGTACACCGCGCCGGCGCCGATGCCCGCGACGACCGAGGCCGCATAGAGCACGAACAGCGAACTGGCGATGGAGTTGAGCGACCAGGCGAGTGCGATCATGACCGCGCCGAACATCAGCACCACGCGCGGGCCGTAGCGATCCACGAACCAGGCCTCGACCGGCACCAGCCAGGTTTCCGTCAGCACGAAGATGGTGAAGGCCAGCTGGATGGCCGCACGGCCCCACTGATGCTTGGCCTCGATGGGATCGACGAAGAGCGTCCATCCGTATTGCAGGTTCGCGATCATCGCCATGCAGACGACGCCGCAGATCAATTGGACCCAGCGCTGGGATTCGCTGGCCGGCTGAGCGGCTTGAGCCATTTTCTAACCTCGTGACGTTTCCTCGATATGTCCGGCAGCCATCTGCGTGGCCTTAGGGCCGTTCGGCCCAGTAGGTTCCCGGCTGAGCCGTGAACCCGCCTCGTCGACTCTCATTCTCAATTCCGGGCGCCCGCCCTTGAAAGGCGGGGCTTCCGGTCCGCCGGCCTGAGGCACGTGCGGACCCTCATCACTGTCTCCGCAGGGGACCGTTGGCGTGCGGTCCGCGACGGGGTTCGAAATTGGCAGCTACCCTTACGTTCCGCCGCAATCTGGTATGCCAAATTCAGAATACGTGGCGTAAGCACAACAGAGACTCGACGGCCGCGCAAGTCGTTCCGCAAGGGAAAGGTGTTCGATTTCAATGATTTACGTTAGGTAAGTGCGGCTGACGCGCGCGGGCGGAGGCGCATGGCGCCACGATTCCGCTCTCGCTTCAAAGCTGGGTGAAGAGTGCGGGCGAGGCCGGGAACCGGCGCGCGAAAAGGCGGTCCGACAGGGTGCCGGACGGTGCCAACGGTGGTTGCGAAAGCGCGCGCGCCGGCGCGGTCCCGGCCGGCCGAGACTCAGCAGGATATGCGGGTCAGTGCCCGCGGGTGGCGGCTTCGCCGCGCCTGGGCACGCGGCATATCAGCGGGGGATGAGCACCCAATAGTCGAGGTCGAGGATGACGCTCGGGTCATAGTCCTCGCCCGGCTTGAAGGGGAAATCGGCGCAGGGGCGGTCCTTCGTCGCGATGGTCCGCAGGCGCAGGGCGCCCACGTCGTCGCGGCCGGAGATCTCCTGCGCCTCCAGCACCTCGCTCCAGGCGAAGACGGTGAGGCCCGCAAACAGGGGGGAGACGTGGCGGCCGCCATTGATGCCCGCCACATGGAAGGCGTTGGCGAGGCCGTTGAAGGAGAGGGCGCGGGCGAGCGAGATGACATGCCCGCCATAGATCAGCCGTCGGCCGAAGCGGCCTTGGCCTTCCGTGAACTGGTTGAAGTGGACCTTGGCCGTGTTCTGGTAGAGCCGGGTCGCCAGCATGTGCTCGGCTTCTTCCACGGTCATGCCGTCCACATGGTCGATCTTCTCGCCCACGGCATAATCGGAGAAGCGGTGCGGGCTGCCGGAGAGATCGAACCGCCAGGCGTCGATATCGAGGGGCGGCACGGCATCACCCAGGGCATCTGCCGCAAGGACGGAGGGCAGCGAGGGTACGTGGCTCTCCCGCGCGGGCGTCTTGGGATCGCGCTTGCGCACCATCACCCAGCGCACATAGTCCAGCACCTCGATGCCGTCCTGGTTGAAGCCGGTGGAGCGCACATAGACGACGCCGCTCTGGCCGTTGGAATTCTCACGGAGGCCGATGACCTCGGAGACGGCGTTCAGCGTGTCGCCGGGATAGACCGGGGCAAGGAACCGCCCGCCCGCATAGCCGAGGTTGGCGATGGCATTGAGCGAAATGTCCGGCACGGTCTTGCCGAAGACCACATGGAACACGAGGAGGTCGTCCACCGGCGCGCGGTCATAGCCGATGGCTTCCGCGAAAGTGTCGGCGGATTGCACGGCGAAGCGCGAACCATAGAGGGCACCGTAGAGTGCCACGTCGCCTTCCGTGATGGTGCGCGGCGTCGCGTGGCGGATGACCTGACCGAGGCTGAAGTCCTCGAAGAAGTTGCCGGAATTCGTCTTGGACATGCGTCTCCCCCGATGCCGGCCCTAGATTGCAGAGCGGGGCGGGGCTGTGCAACTGCGGAAAAGGCCCGCTCTGTGCCGTTGCGGGCGGCGGGCGCATGACCTATGGACGGATTGGCCTCCCACGGCCGCGCAGCGAGAAGAGGGCCTACGTCCGTGTCGGGTTCAGCCAGCCAGAAACTGTCCTTCCAGGCGATGGTCTTTGTCGCCTGCCTGTTTCCCTTCTACATCCTTGCGGCGACGCTCACCAATTCGGCGGCGGTGCTCACGGATCTTCTGGCGACGTCCTTCGATCTCACCTCGCTCACCACCTGCTGGCTGGTGCTGAAGATCGCGCACGGGCGGGAGAAGGGCCGATTCGCTTATGGCCTCGGCAAGCTGGAAAACCTCGCCGAACTGATGATCGCCGTGCTCCAGGTGGTGCTGGTGGTGATTGCCGGCACCCGCGCCATTCACGGCCTGCTCAACCCCGAGCACGTGAGCGGCGCCATGCTGGGCCTCGCGGTCACGCTCGTGGCGGTGGCCGGCAATGTCTATCTCAACCGCAAGGCCAAGCGCGTGGCCGAGGAGACCCATTCGCCGGTGATCGCCGCGCAGGCGCGCGTGCATCTGGTGTCGGCGGTCTCGTCCGGCTCGGTGTTCATCTGCACCGTCATCACGTCGAGCTTTGAGGCGGAATGGATCGCCTATCTCGATCCGCTGGCCTCCTTCGTCGTCATCGGCCTGATGATCTTCAACATCTTCGAGATGCTGTCGAACTCCATCGGCTCGCTGCTCGATCAGGCGATCGGCGAGGCGGGGCAGCTGCGCATCCTGCGCGCGCTCGCCAGCCACTTCGATGATTTCGACGAACTGGGCGAGATCCGCACCCGCCAGCACGGCGGCAAGATGATGGTGGATCTGCACCTCGGCTTCGATCCCGAATGGACCGTCGGCCAGGCGCGCGCCGCCGCGGCCGGCATCCGCGCCGCCGTCGAGCGCGAGTTTGAGGAGGCGGGGGACGAGGTGGACGTGTCCATCGTCCTCATCCCGCGCGAACCGGAGGCGGTGGCGGCCTGAGCCGCCGCCGCGCTTTCAGTAATCGGAAAGCGTGATGTCGTCAGACCAGTCGCCGGGCACGTCCTTGACGATGGCCTGCCCGCAGATGACGCGGCCCTTCACCGGATCGAAGGTCAGGGTCGGTGCCCCGTGGAGCTGCCAGCCCTTGTTCAGCGCCGCCGAGACCCGCTTGCAGAAGGTGCTGTCGTCCGGGCCGGTGAGATAGCGATAGAGCTTCATTCTGTCCTCAGGTGAGGGGCGGCCGGGTCCGCCGGCCGCTGAACTGTTGTCCTGAACGTTCTCGCCCGTTCAGGTCCGCGCGGCAATGGCGTCCGCGAGCGCGACCGTGCGGCGGGCCATGTCGGCGTGCATCCGCTCCACCATGCGCCCGTCCAGCGTCACGACGCCCTTGCCGGCATTTTCCGGCCGGTCGAACACCGCAATGATGGCACGAGCCTTCTCCACTTCCGCCGCCGGGGGCGAGAAGGCGAGGTTGCAGGGCTCGATCTGGCTGGGGTGGATCAGCGTCTTGCCGTCCATGCCCATCTCCACGCCCTGTGAGCATTCGGCGGCAAAGCCCGCCTGATCCTGAAAGGCGTTCCACACGCCGTCCAGCACGTCGATGCCATAGGCATGGCCGCCGGCGATGACCTGCATCAGCCAGCCCATCATGGGCGCGCGGCCCGGCACGAGGGCGGCGCGGGTCTCCTTGGCGAGATCGTTGGTGCCGAGCACGAAGACCTTCAGCCGCGTCACCGGGTTCAGTGCGGCGGCAGAGATGGCCTTGATGTCGAGGATGGCGATGGGCGTCTCGATCATCGCCCAGACGCTGGTGGTGGCGGGCACGCCAAAGGCCGAAAGGCGCTCGCCCACGTCCACCAACTGGGCCGGGTCCTGCACCTTGGGGAGAAGGATGGCATCTGGCGCCGCGGCGGCCGCGGCGGCGAGATCATCGGTGCCCCATGGGGTGTCGAGGCCGTTGATGCGGATGACGGTCTCGCGCGGGCCGAAGCCGCCGGCGCGCACCGCATCCGCCACGCGGAAGCGGGCCTCTACCTTGGCGTCGGGCGCAACCGCGTCCTCAAGGTCGAGGATCACGCCATCGCAGGGCAGGGTGCGGGCCTTCTCCAAAGCGCGGGCGTTCGAGCCGGGCATGTAGAGGACGCTGCGGCGCGGGCGAAGGCTCATGTCCGTGGGCTCTCAGGCTTGAGGAAACCGTCGGGCGGATTCGGAAGGCTTCCGGCAACGCCCTGCAAAGGAGGCGGAGCCGTCCCGGAAGGCCTGAGGCCTTCCAGGTGCGCCCGAAAGGTGCGGCGCCACAGGCGCTTGCACCTCTCTCCCCCACCGCTAGCCTAGCCAAAGCGGGCGGGGCCTGTCACGACCCCGCAGCGCGATGCCGCAAGGGGGCGGATCATGGGGCAGGATGGGGGCCTGCAGCCGGCGGCCATGGTGCAGGGGCTCGACGGCTGCCGGGAGGGATGGATCCTCGCGCGCTGGGTGCCGGGCGGCGCCTTGAACCTGTTGCGGATCTCCGATCTGACCGAAGCCTTTCCGGCCGGCACGCCGCCGCTCGTCTCGGCCATCGACATCCCCATCGGCCTGCCGGATCGGGTCGGCGCAGGCGGGCGGGGGCCGGACCGGGCGGTGCGCCCGCTGCTCGGTCAGCGCCAGTCCAGTGTCTTTTCCGTGCCCTCCCGCCGGGCGGTGGAGACCGCCTGCGACATATCCATTCCCGAGGAGGCGCGCTATCGCGCCGCCTGTGCAGCCGCGCTCGAAACCTCGGACCCGCCGCGCAAGATCTCCCGCCAGTCCTTCGCGCTCTTCCCGAAGGTGCTCGATGTGGACCACGTGCTGCGGGCGCGGCCGGGCCTGCCGCTCACCGAATGCCATCCGGAAGTGAGCTTCTGGGCCATGAACGGCCAGAAGCCCCTCGATCTGCCGAAGAAGGTGAAGGGCACGCCCGCGGCACCCGGCCTTGACCTGCGCATTCGCCTTCTGGCTGCCGAAGGCGTCCCGGTGGACCAACTGACGCGGGAGCGGGCGCGCGCCCTGCGGGCGGGGCTCGATGATCTGGTGGACGCCTGTGCCTGCGCCTGGACAGCGGCTCGCATCGCCCGCGGGGCGGCGCTGGTCTTTCCCGATCCGCCCGAGCGCGACCGCTATGGCTTGCCGGTGGCCATCACCGCGTGAGCGGGCTCAGTGGCCGACGCCCCGCTTCACGTTCAGCCGCTCGCGCTCGGCGTCGAGGCGCTCGATGATGAGCTTGGCGACCAGCGTGACGAGGGCGACGCCCGCCAGAACGGTGGCGGCGGCAAAAGCGCCGGCCACCTGGCTGTCCTGATAGAGCAGCTCGATCTGGAGCGGCAGGGTGGAGGTGCGGCCCCGGATATTGCCGGACACCACCGAGACGGCGCCGAACTCGCCCATCACTCGGGCGTTGCAGAGCGCCGCGCCATAGAGCAACGCGAAGCGCACGTTGGGCAGCGTGACGGTGCGCAGGATGCGCCAGCCGGAGGCGCCGAGCGTCACCGCCGCCTCTTCCTCCTCGCGCCCCTGCGCCATCATCAGCGGCACGATTTCGCGGGCGACGAACGGCGCGGTGACGAACAGGCTGGCGAGGATGATCGCCGGCACGGCGAACATGATCTTGATGTCGTAGGCTTCCAGAAACGGCCCGAGCAGCCCCTGCGCGCCATAGACGAAGAGATAGGCGACGCCCGCCACGATGGGCGAGATGGAAAAGGGCAGCTCGATCAGCGCCAGCAGCAGGCCACGGCCGGGAAAGGTGAACTTCGCCACCGTCCAGGCGGCGGCGATGCCGAAGATCACATTGACGGGCACGCAGACCAGTGCCGTGAAGGCCGTGAGCCCCATGGCGTGCAGCGTGTCCGGCTGCGACAGCGCGGCGAAATAGGCGGGTACCCCGCGCTGGAAAGCTTCCGTGAAGATGGAGGCGAGCGGCACCAGCAGAACGAGCACCGTAACCAGCAGCACGAGGCCGATGATGAGGCGGCGGGCGAGCGGGCCGTCGCCGACGCGGCGGCGGGTGGAGGTGTCCGACATGGGATCAGTCCTCCCGGATCGCGCGGCGCTGGTGCCAGGCCTGAATGGCGTTCACCGTCAGCAGCAGGAGAAACGCGAGGCCGAGCATGGTGGCGGCAATCGCGGCGGCGGCCGGATAGTCGTATTCCTCCAGCCGGATGAAGGCGAGGAGCGCCACGATCTCGGTGCGGAAGGGCTGGTTGCCGGCGATGAACACCACCGCGCCGAACTCCCCCAGGGAGCGGGCGAAGGCAAGCGAGCAGCCGGCGAGGAAGGCTGGAAACAGAGCCGGCAGGATCACCGTGCGGAAGACGCGGAAATCGGAGGCGCCCAGCGTGGTGGCGGCCTCCTCCACGTCTCCGGCGAGATCCTCCAGCACCGGCTGGACGGTGCGCACCACGAAGGGGATGGAGGTGAAAGCCATGGCGCAGGCAATGCCGGCCGGCGCATAGGCCACCTGAATGCCCCACTGGGCCAGCTGCGCGCCATACCAGCCGTTCTTGGCGAAGATGGCGGTGAGCGCGAGGCCTGCCACGGCGGTCGGCAGCGCAAAGGGCACGTCCACCAGCGCATCCAAAAGGCGCTTTCCGGGAAACTCATAGCGCACCAGCACCCAGGCGAGCGCGAGGCCATAGATGGCGTTGAAGGCCGTGGCGATGGCGGCGGTTGTGAACGTCACCTGAAAGGAGGCGAGCGTGCGCGGCGACGTCATGATGGCGATGTAGCGGGCAAGCCCTACATCCGCCGCCTGGAGCAGCAGCGCCGCTACCGGCAGCAGCACGATGAGGCAGAGATAGGTGAGGGTGATGCCGAAGGAGAGGCGGAAGCCCGGAATGACGCTGGACATGGTGCCTCAGGCTTCGGGCTGGGCCATGCGGCCCCCGGGCGGCGGGAGAGGAGACGTCGGAGGCACGGAACGGGTCACGGGCGAGCGGTCTCTCTCTGGTGCCGGATCCGGCGCAGGTGAGGTTCAACCTGTCTTATGCCGGGGCCGCCGCCATTTGTCATGCCCCGCTGGGGAAGAGTGCAATTCACGCGTGGTTCGGTGATTTTAGGGGCCCCTCCATCCTTCCGCCCCGGCGGGTGCCGGAAACGAAAACGCCCGCAACCAGCGTTGCGGGCGTTCGGGAACAGAGGTCCGGAATTCAGATCCGGCAGCGCCTGTCGGCGCCGGGCGATCAGAAGCCCGGAATATCGAACTGGCCGGGCAGGGCGGCGGGGCGCGGCACGATGGTGTAGTAGCCGGCGCCATAGGTCGGGTAGCGCACGTCCGCCGGGATGGCATAGTCCAGATAGGACTTGGACCCAGGCTTCACCGTGGTGCCGGCGTCGAGATACGAGCGCTGAACGATCTCGATCTTGGTGCGCTTGGGCTTCGGCTTGGCGGCCGTCTTGGGCGCGGCGGTCGTGGCGGTCGTGGCGGCGGGTGCGGCGCCCGTCGAGGACGAGGTGGCCGTCTGCGCCTGCGCGGACGCCGCGAACGTCAGGGCTGCGGCAAGAACGAAAAACGGCGCGAAACGCATAACACCCTCCAGCGGAACCACCACGATTCCGATTACGGCACGGGGCCATTCTAGGCAAGAAAGGCTTGGCGGTCGAGGCGTGTTCCCTGTGGCGTGGTGAACCTCCGTGTCGGCGGTGCCACACTGGGGCCTGCCCCTTGCGGTCCGGCGGCGGCGCCCCACATTGCAACTTCGCGCCATATTCCTTAAAAGCGCGTGTTTCCGGCGCCTTTCGCCGGCAAGATCATTCTAGGGAACAGTCATGGGCTACAAGGTCGCCGTTGTCGGCGCCACGGGTAACGTGGGCCGGGAGATCCTCTCGATCCTCGCCGAACGGGGTTTCCCCGCGGACGAGGTCGTTGCGCTTGCATCGCGCCGCTCGATGGGCGTTGAGGTCTCCTACGGCGACAAAACGCTCAAGGTGAAGGATCTGGCGACCTACGACTTCTCCGACACCGACATCTGCCTGATGTCGGCGGGCGGGGCCGTGTCGAAGGAATGGTCGCCCAAGATCGGCGCCCAGGGCTGCGTGGTCATCGACAATTCCTCGCAGTGGCGCACCGATCCCGACGTGCCGCTGATCGTTCCCGAAGTGAACGCGGACGCCATCGTCGGCTTCACCAAGAAGAACATCATCGCCAACCCGAACTGCTCGACCGCGCAGCTCGTGGTGGCGCTTAAGCCGCTGCACGACGCGGCCACCATCAAGCGCGTGGTGGTCTCCACCTATCAGTCCGTCTCCGGCGCCGGCAAGGACGCCATGGACGAGCTGTTCTCGCAGACCCGCGCGGTCTTCGTCTCCGATCCGGTCGAGGCGAAGAAGTTCCCGAAGCGGATCGCCTTCAACCTGATCCCCCAGATCGACGTGTTCATGGAGGACGGGTTCACGAAGGAAGAGTGGAAGATGGTGGTCGAGACCAAGAAGATCCTCGACCCCAAGATCAAGCTCACGGCCACCTGCGTCCGCGTGCCGGTTTTCATCTCCCACTCCGAGAGCGTGAACGTGGAGTTCGAGAAGGAGCTCTCCGCCGAGGACGCCCGCAAGATCCTGCGCGAGGCCCCGGGCATCCTCGTGGTCGATACCCGCGAGCCGGGCGGCTATGCCACCCCCCACGAGGCGGCCGGCGAGGACGCGACCTACATCTCGCGTCTGCGTGACGACCCGACGGTGGAGAACGGCATCGCCTTCTGGTGCGTGTCGGACAACCTGCGCAAGGGCGCGGCGCTGAACGCGGTTCAGATCGCGGAAGTGCTGGTGAACCGCAAGCTCATCACGGCCCGCAGCAAGGCCGCCTGAGCTGCTTCAACGTTAAGACATCGAACGGCCCGGCGGGACACCGCCGGGCCGTTGTACGTTGCGGCATTGATGCGGATACGGGGCAAAGCTTAAGTCAATACCGTCTCTGACCTATCGTCAGTCGCTGAATGCTTGGGGCCGCCGTTTTCCTGCCTTTCGTCCATCACACTCAATCCACGATTTACGCCGCCAATTGCTCGCCATGGAGGCGAGCGATGGGTGGACCGCGCGCAGGAAAGGTGCTGGTGCTCGGCGTGCTTGTGGCTTTTGGCCTCGGCTCGTCAGCGGAGGTGCGTGCCGGCGAGCCGCCAGTCCACGCCTCGCCCTCCGCCGCGCCGGCGCCGGTTGCCGCGCCGCTTGTCTTCTCGCCCCATGACATCGCATTCGTCGATGCCCTCACCTGGGGCGCCAATGCCTCCACCATGGCCCGCTTCCATGCGCTCGGCGTCGAGGGCTGGCTGAAGGAGCAGTTGCATCCCGCTCGGGACACGCTGCCCGCCGAGGCGCAGCGGCAGATCGAGGCGCTGGAGATTTCCCGCCGCTCGGCGCCGCAACTGGTGACGGAATTCCGGGATCGCGACGCGGCGCTGAAGAACCTGCCGTCGCCGGAGGAAAAGGGCGCCGCCCAGAAGGTCTATCAGGCGGACATGACCGCCCGCGCCCGCGAGGCCGCCACCGCCGCCATCCTGCGCGCGCTCTATGCCCCCGACCAGTTGCGCGAGCGCATGGTGTGGTTCTGGCTGAACCATTTCAACGTGCATCAGGCCAAGGGCAATCTGCGCCTGCTCATGGCGGACTATCAGGACAACGCCATTCGCCCTCATGCGCTGGGCAAATTCCGCGACCTGCTGGCGGCGACCCTGCGCCACCCTGCGATGCTGCGCTATCTCGATAACGCCGAGAATGCCGCCGGCCGCATCAATGAAAATTACGCCCGCGAGATCATGGAACTGCACACGCTGGGCGTGGGCTCGGGCTACAGCCAGAAGGATGTGGAGGAGCTCGCCCGCATCCTCACCGGTGTCGGCATCGCCGGCCCCAATATCCCCAGGGTGAAGCCGGGGCAGGAGGCGCTGCTCATCCGCGACGGCCTGTTCGAGTTCAATCCCGCCCGCCATGACTTCGGCGACAAGGTGCTGCTGGGCCGCACCATCGAGGGGCAGGGCTTCGCCGAGGTGGAGGAGGCGCTGGACATCCTGAGCCGGGCCCCCGCCACCGCCCGCCATGTCTCGCGCGACATCGCCATCTATTTCGTGGCCGACAATCCGCCGGAGGCGCTGGTGCAGCGCATGGCCGACACCTTCCAGAAGAGCGACGGCGACATCGCCGCCGTGCTCGCCACCATGATCCGCTCGCCCGAGTTCGAGGCCTCGCTCGGCAAGCGGTTCAAGGACCCGGTGCGCTACGTCTTCTCCGCGGTGCGCCTCGCCTATGATGATCGGGTGATCCTCAACACCCAGCCGGTACAGAACTGGCTCAACCGGCTGGGCGAGGGACTCTACAATCACGAGACGCCGGATGGCTATCCGCTGGTATCCACGGCCTGGACCGCCTCGGGCCAGATGACCGCGCGCTTTGAGATCGCGCGGCAGATCGGCTCCGGCGCGGCCGGCCTGTTCAAGCCTGCAGAGGAGGGAGCGGTGGAGCAGCCGGCCTTCCCGCTGCTCCAGAACAGCCTCTATTTCTCCGGTCTGAGCGCCCGTCTGTCGCCCGCCACCCGCCTTGCACTGGCGCAGGCCATCTCGCCGCAGGACTGGAACACGTTATTCCTGTCCTCCCCGGATTTCATGCAGTGATCGCACGTTCAGGAGACAGGCCCATGGGCACGATGCGAGACCTGAACCGTCGCCATGTCCTCGCCGGCCTCGCCGGATTGGCGCCCATGACCGTTGCCGGGCGGGTGTGGGCGGCACCGAAGGCTGACGCGCGCCTGCTCGTCGTGTTCCTGCGCGGCGCCTACGATGCGGCGAACGTGGTGATCCCGGTCTCGTCCAGTTTCTATTACGAGAGCCGGCCCAACCTCGCCATCGCCCGTCCCGGCAGCGGCGTGGGAAGCGCGCTCTCGCTCGATGTCGACTGGGGCCTGCATCCGGCGCTCGCGTCCAGCATCCTGCCGCTGTTCCAGCGCGGGGAGGTGGCCTTCGTGCCCTTCGCCGGCACGGACGATCTCACCCGCAGCCATTTCGAGACGCAGGACACCATCGAACTCGGGCAGGAGGTGAACGTCCGCCGCGACTACCGCTCCGGCTTCATGGCGCGCCTCGCCCATGAGCTGACGGGCGTACGTCCCATCTCCTTCACCGAGCAGTTGCCGCTCACCTTCCAGGGCGAGGTGGCGGTGCCCAATGTCGCCATCAATGCGGTGGGCAAGGCCGGCATCGATTCCCGCCAGGCGAAGCTCATCACCGCCATGTATGAGCATGGCCCGCTGTCCGGCGCCGTCGCGGAAGGCTTCCGCGTGCGCGACGAGGTCTATCAGCAGGTGACCGACCATATGATGGAGGCGAGCCGCAATGCCGCGTCCCCCAAGGGCTTCGAGCTGTCCGCCCGGCGTATCGGGCGCCTGATGCGCGAAACCTTCAACCTCGGCTTCGTGGATGTGGGCGGCTGGGACACCCATGTGAACCAGGGCGGCGCCACAGGCTATCTGGCGGACCGGCTGGGAGAACTGGGGCGCGGGCTGGCCGGCTTCGCGGAGGAGATCGGTCCCAAGTGGAACGACACCGTGGTGGTGGTGCTCTCCGAATTCGGCCGCACCTTCCGCGAGAACGGCAACCACGGCACTGATCATGGCCACGGCAGCGTCTATTGGGTGCTCGGCGGCGGGGTGCGCGGCGGGCGGATTGCCGGGGAGCAGGTGGCGGTGGATCAGCCGCACCTGTTCCAGAACCGGGATTATCCGGTGCTCACCGACTATCGCGGGCTGCTGGGCGGTCTCATCCGCCAGCTTTATGGCCTCGACGCGGCCAGCCTCGGCCGCGTCTTCGCCAATGTCACCCCGAAGGATCTGGCGCTGGTGTGACGCGCCTCAGGCTGACGCTGCGAGGTGGGGCGGAGCCAGCATGCGCCCCGTTTCCCGCGCCCGCACGTGCCAGGAGAAGGCCTCCTCGATGAGGTGGGGCGTGTGGCCGCCGCGGGCGAGGGCGCGCTGGAAATAGTCGTCGAGCGCGTCGCGATAGAGCGGGTGGACGCAGTTGTCGATGATGACGCGAGCGCGTTCACGCGGGGCGAGTTCGCGCAGGTCCGCAAGGCCCACTTCCGTCACCACGATGTCCACGTCATGCTCGGTATGGTCCACGTGGCTCACCATGGGTACAACGGAGGACAGCGCGCCGTCCTTGGCGATGGACTTGGTGACGAACACGGACAGATAGCCGTTGCGGGCAAAATCGCCCGAGCCGCCGATGCCGTTCATCATCTGCGTGCCGCCCACGTGGGTGGAATTGACGTTGCCGTAGATGTCGAATTCCAGCGCCGTGTTGATGGCGATGATGCCAAGGCGGCGGATGATCTCCGGATGGTTGGAAATCTCCTGCGGGCGCAGGATGAGGCGCGGCTTGTAGCGGGTGATGTCGGCCATCACCTGCTCATACTTGGGCTTCGAGAGGGTGATGGACGAGCCGGAGGCGAAGTTGAGCTTGCCCGCATCGAACAGGTCGAAGGTCGAATCCTGTAGAACCTCGGAATACATGGTGAGGTCGTAGAAGGGGCTCTCGATGAAGCCATGCATCACCGCGTTCGCAATGGTGCCGATGCCGGCCTGAAGCGGCTGAAGGCGCTCGGTGAGACGGCCCTTCTTCACCTCATGGCCGAGGAACTCCATGAGATGCCCGGCGATGGCGGCGGTCTCCGCATCGGGCGGCAACACGTTCGAGGCGGAATCGAGCTTCGAGGTGATGACGATGGCCGCGATCTTCTCCGGCGGCACCGGAATGAAGGGCAGGCCCACCCGGCTCTCGGCACCGACCACTGGAATGGGTTCGCGGAAGGGGCGGCGCGTCGGGATATAGATGTCGTGCAGGCCCTCCAGCCCCATGGGCTGGGAGGTGTTGATCTCGACGATCACCTTCTCCGCCAGGATGGCGAAGGAAGCGGAATTGCCCACCGACGTGGTGGGGATGATGCCGCCCTGCGCCGTGATGCCGACCGCCTCCACCACCGCCACGTTGATGGGGCCGAGCTGGTGGGTGCGCAGGTGCTCGACGGTTTCCGACAGATGCTGGTCGATGAACATCACCTCGCCGGCATTGATGGCCTTGCGCAGGGCGGGGTCCGACTGGAACGGCAGGCGCCGGGCCAGGACATGTGCCTCCGCCAGCTGCTTGTCGAGATCGTTGCCGAGCGAGGCGCCGGTGACGAGGGTGATCTTGAACGGCTCGGTCTTGGCGCGGGCGGCGAGCGCCATGGGCACGGCCTTGGCCTCCCCCGCGCGGGTGAAGCCGCTCATGCCCACCATCATGCCGTCCTTGATGTGGCTGGCGGCCTCCTCGGCGGAGACCACCTTGTCGAGCAGCGAGGACAGGCGGATGCGATCATGGGCGGCGGCGGGAAGTTCGGTCATGGCGTCTCTTTCGGCGTTTCCTGAGGAATATGCACTTGAGAAACACCATAGGTCGCAGGGCCGCGACCTCGGAATTGCACGAAGGTCGCGTTGGTATGCGCTTGGTGCATGGCTGAAGCTCGGCCATGGGATGCCTTGGCGGTATCGGAGCTGAAAACCCGCGTCTTTGGGGCATGCATCTCTGGGGAAGGTCGGGGCGTTCCGGCCATCGAACCAAGTGGTTCGATCGGTGCCCCAAGTGCACTTCGTGGCGCTCCCGTGGCACGGCCAAGCTGGAACAGGTCTGTGCTCGCGTTGTCGGAGCGGCGATCGGCGAAAGTGCCGGCTAAGCTTCGCCATTTCCCGCGAAGGATATGCGGTGGGATAAATATAAACCGCGTATCGTGCAGACCGGAAGCGCCATCTATTTCGGTATTCGATGATTTTAACGTGTCTTAACACGTTGATCACGCCTTGGTGACTTGGTGGTACTGGGTTCTCTTCTGTTCAATGTGGCGATTGTGCAACAGGAATCCTGCGGCTCCTCCTGTAGACCAATGGCTCGGGGGTAGGCCCCAAAGGACAAAAGTGATGAAGCGTCTTCTTCTCTCGTCGGCTCTCGTGATCGCGATTGCCGCTCCCGCCGCCGCGGCGGACCTCGCCACCCGTTATCCCGTGAAGGCGCCCGTCGCCCCGGTGGCCCCGGTCTTCTCCTGGACCGGCTTCTACATCGGTGCCAACGCTGGTTACGGCGGCGACAAGTACAATTACGACTTCGGCGTCCCCACGACCGCCACTGCCTCCACGAACTCCTCCGGCTTCTTCGCCGGCGGCCAGATCGGCTACAACTACCAGTTCGCGAACAACGTGGTGCTCGGCCTCGAGACCGATCTCCAGTGGTCCGGCATCGACGGCACCCTGAACACCGTCACCCCCGGCGCCTCGACCAACATCAAGTCGTCGCTGGACTATTTCGGCACCGTGCGCGCCCGCGTCGGCTATGCCTTTGACCGGTTCCTGCCCTACATCACGGGCGGCATGGCCTACGGCAAGACCAAGACCGAGGGTTCGCAGTTCTCGCGCACCGGCTTCACGACCTTCGATGATTCCGACACCAAGGTCGGCTGGACCATCGGCGGCGGCGTGGAATACGCCATCACCAACAACTGGACCTTCAAGACCGAGTATCAGTACGTCGACCTCGGCAACAGCGACTACGGCATCGGCACGAACGCCGTCAGCGTGGACAACAAGTTCCACACCGTGCGCGCCGGCGTGAACTACAAGTTCTGATGCCGGGAGGGCTGATCCGGTCGGCGGGCATCTGCTGATCGCGCATTCAGCCGTTCGGATCCGAACCCCTGTCCCGGCCGGGTACGCTTCGCGCGCCGGCCGGGACCTTCTCCGGCTCCGGGCCCTGTCGGTCTTCGGAGCGGGTCCGCCTCGCGGCGGCTTCTCGGCGCACCGTGTCACCTTCGCTGCGCCGGCCTCCAGACGAAGAACCTACTTTTCCGGCGGCGGTGCGGCGCCTGCCGGCTTTTCACGCCGCCGTCCGGTGGCGGTATCTACCGGCGGTGCCGGTGCTCTACAGCAAAGGTAAAGCTGACGAATCCCGGATAGCTGTTGCAGCGGGATCTTGGCCGTTACATCTGCCGATTTGTGGCGACTTCGTGCATTTCCTGTGTTGGACCTGGCGCGATGCTGGTATCTTTCAACTTGTTCCCGCGTTTGATAGAAATTTATTTACCCTGCGCGCATCGGTGGAAAACCTCCTTCAGCCCTGCCCGGAGGTAAGAATGCACAACTGATGCGCCAGTTTGATACCGTTTTAATCTCATAAGTTGTAAAAATGGCATCCGGCGCAACTTCGATGCCCGGTGCGTCATTCCTTTGTTGCGATTACGCAACAGCTTTCCGGCGCCTGTCCTGTAGAAAGGAGGGCACCGGGGGTTGGTATCAAAGGTAATGATGATGAAGCGTCTTCTGCTCTCTTCCGCGATCGCTGCTGCGATCATCGCTCCGGCGTCCGCCGCCGACCTGTCCACCCGCTATCCCGTGAAGGCTCCGGTCGTCGCGGTTGTGCCGGTGTTCTCCTGGACCGGCTTCTACATCGGCGCCAACGCCGGCTTCGGCGGTGACAAGTACAACTACGACTTCGGCGCGCCGGGCTTCGGCTCCGCCACCGCCAACTCCTCCGGCTTCTTCGCCGGTGGACAGCTGGGCTACAACTACCAGTTCGCCAACAACGTCGTGCTCGGCCTCGAGACCGACATCCAGTGGTCGGGCATCGAGGGCGACACCACGCTCGCCTCCGGCGGCTCCGTGGCCAACCTGAACTCGTCGCTCGACTATTTCGGCACGGTTCGCGCCCGCGTCGGTTATGCGTTCGATCGGTTCCTGCCCTACATCACCGGCGGTTTCGCCTATGGTGAGAGCAAGACCTCGATCACCACGATCACCCCCACCACGCTGACCTTCGGCGAAGGCTCGGGCACCAAGACGGGCTGGACGCTCGGCGGCGGTGTTGAGTACGCCTTCACCAACAACTGGACGTTCAAGACCGAGTATCTGTACGTCGACCTCGACGACAGCAACTACGGCGTTGGCGCTGGTGCGGTGAACGTGGACAACAAGTTCCACACCGTGAAGGCCGGCATCAACTACAAGTTCTGATGCCGCGTGCCGGCCGCCACGGCGGCCGGCACCTGTGTTTTTCGACGAGCGGCGGCAGGTGCCTGACCGAGGCCTTCGGGCCGGACGGCACCCGCTCCGCAGGGACACCAGACCTCCTTATCCGGCTCCGGCGGCTTCGCCCCGGGCCGGATTTTTCATGTCCGGCCCCTCACAGCGTGCGGCTGGCATTGCCCTTCATCAGGATCGGCCCGGTGGGGCGTCCGGTGGGTGAGCCGCCGGCCGGCTCCAGCGTCACCTCAAAGAGCTGATCCGCCACGGGGATGGGCAGTCCGTCGAGCTTCAGGTCGAGCGCGCGCATGGCGTCGGTGAGCCCCACCGAGATCGGGCCGCGCGTCCGGTCCCACAGGGTCCAGACCTGAAGCGCCTTGCCCTCCGGCGCGCGGATGGCTTCCAGCGGCACGAGTTCGGAGCGCCCGTCCCGGAAGGTGTTCACCACTGCCGCCGGGCGGTTCTGGTCGGAGAGCAGCACCGCCACGAGCACCGGCGTCCGGGCGGCTTCGCGCAGGGCGGCGCCGAGCCCGATGGCGAGCGCCAGCGCCGCGGCCGCCGCCGTCACGCCGATGCCGCGCCACAGGGGCAGGTTGTCCCAGGCGCGCCCGTGCCGGAAGGGCGCCACGCGGTCAGAGCCCGCATCCGCCGTGCGGGCCTCGGGTTCGCCCGGAGCCTGAGATGTCGCTGTGTCCGCCACGGAGGCGGAGATCCGCTCCCACAGGGCGGGGGAGGGCGGCACCGCGTCCGCCGTTGCATCGAGGCTGCCCAGCCGCCTGCGCCAGCCTGCGACCTCCGCCGCGAAGGCGGGATCGGTCTCGGCGAGGCGTGCGCAGCGTGCAGCTTCCTCGCCGTCCACGAGCCCGAGCACATACTCGCCCGCGAGGGCCGCGCGATCCTGCGGGCTCATGCCATGCACTCCCGCAGCGCCAGAAGGCCACGGCGGATCCAGGACTTCACCGTGCCGAGCGGCAGGCCGAGCCGTCCCGCCAGTTCGCCATGGGTGAGCCCGCGCGTATAGGCGAGCACGATCGCCTGCCGCCGCTGCGGCTCCAGCCGTTCAAGGCACTGCCGCAGCGCGCCGGACCGCGACAGCGCGCCCATGGCGTCCTCCGCCCCCTGTGTTTCGTCGGCGAGCGCATAGGGCTCGAAATCCTCGACCAGTTCCGTGCGCGCCTCGCCCCGCAGCACGTCGAGCGTGCGGTTGCGCAGGATGGCGAAGATCCAGCTTGCGGGCTCGCCCCGCTCGGGATCGAAGCTGCGTGCCCGCTCCCACACCCGCACGAAAGTGTCGTGCACCACCTCCTCGGCGAGATCGCGCCGGCGCAGCATGCGCAGGGCGACGCCGATCATCTGGGGCGCGAGCCGCTCATAGAGATGCCGCAGGCTGGCGGGATCGCGCCGCGCACAACCCTCCAGCGCGGCGCGCAGGTCGTCCGATCGTGCGGGCGCGGTCTGGGTCGTCACGGCGCGCGGCTCCGGGTGTCGCAGGTGCTCATCGGGCACAACTACGTTGGGGCATGGCATACGGATGCAGCGCGCATTTTTATTTTTCCGCTGCATCCGGGCGCATCGCCCGCCGGGTATCCGCCGCGTCCCGCCGACAGGGCCGGACCTGAGAATGGAGAACCGGACATGAACCGCACGATGATCGCCTTCGCTTTCGTGGCCTCCGTTGCCGCCGGCACGGCAGAGGCCCAGACCGTGGTCGCGCTGCTGGATGGCGGCACCATGCTGGCCTCGGTGGATGGCAAGGCGTTGAAGGCCGGCAAGCCGGTCACGGTTTCCGGTGTGGCTGGGCGTCTCGTCGGCATCGACGTGCGGCCGGCGGATGGCATGCTCTACGGCCTCTTCGAGGACGGCACGCTGGCGACCCTCGATCCGGCCACCGGCGCCGCCACGGTAAAGGCGAAGCTCGATACCATGCTGCCGCGCGGCGTGACCGCCACCGTCGATTTCAATCCGGTCGCCGACCGTCTGCGCGTCATCGGCAGCGACGGCACGAACCTGCGCGTCAATGTGGATGACGGCAAGGTCGTGAAGGACGGCGCCCTGCGTTATGCGGACGGCGACATGCACAAGGGTGCGACGCCCAATGTGGTGGCCGGCGCCTATACCAATTCCGTGAAGGGCGCCAAGGAGACGGCGCTGTTCGACGTGGACGGCGCCCTCGCCGCGCTGGTGAAGCAGGCACCGCCCAATGACGGCATCCTCAATGCCGTCGGCGCCTTCGGCATCAAGGCGCCCACCTATGCCTTCGACATCGCCACCACGGATGCCGGCAACGAGGGCTGGCTGATGGCGGGCGACACGCTCTACCGGGTGGAGCTTGCCACCGGCAAGGCGAAGGCGGCGGGCAAGGTGAACGGCCTTGAAACCCCGGTCCGCGACATCGCCATCCTGCCTGCCATGTGAGTGGTGCGGTCCCCTGCGCCGCCGCCCGCCACGGACGGTGCACGGGGTCGGCAGAGGGGACCGGCGCATGAGGCGCCGGTCGGCTCAGGCGGTGGCGCGCACGCGATTGCGGCCATCCGCCTTGGCCGCATACATGGCCATGTCGGCGCGCTGGAGCATCCAGTCGAGCGCCTGGTGGGGCGGCTGGCAGGCCGTCACGCCGACCGAGATGGTCACCCGCAGGGTCTCCTTGCCCACGGTGACAGGGCGCTCGGCCACCGCAAGGCGCACCTTGTCGGCGGCCGCGGTCGCATGGGCCAGATCCTGGCCGGGCATGATGATGGCGAACTCCTCGCCACCGATGCGCGCCACCAGATCCTGCGGGCGCGCCGCTCCGCTGATCGCATGCGCCACCGTTTGCAGCACGCTGTCGCCTGCGGCATGGCCGAAGCGGTCGTTGATCGCCTTGAAGTGATCCACGTCGATGAAGGCGAGGGCCAGCGGGGCACTCTCGCCATGGCCGCCCGCCAGTCCGGCGGCCGCATCGCGCAGCGCCGGCAGGTTCAGCAGGCCGGTCAGCGTGTCGTGGCGCGTGGCGTCCCTCAGGGCCGCATTGGCGGCCTCGATATTGTGCAGCGCCAGTTCCGCATGCCGGTTGTAGGCATGGAACATGGCGGAGGTCATGACGATGCAGAAGCAGTAGGTGGACATGGCGAACAGTGAGACCGCGAGCGCCCCGGTCATGGCCGCTGCCCACACCATCACCAAAGCGCAGGCGACGGAAAACCAGCCGAACACCGGCCCCAGCACCAGGAAGCCGGTGCCGGTCAATGCCAGGGTCCAGAACGCCCGCATCTCGTCCTCGGGCACGAGGAACAGCGCCCGCGCGTAGAGGATGAAGCCCGCCACCAGATAGACCACACCGATGGGCCTGAAGGCCTTGGGGCGCCGCCGCAGGAGGATGAACAGGCCAATGGTCAGGCACAGAAAGATGATGTTGTCATAGAGATGCGGCGGCTTGATGGGCGTGCGCCCCAGCAGCGTGGCGCCGATCACCAGCGCGCCGCACAAAAGGGCCGCGACCATCGAAATGGTGAGGACCAGTCGCTTCAGCCCGTTCAGCGCTTCCAGGGGCGCCCGCCTGTCGGTCTTCCGCAGCATGGCCCGGCTGCACTTTCTCCGTGAATCGGACGGTATTGATATCATGGCGGCCGGGTGCGCAAGGCGGTCCTCGCTCCAGCGTGCGGTTAAGTCCCGGAGCGCACAGGGTGCTGCGCCACGTTGCGTTGCGGAAACAGAGACAGGGCTAATCAGGGGTGGTACGGTCCCTTGCCGTCTCAGAGCCCGATGCGGTCAGGCTGAGGCTGCCCGCGGTCAGGATTGAGGGGCCGGCGTGCAGCGTTCGACGGTTCGATCGGAATGCGGCCGATCGGAACGCCGGTTGGGACGGGGTCAGGTCTTTCCTCTTGCGAAAGCGTGCGCCCGTGACGGAACCACCGATCTCCCAGAAGCGGCGTTTTCAGCTCATTCTGATCAAGCCGTCCCATTATGACGATGACGGCTATGTGATCCGCTGGTGGCGGGCGATGATCCCGTCCAACACGCTGGCCGCGCTCTATGGCATCGCTTCCGATTGCGCCGCCCGGCGGGTGCTCGGGCCGGACGTGGACATCGACATCCTCGCCATCGACGAGACCAATACCCGCATCGACATTCCCCGGCTGATCGCCCGGCTTGAGGAAGCCGGCGGCTTCGGCCTCGTGGCCCTCGTGGGCGTGCAGTCGAACCAGTATCCGCGCGCCCTCGACATCGCCCGGCCGTTCCGGGCGGCGGGCCTGCCGGTGATGATGGGCGGCTTCCACGTCTCCGGCTGCCTCGCCATGCTGGATGGCCATGCGGTTGGGCTCGATGCCTGCCGCGAGATGGGCATCTCCATGTTCGCGGGAGAGGCGGAGGGCCGGCTCGATCAGGTGTTGCACGATGCCGCCTCGGGCACGCTCGAGCCGCTCTACAATTTCATGAACGACCTGCCCGGCATCGGCGGCACGCCCGTGCCCTTCCTGCCCAAGACCTATGTGAGCCGCACCCTCGGCCTCAGCAGCAGTTTCGATGCCGGGCGGGGCTGCCCCTACCAGTGCTCCTTCT
Organism: Azorhizobium caulinodans ORS 571; assembly: GCF_000010525.1. GTDB lineage: Bacteria > Pseudomonadota > Alphaproteobacteria > Rhizobiales > Xanthobacteraceae > Azorhizobium > Azorhizobium caulinodans. The sequence continues at coordinate 4,271,664 of NC_009937.1, read as the reverse complement.
GCACCATCATCAATGTGCAGGGACGCCAGTCGCGCTTCCGCTCCGCCGACGACGTGGAGGACCTGGTCCGCCGCAACTGGGCACAGGGCATCAGCAAGTTTTTCATCACCGACGACAATTTCGCCCGCAACCGCGACTGGGAAGCGATCTTCGACCGGCTCATCGCGCTGAAGGAGCAGGAGCGCATCCCGCTGGGGCTGATGATCCAGGTGGACACGCTGTGCCACAACATCCCGAACTTCATCGAGAAGGCCAAGCGCGCCGGGGTGACGCGCGTCTTCATCGGCCTCGAGAACATCAATCCGGACAATCTGGCCGAGGCCAAGAAGCGGCAGAACAAGATCACCGAATATCGCAAGATGCTGCTGGCCTGGAAGGCGCAGGGCATCATCACCATCGCCGGCTACATCCTCGGCTTCCCGGCGGACACGCCTGAAAGCATCCGGCGCGACATCGGCATCATCCAGCGGGAGCTGCCGCTCGACATCGTCGAGTTCTTCTGCCTGACACCCCTGCCGGGCTCGGAAGATCACCAGAAGCTCTGGCGCGCCAAGGTGCCCATGGATGGCGATCTCAACATCTATGACGTGGAACACGTCTGCACAGCGCACGCCGCGATGAGCAAGACGGAGTGGGAGGCGATCTATCAGGAAGCCTGGGCGCTCTATTACAGTCCCGCCCACATGCGCACCCTGATGCGGCGGGCGGTGGCCACGGGCGTGTCCGTGTCCAGCCTCGTGAAGCTGCTGGTCACCTTCTCCACCGCAGTCCCCATCGAGAAGGTGCACCCGCTCCAGGCGGGGATCCTGCGCCTGCGCCATCCCGCAGAGCGGCGGCCGGACCTGTCCCGCGAACCCGCGCTCGCCTTCTGGCTTCGTTTCCTGTGGCAGACGCTCCGGCGCAATGCGGCGGTGGTTGGCCGCATCGCCGGCCTCATGCTCATGGCCCGCTCGGTGCTCAAGGAGAAGGGGGTGGGCGCCTATCACGATCAGGCCCTGACGCCGGTCGGGGCGGAGGACGACGGTCTCGATCTCCTCACCAAGACCAGCGGCGGCCAGAAGGCCGTGGCCCATGCCCGCAAGGTGGCGCAGCTCACGCACGGCCCCGCGGCCTGAAGGCGGTCCGTCCAAGAGGGTGACGGAGACGGTGGCCTCCCGGAAGGGAATCGAACCCCTGACCCCAGGTTTAGGAAACCTGTGCTCTATCCTGCTGAGCTACCGGGAGATGCCTGACCGCTTCTGCGTCCCCGGCCGGAAACCGGACCGAAGCACGCGCCGCATATGACCGCGTTCACCGGCCGCTTTCAAGAGCAGGGCGGGAAGGCCGATCCCTGCGCGTCCGGCGGACGGTGTGCGTCACGATCCCCCATGTAGCGGATGCGGGCGACGGGGGAAAGACGGCGTAAGAAAGGGTGAACAGGCCGGTGTGCGCGGAAGCTGGAGGCCGCGTGCCCGTTCCGTTAGGGTGCGCCGCAGAAAACTGGGGTCCGGGTGATCGCCTTGGGGCACCTCGCAGGTCTGGCGATGATGGGTTCGGCGCGGTCTGCCTCTGGTGTGTCCGAGCCGGGACGATGCGGCTCCCGACAGCGCCGCACAATCCAACCACCCCAAAAATCGCCGCGTGTTGAGGAACCTGGCGCCACGTTTTCACGATATGGCCTCGCTCCCGCCATCTTGGGCGGCCCAATGTTGGAAAGGTCAACTGGTGTTTCCGCACCGGCGCTGCCGTTGCTAAGACGGCCGGCGGGCGTGGGAAGCGGACACGAGAGAGCCGGTGCAAAATCGGGACGGGCCGCAAGTCTGTTCACTTCTTGTTCTGGTTCGGTGTGTCAGATAGCGAAGCGCGAGCCGGGGCTCGGTTCGCGAAGGGCTTTGCGGGCGCTGGGGCAGCGTCGCGTGGTCCGCATGTGAGATGGACGTTCGGCTGGGAGAGAGGACGCGGTGACGTCGGCCACGGCAAGGGAGAAGGGCAGGGGCCTCGTGCGGGCCCGCGTCGCGCGCGCGGGGCGCTCGACCTGTGCCATGCTCACGCTTGTCGGTCTGCTCACGGGATGCGCCGGGGTCGATCTCGACCGCTCCACCGTGCCGCTCACCCAGTCCAAGCTTTCCGCTGCCGACACCGCGGACATGAGCCCGGCGCAGCGCCGCGAGCATGAGCGTCTCGTGGCGAGCTATGGCGGGGCCTATGACGATCCCGAGCTGAAGGCGCTGATCCAGCAGGTGGTGGAGCGTCTGGTCGCGGCCTCCGAGCGCCCGGACCTGAAATATCGCGTCACCGTCCTCAATTCGCCCGCCATCAACGCCTTCGCACTGCCCGACGGCTCGCTCTATGTGACGCGCGGCCTGCTGGCGCTCGCCAACGACACGTCCGAAATGTCGTCCGTGCTCGCCCATGAGATGGCCCACGTGATCGCCCGCCATGCCTCCATCCGCGAGGATCAGGTGAAGCAGGCCGTGCTGGTGAGCCGCGTCATCTCCGACGTGGTGGCGGACCAGAACATGGGCGCCCTCGCCATGCAGAAGAGCCGGCAGACGCTGGCCACCTTCTCGCGCGGACAGGAACTGGAGGCGGACGCCATCGGCGTGGGCATCGCCGCGCGCGCGGGATTTGATCCCTATGGCGCCTCGCGCTTCCTCACTGACATGGGCAAACAGGCGAGCCTGCGCACCAGCGCCTTCGGCGGCGCATCGTCCACGACGCCGGACATGGACTTCCTTGCCACCCATCCGGCGACGCCCGACCGCATCTCCATCGCCATCGCCAATGCGCGCGAATATGCGGCGCCGGGTGCGGGCGAGCGGGACAAGGCGGCCTATCTCGCCGCCATCGATGGCATGGTCTATGGCGACGATCCCAAGGAAGGCTATGTGCGGGGGCGGAACTTTTTCCATCCCAAGCTCGGCTTCACCTTCACCGCGCCCGAGGGCTTCTCGCTGGAGAACACCTCCCAGGCGGTCCTGGGCGCCACGGCCAACGGATCCGAGGCGCTGCGGCTCGATGCGGTGCGCGTGTCCGGCGACCAGAGCCTTGGCCAGTATCTCGCCTCCGGCTGGATCGATGGGGTCGAGATCAATTCGGTGGAGAGTCTGTCGGTCAACGGCTTTACGGCCGCGACGGCGGTGGCGCGCGGCGACCAGTGGTCGTTCCGCATGTTCGCCATCCGCTTCGGCTCGGACGTCTATCGCCTGATCTTCGCCGCCCGCAACCTGACGCCGGAACTCGACAAGCAGTTCCGCGCCGCCGCCTCGACCTTCCGGCGGGTGGCAAGCGACGAGGCCCAGTCCGTGAAGCCGCTGCGCATCCGCATCGTGACGGTGGGGATCGGCGATACGGTGGAGAAGATGGCGGGCCGCATGCAGGTGGCGGACCATCCCATGGAACGCTTCCTGATCCTCAACGGCCTCGATCGCGACGCCAAGCTCGCCTACGGGAGCAAGGTGAAGATCGTCGTCGAATAGCGGCACGGGCGTTCGTAGCCCCTGGGCACCGCCGGTGCCGATCCGAAAACGACGGAAAAGCGGCGCAGGGGCATCCAAATGCTGCCGCGAACCCTTGCGGATGGCCGGGTTTTCCACTAGGTAACCCCCGTTCCTGGCCGCTCATACCCTCGTGGAAGCTGTCCGGGCGGGCCGATGGCGCGGGATACGTGCTGTCGCGACACGGAGGTTGTCCCGCCTTTGGCTTCCCCGCGCAGCGCCGCGGACACCCCAGCATGCTTCGTATCGCGCGGTCTTTGCGCCGGCCCACTGGATCTTCCGGTGGCGGTTCGGGTGTCTCCCGGGCCATCCGCACGATACGGGCGTCCCAACACGAGACGCCGGCGCCAGACAGTTCGGAGACTAGATGTCCGCCGTAGAAACCACGCGTGATGATTTCGCCGCCCTCCTCGATGAGAGCTTCGGCCGTGCCGACCTTCAGGAAGGTGCCGTCGTCCGCGGTATTGTGGTCGCCATCGAGAAGGATCTGGCGATCATCGATATCGGTCTGAAGACCGAAGGCCGTGTCGCGCTGCGCGAATTCGCCGGCCCCGGCCGCGAGAACCCCATCAAGGTGGGTGACGAGGTCGAGGTCTACCTCGAGCGCGTCGAGAACGCGATGGGCGAGGCCGTCCTCTCCCGCGACAAGGCCCGCCGTGAAGAGAGCTGGGTCAAGCTCGAGAAGGCGTTCAACGCCGGCGAGAAGGTCTCCGGTGTCATCTTCAATCAGGTCAAGGGCGGCTTCACCGTCGATCTCGACGGCGCCGTGGCCTTCCTGCCGCGCTCGCAGGTGGACATCCGTCCGATCCGCGACGTCGCTCCGCTGATGCACAATCAGCAGCCCTTCCAGATCCTCAAGATGGATCGCCGCCGCGGCAACATCGTCGTGTCGCGCCGTACCGTCCTCGAGGAAACCCGCGCCGAGCAGCGCCACGAGCTGGTCCAGAACCTCGAAGAGGGTCAGGCCATCGAGGGCGTGGTCAAGAACATCACCGATTACGGTGCGTTCGTTGACCTCGGCGGCATCGACGGCCTGCTGCATGTCACCGACATTGCGTGGCGCCGCGTGAACCACCCCACCGAAGTGCTGAACATCGGCCAGACGGTGAAGGTGAAGATCATCAAGATCAACCACGAGACGCACCGCATCTCGCTGGGCATGAAGCAGCTCCTCGGCGATCCGTGGGAGGGCATCGAGGCCAAGTATCCGGTGGAGGCCCGCTTCAAGGGTCGCGTCACCAACATCACGGACTACGGCGCGTTCGTCGAGCTGGAGCCGGGCATCGAAGGCCTGATCCACGTGTCCGAGATGAGCTGGACCAAGAAGAACGTCCACCCCGGCAAGATCGTTTCCACCTCCCAGGAAGTGGAAGTGCAGGTGCTCGAGGTGGATCCCGCCAAGCGCCGCATCTCGCTCGGTCTCAAGCAGACCCTGCAGAATCCGTGGGAAGCCTTCGGCGAGAAGTATGCCCCCGGCGCGGTCGTGGAAGGCGAAGTCAAGAACAAGACCGAGTTCGGTCTGTTCCTCGGCCTCGACGGCGATGTGGACGGCATGGTCCACCTCTCCGACCTCGACTGGAACCGTCCGGGCGAGCAGGTCATCGACGAGTTCCGCAAGGGTGACGTGGTGAAGGCGGTCGTTCTCGACGTGGACGTCGAGAAGGAGCGCATCTCGCTCGGCATCAAGCAGCTCGCGGGCGATCCCTTCGCGGACGCCGGCGACGTGAAGAAGGGCTCCATCGTCACCTGCGAAGTCACCGACGTGAAGGACGGCGGCATCGAGGTGAAGCTGACGGGCACGGACCTGTCCACCTTCATCAAGCGCTCCGAGCTGGCCCGCGATCGCAATGACCAGCGCCCCGAGCGCTTCTCGGTCGGCGAGAAGCTCGACGCCCGTGTCACCCTGTTCGACCGCAAGGCGCGCAAGGTGCAGGTGTCGGTGAAGGCGCTCGAGATCGCCGAAGAGAAGGAAGCCGTCGCGCAGTACGGTTCGCAGGACAGCGGCGCTTCGCTGGGCGACATCCTGGGCGCCGCCCTCAAGCAGCGTTCCGGCGAGTGATCGCCGCGGCCTGAACGGGCCGCTTCGCACCAAGATCGGAAAGGCCGGCCATTGCGCCGGCCTTTTCTGTTTCCGGCTCACCGTCTCGCTCCTGCAAGTCTATGCGGCGGTATCAAAATCCGCGATTGCGGCACCGCACCAAATCCGCCTGCGCGATGTGGGCCAAGGCAAGCCTGGCACCAGCCTCGCCCCTCAACGATCCGCTCCAACGACGGCAGTCGCCCGCTTCGTTCATTGCATCGAGCAAGGGTTGAGGGAGGTTTTGATGGCTCTTCCAGGTTGGTCCAAATCGGCGCCTGTGGCCGAATCCTCGGATCTCGCGCTTCTGACGGCCATCTTCGACACGCTGACCACGCCGGTCTTCGTCCGCTGCATCAAGCCGGGCGAGGAGAAGGTGGTCTATGCCAACGGCCCCTTCCTCACGGCGATGCAGATCACCCGACGCGAGGATCTGGTGGGCAAGCCGCCGACCAACATCTTCGCGCCCGTGCAGCCGGGCAACCTGACGCCGGCCGCCTTCGTGAAGAGCGTCGAAGCCGGCATCAAGCGCGACGGCGAATGGGCCGGATCCGCCATCTACCGCCGCAAGGACGGCTCGGATTTCGAGGTGATCGCCCACGTGCGACCCTTCACCTTCCAGGGCAAGCCGCACCTTCTGGCCCAGTTGCAGGACATGAACAGCGTCGCCGCCGTCGCGCGCCGCCGCGAGGCCTTCACCAAGCTCGCCGACACGCTGGAAGGCGAGGTTGGCACCTCCATGGCGGCCATCGCCAATGCGGCGACCCAACTCAACAGCGTGGTCTCGGTGCTTGCCCGTTCGGCGGCGGCCGCCGCCGGCCAGACGGACGGCCTCGTCTCCATCAATGACCGCACCGGCTCCAGCGTCGTGAGCGTCGCGGAAGAGACGGACGGGCTCATCTCCTCCATGACCGCCATCGGCGACCAGGCCCAGCGCTCCACGGGTATCGCCGGCAATGCCGCCCGGCAGGCTTCGGATACGCAGGAGATCGTCAACCGGCTCGTGGCCGCCGCCGAGCGGATCGGCGACGTGGTGAAGCTGATCCAGTCCATCGCCTCCCAGACCAATCTCCTGGCGCTCAACGCCACCATCGAGGCGGCGCGGGCCGGCGAGAGCGGCAAGGGCTTCGCGGTGGTCGCCTCCGAGGTGAAGTCGCTCGCCCAGCAGACCGCCAAGGCGACCGAGGACATCGCGGCCCAGATCAACGACATTCAGGCCGTCACGACGCAGACGGTGGATGCCATCCGGTCCATCTCCGGCACCATCGAGCAGATCAACGACATCTCCCGCACCATCGCCGACACGGTGCAGGTGCAGTCGGGAGCCGCCCGGCGCATCTCCGAGAACGTCAGTCTGGCCTCCAACGGCACCCGCGACGTGGCCCATGCGGTCGCGACCGTGGCGCAGGCGGCGCAGGAAACGTCCGGCGCCGTGGATCAGGTGCGCACCTCCGTGGACGTGGTATCGAGCCAAGCCAGCCGCCTGGAGCAGCAGGTGAAGAGCTTCGTCGCCAACCTGCGCACGCAGTCCTGATCGGCAGGCACCGCCGCAGGCGGCAAACGGAGCGGCGCCCCCGCGGCGTCGCATCCGGCGGGTGCCGCTTGCCAAGGCGGGATGCCGCAGCTTAAGTGCGGCGCTCGGCGGGGGCAGGAGGCAGGTCAATGTCGCTCGATGTGGATCAGATCGTGGATCGCCGTCGCTTGCGCCGCAAACTCACCTTCTGGCGGGTGGTTGGCGTTCTCGCCGTTGTCGCGGCTGTGGCGGTCGGCTCCTATGTGGCCGTCGGCCGGACGGTCCTCGCCTCCTCGCCCCATGTGGCGCGGGTGGTCATCGGCGGCATCATTCGCAACGACCGCGACCGGGTGAAGATGCTGGAGGAGATCGGCCGCTCCAACGCGCGGGCGGTCATCGTGTCCATCGACAGCCCCGGCGGCACGGTGACGGGAGCGGAACAGCTCTACGACGCGCTGCGCCAGCTGGCCGCCAAGAAGCCCGTGGTGGCCGTGGTGGAAGGCATGGCGGCCTCCGGCGGCTATATCGCCGCCATCGGCTCCGACCACATCGTCTCCCGCCGCAACGCCATGGTGGGCTCCATCGGCGTGATCTTCCAGTTTCCGAACGTCACCGATCTGCTCGGCAAGATCGGCGTGACGGTGGAAGACATCAAATCGTCTCCGCTCAAGGCGGCGCCCAACGGCTACCAGCCCACGAGCCCCGAGGCCCGGGCGGCCATCAATTCCCTCGTGGTGGACAGCTACGGGTGGTTCAAGGGCCTCGTCTCCGAGCGGCGCAAGCTCTCCGACGCGCGGCTCGCCGAAGTCTCCGACGGACGCGTCTTCACCGGCCATCAGGGCCTTGCGCTCCAGCTCGTGGACGAACTGGGCGACGAACGCACGGCGCGGGCCTGGCTGGCGCGCGAGAAGGGCGTTCCCGAGAACCTGCGGGTGCGTACCTGGAAGTCCGAGAGCATGGGCAGCGAGTTCGGCTGGCTGCGGGGCGCGGCGGGTGCGCTCGCCAGCGCGCTCGGCTTCGACACCGTGGCCGGCATTCTGTCGCAAGCCACGCAGGCAGCCTTTGAAAAGGCTCAGCTTGACGGACTTTTGGCCCTCTGGCAGGCTCCCGCGCAGAATTAAAGGGTAGGGTGCGGCCGTGGGCGGCGGCTAATCCTGGATCCTGCCCGGTCTGGGCGTTTCTCCGGGTCCATCCGTCTTCAGCCGGTCGCGAGGGGAAGCAGTCGGGACATGATCAAGTCTGAACTCGTGCAGAAGATTGCCGAAGCCAATCCGCACCTCTACCAGCGCGACGTCGAGAACATCGTCAACGCCATCCTCGACCAGATCGTGGATGCCCTGGCCCAGGGCGACCGCGTGGAACTGCGCGGCTTCGGCGCGTTCTCGGTGAAGCAGCGTGAGGCCCGCACCGGCCGCAACCCGCGCACCGGCAAGCAGGTGGACGTGTCCTCCAAGGTCGTGCCCTATTTCAAGACCGGCAAGGAGATGCGCGAGCGTCTCAACGGCGCGGCGTGAGCAGCGCACCCGTGGGACGCCTTCTCGCCGTCATCATCGGCCTTCCGGTCTCGGTGGCCATCGTCGCTCTGGCGGTGGCCAATCGGCGCCCGGTGACGCTCTCGCTCGATCCCTTCTCGCCCGATACGCCGGTCATCTCGGTGACGGTGCCGCTGTTTGCGGTCATCTTCGGCGCGCTCATCCTCGGGCTCGTCATTGGCGGCCTCGTCACATGGGCGCGGCAGGGGCGCTATCGCCGGGCCGCGCGGCGCGCCCGCCGTGATCTTGCGGCGGCGGAAGTGCGCCACGAGGCGCAGATGGCCACCGCTACCGCCCTTCCGGCGGTGGTCCGCCGCTGACGTTCCCGACGCCGGGCCGCTTCAGGATCTAAAGACAGACGGCCGGGCCCACGCCCGGCCGTCTGCGTTTGGAGACCTCAGGCGGCGCGGACCGTCTCAAGGAAGCGGCGCATTTCCACCTCCAACTGCTTGGCCTGATCGCTGAGGGCCGAGGAGGCGCTGAGCACCTCGTGGGCCGCGGCCCCGGTCTCCTGCGCCGTGCGGGCGACGTCGGTGATGTGGCCGGTCACGGAATTGGTGCCGGTGGCCGCCTGATCCACATTGCGGACGATCTCCCGCGTGGCGATGCCCTGTTCCTCCACGGCGGCCGAAATGCCGGTGGCCACGTCGCTCATGCTGCGGATCTGCTGGCCCACGCTCTCGATGACCTTCACCGCCTCTTGCGTGGTGGACTGGATGGCATTCACCTGCGCGGCAATCTCTTCCGTCGCCTTGCCGGTCTGGTTGGCCAGTTCCTTCACTTCGGAGGCCACCACGGCGAAGCCCTTGCCGGCGTCTCCGGCGCGGGCGGCCTCGATGGTCGCGTTCAGCGCCAGAAGGTTGGTCTGGGAGGCGATGGTGTTGATGAGCTCCACCACCGCGCCGATGCGGGCCGCGGCCTGGGCGAGCTCGCGCATCACCGCGCCGGTCCGGTCCGCCTCGGCCACGGCGCTCGAGGACATCTGCGAGGACTGCATCACCTGGCGGGAAATCTCCTCCACCGAGGCACCCAGCTCCTCCGCCGAAGAAGCGACCATGATCACGTTGGTGGAGGCCTCCTCCGCCGCCGCGGCCACGGCCGTCGAGCGCGTGGAGGTCTGCTCCGCCGCCCGGCTCATGGACTGGGCGGTCTGGAGCAGGACGCCGGACGAACTGGCCACCTGACCGATGATGCCGCCCACGGCGGTCTCGAAGCGGGCGGCGAGGTCCAGCATGGCGGCGCGGCGCTGGGCCTCCGTGGCGCGACGGTTTTCCTCCGCCTCGCGCTCCATCTGCCGGTTGCGCAGCAGGCTCTCCTTGAAGATGAGGAGCGTCTTGGCCATGGCGCCGATCTCGTCGTGGCGGGCCGTGCCCGGTACCTCGACCTCCAGATGCCCGCCGGCGACGTCCTCCATCACGGCGGTGAGGTGCGAGATGGGCCGCACCACGCGGCCGACGACCACCGCGAGGCCCGCGCCGGCGAGGGCAAGGGAAACGAGCAGCACGACGGCATAGATGAGGGCCGTCGTGCGGGCTGTGTCCTCATTGGCGTCGGCGATATCGGCGAGGCTGTTCACGGCGACGCCCGCCACATCGGCGAAGTTGGCGAGACCGATCTCGATGGGCTGGCGCCAGTCCGGCAGGGAGACGCCGCTCTTCTCGCCACGGGTGATGCGGTTGACGATGCCGTCGCGCAGCGTCTTGAACGTGCCCGCGAAATAGAAGTCCTGCGCGGTCTGGGCAGCCTTGCGCAGAGCGGGCGGTGCATTGTCGGCCATGGCGATCTCGACCACCGCGCCCCAGGCCACATCCGCCTTGGCGTCATTGGCGAAGAGCGACTTCGTCTCCTCGGCGGTGAGGGGGCGGTCCTGCGCGACGGCGGCATTGATGAGCAGCGTGGAGATGCCGGTATAGGTGCGCGTGGCCCAGCCCATGGCGCGGGCGAGGATGAGCTGCGACAGCGTGGGATCGAGCGAGCGGATGTCGGCCTCCACTTCCGTGGACAGGCGCTCCAGCGTATCCAGCAGCTTGCCGCCGTCGGCGGCGAACCGCTGGCCCACCGAGCCATCCCGGCGCTCCGGCGCCAGCGCGAGCTGGTCATCCACCTGGCGGCGCAGGCCCTTCACGGTTTCGAACTGGCCTTGCAGATCCTTGATCAGCGCCGCCATCTTGGCATCCATGAAAGGGTAGGTCCTGAAGGCGACGAGCGCGGCCTCAAGCGCGGGGGTCACCTTCTCGCGGCGGCTCGCGATGTTGGCGACATTGCGCTGGTTCTTGTCGCTGGCGAGTGCGAGGGCGATGCCCGCCTCGCCGCGCTCGAAGCGGAAATTCGCCAGCCCGTCGTAGAGATTGCGGTCGATATGCGCGAGTGTCGTCGCCTGACCGGCAGAGACGTAGGCCTTGTAGGCGGTGCGCAAGGCTACCGCACAGAGGATCGCGACGATCAGGCTGATGAGGCAGAACAGGCTGATCAGCGTGGTCTTGATGGTCAAACGCATGATGCGCTCCAGCGGAAGGAATTGGTTCCACTGGGGGGTGTTTAAGCTTGCCTCAACCTAGAGTCGATCAGGGTCTCACGCGCACGTGATTGCTTGTCTGGTCCTGTATTTTGTCAGGTTGGCTGAAATTAAGTCGGCTGAATTGCTTGCGATATCTGGCCGCCGCGGCAGGAGGATCGGTGGAAGATCTAGGCCCTGTTCTTTCCGGTCAGCGTATCGGCTTTCCGGAGCGCGGGAAACAGCCACATCCAGCTCAATGCCACCAGAATGGTGCCGACGCCGCCCAGGATGCCGGCGGGCACGGCGCCCATGAGGCCGGCGGTCATGCCGCTCTCGAACTCGCCCAACTGGTTGGAGGTGCCGATGAAGAGCGAGTTCACCGCCGACACGCGTCCGCGCATCTCGTCCGGCGTGTTGAGCTGCACCAGCGACTGGCGCACCACCACGCTCACATTGTCGGATGCGCCCATCACTGCGAGCGCGACCAGCGAGAGATACAGGTTGGTTGAGGCCGAGAAGACCACGGTGGCGAGACCGAACGTCGCCACGGCCGCGAACATCTTGAGGCCGACGTTCTTCTTCATCGGCACATGCGCGAGCAGAAGCGCCATGCCGATGGCGCCGACCGCAGGTGCCGAGCGCAGCAGGCCGAGACCCCAGGGGCCGGTGTGCAGCACGTCGGCTGCGAAGATGGGCAGCAGGGCCGTGGCGCCGCCCAGCAGTACGGCGAACAGGTCCAGAGACAGCGCGCCCAGGATGAGCGGCCGCGACCAGACGAAGCCGACGCCGGAGAAGACGGAGGAGAGCGTCACCGGATCACGGCGGGGAGCGGGCCGCTCCAGCCGCACCGTGGTCATGGCGGCGGCGGCGAACAGATAGGAGAGGGCGGCGATGGCGAGCGGTGCCCGTGCGCCCAGCACATAGAGCACACCGCCGAGGGCCGGGCCGATGATGGTCGCGGTCTGCATGGCGGAGGTCGCCATGGCGATGGCCCGGTGCAGCAGGTGCTCGGGAACGAGGCCGGGCAGCAGCGCAGTCTGGGTTGGGTGCTCGAAGGCCCGCGCGCCCCCCAGAACGGCAACGGCGACGAAGATGCCGCCGACGCTCAGCGTGTCCGTGGCGGCGCCGATGGCGAGCAAAGCGAGGGCGAGGCCCGCGACGCTCTGGCAGACGATGACGATCCGCCGCCGGTCGATCCGGTCCGCGAGCGTGCCCACCACGAAGGTCAGGAGCACCATGGGCAGGAACTGGCAGAGGCCCACATAGCCGAGATAATAGGCGTCCGCGGTCTTCTCATAGACCATCCAGCCCACCACCACGCCGGCGATCTGGAAGGCCAGCGCGCTCAGCACGCGGGCGACCCAGAAGGCCATGAAGGCCGGGTGACGGGACAGGCGGTCTGTCTCGGCGAGAACGGTCACGGAACCTCTCCGGGGCGGCTTTATGCCACGCTTATGATCCGCTCTACAGGCGTTTGCCGACCTGGGAAAGGATGACGCTGCGTCCGCTCCGCTCACGAAGCGCGTGAGCGGTCAGTGCAGCGGATATTCCGCTTCCACGATGTAGGGGCCGCCCCCCACGCTGTCACGGGAGGAGTAGAGCACGAACCGCGGCACGTGAAAGGGAACGCTGCGATAGAGCCCGCGGGTGGCGAGATAGTCTGCCACCTGCCGGGTGGAGGCGTCGCGCAGGCGGGCGAGCGTCACGTGCGGGCGATACGTGCGTTCCGCCGCAAGGCCGAGGCGCTGCATGATGCGCTCATGCTCGGCCTGGAGTTCCATCAGGGCCGTGCTGGTCTTTACGCTCGCGAAAACGGTGCGCGGCTTGTGGCCGCCGAACTGGTCAAGGCCGTCGAGCACCAGATCGAAAGCCCGCCGCCGCACCTGCCCCAGCATGAGGGCGATGTCGCGGGCCATGGCGTCGTCCACGTCGCCGACGAAGCGCAGGGTGACGTGATAATTCTCGGGATCGATCCAGCGGGCACCCGATATGCCGCCGCGCAGCATGGTGAGCGTGGCGCCCACCTCGCCGGGAACCTCAATCGCGGTGAATAGCCGAGGCATCGGACCCTCCGCGGATATTACATGGCCGACAGTGAATGAGATTCGCGCCCCCGAGGGAAGCGCGGCCTCACCGCACCGGAACGAGAATGTCCACCACGAGCTGATCCGGCGCCGTGACGCGCGGATCGGTGTGATACTGCTCGATATAGAGATCGAGCGCGGTCAGGTTCCGCGAATCCAGGAAGTTGGCGATCTGCTCATAGGTGTCGTCCATGTCGGCGAAGGAGCCCCGGTGCGGGAACTTCAGCGCCTTGCCGTTGAACGACTGGGCGAGCTTGATACCCTTGCCCGGCGTGCCGGAGGGGGTGCCTGAATAGGGGATCTGGGCCTCGAACTCGAAGCCCGCGTCATCGCTCTGCGTATAGACCACCATCACGTCTCCGGCGGCCTTGAGCCCAAGCTTGTCCATCTCGGCCTGGACGGCATTGAGGGCGGCGACGATGGAATCATATCCCTCGTCCCAGCTCGACTGCCCGCTCTTCACCGCCACGGCGACGGGAGAGAGGACAGCGCCTTCGCCCGAGAACACGGTCTGGCCCTGTCCGTCGGGTGCGGGCGTCGCGCTCGGCAGCGGCTGGGCGGCCGGGCTGTTGGAATGCGTAGGCATGCCGGGCATGGGCGTCACCGCATTCGGATCCGCCGGGGGCTTGGGCGGCGGGGGCAACTGCGCTTCCGCGGGCGCGGCGGCCGGCGGGGGCGAGGCGGGCGCCGTCTGGGGCGTGCTGGGGGCGGGCGTAACCTGCGGTGCGGGACCGGCAGCGGCTGTGGATGGCGCCTGTGCCTGCGCCGGCGTCGTTCCGGCGGGCGCGGTCTGGGCGGAGGCGAGACCGGTCAGCGCCAGAAGGCAGGCGGCGACGGTGCCGCATCTAAAAGCCCCTGCCTTCATTCCGCGTCCACCGAACAGACCCGCAGCCTCGTCTGCGCGCATCGCGCTCTCCCTCAACTCACCGAACCGCCGCATCACTGCTCTAGCATGTTCGGCGCCGCACCCAAGAGGGAGTTTGCCACTCCCCATGGGTCAGCATTGCGACGGTAGGGGTGGCGCTTGCGCCGCCTCCCGCCATATAAGGTCGACAGTTTTCTGGTGTCTGGACGCCGCTCCGATGCTTGCCCATCGCCCTTTTGTGAAGATGAACGGTCTCGGCAACGAGATTCTCGTGCTCGACCTGCGCCACGAGCCGGAGGATGTGCCCGCCGCCGCGGCGCGCGCGCTCGCCCGTCCCGGCGTGCTGCCGTTCGACCAGGCGATGGTGCTCTATCCCCCGCGCCGCGCCGACACCGCCGCTTTCGTGCGCATTCTCAATTCCGATGGCTCGGAATCGGGGGCCTGCGGCAACGGCACCCGCTGCATCGCGGCCTATGAGGCGGGCCGGATCGGTGAGCGGCACGTGCTGTTCGAGAGCGCCGCCGGACTGCTGGACTGCGTGATGCAGCCGGACGGCCAGGTGACCGTGGACATGGGTGCTCCGCGCCTCGGCTGGGATGCCATTCCGTTGGCCCGCCCCGTGGCGGACACCAGCGCCGTGCAGATCGAGGGTTTCGCGAGCCTTGGCCCCGCCAGCATGGTCAGCATGGGCAATCCCCATGCCGTCTTCTTCGTGCCCGACGCCAACGCCGTGGACGTCGAGGCGCTCGGCGCGACGCTGGAGCATCACCCGCTGTTCCCCGAGCGCGCCAACATCTCCTTTGCTCAGGTGCTGAGCCCCGATCATATCCTGCTGCATGTGTGGGAGCGCGGCGCAGGCCGCACCCGCGCCTGCGGCACTGCCGCTTGTGCCACCGGCGTCTCCACTGCCCGCACCGGCCGGACCGGTCGCAAGGTGCGCGTAACGCTGCCCGGCGGCGACCTCGTGATCGACTGGCGCGCCAGCGACGGCCACGTGCTGATGACCGGCCCGGTGGCGCTGGAATTCACCGGCACGCTCACCTCCGACATGATCACCGAGGCCGCCTGAGCATGGGGCAGGCGGGCGCGCGGGAGACGGAAGGCGTCGAGGTCGTCACCTTCGGCTGCCGGCTGAACACGCTCGACGGCGCCGAGATCCAGCGCGCCGCCACCGCCGCCGGCCTCACCCGCACCGTGATCGTCAATTCCTGCGCCGTCACGGCGGAAGCGGTGCGCCAGGCCCGCCAGAGCATCCGCCGCCTCAAGCGGGCCGATCCGGCGCTGAAGGTCGTTGTCACCGGCTGCGCCGCCCAGACCGAGCCCCAGACCTTCGCCACCATGCCGGAAGTGGACCGCGTGGTGGGGAACGGCGCCAAGGGCGCAGTTGAGACCTGGGCCGAGGCCCGCGCCGCCTTCGATTTCGGCGTCAGCGCCGAGGAAAAGGTGAAGGTGGACGACATCTTCGCCGTGCGCGAGACCGCCCTCCACATGGTGGACGGCATGGACGGGCGCACCCGCGCCTTCGTGCAGGTGCAGAACGGCTGCGACCACCGCTGCACCTTCTGCATCATCCCCTATGGTCGGGGCGCCTCCCGCTCGGTGCCCATGGGCGACGTGGTGGCCCACATCCGCGCGCTGGCCGAAGGCGGGCAGAAGGAAGTGGTGCTCACGGGCGTCGACCTCACCTCCTATGGTGCGGACCTGCCCGGCGCGCCGACTCTCGGGCGGCTGGTGCGCGCCATTCTGCGGCAGGTGCCGGAGCTGGAGCGCCTGCGCCTCTCCTCCATCGACAGCGTGGAGGCGGATGCCGACCTCCTGCGCGCGCTGGCGGAAGAGGAGCGGCTGATGCCGCATCTGCATCTCTCGCTGCAATCGGGCGACGACATGATCCTGAAGCGCATGAAGCGCCGCCATTCGCGGGCGCAGGTGATCGCGCTCGTGGAAGAGATGCGCCGCCTGCGGCCGGATCTCGTGCTGGGCGCGGACCTCATTGCCGGCTTTCCCACCGAGACGGAAGCCATGTTCCGCAACTCGCTCTCCATCGTGGACGCGTGCGGCCTGAGCTTCCTCCACGTCTTTCCCTTCTCCGCCCGCGCCGGCACGCCCGCCGCGCGCATGCCGCCGGTGCCGGGCGACGTGGTGGATGCCCGCGCCCGCCGCCTGCGGGAGAAGGGCGAGGAGGCGCTGCGGCGGCATCTGGCCGCCGAGATCGGCCGCCGCCATCCCGTGCTCGTGGAGCGCGGCGGCATCGGTCGCACCCCCTATTTCACGCCGGTGCGCCTGCACCGGGCGGCGCAGCCCGGCGCCGTGATCGATCTGCGCATCGCCGGGCACGACGGCGCGCGTCTGGTGGCCGCATGAGCGAGACCTCTCCCCCCGAAAAACCCGGCTTCTGGCGCCGCCTGACCTCCGGTCTCGCGCGCACGGCCACTTCCCTCACCCAGGGGATCACGGACCTCGTCACCAAGCGCAAGCTCGATGCCGAGACGCTGGAGGAGCTGGAGGATCTGCTGATCCGCGCCGACCTCGGCACCGCCACCGCCGCCCGCATCGTCGAGGCGGTGGGCAAGGGCCGGCACGACAAGATGATTGCCCCCGACGAGGTGAAGGGCCTGATTGCCTCGGAGGTGGAGGAGATCCTTGGCCCCGTCGCGAAGCCCTTCGTGCCGGACGCCGGCCAGAAGCCTTTCGTGGTGCTGATGGTGGGCGTGAACGGCTCGGGCAAGACAACCACCATCGGCAAGCTCGCCGCCCAGTGGCGCAGCGAGGGCAAGAGGCTGACGCTCGCCGCGGGCGACACCTTCCGCGCCGCCGCCATCGAGCAGCTCAAGGTGTGGGGCGCGCGCACGGGCGCCCATGTGGTGGCCCGCGAACAGGGCGCGGATGCCGCCGGCGTTGCTCATGACGCCATCACCGAAGCCCGCGCAAATGGCTCGGACATCGTGATGATCGACACCGCCGGCCGTCTCCAGAACCGCACCGAGCTCATGGACGAACTGGAGAAGGTGGTCCGTGTCGTCAAGAAGCTGGAGCCCACCGCCCCGCACGCCGTGCTGCTGGTGCTGGATGCGACGGTCGGCCAGAACGCGCTCAATCAGGTGGAGGTGTTCGCCCGCACCGCCGGCGTCACCGGCCTCGTGATGACCAAGCTCGACGGCACGGCGCGCGGCGGCATCCTTGTCGCCATCGCCCAGAAATATCGCCTGCCCATCCATCTGGTGGGCGTGGGCGAGGGGGCGGAAGACCTCCAGCCCTTCTCCGCCCGCGACTTCTCCCGCGCCATCGCGGGTCTCGACTGAGGCGCGGCGATGGGGCGCCGGCCCATGCGGCGCCCCGGCTGTGCATGGCGCCGGGGGCAGGGGACTTCTCCACACCCCCTCGCTTGACAGGGCCGGGCCCACCCCGTACATGCAGCCATCCCATGGATCGGGGCCGTAGCTCAGATGGGAGAGCGCTGCAATCGCACTGCAGAGGTCAGGGGTTCGATTCCCCTCGGCTCCACCAATTCCCGATCCTCTGTCTCACATTCGGCTCAGATCTGCAGCACCTAACAGGTGTTCATCGTTTGCGTGTCGGGCTGCCCCCGGCCACCAACATCTCGTCCACACGTGCCTTTCATCTCACCTGCCAATTGTCGTTGTTCCGACTGATGCCATAAACTGGCTTCCAGGGGAGGGGGAGCGATGCGAAGCGTGCTCGGGGCGTTGGCATTGGCGGCAGGTGCGGGGTGGATTACGCCGCCCGCCTTGCACGCGCAAACACAGACCGGCCTGACCGAAAAGCAGGCCCGTGCGGCGGTGGTCCCTTATGTGCGAGCGGCCACCGACTGCATCGCGAAGCAGATGGGGGAAGATCCGCGCTTTGCCACCTTTGTGCGCGAAGCCAGAACAATGGATCTGCTGCCCGAAGCCATCAATCGATGCCGGCCGGCCGTGCGAACCATGATCGAAATGCACGATAGATACTATGGTCCGGGCTACGGCGAACAATTCGCTCGAGGCCCTTATCTTGACGACCTGCCGCGGGCAGCGGGGGCTCGTTTAAAGGAGCAGATTTCAGCCATCATCGCGCGCGACGCGGCCGACGCCGAGGCTCGAATTAATCGCATTGCAGCTACAAGAGAGCGCAAAGAGGCGACCACAAAAGAACTGTGGAGCTGTATCGGCGAAAAGACCATCGCGCTTGTTTCATCAGGGGAGCGGGCCGAATTGGTCGCCGACGCCGCTTTGGCTCTGTGTTCCAGTGAGCTCGGTCGTTATCTAGATGCGTCCATCGCATGGGAGGGCTTGCAGGGCACAGCGCCAGCGTCACTGGTCGCCCTCAGGGATGAGCTGGCTGCTGCCGCCAGAAAGCAGGCGGTCACTCTCGCAGTCGTGGCAAAATCGAGGGGTGCGCCACCCGCATCTCCATCACAGTCATCGCTTGGCAGTTCGTCGAAAGAAGCCTCCGCCGTACGTGGTTGCATTGATGAGATGGCGCGTACGGCAAGGTCTAAGCTGGCAGAGCAGGATGCGAAGCTGGCGGCGATCCTGGATCTTTGTCGCCCGGAGATCGAAGCCGCCGCTCGCGCTTCTTTTACGGGATCAAATGAAACATTAGATGAGCTGCGGCAACGTGCTTTCGTTGACGCCAAGGCGATGGCCGAGCGCGCCCTCGGGCGCTAGCGCATCACCTTCGCCGCTCGAGTGGAAGGGCGATCTACGGCATCACGACCTACGGTTTGCGTGGAGACGATCAGCTTGCGCCATCCCCCGCCGTCACCTTAGGTGCGTGCCGCATTCCTTTCCCGCACCATAGGCGCCATGCTCTCCCTGATCCCCCTTGCCCTGAATCCCGAACGCTTCGCGCCCTTCGGCGCCGTGGTGCGGCTGGGGGCGCCGCTGGTCGTGAACGAGGGATTCGCGCAGCGGCGCGATGCGCGGCTGGAGCTGGAAGGCCGCGAGCCGGGCGCCCGGATGTGCCTCTCCCTGTTCGATGTGAGCGTGCGCCCCGCCCCGCTTCTGGTGCGCCAGTTGGAGCGGCATCCCTGGTCTGCGCAGGTCTTCCTGCCCGTGGACGGCTGCCGGGCGCTGGTGGTGGTCGCCGGCAGCACGCCCGACGGCGGCGTCGATCCGGTGCAGCTTGCCGCCTTCATCGCCGGGCCCGAGGACGGCATCCTCTACGCGCCCGGCGTGTGGCACCTCGGCCTCAGCAGCCTCGACCGCCCGGCGCGCTTCCATATGGCCATGTGGTCCGGCACGCGGCCGGATACGGAGCTGTGCGATCTGCCCGAACCCGTGCAAGTGGAGATGGCGGCGGCGGGCGTACCCAAATGAGCAACCACGCAGTCCGTGCCTCACGCCGAGAGATCGGTCGCAAGCTCCTCCGGCGTGCCTTCGGGAAAGGCCTCCTTCAGATGCGCCAGAAAGGCTGAGACGCGGGCATTCAGCAGCCGGCGCGAGGGGGGAGAGCGCCCAGAGCGCCGTCTCCGGCCCTTCCGCGGTGCCCCACTGCACCAGCCGGCTCGCGGCCAGGTCGGCACTTGCCAGTGAAAGAGGCAGGCGCGCGGCACCGAAATGCGCCTCATGGCCGAGCGCTATGTGAGCGATGGCATGGCATGATCCCGGAAGCCGGCGACGTGGCGCGGCTGACTACGCTCCTCGCCCGGTCGCTCCACACCTATAGCGACTTCGCGAAGGTGATCGCCCGCGCGATTTGGGGCGCCGCCGTCCGTCCCCGTATGCCGCTCCGTTTCCCCAAGATAAGCGACCTCTCCGGTGTGGACGCCTGCGCGCCTGTCCGACGCGGCAGAACGCTGGCGACCACCGAGGAATGAAGGGGCGAGATGGGGCTGCGCTCACATCGGCCCATCGGGTCACCGTGAGTGCGGCCTTCGCTTCTGATGAGGGGACACCAAAAGAAAGGACCGCCAGAAGCTGTAGCTCCTGACGGCCCTGAATGGACGCTGTCACGACACCGATCGACTTGCACGCACCCGGATCGCGAAAAATAAATCCTCGATCATTCCCACTCGATCGTGCCCGGGGGCTTCGAGGTCACGTCGTAGACCACGCGGTTGATGCCGCGCACCTCGTTGATGATGCGGGTGGCGGCGCGGCCGAGGAAGTCCATCTGGAAGGGGTAGAAGTCGGCCGTCATGCCGTCGATGGAGGTGACGGCTCGCAGGGCCAGCACGTGGTCGTAGGTGCGGCCGTCGCCCATCACGCCCACGGTGCGCACCGGCAGCAGCACGGCAAAGGCCTGCCAGATCACGTCATAGAGGCCGGCGGCGCGGATCTCTTCCAGATAGATGGCGTCCGCCTGGCGCAGGATTTCCAGCTTTTCGGGGGTGATCTCGCCGGGGCAGCGGATGGCAAGGCCAGGGCCGGGGAAGGGGTGCCGGCCGACGAAGCTCTCCGGCAGGCCGAGCTCGCGGCCGAGCGCGCGCACCTCGTCCTTGAACAGCTCGCGCAGCGGCTCGACGAGCTTCATGTTCATACGCTCAGGAAGACCGCCCACATTGTGGTGCGACTTGATGGTGACGGAGGGGCCGCCGGTGAAGGAGACGCTCTCGATCACGTCCGGATAGAGCGTACCCTGGGCGAGGAAATCGGCGCCACCGATCTTCTTGGCCTCGGCCTCGAACACGTCGATGAAGAGCTTGCCGATGGTCTTGCGCTTCTTCTCGGGGTCCGAAACGCCGTCCAGTTCCTTCAGGAACAGCTCGGACGCATCCACGTGCACCAGCGGGATGTTGTAGGTGTTGCGGAAGAGCGAGACCACCTGCTCGGCCTCGCCGAGGCGCATCAGGCCGTGGTCCACGAACACGCAGGTCAGCTGGTCGCCGATGGCCTCGTGGATGAGCACCGCCGCCACGGCGGAATCGACGCCGCCGGAGAGGCCGCAGAGCACGCGCTTGTCGCCCACCTGGGCGCGGATCTTCCGGATGGATTCCTCGCGGAAGGCGCCCATGGTCCAATCGCCCTGGAGGCCGGCCACCTTGCGCACGAAATTGCGCAGCAGCTGGGCGCCTTGCGGCGTGTGTACCACCTCGGGGTGGAACTGCACGCCGTAGAACTTGCGGCTCTCGTCCGCGATGGCGGCAAACGGCGCGTTCTCGGACTGGGCGATCACCTCGAAGCCGGCGGGCAGCTGGGTGACGCGGTCGCCATGGCTCATCCAGACGAGATAGCGCTGGCCTTCCTGCCACACGCCCTCGAACAGGGCGGCGGGCTTCACCACTTCCACCTCGGCGCGGCCGAATTCGCGATGGTGCCCGGCTTCCACCTTGCCGCCGAGCTGGTCGGCCATGGCCTGCTCGCCATAGCAGATGCCGAGCACCGGAATGCCGGCCTCGAACACCGCCTGCGGGGCGCGCGGGCTCTCGCCCTCGATCACGGAAGCCGGGCCGCCGGAGAGGATGACGGCGCGGGGCTTCAGCCGATCCATGGCCTCGGCGGCCTTCTGGAAGGGCACGACTTCCGAATAGACGCCTTCCTCGCGCACCCGGCGCGCGATCAGCTGCGTGACCTGGCTGCCGAAATCGATGATGAGGACGGTGTCGTGCATGAGGGGCTTTCCGGCGCAAGGGGGCGTTCGAGCGCTTCCTTTAGCGGGAAAGTTCTGGCGACAAAAGCCGGGCGGTATCGCATCAGGTCTGCGCGCCGCTCGCGTCCGGCTCAGCTTGACACGTGCTGCCCACGCATGGAGCCTGCCCCGGCATCGCCAGGGAGGCATCCATGCCACTTCTCTTGGGTCTGCTCGGCCTTCTTGCCGCCGGCTTGTTCTGGGTCCTCTACATGCACCGGACGGTCAAGGGCCTGCAGGAGGTGGACCGCGATACGAAAGGCGTGCAGCGCCGCGCGGTCTCAGCCATCCGCAACATCGTGGGCACGCCGCTGGAGCGGGTGCGCGATGCGCGGCTGGCGGCGGTCATCCTCATGATCCAGATTGTGCGTACCGGTAGCCCCGTCACCGCCAGCGAGAAGACGAAGATCCTTGAATTCATGGAGGATCCGCTGGCGTTCGAGAACATCTCGGCCGCCTTCGAGCAGGCCCGGGGCTATACCCAGCAGCGCTTTCCCTTCTCGCAGGTGTCCGATCCCCTGATCCCGCTCCTGCGCAGCCGGCTGAGCGTGGATGAGCGCATGGAACTCATCACCATGCTCACGCAGGTCGCCTCCGCCCATTCCGCCCCCAGCGAACTCCAGCGCGAAGGCATCGCGCGGCTCAAGAACCGCCTGCTCGCGGGGGAGAAGGGCACGAGCCGCGGCGCCGCTGCGATGTGAGGAGCGGGGGCAGCGGGCGGCGAGGCCCCTGTCCGCTCCAGCGGCGCGCTCAGCCCGCGTGGGCGACGGGGAAGAGGAAGGGCGTGCCCGTTTCCACCAGCGTCTTGAGGCGGGAGAGGGATTCCGGCCAGCCGCCGGTGACGGCGCGGCTGGTGGCGGTGTCGCCGCCGAAATTGTCATGGGTCAGGGTGAGCTTCGTGCCGCCGGGAATGGCGCTGAGCTCCCAGGTGACGCGGGAGGGCGGATCGCCTGCCACGTCGGGCGACCAGCGGGCGCTGAAGCTGTGCACGAGCCGCGTAGGCGGCGCGAGTTCGAGGATCTCGCCCACGATCATGGGCCGGCCCTCGACGAAGAAGGTGATGGCCCCGCCCACCCGCCAGTCGGTGGTGGAGGTCATGTTGAAATGCTGCCAGAGCGGCGTCTTCGCGTCATCCGTCAGGATCGCCCACACCGCCTCCGGCGCGGCGCGCAGGAAGTGCTCGTACACGTGCTTGGGTCCGCTGGCGGACATGATCTTCGCCCCCTCATCCACGGCATGGGACAGGTCGCTCAGCGTGCGCGCGAAGGGGGCGGCATAACGGGAGATCCAGCGGTCGGCGACCTGCTGGAGCGGCACGGGATTGAGATAGTGCAGCTTCTCCCGCCCCACCTTGCGCGTGACGATGAGATGGGCGCGCTCCAGAACGCCGAGATGCTTCATCACGCCGAACCGCGTCAGCGGCTGGTCGCGCTCCAGCTCGGTGAGCGTCTGGCCGTCCGTCTCGCGAAGACGATCCAGCAGCGCCCGCCGGATGGGATGGGCAAGGGCATCGAAGACCGCATCCATGCCCTCAGAATAGGTTTCCATTTTGTCACGTGTCAATATGGTCACGTATTCACGCGCGGCCACACGCCGTCGGAGCGCGGCCCGTTCAGGCTGCGCGTTTCAGGACGCTGATGAAGAAGCCGTCCGTGCCCGTGCGGCGGGGCGTCAGCATGAGGCCCTCGGGCAGGTCCAGCGCGGCCTGGCGCAGGGCGAGGCCCCGGCTGCCGAGTGCCAGAACGGCTTCGGTGGAGGGCACCACCGAGAAGTCCGGGTGCTTTTCCAGCAGGGCGCGAATCTGCCCCGCATTCTCGGAGTTGAGCAGCGAGCAGGTGACATAAGCGAGCCGCCCGCCTGGCTTCACATAGCGCACAGCCTGTTCGAGGATCTTCGCCTGCTCGGCGGTGCGCTCGGCGAGCGCGCCGGGGCGCACGCGCCACTTGGCGTCGGGGTTGCGCCGCCAGGTGCCGGTGCCGGTGCAGGGGGCGTCCACCAGCACGAGGTCCATGTGGCCTTCGAGGTCGGAGAGCACGTCCGCCGTGCCGCGCGGCGCGCGGATCTGCACGTTGCGCACGCCGGCCCGCTGGAGGCGCTCGTGGATGGGCTTCAGGCGGCGCACATCGCTGTCATGGGCGTAGAGCTGGCCCTTGTTGTCCATGAGGGCGGCCAGTTCCAGCGTCTTGCCGCCGGCGCCCGCGCACAGGTCCAGAACCTGAGAGCCGGGCATGGGGGCGGCGAGGATGGCGGCGATCTGCGAGCCTTCGTCCTGCACTTCGACGCCGCCCTTCACGAAGGCGGGCTCGGATGTGATGGGGGGCTGCTTGCCGTCCGCCCCCAGCGGAATGCGCAGGGCCAGGGGCGACCACTGGCCGGGTTCGGGGTGAAGATGGGCGAGTTCCGCCAGCGCCTCTTCTGGCTTGGCCTTCAGCGTGTTGACGCGCATGTCCACGGGCGCGCGAGCGGCCAGCGCTTCGGCCTCGGCCACACGCTCCTCGCCGAACATGGCCTTCAGTTCGCCGTCCAGCCACTGGGGATAGTCGCCGCGCACCCAGGGAGCGGCGCCTTCCAGACTAGGGCTGGCGAGGCGGGTGCGCTCGTCCTCGGAGAGCGGGGCAGGGGCGAAGCGGGCGCCGTCGCAGAGCTTGGCGATGGCGTCCACATCCAGCCCGCGCACGGTGGCCAGCATCCCGAGCAGCAGGGCGCGCGGCTCTTCCGAGCCCATCACATGAGCGCAGGAGGCGCGGCGGCGCAGGGCGTCGAAGATGAGGCCCGACAGTGCGGCGCGGTCGCCGGAGCCGGCGAAGCGGTGCGAGAGCCCCCAGTCCTTGATGGCATCGCCGGCCGGGCGGCGGCGGGCGATGATATCGGCGAGGATGTCGATGGCGGCGGACAGGCGGGCGGAAGGGGTCACGCGGGAATCCGGTTCGGGAGGGTCAGGGTGCCGGCGCGCAGCTGTTCGGTGAAATGGTCGAGCGCGGCGCCGAGCTTCTCGTCGATGATGTGCAGGTATTCCGTCCAATCCTCAAGCCGGGCGAGCTCGGATTTTCCGTCGCTGATGCCGCGCAGGCCGATGGTGGGCACGCCGAACTGCGCCGCCGCCCGCAGCACCGCATAGGTTTCCATGTCCACCATATCTGCGTCGATGGCGTCATAGGCCGCGCCGGAAATGATGGCGCCGCCGGTGGAGAGCGAGGCGGCGGGCAGGCCGGGGATCTGCGGCTCCACCGGAAGGACGGCCGGAAGGTCGAGGAAGGGCGTGCGCCCCTTCTCGAAGCCGAGCGGGGAGGCGTCCATGTCGCGATAGGCGACACTCGCCACCTGATAGATGCCCGCATGGTCGAGGCTGCGCGAGCCGGCCGAGCCGAGGGTGAAGACGAGATCCGGCAGGTCGTCCTTTGCGGCGAGGCGGGCGAGGGCGATGCCTGTGCCGGCAGCCGCCTCCACCGGCCCGACGCCGCTGATGAGGGGCATGATGCGCGCGGACAGGTGCGGCCCGTACTCGAAGGTCGTGGCCATCACGAACAGGACCTTCACTCCCGCGATGGTGACGACGTGCCGGGCCGGATTGTCCATAGGCATGCTCCTTTGCCGCCTGTGGTCCTCCGGCACGGCGCGCGTGTCAATGGCCGCTTCCGGCCGCTTCATGGCCGGGGGCAGGCAGGGACACATGCCCCACCTCGTAATGCTGCGTGTCCTGCTGCTGCGTCATGGGCAGCGTCGGCCACAGGCGGAAATGGACCAGGGACCAGTCCGCCGGATTGAAGGCGCAGACGGCCGCCAGCGCCCCCTCCCTGACGGCGGCCTCCCCTGCGCCGCAGGCCGCGCGTTTCAGCGCCGCGAGATCGGCATGGGGCGCGATGGCCTCGATGCGTCGGCTGGCAAAGCGCGCGTCCGTCAGGGCGCCGGCACATTGCGCCTGCCACACGATCCAGGAGCGCACCATCGGCCAGCCGAAATCCCGCGCCAGCCCCGCAAAGCCGGGGCTGGTGAGAAAGGCATCCATGCCTTCGGGCGCGGCCCACAGATAGAAGGGGGCATAGAGGTTCTCGTGGCTCGGCACCGCGCCGCCCTCCCGGCGGGCGGAGAGATAGGCCTTGAAGGCGAGGTGAGGGAAGCCGTCGAGGAGCGGCCCCTTCTCCCGAATCCGCCGCTCGATGATGTCCATGTCGTAATCGGCGGGCAGCGCGATGCTGTATTGCATGGCGATCATCGGGCGGCCTCCGGGGCTTCCGCCCAGTGGACGGCGGTGCCCCCGCTCACGGCCTGGGCGCAGAAATAGCTGAAGGTGCAGTCCGGCGTGGCACCGTGCCAGTGGCGCTCGCCGGGGGCGAACCAGACGCTGTCGCCGGCCCGCACCTCGATCACCGGCCCGCCCTCCCGCTGCACCTGCCCGCGCCCGTCGAGCACGAACAGAAGCTGGCCGCGCGGATGGCTGTGCCAATGGGTGATGACGCCGGGCGGGAGAAAGCAGCGCATGGCGGTCATCTCGTCGTCCACCTGGCTGGACAGCAGCATCTCCACCCAGAAGCGGCCGCTGGCGATGCCCTCCGGCGAGAGCGTCACACTCGTGCCGGCCTCATGGATCGTGAGTTCCGCCGGGCAGGCGATGTTTTCTGGTGACGGACCGGACATCAGGCGGCCTCCTCTTCCGGCGCACCGGCGCTCTCGCCATTGGCGAAGGACCAGTCCTCCAATTGCGAGGCGGACAGGACCACCATCACATCCTCCGGCCGCACACCGGGCGAGGCCGCAAGATTGGCGACGAGGTGACGGTAGAAGGCGCGCTTCACCGCCGGGCTGCGGGCGCGGCCGGTGGTGATGTGGAAGAGCACAAAGCCCGCCGACCGGGGACCGCCCCCATAATCGCGGTCGAAGACGAGCTCTCCGGGCTGGTGCTGGTGGAAGATCTGGAAGCGGTCCGCGGCGGGCACTTCGAAGCTCTCGACGAGGGCGGCGTGCAGGCTGTCGGACAGGGCCTCAAGATAAGCGGGCGGATGGCCCGCCAGCAGGGAAATGCGGGTGAAGGGCATGGGAAACTCCGGCTCAGCCGTGGTTGACGCCGGCACTATCGGCTTCCAGAATGATCCCGAAAATCAGATTATTATGGACCATATGTCCTGATTTTCAGGATTGATGATGCAGATCCCCAATCTGGATATGGACGCCCTGCGCAGCTTCGTTGCGGGTTTCGAACTGGGCTCCTTCGCGCGCGCCTCGGACCGTCTGGGACGCTCCACCTCGGCGGTGAGTGCGCAGTTGAAGAAACTGGAGGAGCAGGCGGGCGTCGCTCTGGTGCGCAAGGCGGGGCGTGGCCTGGCTCTGACCGATGCGGGCGAGACGTTGCTTTCCTATGCGCGGCGCCTCCTCGATCTGAATGACGAGGCGCTGACCGCGTTGCGGGGCGTGGAACTGGAAGGCTGGGTCCGGCTCGGCCTTCAGGAGGATTTCGGCGAGGCCATCCTGCCCCATGTGCTCGGCCGCTTCGCGCGGGCGCACCCGAAGGTGCGCATCGAGAGTCGGATCGCGCGCAACAGCGAACTGGTGGACAAGACGCTCTCAGGGCATCTCGACCTCGCGCTGGCCTGGGATGGGGGCGAGCGGGCGGGCCATGCCGAACGCCTCGCCGAGGTGCCGCTCTGCTGGCTCGCCGCGCAGGATGGCGTCGCCTCCTGGCGAGCGGGCGGCACCGAGCCTCTGCCGCTGGCGGCCCTTGAGGCGCCTTGCCTGCTGCGCACCCTCGCCGCGTCGCATCTCGACCGGCAGGGGATGGCGTGGCGCCTCGCCTTTGTCAGCCCGAGCCTCAGCGGCCTCTGGGCGGCGGCGGCCGCGGGCCTCGGGATTGTCCTGCGGACGCAGATCGGCCGTCCGTCGGGCGTGCACGTGCTCGATCCCGCAACGCACGGGTTGCCGCAACTGCCCACGCTCGGCCTCATGCTCCATCGCCCCGAACGGGAGCCGTCACCGGCGGTCCGGCATCTGGAGGCCATCCTGCGGCAGGCGGTCGGGGAAGCGGTGGTGCAGGGGGGCGTCTCCGTTCCCGTCCCGGCACGTGCGCTCACACGTTGAGCAGGATCGCCAGAGCGTAGAGAACCCACATGGCGAGCAAGGCGATGACGCCCACGAGGAAGGCGGGGAAGCGCAGCCGGATGTCGTTGGACGTGCAATGCACGAGGGCATGGGCGACGCGGGAGAGGACGAAGACCCATGCGAGGATGACGAACAGCAGGTCCGCCTTGCGCGTCACCAGCGCCAGCACCGTCACCACATAGAACAGGACCGGCAGTTCGAACTGGTTGCGGAAATTGTTCGCCGGTGCGCGGGCTTCGCGCGGAAACAGGCTGTCGTCCCACACCGCCTCCCGGTCCACGGCCTTGCCACGGATGGCGGTGCGGCGCCGGGCGCCCATCACGAACAGCACCACAAAGGTCAGCGCCACCTGCACGAAGAGGGGCAAAAGGATCATCTGGACGGTCATCAATACCTCCGGCGGGAGCGTTGCCGTACAGGAACTCCCGCTGCCGCGCTCGCGTTCCTCCCGCACCAGATACGGAGCAGGACCATGGCTGGACAAACCCATACGGAGCAAGCGCTCGGAGATGACCTTAGGACAGGTCCGGCCCCCCGTCCGCTCTTTACCCGCATTTCGCAGGGTGTCTCGAAGGCGGCCGGCAAGCCCGTGACCTTCATCGGCGCGGTGGTGGTCATCCTCATCTGGGGCGCGACCGGGCCGCTGTTTGGCTACAACGACACGTGGCAGCTCATCATCAACACCTCGACCACCATCATCACCTTCCTGATGGTGTTCCTGATCCAGAACAGCCAGAACCGCGACACCGCCGCCCTCCAGATCAAGCTGGATGAACTGATCGCGCGCCTCGAAGGGCCGCGCAAGGCGCTCCTGGACCTCGAGGATCTTGACGAGGAGACGCTGGAGAAGCTGCGCGCGGAATATGCGCGACTGGCGGACGAGGCGCGCGGCGCGGCGGACGAGGGTGCGGACGTGAAGCCGGTGGAACGCTCCATCCAGGAGATCTGCGGCTCCGGGGAGGGCAAGGTCGAAGTGACAGTGCGCTCGACCGCCGCCGGCGAGAACACCGCCGTCGCGGAGGCAAAGGCCACGCGCACCGCCGCAGCCGCCGCGTGCAAGGCGGCGGAGGCAAGCTCCTGAGACCCGGGATGGACGCAGGGCTTTCAGGCCCCTGCGTCATGTCCTGCACCTCCCCAGAAAGCTCAGGACAGCAACAAGTGTTGGCGTGATCTTGTCGCGCGCCCGACACAGAAGTCCCTTAGACAGTGAAAATTGCGCACCGAATGCCAGGGTCCGCTTCCATGTCCATTCCGCTTGATCTTTCGCCTTCGCCCGCCCAGCCGCCCGTGCTGGCCGGCCTTGGCACGCCGCCCGAGGCGGTGGTGCTGAAACTCGACCATGCCGCAGCCCTCGTGGTCTTCGACATGCTGGCGCGGATGATGGACCGCCACGACGCCGACGGCGTGCGCGACCTTCTGGAGCATCCCGGCGAGATCGCCGCGCTCTGGTCGCTCATGTCGGCCTTCGAGCAGGCGCTCGACGAGCCCAAGGATGCCGATTACCGGGAGCTGATCCGCGCCGCCCGCGAACGCGTGGTCGCCAATCTCGGCGCCGGGTTCTGACCCTCTCCCCAAAAGAAAACGGCCCGGACGCAGGTCCGGGCCGTTCGCATCTTCAGGTCTGCCGCAGGCTCACCAGCTGGAGAGCACCGAGCCCTTGAAGGTGTCCTGGATGAACTGCTTCACCTCGGGAGACTGGTAGCTCTTCACGAGAATGGCGACCCAGGGCTTGTCCTTGTCCTGCTCACGCACGGCGATGACGTTGACGTAGGGGCCCTTCGGATCCTCGCGCAGGATCGGGTCCTTCACCGGGTCGAGGCCGGCTTCTTTGGCATAATTGGTGTTGATGCCGGCGGCGTCCACGTCGGGCAGGGAGCGCGGCAGCTGGGCGGCGTCGATCTCGACGATCTTCAGCTTCTTCGGGTTGGCGGTGATGTCCGCCACCGAGGGCTTGAAGCCGACGCCGTCGCGCAGCTTGATGATGCCCTTGTCCTGCAGGAGCAGCAGCACGCGGCCGCCGTTTGTGGGATCGTTCGGGATGGCGACGGTGCCGCCGACCGGCACTTCGTCGAAGGTCTTGTACTTCTTGGAATAGATGCCGATCGGGAAGTTCACCGTGGTGCCCACGGAGACGAGCTTGAAGCCGCGGTCGGCCTTCTGATTGTCCAGATAGGGCTGGTGCTGGAAGGAGTTCGCCTGGATCTCGCCGGCGGCGAGCGCCGTGTTCGGCACCACATAATCGGAGAATTCGACGATCTGGATGTCGAGGCCCTGCTTGGCGGCGATGGGCTTCACCGCTTCCAGGATCTGGGCGTGCGGGCCGGGGGTGACGCCGACCTTGATGGTCTCGGCGCTGGCCGCACCGATGCCGAGGCCGAAGGCCAGGGCCACGGCGAGGCTCCGCAGGGGAGCGTGACGCAGCAACATGGGAAGTCTCCTTGGGGTCTTGATCAGTTGCGATTGCGCTTGTCGAGGCGGCGGGCGGCGAAGTCGCCGAGGCTCTGCACGCCCTGCACCAGCAGGATGAGAACGATCACCACCGCCAGCATCACGTCCGGCATGAAGCGCTGGTAGCCGAAGCGGATGCCGAGGTCGCCGAGGCCGCCACCGCCCACCGCTCCGACCATGGCCGAGTAGCCGAGCAGGCTCACCACCGCGAGGGTGAGGGCGAGCGTGATGGAGGGCAGGGCTTCGGGCAGCAGCACCTTGCGCACGATCTGGAGCGGCGTCGCCCCCATGGCGCGGGCGGCTTCCACGAGGCCCTGATCCACCTCGCGGATGGACGCCTCGATGAGGCGGGCGATGAAGGGGGCCGCCGCCACCGTCAGGGGCACGATGGCCGCATTGGTGCCGATGGAGGTGCCGGCGATGAGCCGGGTGAAGGGGATGATGGCCACCACGAGGATGATGAAGGGCGTGGAGCGCGCCGCATTCACCACAAGGCCGAGGATGTGGTTCAGCCACGGCGCCGCGAACAGCTCGCCCGAGCGGCTGGTGGCGAGGAACACGCCCAGCGGCAGGCCGATGAGCGTGCCGATGAAGCCGGCGACCGCCACCATGTAGAGGGTCTGCTTCGTGGCCTCGATCAGCAGATCGACGATGGCGGGGGGAAGGATCTCAAACATAGCCGACCACCTCCGTGGCATGGCCGAGGCCCTCCACCGTGGCGACGACGCCGCTCAGCGTCTGCGGGTCGCCGGGAACGGAGACGACGATGACGCCGAACGGCTCGCCGGCGATGTCGTCCACCTGGGCCTGGATGATGTTGATGTCGATGCCGAGGTCGCGGGCCACCCGCGAGAGCACGGGATCGGTGGCATGGGCGCCGGTGAAGACGATGCGCAGCACCGCCTCCGCACCCGGCGTGTAATCGGGCTTCAGCCGGTCCACGAAATAGGCCGGCAGGGTGGCGCCGGTGAGGGCCGAGAGGAAGGAGCGGGTCGTCGGGTGACGGGGCCGCGCGAAGATCTCGAAGGTGCGGCCTTCCTCGACGATGCGCCCGCCGTCCAGCACCGCCACGCGGTCGGCCACCGACTTGATGACGGCCATCTCGTGGGTGATGAGCAGGACGGTGAGGTTCAGTTCGGCATTCACCTTGCGCAGCAGGGCGAGGATCTGGTTCGTGGTCTCGGGATCGAGGGCGGAGGTCGCCTCGTCCGAGAGCAGCACGCGCGGGCGCATGGCAAGGGCGCGGGCGATGCCGACGCGCTGCTTCTGGCCGCCGGAGAGTTCGGCGGGATAGCGGTCGCGCTTGTCGCCGAGGCCCACGAGGTCGAGCAGCGGCTCCACCCGCGCCTTGATCTCGCGCGACGGCACGCCGGCGATTTCCAGCGGCAGGGCGACATTTCCGAAGGCGGTGCGGCGGGCCAGCAGGTTGAAGTGCTGGAAGATCATGCCGATGGAGCGCCGGGCCGCGCGCAGGCCCCCCTCGTCGAGCGCGGTGATTTCGGTGCCGTCCACGATCAGGCGGCCCGAGGTCGCCCGCTCCAGCCCGTTCACGAGGCGAATGAGGGTGGACTTGCCGGCGCCGGAGCGCCCGATCACGCCGACGATGGCGCCTTCGGGAACGGTGAGGTTCACATCCTGAAGCGCCGCCACGGCGCCCGAGGCGGCGCGGGCGGGGTATGTCTTCTCGATCCGCTCGAAACGGATCACCGCAGGAGCGTGGGGCACGGGGGCGTCGGTCACGGGGGCTTGGGCTCCGGCGGCGCCGGCGGGCTGCGGCGCGATGGACAGGGGAGCGTTCACGTTTACCTCCGGTCGTCAACCGGCACGTTCGCTGCGCAGGGGGAGGCCGTTCGTCGTGACGGACTTTGTACCAGGCGGAGCGGGAATGGGCCGAACAGGATGCGGGTCGCAGGGCGGGTCTTGTCCTCGGGGGACAGACATCAACAGCAGCAGCGGCACATCATGGGCGTCACCCGTCCGTTATCGGGCCTCGATGCGACGCACAATCGTTCGGTTTGACGAACAAGTCAACATATAAGGTGAGTTGGATTTAAGCCCGCCGCGCAGATGTGAATTGCGTGGCGGGCAGGGCTCGCGAACCGGCGGCTATTCGGCCGCGCGGTGCAACTGGGGCTTGGCCGGCGGGGCCGCGTGGGTCTCGGGCTCGTCCTTGGCCCCGACGAAGCGGCTCAGGTGGCGTCCGGCGAAGCGGCTGAGGTCGTCCATCACCGTGAAGACCGCCGGCACGAACACCAGCGACAGTACGGTGGAGGCGATGAGGCCGCCGATCACCGCGATGGCCATGGGCGCACGGAAGGAACCGCCTTCGCCGAGGCCGATGGCGGAGGGCACCATGCCGGCCGCCATGGCGATGGTGGTCATGACGATGGGCTGGGCGCGCTTGCGGCCGGATTCCATGAGGGCATCGAAACGGCTCTCGCCATGCTTCATGGCCTCGATGGCGAAGTCCACCAGCAGGATGGCGTTCTTGGTCACGATGCCCATGAGCATGAGGAAGCCGATGACCACCGGCAGCGAGACCGAATTGCCGGTCAGCAGCAAGGCAATGAAGGCGCCGCCCACCGAGAGGGGCAGCGAGATCAGGATGGTGATGGGCTGGAGCAGGTCCGCGAACAGCAGCACCAGCACCGCCAGCACCAGCATGATGCCCGCGCCCATGGCGAGGGCGAAGCCGCTGAACACCTCGCCCATGATCTCGGCGTCGCCGGTCTCCTTGAGCGTCACGCCGGGGGGCAGGTCGCGGGCGGCGGGCAAGGCGAACACCTTCTCCAGCGCATTGCCGAGCGGAGCGGTGCCCACGAGATCGGCTTCCACCGCGATGCGCCGGGCGCGGTCGTAGCGGTCGAGCGAGGTCGGCCCCTTGCCGAAGGTGACGTCCGCCACCGTGGTCAGCGGCACGGCCCCGCCGGAAGCGGTGGGCACCTTCAGAGCGTCGAAGGTCGAGAGGTCGCGGCGGGCGCGCTCGTCGAGTTCCACGCGGATGTCCACCTGCCGGTCCTTGGCGGAGAATTTGGCGAGGTTCGCCTCCACGTCGCCGATGGTGGCGATGCGCACGGTCTCGGCGATGGTGTCCACCGAGACGCCGAGTTCCGCCGCCTGGTCGAGCTTGGGCACGATGCGGATTTCGGGCCGGTCCAGCGCGGCGCTGGACACCACATTGGTCAGCTCCGGCACCCGGTCGCGCACCTGCGCCTCCAGCGCCAGCGCCGCCTTCTCCACCGCCGCGCCATCGGCGCCGGAAAGGATGACGGCAAAGCCGCGATTGGTGGTCTGCCCGTCCTGGCTCCAGCTGTAGCGGACGTCGGGTATGGCCCTGAGCTCGGCGCTCACCCGGCTCTCGAACGCCTTCTGGGCGGTGCTGCGCTCCGAGCGCGGCTTCAGGTTGATGACCACCTGCGCCTTGCGCACCTCGCCCGCCGTCATGGCGAAGCCGCCCTGTCCGCCTCCGCCTGCGGTGGCATAGACGCTCGCCACTTCCGGCTGGGCGGCCATGATGGCGGTGATGCGGTCCGCCACCTCCTGCGTCTCCTCGATGGTGGAGCCGGGGGGCAGTTCCACCGAGAGCAGCGAGCGCGAGATGTCGTTGGCCGGCAGGAAGCCGGAGGGCAGCAGGGTGGCCAGATAGATGCTGCCCGCGAACACCGCAAAGCCCATGAGGATGGTGGCGAAGCGGTGCCGCACCGACCAGCCCAGCAGGGTCACGTACCGGCGCATGATGAAGCCGTCCTCGCTCTCCCGGTGTCCGGTGTCGCGCAGGAAATAGGCCGCCAGCAGCGGCGTGATGAGGCGCGCCACCAGCAGCGAGAACAGCACGGCGATGGCCACCGTCAGGCCGAACTGCTTGAAATACTGGCCCGCGATGCCGCCCATGAAGGACACGGGCGCGAACACCGCCGCGATGGTGAGGGTGGTCGCCACAACGGCAAGGCCGATCTCGTCCGCCGCCTCGATGGCGGCGCGATAGGGCGATTTGCCCTCCCGCATGTGGCGGACGATGTTCTCGATCTCCACGATGGCGTCGTCCACCAGGATGCCCGTGACCAGCGTGATGGCCAGCAGGCTGACGCCGTTCAGCGAGAAGCCGAGCGTGTCCATGATCCAGAAGGTGGGCAGGATGGAGAGCGGGATGGCGGTGGCGGTGATGATGGTCGCCCGCCAGTCGCGCAGGAACAGGAACACCACGATCACCGCGAGGATCGCGCCCTCGATCAGCGTGTGCATGGCCGACTGGTAGTCGGACTTGGTGTAGCGCACCGTGGTGTCGATCTCGGTGATGGTGACGGCGGGATAGCGCGCCTCAAGCCTCTTCAGTTCCTCGCCCACCCGGTCATAGACCACCACGTCCGAGAAGCCCTTGGCGCGGTAGACGCCGAAGGCCACCACCGGCTTGCCGTCGAGACGCGCGAACACCCGCTGCTCGGCCGCCCCGTCGGTGACGGTGCCGAGGTCGCTGAGGCGCACGTAGCGTCCGTTGCTGAGGGCGATGCGCGTGTTGCCGAGCTGCTCCATGTTGGCGGCGCCGGCCAGCGTGCGGATGGTCTGCTCCTGCGTGCCGAGCTGTCCCCGGCCGCCGGAGACATCGACGTTCGTGGCCCGCAGCTGGCGACTCACTTCGGCGGCGGTGATGCCGAGCGCGGTCAGGCGCTCGGGATCGAGCGAGACGCGGATCTCCCGGTTGACGCCGCCCTCGCGCTTCACCTGCGCCACGCCACGAACGCCCTGAACGGCGCGGGCGATGGTGTCGTCCACGAACCAGGAGACCTCTTCGGTGCTCATGGAGGGGGCCGACACCGCATAGGTGACGATGGGCAGGCCTTCGATGTCCACGCGCTGGACCTGCGGCTCCTCGATGCTCTGCGGCAGTTCCGAGCGGATCTTGGTGACGGCGTCGCGGCTGTCGTTCACCGCGCGGTCCACCATGGTCTCCAGATGGAACTCCACCGTGGTCACCGAGGTGCCGTCGGAGATGGAGGAGGTGATGTGCTTGACGCCGGCGACGCCGGCGATGGCGTTCTCCACCTTCTTGGTGACCTGCGTCTCCAGTTCGCTGGGCGCGGCGCCCGGCTGGCTGATGGTCACCATCACGATGGGGATGTCGATGTTCGGCATCTGCGTGACGGGCAGGGAGCGGAAATGCACCAGTCCCAGCGCCGTCAGCACGACGAACAGGACGAGGGACGGAATGGGCTTGCGGATCGCCCAGGCTGAGACGTTGAGAGCCATCAGCGGGCCTCGCTCACGCTCTTGCCGGCCTCGGCCGGCGTGACCCTGTCGCCTTCGCGCAGGAAACCGGCCGCACGCGCCACGACGAGATCGTCCGGCTGGGCGCCGTCGATGAGCTCCACGCGCCCGCCGGTCTTGATGCCCGTGTGCACGCGGCGTTCATGGATGACGCCGTCCTTCACAACGAGGATGTAGGCGCCGTTGGCGTCGAACATGACCGCGGACTGCGGCACAGAAAGGCCCCAGCGGCGGTCCAGCAGCACCACGCCGCGGGCGAAGGCGCCCGGCCGCAGGTCGGGCTGGGTGGGCAGGGCGATCTTGGCGCGGCCGAGACGGGTCGCCTTGTCCACTTCCGCCGAGATGAGGCGCACCTTGCCCTCCACCGACCGGTTGAAGCCGGCCGGCGTCACGGCGACGGTCTGGCCGACCGCGAGGCGGGGCAGGGCGACCTCGGGCACTTCCGCGTCGAGGTCGATGGCGCCGTCCTTGGCGATGCGGAACAGCGGCTCGCTGCGGGTGGACAAGGCGATGGCGCCGATGCGGGCGTCGCGGGCGAGGATGAGCCCGGCTTCCGGAGCCCGCACCTCGGTGCGCTGGAGCTTCAGCTCCAGTTCGGCCCGCTGGGCCTGCACCAGCACGGCATCGGCCTCGGCGGCTTTGAGGCTCTCCCGGGCGGCGACCACCTGCGCGGCGGTGACCTTCACGGCGCGCTCACGCTCGTCCAGGGTCTCCTGCGTGGAGACGCCGGTCTTGCGCAACTGGCGGGTACGCTCGGCGGCGGAATTGGCTTCCGTCTCCTGCGCCAGCGCCTGATCGAGCGCCGCGCGCTGCTGGGCGATGGTGGCCTTGGCCTTCGCGGCATTGGCGGTGTTCTGCGCGAGCTGGGTGTCGAGCACGTCACGGGACAGGCGGGCGAGCACCTGCCCCTTCTGGACCGTGTCCCCCACCTCGGCGAGGATTTCGGTGAGGCGGTAGCCCTCGATTTCCGGCCCCACCTGGATTTCCTCGCGCGGCAGCAGGGAGCCGGTGACGAGCAGGGTATCGTGCAGTTCCTGCTTCTCGGGGCGCACCACGCTGATGGTCAGGCCCTTGGCCTGCGGCGCCGCCGCCTGGGCTGGTGCGAACGGTCCCGACGCAAAGCTCAGGACGGTGAGCGCGGCGAGCAGGCGGAAGCGGACAGGCGCCGGACGGGCGGACATGGAAGCGTCTCCGAAGGAACGGATGAACCGGAGGTTGCGCACAGTGCGCGCGGCAATGGTGGCGGGACGAGGGCTCATGGCACATCCGTCCCGCGCGGCGAGATCATGCGGCCCATCAGGCCTGACAGGGCGGCGAGGCGGCCGGGAATGTCGAAGTGCGGCCATCTCTGATGGTTGAGCATCAGCCCGTCGCCGATGGCGAGCAGCAGCACCTGCAGCGCTTCGAGATCGACGTCGGCCGCGATCTCCCCGCGCCGCTGCGCCTCGGCGAGCAGGTCCCGCAGCATCTGATGGCTTTCGCGCTCCATCGGATCGAGAAGCTCGCGCAGCTTGGGATTGCGCGACCCTTCCGCGAAGATCTCCGCGCCCAGGCGGTCGCACATGGACTGCGTCCCCGTGAGCAGTTCCGCCATGGCGGCGGTGAGGCCGGCCATGAGGCTCTCCGACTGGCGCAGCGCGTCGAACAGGCGGGTGCGCTCCGCGCGCTCGGCCTCCACGATGGCGCCGATGATCGCTTCCTTGGAGGGGAAGTAGCGATAGAGCGCGCCGGGGCTCATGCCCGCCTCCGTGCAGATCTGCTGCATGGACGTGCCGTGGAAGCCCTCGCGCGAAAAGCAGGTGGCGGCGGCATCGAGGATGCGCTGGCGCTGTTCCGTCCGGTGATCCTGCGGCTCGGTGAGTGTCACGCAGCTTCCCTAGGGTGCGAATGAACGTTCGCTCGCATATGCGCCTCTCGTTTGGGAGCGTCAAGGGCGGGATATCAGGACATGGTTTCCAATGTCCTGTGCGTGATACGGGCCCGCAGGCCCGCCAGACGGGATGGCCTCTTCAACGGCGGCGGTATCGCCACTAGAACTTGAGGGACATCGAAGGAGTGCCGCCGTGCCGTTCCGCCCCCTGCTCGTTCCCGTGGTTCTGCTCTGTGGCCTCACCGCTGCTGCCGCTCAGGGGCAGGCGCCGGCCCCGGCCGCCAGCCCCGGCTGGGCGGCGACGCCTTGGGCGGACAGCGTGATGCTGGAGACCCAGCTTTTCTTCAGCCTCTCCACCGCCGATGGCGCGGGCGTCAGCGAACAGCAGTTCGCCCAGTTTATGGAAGACGTGGTGCGCCCGCGCTTTCCCGACGGGATGACGGTGCTGGACGCCTACGGCCAGGGCGCGGGCGCGGCCGGCGGCATCGCGGCCATGCTGCATGCGGGCACCAAGATGGTCCTGCTGGTGCATCCCAACACGCCCGATGCGCAGTCCAAGGTCGGCGAGGTGAAGGCCCAGTACAAGGCGCGCTTCCCCGGCGCCGGCATCCGGCATCTGGATTTCCCGGTTCGCATCACGCCCTGACACGCGCGGAAAGCGAACCTGCCGTGCGGTTCCCGGCCGGAGCGCGCGTTCGTCCGGAAATATACTAAGGCCCTGAATGCAATTGCGAATTCATTGCAAAGATCACGCTTGTGCGTAGGGTGCTACCGTGTCTCGGGCGTTGACGCCCGGCACGCTGGAGACCGGTGCCCATGTCTTTGAAAGCCAAAATCTGCGCCATCCTCTTTGGAATGGCCTGCGCCGTGTCGGGGGCTCAGGCCCAGGACATGAAGGGAACCACCGAGCCGATGAAGCCGGCCAACTGGCTGTTCGTGCAGGTGGCCGATTCCGTGACGGTCAGCGACAAGACCCTCACCCTCAAGGGCGTCGCCCCCCAGA
Organism: Azorhizobium caulinodans ORS 571; assembly: GCF_000010525.1. GTDB lineage: Bacteria > Pseudomonadota > Alphaproteobacteria > Rhizobiales > Xanthobacteraceae > Azorhizobium > Azorhizobium caulinodans. The sequence goes on along the minus strand of NC_009937.1, from coordinate 4,233,381 downwards.
CGCTCATGTTCGCCGATCGCCCCGAGCGCATGACCGGCGACACCCCCACCGCCGAGTTCACCAAGTTCTGGAATGCCGGCAAGGACAGCTTCGAGCGCGATCCGCCGAACGCCACCCTCTCCGTCACGGTGGATGGCAAGCCGGTCACTGCCGTGGTCGAGCTGACCAATCCGGTGCTGAGCGGCGACACGCTCACTTATACGTACCGCACGCTGAGCGATGACAAGCCGGCCACCGGCACCAGCGCCAGCCTCTTCATCGACTGGTGGTATGCGCGCGGCGGTGTCTGCTACCGCGGCCCCTATGGTGGCCTGCACTGCCATCCGTGAGCCTCTGAGCGACGGGCCCCGGCGGCGGTCCCCCGCCCGCCGCCGGGCATGCCCCTTGAGCCGCGGGCACGCCATGCCCACCTGAAGGGCGCCGGTTACCGGTGCATCTTGTGGGAGCCCCGATGTTCTCTGCCGCCATCACCGCCTTCGGTCAGGTCTTCTCGCCGCTTCTGCGCGGCGTCCTCCTGAAGTCGGTCGCGCTCGCCATCGGCCTGCTGATCGTGATGGCCATCGGCCTCAACGCGGCCCTCCAGCATCTGGCGACGCTGCCCTATCCCTGGCTCGACACGCTGGTCGCCATCCTCGGCGGGCTCGGCCTCGTGTTCGGCGCGCTCTATCTGACGCCGGCGGCCTCCTCGCTGGTGGCGGGCCTCTTCCTCGACGACGTGGCCGAGGCGGTGGAGAAGGAGAGCTATCCCAACGATCCCCTCGGCCGCCCGCAGCCGCTGGGCCGCTCCATCCTCGCCTCCATCCGCTTCTTCGGCGTGGTGCTGGCGGTGAACCTCGGCGCGCTCTTCCTGCTGCTGGTGCCGGGCGTCAACATCATCATCTTCTATGTCGCCAACGCCTATCTGCTCAGCCGCGAATATTTCGAGCTGGCGGCCATGCGCTATCGCACGCCGGAAGAGGCGCGGGCGCTGCGGCAGGCGCATGCGGTTCAGGTCTTCCTCGCCGGCCTGCTCATCGTGCCGGTGCTGTTCATCCCCTTCCTCAACCTCATCACGCCGGTCTACGGCACGGCGCTGATGGTCCACCTCCACCGCCGCCTTGCCCCGGTGCCCGGCGCCGGCATGGGGCAGGGGCCGCTGATCGAGGGGCGGAAGGTCTCGGCCTGAGCGGGCTCAGATCGGCTTGTCCGGCCAGCGGCAGAGGTCGTTGATGGGACAGATGGGACAGTCGGGGCGCAGGGCCTTGCAGATGTAGCGCCCGTGCAGGATCAGCCAGTGGTGGGCGTGCAGCTTGAAGCGGTCGGGGATGCGCTTTTCGAGCGCCAGCTCCACGTCCAGCGGCGTCGCCCCCGGCGCGAGCCCGGTGCGGTTCGCGACGCGGAAGAGGTGGGTGTCCACCGCAATGGTGGGCAGGCCGAAGGCGATGTTCAGCACCACATTCGCCGTCTTGCGACCGACGCCGGGCAGCGCCTCCAGTGCCTCGCGGTCCGGCGGCACCACGCCGTCGTGCTTCTCCAGCAGCAGGCGGGACAGCTCCACCACATTCTTCGCCTTGCCGCGATAGAGGCCGAGGGTGCGGATGAACTGCGCGACCCCTTCCTCGCCGAGCGCGAACATGGCCTTGGGCGTCGGGGCGGCGGCGAAGAGGCCGCGCGTCGCCTTGTTGACGCCGACGTCTGTCGCCTGCGCGGAGAGAACCACCGCCACCAGCAAAGTGAAGGGGTCGTGATATTCCAGCTCGCCCTTCGGCTCCGGGTTCAGCCGCTCGAAGCGGGAGAAGGCCTCGAAGATGTCGTCGTCGCTCCAGGGCGTGACGGTGCGCCCGTGCACCGCCGCCGCCGCATTGGCCACCGCCCGGCGGCGGGGCTTTGCGGCACCGGGCGCGAGCCCCGCCGCCTCGGCCTTCGCCTTGAGCCCCTTGGGCGGCGCGAGGCCGGATCGCGTGCTGGCCGGCGCCTTGCGGGGCTTCGTGGTCGATGCGGCTTTGGTGCTCGACACAGCCTTGGCAGTGGCCTTCGTGGCGGGAGCCGGGGAGGCGAGTGACGCCCCAGTCTTCGGAGCGGTCGCTTTCGGCGCTCCTGCATTGGCCTTGGCCGGCATCACCGTGCGGGCGCCGGTCTCCTTGCCCGCGCCGGCTTTCGCCGCTTTTGCCGGCGCTTCCTTCTGGTCGGACGGGGCGACAGGGGCCGCCTTGCGGCCGGTGGCCTTGGCGGGCACGGGAGGCGGCGCGGAGCCAGTCGTCTTTCGCGGCATTTTTCACGTATACTGTGCAGCCATGACCGACGCCAACGACCCGCCCGTCGTTCCGGACGAGGAGCCCACGGTTTTCGCCGCCACACTCGCCCCGCATCGCTCGTTGTCGAAGCGGGGCTTCGTCATCGTCATGCTCATCATCGGCGGCCTCAGCTTCGGCTCGGGTGTAATGTTCCTCGCCATGGGCGCCTGGCCTATCTTCGGCTTCTTCGGGCTCGATGTGCTCTTGGTCTATTGGGCCTTCAAGGCCAACTTCCGGGCGGCGGACGCGCGCGAATTCATCCGCATCACCCCGAGCCTCGTGGAAGTGCGCCATGTGCCCGCGCGGGGGAAAGGCTGGGAGGCGCGCATGAATCCCTTCTGGACGCGGGTGAAGCGGCAGGATGACGAGGACCACGGCACGCTCGCCCTGGCCCTCGTCTCGCAGGGACGGGAGACGCCGGTCGGCGGCTTCCTCGGTCCTATCCAGAAGGGCGCGCTGGCCGATGACCTCACCCATGCCCTGAGCGAGGTGAAGCGCGGCGTCACCCGCACCCATTTCTGATCGGGGCGCGCGGCGGTGAAATCGGGTGGCCCGCTGGCGCGGCCGGTGCTGTGATGGCACGAAACGTCCGAAGGGGAAGAACGCCCGTGCTCGACCTGACCGCCCAGACCACCCTGCCGCTTGAACTGCCCCGCCCGCTGGCCGGCATGGTCGCAGGTCCGGCCGCCGCCCTCGACATCTGCGCCGCCGATTATGACGTGGTGCGCCGCGCCGTCGCTTATGTGACCCATCACGTGCGCGACCAGCCCGAGGTGGAAGCCATCGCCGCCGCCGCGGGCGTGACGCCGCGCGCGCTCACCGATCTTTTCCGCCGCTGGTGCGGCCTCACCCCCAAGGCGTTCCTTCAGGCGGTGACGCTGGACCGCGCCCGGCAGGTGCTGGCCGAATGCCCGAACGTGCTCGATGCGGCGCTGGAGCTGGGCCTCTCCGGTCCCGGCCGCCTGCACGACCTCTTCGTGGTGCATGAGGCCATGTCGCCGGGCGAGTGGAAGACGGGCGGTGCGGGGCTGGTCATCCGCTACGGCCTCCATCCCTCGCCCTTCGGCACGGCCCTCGCCATGTGTACGCCGCGCGGCCTCTGCGGCCTTGCCTTCGCGGATGCGGGCGAGGAGGAGGCGGCGCTGGCCGACATGCGCCGGCGCTGGCCCTACGCCACGTATCTGGAGGACCCCACCGCCACCGCGCCGCTGGTGTCGCGCATATTCAACCCCGAGGCGTGGCGGGAAGAGCAGCCGCTGCGCATCGTCTTCATCGGCACGGACTTCGAGATCCGGGTGTGGGAGACGCTGCTGCGCATTCCCATGGGCCGGGCCACCACCTATTCGACCATAGCCGGACACGTGGGCAAGCCCTCCGCCGCCCGCGCCGTGGGCGCGGCGGTGGGCAAGAACCCCATCTCCTTCGTGGTGCCCTGCCACCGCGTGCTCGGCAAGAATGGCGATCTCACCGGCTATCACTGGGGCCTCACCCGCAAGCGCGCGATACTCGGCTGGGAGGCCGGCCGGATCGGGACGGAGGGCTGAGACGCCTGCGTTGAAGTCGTAGGGTGCATCTTCCCCCTCCCCACCCCTCCCCCGCAGGCGGGAGAGGGGGCCCGTTGCGCGGGCTGTTATGCACCGCATGGAAACCGGGCGGGAAAAGCCCTCTCCCGCTTGCGGGGGAGGGTTGGGAGGGGTCAAGTGCGGCCGGGTTGAGCGAGCAACTGCCACAGGCAACCGGCCGTGCAAAACGCGCCTTGATCCTCAGGCCGCCACCGCGAAGCGCAGCAGCACGTTGCGCTGGAGCGGCGAGAAATTGTCGTCCGAAATCAGGGTCAGGAGGATCTCGCCGGCGGCGTTCCGCGTCACGGCGAGGCCTTCCATATTGTCGATCTCATAGGCCATGTCGGCGGTGAACAAAATCTCGCCGGAGAGGCGCGCGCCCGGCTTCACGTCCGACATGGAAAAGCGGCGTACCTGCATGAGCACGCCGGTGCTGAAGGAGAAATGCCGCTCCAGCAGATAGAGGACCCCGTCCGGTCCCACGCAGGCATCCGTGCCGTTGAAGGGTCCGCTCTTGGCGATGGTGAAGGTGCCGGGCGTTGGCCCGCCGATGAGGAAGCCGGGAAGGTCCGCGCTCTTGCTCGCGCCCTCTTCGCCGATAGCGATGAGCGTGCCGCCGAGCGGCCCCTCGGCTGCGTATGCAAGGCTCTCCAGACCGAGATTGAAGCGCAGCGCCTTCACACCCGGAGGCACGTCGATGCGCATGCCGATCTGGCCCATGGGATCGGCGGGATACAGCCAGATCTCATTGATGGTTTCGAGGCCGACGAACACGCCGCGTGGCGAGAGGGTGAGGGATTCGGCATCCTCCCGCCCCTGAAGCGCCAGGGGGCGGCCCCGGTCGTCCTTCAGCGCGCAGGCCCGCACGTTGGCAAGGCCCGTGGGCCGGTCGCCGTCCGTGGCCAATTCTCCGTCCAAGAGCAGGCCGGCGTCGGTCACGGCAAGAAAGCGCCGGCCGTCCCGCTGAAGCGCGAAGCCCGAGATGCCGCCGAAGCCCGGATAGGACGAGGTGAGCACCAGCCCGCCGCGAAACTCCAGCTTGCCGAAGCGGATCGCTTCGGCCATGGGCTGGAAATGGGTGATGTCCCGGGCCTCCACCTCGATCCGCACGGGATCGAGGGGAAATTCGCGCGGCTTGGCAAAGGCCCTGTGCGCGGCGAGCGCGCCGCCCGCCGCCACGAGGCTCGTGAGGGCGGTGCGGCGGCTGACGAGGCGCATCAGTGCAGGCGCCGGCCGCGCGGAGCGGGGGCGGGCTTGTCGTCGAACAGCTCCGCCAGCTTCTCGGTCATGGCGCCGCCCAGCTCCTCGGCGTCCACGATGGTCACGGCACGCTTGTAATAGCGCGTGACGTCATGGCCGATGCCGATGGCGATGAGCTCCACCGGCGAGCGGTCCTCGATCTGCGTGATGATATGGCGCAGATGGCGCTCGAGATAATTGCCGGCATTCACCGAGAGGGTGGAATCGTCCACCGGCGCGCCGTCGGAGATCATCATCAGGATCTTGCGCGCCTCGGGCCGGCCGAGCAGGCGCTTGTGCGCCCAGTCGAGCGCCTCGCCGTCGATATTCTCCTTCAGCAGCCCCTCGCGCATCATCAGGCCGAGGTTGCGCCGGGCGCGGCGCCAGGGGGCGTCGGCGGACTTGTAGACGATGTGGCGCAGGTCGTTGAGGCGGCCCGGATTGGCCGGCTTGCCGCCCGCCAGCCACGCCTCGCGGGACTGACCGCCCTTCCAGGCGCGGGTGGTGAAGCCGAGCACCTCCACCTTCACCGCGCAACGCTCCAGCGTGCGGGCGAGAATGTCGGCGCAGGTGGCAGCGACCGTGATCGGCCGGCCGCGCATGGAGCCGGAATTGTCGATGAGCAGCGTCACCACCGTGTCGCGGAACTCGGTGTCGCGCTCGCGCTTGAAGGAGAGCGCGGCGGTGGGATCGGTGACCACGCGGGAGAGGCGGGCCGGGTCCAGCACGCCTTCCTCCAGATCGAACTCCCACGCCCGGTTCTGCTGCGCCAGGAGGCGGCGCTGGAGGCGGTTGGCGAGGCGGGCCACGACGCCCTGAAGGTTGTTCAACTGCTTGTCGAGATAGGCGCGCAGGCGCGTCAGCTCCTCGGCGTCGCAGAGCTCCTCGGCGGAGGTCTCCTCGTCGAACTTCGTCGTGTAGGCGTGATACTCCGGCCCCTTGGTGTCGTGCGCAGGGGGCTGGCGGGGCTGCCACGGCTCGGCGGCCTCGTCGGAATCGCCCAGTTCCGCATCGTCCGGCATTTCGGCGGGCGGACCGGCTTCGCTCTCCGAGGCGCTGTCGGGCAGCTCCTCCTGGGACATTTCGGCTTCCACCTCGGTAGCGCCGTCCTGCGTGTCGTCCTCGGAACGCTGGGCGTCTTCGTCGCCCTGCTCCTGATTTCCGGAGGATTCCTCGTCGCTCTCGTTGTCGTCCTCGTTTTCGAGGCCGCGGTCCTCGCCCATTTCGAGCGAGGTGAGGAGATCGCGGGTGATCTCGCCGAACTTCTTCTGGTCGCCCAGCACGTCGGTGAGGCGGGAAAGGTCCTTGTCCGCGCGCGCCTCGATATAGTCGCGCCAGAGATCGACGATCTTGCGCGCGTCGGCCGGCGGCGCCTGTCCGGTCAGGCGCTCGCGCACCATGAGGGCCACCGCGTCCTGGATGGGGGCGTCGGCGCGCTCGGTGATTTCCGCATAGGGACCGCGATGGTAGCGGTCGCTCAGCATGGCGGTGAGATTGTTCTTGGTGCCCAGCATGCGCTGGGAGCCGAGCGCTTCCACGCGCGCCTGCTCCACCGCCTCGAACACGGCGCGGGCGATGTCGCCGGAGGGCAGCATGCGGCGATGCACGGAGGGATCGTGGCAGGCGAGGCGCAGCGCCATGGAATCGGCGTGGCCGCGCAGCACGGCCGCGTCCTGCGCCGTGAAGCGGCGGGGCAGGTCGGGCAGACGCGCCCGGTCCGGGCCGAGCGAGGGACGTTCGGAAGCGTAGGAGACCTCGAACTCGCCCACCCCGGCGATGGCCTTGAAGCAGCCGGCCACGGCGCGCTTGAAAGGCTCCGCAGGCGCTTCCTTGGGGGCGGTCTTGACGGTCTTGTTGGTCGGGGCAGCCATAGCTCAGCCTGTCACGGACGCCGGCGCGGGCGGAATGGCCCCTCCGCATGGGAGGGGCCGCACATCATGGGACGTCAGGAGAGGACGAGGTTGACCGCGCTCTCCTGGAGCTCCTGCCCGAAGCAGCGCTGATAGAACTCCGCCACCAGCGGACGCTCCAGCTCGTCGCACTTGTTCAGGAAGGTGACGCGCAGGGCGAAGCCGATGTCCTTGAAGATCTCGGCATTCTCGGCCCAGGTGAGCACGGTGCGCGGGCTCATCACGGTGGATAGGTCGCCATTGATGAAGGCCGAACGGGTCAGATCGGCGAGGCGCACCATGCGGGCCACCGTCTCGCGTCCCTGCGGGTTCTGATAGTGCTTCGACTTGGCGAGCACGATCTCCACTTCCTTGTCGTGGGGCAGGTAGTTGAGGGTGGTCACGATGGACCAGCGGTCCATCTGGCCCTGATTGATCTGCTGCGTGCCGTGATAGAGGCCCGTGGTGTCGCCGAGGCCGACCGTGTTCGCGGTGGAGAACAGGCGGAAGGCGGGGTGGGGGCGGATCACCCGGTTCTGGTCGAGCAGGGTCAGGCGGCCGGAGACTTCGAGCACGCGCTGGATCACGAACATCACGTCCGGACGGCCGGCGTCATATTCGTCGAACACCATGGCGACGTTGTTCTGGAGCGCCCACGGCAGGATGCCGTCGCGGAACTCGGTCACCTGCATGCCGTCGCGCACCACGATGGCATCCTTGCCGATGAGGTCGATACGCGAGATGTGGCTGTCGAGGTTCACGCGCACGCACGGCCAGTTGAGGCGGGCGGCGACCTGCTCGATGTGGGTGGACTTGCCGGTGCCGTGATAGCCGGTGACCATCACGCGGCGGTTGTAGGCAAAGCCCGCAAGGATCGCGAGGGTGGTCTGACGATCGAACAGATAATCGGGATCGAGATCGGGAACGTGCGGATCCGGCTCGGAATAGGCCGGCACTTCCATGTCGATGTCGATGCCAAACACCTGCCTCACCGAAACCTTCATGTCGGGGGTAGGTGCCACGGTCTCGGTGCTCATCATGCCTCCGTTTGCGCGGCCCGCCGCGCTTCACTCTTCCGCATTCATGCTCGCGGCACCTTAAAGGTTTTCCGCACGTGCAAAAACAGCCTTCGTGCGCGCATGTGCGCTGCACGCAGGGCTCAACAGAAACCGGCCTTCTTCAGCGTGCTGTGCGCCTGGATGACATTGCGCAGCCGCTCCTCCGCGGATTTGTCGCCGCCATTGGCATCCGGGTGGTGCTTCTTCACCAGTTCCTTGAAGCGGGCCTTGATCTCCGGCCCGGTGGCCGAAAGCTCGAGGCCCATGATCTCCAGCGCCTGCCGCTCCGCGGTGCGGATGGCGCGGCCCTCCGGCTCGCTGGGCGCGAAGCCCGCGCCATGGCTGCCCATTTCGGCGGTGAAGCCGAACGGATCGCGCATGCCATCGCCGCCAGGAGTGTCATTGGCGCCGCGCGTGCCCATGCGCCAAGTGGGACGGTGCCCGGTGAGCGCGTCCTTCTGATAGGCGTAGACGGCCGAGTCGCTCATGCCCGCGAAATAGTTGTAGGACTGGTTGTATTCCTTCACGTGGTCGAGGCAGTAGAGCCAGTACTGCCCTTCCTGCATCCGGCCCTTGGGCGCACGATGGGTGCCCGGCTGATCGCAGCCCGGCCACTGGCATTGAGGGCAGGTGGGCTTCCGCAACCGGTCCTGTTCGGGCTTGACCCGGATCCGGTCGAAGAAGGGGGAGTCTGTTTTCATGGCAGGCTGAGTATGCGGGCCCCGCCATCGCCGGGCAAGGCAAGGGAGAGGACTTCCGGCGAGGGGAGGCGCCTTCCCTGAGGGCTGTGGCGTCGGCACCTCATATACGTCGCTCCGGCGCTGGCGCAAGGCGCGGACGCGTGCCGCCGCCCTGCACGGGAGGGCGGACAGGCTTGCGAAACCGCCCCGCGCCACGGCATGGTCGCGCCCGGCGGGGTGGGCCCGCATGAGGACGAAGCCGCATGCCTTCCGCCGGCGGGACCACCACCAGCACAGCCCCCGCACCCGCCGCTCCGGTCGCGCTCCCGTCCTTCGGCGAGGCGGTGCGGGTGTGGGCGCGGATCGGGCTTCTGAGCTTCGGCGGGCCGGCTGGGCAGATCGCCACCATGCACCGCGAACTCGTCGAGGAGCGGGGCTGGATCAGCGAGACGCGGTTCCTGCACGCCCTCAATTACTGCATGCTCCTGCCGGGTCCGGAGGCGCAACAGCTCGCCACTTACGTCGGCTGGCTGCTGCATCGCACCCTCGGCGGCCTGGTGGCGGGACTGCTCTTCATCCTGCCCGGCGCCGTGGTGATGAGCGCCCTCGGCCTGCTCTATGCCGTTTCACACGACGTGCCGCTCATCAGCGCCCTGTTCTTCGGCATCAAGGCCGCCGTGCTGGCGGTGGTGGTGCAGGCGCTGCTGCGCATCGGGCGGCGGGCGCTTTCGACCCGTCTGCATCTCGCCATCGCCGCGCTCGCCTTTGTTGCCATCTATGCCGCGCAGGTGCCCTTCCCGCTGGTGGTTCTGGCCGCAGGCCTGTTCGGCTTCGCCTTTGCCGGCAAGGGTTTTGGCGCGCCGGCCGCGCCGGCGGCGGGGGAGGGGATCGTGGACGATCTCTTCGCGCAAGGCGCCATGGCCCACACGCATCCTTCTGCCGGCCGCGCGCTGAAGGTGCTGGCGGTCTGGCTGCCGGCCTGGCTCGGGCCGGTTGCGCTGCTGGCGCTTCTCACCGGCCCCCACAGCGTCTGGGCGACCATCGGCTCCTTCTTCAGCGTCATGGCGGTGGTCACGTTCGGCGGTGCCTACGCGGCCTTGGCCTATGTGGCGCAGGCGGCGGTGGAGACCTTCGGCTGGCTCTCGCCGCATGAAATGGTGGACGGGCTCGGCCTTGCGGAGACGACGCCGGGGCCGCTCATCCTCGTCCTCCAGTTCGTGGGCATTCTCGCCGCCTATCGCGATCCCGGCGCCTTGCCGGCGTGGCTCGCCGGGCTGTTCGGCGGGGCGCTTACCGTCTGGGTGACGTTCGCGCCCTGTTTCCTTTGGATCTTCCTCGGCGCGCCCTACATGGAGGCGCTGCGCGGCAACCGGCGCCTCGCCGCCGCCATGTCGGCCATCACGGCGGCGGTGGTGGGCGTCATCCTCAATCTCGCGGTCTGGTTCGCCTTGCATGTGGTGTTTCGCGAGGTGCGCGAATGGCGCGTGCTCGGCCTCTCGCCCGACGTGCCGGTGCTCGCGTCCGTCGACTGGCGGGCGGCCGTGCTTGCGGTCGGCGCGCTGGTCGCCATGCTCCGCTTCCGCGCCGGCATGATGGCGACGCTCGGGGTCTGCGCGCTTGCCGGGCTGGCGCTCTCGTGGCTGCCCGCCTGATCCCTCCGCGACGCCCATGCGCAGCGCGCGGGGCTGGCCGGCCGCATTGACGCCGGGCGCGCGGCGGCAGTACCGATAGGCCATGTCCGACGCTCATCTCGACCAGATCCGCACGGCGCTCGCTGCCGGCCTTTCGCCCATCTCGCTGGAGGTGGAGGACGAGAGCCACCGCCACGCGGGCCACGCGCACAACCGCGCCCGACCCGACGGCGGCATCACCCACCTGCGGGTGCGGGTGGTCTCCGAGGCCTTCCGGGGCAAGAGCCGCATCGACCGCCACCGTCTGGTGAACGGGCTGCTGGCGGGCGAGATCGCCGGCGGTCTCCACGCGCTCGCCATCGACGCCAAAGCGCCCGGCGAATGAGTGCTGACGCGGGCCCGGGTTCGGGCGCGCTCGTCCTGTTCTCGGGCGGGCAGGATTCCACCACCACGCTCGCCTGGGCGCTGGACCGCTTCGAGCGGGTGGAGACGCTCGGCTTCGACTATGGCCAGCGCCACCGCATCGAACTCGACTGCCGGGTGAAGGTGCGCGCCGCCATGGCAGCGCTCAATCCGGCCTGGGCCGCGAAGCTGGGCGAGGACCATACCCTCGCGCTCGATGCGCTGGGCGCGGTCTCCGACACGGCGCTCACCCGCGACGTCGCCATCGAGATGACCGAGGGCGGCCTGCCGAACACCTTCGTGCCCGGCCGCAACATCGTCTTCCTCACCTTCGCCGCCGCGCTCGCCTATCGGCGCGGGCTGAAGCACATCGTCGGCGGCATGTGCGAGACCGACTTCTCCGGCTATCCGGACTGCCGGGACGACACCATCAAGGCCCTGCAGGTGGCGCTCAACCTCGGCATGGACCGGCGCTTTGTGCTCGAGACACCGCTCATGTGGATCGACAAGGCCGAGACCTGGCGGCTCGCCGAGCGGCTCGGCGGCCGGGCGCTGGTGGACCTCATCGTGGAGGACACCCATACCTGCTATCTTGGCGAACGCGGCCCGCGCCATCCGTGGGGGCATGGCTGCGGGACCTGCCCGGCGTGCCAGCTGCGCGCCGAGGGCTTTGCCCGCTACGAGGCCGCGAGGGTGAGCGAATGACACTGCGCCGCGCGTCCACTGCCCTGGCCCTCCTGGGTCTCGTTCTCGCCTTCTCACCTGCGCCCGCCGCCGCAGCCAGCTTCGACTGCACCAAGGCCCGCTCGCCGGACGAGAAGGCGGTGTGCGTCAACCGCGACCTGTCCGATCTCGATGTGCGTGCGGCAACGCTCTACGACGTGCTGACCCATCTCGTGGCCATGGGCGAACGCGGCATCATCCAGGACCAGCAGCGCGCCTTCCTCGCCTATCGCGCCACCTGCGGCAGCCGCGTGCCCTGCATCCGCAAGGTCTATGAGCAGCATGTCGCCCAGCTCACCGCCGGCCTTCAGGCCATCTATGCGCGCGGGCCGTTCTGAGGGGCGCGTTGCGCTCACCGTGCGGGAAGCCCATTCTGAGCATGCGGAACGATCATCGGGAGGAACTCCGATGCGGCATGTGCAGATCACGGACGCCGAGGCGCATCTGACCCAACTCGTCGATGCCGTGGAACGGGGCGAAACGGTCGTCATCACACGCGATGGTCGCGCCGTTGCCCGGCTGGTCCCTGAGCCCGACCATGATGAGGCCGGTACGCGGAAGACCATGGAGGCGATCGCGGCATTTCGCGAGACAATGCCACGGCTCTCGCTCGCCGACATCCAGTCGGCCCGCCGTGAAGGCCATCAGCGCTGATGCCCTTCGTGGTGGACGCCTCCGTCAGTGCCACATGGCTCCTGCCGGACGAGGGAAATCTTGTTGCATCCGCCGCTTACGAACGGCTGTTGACCGACCATGCGATCGTTCCATCGCTCTGGTGGTTCGAGATGTGCAATATTTTCCTCACCAACGTGCGGCGCGGCCGAGTGACCCGCGAGCAGGCCGATCGGGCCTTGGCCCTGCTTGCGGACCTGCCGATCGCAATTGATCCGGCACCGGATCATGAACGGTTGATGAGGCTTGCCCGCGCGCACGGGCTCACCGCTTATGACGCCGCTTATCTCGCGCTCGCGGTGCGGGATGGCGTGCCTCTGGTGACTATGGACCAAGCTCTCCATCAGGCTGCCGTCGCCGAAGGCTGTGCCTTCCGGAGCTAGGCGTCACCCTGGCGGTTGCAGAGGCGAACGCGTCGGTTGTCATTTCCGCCGAACGGACGTTGCGCCGGTTCCCTGAGCCTCCTCCCAACTGGCGGCCGGCGGCGGGGCGGTGTAGGCAGGGCGAAAATGCCCCAAGGAGCCCCAAGCCCATGCCGCTCTATGCCATCGACGGCGTTGCCCCCGAACTGCCGGCCTCCGGACGCTATTGGATCGCGCCCAATGCCATCGTCATCGGCCGGGTGAAGATCGAGGAGGATGCGAGCATCTGGTTCGGCACGGTGATCCGTGGCGACAACGAGCCCATCACCATCGGGCGGGGCACCAACATCCAGGAAAACTGCGTCCTCCACACCGACCCCGGCTTCCCCATGACGCTGGGTGCGGGTGTCACCGTCGGCCACATGGCCATGCTGCATGGCTGCGTGGTGGGCGAGAACAGCCTCGTCGGCATGGGCGCGACCCTGCTCAATGGCGCCACGATCGCCCCGAACTCGCTGGTGGGCAGCAATGCGCTGGTCACCGAGGGCAAGTCCTTTGCCGAGCGGTCGCTGATCGTCGGCGCGCCGGCCAAGGCCATCCGGGAACTGGACGACGAGATGGTGGCGCGCCTCTCGCGTACGGCGGAGCATTATCAGAACAACTGGAAGCGCTTCGCGGCCGGGCTTACCCGCATCGACTGATCCGCCCGAGAACGGACGGGCGCCTCAGCGCCCGCCGCCCACCACCGGCGGGGAGCGGGTCTCGCCCAGCGACACCCACTGGCTAGGGTCGTTCTGGGACTGGCGCTTCACATAGCGATAGCCGGTCTGGCGCCAGCGCAGGATCTCGGCTTCCTGATTGTCGAGGACGAGGTCGCCGCGGTCGGTCACCACGGTCAGCACCGCATGGCCGTCGCCGGCCTTGTCGCGCACCACCGTGATGAGCAGCACCGACGCCGGCCAGCCGAGGTTCATGAGGACCCGGCGCTTTTCCAGCACATAGTCCTCGCAGTCGCCCTTGCCGTCATCGGGATAGGCCCATTTCTCGACCACGCCGTAGTGCTCGAGGTCGGTCATGGGCTCCACCGTCTCGTTCACCGAGCGGTTCACCTTCTGGAGCTCGGCGAGCTTCTGCTCGGTGAGAGCGACCTCATAGACCATCGGGCCGGACGGCACGCATTCATTGGCGTGGTCGCCGCAGAACTCCACATAGCCGATGGGCGGATTGGTGTTGCCGATGGCGTCGAGATGCTCCACCGGCGCCGGCTGGGGCGGAAGGCTTGCCGTATGGATCTTCTGTGCGGACGCGCCCGCCGTGCTGCCGAGAAGCAGGCCGGCCAGGAGCAGCAGTCGCGCGAGAGAAGAGGGCATGAGCGGGTGTTCGCCTTGCGGTTAACAAAAGGATAATGCCGCAAACCGCGTCTGTGCGCGCTCTTAATCCTTTTTTAACCTTAACGCGGTTTCCGCTGGATGATACCGCCGTTCGTGCGCCCGATCATCGATGGCCGGGGCGGACACTCCCCGTGTTTTGGGTTGCTCTCCTTCCGGCCCGCGCCTATGTGCGAAGGGTGCTCGATATCACCCGATCCCCTGGGGCGATGCCCCGCCAGCCGGTGTTCAACGTGCCCGGCGTCGTGACTGCCCTCGCCGCCGCGATGGCGGTGATCCATCTCGTCCGCACCTATGTGCTGAGCGAGGGCGCCGATCTGGAGATCCTCGCGCTCTTCTCTTTCGTGCCCGGCCGCTATGATGCGGAGGCCGCGCTGGCACTTCCCGGCGGCATCGGCGCCGACATCTGGACCTTCGTCACTTACGCGCTGCTGCACGCCAACTGGATCCATCTCGGCGTCAATCTGATCTGGATGCTGGCGTTTGCGACGCCGGTGGCCCGGCGCTTCGGGCCGGCGCGCTTCCTTGCCTTCTTCGCCGTCACGGCGGCGGTGGGGGCCTTCGCCCATCTCATCACCCACCGGGACGCGATGGTGCCCATGATCGGCGCCTCGGCGGCCATCGCCGGCCTCATGGCGGCGGCGGTGCGTTTCGCCTTCGCGCCTGGCGGCTCCCTGAGCGGCCGGCGCGGCCCGCTGCCGGATCACATGCCGGCACAGGGGCTGGGGGAGGCCTTCCGCGATCCCCGCGTGCTCGGCTTCATGGGCGTCTGGATCGCCGCCAACCTCCTCTTCGGCGTCGGCGTGACCATGCCGGGGGCGGAAGATGGCGAGGTCGCCTGGCAGGCGCATCTGGGCGGCTTCTTCGCCGGCCTGCTGCTCTTTTCGTTCTTCGATCCCGTCGGTCGGCGCCTGCCGCGCGAGAAAACCGCCGCGTGAACTGCCCTGACGGCATTCAGAGGTTGCACCCCGAGCGCTTCGGGTGGATCATCCTTGCGTCTGCGCCTGCGCCGGCGCCCACAAAAGAAACAAGCCTCCGCCGGCCCATGACAGCGCAGTCAGAGCGGAGGAAGACACATGACCGTCAGCGCCATCCTGAACAGCAAGCCCTCATCCATGGTGACCATCTCGCCGGACGCCTCCCTGACCGATGCGGTCAAGAGCCTGTCCGAGCATCGGATCGGTGCCATCGTCGCGGTGGATGACAACGGCCGGCTGGCAGGCATCCTGTCGGAGCGCGACGTGGTGCGCATTCTCGGCGTGCGCGGGCCGGAGGTTCTTTCCGAGCCGGTGTCCGCCGTGATGACCCGTGCGGTCGTGACCTGCGCGCGCGACGAGACCATCCAGGGCATCATGGAGCGCATGACGCGCGGCCGCTTCCGCCACGTCCCGGTGGTGGAGGGCGAGCGGCTCATCGGCATCATCTCCATCGGCGACGTGGTGAAGTTCCGCGTCGAGGAGATGGAGCGCGAGAGCGCCCAACTGCGCGATTACATCATGACCGCCTGAACGGCCGGCGGCGGGGCTCCCGCCGCCATGCCCCTGGGCCGCGCACAGCTCAGGCGAGGGCGACCATCACTTCCTTGAGTTCGTCGATCACCTTTTCCGCCGCCTCGGCGCCGGCGGCGATCGCCTCGTCCGCGCGCTGGAACTCGAACAGGCCGATCTTGCCGAGCTTGGGCGAGATGGAGACGTCCGGCGGATCTCCCGCCAGCCGCGAGCGGGCGATGCGGTCCTGGGTGATGTTGAAGGCATCGATCATCACCGACGAGATGCCCTTCGGTCCGTCCGGCGCGCCGGAGAAGAACTGCCGCCGCAACAGCCGGTCCGGCCGCAGGATTCCCGAGAAACGCGCCCGCTTTTCCGCCAGCGCCGCCTCTGCTGTCTCCAGCATGCTGCCGTGATCGTGGATCACCGCGCCCTTGCCGAAGACATCCGAATTAAGGTTCACCGCGATCACGATGCGCGCGCCCATGGCGCGGGCGGCGGAGACGGGGATGGGGTTCACCAGCGCGCCGTCCATCAGCCAGCGCCCGCCCACCTTCACCGGCGTGAAGATGCCCGGCAGGCAGTAGCTGGCGTGGATCGCCTCGATGAGGTCGCCACGGGTGAGCCAGATCTCGTGGCCGCTGCCCAGCTCCGTGGCGATGGCGGCGAAGACCGTGGACAGGCTCTCGATGCGGGTCGGCTCCACATGGCGGCGCATCAGATCGACGAGCCGCCGCCCCCCGATGAGGCCGGCGGAGCCGAAGGTGAAGTCCAGCATGCCGAGCACGTCGCGCTTCTTGAGGCTGCGGGCCCAGCCCTCCAGCGGGTCGAGCTTGCCCGCTGCCCACAGCCCGCCGACCACCGCGCCGATGGAGGTGCCGGCCACCACGTCCGGGCGGATGCCGTGCTTTTCCAGTGTCCGCAGCACGCCGATATGGGCAAAGCCGCGCGCCGCCCCGCCCCCAAGCGCCAGTCCGATGCGCGGGGTGTTCGCAGGAGCGGCCGGGCGCGCCTCCACGGTCTCATCGGCCACGAGCGGAATGTCGGCCTGTGCTTCGCCGCCGAAAAAGCGGCGGTTGAACCCCTGAAACATGAACGCCTCCAGCCGCGGTGGCGGAGGCCACGGCTTGTTCTTGGCTCCCACTCTAAGCTCTTTGATGACGGAAGCGTGTCCTTGTTCGCACCGCAATGGAATGAAGGGCGGGCAAGATGCTTCCTTTAGGAAAGCGGGGAGGGCGGCGGCCACCGTTCCCCCGGTGCGGCATCCCGTCATAGAGTGGTCATGCAAGGCGGCCATGGTCCGCCGCGTGCAAAACAGGGGAAGTGTTCCATGACTGCGACTGAGGCGACGGCTCTTGCGATGACGCCCGAGGCGGACGGGCCCGCCAGCGATCTCGCGACCTCTCCGCAGCGTTTCATCAACCGCGAAATCTCCTGGCTGCACTTCAATCGCCGCGTGCTGGAGGAAGCCTCCAACCGGAACCATCCGCTGTTGGAGCAACTGCGCTTCCTGTCCATTTCGGCGAACAATCTCGACGAATTCTTCATGGTGCGCGTGGCCGGCCTCAAGGAGCAGATCCGCGAGGGCCTCACCATCGCCAGCCCCGATGGCCTCCTGCCGGCCGAACAGCTCACCAATGTGGTGGCCGAGGCCGGCTCGCTGATCTTCGACCAGCAGCAGCGCTGGCTTGAGCTGCGCAAGGAACTGGCGGGAGCCGGCATCGTGCTGGTGGACGGCGCGGATGTGAGCGCCGGTGATCTGGAGGTGCTGGAGAAGCACTTCCTGCACCATGTCTTCCCGGTGCTGACCCCGCTCGCGATCGATCCGGCGCACCCCTTCCCCTTTATCCCCAACCTCGGCTTCTCGCTGGCGCTGCAACTGGTGCGGCAGACCGACGGCCGGGGCATGAATGCCCTCATCCGCATCCCCGCCAAGGTGGAGCGCTTTATCCGCCTGCCCGAGCGCGAGCCGGGCACCATGCGCTTCATCACGCTGGAGCAGATGACCGGCCTGTTCATCGGCCGCCTGTTCCCAGGCTATGCGGTGAAGGGGCAGGGCGTGTTCCGCGTGGTGCGCGACAGCGACCTTGAAATCGAGGAAGAGGCGGAGGATCTGGTCCGCCTGTTCGAGACGGCGCTGAAGCAGCGGCGCTACGGCGAGGTGATCCGCATGGAAGCGGACGCCGGCATGCCGGAGGAACTGCGGGTGTTCGTCGCCCGCGAACTCGACGTGCAGGACGACGAGATATTCGTCGTGGACGGCGTGCTGGCGCTGAACGAATTCTCCCAGCTTGTCTCCGTGGACCGGCCGGACCTGAAATTCCAGGCCTTCAATGCGCGATTTCCCGAGCGCATCCGCGACCATGGCGGCGACTGCTTTCTGGCCATTCGCGAGAAGGACATTCTGGTTCACCACCCTTATGAATCCTTCGATGTGGTGGTTCAGTTTCTCCGCCAGGCTGCTCGCGACCCTAATGTCGTCGCCATCAAGCAGACCCTCTACCGCACCTCCTCCGACAGCCCGATCGTGAAGGCGCTGGCCGAAGCGGCGGAGGCCGGCAAGTCGGTGACCGCGCTGGTGGAGCTGAAGGCCCGCTTTGACGAGGAAGCCAACATCCGCTGGGCGCGCGATCTGGAGCGCGCGGGCGTGCAGGTGGTGTTCGGCTTCATCGACCTGAAGACCCACGGCAAGCTGTCCATGGTGGTGCGCCGCGAGGGCGGCGCGCTCGCCACCTACTGCCATGTGGGGACGGGCAACTATCACCCCATCACCGCCCGCATCTACACGGACCTCTCCTTCTTCACCGCCGACCCGGTGATCGCGCAGGACGTGGCCCGCATCTTCAACTTCATCACCGGCTATGCCCAGCCGGGTGAACTCGACGCCATGGCGGTGTCGCCGGCAACGCTCAAGCCGCGCATCATGCGCCACATCGCCGACGAGATCGCGCACGCCCGCGCCGGCCGCCCGGCCGCCATCTGGCTGAAGTGCAACTCGCTGGTGGACCCGGTGGTGATCGACGCCCTCTATGCGGCGAGCAGCGCCGGCGTGCAGGTGGACTGCGTTGTGCGCGGCATCTGCTGCCTGCGCCCCGGCATCCCCGGCCTGTCGGAGAACATCCGGGTGAAGTCCATCGTCGGCCGCTTCCTCGAGCACAGCCGCGTCTACTGCTTCGGCGCCGGCCATGGCCTGCCGCACCCGAAGGCCATCGTCTACATCTCCTCGGCCGATCTGATGACCCGCAACCTCGACCGCCGGGTTGAGACACTCTGCCCCATCACCAATCCCACGGTGCATGAGCAGGTGCTGGATCAGATCATGGTCGCCAATCTTATCGACAACGAACAGAGCTGGCGGGTGTTGCCCGACGGCTCTTCGGAACGCATAGTCCCGGCGCCGGGCGAAGAGCCGTTCAACGCCCATCGCTATTTCATGACCAACCCGAGCTTGTCAGGACGTGGAAAGTCTCTCAAGGATTCTTCGCCGCGCAGTCTCCTCGTCCGCCGTTCGGGAGGATGACCACAGGGGCCTTTCCACCCTGATGGCCGGCGAGGCCCCGGTCGCGGTCATCGACATCGGATCCAATTCCGTCCGCCTCGTGGTCTATGAGGCGGTGACCCGTGCTCCGGTTCCCCTGTTCAACGAGAAGGCCCTGTGCGGGCTCGGCCGGGACGTGCTGTCCACCGGCCGGCTCGCGGAGGATGCGGTGCAGCGGGCCTTCTCGGCCCTGCGCCGGTTCCGCGGCCTGTGCGACGCCATGGGGGTGGGCAAGCTCTATGCGCTCGCCACCGCCGCCGCCCGCGATGCCCAGAACGGCCCGGCCTTCATCGCCGAGTGCGAGGCCATCTGCGGCGTCTCCATCGAGATCCTGTCGGGTCGCCGCGAGGCGGAACTGGCCGCTTATGGCGTCATCTCCGGCATCCATGATCCGGACGGTGTCGCCGGCGATCTCGGCGGCGGCTCTCTGGAACTCGTGGACATCAAGCGCGAGGTGGTGGGCAACGGCATAACCCTGCCCATCGGCGGCCTCGCCTTGCAGGACCGCTCGTCCAAGTCGCTGAACAAGGCGGAGAAGATCGTCCGAGACGCCATGCGCGATGCCCCCGTGCTCTCGGAAGTGGCGGGGCGCACCTTCTATGCGGTGGGCGGCACCTGGCGCGCGCTCGCGCGCCTGCACATGTTCCAGCGGGGCTATCCGCTGCATGTGATGCATGGCTACCGCCTGCCGGCGAAGGAAGTGCTCGACTTCACGCGCATCGTCCACCGGGCCGAGCCCGAGGCGCTGGCTCATATCGAGGCGGTGTCCAGCGCCCGCCGCCCGCTGCTCGCCTATGGCGCGGTGGTGCTGGAGAATCTGGTGCGCACGGGCCGTCCGGCGGACGTCGTCATCTCCGCGCTGGGCGTCCGCGAGGGTCTGCTCTACGCGCTCCTCGACGCCGAGACGCGCCGGCACGATCCGCTGCTCATCGAGGCACAGGACTTCAACATCCTGCGCTCGCGCTCGCCGCAGCATGGCGAGGAGCTCGCCACCTGGACCGGCAATTTCTTCGCCTCCAGCCCGGTGCTGGAGGAGAGCACGGAGGAACGGCGCCTGCGCGAGGCGGCGTGCCTTCTCTCCGACATCGCCTGGCGGGCGCATCCCGACTATCGCGGCGAGCAGAGCCTCAACGTCATCGCCCATGCGGCGCTGGTGGGCATCGACCATCCCGGCCGCGCCTTCCTCGCCCTGTCGGTCTATTACCGGCACATGGGCCTCGGCGAGGACGAGTATGCGCCGCGCCTCCTTGAGCTCGTGACCTCCGGCATGCTCGACCGGGCGCGCATCCTCGGTGCCGCCATGCGGGTGGCCTATGTGATGTCGGCCGCCATGCCCGGCATCCTGCCGCGGGTGCCGCTCATCGCCGACGAGACCCACCTGAAGCTCACCGTTCCGTCCGATCTCGCGAGCCTCGTGAACGACCGGGTGCAGAACCGCCTGAAGCAACTGGCACGCCTCATCGGCCGCGAGCCCTCCATCGTCATGAGCTGAGGGCGGGAACCTTGAGCCAGGGTGTGGCGATGCTCCTGCATCCGCACCCCGGCGCGTTCTCGCCCGGGGGCTCACGAGCAAGAGGCGCCGATGCCCCACACGCAGCCCCCTCCGCCCCGCCGGTCCCGCCGCCTGATCTGGCTGGTGCTCGGGACGCTGGTGGCCTGGTTCCCGCTGCTTGGCGTCTTCGCGGCCACCGAAATCGCATCCACGCTCGGCTGCAAGGTCAATGAGGGGCAGCCCCAGCCCTGCCTGTTCGGCGGCACCGACATCGGCGGCCTGCTCTACACCCTCTTCACGGGCGGCTGGTTCATGCTGATCACGGCCCCCTTCATGCTGCTGACGATCGTGCTGTGGGTGGGCGTCATCGTCCGCTGGCTCTGGCGCCGCCTGCGGCCCGTCCGCTGATCCACCTGCGCCCGGCACACCGCTTGCAACGACTGTCCTGATTGTCGGATTGGGCACGGGCCCGATCCCCAGCCTCGGGGGCGTCGACATGACGGACATGGCCGAACTGCAGAAGCGCAAGCTGCCGATCAACCTTTCGATCGTGCATGTGGACCCGGACGCCTTCCTCGCCAGCTTCATGGGCTGGCTGGAGATCACCGCCTTCATCACCGCCCAGCGCGCAGGAACGGCGGCCGTCCCCGCAGATGGCGTGACGCCGGCCTTGTCCGCGCAGGACCTTGCAACGCCGGGCGTTCAGGCGGTGGCCAATGACGCGCTCTTCGCCTTCTGCATGACGGCCGCCCTGAAGGGCGACGTCGCCGCCGTGGATGCGGTGGATGCCGGGCTGATTGCCCGCTTCGGCGACGACTATCCCGGCAAGCTCGCGGTCGGCTATTTCCGGGCCGTGAACGACAATCCCATCCTGCTTGAGGATTTTGTCGGACAGGCGGGGCGCAAATGGCTGAAAGGCGACAGGCCGCCGCCGCCGCTGCGCGCCAAGGAGGACTGGAACGCGGGCCTGCGCTTCTTCGAGAAGGCCCGCAAATCCAACTTCATCCACGAGGTGCTCTATCCGCTCGCCAGATGGACGCGGGAGCGCTGGACGGTGATCGTCGAGAAGGAGCCCGCCTTTCTCCACCATATCGAGGACAACCTGCCCATCCTGCGCGAGGCGCTGGATGATCCGCGCAACGATCAGGCCTTCATCGCCAACTTGCTGCTGAAGGCGGCCCCGGCGGTGGATATGGAACTGACCGACGAATACGAAGGCTTCCTGCGTTCGCTCGCCCGGCGCTGACCCCCATCCGCGTTCCCTGCGCGGGTGGCCCGCCCGCGCGAGACCCCGAACCGCCGGAGGCGGCCCATGAGCGAACTCTTTGCCATCTGCTCCACCTATGAGATCGACGACGGCGGTGCGCGCGGCTTCGTGCTGGCGCGGCTCGACGAGAGCGGGGCGGCCAAGCCCTGGCCGATCATCGTTACCCGCAAGTCCAATTCGTTTTTCGGCTTCGAGAATGCCTGCCCGCATCAGGGCAAGCGGCTCGACACCGTGCCGGGGGAGTTTCTCGACGAGGAGGGCAACTTCCTCACCTGCGGCGTGCACCATGCCCAATTCGATCTCGACAGCGGCCAGTGCTTCATCGGCCCCTGCCAGGGCAAGGCGCTGACACCCGTGACGCTGGTGATCGACGACGGCGACGTCTGCCTGGTGGACG
Source organism: Azorhizobium caulinodans ORS 571 (assembly GCF_000010525.1). GTDB lineage: Bacteria > Pseudomonadota > Alphaproteobacteria > Rhizobiales > Xanthobacteraceae > Azorhizobium > Azorhizobium caulinodans. The sequence goes on along the minus strand of NC_009937.1, from coordinate 4,211,321 downwards.
TTCCGCTGGCGGAAGAGGACGGGCTCGATCTGGAAGAGCCCGACACCTTTCCCGAGGTGATGATCACGAGCGACTGATGGCTGGGTCGGCCGTCGGGACTCAATCCCGCTCGACGGCGATGACCTTGCCGCGGTCGACGGCGAGGGCAAGGCGACCGGCCTTGAGGGCTAGCGCCCGTTCACCGAACAGTTCCCGCCGCCAGCCGGAGAGGGCGGGGACGGGAGCCTCGTCGTCGACGGCGATCCGCTCGAGGTCGTCGGTGGTGGCGATCACCTTGGCGGCCACCGCATTCTGCTCGGCAGTCATGCGCAGCAGCACCTTGAGCAGTTCGACGGTGGCGGCAGCGCCGTTCGGCAGCGGCTTGTCGCGCTCGATGCGGGGCAGGGTCTTGGGATCGCGGGCCACGCCCTTCTTGACCGCTTCCAGCACCGCCTCGCCATAGCGCGAGCGCTCGAAGCCCTTGGGCAGCGAGCGCAGTTCGGCCAGCTTCTCGGCGGTCTGCGGCTGCTGAACGGCGATCTCGCCGATCACCTCGTCCTTGATGATGCGCCCGCGCGGCAGGTCGCGGGCCTGCGCCTCGCGCTCGCGCCAGGCGGCGACCTCGGCGAGGACTGCCAGTTCACGCGGCTTGCGCACCCGGGATTTCAGCCGCTCGTAGGCGGTCTCGGGGTCTTGGCGATAGGTGCTGGGAGAGGTGAGGATGTTCATCTCCTCGCCCATCCAGTCGGCCCGGCCGCGGCTCTCCAGATCCTCCATCAGCTTCTTGTAGACATCGCGCAGGTGCGTGACGTCGGCGACCGCATAGGTAAGCTGGGCCTGCGAGAGCGGCCGGCGCGACCAGTCGGTGAAGCGGGAGGACTTGTCGATGGCGTGGCCGGTGATCCGCTGCACCAGCTGGTCATAGGAGATGCTGTCGCCATAGCCGAGCACCATGGCCGCCACTTGGGTGTCGAACACCGGATGGGGGATGATCTCCGCCAGATGCCAGACGATCTCGATGTCCTGCCGGCCGGCATGGAACACCTTCTTCACCTTCTCATTGCCCATCAGGGCGAAGAAAGGCGCGAGGTCCAGCCCTTCCGCGAGGGCATCGATGATGATGGCCTCGTCGACGCTGGCCACCTGAATCACGCAGAGCTTCGGCCAGAAGGTCGTCTCACGCAGGAACTCGGTGTCGACAGTGACGAAGTCGTGGCGGGAGAGGCGCTCGCAGGCGGCTGCCAGGGCCTCCGTGGAGGTGATCGGGTCCATGGCGGCCACCATAAAGAAGCCTAGCTTGCCGCGAAAGAGCCTGAATGATGTGCCGCTCAGCTTACGGCCTGGAAGGACATGTCCCGCGCCTCGGTGGCGCGCATGGGCCGCCCCAGCAGATAGCCCTGGACATAGCCGCAGCCTTCGGCCCGCAGGGTTTCCAGCTGCTCCTCGGTCTCGATCCCCTCGGCCGTCGTCTCCAGCTTCAGCGCTGCGGACAATTGCAGGACCGCCCGCACGATGGCGCGGCTGGGGTCGTCTTCGCAGATGCGGGAGATGAAGCCGCGGTCGATCTTGATTCGGTCGATGGGCAGCGAGCGCAGATAGCTCAGCGACGAGTAGCCGGTGCCGAAATCGTCGAGCGCGATGGTGATCCCCTGGCTGCGCAGCCCCTGCAGGGCGCCGTGGATGCCCGAGCCTTCCTCAAGGAGGGTCGATTCGGTCAGCTCCAGCTCCAGCCGGCTGGGTTTCAGGCCGGAGACGCGAAGCGCCTCGCGGATCTGGTCCGGCATGTGGCCGGAGCGGAACTGGAGCGGCGAGAGATTGACCGCGAGGCGCACGTCGTCCGGCCAGTCGGCCGCCGCGCGGCAGGCTTCCGTGAGCACCCAGGCGCCGAGCGGCAGGATGAGGCCGGTCTCTTCCGCGCAGGCGATGAAGGTGGCGGGGGCGACGATGCCCCGCGTCGGATGGCGCCAGCGCAGCAGCGCCTCGAAACCGCAGAGCTTGCGGTCTCCGACGCGGAAGAAGGGCTGGAAGACGAGAAAGAACTGTCCGTTCTCCCAGGCGCTGCGCAGGTCGAGCTCCAGCGAGCGGCGGGACAGCGCGGTGTGCTCCATCTCCGGCTCGAACAGGCGCGCCTGTCCCCGCCCTTCCGCCTTGGCGCGATAGAGAGCGAGGTCCGCATTCTTCAGGAGCTCGATCACCGACGTGCCGTCCGCGGGGGCCATGGCGATGCCCACCGAGCCGCCGGCGATCACCCGGTGATCCTCCACGCTGATGGGCCGGCTGATGCGGGCGATGATCCGCTCGGCCAGCGCCAGCGCGGCTTCCGGCTGGTCGGCCTGGCTGCTGATGATGGCGAATTCGTCGCCGCCGAGCCGGGCCACCAGCTCGCTCGGCTGCGCCTCCTCGGCGACGCGGGTCGCGACCGCCCGCAGCAACTGGTCGCCCACCACATGGCCGAGCGTGTCGTTGACCGTCTTGAAGTAGTCGAGATCGAGGAACAGCACCGCCAGCGGTGAGCGCGTGGTGGCAAGCAGGGCGGTCAGGCGCTCGGTGAAGAGGAGGCGGTTCGGCAGGCCCGTGAGGTCGTCATGCCGGGCGGTGTGATGGGCGGCGGCGGCAAAGCGCGCCTGCGCCTGCGACTGGCGGATGGCGAGGGCCACCGCGACGCCGATGGCGATGCAGATGAGCCCGGCGGCGATGCCGATGGGCAGGATCTGGAGCCGCAGCCGCGCCTCGATGGCATCGGTGGTGTCGCTGACCGCGACGACCAGCGGATAGTTGGCCAGCTGCTGCACGGCCACCAGACGGGCGTGCTCGTCGATCAGGCCGGCGGGGACGATGCCGTCCTCTGGCTCCTCCGCGATGAGTTCGCGGGCGATGCGGGTGGCGGACTGTGGCAGCTGGACCTGCGACAGGCTCCTGTGGGGGAAGGAGGCCAGATGCGCCCCATCCTCGCGGAAGAGGGTGATGTTGCCGTCGCGGCCGAGCTTGATGGCGCCGTAGAACTGCTCGAAATAGCTCTGCTCCATGGCGCCGAGCACGAGACCGAAGAAGGCGCCGGAGGGCGTGTTGAAGCGGTTGGCGAGATAGATGGTCATGGTGCCGGTGCCGCGGTTGGGCACGGGCTGGCTCACGTAGATGGTCTTGTTCCGGCTGTCCCGCAGCGCGATGAAATAGTCCCGGTCCGAGACATTGACGGACGGCACGGGCCAGTAGCGGGAGAAATTCAGCAGGTTGCCCTGCTGGTCGATGATGGTCACGGCATCGACGAAGGGCAGGCCGCTGATCTTTTCCCGCAGCGTCTCATTGATGTCGAAGGTCGACATGAGGGCGCCGAGCGCCGTCTGGGACTCGATGTTGGCGGCGGCGATGCGCTCGATGATGCTTTTCTGCACCAGTTGCAGGGACTGGAAGGCGCGGTCGCTCTGCTCGGCCAGCGTGAGGGAGAGGTTCTCCAGCTCGCGCCGACGATCGGCGAAGGTCTGCTTGCGGATGCTGTAGCAGAGGAAGACCGTGCCCGCGATCACCGCGAGGGCCAGAACCGCGCCGAGCGCCGCGAACAGCACGCCGCTGCGTGCGCCGATCCGGTGCATGCGTTCTTCGGGATGATCCGTCCGACCGACGGCCCGAACACTCATTTGCACCCCCGCTTCAGCGCAATTCCCCCGCAAGATACACAGCTTGGCACCAGCGCCAATACCGTAGCACGTTGCTGCCCCACCTGTGCTCCCTTGACAAGGCAGGGTGCGCATGCACCTTCCCCGCCGGCCCGGCGTGAGCCTTTGGCGCCAAACTCCCGTTTCGTTTACCGTGTTCCCCGAAAGGTCCGCCATGCACCGCTACCGCACCCACACCTGCGGCGCGCTCACCGAAGCCCAGGTGGGCGACACCGTCCGCGTCTCCGGCTGGTGCCACCGTATCCGCGACCATGGCGGCGTGCTGTTCGTGGACCTGCGCGACCATTACGGCTTGACCCAGGTGGTGTTCGATCCCGACAGCGCCGCCTTCGCCGCCGCCGAGAAGGTGCGCGCGGAATGGGTGATCCGCGTCGATGGCCGCGTGCGCCTGCGCCCCGAGGGCACGGAGAATTCAGAGCTCGCCACCGGCAAGGTGGAGATCTACGCCACCGACCTTGAGGTGCTCGGCCCGGCCGCCGAGCTGCCGCTGCCGGTGTTCGGCGATCAGGATTATCCGGAAGATATCCGCCTGCGCTACCGCTTCCTGGACCTGCGCCGCGAGCGCATCCACGGCAACATCATGAAGCGCGGCCAGATCATCGACAGCCTGCGCCAGCGCATGAAGGGGCAGGGCTTCTTCGAGTTCCAGACGCCGATCCTGACCGCCTCCTCGCCGGAAGGCGCGCGCGACTTCCTCGTGCCCTCGCGCATCCATCCCGGCAAGTTCTACGCCCTGCCCCAGGCGCCCCAGCAGTACAAGCAGCTCATCATGATGAGCGGCTTCGACCGCTACTTCCAGATCGCCCCCTGTTTCCGCGACGAGGACCCGCGTGCCGACCGCCTGCCGGGCGAGTTCTACCAGCTCGACCTCGAAATGAGCTTCGTCACGCAGGACGACGTGTTCGCGGCGGTGGAGCCGGTGATCCGGGGCGTGTTCGAGGAGTTCGGCGGCGGCAAGCCCGTCACCCAGAACTGGCCGCGCATTCCATATGCGGAAGCCCTGCGCAAGTACGGCTCCGACAAGCCGGACCTGCGCAACCCGCTGGTGATGCAGAACGTCTCCGAGCACTTCCGTGGCTCGAATTTCAAGGTGTTCGCGCGCCTGCTCGAAGACCCGAAGAACGAGGTGTGGGCGATCCCCGGCCCGACCGGCGGTTCGCGTGCGTTCTGCGACCGCATGAACTCGTGGGCGCAGGGCGAGGGCCAGCCGGGCCTCGGCTACATCATGTGGCGTGAAGGCGGAGAGGGCGCAGGCCCGCTCGCCAACAACATCGGCCCCGAGCGCACCGCTGCCATCCGCGAGCAGCTCGGCCTCAAGGACGGCGATGCCGCCTTCTTCGTCGCCGGCAATCCGGAGAAGTTCTACAAGTTCGCCGGTCTTGCCCGCACCAAGGTGGGCGAGGAGCTGAAGCTCATCGACACCGAGCGGTTCGAGCTGGCCTGGATCGTGGACTTCCCCTTCTACGAATGGTCGGACGAGGAGAAGAAGATCGACTTCTCCCACAACCCCTTCTCCATGCCGCAGGGCGGGCTTGAGGCGCTGAACGGGCAGGACCCGCTCACCATCAAGGCCTTCCAGTACGACATCGCCTGCAACGGCTACGAGATCGCCTCCGGCGGCATCCGCAACCACCGCCCCGAGGCGATGGTGAAGGCGTTCGAGCTGGCCGGCTATGACGAGGCGACCGTCATCGAGCGCTTCGGCGGCATGTACCGCGCCTTCCAGTATGGCGCGCCGCCCCACGGAGGCATGGCGGCGGGCATCGACCGCATCGTGATGCTCCTGTGCGGCGTCTCGAACCTGCGCGAGATATCGCTCTTCCCCATGAACCAGCAGGCCCTCGACCTGCTCATGGGCGCGCCGAACGAGGCGACGCCCAAGCAGATGAAGGAACTGCACATCCGTCCGGCCTTGCCGGCGAAGTGAGGCGAACGGGGGCGGGCATCGGCTGGGTCCCCGGGCGGATTGCTCCTGCCCGAACCGCCGCTGCCCCTGCCAGTCCTCCCATCCGAAGGCACATACCAAAGGCCCGTCACCCGGCGGGCCTTTGGCGTTTTGCGGATCGGGCCGGACCGCTTGTGCAGCGCAGCGGGGTGCGTTAGTTTAGGTCAATAATGCTGACCTAAAGGAGCGCCCATGCCGGTTGCCCCGCTCGTCCTGCCCCTGCGCCGGTTTCCGGCCCTGGCGTGGTGCCGGCGTGCGCTGGCGGCGCTCCAGCAGTCCGATCCCGGCCTGCTGCGCACCTTCATCGCCCTGCGGGTGTTGGCCTGCGTCATCCTCACGGGTGGTCTCCTGTTGCCCGGCCTCAAGCTCACCGGCCTGCCGCTGACCGTCGCGGCGCCCGCGTTGGTGCTGGCCATGGTGCTCCCGGTTCTGGTGCGTCAGACGGGCTGGCGGGACTATGCCCGTGCGCTGGGCCTCGTCGTGGCCTGCGCGCTCTCCACCTACCTGTGCGGCGCGCTGCTCGCCCCCTGGCCGGCGCTGGTGCAGGCGGGCTTCATCCTCGTGCTGACGCTGGCGGTCGCCGTGCATCCCCTCGGTCTCGGCCCGACCGCGGCGGGCATGGTGGCAGGCGTGCTCTATTATGTTGGGCTCTACCTCCATCCCGGACCCGCGGACCTCGGCGCTGCCCTCGCCATCGTGCCGGTGGCGCTGGCGGTGGTGGTGCTGGTCTGCCGCGTCCTCCTGCCTTCCGCGCCCGCCGCCGTGCTGCGCCGGGCGGTGCAGGCGCTTGCCTGCCGGGGCGCGGCGGTGCTGCGGCGGATGGCCGAGGGCCGCGAGCCGGACCTCGCTTTGGCCCGCCTGAACGAGGTGGCGCTGCTGGTGGAGGACCATCTGGCGCTCGCCGCCGGTCGCGTCGGTGCTGGTGCTGCTTATGCCGCAAGCATGGCCGAGGCGGTTCTGGCCTTCGAGCAGGCAGTGGGGGCGCTGCGTCTGCGCCCGCCACCCCGCGAATGCGCCCGCCTGCTGCTCGCCTGCGCCGCCCGGCTGGAAGAGGGGGCCTTCGCTCCGCCCCGCGGTGTGGACGTGCCCTGCGGCCCGACCCGCCGCACTGTGCGCGACATCGAGGTGGCCGCCGCCCGCATGTCGGAGATCGCGGGGGCAGCGGCCACGGGCTTCCGCCCCGCGCCCGGCGCCCCTGCCGCCGGCCCGGTGGGGCTCGCGTGGCGGGCGGCGGTGCGCGTGGCTCTCGCCGGCACGCTCACCCTCTGGGTGGGGCTCGCCATCTCGCCCGAGCGCTGGTTCTGGGGCGTCTTCTCCGTCTTCCTCGTGCTGCTCGGCATGCGCTCGCGCGCCGAGATGATCCACCGCAGCGCCCAGCGCATCATCGGGACGCTGGCCGGAGTCGTGGCCGGCGCGGCGGCGACCTACGCCCTCCGGGGACATCCGGCGGCCGAGGTCGCCCTGATGCTCGTCTGCGTCGCTGGCTGGGCCTTCTTCATCCTGCATGCCTATGCCAAGGCGATCTTCTTCCTCACCGTGCTGGTGGGCCTGGTCTACGGCAGTCTCGGCGCCACCATGTCCGAGCTGCTGGAGATCCGGCTGGCCGAGGTGAGCGCCGGCTGTCTCATCGCCATGCTCTGCGCGCTTGTCATCTTCCCCGTGCCGACGCGGCCGCTGCTGGCGCGGCAGGTGCGGGCCGTCATGGCGGGGCTGGCCGAGGTGGTCCGTCTGTCGCGGCAGCGCCTCGCTGGTGATGTGTCGGCGCAGCCGGTGCGCGCCATGCGGGCGGTGGACCGCAGCTTCCGCGAGGCGGCGGGCGCGCTGGCGAGCCTGGAGGCCGCGCGCCGTCTGGTGGTTGGAGCGGAGCCCGATCCGCTGCCGCGGACCCTTCTGGCGTCAGTCCATTGGGCACGGCAAGTGGCCGGTCAGGCGGAGAGCGGCAGCCTCGCTCTGACGGCGGATGGGGCAGCCCGTCTTGCGCGGGCGGAAGCTTGCCTTACAGCGCCTGCGGACGGCGAAACCGCAACGGCTGACCTCGCTGCGGCGAATGAGGCGCTGGAGGCAGCGCTCCGGGCATCCGGTCCTTACGAAAACGGCGCGCCTGGATCCGGCGCGCCGCTCTCCTCTTGAAACTACGCCGGTCGGTCCGTCAGGGACGCGGGCCGGCCGTCGCCGTCATCTTGAAGGCGGCGAGGGCGTCGAAGGGATCGTCCAGGCTCAGCAGGGACGCGACCGGGAGGGGCCGCTTCGGCGTGAGGGTGACGGTGATGGTGCCCGGCGCCTTCACGAAGGCGGCGATCGCCTCGCCCACCGCAGCCGCGTCCGGATTGACGGTCGCGGCATCCTGCGTCCCCATCTGGATGCCCGAGATAAGCTCGGACCGCAGATCCTCCGGCTCGACGCCGGCGAGTTCCGCTTGCTGCTTCAGCATCAGATTGGCGAGGCCGAGATCGGTCACGGTGACCGACAGCGCGCCGGCGGTCACGTTCTGCAGCTTGGCGAGGATGGCGGTGGGATTGTTCATCACGTCCTGGGGTGCCGCGTCGAACACGTCCTTCGGCACGTTCTCCAGCCGCGCCTCGATCTTGGCGGAGAAGGCCTTCTCCAACTCCAGCGAGGCCGGCGCGAGGGCAAGGCTCCGGGCATTGGCGTCGTAGCTCAGGTTGAGCACGGACGAGATGCTCGTGCGGTCCATGCCGGCGGCGGCGAGATAGCTGAAGGGCTCGCCGTCCTCCGCCGAGATCGGGCCGCTCACCTTGTCGAGGCGGAAGGCGACGCGGGTGGGCAGGAGGCCGGTGAAATCGCCCCAGGAGAGCGACATCTTCTCGATGCTCACCATCTTGCCGTTGGCGTCATAGGGCGCCTCGAGGCCCTCCAGCTCGAAGCCGGAGAAGCTCTTCAGCACGGCGGCGCTGGCATTGAGGGCGATCAGTTCGTTCTTGTCGTCCTTGCTGGCCATGGCCGCGCTCTGCTCAAGAATGCTCTTGAGCGACAGGCCCAGGATGGCGGCGCGCTTCACCGTGGAGGGCTTCTCGCCGGGGAGCTGGCTGGTGAGGCCGAGAACCTCCAGCGTCTCCAGACGGCCGTCCACGAAGCCCTTCATGTTCATGGCCGCGATCTTCACCGCGGCGTCCTTCTCGGCCAGCGCGATGTCGTTCACGGAGATCTGGCCGACCGCGAAGCCGTCGATCACCGGCAGGGTGCGCTCCACGATGGCGACCACCTGCTTGGGGTCGTCCGAAGGGGGCTGCTGGGCGAGGGCCGAAAGCTGCTGGAGCCGCTCGATGGACAGCTTCTCGGGATTGATGGCCACGCGCTGCGCGCTCAGGCTGCCGGCGGAGAAGAGGTTGGTCTCCTTGTGCCGCAGGCGATAGGCGCCGGTGCTGATCTTCTCGTAGATGGGCAGCGGGCTGGAGGCCTTGGGCTCGGCGTCGGTCAGCATGCGGATCGGCCCGGTGTCGATGCCGGAGGCGCGCAGGTCGGCCACGTCCACCACGACGGGCACCGTCGTGGCTTCGATGACGGTGGTGGTGGACACGAGCATCTTGCCGACCTTCAGCTCGGCGATGCGTCCCTCGCCGATGCCGGAGGCCGTGAGGGCCTCATAGGTGAAGCTGGAGGGCGCCGCCGCCGGCTTGTCGCCCTGCGCCGGCGGGGGCGTCACATCGCCGCTGAGCTTGGGAATGCTCACGCTGTCGATGCGCACCGCGCCGAACAGCACGAGGCCGTCGCGCAGGGCCTGCGTCGCCTTGCTGCCCGGGGGCACGGCGGGCATGCGGTCCGGGCCGGAGTAGCCGACGAGGCTGACCTGCGGCGCGGAATAGGTGACCTTGGTCTGGGCGGCCAGCGGGTCCGTCACGGCGACGCTGAGGCCCGTGAGCTCGACCGACTTGGCCTGCACCGTGCCGCCGGAGGGCGAGGTCACCTCCTGGGCGTCCAGCCGCTCAAGCTTCACCTGCTGGCCGGCAGCGGGGCCGGTGATCTCGATGCCGGTCACCGTGAGGCGGCGGCCGGAGAGGGTGAAGGCGACATCCTTGTAGCTCGCCTGGGCGCCCTTCTGGCGCAGGGACGCAAAGACAGTCTCCACGTCGTTGCGGGCGCGCATCTGCACGAACCGGTCGAAGCCGAAATAGCCGCCGACACCCAGTACGGCGATCACTGCGACAGTGATGATGACCTTTTTCATGCGTGCTTTTTCCTCCACGTGGAACCGAATCCACCGAGCTTGGCGCTATTCGCCGCGAAATCGCCATGCCAGACCGTGACATCCCCCGCCGCGGGGGATAGGTTGCCCGCCCGTTCGGTGGACATCTGTAAGAGAGGCTTGGGGGAGGACATGGCGTCAAACATGTCGAACATTTCCGAGGATCTGAAATCCGGCGCGCTTGTCTACCATCGCAGCCCCAAGCCTGGGAAACTGGAAATCCAGGCGACCAAGCCCCTCGGCAATCAGCGCGATCTCGCTCTGGCCTATTCTCCCGGCGTCGCCGCGGCCTGCGAGGCCATCAAGGCTGACCCGCTCCAGGCCGCAGAACTGACCACCCGCGCCAATCTTGTGGCGGTGGTGTCCAACGGCACCGCCGTGCTCGGCCTCGGAAACATCGGCCCGCTCGCCTCCAAGCCCGTGATGGAGGGCAAGGCGGTCCTGTTCAAGAAGTTCGCCGGCATCGACGTGTTCGACATCGAGCTCGCCGCCACCGAGATCGACCATCTGGTCGAGACGGTGGCCGCGCTGGAGCCCACCTTCGGCGGAATCAACCTTGAGGACATCAAGGCGCCCGAGTGCTTCGAGGTGGAGAAGCGCCTGCGCGAGCGCATGAAGATTCCGGTCTTCCACGACGACCAGCATGGCACCGCCATCATCGTCGGCGCTGCCGTCCGCAACGCGCTGGAGATCGGCAACCGCAAGATCGAAGACCTCAAGATCGTCACCTCCGGTGCGGGCGCGGCGGCCATCGCCTGCCTCAACCTGCTGGTGACCCTCGGCGCCAAGCGCGAGAACATCTGGGTCTGCGACATCGAGGGCGTGGTCTATGAAGGCCGCGAGACCCTCATGGACCCCTACAAGTCTGTCTATGCCCAGAAGACCGACGCCCGCACGCTCGCCGAGGTGATCGACGGCGCGCACATCTTCCTCGGCCTCTCCGCCGGCGGCGTGCTGAAGCCGGAGATGGTCCAGCGCATGGCGGATCGTCCGCTCATCCTCGCGCTCGCCAACCCCAATCCCGAGATCATGCCGGAAGAGGCCCGCGCCGTGCGGCCCGACGCCATGATCTGCACCGGCCGTTCGGACTTCCCGAACCAGGTGAACAACGTCCTCTGCTTCCCCTACATCTTCCGCGGCGCGCTGGATGTGGGTGCCACCGACATCAATGCCGAGATGAAGATGGCGGCGGTGGAAGCCATCGCCGCGCTCGCCCGCGAGACGCCCTCCGACGTGGTGGCCCGCGCCTATGGCGGCGAGACCCGCGCCTTCGGTGCGGACAGCATCATTCCTTCGCCGTTCGATCCGCGCCTCATCCTGCGCATCGCCCCGGCGGTGGCCAAGGCGGCCATGGACACCGGCGTCGCCACCCGGCCCATCGCCGATTTCGACGCCTATAACGAGAAGCTCGACGAGTTCGTCTTCCGCTCCGGCTTCATCATGCGTCCGCTGTTCCAGCGCGCGAAGCAGGACAAGAAGCGCGTCATCTACGCCGAGGGCGAGGACGAGCGCGTGCTGCGCGCCGCGCAGGCGGTGATCGAGGAGGGCATTGCCCATCCCATCCTCGTCGCCCGCCCGAGCGTGCTCGAAGCCCGCCTCCAGCGCTTCGGTCTCTCGATCCGTCCCGGCAAGGACTTCGAGGTCATCAACCCCGAAGACGATCCGCGCTACCGCGACTTCGTGCGCTCCTACATCGAGATCGCCGGCCGTCGCGGCGTGACGCCGGATGCCGCCCGCACGCTGGTGCGCACCTCCTCGACCGTCATCTCGGCGCTGGCCGTGAAGAAGGGCGAGGCGGATGCCATGCTGTGCGGCATCGAAGGCCGCTTCTCCCGCCATCTGCGTCATGTGCGCGACATCATCGGCCTGGCTCCGGGCGTGCGCGAACTGGCCGCGCTCTCGCTGCTCATCACTCCGAAGGGCAATTTGTTCCTGTGCGACACGCAGGTGCAGACCGAGCCGAACGCCGCCGACCTTGCGGAGATGACCATCCTCGCCGCCGCGCACGTGCGGCGCTTCGGCATCGAGCCGAAGGTGGCCCTGCTGTCGCACTCCAATTTCGGCAGCAACGACACCGTCTGCGCCCGCCGGGTCCGTGCGGCCCTCGACATCCTCAAGGACCGCGCGCCGGAGCTTGAGGTGGATGGCGAGATGCAGGCGGAACTCGCGCTGCTGCCGGATGCCCGCGAGCGCATTCTCCCGCACTCGCGCCTCCAGGGCGTGGCCAACGTGCTGGTGATGCCCGACCTCGATGCGGCGGACATCGCCTACAACATGATCAAGGTGCTGGGCGACGCGCTCCCGGTCGGCCCCATCCTCATGGGCACCGCCAAGCCGGCGCACATCCTCGGCCCGACGGTGACCGCCCGCGGCATCGTCAACATGACCGCCGTCGCCGTGGTGGAAGCCCAGAGCGAAGCCTGATCCGCAAGGGCTGCCTTCCGGCGGCCCGGCACAAACAAAAGGCCCCGGCGCTTCTGGCGCCGGGGCCTTTTTGATTCGGGAAGGTGCCGAGCCGGTCAGCTCGCCCAGCGCTTGGGCCGGTAGAAGGTGTGCACCCCGATGCGGTCCAGCTTGCGCATCTCCCGTACCCAGGAGGGGTGGACCCAGTAGGCGTGGTAGTGGGTCGCGGGTCCGACGCTGTCGAGCCAGAGCTTGCCGTCCAGCATGTCGGCGGCGATCTCCTTGGCCTGCACCCACATGTCCGGCTCGCGCACCACGTCCTTCACATCGTCGCAGGCGAAGGTGAACTGGCAGGCGAGGTGCCGGTGGGCGTTCTGATAGACGGTCTTGCAGACGTCATTGGGATAATAGCCCGAGAAGACGCGGTTCATGACCACCTGCGCAACGGCGATCTGGCCGCGCTTGGGTTCACCCCGGCTCTCGAAATAGATGGCTTCGGCGAGGCACTTTTCGGCGCGGGCCCGATCCGGGCCGGTGAGGCCGAGACGCTCGGCGAATGTGGCGCCGGCCGGTCCCGTGCGGCCGAACAGCGGCTCGCCCCGCTCCGGCGGCGGCGAGAGCGGCATGGGCACGAGGCTCGCCGGAATGCTCACCAGCGAATGCTCGAAGGGCTGCGCCGGGAAGACATCGGGATTGACGCCGAACACCACCGAGCGGTCGCGATAGAGAGGGCTCTCCTCACCGTCCGCGCCGGTGCCGACATCCGCCCAGCCCTGATCGTCGGGCAGTGTGGGGAAAAGGGCGTCGCTGCCGATGCCGCCGTGCCGCTCGGGCGCGGCGAGCGCATTCGGGTCCACGTCGGCGCCGCTGATGTCCGGCCCGAAAAGCTCCGGGCTCGCATCGTCGCTCGCCACCATCTGGTCCTCGATGCCGGGCAGCGAGAGCAGGCTGTCGAGGGCAATTTCCAGATAGCCGTTCGTGGCCACGGGAGCGGGGCCGAAGAGGGCGGGCGTCTCGGCGTCCGCGGGGGCCGCGTCGTCCGCATCCGGCGTCGCGGCCGCGAGGGCCGGTGCCGGGACCGAGGGAACGGCACTCGCGGCATCGGGGAGCGCGGCCACGATGACGGGCGATGTGGGGGCCGCGATGACGGCCTCGGCCGCAGCGCCGGCTTCCGGTGCGCGGGGTGCCTGCACAACTGGCGCCAGGGCATCGGCGGCGGGGGCGAGGGCGGAGGCCCGTGCCGGATCCTCTGCTGCGGAGGGATCGGCAGAGGGCGGAGCCGCAGCGGGCGCAGAGGCTTCGGTTTCCGCCGGCTTCACCGGTGCATCGAGCACAAGCGGCGGGGGATAGGCATAGCCATCCTCCTCGGCGCGGGCGGGGATCTTCGGCGCCGCGCGGCTGGTGACGCGGGCGGGGTCGGTGGCGGCGGGACTGTCAGGCACGGTGAAACCGAGGCCGCTGCCGATGGCCGGCGGCAGATCGAGGGTCGCCACCTTCAGCGCCTTCAGCGGGCTGCTCAACAGCATGTTGGGCGTGCGGTCGGAGAAGCTGCGCGAGAGCATGGCGTCGGACGGCAGCGACTGCGCCAGCGCCCGCTGGGCGGCGGGGCCCGCCGCGACGGTGGAGGCAGCCAGCGCGGCGAGCCCATAGGCAGCCTGGCGCAGCATGCCGTTCCGCCGGCCGCGGGGCCGCTCCGGCTCGCGGCCGTCGCGCGCACGCAAGTCCTCACCACGCGCGACGCCATCGCGTTGCGCGCCCTTCGGCCGTTCCGCCATCCCTGATGCCCCGAACTGTCAGGCGGGGCTCCACGGGCCTGCCGGCGGGACCGGCGGGCAGGAACGCACCCGCGCACCCGGCGCAGCGCCGGACACGCGGCTAGAATGATTTATCAACCTTACCCGCCGGTTAAGCATGTCGCGAGAAAGGCCTCTCGGGTGAAGGGACCGCTCTCGGGCACGGCGAGCGCCCGGGCTCGGCGCAGCCCGTCGGTGCCGAACCGCACCTTGACCGCCTCCTCGACCCAGCGCTTTTCCTGCGTGGACCGCCGGTCGGAGAGGCGATCGTCCGCGTCGAGGAAGGCGCGGTGGTTGGCGACGGCCTCGGCAAAGGCGTCGATGCCTTCCCCCGTCGCGGCGGAGAGGCGAATCACCGGCACGCGCCAGGCGCCGTCTTCGCCTGCAAGCGCCAGCGCGCCGCTCACGTCGGCGGCTGCGCGGCGGGACATCTCGGCCATGTCGGCCTTGGTCACCACGATGACGTCGGGCAGTTCCATGACGCCCGCCTTCATGAACTGGAGGCTGTCGCCGGAGGCGGGCTGGATGCACAGCACCACCGTATCCGCGATGAGGTCGATGTCCGCTTCCGACTGGCCGACGCCGACTGTCTCCACGATCACGAGATCATAGACCGCGCGCAGCAGCACGGCGGCGGCCACCGCATCGTCCGAGAGGCCGCCCAGCCGGTCCCGCGCCGCCATGGAGCGCACGAACACGCCCCGGTCCTCCGGATCGGTCTGGATGCGCGCGCGGTCGCCCAGCAGGGCGCCGCCGGTGCGCCGGGAGGAGGGGTCCACCGCCAGCACCGCCACGGTGCGGCCCGCGACGCGGGCGCGCTGCACGAGCACGTTCGTCAGGGTGGACTTGCCGACCCCCGGCGGGCCGGTGAGCCCGAGAACCTGCGCGCGGGCGTTGGCGGCAGCGGCATCGAGCAAGGCGGTGAGGGCGGGTGTGCCGCGCGCCGTCTCGACGCCCGCGAGCGCTGCGGCGACGGCACGCTTGCCGCCGGTGGTGAGGTCATCAAGGGAGGGCAGTGCAAAGCGGGTGCGCGTCATGGCCGCACTCTAGAGCGCGATCCGCTCGGATTGCATCAATCTGAGCAGTGAATCGCCCTCCAACTCCTGAAAACGAGACGGATCCGGCTCCGGAGCGCGTCGCCGCCGCAGAAATGAAACCGGACGCAGAAAGTAAAAAGGCGCCGGCCGAAGCCGACGCCTTTCCACTGATCGGAACCGTGCGGGGGAACGAAACCGACCAATAGCTCTACTGGCAATATCCGCGCGACACGCGGATCACCTGCCCGTTGGGGTACCGGTAGAAGCACCGGTTCCCATTCCAGAAATAGTACGCCGGAGGCGGCGGCGGGGGGCGGTTGACCTGCGAGCCGACAATGGCGCCGGTCGTACCGCCGATGAGGGCTCCGGCTACGGCGCCGCCGGCCTTGCCGCTTACGGCACCGCCGATCAGCGCGCCGGCCACGCCGCCGAAGATCGCGCCCGGCACCGCGTCGTTCTGGGCTTTCGCCTCACCCGACACGCCCATGAGCCCGATGGCTCCTGCGACCAGCGCGATCATCCACGGACGCCCGTGCATCGATCCTCTCTCCGAACCGCCGCTCGGCGGCAACGCGATAACGCCATCCACCTATCAAATCGAACATGAACGGCAGATGAGCGGCGCCGGTTCGGGAGGAAATTTTGGTACAATCTTACGTTGTGTAAGGTATCCAAATGGCGCAAAGAGGTGCTTTGGTACGTTGTATTCAACGCATGCGATTATCCTGCGGAGATGCGCGCGAGCTGTGACGACGCGAGGGACATGCGGGGAGCGGGCGCGTCGCGAAGCGCTTGCCAGCCCGCGCCCGCATGGGGCAGTTTGGACGCCGAAATGGAGATCGCCAGATGAGTGAAATCAATCCCTTCGGCGGCCGCGTCGTGCATCTCACGCCGGCGGACGTGAAGGCCGGTCTGGAGGATGGCACCATCCTGCTGGTGGACGTGCGCGAACCCAATGAGACGACGGCCGAGCGCATTCCCGGTTCCGTCCTTTTCCCCCTGCAGACGTTCGATGCGTCAGCCTTGCCGGACCCGCAGGGCAAGAGGCTCGTCTTTTCCTGCCGCTCCGGCCAGCGCTCCCAGAAGGCGCTCGCCCTCGCGCAGGCGGCGGGCCTGCCCTATGAGGAGCATATGCAGGGCGGCATTCTCGGCTGGAAGGAAGCGGGCTTCCCCACCGACGTCGGCTGAGCGGCCAGCGCCGTTTATCAGTGGGCGCTCCGGCCGTCCTGCGGCTGGAGCGGAAACTCCATGCGCACGGACGTGCCCTTGTCCTTCGGCAGGAAGGCCAGCGACGCCCCCAGCTTGGAGGCCATGGCGGTGACGATGCGGTTGCCAAGGCCGTTGCCCTTGGCCGCCGTCTCGCCGCCGAGACCGATGCCGTCGTCCTCGACACTGAGACGCGCCTGCGGCCCGTCCACCGCCAGCGTGACGCGCACCGGCCCCTTGCTGCCGGGATAGGCATATTTCGAGGCGTTGATGACGAGTTCGGTGACCACCACGCCGAGCGCCACTGCCCGATCCGGATCGATCTCCAGCGGTGCGATGTCGGTGTCGATGGTGATGCCCACATCGCCATGCTGGGCGGAGATCTGGAGGTCATCCAGCAGCGCGCCCAGATACTGGTCCACCGACACGCTGCCCACCTGCTCGGACGTATAGAGCCGGCGGTGCACCTGCGCGACGGCGGCGACGCGCCCGCGCGCGTTGCTGAGCGCCGTCTGCACCTCCTCATTGTCGGTGGCGCCCGCCTGGAGGTGCAGCAGCGACATGATGATCTGCAACGAATTGCCGACGCGGTGGTTCATCTCCCGCAGCAGCATCGCCCGTTCGGCCGCCAGCGCCTCGAAGCGGTCGCGGGCGGCGCGGATCTCGGCCTCCGCCGCCTCGTGGGCGCGGCGCATCTTCACCTGTTCAAGGGCGGCGTTGATGGCGGAGGTGAGGAGTTCGATGAAGTCGCCCTGGACTTCCTTGACCACATAGTCCGCCGCCCCGGCCTTCAGGGCCGCGACGGCGACGCGGCTTTCCTGTGTGCCGGTGACATAGACCACGGGCGGCGGGGCGGGCAGGGCGCGGATGGCCTCCAGCGTCTGGAGCCCGTCCTGGCCGGGCATGTAATGGTCGAGCGCCACCACGTCGATGCCGCCGGCGCGGATACGCTCCAGCCCTTCCACCCCTGAGGCGGCGGTCTCCACCGCATAGCCGCGGCGACCGAGCTGGCGCTGCACAAGACGCGCGAGCCCCGGATCATCGTCAATATAGAGCATCCGGATCTCGGTCGCCCCCGCCATGTCCGGGGGGGCGTCCTTGCGCGCCGCTTCGCCCATTACTTTGCCTCTGGCACCTGGATGACCGAGAAGAACAGGCCGAGCTGACGCACGGCATTGGAGAAGTTCTCGTAATTGACCGGCTTTGTCACGTACACATTGGCGCCGAGGTCATAGCAGCGCTGGATTTCCACCTTGTCGTCGGTGGTGGTGAGCACCACCACGGGCGAGCGCTTGAGGTGCTCGTTTTCCTTGATGCGCTTCAGGATGTTGACCCCGGTGGTGTCGGGCAGGTTGAGGTCGAGCAGGATCAGTAAAGCACGCCCCGCGTTCACCGCGCCCGTTCCGTCCGGTCCGAACAGGAAGGAGATGGCGCTGGTGCCGTCGGTGAAGGGCATGATCTCGTTGAGCACGCCGGCGCGGCGGATGTTCTTCTCGATCAGCCGCGCGTGGCCCGGATCGTCCTCGATCATGACGATGGTCACATGCTCAGGCATTCTTTCCCCCATGAGTGTCGACAACGAGCTTGCGGGGCAGCGTCACCTTGAAGACGGTGCCTTGCCCCAGTTCCGAGTCCAGCGTGATGCCTCCCCCAAGGCGCCGGACGAGGGCCCGCACATGGGCGAGCCCGATGCCTTCCCCCGGCCGGTCCTGCGGACCCGAGCGCCGGAACAGCTCGAACACCCGCGCGCGGTCGTTGGGATCGATGCCGCGGCCGTTGTCGCGGATCATGTAGGTGATGTAGCCGGGCGTCTCGCGCGCCGAGATCTCGATCAGGCCGGGGACTTCCGGGCGCAGGTACTTCACCGCATTGTCGATCAGGTTCGTGAACACCTGTTCGAGGGCGAGCCGGTCGGAGATGATCGAGGGCAGGGGCGTGATGCTGACCTTGGCTTCGCGGTCCATCAGCTGGTGCGCCATGGTGGCGGTGATGGCCTGCATCAGCTCGGTGACGTTGATGGCGGCGGGGGCGAATTCCTTCCGCCCCTGGCGAGAGAGATCGAGGATGGCGTTGATGAGGCGGTCCATCTTGGTGATGGACGCCTTGATGAAGCCGAAGGCCTCGCTGAAGTCCTTGTCGAGGTCCTCGTCCGAGTCGGAGGCCTCCTCGCCCACGCGGCGGCGCAGGTCGGCAAGACGGTCGAACAGGTCGGTGCGCAGCGCTTCCAGTTCGCTGGTGAAGCCCATGATGTTGACCAGCGGCGCGCGCAGGTCATGGCTGACGATGTAGGCGAAGCTCTGGATCTCGTTATTGGCTTCCTGGAGGTCGGCGGTGCGCTCGGCCACCCGCTGCTCGAGGATCTGGTTGGCGCCTTCCACCTCGTGATGGGCGCGCCGCAGGGCGTCGGCGGTCTTCTGGGCGAGCCGCAGGCCGATGACGGCGATGATGATGAGGGCAGCGACGCCCACGAGGTTGACGATCAGCAGCAGGAAGCTGGAGCGGCTGGAGGTCTCCGAGCGCTCCGCCAGCAGCGCCTGCTCGGTCTTCTGCATGGTGGCGATGATGGCGCTGATGTCGCGCGTCAGTCGCTCGCCGCGATCGGTGCGCACCACGGCGAGGGCGCCGGTGTCGTTTCCGGACCGCTTGAGAAGCACGGTGTGGCGCAGTTCATCCTGCTTGGCGCGCACCAGATCGGTGAGTTGCTCAGCCGCGGCGAGGCGGCGCGTGTCGCCCCGCAGGCGCTCTCTGATCTGGTCGAGGAGCGGCCCCATTTCGGCGACCGACGAATCGAAGGCGCCCAGATAATCGGTGTCGCCCGTCAGCAGGAAGCCGCGCTGGGAGCTTTCCGCGCGCAGCACCTGGTTGCGCAGGGTGGAAAGGTCATTCTCCATGAGCAGGGTCTGGGTGACCTGGTTCGCGTCCTCGCGTGTGCGGTTGATGAGGAAGAGCGACGCGACGCTGATCACGACGAGCACGGCCAGGCCACAGCCCATCATGGTGGCTTGGAGGAGCACCTGGCGGCCGGACCGAGCGGGGAGGGTGGGTGTGCTCACGGGCGGCTCCGGTCCACAGCCGGCCCTTGCCTTTCAAGGCCGCAGGCCCGACGATGCGCCCATCCGCGCATGACAAAAGCGCGCAGGGGCGCATGCCTGCACCCCCACGCCGCGGCCATCGCGACTGGCAGCCCCTTGTCCAAGACCAAACTCCCGACACGCATCAACGGAGGCAATAAGCTCCGCTGAAGCTTGTCGGTTCCATCGAGTCGCGCTTGGATGATGGAAAAATCGCATTTTTTTACGGAAGTCACATGCAAGCTGCCGAATGCGACCCCGCCGCGGGCGCCGAAGCTGCTCCGTCGGGGGACGAAGCGGCCGATTTCATAGCCCGTTTCGGACAGCCGGACATCGTCGAGGTGCTGCTGCCCGATACCAGCGGCGTGCTGCGCGGCAAGTGGGTGCCCGGCACCAGCATGGGCAAGATCTGGCGCGACGGCGTGCCGATGCCCCGCTCACTGTTCGGCCTGGATATCTGGGGCCGGGAAGTCAATTCCACCGGCATCCATATTGAGACCGGCGACCGTGACGGCCTGTGCCGGCCCATCCCCGGCACGCTGAAGCCGGTGCCCTGGTCACCGCGTCCGGCGGCGCAGGTGCTGCTCACCATGCATCAGGACGACGGCGCGCCCTGGATGCTGGACCCGCGCCAGCAACTGGTGCGGCAGGTGGAGCGGGCGCGGGCGCTGGGCTTCGAGCCCACGGTGGCGTTCGAGCTCGAATTCTATCTGCTCAAGCCCTGGGGCCCCGGCGAGGCGCCGGTGCCGATCTTCCCGCACACGGGCGAAGCCCGGCAGAACATGTATTCCATGTCCGATCTCGATGCCTGCGCCGGCGTGCTGCACGAGATGCGCGAGGCGGCCAAGGTGCAGGGCCTGCCGGCGGACACGGTGATTTCGGAAGCCGCGCCGGGGCAGTTCGAGATCAATCTCTATCACCGCCCCGATGCGCTGGCGGCGGCGGACGAAGCCATCCTGCTGCGGCGCCTCATCGATGGCGTGGCCCGCCGGAACGGCATGCGGGCCACCTTCATGGCCAAGCCCTTCGCCGAGTTCGCGGGCAATGGCATGCATGTGCACATCAGCCTTGGCGGTGTGGACGGCACGAATGCCTTCGCCCGGCCCGACGGCGTGGGCGAGCGCCTGTTGCGCTATGCGGCGGCCGGCCTGCTCGCCACCATGAAGGACACGCTGCTGTTCTTCGTGCCGAGCTTCAACGGCTATCGACGCCTCGTGCCCGCGAGCTATGCGCCCACCGGCATCAGCTGGGGCTATGACAATCGCTCCGTGGCCGTGCGCGTGCCCAACGGACCGCCGGCCGCCCGCCGGCTGGAACACCGCATCGCCGGGGCCGAGGCCCATCCGCATCTGGTCATGGCGGGCATTCTCGCCGGCATGCTGGAAGGCATCGAGCGGGAAATGGAGCCGCCGCCGCCGCTTAGTGGCAACGCCTTCGAGGGCGAGACGGAGCGGCTGTCGCCCTCCATGGCCGCGGCGGTGGAGGGCTTCCTCGCTTCCGACTTCATCACCCGCACCTTCGGCGCGGACTACCAGCGCATCTATGGGGTGATGAAGCAGGAGGAATGCGGGGCCTTCACCCGCGCCATCCTGCCGCTGGAATATGAGACTTATCTGTAGCTTAGCCGCAAAAAGAGGGGTCCGGTTGTGGCATTCCGGGCACGCCCGGTTCGCCCCGCGCCGTCGTAGCGGTCTACCGCATTGACCTAACCGCAGGTGCCCGTCACCGTCGCCCCATCCTGGTGGGGGCGATCGTGATGAATGCGGTGGGGCGGAGCGCTGGAACGGCGCACGGTGGAGCGATGTCGCGCGGCAGCCGGCGCGCGATGCGGCGCGCATGGCTGGCGGTGATGCTGGCATCGGTGGCGCTGCCGCCGGCGGCCCATGCGGCCGACGCCCTGACCTGGTCGATGTACAACAGCTACAGCCAGTCCTACTTCATCGAGTATGCGCGGGGCCTTTCGGGCGCGCTCTCCAATGCGACGACGATGAATTTCAACGTGTCCGTGGCCGGTCACACGCTCTATCCCACCATGGATACCGGCTCGACCGGCCTCGTCATCTCCGCGAACGTTCTCGGCCTCAGCACGACCGCACCGGTGAATGCGCAGGCGGGCTGGGTCTTCTACAACAGCTCGGGCCTGCTGCTGACCGGCTATTTCAGCCAGCAGAATGTCCAGTTCTCCGGCAAGGACGCCAACGGCGCGGCGACGCCCGTGGTCTCGAACGTGCCGGTGCTGGTGGTCACGCAGGCCCAGTGCCTCGGCGTCGGTGCCAACTCGTCCACCTGCGATGCCGCAACCTCGGTCAACGGCGTGCAGATGATGGGCATCGGCTTCGATCGCAACACGATGGGCACGGGCGTGGTGAACACGTCCAATCCCACGGCGGCGGCGGCCCGGCTCGACGCGGCGCCGACCACGCCGCAGATCTACAATCCCTTCCTCAATGTGGTCACCAGCGGCTCGGGCGCCTATCGCAACGGCTACATCATCACGCCCACGGGCGTTTATCTGGGGCTGACCGAGGCCAACACCTCGGCGCAGGCCTACAGCTATGCCCAGCTCGCGCTGGCTCCGAAGCAGACCGCCGGCGCGCCCCAGTGGCTGGCGACGACGGTGACCGTGACGGTGACAACCCCCGCCGGGGCCAGCACGCCGGCCAGCAGCGCCTCGGGCAAGGGCACGCTGCTCATGGACACGGGCGTGGAAGACGCCTTCATCGGCATTCCCAATGGCGGGTCCATCACGCCGGCCTCGAACACCGTGGTGACGCTGCAGCTCGGAAACGGCATCGGCACCTACAGCTTCACGGTGCCGAGCAGCACGAGCCCCGCCAGCACCAATCCGCAGACGCCGACCCGGGTGAGCTTCTTCGATTCATCCTCCGGCTTCATCAATTCCGGCCTGCACACCTATGCCGGCTACAACGTGCTGTATGATGCGGACGGCGGCTTCATCGGCCTCGCGCTGAACAATTATCCGGGCAGCACGGCGCAGGTCACGCAGATGATCGCCGCGCAGGGCACCCTCAATCTCACATCGGACTTCGCCACCAACCTGCCGGTGCTGCTGATTGCGAATGCGACCGTCGCGACGGCTTCCGGCTCGACCGCCACTTTCAATAGCGACTTCACCGGCACCGGCCAGCTCACCCTGCAAGGCGGTAGCGTCACGTTGAACGGCCAGCTCACCCATTCGGGCGGCACCGTGGTGGCGAGCGGCACCACCCAGCTCGGCGGCACGCTCATCGGCTCCCTCTCCGTACTGGCGGGGGCCACCTTCCTTGATGCCAGCGGCGGCTACACTGTCGCTGCGGGGCGCACCCTCTCGAACGCCGGAACCTTTACCGGGCCGTCCTCGGTGAGCGTGAGCAATGCCGGCACCGTGGTGAACAGCGGCACCTTCGCGGTGAGCTTCAGCAATTCCGGTACGGCGACCAACACCGCGACGGGCGCCTTTACGGCGAACATCGCGAACTCCGGCGTCTTCCTGAATGCCGGCTCCATCGCCGGCAACGTGACGAACACCGGACAGTTTACCAGCGCTGCCACCGGCACCATCGCCGGGACGGTGCAGAACTCCGGCCGCTTCACCAACAACGGCAGCATCGGGCCCGGTGCGGCCACGCCCCCGGCCATCGTCGCGAACACCGGAGTCTTCGTGAACGCCGGCGGCATCACCGGCAATGTGTCCAATGCCGGCCAGTTCACCAACAACGGCACCATCACCGGCACCGTCGAGAACACCGGCACCTTCGGCGGCAACGGCACCGTGGGCCATCTGCTGGTGCGCACCGGCGGCGCTCTGTCGCCGGGCAATTCCATCGGCACCCACGTCGTCCGGGAGAATGCCACGTTCGAGCCCGGAGCCGTGCTGCTGGCCGAACTCGGCACGCCGGGCACATCCGACCGGCTGATCGTGGGCGGCACGCTGACGGCGGGTGGCGCCGTGCTCGTGCCCATTCCCGGCGAGGGTTTCGCGCCGGCGCTCGGGGCCGGCTACCGCGTCTTCTCGGCCGGCACGACGGCCTCCAACTTCACGGTCGGCGGTCCCTATTTCGGCACGGCAGGGGCGGTCTATCCCTTCCTCTCGGCGAGCCTCGGCTCCGGCGCCGACAGCGGCCTCCTGACGCTGAACCGCAGCGCCGTCTCCTATGCGGCCCTCGCCCCCACCGCCAATGCCGCCGCCGTCGGGCGTGCCGCCGATACGGTGGCGCTCGCGCAGCCGCTGGGGCAGGCACTCGCGGTCATGCCGGGGGCTGCGGCGCCGGCGGCGCTGGCCAGCCTCTCCGGCGAGATCTATGCCTCCGCGCAAGGCGTGCTCCAGGTTCAGTCCTCTTACGTGCGCAACGCCGTGACCGGCCGTCTCGCGCAGGCGGAAGGCGCGCCGGGCACGGCGCAGCTCGCGCCCGTCGATGGCTTCGGAACGACGCTCTGGGGGCAGGCCTACGGCGGGTGGGGCAGCACGGCCAGCGACGGCAATGCCTCCGCCGTGACGCGGTCCCTCACCGGCTTCCTCATCGGTCTCGACGGGCGTCTGTCGGACTGGCGGGTGGGCGTGGCCGGCGGCTACAGCCAGTCGGACTTCAGCACGGACAGCCTGCCGGGCAGCGGCACCAGCGACAATTACGATCTGGCCCTCTATGCCGGCCGCACCTTCGGGGGCGATGCCAACGGGGCCTTCGCGCTGCGGGCGGGTGCGGCCTATGGCTGGCACGATCTCTCGGTGAGCCGCACCGTCACGGCGCCAGGTCTCGTGGCCGGCTATGGCACCGGCTATTCGGCGGGAACGGCGCAGGTGTTCGGCGAACTCGCCTATACCTACGCGCCCAGGACCGAGGGACTGCCGGTGAGCCTTGAGCCCTTCGCCGGTCTCACCTACACGGCGCTGTCTACCAACGGCTTCACCGAGCCCTTCGGGCCGGCGGCGCTCCGGGCACAAAGCGCGAGCTTCGACACGCTGAGCACGACGCTGGGCCTGCGGGCGCGCACGACGGTGCAGGTGGGGGCCGTGCCCGTGGCGCTGACGGGCAGCGTCGGCTGGCAGCACGCCTTCGGCGATGTGACGCCCACCACCACCTTCACGTTTGCGGCCGGCTCGCTGCCCTTTACCGTGGCGGGGGCGCCGCTCGCCACCGACGCTCTGTTGCTGGGCCTCGGCGCAGGCGCGAAGCTCGCGGACAATCTCGACCTGTCGCTCGCCTATAACGGCCAGATCGCCTCCGGCTTCACGGAGACGGCCGTGAAGGGGATCCTCTCCTGGCGCTTCTGAGGGCTGGGGTAGGGGCCTGGCGCTGCTTGTGGGCGCCCGGCCTTGCCCCCTCCCTATCCCTCCCCCGCAGGCGGGAGAGGGGACCTGTGGTGCCAGCGGGGAGCGGGTGCTTTCACAGGGGCGTTGAGCCCCATTGCGGACCGCTCTCTGATCGAGCGGGAAGCCCTCTCCCGCTTGCGGGGGGAGGGTTGGGAGGGGGCACGGCCGGGCGCGACGCCGGCCGCTGAGAGGGGCGCTGGGAGCCCACGAGCCCCCAAACGCCGCCCCGAAGCGCATTACCCCTTGGTGAACTGGCGATAGTCCGGCTCACGGTGGAACCAGAACTCGTAGCCCGAGACGCTCTTCTGCATGGCGACGTCATGCATGGGCTGGTTGAGGGGCACGATGGGCACCTCGGCCATGCACATGGCGATGAACTGCTTCACCGTCTCGGCGTATTCCGCCTTGTCGGCGCTGAAGCGGGCCTTATCGATCAGCTTGTCCATCTCCGCATTCTTGTAGGCGGAGATGTTGAAGATCGAATTGTTGCCGTGCAGGTTCCAGTAGAAATAGTATTCCGGATAATCCAGCCAGCCGCTGAACCTGTTGAGCACCATGGGGAGCTCCTTCTTGTTCAGCGTCGTGCGCCAGTTGGCGCCGGGGATCTTCTCCACTGCGGCCTTGATGCCGATCTTGGCGAGGTTTTCCTGAATGAGCAGGGCCGTGGGCTCGCCCACAGTCGCGGTGCCCACATCCAGCGAGAGCGTCGTTTCCAGCCCGTTCGGGAAGCCGGCCTCCACCATCAGCGCCTTCGCCTTCTCAAGGTCGGTGGCATAGGGGAAGGGCTGCGGCCACACCGGCTCGGCGGGCGTCGTGCTCTTGGCGCCATACATGGGAATGGCGCGGCCGAAGAAGGCGTTGTCCTGGATCTGCTGGTAAGGCATCGCCCAGGCGATGGCCTGGCGCAGCTTCACGTTGTCGAAGGGCGGCTTCGACGTGTTGAGGGCGATGTACCAGAGGCAATTGGGGATCGGCACGCCGACCACCTTCACCTTGGCCTCCTTGATGAGCTGCTCGAAATCCTTGGGCGGGAAGCCGGCGGAGAGGTCCGCATCGCCCCGCTCCAGCATGGCCCGGCGGGTGCCGGCGGAGGGCACGTCGCGGATGATGATGCGGCGGATGGAGGGGAGCTTGCCGCTCTTCCAGCCGTCGAAGCGGGTGAGGATCGTCTCCGAGCCCGGCTTCCAGCTCTCCACCTTGTAGGCGCCGCCGCCGGCCGTGTTCGTCTTCAGCCAGTTCATTGCCCACGGATCGTCCGCCATGGCGTTTTTCTGGGCGAGGGCGGAGTTGATGACGAAGGGCACCACCACCGCCACGTTGAACAGCAGCATCTTGTCCTTGCGCAGATAGTCGATGCGGAAGGTGTGGTCGTCCACGACCACGAACTGCTCCTTCTTCTCCAGCGAGCCCGCCGACATCTGGAAGGTGGGGAAGCCGCCGACGCTCACCGCGCGGTCAAAGGACCACTTCACGTCCTTGGCGGTGACGGGCGTGCCGTCATGAAAGACGGCGTCCTTGCGCAGGTGGAAGGTGCAGGACATGCCGTCCGCCGCCTCTTCCCAGCGCTCCGCCAGCTCCGGCGCCAGCGTCGCCCGGTCATAGGAGAGCGTGCCGTCGGGCAGCGTCTTGGGGGCATAAGTGAGCAGGCGGTCGTACGTGTTCCAGGAAAGGCCGTTGACGGTCTGGTTGGAGCCGACGCCATGCATGTCGAGGCTGTTGGGGCCAAGCTCCTGCACCACCAGCAGGGTCTCGTTGCGGGCCTGCGCGGAAGCGGTGCCGCCCAGAAGCAGCGACAGGCCCAAAGTTCCGGAACCCTTCAGCAGCGTGCGGCGGTCGAGCGGCAGTTCAAACGGCATCCTGTTCCTCCTCGGCGGCACGGTTTCGTACCGTTGCCGCAGAGGTAAGCAAGGCTTGTGCCTGCCGCTCGGAGGGCTGGCCAGCCCCTCAGAGGCTGAGCATGGCGTAGATGACGGCCGCGCAGGCGGCGATCAGCGTGGCGCAGATCAGGCCGGCTTGCGGAAATGGCGCGGGACGATCATTCATACCGCCATGCTGCGCCCACAGGCTGGCGCGGAACTGTTGTTGCTTCGCAACGAAAAAGGCCCGTCGCGGGGGCGACGGGCCTTCGGGTTCGATGGGCGGGCGGCTGAGCTTGCGCAATGCCTTGCTTCCTGTCGCCAGCCTTAACTGACGGCCACCGCTCGCCGTTGAAACCGCAGCAGCTGTATTCTGACTTATATCATCGTACCGCCGATTCGATTTTACCCGCAGCCGTTTGTTAGAGGAGAGTTGCCATGGCCGCGCCGTTCAAAATGCAGGAACGTGACCTGGATCTGTTCATTCTCGAAGAACTTCACGCCAATAGCGGCTTCGCGGACTGGTTTGCCGAGCAGATCGGCATTGCGGAAGCGAAATTCTTAGGAGCGGAGCATTCCGTTTCGGCGAAGGTAAATGCAAAATGGGGAGAGACCGACGTTCTCGCTTATTTCAACCAGGGGGAAGATATCATTGCCGTCCTGATCGAGGATAAGATCAGTGCTGCATTCACTGAAAATCAGTGCCAGCGCTATCACGAGAGGGGAAAAGACATAATCGCTCTCGGGAAGGCTACAAAATACCGGACAATTCTGATTGCGCCCAAGTCCTATATCGATGGCGTGCCGACGACCGAGGAATGGTGCGTTCGGCTCTCTCTTCAACAGATAAAAGAGTGGTTTGCGGGCAGAGAGGGGGCTCACTCGGCTTGGCGCGCGGCTGCGATTCACGAATGTCTGCGAAATGTAAACAGAATGCTGTTCGCAACTGATCCCGAGCGGAATGCGTTTGTGGAGGAATTTTCAGATTATTTGAAAAATAATTATACCGGTTTCTCTCATGATCCGACGGGCGATCGCTATGGGATATCGATTAAATTTGAAAATAGGCCGAACGGATTTTCGATATTCTGGAAACTGAACAAAAATATTGTTGATCTTCAAATCATGAATGGTCTGCGCGGGCGAATCAAAGATGCCGAAAAATTGGTGGGCATCATCGACCATTCCACGGAAAGTACGGGAATGCTCGGCATCCCCGTCAGCAGCGCCTCTTGGGACAGGCCGCTCTCGGAGCAGATGGATGTGGTGAGCGAAGTCGTGGCCGCTTGCCAACGACTTCGCTCCCTTGCCCTTGAGATCGCCGCGACGCCCTAGTTGTCGAGGAAGCTGCGCAGCTTGCGCGAGCGCGAGGGGTGCTTGAGCTTGCGCAGCGCCTTGGCCTCGATCTGGCGGATACGCTCGCGGGTCACGGAGAACTGCTGGCCCACTTCCTCAAGGGTGTGGTCCGTGTTCATGCCGATGCCGAAACGCATGCGCAGCACACGCTCTTCGCGGGGCGTGAGCGAGGCCAGCACGCGGGTCGTGGTCTCGCGCAGGTTGGACTGGATCGCGGCGTCGATGGGCAGCACCGCATTCTTGTCCTCGATGAAGTCGCCGAGGTGCGAATCTTCCTCGTCGCCGATGGGCGTTTCGAGGGAGATGGGCTCCTTGGCGATCTTCAGGACCTTGCGGACCTTCTCCAGCGGCATACCGAGCTTCTCGGCCAGCTCTTCCGGGGTCGGCTCGCGTCCGATCTCATGCAGCATCTGGCGCGACGTGCGGACGATCTTGTTGATCGTCTCGATCATGTGCACCGGGATGCGGATGGTGCGGGCCTGATCGGCGATCGAGCGCGTGATGGCCTGCCGGATCCACCACGTGGCATAGGTCGAGAACTTGTAGCCGCGGCGGTACTCGAACTTGTCGACCGCCTTCATGAGGCCGATGTTGCCCTCCTGGATGAGGTCCAGGAACTGAAGGCCGCGGTTCGTGTACTTCTTGGCGATGGAGATCACAAGGCGCAGGTTCGCCTCCACCATCTCCTTCTTGGCCTGGCGGGCTTCCTTCTCGCCCTTCTGCACCATCTGCACGATCTTGCGGAATTCTGCGATCTCGAGCGCCGTCTCGGTGGCGAGGGCGTGGATGTCGCCGCGCAGGGTGTGGATGCCGTCCTTCTCGTGGGCGACGAATTCCTTCCAGCCCTTGGAGCCGAGCTTGGAGACCCGCAGCAGCCACTTCGGGTCGAGCTCATAGCCCTGGTACTGGCGCAGGAAGTCGTCGCGGGCGACGCCATAGCTCTCCGCGAGGCGGAGCAGGCGGCCCTCGAGGCTCACGAGGCGCTTGTTGATCTCATAGAGCTGCTCGACCAGCGAATCGATGCGCGCCTGGTTGAGCGACAGCGACTTCATGTCGAGAACGAGGTCTTCCTTGAGCTTCTTCGCCTTGCGCTCCTGCGCGGGCGAGAGGGTCTCGTTCTTCAGCTTCGATTCGACATTCTGGTCCTGGAGGCGGCGCAGCTTCTTGTAGTTGTCGGCGATGCGCTCGAAGGTCTCCAACACCTTCGGCTTGATCTCCGTCTCCATGGCGGCGAGCGACAGGGAATTCTCCATGTCGTCTTCGTCATCGCCCGGAGCGGCGCTGTCGTTGAGGAGGCCGTCCTCGCCGGCTTCGGGCGCGAGCGCCGTCTCGCCCTCGATCACCGGACCCGCCTTGCCCTCGGGGCCGGCATAGGTGGCTTCAAGGTCGATGATGTCGCGCAGCAGGACGCGGCCTTCGGTGAGCTCGTCGCGCCAGATGATGATGGCCTGGAAGGTGAGGGGGCTTTCGCACAGGCCGGCGATCATGGCCTCGCGGCCCGCCTCGATGCGCTTGGCGATGGCGATTTCGCCCTCGCGGGAGAGCAGTTCGACGCTGCCCATCTCGCGCAGGTACATGCGTACCGGATCGTCCGTGCGCTCGCCCGGCTCGGACTTGGTCTCGGAGCGGACGACGGCGCGCGGGGACTGCTCGGCGAGTTCGCCGCTGTCCACCTCTTCCGGCTCGTCGGCGGTCTCGCCTTCCTCGCTGGCTTCCTCGGCTTCCGCCTCTTCGGCCTCGATGACGTTGATGCCCATGTCGTTGAGCATGGCGAGGGTGTCCTCGATCTGCTCGGAGGTCACCTCCTCGGAGGGCATCACTTCATTGAGCTGCTCGTAGGTCACATAGCCGCGGCGCTTGGCAGACTTGATCATCTTCCGGACAGCCGCGTCCGAGAGGTCGAGCAACGGCCCGTCGGGGGCGTCGACCTCCTTCTCCGGAGCTTCGGTCGTCTCGGTGGCCTGCTTCGCCATGGACATCTCCTGCACATCGCCGCGCGGCGGCGAAAGCGGTGTGCCGCCTGCGCGCCACCGCTCATCCCAATTCAAACGCGGGCCACCCTATGGCGATCCCGTTAAACCAGCCTGAAGGCCGCTCCAACCCCAAAAAGAGGCGGCAGGCCCCCTTGGCCCTTCAAAAAGCGCAGAGCGGCTAGACGGATTTGTGCGATCCGCGGCCGGACGAGGCGCCGAAACCTTCCACCAGGGCCTCCGTTCCCTCGGCTGCCGAAAGGCGCTCGCGCACATCGCGCAGCCACGCGAAGTTCGCCTCGCTCGGATCGGAGCCCAGGGAACGTTCAGCTTCCCTCAGTTCCTTAGATAGCGCGTAAGCCTTTTGATGCAAGGCCGCGCGCTGCAACCACCAGAGCCTTGCGTCCTCCGGAGCGGTGTCGGGATAGGCCGGCCAGTCCATCTTCGGATTGGCGAAGGCCCGCACGCGCTGCGCGAGGGCGTCGAGATCCTCGCGCGTCAGATGTTCGGTGAGCGCCTCGCCCTCATGGGCGCCTTCCAGATGCGCCTCCAGAAGCGCGCGCCGGAGCCGGTCCGCGTCCTTGTTGGCAAAGGGCAGGCCGGCGACCTCCTCGGCATATTCGTCCATCAGCCAGGGATGGTTGATGAGGCAGAAGAGCAGCAGCGCCTCGTTGCGCGGCAGGCTGGCGAGAGGCCCCCGCACCACCGCAGATCGTGCCAGCTCCGTGCCCGGCACCAGCGGCGGCTCGCGCATGAAACGGCCGTTCTGGGGCCGGAAATTGCCCGAGCGACCGGGCGCAGCGCTCCAGCCGCCCTCGAATCGGCGCGGCCGGTTCTCGCTGCCGGGGGAGAGCAGGCGGCGCAGGCGATCCTGCAGATCCTGCTTGTAATGGCGGCGGACGTTCTCGTCCTGAATGGCGGCCACCGCCTCGCCGATGCGCGCTTCCAGCGCCGCCCGGCGCTCCGGCGTCTCGAGGTTGCTGCCCTCGGTCTCCCGCGCCCACAGCATGGCGGAGAGCGGCTGCGCCTGCGCCAGCACGCCTTCCATGGCCTCGCGTCCGCTGGCACGGATGAGGTCGTCCGGGTCCTGCCCGTCCGGCAGCGCGCCGAAGGAGAGGCTCTTGCCCGGCTTGATGTGGGGCAAGGCAAGCCCCACCGCGCGGAAGGCGGCGCGGCGGCCGGCCTTGTCGCCGTCGAACAGCAGCACCGGCTCGTCCGCCATACGCCAGAGCAACTGGAGCTGCTCCTCGGTGAGGGCGGTGCCGAGCGGGGCGACGGCACCCTCGAAGCCTGCCTCCACCAGCGCGATCACGTCCACATAACCTTCCACCGCGATGACGGGTGCGCCCTTCTGGACGGCGGCACGGGCGGAATAAGCGTTGTAGAGCAGAGAGCCCTTGTGGAAGAGCGGCGTCTCCGGCGAGTTCAGGTATTTGGCCGGAACGTCCTTCTCCAGCGCCCGGCCCCCGAAGGCCACGACGCGGCCCTTCAGATCGGTGATGGGGAACATCACCCGGTCCCGGAACCTGTCGTAGGGCACGGGAATGTCGTCACCGGCGATGAGAAGGCCGGTCTCGACCATGTCGGAGACCGGGACGCCCGCCTTGCCGAGCGCCTCCTTCAGCGCGAAGCGGTCGCCCGGCGCGTAGCCGAGGCGGAAGCGCTTCTGCGTGGAGGGGCCGAGCCCGCGATCGGAGAGATAGCCCCGTGCCTTGGCGCCGGCCCGTGCCTGAAGTTCCGCCTCGAAGAAGGCGGCGGCCATCTCCATGACCTCATGCAGCGTGCGGCGGCGGGCCTCCTTGGCGGCGGCCTCCGGCGTGACGTCCGGCAGCGGCAGGCCGGCCATGGACGCGAGCCGTTCCACCGCTTCACCGAAGGGCAGGCCTTCGGTCTCCATCAGGAAGTCGAACACGTCGCCGTGCTTTCCCGAGGAGAAGCAGTGATAGAACCCCTTCTGGTCATTGACGAAGAAGGAGGGCGTCTTTTCCGCATTGAAGGGCGAGAGGCCGGCGAACTCGCGGCCCTGCTTCTTCAGCTTGACCCGTCGCCCCACCACTTCCGAAACCGGCAGCCGGGTTCGGATCTCGTCGAGGAAAGAGGGCGGGAAGCGCATGGGCCTATTTAGCACGGGTGCGGGATTCTTGACAGATTACGTTTGTATATACATCGTGGCATCCGAACAGCCCGTTGGGGCCGGTCACGATGGAGGTTTTGGAATGAGCAGGTAATTCAGCCTCAGGAATTTGCCCATGCCCGAGCTCTGTTTCGAGTGGGACGCGACAAAGAACGAAACCAACATTGCCAAGCACCGCATTTCATTCCCGACCGTCGCACGGGCGATGGTCGAGAAGCCCTATCTGAGCCTGCGCTCCGACCGGGGAGGCGAAGAAAGACATGTCAGCATCATCGAAATCCAAGGCAAGCTCTTCGCCGTCATCCATGTCCAGCGGGGTGAAGCGATCCGCATCATCTCCGCCCGCCGCGCCCGAAAGGACGAAGAGCAGCAATATCGTGCGCTATTCGCCCGATGAGCTGGCCCGGCTTCCGGACGAGACCGACTGGGCCGGCATCGAGGCCATGAGCGAGGCCGAGATCGAAACGGCCGCGCACGCCGACCCCGCTTGGGAAGGTCTGCTCGACCTCGACTGGTCGCAGGCCGAAGTGGTCGTGCCGCCGAAGAAAATCCCCATCTCCATCCGGATTGACGAGGATGTGCTGGCCTTCTTCAAAGCCGGAGGCGAGGGCTACCAGAAGCGCATCAATGCCGTTCTGCGCTCGTTCGTGCAGCAGTCGGATCGCGCGCCCCGAATGGCCGCTTCCCGCGGCAAGAGGGCGGCCAAGACCTAGCCATCCCCGCTGTCCACAGGGGCGGGACACAGCCCGCCCCGAGAGCGCTCAGGCCGCCGTCAAGGCGTCCTTCACCCAGGCGGAGGCCTTGCCGAAGTCGATGGCGCCGGCGTGGCGCTCCTTCAGCACGCCCATGACCCGGCCCATGTCCTTGATGCCCTTGGCCTCGATCTCGGCGACCACGGCGGCGATGGCCGCGCGGGTTTCGTCCTCGGAGAGCTGCTTGGGCATGAAGTCCTGGATGACCTTGATCTCGTCGCGCTCCTGCGCGGCAAGCTCCGGCCGTCCGTTCTCCTCATAGATCTTCGCGCTCTCCTCGCGCTGCTTCACCATCTTGGCGAGCAGGGCGCGCAGGTCGTCGTCGGAGAGCGGGTCCTTGCCCAGGCCCCGGGCGTCGATATCGCGGTC
The DNA here is from genome assembly GCF_000010525.1 of Azorhizobium caulinodans ORS 571. Classification (GTDB taxonomy): domain Bacteria; phylum Pseudomonadota; class Alphaproteobacteria; order Rhizobiales; family Xanthobacteraceae; genus Azorhizobium; species Azorhizobium caulinodans. Next base: position 4,178,261 of record NC_009937.1, on the reverse strand, counting down.
CTTCACAGCGGCATTGATCAGCCGCAGCGTGGACACGCGGCACTTGTCCTGGGCTTTCAGCGCCTCTTTGAGGGCTGTATTGATCTCGTCACGCAGCACGGCGTCCTCTTGAATAACAGCATCCGCGCCGGTGCCGGTGCCCGGCTCCGCTCTGGGCGCAGATCAGGGGTATGAGCGCGGCCCTTGTCACCAGCGGCATCCTCAGGTAGCCGGGCATTCGGCGCACAAATTCGCGCGCATGGCTGGCAACGCCGCGCGCAGTCCCTTATCTAGGCGATCCATGACGCAGGAACAAGACGCACCCGGCTCCGCCGAGGGCTGGACCGAACCGAAGCCGACCGCCCTTCTGGTTCTCGCTGATGGCACCGTGCTGGAAGGCTTCGGCTTCGGCGCGGCCACCGAGGGCGTAGGGGAGGTGTGCTTCAACACCGCCATCACCGGCTATGAGGAGATTCTCACCGATCCCTCCTATGCCGGGCAGATCATCACCTTCACCTTCCCGCACATTGGCAATGTGGGCACGAATGAGGAGGACATCGAGACGGTGTCCGCCGCCGCCGTGTCCGGCGTGCGCGGGGTGGTGGTGCGCGGATCGGTGACCGATCCGTCCAACTACCGGGCCACCCGCCATCTCGACGCCTGGCTGAAGGCGCGGGACATTCCCGCCATCAGCGGCATCGACACCCGCGCGCTCACCGCCCTCATCCGCGAAGGCGGCATGCCGAATGCGGTGCTCGCCCACAATCCGGCCGGCGTGTTCGACATCGAGGCGCTCAAGGCCAAGGCCAAGGAATGGCCGGGCCTCGTCGGCATGGACCTCGTGCCGGGCGTCACCTCGGTCCAGCGCTTCAACTGGGACGAGACCGAGTGGCAGTGGAATGGCGGCTATGGCCACCAGGGCGCGCCCAAGTATCACGTGGTCGCCATCGACTATGGCGTGAAGCGCAACATCCTGCGCCTGCTCGCCACCGCCGGCTGCAAGGTGACCGTGGTTCCCGCCACCACCTCGGCGGCGGATGTGCTGGCGCTCCAGCCGGACGGCGTGTTCCTGTCCAACGGGCCCGGTGATCCGGCGGCGACAGGCGAATATGCGGTGCCGGTGATCCGCGAGCTGATCGCCAAGGAGATCCCCACGTTCGGCATCTGCCTCGGCCACCAGATGATCGGCCTCGCGGTCGGTGGCCGCACCCTGAAGATGCACCAGGGCCACCACGGCGCGAACCATCCGGTGAAGGATCTGACCACCGGCAAGGTGGAGATCACCTCCATGAACCACGGCTTTGCCGTGGATCGCGACAGCCTGCCGGCCAATGCGCAGGAGACCCATGTCTCCCTGTTCGACGGCTCCAACGCCGGCATCGCGCTGGCCGACAAGCCGGTGTTCTCGGTGCAGTATCACCCCGAGGCGAGCCCCGGCCCGCGCGACAGCCACTATCTCTTCACGCGTTTCGTGGAACTGATGGCCAAGCACAAGACCGCCGCCTGAGGCATCCGAAGGTCCGAACATAAGAAAGCGCCCGGCCAGACGGTCCGGGCGCTTTTCTTTTGGGACCTCACTCTGCAGGTTGCCCGCTAGGGCGGCTGGTCTCAGTCGAGGAAGTCGCCGTGGGCTTCCACGTGCTTGGCAAGGCCGAGCGTGTGCTCGCGCACGAGGCGTTCGGCGAGGTCGGCATCGCGCTTCTCGATGGCCTCAACGATCTTTGTGTGGTCGATGATGGAGCGCTGGGCGCGGTGGTCCTGCCCGATGGTCACCTTGCGCACGCCGCGCATGTGCGGGAACAGGTTGTCCGTCGTCTCCACCAGGAGTTCGCTGCCCGAAAGCCGGATGATGAGGCGGTGGAAGGCGAGATTGGCCTCCGAATATTCCGAGACGAAGGCCTCCGGATCGCGGTCGGCGAAGGCGCGGATGTTCTCGCGCAGCAGTTTGATGTCGGCGTCCGTGGCGCGCTGGCAGGCGAGGCGGGCGGCCATGCTCTCGAGCGCCGCCCAGACGGTGATCATCTCCAGCACTTCCCGCTTGGTCTTGCGCACCACGAAGATGCCCCGACGCGGCACCGAGCGCACGAAGCCTTCCTGCTCCAGAAGCGTCATCGCCTCGCGGATCGGGGTGCGGGAGACGCCGAGCTTCTCGGAGAGCTGTCGCTCCTCCAGCCGGATCTCTTCCTCATGGCTGTAGATGTCCATCTCCATGATGGCAGCCTTGAGTGCCTTATAGGCTTTCATCCGGAAGCTCGATTCGGTCTCGATCGGCTTCACGTTGATATCCTGGTAAGTCATCTCGCCCTTGCCTGACCCAGCCGTTGCAAGCCGTTGCGTATGATCGGGCCGGTGCGCAGGCCCGAAGGATCGGGCGGCGCGGCGCTTCCGGCTTTTCGCATACAACATACTCTGTGTCATCTCTGGGCGGCGAGAGCAAGCAAGCTCTGGCCGACAAAATTCCAGAACATCCGGTTGCAGTGCAGCGTAAAAGTCCCGTTCGGGCTGCGGCACTGCTTATTGACATCACGTATTCTGCATACCAGCATGGTTCCAATGAAGGAGGTGTCATCCTCCGACGCGGCCTGCCTCAGGCGCTGCGCTTCCTCCGCGGGCTTCCGCGGCGTTCCAGCTGAATGAGGACTGCCATGATCTCGGTCGACGATATTCTGCGCGAGAAGCGCGACACCCGCATCGTGACGGTGCGGATGAACGAGACCATCGCCACGGCGGCGATGATCATGCGGCGGGAGAACGTCTCCTCCGTGGTGGTGAAGGACGTGTGCCGGACCGAGGGCAATACGGTGGTGGGCGTGTTCTCCGAGCGCGACGTCACCCGCGCCCTGGTGGAGCACGGCGCAAACACGCCGAGCCTGACGGTCGGCGCCTTCCTGAAGCGTCAGGTCATCTCCTGCGCGCTGACGGACAGCATCGTCACCGTGCTGCGGCTGATGGACGAACATCAGGTGCGCCACCTGCCGGTGATGCAGGAGCATGCGCTCGTGGGCGTGATCAGCGCCACCGATCTCATGCGCCATTACTTGCATGAATCCGAGGTCGCGACTTTCGCTGAACAGGCCCACAGCGGCATGAATGTCGCTCTTGCTGCATTGCGGTAGTTCTCGCGCAGTTGCAGCAAGAAAACGGCTGCAAAACATTTGCAGCCGTTCGGGATGAATGGTACGCTCAAATGTACTTGGTATACGGGATACAATAGCGGAGCCAACGAGCTTCAACCCGCGGCTTGGGCGGGCGGTTTCCAGGGTCGGCGGAAGACCGGCATCGGAAAAAAGAGGGCAGGATCCAGGGGTTAGAAGGCATGGCCAAGGCGCTCGAAGGCGTGCGGATTCTCGATATGACGCACGTTCAGTCCGGACCGTCCGCGACGCAGATGCTCGCTTGGATGGGCGCGGACGTCATCAAGATCGAGATGCCGCGCCGGGGCGATATTACCCGGAGCCAGCTGCGCGACCGCTCCAACGTCGACAGCCTGTATTTTGCGATGCTGAACGGCAACAAGCGCAGCGTCACGCTGAACATCAAGTCGCAGCAGGGCCAGGACGCCCTGACGCGCCTCATCGAGCGCTGCGACGTGCTCGTGGAGAATTTCGGCCCCGGCGTGCTCGAGCGGCAGGGCTTCTCCTACGAGCGCATCAGCGCCATCAATCCCCGGATCGTCTACGCCTCGATCAAGGGCTTCGCCGGCACGGACGATCAGGATGCCAAGGCCTATGAGACCATCGCCCAGGCGATGGGCGGGGCCATGAGCACCACCGGCTGGCAGTCCGGCCCGCCCACCGCCTCCAGCGCCCAGGTGGGCGACACGGGCACCGGCATCCACTGTGTGGCGGGCATCCTTGCGGCCCTCTACCAGCGCACGGTCACCGGCCGCGGCCAGCGGGTGGACGTGGCCATGCAGGACTGCGTGATGAACATGCTGCGGGTGAAGCTGCGGGACCAGCAGCGCCTCGCCTCCGGGCCGCTGACCGAATATCCCGGCGCGCCGCGCGGGGATTCGGTGCCGCGGGCCGGCAATGCTTCCGGCGGCGGCCAGCCGGGCGCGGCCCTGCGCTGCGCGCCGGGCGGCGAGAATGACTATTGCTACGTCATCATCCAGCCGCAGGGCTGGGCGCCGCTCATGCGCCTCATCGGCCGCAAGGACCTGATCGAGGATGCGCGCTTCGCCTCCCACGAGGCGCGGGCGGAGCGGCTCGAGGCCTGCTTCGAAGTGATCGAGGCCTGGACGCGCAAGCGCACCAAGTTCGAGGTGATGAAGGCGCTCTCGGCCATTGACGTGCCATGCGGCCCCATCCTCTCCACCAAGGACATCATCGAGGACCGCAGCCTCTACGAGCGCGGCTTCCTCGTGGAAGTGCCCCATCCCGAGCGGGGCAATTACGTGACCGTTGCTTCGCCCATCCAGCTCTCGGACAGTCCGGTAGAGGTGGAAAGGGCGCCCCTGCTTGGCGAGCACACCGAACAGGTGCTCGCCTGGATCGGTTTCGGTGCCGACGATATCGCCAACATGCGGGCCTCCGGGGCCGCGTGAATCGTCGGGATCGAAAGAAGGAGCCGGATCCGGCCGGGCCAGAAAGAGCCCGTCCGGCATCTGCGTGATCAGGAAAGGACAAGTTCTACGCGTTCGCAACAGCCGCCCAAAGAGGGACAGAGGGTCGGGCGGTCCTCATATCAATAGAAGAAAAATCATCTTCATCAGGGGTAGGAAACATGGTCGCTCAAGCTGGGAGCAGCCCCGCGCCGTCTACGCGCTGGCTGCAGTTGGTGGCCGGCATCGTCTGCATGGTCGCGGCTGCCAACATTCAATATTCTTGGACACTCTTCGTTCCGGAGATCCAGAACGCCCACGGCTGGACGCGTGCGTCCATTCAGGTGGCCTTCACCATCTTCGTCGTGGTGCAGACTTGGCTGACGCCGATCGAGGGCTACTTCATCGACAAGTACGGCCCGCGCGCCGTGGTGTTCGTGGGTGGTCTCTTCACCGGCCTGTCCTGGATCGTCAACTCCTATGCCACCACGCTGACGGGCTTCTACGTGGGCGCGGTCATCGGCGGCATCGGCGTCGGCTGCGTGTATGCCACCTGCGTCAACAGCGCGCTGAAGTGGTTCCCGGACAAGCGCGGTCTTGCGGTCGGTCTCACCGCGGCGGGCTACGGCTCGGGCACGGTTCTGACGATCATGCCGATCGCCAACATGCTCAAGACCTCCGGCTATCAGGACACCTTCTTCCTGTTCGGCCTCATCCAGGGCGCCATCATCCTTCTCGCGGCGGGCTTCCTGCGGCAGCCGGGCTCCGGTGAAGTGGTGTATTCGGCGAGCGTCGCCCAGTCCCGGCGTGACTACACGCTCGGCGAAGCGCTGCGCACTCCGGTCTTCTACGTCATGCTCGGCATGTTCATCTGCACCGTTACCGGCGGTCTGATGGCTGTGGCGCAGCTCGGCGTCATCGCGGAAGACCTCGGTGTGAAGAAGGTGGAAGTGAACCTCTACTTCTTCGCCATGGCCGCCCTGCCGTTCGCGCTGATGCTGGACCGTATCCTCAACGGTATTTCGCGTCCGCTGTTCGGCTGGATCTCCGACCATATCGGCCGTGAGAAGACCATGTTCTTTGCTTTCGCCATGGAAGGCATCGGCATCGTCGCCCTCGGCACGTTCGGTCACAATCCCTGGGCCTTCATCATCCTGTCCGGCGTGGTCTTCCTCGCCTGGGGTGAAGTCTACTCTCTGTTCAGTGCAACCGCGGCCGATACGTTCGGTTCCAAGCATGTGGGCAAGATCTACGGCGTTCTTTACTGCGCCAAGGGTGTTGCGGCTCTGCTTGTTCCCGTGGCGAACCTGATCATGGAAGCATCGGGCAGCTGGGCGACGGTTCTTTACATCGTCGCGGCCATGGATCTGACCGCTGCCTTTGCCGCGCTTTTCGTTCTGCGTCCGATGCTGGCGCGCCATCACCGGCAGAACGAAGCGGCGGCCCAAGCCCTGCGCGAGCGCGACGGTATCGTCCGCGCTTGAACAAAGAGCCCTCTGTCGCCCTCGGGCGACCCCTCGCGGCCCCGGCTTTGCCGGGGCCTTTTTTTTTTGTTTTCGCGCGCGATCCGGGCGCTGTTGCCCGCCGCTGCGCAGCGCAATAGTCTCGTGCAGGCGGGAGATTTTGAGTAAATTGGCGTATTCGTAAATACATATGTCCAGGCGGAATTTTCCAATCGACATCATGAGATGTAGTTTCGATTATATCCACGTCTGCATGTGAAATTCACCTTCCGCAAAATCTGCCTTGTTCGGCGAAAATCATTGATAAATCAAGCGGATGTAGCTGTTACATTACAGTAATTAGCATGCAAGACGAACCTTCTTCATGGGATCACAGTGACGGTACGCAAGCCGACCCGACGCCAAGCGGGCACGGCCTAGAAGAACGGCGACCGTCACGGGCCTTCATCGACCAGTCTTCGATGACACCAACGTGTGGGAAGGGAAGGAAATGTCGTCAGTCCAAACCGCAAGCCAGGGGCCCGTCGGAGGGCGTTGGCTGCAGCTGCTCATCGGCGTGGTCTGCATGTCGATGATCGCCAACCTGCAATATGGCTGGACGCTCTTCGTCGAGCCGATCAATGACAAGTATCACTGGGGTCGTCCGGCGATTCAGGTGGCGTTCACCATCTTCGTGCTCACCGAGACCTGGCTGGTCCCGATCGAGGGCTGGTTCGTCGACAAGTTCGGTCCTCGCATCGTCGTCTTCATCGGCGGCATCCTGTGCGCCGCCGCCTGGGCCATGAACTCGGTCGCGAGCTCTCTGGCGCTCCTCTACGTCTCCGCGGCCATCGGCGGCATCGGCGCCGGCGCGGTGTACGGCACCTGCGTGGGTGCGGCGCTCAAGTGGTTCCCGGATCGTCGCGGTCTCGCCGCCGGCCTCACCGCCGCGGGCTTCGGTGCCGGCTCGGCCATCACTATCGTCCCCATCGCGGACATGATCCACAATGCGGGCTATGAGCAGACCTTCCTCGTGTTCGGCCTGCTGCAGGGCGGCGTGGTGCTGCTGCTCTCGCTGCTGCTCCAGAGCCCGAAGGAAGGCCAACTGCCGAAGACGGTCTCCAAGGGGATCGTGCAGAGCCGCCGCAACTACGGCCCCGGCGAGATGGCCAAGGCTCCGGTGTTCTGGGTCATGTACCTGATGTTCGTGCTGGTGGCCGCGGGCGGCCTGATGGCCACGGCGCAGCTCGGCTCCATCGCCAAGGACTTCCACATCGGCGATGTGCCGGTGAGCCTGATGGGCATCACCATGCCGGCGCTGACCTTCGCGCTGTCCATCGACCGCGTGCTGAACGGCCTCACCCGCCCGTTCTTCGGCTGGGTGTCGGATAACATCGGCCGCGAGAACACCATGTTCATCGCCTTCGCCCTCGAGGCGGTCGGCGTTCTGGCCCTCGCCAAGTTCGGCTCCAACCCGGTGGCCTTCGTTCTGCTCACCGGCCTCGTCTTCTTCGCCTGGGGCGAGATCTACTCGCTCTTCCCGGCCACCTGCGGCGATACCTTCGGCTCGAAGTTCGCCACCACCAATGCCGGCCTGCTCTACACGGCCAAGGGCACGGCCTCGCTGGTGGTCCCCTTCGCCAGCATCGCCGTGGCGCAGATGGGCAACTGGGACATGGTGTTCCTCGTCACCGCGGCGGTGAACGCCATTGCGGCCCTGATGGCGCTGTTCGTTCTGAAGCCCATGCGCTCCCGCTTCGTGGCCCAGGCCAAGATCGAATCGGAAGAGATCGGCAAGGTTCAGGCGAAGATCGCCAACTGATGACGAGAGGCGGGGCCGAGCCCCGCCGGACATCGAGACTGCGGTCCCCGGTCCGTCCGGGGGCCGTTTTCATTTGGGAAAGGGAAAACGTCGTCTCAGAGCGCGCGGGGGAAGGATGCCCAGGCGGGCTCGTGCTCTTCGTCCTTGCGGCCGCCGAAGCTGGCGCGCGGGGCGGTATCGGTCAGCGTGGCAGCCGGCGCGCCGGCGAGCGCGGGAGCCTGCACAGGAACGGCCGACCGCAGCATCGCGCCGAGGGTGCCAAGGAGACGCGAGAGGGTGGATTCGTTCGTGGTCATGTCTGCCTCCAGGTGCGGGCCCTTCCCGCACCGTCTGCCGGCCGCCACGTCGGCGGCCGTCGTTCACGGAAGACATACTGACCCAGTTTCAGGATCCGTGGTATACAAAATAACGCAGGACGCTCCCGCGTTTGCGCATACCAATTACTTTGCGTCAGCGGCAAGATTTCGCAGGTGCGAAAGAGTGCCGCGCGTCGATCCGGACGTTCCGGGAGGCACGGCGCCCTCTGTCACGGCGGGCAGGAAGTCCGTCGCCAGCTCCTTGCCGAGTTCCACACCCCATTGATCGAAGGCGTCTATGCCCCACACTGCGGCCTCTATGAAGACGCGGTGCTCATAGAGCGCGATGAGGCGACCCAGGGTGAAGGGGTCGAGGAGCGTATAAGCGAGGGTGAGGGACGGCCGGCTGCCGGAGAAAACACGGTGCGGTGCAATACGTTGTGCCTCCGCCTCACCCATGCCCTTGGCGCGGAGCTGCGCGGTTGCCGCCTCCAGCGAGCGACCCCTCAGCAGGGCTTCCGACTGGGCAAGGCAGTTGGCGATCAGCAGATCGTGCTGGTGGCGCAGCTTCGGCTCGTGGCCCTGAGCGGCAATCAGGAACTCCACCGGGATGATGTCCGTGCCCTGGTGGATGAGCTGGAAGAAGGCGTGCTGGGAATTGGTGCCCGGCTCGCCCCAGACCACAGGCCCCGTGGGTCGCGCCACCGGCGTGCCGTCGAGGGTCACCGACTTGCCGTTGCTCTCCATGTCGAGCTGCTGGAGATAGGCGGGCAGGCGGGCGAGGCGCTGGTCATAGGGAATGACGGCGCGGGTCGGATAGCCGCACACGTTCCGGTGCCACAGGCCGACAGCGGCCAGCAGGGCAGGGAGATTCTCCTCCAGCGGCGCATTGCGGAAGTGCTCGTCGATGGCCGCGCCGCCGGCGAGGAAATCCGCGAACAGGGCCGGGCCGATGGCGACCATGAGCGGGAGCCCCACCGCCGACCACACCGAATAGCGCCCGCCCACCCAATCCCAGAAGCCAAAGGCGCGGGCGGTGTCGATGCCGAAGGCGGCCACCTTGTCGAGGGCGGTGGAGACGGCGGCAAAATGCGCGCCCACCGCCGCCTCGCCCTGCGCATCGGCGATCCAGGCCCGCGCCGTGCGGGCGTTGGTCATGGTCTCGATGGTGGTGAAGGTCTTGGAGGCGATGATGATGAGCGTGGTGGCGGGATTGAGCGGCTTCAGCACGTCATGGATGTGCGCGCCGTCGACGTTCGAGACGAAGTGCAGGCGCGGGCCATCGTGATAGGGGGCGAGCGCCAGCGTCGCCATCACCGGGCCGAGGTCGGAGCCGCCGATGCCGATATTGACCACGTCCGTGAAGGCCTGGCCGCGGGCCCCGGCGATGGTGCCCTTGCGCACGCCCTCGGCGAAGGCGGCGAGGCGGCCCAGCGTCTCGCGGATTTCCGGCTTCACATCCTGCCCGTCCACCAGCAGCGGCGCGGCGGTGGTGTCGCGCAGCGCCGTGTGGAGCACGGCCCGGTCCTCGGTGATGTTGATGTGGGCGCCGGCGAACATGGCGTCCCGCCGCGCCTCCACGCCAGCCGCGCGCATGAGTGCGTAGAGGCCAGCCAGCGCCTCCTCGGTCAGCGAGGTCTTGGAGGCATCGAGCAGCAGGTCGCCGAGGCTGAGCGAGAAATGCTCGAAGCGGTTCGGCGCGTCGAAAAGCCGGGCGATGGGGGTATCGCTCGTCGCGGCGCGCAGGGCGGCGAGGCGCTCCCAGGCCGCGGAGACCGCCTCGGCACGCGCCTGCGGGTCCGCGATCTCGGTGGTCACGTCGGTCATGGAAGGATCTCCGTCAGGGGCACCACAGCACGTCGAGCGGGCGTGGGCTGTGCAGCAGGATGGCGCGGATCGGACGCTCCATGGGGTCGCCGGGTTCCCGCGCCGCATCGAGCACGGCTTTCTTGCCGGCCCCCTCGATGTGCAGGAACAGGGCGTCCGCGCCGATCAGCGGGCCGATGGTGAAGGTGATGCGCGGCTCCCCCGCCGCCGGCGCGCGGGCGGTGATGAGCTTGGCATCGGTGCGCGGATCGATAGCGGTGGCCAGCGTGTCCGCGCCGGGAAAGAAGGAGGCGGTGTGGGCGTCGTCGCCCATGCCCAGCACCACGGCGGCGAAGGGCTGGGGGAGATCGGCGATGGCCGCATGGGCGGCGGTGAGCCCCTCCTCAGGGGTGGGGGCCCCGGTATAGAGCGGCACAAAGCGGGCGGCGGTGGCGGGGCCACGCAGCAAGTGGGCGCGCACGAGAGCGGCGTTGGAGCGGTCCGAAGTCTCAGGCACCCAGCGCTCGTCCACCAGCGTCACGCTCACCTTCGCCCAGTCGAGCGGAGCGCCGGAGAGCGTCTCGAAGAAGAGGGTGGGCGTGCGCCCGCCGGAGACGGCGAGCGCGGCGCGGCCATCGGTGGCGAGGCGCCGGCGTAGGGCCTCGGCCACGTGGGCTGCGAGGGCGCGGGCGAGCGCCGCGCGATCCTCATAGGCCGTGAAGGCGACGGGCAGCAGCTCGCCCGGTGCGGTTTCGGTCATGGCGGGCTCCAGTGCGGGGCCGGAAGGGCAGGGCGGTCCCCGGCCGGAGCCGGGGTCACGCGGCAGGCGTCAGTCGTCCATCCAGGTGCGGCCGTCGCGCTCGATCAGCGCGATGGAGGCGGAGGGCCCCCAGGTGCCGGCCGTATAGGGCTTGGGCGGCTCGTGGGAATTGCGCCAGGCCTCAAGGATCGGATCGATCCATTTCCACGCCGCTTCCACTTCGTCGCGGCGCATGAACAGGGTCTGGTTGCCGCGCACCACATCCATCAGCAGCCGCTCGTAGGCGTCCGGATTGCGCACGCCGAAGGCCTCGGCGAAGCTCATGTCGAGCGGCACGTGCTGGAGGCGCATGCCGCCCGGGCCGGGATCCTTGATCATCAGCCACAGCTTCACGCCCTCGTCCGGCTGGAGGCGGATGACGAGGCGGTTCGCCATGATCGGCCCCGCCTGCCCGTCGAAGACGGAATGCGGAATGGGCCGGAAGGCAACGACGATTTCCGAGACGCGGGAGGGCAGGCGCTTGCCGGTGCGCAGATAGAAGGGCACGCCGGCCCAGCGCCAGTTGGCGATTTCCGCGCGCAGGGCGACGAAGGTCTCGGTGTCGCTCTCGGGCGATCCGAGTTCTTCGAGATAGCCCGGCACCGCTCCACCGGCCGAGGCGCCGGAGCGATACTGGCCGCGCACGGTGAGATGCGGGGCGCTGCGCTCGTCGATGGGCACGAGGGCCTTCAGCACCTTCAGCTTCTCGTCGCGCACCGCGTCCGCATCCATGGAGACGGGCGGCTCCATGGCCACAAGGCAGAGCAGCTGGAGGATGTGGTTCTGCACCATGTCGCGCAGGGCGCCGGCGGTGTCGTAATAGCCCGCGCGTCCGGCGGTGCCGATGCTCTCGGCTACCGTGATCTGCACATGGTCGATATGGGCGTTGTTCCACACCGGCTCGAACAGGGCATTGGCGAAGCGCAGCGCCATCAGGTTCTGCACCGTCTCCTTGCCGAGATAGTGGTCGATGCGGAAGATCGAGTCTTCCGGGAAGACCCGGCCCACCGCCTCATTGACCTTGCGGGCCGAGGCGAGATTCTTGCCCACCGGCTTTTCCACCACCACGCGGCTCTGGGGCGTGACGAGGCCATGGGCGCCGATGCGGCTGCAGATGTCGTCGAAGAGGTCCGGCCCCACCGCGAGATAGAACACGCGCACCCGGTCGCCGCCTTCGGAGAGGCGCGCCTTCAGGTCGGTCCAGCCTTCGTCGGAGACCGCATCTACCGCCACGTAGTCCACGCGGTCGAGGAAGCGGGCGAGGCGCTGGGCCTCGATGGTGTCGATGCCGTCGCGATCCTCCACCGAATCGCGGGCCAGTTCCTGGAACTCGCCCCGCGACATGGGACGACGGGAGACGCCGATGATGCGCGCGTCGGGCGGGATCTGCCCGGCGAGGTCGCGCTCATAGAGGGCCGGCAGCAGCTTGCGTTTCGCCAGATCCCCAGTGGCGCCGAACACCACGATGTCAAACGGATCCACGGTTATGACGCGAGCAACCATCTCAACTCTCCAGACCCGGCCCAAGGCCGAACACCGTCGTCAAAGGACCCTTCTAGCAAATCCTTCGCGTCGATGATGCGACCATCGGGCGGGAACGTTAAGGCCGCGGTGAAGTTCCACGCCGGCTCCAGAGGATGGCTGACCATCTGCCCCCGTGCGCCGTACAACGCAAAACACCCGCGCGGCAGCGGCCACGCGGGTGTCTGGCTCAACTCGAATTCTATGGGCCGACGGGTCGGCCCTCAGCCTCAGCGGCCGGCGGGACGCGGCTTGGAGGGCAGCAGGCCTTCACGCTGGGCGCGCTTGCGGGCGAGCTTGCGAGCGCGGCGAACGGCTTCCGCTTCCTCGCGGGCGCGCTTCTCGGACGGCTTCTCGTAGTGGCCACGCAGCTTCATCTCGCGGAAGATCCCCTCGCGCTGCATCTTCTTCTTGAGCGCCTTGAGGGCCTGATCGACATTGTTATCGCGGACGAGAACTTGCACGTGTATCCCTCTTCGAGCTGTTGCGCCGAGCGAGCGTCAATAAAATCTGGGATCGAAAGCCTTGGTCCGCAAACGCTTCAGCGCCCGGGGCCAATCTCCCGAAGGAGCGCTTCCATATCAGGGCACGCCTGCCTTGTCCACCTGTGGCGGCAGAGAATCCGATCACACTTTCGAGGCGCAGCATTGCATTGCCGGCTGTTGACCGGCTGACCTCCCCTTCCCATCCGGAGGGACGGGGGACTCGGCCGCTATCCATGGCCTGGAAAGCAGAACGGCGCCCGAAGGCGCCGTTCCGTGATTGTTCAGAAAAAGGCTCACTCGCCGAACAGCTTGCGCTGCCACCAGCCGGTGCGCGGCTTAGCGGGCGGGGCGGCTGGCGCTGCAGGCGCCTCTTCCGCCTGCGCCACCGCCGGCTCGACCGGGGATTCGGGGGCGGCCTCCACCGGCTCGGACGCGGGTTCCGTGGGAGCCTGCGGCGCCGGAGCGGCCTCGGTGGGCGCGGAGCTTGCGGCGCCGCTCACGGGTGCCTTCTCGCGCACCGTGGACCGGCGACGGGGGGCCGGGGCGGCAGGCGCCTCGGGCTCGGCAGCGGGCGCCGGCGCCAGAACCTCGGGAACTACGACCGGCTCCGGCAGCGGGGGATCGGCGGTGACAGGGGGCTCGTTGGAGCTCGCTTCGTGGGAGGGGGATTCGCTCGAGGTGGCCTCGATCTCCGCGAAGGTCTCCTGGCCGGGGAAGCTCAGCGCGCGCGCCGGCTCTTGGCCGTCGCTCTCGAGGCCCTCGCCTTCCGCGCTCTCGCCATCGGCTTCGGCGTCTGCGGAGGTCTCGTCACCGGAACCGGCCTCGCCTTCGCGGCGATTGCGGCGACCGCCCCGGCGGCCGCGGCGGCGGCGGCGGCGCTCGGCGCTGTCGGCCTCTGACCGGTCCTCGCCCTCGGCGCGGGCTTCGTCGTCGCCCTCGCCGGATGCGGATTCGGTCTCGTCATCGCCCTCGGCGCCGTCCTCGTCGGAGCCGTTGGCGTCATCGGCGCGCGATTCGCGCTCGCCCCCACGCCGACGGCGGCGGCGGCGACGCTTGCGCGGCTGGTCGTCGCCGCGCTCGGACGCGACGGCCTCGCCCTCGCTTTCGTCCTCGGCTTCGGCCTCGGCGCTCTCCTCCAGTTCCTCCTCATCGTCCTCATAATCCTCATCCGGCAGGATGGAATCGGGGTGGACGGCGGAGCTGAGGCGCGGGGCCGGGGCGGGCGGGGCGGCGATCTCGCCCTTCTCGATCAGGAAGGGCTGGTGTCCGGTCACGCTCTCGTCCGCCTGGACGATGAGGGTGACGGAGAAGCGGTCTTCCAGCTCGCGCAGGTGCGCGCGCTTGTGGTTGAGCACGTAGAGCGCCACCTCGCCGCGGGTGCGGGCGATGAGATTGTGGCTGGCCGAGCGCAGGAGCTGCTCTTCCAGCGCGCGCAGCAGCTGGAGCGCCACCGAGGCGGCGGAGCGGACATGGCCGGTGCCGCCGCAGACGGGGCACACCTCGATGGAGCTTTCGAGCACGCCGGTGCGGATGCGCTGGCGGGACATCTCCATGAGACCGAAGTGCGAGATGCGGCCCACCTGGATGCGGGCGCGGTCGTTCTTCAGGCAATCCTTGAGCTTGCGCTCCACCGACCGGTTGTTGCGCTTCTCCTCCATGTCGATGAAGTCGATGACGATCAGGCCCGCGAGATCGCGCAGGCGGAGCTGCCGGGCGATTTCCTCGGCGGCTTCCATGTTCGTCTTGAGCGCGGTGTCCTCGATGTGGTGCTCGCGCGTGGCGCGGCCGGAGTTCACGTCGATGGAGACCAGGGCCTCGGTCGGGTTGATGACGATGTAGCCGCCGCTCTTGAGCTGCACGACGGGCGAGAACATCGCGTCGAGCTGATGCTCCACGCCATACTTGGCGAAGATCGGCTGCGGCTCACGATAGGCAATGACGTTCTTCGCATGGCTCGGCATGAGCATGCGCATGAAGTCGCGGGCTTCCTGGAAGCCCTCCTCGCCGGCCACGTGAATCTCGTCGATCTCCTTGCTGTAGAGATCGCGGATCGCGCGCTTGATGAGGGAGCCTTCCTCATAGACGAGGTTCGGCGCGCTGGAGGTCAGCGTCAGCTCGCGCACCGTCTCCCACAGGCGCAGGAGATATTCGAAGTCGCGCTTGATCTCCACCTTGGTGCGGTTGGCGCCGGCGGTGCGCAGGATGATGCCCATCCCTTCGGGCACCTCCAGCTCCTGCACCACTTCCTTCAGGCGCTTGCGGTCGACCGCATTGGTGATCTTGCGCGAGATGCCGCCACCCCGGGCGGTGTTCGGCATGAGCACCGAGTAGCGGCCGGCGAGCGAGAGATAGGTGGTGAGGGCGGCGCCCTTGTTGCCGCGCTCCTCCTTGACCACCTGCACCAGCATCACCTGGCGGCGGCGGATGACTTCCTGGATCTTGTAGGTGCGGGCACGACGCTGGGGTGCGCGCTCGGGCACCTCCTCCAGCGCGTCGTCGGAGCCCATCTGCTCGACGCCCTCGTCTTCCTCTTCGCCGTCCTCGCTCTCGCCGTCCGTCTCATCCTCGACGGGCTTGCGGTTGCGGTGGCGGGAGCGGCGGCGGCGGCGATCCTCGCGCGGGGCACGCACGGGCTCGGCTTCCGCCTCGACTTCGGCGGCTTCGCCCTCGGCAGCGTCCGCCTCGGAGGCGCCGGCTTCCGCGGCCTCTTCACCGGCGTCGTTGGCCGCAGAGGCTTCCGGCGCTTCGGACCCGGTGGCGGGCGCCGGCTCGGCCGGCTCGCTCAGCACGGCGTCGCCCGAGGCCAGCATGGGCTTCGATTCGACTTCGGCGGCGGCGGCCTGCTCGGCCTGAACCTGGGGCTCGGCTTCCGGCTGGACGGGCTGCTCGGCGGGCGCAGGCAGGGCTTCAGCCGGCGCCTCGGGGGCAGCGGCCTCAGGCTCGGCCTCGGCCACCACGGCGTGGCTCACCACCGGCGCATCGGCCTCGACGCCATCCTCGGCGGCAGCGATGTGGGCGACGTCGGTCTCGCGGGGCAGCGTCTCCGGGTCGAGCGGCTCGACCTCGGCGTCCTCATCCTCGTCCTCGTCGTCCTCCTCGTCGGAGAAGGAGGAGATGATGGTGCCGTCCTCGATGGTGTCGATGACCTCCTCGTCCTCGACTTCCTCGACGTCGCTGTCCTCGGCTTCCTCGTCGGCGGCCTCGACCTCGGGGGCGGCGGCGCGCTTGTGGCGGGATCGCTCGCGGCGGCGCTCGCGGCGCTCCTCCTCGTCCTCGGCGGCGCGGGCGGCGCGCTCCTCTTCCTCGATCAGCGCCTGACGGTCGGCGACGGGGATCTGGTAATAGTCGGGATGGATCTCGCTGAAGGCGAGGAAGCCGTGGCGGTTGCCGCCATATTCGATGAAGGCCGCCTGGAGCGAGGGCTCCACGCGCGTGACCTTGGCGAGATAGATGTTGCCGCGCAGCTGCTTGCGGGATGCGGACTCGTAGTCGAATTCCTCAACCCGGTTGCCGCGCACGACCACCACCCGGGTCTCCTCCGGGTGGGTGGCATCGATAAGCATCTTGTTTGCCATGGAAATCTCTCTTCGCGGCGTCGGAGCGCGTGCGCTTCCATGGGCGCCGGGGCAAGGCCCGCGACCCGTTCAGACACCGGATGTGATGGCGGAAAAGGACAGAGGATCGGCAGCGCGCAGGCGTCCTCACGACACCTTCGGCATCGGGCCACACGGGAGCACGCTCGGCGTGCTGTTCGTGCGATAGAACGTCCATGCCCTCGGCTACTCGTCCCTCAGCGAAACATGGGGACGGACCCGTGTCCGACCCAAGCACATGGCTGCTTGTCCCCTTGTGATCGGGGCAGTCCTCGGCATCCGTGCGACCTAACAGCCCATCCCTCGAACCGGCACCGTGCCCGCGCTTGCGTGGGGCCGGTGGGCCGCGAAGCGCGCTTTCACGCCTTCGCCGCAGACGGCCTCCCGCGGAGCGCCTGCGCTGGAAGGGTCGCGTCCCGGGGAAGGGCCGCGCCCATGGGAAGCTGCGGTTTCAGGAAGGCCAGAGGCGAATTCCGGAGCGCAAACCATATGCGTTTTCTTCATACTCGCCCCGCGCCATCTTTGGCAAGGATGATGCACGCGCCGTGGGCTGCCAGCTTGTTAGGCAGAGACGCCGTGAACAGCCTCGCGACGGCTTTGTCCGCCACGACTTGTCGCATGGCGGTTGTGTGGTAGCGGCGCCACAGCTTCCTGCCGGGAACGGGCGCGGGATCAACGGTGAGTTAACGCCGGCGCCCGTATCGAGTAGGACTATCGCAGCGGATACGGAAGGTCGAAGTGCCGACGCTCCAGCGTTCTCCTCTTCCCGTTCTGGCCTGCGGCGCCCTGCGTCGCGCGGGAGCGGCGATCTCGTCCTCCGGTATCAAGATCCCGACGTTTCGTTCCGGTTCTGTGCTGGCGATATTTTTTGCAGCGGCCTTCGCCTGGTCCGCCCCGGCCGCATGGGCGGGCGAGGCGTCGGCGGGCGCCGCTCCGGCCAAGGTCGAGGCCAAGCCCGATCCGTTGAAGGTCGCCGCCCGTGCCGCCACATCCGGCGCCCCGACCTCGGGTCCGGCCACCGCGCAGGAGGTGCGTCTCGCGGGCGACGACCAGCGCACGCGCCTTGTGGTGGATCTGAGCCGGCCGGTGGAGTTCCGCGCTTTCACGCTGGCCAATCCCACCCGCGTCATCGTCGATCTCACCGACGTGACCTTTGCGTTCAGGGCGGACAATCGCGACCTGCGGCGAGGCCTCGTTTCCGCCTATCGCTTCGGCGTCTTCGCCCCCGGCAAGGCGCGCATGGTGCTGGACGCCTCCGATCCGGTGCTGGTGGACAAGGCCTTCGTGCTTCCCGCTCAGGACGACCAGCCGGCCCGTCTGGTGGTGGAACTGGTGAAGACCGACGCCGACACCTTTGCCCGCTCGGTCGCGACCGCCGCCGAACTGGCGCCGCCCCCGGCCGCCGACAGCACCCCGGCTGCGCCCGACGACCGCCGACCGGTGGTGGTGATCGACCCCGGCCACGGCGGGCTCGATTCGGGCACGACGGGCTATTCCGCCTTCACCGAGAAGACCATCGTGCTCGATGTGGCGCTGGCGCTGCGGGACAAGCTGGAGCGTACGGGCCGCTACCGGGTGGTGCTGACCCGTTCCACCGACGTCTTCGTGCCGCTGGGTGAGCGCGTGCGGATCGCACGCAACAATCGCGCGGCCCTGTTCGTCTCGATCCATGCGGATGCGCTGGCGCAGGGGGATGGGCAGGCGCGGGGCGCCAGCGTCTATACCCTGTCCGATCAGGCGAGCGATGCGGACGCGGCGCATCTGGCGGAGAAGGAGAACAAGGCCGACGCCATCGCGGGCATCGATTCCTCCGACGAGAGTAGCCAGGTCGCGGACATCCTCTTCGACCTCGCCCAGCGCGAAACCAAGAGCTTTTCCATGCTGTTCGCGAAAACCCTCGTCGGGACCATGAAGACGGCGGCGCGCCTCCACAAGTCGCCCATCAAGTCGGCGGGCTTCCGGGTGCTGAAGGCCCACGATGTCCCGTCCGTGCTGGTGGAACTCGGCTACATGTCGAGTCCGGAAGACCTGAAGCACATGACCTCGGGGGCGTGGCGCGACAAGATGGCCGACGCCATGCAGACCGCCATCAACGACTTCTTCGCCAGCCGTGTCGCCGGTGCCGCACCGGCCGCCGTGCCCCAGTGAAAGCAGTGGATTGCCGGCACACGGTCCCGACAGCGTTACCGTCTTTTAATCCGGCTGTGGCTTCGTCCGGCCGCGATTGGCCGTGAAGCAGCCACAGTTCGCCAACATAGCCTAGGGATACGCATTGCGTTAAGGATGGCCCGCGCGGCGCCGCCTGGAACAGGCGTGCCCGTGGGTATCTTGTCGCCATTGGTCTGTTCGGCCGCCTCCCACAGGGGCCGGCTGTCGGGGAGGGAGCCGGCGAAATGCGGCTGGTGTTGAGGTTCTTCGGCTTCCTGTTTGCTCTCGGCACGCTGGCGCTCCTCGTCGGTGCGGCCGGTGCCACCTATTTCGTGTGGAAATATTCCCAGGACCTGCCGGACTACACCCAGCTTCAGAATTACGAGCCCCCGGTGATGACCCGCGTCCATGCGGGCGACGGTTCGCTGGTGGCGGAATACGCCCGACAGAAGCGTCTCTACGTCCCCATCCAGTCCGTGCCCAAGCTCGTGGTCGAGGCCTTCCTCTCGGCCGAGGACAAGAATTTCTACGAGCACGGCGGCATCGACCCCACCGGCATCTTCCGCGCCGGCATGTTCTATCTGCAGAACCTCGGCACCAGCCGCCGTCCGCAGGGCGCCTCCACCATCACCCAGCAGGTGGCCAAGAACTTCCTCCTGACCAACGAGGTCTCCATCGACCGCAAGATCAAGGAAGCCCTGCTGGCGCTGCGCATCGAGCGCACCTATTCCAAGGACCGCATCCTCGAGCTGTACCTGAACGAGATCTATCTCGGCTCCGGCTCCTACGGCATCGCCGCCGCCGCGCTGACCTATTTCGACAAGTCGGTCGAGGATCTGAACATCCAGCAGGCGGCCTATCTCGCGGCCCTGCCCAAGGCGCCGTCCTCCTATAATCCCTATCGCAACACCGACCGTGCCATCGAACGCCGCAACTGGGTGATCGATCGCATGGCCGAGAACGGCTACATCACCGCCGCCCAGGCGGAGACGGCCAAGAAGAGCCCGCTCGAGGTCACCCCGCGCCCGACCGGCGCCCACATCTTCGCTGCCGAATATTATGCCGAGGAAGTGCGTCGCCAGATCTACGAGCGCTATGGCGAGACCAAGCTCTATGAGGGCGGCCTCTCGGTGCGGACCGCGCTCGACCCGCGCCTCCAGTCCATCGCCAAGAAAACGCTGATGGACGGCCTCATCCGCTTCGACGAGCAGCGCGGCTGGCGCGGCCCGGTGACCAAGATCGAGTTCGCCGGCGACTGGGGTCCCAAGCTCGCCGAGGCCAAGACCTTCTACGACATCCCCTGGAAGCTCGCGGTGGTGCTGGACGCCGGCAAGGACACCGCGCGCATCGGCCTCCAGCCGCCCAAGGACCGCTCCGGCGGCATCTCGAGCGCCCGCGACGTGGGCCTCATCAATCTGGACGGCGTGAAGTGGGCGCGCTGGGTGAAGGGACCCGATGCCGGCCGTGCCGTCTCGTCCGTCTCTCAGGTTCTGAAGACCGGCGACGTCATCTATGTGGAGGCCATTCCCGGCAAGGACGGGCAGTATCGCCTGCACCAGATCCCGGAGATCGAGGGCGCCATCACGGTGATGGAGCCCCGCACCGGCCGCGTGCTCGCCATGGTGGGCGGCTTCTCCTATGATGAGAGCCAATTCAACCGCGCCACGCAGGCGCTGCGCCAGCCCGGCTCCTCCTTCAAGCCCATCGTCTATTCCGCCGCGCTGGACAATGGCTACACGCCCTCCACCGTGGTGCTGGACGCGCCCATCGAGATCGACCAGGGGCCCGGCCTCGGCGTGTGGGCGCCGGAGAATTACGCCAAGAAGTTCTACGGCCCGCAGACGCTGCGCTTCGGCCTCGAACAGTCGCGTAACGTGATGACCGTGCGCCTCGCGCAGGACATCGGCATGCCGCTGATCGCCGATTACGCCAAGCGTTTCGGCGTCTATGACGACATGCTGCCGGTGCTCTCCATGTCGCTGGGCGCGGGCGAGACCACGCTTATGCGCATGGTCGGCGCCTATGCGATCATCGCCAATGGCGGGCGCAAGGTGACGCCCTCGCTCATTGACCGCGTGCAGGACCGCTACGGCCACACCATCTTCCGGCATGACGAGCGCGAGTGCCGCGGCTGCGACGCCACCTCCTGGCAGAACCAGCCCGAGCCGACCCTGCTCGACCGCCGCCCCGTGGTGCTCGACGCCATGAGCACCTATCAGATCACCGCCATGATGGAGGGCGTGATCCAGCGCGGCACCGGTACCGCGCTCAAGGATCTCGGCCGCCCCGTCGCCGGCAAGTCCGGCACGACCAATGACGAGAAGGACGCCTGGTTCATCGCCTTCACCCCCGACATGGTGGTGGGCATGTATCTGGGCTACGACCGCCCCCGCGCCATGGGCAAGGGTTCGACCGGCGGCGTGCTCACCGCGCCCATCGTCCGCGACTTCATGAAGAGCGCGCTGGGCGACAAGCCGGCCGTTCCCTTCCGCGTGCCGCCGGGCATCAAGCTGGTGCGCATCAACCCGAAGACCGGCCTGCGCGCGGGTCCGGGTGAGGCGTCCATCCTCGAAGGCTTCAAGCCCGGCACCGCCCCGCCCGACAGCTATTCCGTCATCGGCACCACGGACGCCTCCATCGGCGTCACGCCGGAGGCGGATCGGGCGGTGCGCTCGGGCACGGGCGGCCTCTACTGACCTGCCCCTTTGACGTTTCGACCGGGAGGTCCGCCGTGTGCGGGCCTCCTTGTGCTTTATCCGGCGCGCCACGGTGCCGGGCGTTTACACAGCGCCCCGTCGCCGCTACGTTCCGCCGCCCAAATCCGGAGTTAGGTAAGCCATGCGTGCGGAGCTCGCCGCGAAAGTCGACGAGATCAATGCTTCCGTTGATCTGCTGCGTCAGCATCTCAACGTGGACCGCTCGCGCCGGCGCCTCGCGGAGCTCAACGCCATCGCCGAGGACCCCACCCTGTGGGACGATCCGGAGCGGGCGCAGAAGATCATGCAGGAGCGCACCTCCCTGGAGGATGCGCTGAACGCCATCGACCGCATCACCCGCGATCTCACCGACAATATCGAGCTGATCGAGCTCGGTGAGGCGGAAGGCGACGAAAGCGTGATCACGGAAGCCGCCGGGGCGCTCGATGCCCTCAAGGCGGAACTGGCCCGCCGCGAGCTCGACGCCCTGCTCTCGGGCGAAGCTGATTCCAACGACACCTATCTGGAAGTCCATGCGGGTGCCGGCGGTACCGACAGCCAGGACTGGGCCGAGATGCTGCTGCGCATGTACCGGCGCTGGTGTGAGCGGCACGGCTTCAAGGTGGAACTGGTGGACGAGTCCGCCGGCGAACAGGCGGGCCTCAAGTCCGCGACCATCATCGTGAAAGGCCACAACGCCTATGGCTGGCTGAAGACCGAGGCCGGCGTGCACCGTCTGGTGCGCATCTCTCCCTTCGATTCCAATGCCCGCCGCCAGACCTCCTTTGCCTCCATCGACGTCTATCCGGTCATCGACGACCGCATCGTGGTGGAGATCAATGAGAGTGACGTGCGCGTGGACACCATGCGCTCCGGCGGCGCCGGCGGCCAGCACGTGAACAAGACCGAATCGGCGGTTCGACTGACCCACATTCCCACTGGCATCGCCGTGGTCTCGCAGGGCGACCGGTCCCAGCACAAGAACCGCGCCACCGCGTGGAACATGCTGCGCGCCAAGCTGTTCGAGATGGAGCTGAAGAAGCGCGAGGAGGCCGCCGCCGCCGAGCAGGCCGCGCGCACCGACATCGGCTGGGGCCACCAGATCCGCTCCTACGTGCTCCAGCCCTATCAGCTGGTGAAGGACCTGCGCACCGGTGTCACCTCGGGCACCCCGCAGGAGGTGCTCGACGGCGATCTCGATCCCTTCATGGAAGCGGCCCTCGCCCAGCGCGCCTATGGCGGCGGGCCGGGCCAGGTCGAGGACGTGGAGTAAGTCGTCCCGAGCGGACGGCGCCCCATCGAGAGCGCCGTCCGGTGAGGGGCGCGCAGTGCCTGAGCCCTTACCGCTTGCCGGTCACGCCGGCAGGGGCGCGGCCTGCCGGGCCAGCAGCTTCCAGCCGCCGTCGGCCTTCTTCCAGACCTGAAGCACCTTGATGTGCGCGGTGCTGGTCTTGCCGTCCGGCAGATTGTTCACCGCATCGAAGGTGTGGCGCACCACGGCCACGTCCCCGACGATCTGCACCGTCTGGTCGCTGAGATCGATGGACTTGAAGGCATTCTTGCCGTCGAGGCTGGCGACGAAGGCCGCCTTGTCCTCCAGTCGCGCGTTGGAATGGCCGTAGGTCAGCTGGTCGAGGGTGAGGGCTTTCAGCTTGGCCCCGTCGCCGGACAGCATGGCGTCCTTGAGAGCCGTGACAGCGGTCTCCACCTGACGGGTGTCATCCTCTGCCGCCAGCGCCATCGAGACCGGCAGAACGGCGGTGGCCACGAAGGCGGCCGCGGCGGAACGCAGAACCAGCCGGCGCGACTGGCCGGGCATCATCTCGTTGTTCATGTTTCCTCCCGTTCGTCACTTGGGCGCCGTCATGGAATGCGGGCTGTGACTGTATGGTAGCATACCAGCCGGGAGGGGCCTGCCAAGCGCGCCGTCCGTGATCGCCTTCCGGGCAAACGGCACCGACGCCAGCCGCGCGGACCCGCCGTGGGGAGGATTCGTATTCTGGAAGGGGCCGCTCCATCTGGAGACAGGCGCAGAGAGAGGGGCCATCACCGGCCAAGGGGCGCCCGCCGGACGGCCGGCGCCCGTTTCGTTGCAAGCTCAGTCCAGCGCCTGCGCGGCCTTCAGCACGTCCTCGGCGTGGCCGTCCACTTTCACCTTCGGCCAGACCTGCGCCACCTTGCCGTCGCGGCCGATGAGCAGCGTCGCCCTCGACACGCCCATGTAGGTCTTGCCGTACATGCTCTTCTCGGCCCACACGCCATAGGCCTCCAGCATCGCGTGGGTTTCGTCCGAGCCGAGGGGAAACTCGAGCGTGTATTTGGTCTTGAACTTGTCCTGGGCCTTCACCGCATCGGCGGAGACGCCGAGGATGGCGGTGTCGGCGGCGGCGAATTCGGCGCGCAGGCCGTTGAAGGCGATGGCTTCCTTGGTGCAGCCGGGCGTGTCGGCCTTCGGGTAGAAATAGAGCACCAGCTTGCGCCCGGCGAAGTCCTTCAGCGAGACCTCGCCGCCCCCGTCGCGGGGCAGGGTGAAGGCCGGAGCCGGGGTGCCGATGGCGGGGATCTGTGACATCTGCCTTCCTTTCGACGTGACCACGTCATAGAGGCGCATACGATGAGACCTGCGGATCGGATCGGCAAACCGTGAGCCCGGCTGTGCGGCGCCGGACACAGTGCGATGCGGACGCGGGCGCGAAGCGTGCGCGCCTGTCCCTTTGTGGGGACATGTCCTTGCTTCGAGGACCGGATTGGTCATTCTGCCTGCGGTCCGACACGGGGCACGGGGGCGTGCCAGGGTGCTGCCGGAGGATGCGGAAGGCATGAGCGAAGACCGGGGGCAGTTGAAGCCGGCAGTCCGAATGCCGCGCCGGTCGCGCCTGCATGGCCTCGCGGGTGCGCTGATTCCGCGTTCGCGTCCGGCCCGCATTGCGACCGGCCTCTTTCTGGGGCTCATCGGCATCGCCGGCCTTGCCGCGCTCGTCCTCTATTTCCTGATCGCTCAGGGTGTCGTCACCGCCAACCTCGCGACCCCCTATATCGAGCGCGCCATCGAGGAGCGGCTCGACGGCAAGTACAAGGTGCGAATCGGCTCGACGGCGGTGGAGACCATGAGCGGCGGCGCCACGCTGGTGATCGCCCGCGACATCTCCGTCACCGAGCCCGACGGCACCGTGGTGGCGAGTGCCCCCAGCGCCGAGGTCGAGCTTGATGGCAGCCTGCTCACTCTCTCGCTGAAGGCCCGCCGCTTCGATCTCATCGGAGCGGAAATGACCCTGCGCATCGGCGCGAAGGGTGAACTGGCGGTGGCCGCCGGCAAGGGCGCGCGTCCCATTTCCGCGGGTGCCGCGCCGGTGGAGCCCGGCGGCAACGCGCCGCCCGTCGTCCCGCAGGCGCAGCCGTCACAGGCCCCGGCCGCGCCGGGTGCCGTCCCCGGTTCCGTGCCCGCGCCGCAGGCCGCCGATCTCGGCGGCGATCCCCTCGTTCTGCGTGCGCTGGCGCAGGGCCTCAATGCGCTGGAGAGCAACGGCTTCGATGGCGGTGCCCTCTCGGACATCGGCCTCAAGAATGGCAGCCTCGTCGTGCAGAACGAGGCCACCGGGCGGCAGATCACCTTCGACAACATGAGCATCCGCCTCGGCCGCACGGCGGAGGGCGGGGCGACCTTCACCTTCACCTCGCAGCAGCCACACGGGCTCGCCACGCTGGTCGCCACCATCGCGCCGGCGCGCAACGGCGAGCGGCAGATCGATTTCGAGCTGAAGGACGTCTCCACGCAGGATCTGGTGCAGGCCTTCAGCCAGGACCTGAAGCGCTTCTACATGGACACGCCGCTCGGCGCCTCCCTGCGGGCCCGGATTGCCACCGACGGCCGGGTGCTGGCCGCCGAGGCCAACGTGGTGCTGGGCGCCGGCCAGATCGGCAATGGCGAGGAGCCGGAAGAGCGCTTCGTCATCGACCGGGCGGAAGCCCGTCTCACCCTCGATCCGGCAAAGCGCGTCATCGTCGTCGAGCCTCTGATGGCGGTGAAGAACCAGAACCGGATCGCGCTCAAGGGCCTCATCACCGTTCCGGCGCTGGCGGCCCAGCCCTGGCCCTATGCCATCTCTCAGGTGGGCGTGGTGCTGGCGGGCCCCGAGATGCCGGACCCCGCACTCGTCTTCACCGGCGTTACCATCGCCGGCCGCTTCACGCCGCCCGACCGGAAGCTGCTCATCGATCAGGGCGAACTGACGAGCGCTGTCGGCAGCCTCAGCTTCACCGGCCTGTTCGATTTCGGCGTGGACGTGCCCTACATCCAGATGAAGGCGACGGGTTCGCGCATGCCGGCCTCCACCGTGAAGCGCTTCTGGCCGGTCACGCTCGCGCCCCCGGCGCGGACCTTCGTCATCGAGAATGTCTCGGCCGGCATGGTCGAGGGCACGACCGTCACCGTGAAGATGGCGCTCGACCTCATCGGCCAGAAATCGGTGCCGCTGCCGGACGATGCGGTGCGCCTTGAAATGAACGCCAGCGCCGTGACGCTGCGCCCCGTGAAGGGCCTGCCGCCGGTCTCCAACGCCAAGCTCAACATCGTGGTGACGGGCCGCACGGTGCGGGTGAACATTCCCGAGGGCACGGTGGTGACGCCGCAGAACCGGCGCCTCGCCCTGTCCGAGGGCGTCTATTACATGCCCGATTATTTCCCGCGCGAGCCCAGCGGTCTCGTGAAGGTGAAGTTTGACGGCCCTGCGGATGCGGCCATCGAAATCCTCGGCATGGACCCCATCAAGGGCTCCGAGGGGCAGGCTTTCGATCCCTCCACCACGCGCGGCAAGGTGTCGGCGCTGCTGCAGGTGAAGATCCTGTTCCGCAAGGTGCCGCAGCCGGGTGACGTGGACTATTCGCTGGAAGCCAAGCTCACCGATTTCGGCGTCGACAAGATCTTCCAGAACCAGCGCCTGGAAGGGGCGAGCGTGGACGTCTTTGCCTCGCCCGCGGGTGTCCAGTTGCGGGGCGACGGCAAGATCGCGGGTGCGCTGGTGACGTTCGATTACAACAAGCGCAAGGACAAGGCCGATTCGGACGTGCGCGTGAACGCGACGCTGGACGACGGCTCGCGCCAGAAGCTCGGCCTCGACATCCCCGCCGTCACCGGCCCCATCGCGGTGAAGCTGGTGGGCACCACCAACAACACCCAGACCAAGGCCGCCATCGAGCTCGACATGACAGCGGCCCGCATCCTCGATCTGGTGCCGGGCCTCAGCAAGCCGGCGGGCGATCCGCTGAAGGCGAAGTTCAATTCCAACGACGCCGGCAAGAGCCTGAAGATCGACGACCTCACCCTTGAGGGCTCGGGTACCTACATCCGGGGCTCGATCGAATTTTCCGACGATAACCAGATCCTCTCGGCGAACTTCCCCAGCTTCCAGTTGAGCGACGGCGACAAGGCGAGCCTGAAGGCGGACCGCTCGGGCGACGTGCTCAAGATCCGCATCTCCGGCGAGGTGATGGATGCACGCGGCATCCTCAAGAGCCTCGTGAGCACGCCCTCCGGTGCCAAGAACACCCAGAAGACGCCGGACGTGGACGTGGAGGCCAAGATCGGCGCCGTGACCGGCAACAATGGCGAGGTGCTGCGGCAGGTGGACCTCGCCATGGGGCGGCGCTCCAGCGAGCTGCGCTCGTTCGCGCTCACCGCCAAGGCCGGGCGCGAGGGCACCCTGGCGGGCGAGATCCGCAACTGGGGCGACACCCCCCGGCGCGCGCTCTATGTGAGCACGTCGGATGCGGGCGCCGTGCTGCGCTTCCTCGACATCTACAAGAAGATCCAGGGCGGCACGATGTGGGTGATCGTCGATCCCCCGCGCGGCGACAACGCCCCCCAGAACGGCGTCATCAACGTGCGCGACTTCGTGGTACGCGGCGAGCCGGGCCTCGACAGCCTGAGCCAGGCGGCCCGCGACAGCTCGGGCCGTGTGGAGCAGGGCACCGCCGTGTTCGAGAAGGCGCAGGCGCAGTTCACCCGCACCACCGGCAAGATTTCCTTCCGCGACGGCGCCATCTGGGGACCGGTGGCGGGCGCCACCTTCGACGGCACCATCGATTTCGCCGCCGAGCGCATCAACATGCGTGGCACCTACGTGCCGGCCTATGGGCTCAACAACCTGTTCAGCAAGCTGCCCATCCTCGGCAACATCCTCGGCGGCGGGCCGAACGAGGGCCTTGTGGGCGTGACCTTCGAGGTGGCCGGTCCCATGGCCGCGCCGGCCCTGCGCATCAATCCGCTCTCTGCGGTGGCGCCCGGCTTCCTGCGCAAGATGTTCGAGTTCCGCAGCTCCACGGAAACCGCGCCGGCGCCGTAGAGCGGGCCGGGATGTTCGTATCCCTTATTATAGTAACGATGGACGCTGAAGGATCGGCTCTGCTAAATCTCCCGTCGCGGAAGTTTAGGGAGAAGTTCCAGATGCGTTCTCTTGTCATCGCCTCCATGGCGCTTGCGCTCGTCGGTGCGGTTTCTCCGGCGCTCGCCAAGGGGCCCGGCAAATATGCCGTGCAGGGCAACAATTCCGAGGACAAGTCGTCCTACAAGGGCACCGCGACCATCACCAAGACGGGCAAGGATTCCTTCCGCGTGGTCTCGGTGATCGACGGTGACAAGTTCGATGGCTACGGCATCGGCGACGACGACCTCATCGCCGTGACCTTCACCGGCAACGGTTCCACCGGCGTCGCGCTCTACGTGGCGCAGGACGACGGCAGCTACAAGGGCATCTGGGCCTTCAAGGGCGACAGCAAGATCAGCACCGAGCAGCTCACGCCCGCAAAGTGAGCGGGGCGACCGGTCCTGCTCCTGAAACGCGAACGGCGGGCCGATGGCCCGCCGTTCCTATTTTCAACGTCGTCCGTCCGTTCAGACGGGGCGGACGAGGACGTGCTTCTTCTTGCCCATGGAGAGCTTGATCACGCCCTCGGCGGTGAGGTCGCGCTCGCCCAGCACCAGCTTCTCGTCGGTGACGGTGGCGTCATTCACCTTGAGGCCGCCGGACTTGATCTGGCGGCGCGCCTCGCTGGTCGAGGGCACGAGACCGGCGGTCACGAAGGCGCTGTTGGCGGCAAGACCCGCCTTCAGATCGGCCGCCGGGATCTCGATGGTGGGCAGGTTGGTGGAGAGCGCGCCCTCCTCGAAGGTGGCGCGGGCCGTGGCCTTGGCCTCCTCCGCAGCGGCGCGGCCATGCAGCAGGGCGGTCGCCTCGGTGGCGAGCACGTCCTTGGCGTGGTTGATCTCCTGGCCACCCAGCGCGGCAAGGCGGGCGATCTCGTCCAGCGGCAGCTCGGTGAAGAGCTTCAGGAAGCGCTCCACGTCCGCATCGCCGGTATTGCGCCAGTACTGCCAGTATTCGTAAGGCGACAGCAGCGCCGCATCGAGCCACACCGCACCGCCCGCCGTCTTGCCCATCTTGGCGCCGGAGGAGGTGGTGAGCAGCGGGGTGGTGAGGGCGAACAGATCGGCCCCGTGCATCCGCCGGCCCAGTTCCATGCCGTTGACGATGTTGCCCCACTGGTCGGAGCCGCCCATCTGCAGGGTGCAGCCGTGGCGCTTGTTCAGCTCCACGAAGTCATAGGCCTGCAGGATCATGTAGTTGAATTCGAGGAAGGTGAGGGGCTGTTCGCGCTCCAGCCGCAGCTTCACCGAATCGAACGTCAGCATCCGGTTGATGGTGAAGTGCGGCCCCACCTCGCGCAGCAGGGGAATGTACTTCAGCTCGTCCAGCCAGTTCGCATTGTTCTCCATGATGGCCGGAAGGAGGCGGGGCTCTTCATTCCACTTGCCGTCTACAGCCCGCGCAAATCTCGCGTAGCCTTTTGGGGAACCCTCGAAATCGAGGAAGCGGGCGAACACCTTGCGGATGGAGGCGATGTTCTCGTTGATCTGCGCATCGGTGAGCATCTTGCGTGCCTCGTCCTTGCCGGACGGGTCGCCGATCTTCGTGGTGCCGCCGCCCATGAGAGCGATCGGCCGGTGGCCGGTGCGCTGGAGCGTGCGCAGCATCATGATGGAGAGCAGATGCCCGGCATGCAGCGAGGAGGCTGTGGCATCGAAGCCGATATAAGCGGTGATCGGCCCTTCGCTCGCCTTGGCGTCGAGGCGCTCGAGATCCGAGCACTGGTGGATGTAGCCGCGCTCTTGGAGCGTGCGCAGGAAATCGGAGCGAAGGGTGGTCATGTCGATCTGTTCGGATGACGGAAAGGAGCGGTGATGTAACAGGTCTTCGCCGGGAATGCACCGGGCGGAGCGGGAAGGGTGCCATGCGGGGGACAATGCGGGCGATCGGATTGATGAGCGGCACCTCCATGGACGGCATCGACGCCGCCCTCATCGAGACCGATGGCGAGACCGTCGCCTGGCTGGGATCGGCCCTCACCATCCCCTATGGCGCCGAGACCCGCGCGCTCCTTGAGGGTGCCATGGCGGATGCGCGGGGTGTGAACGCCCGCACCGACCGGCCCGGGCGCCTTGTGGAGGCGGAGCGGCGCATCACCACCCTCCATGGCGCGGCCGTGCGCGCGTTGCTGGACAGCCTGCGCCTCACACCCGCTGACATCGACGTGGTGGGCTTCCACGGCCAGACCGTGCTGCACCGGCCCGATGCCGCCCTCACCGTGCAGATCGGGCTCGGGCAGGCGCTGGCGGACGATCTGCGCATTCCCGTGGTTGCGGACCTCCGGGCTGCCGATGTGGCGGCGGGCGGGCAGGGGGCGCCCTTGGTGCCGGTCTTTCATCAGGCGCTGGTGCGCGGGCTCGACCTGCCGCAGCCGGTTGCCGTGCTGAACATCGGCGGCGTGGCCAATGTGACGGTGCTGGAAGACGGTGCCGACCCGATCGCCTGCGACACCGGCCCCGGCAACGCATTGCTGGACGACTTCATGGCCGCGCGCACCGGCCGGCCCTATGACGATGACGGCGCTTCTGCCGCGCGGGGCCAGGTGGACGAAGCGGCGGTGGCCGAGGTGCTCGGCCATCCCTTCTTCGCCGCGCCGCCCCCGAAATCCCTCGACCGCAATGAGTTCCGCGCCTTCGTGACCGAGCGCCTGCATCTGGCCGGCGCGTCCACGGACGACGGGGCGGCGACGCTGACCGCGCTGTCGGCGGCGAGCATCGCTGCGGTGGTTCCCCTTCTGCCAAAGGCCCCGAAAAGCTGGATCGTCGCCGGCGGTGGGGCGCGCAACAGCACGCTGCGGGCCATGCTGGCGGAGCGCCTCGGCGTGCCGGTGGTCGTGGCGGAGCAGGTGGGCTGGTCGGCGGATGCGCTGGAGGCCCATGCCTTCGGCTTCCTCGCCGTGCGGTCGCTGAAAGGGCTGGCGCTGACCTTCCCCACCACGACCGGCGCGCCGGAGCCCCTGACGGGCGGCGTGCTGTTCCAGCCGACCCCGTGAAACGCGAAACGCCGCGCCTTTGGAAGGGGCGCGGCGTTCCGTCAAACGATCGAAACCGGGAGGCTCAGGCGGCGCTGTCCTTGCGGGTGCCGGGCAGGCGCTTGTCGAGATAGGTGCCGACGACGCCCATCAGTTCCTCGGTTTTGCCGTCGAAGAAGTGGTTCGCGCCGGGGATGATCTGCTGTTCGATCACGATGCCCTTCTGCGTCTTCAGCTTCTCCACCAGCGTTGCCACGGCGGTGGTGGGCACCACCGCATCCTTGTCGCCATGGACGAACAGGCCCGAGGAGGGGCAGGGCGCGAGGAAGGAGAAGTCGTAGAGGCTCGCGGGAGCGGCGATGGAGATGAAGCCTTCCACCTCCGGACGGCGCATCAGAAGCTGCATGCCGATCCAGGCGCCGAAGGAGACGCCGGCGATCCAGCAGGCGCGCGCGTCCGGATTGACCGACTGCGCCCAGTCGAGCGCGGCGGCGGCATCCGCCAGTTCGCCGGTCCCGTGGTCGAACGAGCCCTGGCTGCGGCCGACGCCCCGGAAGTTGAAGCGCAGCACGGAGAAGCCGCGGTTCACGAACTGGTAGTAGAGGTTATAGACGACCGGATTGTTCATCGTGCCCCCGAACTGGGGGTGCGGATGAAGGATGATGGCAATCGGCGCGTTGCGGGTCTTTGCGGGCTGGTAGCGACCCTCGAGCCGCCCTTTTTCGCCAGTGAAGATGACTTCGGGCATGGACGTGCGCGACCTCTTGGGGCGCGACCGTGAAGTCAAGGGAGCGTCTCCCGGGCCGGTGGCCCGAAAGCGGACGCCCTTCGGAGCACATCTTCACGACGCAACCTGTTGAACCGACAGGTCTTGGCTAGAGGATGTCTTGACTTGGCTCGGACGCCGCCCTATCTATTTAGAATAATTCTAATGTATCCCTGCTGACTGCGCGGGGACGCGCTGCACGACAGAGACGGGTGAAGTTGGATCATATGGACGAAAGAAGGCGCAATTGCAAGCCTTTCCGCTTCACCCACGCGGGAGCGCGGTGATGGCGGAGGCGCGCGTCCATCTCGATCACAATGCCACATCCCCGCTCCGGCCGGAAGCGCGAGCCGCGCTGATGGCCGCGTTGGATCAGGGTGGAAACCCCTCGTCCGTGCATGCGGACGGGCGCGCCGCGCGCGGGCGCATGGAAGGGGCGCGGGCGGGCGTTGCGGCCCTGTGTGGCGCCCCGGCACGGGGTGTCATGTTCACCTCCGGCGCCACCGAGGCGAATGCGCTGGCGCTCCATCCCTCCTGGGAGATCGCCGGCCGACCGGTGACCTGCGACGTGCTGCTGATGAGCGCCGTCGAGCATCCCGCTGTGCTTCGGGGCCATCGCTTTCCGGACGCGGCCGTCGAGCTGCTGCCGGTGGATGAGGCCGGGCGGCTGGATCTCGATGCGCTCTCCGATCGGCTCGCGGCCCATGCGGCGGCCGGGCGGCGGGCCCTGGTGAGCTTGATGGCCGCCAACAACGAGACCGGCGTCATCCAGCCCGTGGCCGAAGCGGCGGAACTCGCCAAGGTTCACGGCGGGTTGATGCATTGCGATGCCGTGCAGGCGGCCGGCCGCCTGCCGCTCGACATGACGGCGCTGGGCCTTGATCTCCTCTCGCTCTCCGCCCACAAGCTCGGCGGGCCGCAGGGCGCCGGTGCGCTGGTGGCGGCGAGCGAGGATACCCGGCCGCTGGTGCCGCTGCTGCGGGGCGGCGGCCAGGAGCGGGGCCGCCGCGGCGGGACGGAGAACGTGCCGGCGGTCGCGGGCTTCGGCGCGGCGGCGGAGGCGGCGCGTCTCGCGCAGCCGCAGGAAGCCATGCGCCTCGCGCACTTGCGCGACCTGCTGGAACAGGAGATTGTCGCCGCCCTTCCGGAAACGGAGGTTGTCGGCGGTGCCGCGGCACGGGTGCCGAACACGAGTTGCATCGCCTTCGGCGGTTTGAAGGCGGAAACACTGGTGATCGCCCTCGACCTTTCCCACATAGCGGTCAGTGCCGGCTCGGCCTGTTCCTCGGGGAAGGTGGGGCCCTCGCATGTGTTGTCGGCCATGGGGTTCGATGCCGTGCGCGCCGGCGGAGCGATCCGCCTGTCGCTGGGCTGGTCGAGCACCGAACAGGATGTGGAACGGGCGATTGCGGCCTTGCGCCGCGTCGTTCCGCAGGTGAGAAGCCGCTCGCTGAGAGCGGCGTGAGGAACTTGACCCGCGGGCCTTGACCCCGCGCGGGAGAGGAGACGGAAGATGCCAGCAGTCCAGGAGACGGTCGAACGCGTCCGGTCGATCGACGTCGATCAGTACAAGTACGGGTTCGTCACCGATATCGAGAGCGAGAAGGCCCCGAAGGGTCTGAACGAGGACACCGTCCGCTACATCTCGGCCAAGAAGAACGAGCCCGAGTGGATGCTGGAGTGGCGCCTCGACGCCTTCCGCCGCTGGCTGACCATGGAGGAGCCCACCTGGGCCCGCGTCAGCTACCCCAAGATCGATTTCCAGGACTATTATTACTACGCCCAGCCCAAGGCGAAGCCGAAGTCGCTGGACGAGATCGATCCGGAAATCCTCGCCACCTATGACAAGCTCGGCATCCCGCTGCGCGAGCGCGAGGCGCTGCTCGGCATCGAGAGCGGTTCGCGTCCCATCGCGGTGGATGCGGTGTTCGACAGCGTGTCGGTGGCCACCACCTTCAAGGCCGAGCTCGCCAAGGCAGGCGTGATCTTCTGCTCCATCTCGGAAGCCATCCGCGAGCATCCCGATCTGGTGAAGCAGTATCTCGGCTCCGTCGTGCCGGTGTCCGACAATTTCTATGCGACGCTGAACACGGCGGTCTTCTCGGACGGCTCCTTCGTCTATGTGCCGAAGGGCGTGCGCTGCCCCATGGAGCTCTCCACCTACTTCCGCATCAATGAGCGGAATACGGGCCAGTTCGAGCGCACCCTCATCATCGCCGATGAAGGTGCCTATGTGAGCTATCTCGAAGGCTGCACCGCCCCGCAGCGCGACGAGAACCAGCTCCACGCGGCGGTGGTCGAGCTCGTCGCCCTCAAGGATGCCGAGATCAAGTATTCCACCGTCCAGAACTGGTATCCCGGCGACAAGGACGGAAAGGGCGGCATCTACAATTTCGTCACCAAGCGTGGCGACTGCCGCGGCGACAATTCCAAGATCTCGTGGACGCAGGTGGAGACGGGCTCCGCCATCACCTGGAAGTATCCGAGCTGCATCCTGCGCGGCGACAACAGCCAGGGCGAGTTCTATTCCATCGCCATTTCCAACGGCTTCCAGCAGGTCGACTCCGGGACCAAGATGATCCACCTCGGCAAGAACACGTCGAGCCGGATCATCTCCAAGGGCATCGCCGCCGGCCGCTCGGAGAACACCTATCGCGGTCAGGTGACCGCGCACCGCCGGGCCACCGGCGCGCGCAACTTCACCAATTGCGATTCGCTCCTCATCGGCGACAAGTGCGGCGCGCACACCGTGCCTTACATCGAGGCCAAGAACGCCTCCGCCGTGTTCGAGCACGAGGCGACACCTCCAAGATCTCCGAGGACCAGCTGTTCTATTGTATGCAGCGCGGCCTCTCGCAGGAGGAGGCGGTGGCGCTCATCGTCAATGGCTTCGTGAAGGACGTGCTCCAGCAACTGCCCATGGAGTTCGCCGTCGAGGCCCAGAAGCTGATCTCCGTGAGCCTCGAAGGCTCGGTGGGCTGATTGACCTCACGCCCCGCCGCCGCAGGGCGGGGACAGACATCCGGACGGGACGGCAGGTGCGCGCTGGGACACAAGGCCGCGCACCGCCCCACCGCAACCTAAACAATGGAACACGCCAATGGCTTTGCTCGAGATCAACAACCTGCACGCGTCCATCAATGAGAAGGAGATCCTCAAGGGTCTCGACCTCAAGGTGAATGCGGGCGAAGTCCACGCCATCATGGGGCCGAACGGCTCCGGCAAGTCCACCCTGTCCTATGTCCTCTCCGGCAAGCCGGATTATGAGGTGACGGAGGGCTCCGCCGTGCTCGACGGCGTCGATCTGCTGGAACTGGGCGCCGACGAGCGCGCCGCCGCCGGCCTGTTCCTCGCCTTCCAGTATCCGGTGGAAGTGCCGGGCGTCGCCACCATGACCTTCCTGCGCACGGCCCTGAATGCCCAGCGCAAGGCGCGCGGTGAGGACGAGCTGTCCACGCCGGACTTCCTGCGCATCGTGAAGGAGAAGGCCGGCTTCCTCGGCATTTCGCAGGAGATGCTGCGTCGTGGCGTGAACGTCGGCTTCTCCGGCGGCGAGAAGAAGCGCAACGAGATCCTCCAGATGGCCCTTCTGGAGCCGAAGGTGGCGATCCTCGACGAGACCGATTCCGGCCTCGACATCGACGCGCTGAAGATCGTCTCCGAAGGCGTGAACGCCCTGCGCTCGAAGGACCGCGCCATGGTGGTCATCACCCACTACCAGCGCCTGCTCGATCACATCGTGCCGGACGTGGTGCATGTGATGCACAAGGGCCGCATCGTGCGCTCCGGCGGCAAGGAACTGGCGCTGGAGCTGGAAGCCTCGGGCTATGCGGCCTATGGCCAGGACGCGGCGTGAGGAACACGGCCATGAACGTCGTCACCCCCTTGCGCACGGCCGCCGAGCAGGCGCTCGCCGCCGCCGTGGAGCAGCGCCTTCAGAGCCAGCCCGTCGCGGGCCGGATCGGAGAGCTGCGCCGCGCCGCCGCCACCGCCTTCTCCGAGGGTGGTCTTCCCACCCGCCGGGTGGAGGAATGGAAGTACACCGACCTCAAGGCGATCCTGCGCGATGCCGTGCCGCTGGCCGGCCCGCTCGATGCCTCCGCCGAGGCCGAAGGCTCCTTCAAGGCGCTCACCGTGCCCGGCGCCAAGCGCATCCTGTTCGTGAACGGCGCGCTCGCGCGCCCGGCCTCGGACCTGCTGGCGCTGGAAAGCGGCATCGCGGCGCTGCCGCTTGAAAGCGCGATTGCGTCCAACGACCCGCTTGCCGAGCGCATCGGGGCGCTCCAGCCGCAGCGCTATGACGCGCCGCTCGCCCTCAACACCGTGTTCCTCGGCGAGGGCCTGCTGGTGCGCGTGGCGGCGGGGGCGAAGATCGCCGCGCCGCTGCACATCGCCAACGTCTTCACCGGCGACGATCCCGTCGCCACTTACGGCCGCGTGGTCGTGGTGGTTGAGGACGGCGCCGAGGTGACGCTGGTGGAGAGCTTCCAGGGCCGCGACGGTGTTGCCTACCAGACCAACACCGCGCTGGAACTCTTCGTGGGCGACGGCGCCCATGTGGACCTCGTGCGCGTGCAGGAGGAGGGCGACGCCGCC
This sequence comes from Azorhizobium caulinodans ORS 571, assembly GCF_000010525.1. Taxonomy (GTDB): domain Bacteria; phylum Pseudomonadota; class Alphaproteobacteria; order Rhizobiales; family Xanthobacteraceae; genus Azorhizobium; species Azorhizobium caulinodans. Next base: position 4,142,376 of record NC_009937.1, on the reverse strand, counting down.
CTTCACCTCTCCACGGTCATGGTGGAGATCGGCCGCGAGGCGCAGTTGCACACCTTCGCCCTCAACAGCGGCGCCAAGGCCTCGCGCACCAGCCTCTACGGCCGGTTCGGCGGCCAGCATTCCCATGCCGGCCTGCGTGGCGCGAACCTGCTGAAGGGCAAGCAGCATCAGGACACGACCCTGCTGCTCGACCATGCGGTGCCCCATTGCGAGAGCCGCGAGCTCTTCAAGACGGTGCTGGCGGACGAGAGCCATGGCGTCTTCCAGGGCAAGATCGTGGTGCGCCCCGATGCCCAAAAGACCGATGGCCGCATGATGAGCCGCGCCCTGCTGCTTGGCGAGGCGGCCGAGATGGACAACAAGCCCGAGCTTGAGATCTTCGCCGACGATGTGCAGTGCGGCCACGGCGCCACGGCGGGCGATCTCGACGAGGACCTGCTGTTCTATCTCAAGGCCCGCGGCATTCCGCAGAGGCAGGCGGAGGCCCTGCTGGTGCAGGCCTTCGTGGGCGAGGCCATCGAGTTCGTGGAGAACGAGGCCCTGCGCGAGCTGATCATCGCCCGCGCCGAGACCTGGCTCGCCAAACGCGCCTGACGCTGGGGTGCCACGGCGATCCGTGGCACGCCCGCCGGCCGGCGGAGCTGGCCGGATGGATCCGCGCAGAAGGACGCGCGCTCGTGTCGCGGCCTGCGCAGGCGTTATCCCGCGCGGTGCTGCCATCTGGAACGTACCGCGTTCGTATTTCCTGAGCTAAGGCGGAGTGGCCCGCTTCGATGGTCTCAAGCCCGGCGGGGCGGCTCCGGATAAGGACATTGCCGATGACCAAGGGCCATCCCGCCGTGTTGGACGGCGCCTATGACGTGGAGAAGGTGCGCGCGGACTTTCCCGCGCTCGCCCTCGAAGTCCACGGCCACCCGCTCACCTATCTGGACAATGCGGCTTCCGCCCAGAAGCCGGTGCAGGTGCTGGAGCGCATGCGCCACGCCTATGAGGCGGAATATTCCAACGTCCATCGCGGCCTGCACTATCTCGCCAACGCCATGACGGAAGCCTTCGAGGGCGCCCGCGAGAGCGCCCGGCGCTTCCTCAATGCGGCTTCGCAGGACGAGATCATCTTCACCCGCTCCGGCACCGGCTCCATCAATCTGGTGGCGAACTCGCTCGGGCAGTCCATCGGGGAGGGGGATGAGATCATCCTCTCCATCATGGAGCACCACTCCAACATCGTGCCCTGGCACTTCCTGCGCGAGCGCAAGGGCGCGGTCATCAAGTGGGCGCCGGTGCGCGAGGACGGGTCGTTCGACTTCGAGGCGTTCGAGCAGTTGCTGACGCCGCGCACCAAGATCGTCGCCATCACCCACATGTCCAACGTGCTCGGCACGGTGACGCCCATCAAGGAGATCGTCCGCGCCGCCCATGCGGTGGGCGCAAAGGTGGTGGTGGACGGCTGCCAGGCCTCCGTGCACCTGCCCGTGGACGTGCGCGACCTCGATGTCGATTTCTATGCCGTCACCGGTCACAAGCTCTATGGCCCCACCGGCATCGGCCTGCTCTATGGCAAGCGGGCGCTGCTGGCCGAAATGCCGCCCTATGAGGGCGGCGGCGAGATGATCCGCGAGGTGGAGGAAGGCCGCGTCACCTATGCCGAGCCGCCCCACCGCTTCGAGGCGGGCACGCCGGCCATCGTGCAGGCCATCGGCCTCGGCGCGGCGCTGGACTATATGGACCTCATCGGCCGCGAGGCGATTGCCGCCCATGAACATGACCTCTCGGTCTATGCCCACCAGCAGCTCGGCGCGCTGAACAGCCTGCGCATCATCGGCACCGCGAAGGACAAGGGCGCCATCGTCGCCTTCGAGATGAAGGGCGCCCACCCCCACGATGTGGCGACCGTCATCGACCGGTACGGTGTTGCCGTGCGCGCGGGCACCCATTGCGCTCAGCCGCTTTTGGCCCGATATGGCACCACAGCGACGTGCCGCGCATCCTTCGCGCTCTACAATACGCGCAGTGACGTGGACCGCCTCGTGGCGGCCCTCCTCAAGGCGCAGGATTTGTTCTCATGACCGATACTGTGGCCAACGATACGCCCAACGCGCCCGCGATTTCCTCCGGGATCCCGGAGGCGGAACTGACGCGCCTGACCGACGAGATCGTCGGCGCGCTCAAGTCCGTCTACGACCCGGAAATCCCGGTCGACATCTATGAGCTCGGCCTCATCTACAAGGTGGACATCGCCGACGACCGCACCGTGGCCGTCGAGATGACGCTGACGACGCCCAACTGCCCCTCGGCCGCCGAGCTTCCCGGCATGGTGGAGAGTGCGGTGGCTGCCGTGCCCGGCATTGCGGACGTGAAGGTCGACATCACCTTCGATCCTCCGTGGGACCAGGGTCGCATGTCCGAAGAGGCACGCGCGACTCTGAACCTCTGGTGAGGGGGTGAGCACCGCCCCGCCGCTGGGGTCGGTCGTCGAGACGGGCCTCTATGTGGAGGATCTCGACCACGCGGCCGGCTTCTACGAGGGCGTGCTGGGTCTCTCGCCCATGCTGGCGGATGAGCGTTTCCGTGCCTATCCGCTGGCGGGCACCGTTCTCCTGCTGTTCAAGCGCGGCACGGCGCTGGAGACCATCCATCTGCCCGGCGGAACCATTCCGCCCCACGACGGCGCCGGGCGGCTGCATTTCGCGCTCTCGGTTGCGGCTTCGGACATTGAACCCTGGCGGGCGCACCTTGCCCATCACGGCGTCGCCATCGAGGGCGAGACGCGCTGGCCGAAAGGCGGGCACAGCCTCTATGTGCGCGATCCGGACGGCCATCTGCTGGAATTGGTGAGCCCGGGCGTCTGGTCGAATTACTGACGCCGCTGGGTGCGGAGCAGCCCGGCACCAGCCGAAGCTGCCACCTTGTCCCTTGCCGCCCGCCCGGAGCAGGCCCATCTTGGTAGATGAGAAACGTATCCGCCGGCCTTGAACCGGCGTGGTTCGGAGAAAAGTTCATGGCCCCACGTCCCCGTCCCGCCGTCATGCGCATCACGGAAGCCGCTGCTGCCCGCGTGCGGCAGATCATGGCCCGTACCGATCCGCCGCCGGTGGCGGTACGTGTCGGCGTGAAGAATGGCGGCTGCGCCGGCATGTCCTACACCATGGACTATGCCACCGAGATCCTGCCCACCGACGAGGTGGTGGAGGACAAGGGCGTGAAGGTCATCATCGACCCCAAGGCGGTGCTCTTCCTGCTGGGAACGGAGATGGACTTCAAGACCGACAAGCTGGCGTCTCAGTTCGTGTTCAACAATCCGAACCAGACCTCCGCCTGCGGCTGCGGCGAGTCGGTGGCCATCACCCCCGCCAAGGAAGACGCGCTCTCCCTCTGATGGCGGACAGCGGCCTCTCCTTCCAGGCCCGCGCATGTGCAGGCTTCCCCTGCGGGAGCCTGTATGGCAGATGTGCTGACGTGAAACGGCAACCGCAGCCTGCATGGCTGAACGGGGCCGCACGTGGGGAGAGCGGTGCTGCGGTGGCTTTATGTCGCGTGCAGTGCGCTCGTGCCGGGGAGCTGCACATGACGCCGTCTTTCGTCGGCGCGATCCTGTCGTCGCGCGCTTTCTTCATCTTTGCCCGTGTCGTCTTCACCTTCATCTTCTGGGGGGCGGGCATCGGCAAGATCGTCGATTATCAGGGCACGCTGGCGGAGATGGCGCACTTCGGCCTCAATCCGCCGCAGGTTTGGGCGCCGCTGGTCATCGTCACCCTGCTGGTGGGATCGGCGCTCATCATCGTCAATCGCTTCGCCTGGCTCGGCTGCGGCATGCTCGCGGTGTTCGTGGCGCTGACGATCCCGATCGCGCATCCCTTCTGGACGCTGCCCGAGCCGGAAGCGACCTATCACTTCCACACGTTCGCCGAGCACGTCACCGTCATCGGAGCGCTGATGATCGCCGCCATTCTCTGCGCCGGTGCGCCGCGCACGGGGCGGCTGCTGCAGACGGGCGGCTGAGGGGACGGCCCAACCCTCAAAGGGTGTGGGTTTCCACCGGCGCGGATGCCGCAGGGGCGTTTTCTCGCGTCGGGAACCCTTCTATGGTGCCTGCGCGTGCGGACGTGGCGAAATCGGTAGACGCAAGGCACTTAAAAGGTACTGCGTGACAGTCCCGTAGGCGGGACCGTTCTCAAAACCCAAGTCAGACCTAGAGGTTTGGCTTGGGTTTTTTGTTTCTCGAATTGGTTCCGGTTCTGCAACTAATTCCGGTGACGGACGATCCCGTGACCGTGGATCGGTGACGGCTGTGACGGATTAGCCCCCACCCTCACCGCAGACGGTGCCGTGCCCGTCACGGGGTCCGACCCCCTGTGACCGGGCGACCGGGAATTTCCCCCCACTTTCACCCTGAGCCCTAGCGGCCCTTACCTGAGGAGACTCCCCATGGAGACCCTGAGCACGACTGCGCTTGACCGTCAGATTGCCCTTGAAGAACAGATGTTGATGGTGGGCAGAGAGACCTTCTACAGGGACATTGAGAAGGCCAAGGAGAGGGGAGAGGAAGCAGGAACCCCCTATGGGATGCGTCTTCTCAAGAACCTTGTTCTGCCCGTTTCCGATGCCCTTGAAGCCTTCATCGAGAAGGCCCGTTCCGGGGGCGCTGGACGCCGCCACACGGCGCTCAAGTACGTCGAGATGGTCGAGCCCGAGGTTGCCGCCTATCTGGCGCTCAAGACCGTTCTGGACAGCATCACGCGGCGGGAGACGCTTCAGCGCTGCGCGATCCGTGTGGCGTCGGCCCTTCAGGATGAAGTGCGGATGCGGGCGTTCCGTGAGCGGCACCCCGAGCGCTTCAAGGTGACCATGTCCAAGATCGAGCGGGCCACCTCCCGCCGCTACAAGACCACCGTTGCCCGCCTGATGGCCGGGCGCGTGGGGATCGACGAGGACTGGCCGACCTCCGACAAGCTGCATGTCGGGATCAAGCTGATCGAGGTGCTGCGGGAGGCGACAGGGATGGTGGACATCCAGCGCGACACCATGGGCATCAACGACACACAGGTCTTTGTGGTCGCCACCGAGGCAACGCTTCAGTGGATCGCGGACGCCAATCAGCGGATGGAGTTCCTGTCTCCCGCCTTCCTGCCGACGATCATCCCGCCCAAGCGGTGGACCACGCCCTTTGACGGGGGATACCATTCGGGACTGGTGCAGCGACTGCCCTTCGTGAAGACGCGGAACCGGAACTATCTGGAAGAACTGGCAGGCCGTGACCTCTCGGCCGTCTATGCCGCTGTCAACGCGATGCAGGAAACCCCGTGGCAGGTGAACCGGGACGTTCTGCGGGTCCTCAAGGAGGCTTGGGATCGGGACCTGAAGTCTCCCAAGCTCAAGCTGCCCCCTCGGGACCCCCTCGACCTGCCCCCCAAGCCTGCGGACATCGCCACCAACGAGGTCAGCCGGAAGGAGTGGAAGAAGGCGGCAAGCCTGATCCACGCGGCCAACGCCAAGCTGAAGTCCAAGCGGGTGCAAATCCGCAAGATCATCGAGCTTGCCGGCCAGTTCAGCGAGTACGCGGAGATTTACTTCCCGTATCAGCTCGACTTCCGGGGCAGGGTGTACGCGGTGCCCATGTTCCTCAATCCGCAGGGTCCCGACCACGCCAAGGCCCTCCTGACCTTCGCGCGGGGCAAACCGATTGGGGACGGTGTCGCGGCCGGGTGGCTCGCGATCCACGGGGCCAACGTGTACGGCTACGACAAGGCGTCTCTTGAGGATCGCATCTCGTGGGTGGAGGAGCGCAACGCCCTGATTGCCTCCGTCGCCGCCGATCCGTGGGGAGAGGGCTTCGAGTTCTGGACCGAGGCGGACAAGCCTTGGCAGTTTCTGGCCTTCTGCTTCGAGTGGGCGGGCTTCCTGCGGGAGGGCTTCGATTACGTCTCGACGCTGCCCGTTGCCTTGGATGGCTCCTGCAACGGCCTGCAACACTACAGCGCGGCCCTGCGGGACCCCGTGGGAGGAGCGGCGGTCAATCTGGTGCCGAGCGGGAAGCCGCAGGACATTTACGCCCGTGTCGCGGAGGTGGCCTTGGGGCTCGTCACGGCATTCGTGTGTCCGAACGGTTCCACAACCGGGACTATTCCCAACCTGTCCCGTCTGCGGAAGACATGGGCCGAGCATGGGATTGATGAACTGGACATGGCGAACCGCTGGCTTGCCTTCGGCATCGACCGGAAGGTGACGAAGAGGGCGGTCATGACGCTCCCCTATGGCTCGACGCAGTATTCCTGCCGCGAGTTCATTGAGGAGGCGGTCCGAGAGAAGGTCGAGGAGGGCAAGCCCAATCCCTTCGCGGTGGGAGACAGCGACGGCATCTTCAAAGCCACCCTGTGGCTTCAGCCGCTCGTCTGGCAGGCCATCGGTGAGGTGGTTAAGGCTGCCCGTGTCGGTATGGACTGGCTCAAGGAGTGCGCCCGGCTGGCGGCTGCCGAGGGCCTGCCGGTGATCTGGCAGACACCGGACGGTTTCCTTGTGCAGCAGTCCTACCGGAACAGCTCGGCCCGCCGGATCGACACCCATCTGGACGGCAGGGTCCGGCTCATCATCCGCGAGGAATTGGACACAATCGACAAGCGCCGGCAACAGCAGGGCGTCGCGCCGAATTGGGTCCACTCGATGGACGCCACCGCCATGCGGATGTTCATCAACCTTGCCCTTACCAACGGGATGCAGCACTTCGCCTTGGTGCATGACAGTTACGGCACCGTGGCGGCGGACGTGGAGCTTATGGGGGCCTGCCTGCGCAAGGCGTTCGTGCAGCTCTACACCGATTGTGACCCGCTGGCCGAGTTCCGGGTGGACATCGCCGGGATGCTCTCGGATGACGCCTTGGGGGATCTTCCCGAGGTCCCAGCCAAGGGCACGTTGGATGTCTCTCTGGTGGAGGAGTCCGACTTCTTCTTTGCCTAATTGGTTCCAGAAACGGGACGGTTCCGAATGTGGGCTGGTGCAGTCACTGCACCGGCCCCGGCCAATTAACCCCCACTTTCACTCTGAGAAACGGAGGATCGAATGAACGCACTCACTCCCTTCAACTACAGAGACCACACCATCCGAGTGGTCATCCTCGACGGCGAACCTTGGTTCGTGGCTGCGGATGTCTGCCGCGCTCTCGAAATGCCCTTCGGTGAAGGTAAGGGCACCGTAAAGCGTTACTTGGGAGGACTGCTTGAGGGCGAAACGCGGTTCGTCCCCAAGTCTAGTGTCCACTCAGATGCTCCTACGAGTTTCCCCAACAGGGGCACGACCTGCATCTCCGAAAGCGGGCTCTACCGGCTCACCATGCGCTCGAATAAACCCGGCGCTTTGCCCTTCCAGAACTGGGTAGTGCAGGAGGTCCTACCGGCCATCCGCAAAGACGGCGGTTACATCCTCGGGGAGGAGCTTCACGGTGCCGGTCTGATGAGCGACGACGAGCTGTTGGCTCGCGCCCTGCAAGTCGCAAACCGAAAGCTCGCGAGGGTCGAGGCCGAGCGTAATTATTACGCCGATCACTACGAGCTGGTCACCGTGGACGAGTGGCGGGCAACCTCTCACCTCTACCTGCAACACGGCCAGCGTGTGCAGATCGGGAAGGTGGCAACCGCTCTCGCTCGTAATCGCGGCATCATTCTTGAGAAGCAGACGCGGACGTTATCCGACAGCCAAGGTCGCGGGCGCGTCGTCACGGTCAACGTCTATCCCCGCAAGTTGCTGGACGAGGCAGCCGCCAACGTGTGCGCCCCGGTGCAGCGACTGCACCCCACGAATTAACCCCCACTTTCACTCTGAGGAGTCCCACGGATGAAAGCCCGTCTGACCCTTCGGATCGGAGCGGCCTACGACGAGGTCGTGATCCAAGGCCACACCTTCGACCGATCCGCTCTGTCCCGCCGTCAGCGTGATGCGATGGCGTCCCTCATCATCGACAACCTCTTTCCCGCTTCCCAGCGCAAACATCGACGGAGCAAGGCCCATGGCGCGAAACGCCGTGTACGATCAGCTCGTCAACGCTCCGCGTGAGCAGACGGCTCTCGCCACCTTCCACCTCCTTGATGCCCTTCAGGCGTTCCACTGGTCGCGAGGGCTTCAGATCAACGCCGCCGTCCTCCTCTGTGCGCTCCTGTGCGACCACCTGAAGGTGGATCTTCAGGACGCGATGACGGCCGCAAAGAACCTCCTGCGGACGCATGAAGACAAGCTCGCCACCGAGTTCGAGGCGATCCGCTGGTACCTGCGGGAGGAGGTCAAGTGACCACCGCCCCCGACGCCACCGCATCCCCGGCCACACCGGAGACGCAGCCCTCGATGGGTCAGGAAACGACCGCCCTCTCTACCGCCATCTCCCTTTGGAGAGCCGGTCGGGCGATCAGCTTGGTCCTCTACGCAAAACTCACTGAACAGGGCTACGACGTGCCGTCCCTTGAGCGGTTCTATCGTGCCCGAAAGCTCCCGTGAAAGGAACTGTCCCATGTCTGCAATGAACGCTTCCAAGCATGAAGCCGTGCTCGTCTCCCACGCTGGCCCCGGTGTCGTCACCCTCGGCGTGGCCGACCGCTACGGCGACACTGCGGCCATCGAACTCGACCGGGACCAGATCATCAAGCTCGCGCTGATGCTGCGGGACGCTTACGGGGCCTCCCTCGCCGGCACCCGGTTCGCTCAGGGCTTCATCCGTGAGCTGGCGGACGACGAGTCGCCGGCCGGTCCCCTGAACTGAGTGCAGTCACTCCACCAATCCCCGCCGAAGCCTCTCAATCAAAGGACTGAAGACATGATCGCTATCGAGTTTGCCCCGGAAGAAGTGCGCACCGACATGACCATCATCATCGACGGCGATGAGGTCGCCACGCTGACCGATGTCGGCCCCGAGGAGGGCAACGCCCACATCGCCCTGACCAACGTGTTCATCGGCCTCGGCTTGCCTGTTGAGTACCGATTCAGCAACCCCGACGTGGCGAACATCGCCCGCGAAGTTTATGCCCGCCGCGACAACGTCACGGTCTCCGTGATGCCGAAGGCGGCTTGATCCAGAAGACATCCATGGCAGGAAAGAAATCCAAGGACCCGAGCTTCACGTCCCCGAAGGGGACCTTCAAGTTTCCGAGGCTCACCGAACCCGACTTCAAGTACAAGGCTGAGGGAGAATACTCCCTCAAGCTGATCGTCCCGCGTCCCGAAGCCCAGCCCCTCATCGACAAGCTTCAGCCCCTCTGGGATGAAGCCATCGACGCGGGCAAGGCAGCCTTCAAGGAACTGCCCGTCGCCACCCGCAAGAAGATGGAGGCGCAGGGCAAGGGCTTTACCGCGAACCCCTTCTTCTCGCCCGTCTATGGCGACGATGAGGAGGAGACCGGCGAGGTCGAGTTCAAGTTCTCCATGACCCATTCCGGCGAGTACAAGAAGGGACCCAAGGCGGGCCAGAAGTGGACCCGTTCGCCCTCCCTGTTCGACGCCAAGGGCAAGCCGCTGCCGAAGTCCGTCCAGATTTGGGGCGGCACGCTCGGCCGGGTGTCCTTCGAGGTGGCCCCGTATTGGGTGCCGGGGCAGGCGTCAGCCGGTCTTAGCCTGCGGTTGAAGGCCGTGCAGGTTATCGACCTTGTGTCCGGCGGTCAGCGCTCGGCGTCCTCCTACGGGTTCACCGAGGAGGATGGCTATCAGGCACCGGACGACGAGCCGGAAGGCACGGAGGCCGACAGCCCCGATGCCGGCGAGGCGACGGACGAAGACGACGACTTCTGATCCGGGTTTGGTTCACGGTTTCCGCAGCGGTCTTGAGGTTAAGATTGCTGAGGAGCTGACAGCGCAAGGGGTCCCCGTCCAGTACGAGGACCCCGATAGCGTCATCTACTACGTCAAGCCTGCACAGAAGTCGCGTTACACCCCGGACTTCAGACTCCCGAACGGCATCATCATCGAGTCGAAAGGGAGGTTCGTGACAGCGGATCGAAAAAAGCACCTGCTTATCAGGGATCAACATCCTGATCTGGACATCCGCTTTGTGTTCTCCAACTCCCGGCAGCGTATCAGCAAGCAGTCGAAGACCACTTACGCCATGTGGTGTGAGAAGAACGGCTTCAAATACGCTGACCGCAGCATCCCCGCAGAGTGGCTGAAAGAGCCCGCGCGGAACTGACAGACAATGCGCAAGATCACACACATCGTCATCCACTGTGCGGCCACCCCGGAAGGCCGCGAGGTCTCCGTTAAGGAGATCGACCGTTGGCACCGGGAGCGTGGCTTCGCCAAGATCGGCTATCACTACGTTATCCATCTCGACGGCTCGATTGATCCCGGCCGCTCCGAGGAGGAGATCGGCGCCCACGTTCAGGGCCACAACGCCACGTCCATCGGCATCTGCTACATCGGGGGCACGGAAGCCCACGACGTGAAGAAGCCGAAGGACACCCGCACCCCCGCTCAGAAGGCGGCAATGGAGCGGCTGGTGAAGGAGCTTCTGACCCGCTACCCCGGCGCTGAAGTGCTCGGCCACAACGACTTTCCCGGCGTGAACAAGGCGTGCCCTGCCTTCGACACCCGCAAGTGGTGGGCCGAAGTCAGCAAGCGGGACGCCGCTCCCGCGCCGCAGCCGGCCTTCTGCAAGACCTGCGGCCAGAAGCTGCCCTGATCCAACCCCCTCCCACAAACACCCTGAAGCCCTCGGCCCCGCGCCGGGGGCTTTTTCGCATCCAGCTTTTGAGCATCCCACGGAAAGGAGCGATATGAGCGACTTCACGAAGTCCCTGAACCTGTCCCCGCTGGCCCGGCGCATCTTCGCCCACCTCGAACGCACCGGCTCCATCTCGGCGCGTGAGGCGATGGCGGATTACGGAATCACCTCGGCCACGCTGTCCCGGCGTATCTGCGAGATGGAAGGCGCGGGCATCGAGATCAGCCGCGAACGGCGCATCCACCCCATGACCGGGCGGCGTTACACCCGCTACGCGCTCGCCAGCCGGAAGGCTGCCTGATGTTCGCGTTCCCGTTCACCCTCAAGACCGTCTCGTCCATCACCTCCGGCCTTCAGAAGATGATTGCCGACCTCGACGCCCTCACGGCGGAGCGGGAGGCCATGGCCACGGCCAAGGAGCGCGAGGCGGCGGACCTCATCACGTCCGCCCATGAGGATCGCGAGGAGGCCATGAAGGCCCGTCGCGTGGCGGACAAGATCAACGAGCTTGTCATGTGAGAGAGGCGGACAGCGAGTTCATCGAACATCTGCCGTGCCCGCACTGCGGATCGAGCGATGCCAATTCGCTCTACACGGACGGGCACCAGTATTGCTTCTCCTGCGGGACCTATACGCCCGCAGGGGAGGACGCCCCCACCACCAACCGAAGGGAGAGACAAAGCCGAATGGCTGACTTCGTGTCGGGTGCAGTGACTGCACTTGGCAAGCGCAAGATCAGCGAGGAGACCTGCCGGAAGTGGGGCTACAGGGTCGGGGATTACAACGGACAGACAGTCCACATTGCCGACTACTGGAACCCCGAGGGCACGGAGGTTGTGGCTCAGAAGGTGAGGTTCCCGAACAAGGACTTCACCATCACCGGCAAGATGAAGGAAGCCGGGCTCTACGGGCAGCACCTGTGGCGCGACAAGGGCAAGATGATCGTGGTCACCGAGGGCGAGATTGACGCCCTCACGGTGAGCCAGCTTCAGGACAACAGATGGCCCGTCGTCTCCATCCCCCATGGAGCGAAGGGGGCCAAGAAAGCCCTGTCCAAGCACCTCGAATGGCTGCTTGGGTTCGACACCATCATTCTGTTCTTCGATGCTGACGAGGAAGGGCGCAGGGCCGTTGAGGAATGCGCCCCTCTGTTCCCGCCGGGCCGCTGCAAGGTCGCCCGGATGGCCGACTTCAAGGACCCCTCGGACGCCCACCAAGCGGGCAAGAGCGCACAGATCATCGACGCCATATGGGGAGCCAAGGTCTATCGACCGGACGGCGTGCTCAGTGGGTCGGAGTTGTGGGACGCGCTCACCACCGATGACGAGCTTGTCGAGACTGCCACCTATCCATGGGACGGCGTCAACACGATCACGCACGGCCTGCGCCGTGCCGAGCTGGTGACGATCACGGCCGGTTCCGGCGTGGGCAAGTCCGCCGTTGTGCGGGAGATTGCCCACCACCTCCTGCGGGAGGGCGAGACGGTCGGGATGCTCATGCTTGAGGAAAGCGTGAAGCGCACGGCGCGGGGCCTCATGGGCATCGCGCTCAACCGGCCGGTCCACCTCGACATGACGCCTTGGGCCGAGCTGCCCGAGGAGGAGAGGCAGGCACGCCGGCAGGCTTATGAGGCCGTGATCGGAAACGACCGGCTCTATCTCTACGACCACTTCGGTTCGACCGAGGTGGACAACCTCCTGAACCGCGTGCGCTACCTCGCGAAGGGCTGCGAATGCGGCTGGATCATTCTCGACCACCTGTCCATCGTAGTTTCCGGCCTCGACGACGGGGACGAGCGCAAGGCAATCGACGTTGCCATGACCAAGCTCCGAACGCTCGTTCAGGAAACTGGCGTCGGCCTCATCATGGTTTCGCACCTGCGCCGCCCGAGCGGGGACAGGGGCCATGAGCAGGGCGCGGAAACGTCCCTGTCCCAGCTCCGGGGCTCGCACTCCATCGCGCAGCTTTCGGACATGGTGATCGGCTTGGAGCGCGATCAGCAGGACGAGAAGACCAAGGACATCACCACCGTTCGCATCCTCAAGAACCGCTTCTCGGGTGAGACCGGGATTGCGACGCATCTCCTCTACTCCAAGGACACCGGACGCCTGACGGAATGCAGGCCGGAGTTCGTGGCGCGGGAGGAGGAGGATGACGACCCCCCGTTCTGATTGACCACCCGCACGACCGGGCTGGGTCCGGTGCAGTCACTGCACCGTCAGGCCACTCTCAGGGAGGGCGATGAGCCATCTGATATTCGACATCGAGACCAACGGGCTGTTGGACGCGACGAACCGCGTTCACTGCCTCTGCATCAAGGACGCTGACACGGGGCAGGTCTGGTCCTGCACCGACGACGGTCCCACCGGAACCTACATCCCTATTGAGCGTGGACTTCAGCTCCTCGCGGATGCCGAGGTTTTGATCGGCCACAACATCCTCAAGTTCGACATCCCCGCGCTTCAGAAGGTCTATCCGTGGTGGAAGCCCAAGGGCGTGCTGCGGGACACCATCGTCTGTTCTCGGCTGATCTGGCCGAAGGACGACCTGCGGGAGCGGGACTTCCGGCTTCAGAAGCAGGGCAAGCTTCCCGGCAACCTCATCGGCCGCTACGCCTTGGAGGCGTGGGGCTATCGCCTCGGGGAGTACAAGGGCGACTACAAGGGACCTTGGGACGTCTGGTCCCAAGAGATGCAGGATTACTGTGAGCAGGACGTTGAGGTCACCTTCCGCCTTTACCAGAAGATCAAGGAAAAGGGCTGGAAAGAGGAGTCCATTGAGCTTGAACACCGGGTTCAGTGGATCATCCATCGGCAGGAGCAGTACGGCTTTCTGTTCGATCAGGCCAAGGCCGCGTCCCTCTATGCCGACCTTGTCCAGCGCAAGACCGAGCTAGAGGCCGAGCTTCAGTCCGCCTTCCCGCCGTGGGAGGTCGAGAGCGTCTTCGTTCCCAAGGTGAACAACCGGGTGCGCGGCTACGTGAAGGGCGTTCCTTTCACCAAGCGGCGGACTATTCACTTCAAGCCGTCAAGCCGCGACCACATCGCGGGACGCCTCAAGGCCAAGTACGGCTGGGAGCCCTCCGAGTTCACCGACGAGGGCAAACCCAAGGTGGACGAAGATGTCCTTTCGCATCTTCCGTACCCTGAGGCCAAGCTTCTCTCCGAATATCTCATGGTCGAGAAGCGGCTGGGGCAGATCGCCACCGGCAAGGAAGCGTGGCTGAAGCACGTCAAGGCGGACGGACGCATCCACGGCGACGTGACCACCAACGGCGCGGTGACGGGTCGCATGACCCATTCCAAGCCGAACATCGCGCAGGTGCCGGGCAACGGCTCCCCCTATGGGCACCGCTGCCGGGAGCTGTTCGTTGCCGCCAAACGCAAGCTTCTGGTGGGCTGCGATGCCGACGCCTTGGAGCTGCGTTGCCTCGCCGGCTACATGGCCCGGTACGACGGCGGCGCTTATGTCCGCACCGTCCTTGAAGGGAAGAAGGAACTCGGGACCGACATGCACACCCTCAACGCGAAGGCGTTGGGGTGCAGCCGCGATGTCGCGAAGGTCTGGTTCTACGCCTTCATTTATGGGGCAGGGGACTTCAAGCTCGGGACCATCCTCGGTGCCCCCAAGGGCGAGGAGCAGAAGTGGGGCCGGCGGTCCCGTGCCCGCTTCCTCAAGGCCCTGCCGGCGCTCGGAACCATCATCAAGAAGGTGCAGGAGAAGGTTCAGAAAAAGGGCTTTCTCCGGGGGCTGGACGGTCGGGAACTGCGGGTTCGTTCCGCGCACTCGGCGTTCAACACCCTCCTTCAGTCGGCGGGCGCGGTCCTCATGAAGATGGCTCTTGTCCTCTTGGACGAGGACCTTCAGGCCGCAGGCTATGTGCCCGGCCAGCATTATGAGTTCGTCGCCAACGTCCACGACGAATGGCAGATCGAAGTAAACGAGGAGATTGCCGAGGATGTCGGCAAACGTGCAGTCACTGCAATTGTCCGAGCCGGAGAACACTTCGGGTTCGGATGCCCTCTCAGTGGCAATTTCGCAGTCGGTCGCTCTTGGGCCGAAACTCACTGAGATCGTGCAGGAAGCTTGGCTCAAGCCCTTCATGACCAAGAGCAATATCGCCAAGGCCGAAGCGGACGGGGTCGCACTTGCGGCCTCGCTCGGCCTCATCACCACCCGCGTCGATGCGACCACCTTCGGCCGCATCTGGCGCGTCACCCCGAAAGGCTTGTCCCTCCTGTTTCAGAGGTGGAATGATCCGGGTTGATTACATCCAGCACATGGGTTCGGACCTCACCGTCGTCAACGCGGCGCGGGTGAGCTTCGACAGGGAAAGCGACTGGCTTCACGCCGCAGGTCCCCGCGAGTTGAGCGGGAAGGACAAGCGCCTCATCCGATTCCTGGCACGAGGTTGCGAGAGCGGCGAGTGGGAAGCCCACATCAACGAGCTGTCCGACACCCATGACCCCGCCGAGTGCGGGGAAATCCTGAAGTGGGCGAAGCGCCTTCCCGAGCACTGGACCCCCTTCGCCCATACGGCCATCACCCTGCGCGAACACGTTCCGGTGCCTGTGGCCCGCCAGCGGTTCAAGCACAAGGTCGGCTTCGTGGAGAACGAGGTGTCCCGCCGCTATGTGGACGATGCCCCGACGTTCGCGGAGCTGACGTGGCGCAGGCGGGCGGCGAACAAGAAGCAGGGCTCGGCCGAGGACTTCGATCCCGTCTCGCAAGCGATGCTCAATGACGAGTATGAGGCGGCGACGGCGGACGCCCTGCGGCGCTACCGGCTGTTCCTCGATCACGGCGTCTGTCCTGAACAGGCCCGCTTCCTCCTGCCGCAGGCGATGATGACGACTTATTGGGCGACGGGGAGCCTCTATGCCTTCGCCCAAGCCTACGTGAAGCGCAGTGACAGCCACGCCCAAAAGGAAATCCAGCTTCTGGCGGCGGAATGGGACCGGATCATCCGGCCGCTGTTCCCCGTGAGCTGGGCTGCACTGGTGGACTGAAACCGTGGAACCTGAAGCCTATCACCACCCCGACATTATCTGTCAGCGGGCCACGGCCCTCGCCGAGTTGGCCGCGACCGTGGACAACACAAAGAACCGGCAGGCCCGAGAACACCTTCTCGACTTCATGGAGCGCATCTGCCGGACACTTCAGCCGCCCCGCCCGGCGGAACTGAAGGTCATCAACGGTACCCCCGATGAATGAACGCTGGGTTCTCATCACCCAGCCCCGCTGCCGCCCCTGTGAGGAGGCGAAGCAGATGCTCACCGAGCGCGGCATTCCCTTCGTGGCGTTCGACATCGTGGAGCGTCCCGACATGCGGGACTTCCTGAAGACCCTTCTGCCTAACCCGACGACCCCGCAGGTTTTCCGCGACGGCACCCGCATCGGTGGCCGCGACGACCTGCGCGAATATTTCCGAGCGGCGGACCTGTGCGAACGCTTCTGATTGACGCGGACGTTGTCGCCTACAACGCGGCGTTTGCGTGTGAGAAGGCGACCGAATGGGAGCCCGGTTACTGGACGTGGCACGTCGAGTGGGATGAGGTGGTGCAGGCGTTCGACGCCGAGGTGTCCCGCATGATGGACACGCTCGACGCGGGCGCTTTCCGCCTCTGCCTGACCGACAGCGAGGGCAACTTCAGGCGCGGTGTCGATCCCAGCTACAAGGGCACCCGGTCGAGCATCCGCAAGCCGATCATCCTCAAGCGCTTCAAGGACTTCCTTGTGCAGGAGCGGGGAGCCTACTGGCGTCCCGGCCTTGAGGGCGATGACTGCATGGGCATCCTCGCCACCCACCCCAAGCTGATCCCCGGCGAAAAGGTCATCGTGTCCATCGACAAGGACATGAAGACCGTGCCGGGACTGTTCATCCGGTGGGGTGCGGAGGGTGCCAGCCTGACGGAGGTCTCCGAGGAGGAGGCCGATTACTGGCACCTCTACCAGACCCTCACCGGGGACGTTACGGACGGCTACAAGGGCTGCCCCGGCGTCGGCCCCAAGAAGGCCGAGGCGATCCTGAAGGAGCCCGCGTGGCGCTCCGTGGTCGCGGCCTACGAGAAGGCCGGGCTTGATGAGGATGACGCGGTCATTCAGGCCCGCCTCGCCCGCATCCTCCGGGCCTCGGATTACGACTTCAAGGCCAAGCGCCCGATCCTCTGGGTCCCCCCGGATTAACCCCCACTTTCACCCTGAGAACCAACCCGAGAAGTGCAGTGACTGCACCTGCCTATCCTGACGACAATCCGAAGACATTGGTGGGGCTGAAGAAGCCTCCCATCCAGTTCATCCCCCCGAGCGCCATTGTGTTCCTCGGGCAGGCCATGGCCGACGGTGCGAAGAAGTACGGGCCGATGAACTGGCGCGAGAAGCGCGTCTCGACGTCTGTCTATTACGACGCCGGGATGCGGCACCGCATGTCGTTCTGGGATGGCGAGGATGTCGCCCCCGACAGTCTCGTTCATCACCTCGCGCATTCCATGGCCTGCGACGCCATCGTTCTCGATGCGCTCGTGACCGGGAACCTCAACGACGACCGGCCCATCAAGGGCTCGCTCCCCGACCTTATCGTTCAACTGACCAAGAAGGACTGACCATGACCGGCGTTTCCGAGCTTACCCCCGCAGAAGGGGAAACCCCGCTGACCGGGATGCTCACCGAGTTCCGCGAGAAGTTCGACGCATCGAGCGACCCCGCCCTCTGGAAGAAGCTGATTGCCGAGGAGGAGCGTGAAGTCGCGGAGGCTGCGGCGGCACTCCTCAAGGAGCTGGCCGACCTTTTCTATGTGCTGGAAGGCTTCCGGCAGGTCGGCGGCGATGTCGGGGAGGTGATCCCCACCGTCCATGAATGGGTGGTTGATCTGGTCTTCGCGATCCCGAACCCGATCCGGGTCGAGGTCATGCGCCGGGTCCATGCCTCCAACATGAGCAAGCTCGGTGCCGATGGCCGTCCGATCCGTCGCGAAGACGGGAAGGTGCTCAAGGGTCCGAACTACCAGCCCCCCAATCTTCTCGACCTCACTTTCATCGGAGATGACGACACCAACAACCCGCGCTGAGGTTATCGCCCGGCGAACCTACAACCGCCCTCTGGACACTCAGGGGGCCACTTTCGAGACGTGGGGCGAGACTATCGCCCGCGTCATCTCGCACCAGACTTGGCTATGGGAACGGGCCAAGGGAGGCCCGCTGTCCGCCGAGGAATGCGCCGAGTTGGAGGAACTGCGCGAGCTGATGAACAGCCGCAAGGTTCTTCCCTCGGGCCGCACCCTGTGGCTGGGCGGAACGGAGATTGCGAAACGCCGTGAGGCTTCGCAGTTCAATTGCTCCTTCGCCCGCATCGAGACGGTCCACGACATCGTTGATGCCATGTGGCTCCTGCTTCAGGGCTGCGGTGTCGGCTTCGAGCCGGTGGTGGGGACCCTCAACGGATTCTCCCGGCCGGTTCGTGTCGAGGTGGTCCGGTCGGAGAACCGCACCACCAAGGGCCGCGAGGAGAACCTTGAGACCTTCACCGAGGAGCATGGCGAAAAGGTCTGGACGATCAGCCTTGGCGACAGCGCCGAGGCATGGGCCAAGGCCGCAGGCAAGCTCCTTGCGAACAAGCGGCCGGTGGATGTCCTGCGGCTCGACTTCCGCGAAATCCGCGCCCCCGGCATCCGCCTGTCCGGCTACGGCTGGATCAGCTCCGGTGACGTCACGATCAGCAAGGCGTTCGTCGCCATTGCGGAAATCCTCAACCGCCGGGCCGGGCAACTCCTGTCCCGCATCGACATCCTCGACATCGTGAATTGGCTGGGAACGACCCTGTCATCGCGGCGCTCGGCCGAGATCGCCGTGGTGCCGTTTGATGATCGGGAGTGGCAGGAGTTCGCCACGGCGAAGAAGGACCACTGGATCGGCAATCCGCAGCGGGCGCAGTCCAACAACTCGCTCCTGTTCTACCGGAAGCCGGCCAAGAACGAACTGCGTCAGATATTCGACCTGATGCAGGACGCGGGAGGATCGGAGCCGGGCTTCATCAACGCCGTGGCTGCCCTGAAGCGGGCACCTTGGTTCAAGGGCGTGAACCCCTGCGCGGAAATCCTCCTCGGCAACAAGTCCTTCTGCAATCTCGTGGAGACGGACCTAGGCGCATTCAACGGGAACCTCGCCGGCCTCCATCGGGCCATCCGGCTCGTGGCGCGGGCGAACTACCGTCAGACCTGCGTCTCGTTTCTGGATGGCATTCTTCAGCGCTCTTGGCATGAGCTGAACGAGTTCCTGCGTCTGTGCGGCGTGGGCCTCACCGGCATCGTCCGGTGGGAACATCGCGACGACGGCGCGGCCTTCCGCGAGTTGCGCCGCATTGCCCATGAGGGCGCGAACGGCATGGCCGACGAGCTGGGCCTTCCGCGTCCGAAGGTGGTGACCACGGTCAAGCCCTCGGGCACGCTCTCCAAGGTGATGGACACCACCGAAGGCGTTCACAAGCCGCTCGGCCGGTTCATCTTCAACAACGTCCGGTTCTCGACCCATGACCCGCTGGTGCCGGTTCTGGAACAGGCGGGCTATCGGGTTTTTCCCGACCCCTACGCGGGCGATGCCGTGCTGGTGACCTTCCCGGTCGATTATTCGGATGTTGCTTTCGATGAATGCACGGTCCTCCGTGAGGGGGAGCTTGTGAAAGTCGAGGTGAATACGGAAAGCGCCATCGAACAGCTTGAGCGTTACAAGCTCCTGATGGACAATTACGTCGATCACAATTGCTCAATCACGGTCAGCTACAGCCCGGATGAGGTTGAAGACATCATCGACTGGATCGACCGCAATTGGGACAGCTACGTCGGCGTCTCGTTCATCTACCGTAACGATCCGACCAAGAACGCGAAGGACCTTGGCTATCCCTACCTGCCGCAGGAAGTGGTGACCGAGGAGGTCTTCCGCTCCTACGTCTCGGGCCTGCGTCCCGTGGACATCAATCAGGGCAACAGCTTTGAGGAACTGTCCGAGGACGGCTGCGCCTCCGGTGCCTGCCCGGTTCGCTAGGGACACCTTCCGGGTCCCCGAAGCGTGCAGTCACTGCACCGGCAATTAACCCCCACTTTCAGCCTATAGACAGGAGCCCCCGGACTAACCCTCCGGGGGACCGAGTTCATGGCCCTTCCCAAGATTCCTCCGTTGTCCCCGGAGCTGATCGACGCACTCGACAGGCGCTTTCCCGAGCGCTGCCCCGACCCGACTTGGTCTGACCGAGAGGTGTGGCGGCGGGTGGGACAGCGTGAGGTGGTCCGGTTCCTGATCGAGGAACTGAAACGTCAATCCGACAATCTCATAGGGGACGCGCACTTTGTGCCGACAGAGTAACCGTGGTCTGCAAATGCAGATCGCATTGCAGCAGATTCAGGCCGAGCAGGCCCGACAGGAGGCGCGTGTCGCTCAGGAGGAGCAGCGCCGCCTTCAGGAACAGGCACTCGACCTTCAGCGTCAGCAGGCCGACTTCCAGCGCGAACAGGCCGAGTACGTCCGGCAGACCGACCAGCGGATGCAGGAGCTGGCTGAGCGGCCCGCCCCTGCGGCCCCACCCCCGGCTGCGACCGTGCTCACCGGCAACGCTGGCACCATCGGTGCGGCTGCCGATCAGACTGCCGTCGAGAGTCGCCGGCAGGGTCGCCGGGCGCTGCGTATCGACCTCAACGCCCCGCAGATGGCGGGCGCAACCGGCCTCAACGTTCCGCGAGGCTGAGGCTTGGTGAAACCCGCTACTACGGCGGCGGGACGGTACACGCAGCTTGCCACGATCCGCAGTCCCTACCTTGAACGGGCGAGGGACTGCGCCACGCTGACCATCCCGAGCCTCATGCCGAGGGCCGGTCACGGGGCTGCGAACGATCTTCCGACACCCTTTCAGGGGATGGGAGCCCGAGGGGTGAACAACCTCGGGTCAAAGCTCCTCCTCGCCCTGATGCCGCCCAATCAGCCCTTCTTCCGGCTGATGCTGGATGACTTCGCACTTCAGGAGCTGACCGGCCAAGACGGGATGCGCACCGAGGTTGAAAAGGCCCTCGGCCAGATCGAGCGAGCCGTCCAGACCGAAGTGGAGACCGGAGCAATCCGGGTGTCTGCCTTCGAGGCCCTGAAGCAGCTTCTCGTTGCCGGCAACGTCCTCCTTTACGTCCAGCCCACGGGCGGCGTGAAGGTTTACCGCTTGGACCGCTACGTGGTGAAGCGGGACCCCTCGGGCAACGTCCTTGAAATCGTCATTCATGAGCGGGTGTCTCCCCTCGCTCTCCCCGAGGAGCTTCAGCGCAAGCTCGGTGAGCAGCGCAAGGGCGTCCAAGACACCATCGACCTCTATACGTGGATCAGGCGCGAGAGCGGCAAGTTCGTGGTCCACCAAGAGGTGAAGGGCGAGAAGGTGCCTGGCACCGATGGCGAATGGCCCACCGACAAGGCCCCGTTCATTGCCCTCCGCTGGGCGAAGATCGACGGCGAGGATTACGGGCGCGGCCACGTCGAGGAATACATTGGCGACCTGCGCTCCCTTGAGGCCCTGACGCGGGCCATCGTCGAGGGGGCGGCGGCTGCGGCCAAGGTGCTGTTCCTCGTGAACCCGAACGGGGTGACCAACGAGCGGACCATTTCCGAGGCCCCCAACATGGCCGTCCGGTCGGGCAACAAGGAGGACGTGAATGTCCTTCAGGTCGAGAAGTTCAACGACTTCCGGGTTGCCCTAGAGACCGTGGGCCGTCTTGAAATCCGCCTGTCCCAAGCCTTCCTCCTGACTTCCTCCATCCAGCGTGACGCCGAGCGTGTCACCGCCGAGGAAATCCGTGTGATGGCCGGGGAGCTGGAAGATGCCCTCGGCGGCGTTTACTCGATCCTTGCTCAGGAGTTCCAGCTTCCGCTTGTCCGCCGCCTCATCTTCCAGATGGAGCAGGACGAGCGGCTTCCGTCCCTGCCGCCCGACCTCGTCAAGCCGTCCATCATCACCGGCATGGAGGCGCTGGGCCGGGGACACGACCTCAACCGCCTGATGATGTTCGCGAAGGTGGTCAACGACCTCCTCGGGCCGGGTGCTCTCCCGTCCTATGCCGATGCCCGCAAGCTCATTGAGAGGGCAGGGGTCGCGCTGAGCGTGGACACCTCGGACATCCTCAAGAGCGATGAGCAGCTTCAGGCCGAGCAGATGCAGGCGCAGCAGCAGGCCCTTCTTCAGTCGCTCGGAGCCGAGGTCCTGAAGACCGGCCTCAATCAGGAGAACGCGAATGACGCGGCGGCGTAAAGCCGACACCCCCACCGATCCCGCACAGGAGACCTCACCCGCCCCGGTGAGTGCAGTCACTGCACCGGAGGGTGCCCCGCCTGTGCCCCCCTTCATCCCGGAGCCCGTGCCCGCGCCTAACCCGCGCATCACCCGGTTCGGCTCCATCCTCCGCATCGACCACTAGGAGCCCATGACAGCCACAGTACAGATGCCCGCAGAGGTCGCCGGCCCGAACCCGCCGGAGGCCGCGAACACTCCGGCTCCGGTCACCGGGCAGGAGACCAGCACTACCCCGGCGATCCCCGAGGGGTTCCCCGACAAGTTTGTGAAGGACGGCAAGCCGGACTATGAGGCCCTTGCCAAATCCTACGTCGAGCTTGAGGGACGCTTCAGTCAGCAGCAGCAGGCCCCGGCCGCTCCTTCGTCCGAGACGGTCGAACAGCAGCTTCAGGCCAAGGGGCTGAACTTCGAGGACTTCACCGCCGAGTATCGCCAGAACGGCAAGCTGTCTGCCGAGAGCTACGCCAAGCTTGAGCAGGCGGGCTGGGGCCGGCAGGTGGTGAACGACTTCATCCGCGCTCAGGAAATCCTTGCCGAGCAGGATGTCAATTCCGCCTATTCCGCAGTCGGCGGCGAAGCCGAGTTCAGGAAAATCCAGTCTTGGGCTCGCTCGAACCTGTCCCCGGCCGAGCTTTCGGCCTTCAACGACATGGTCCAGAAGGCATCCTCGGACGCCCTCCCGTTCGTCGTGATGGGGCTTCAGGCCCGGTACGTTCAGGCGAACGGCCGCGAACCCCAGCTCATCAACGGCCACGCATCGGGTCCCTCGGTCGAGGGCTTCGCGTCTCGCTACGAGATGCTTCAGGCCATGAAAGATCCCCGATACAGCAAGGATGAGGCGTACCGCGATCAGGTCGCCAAGCGCCTTGCCGTGTCCAACTTCTTCTGAGGTGAAGACATGATCGAGTTCGTTCTGTCCAATCTGGACGCGCTCCTCAACGTTCTCTTTGCCCTCCACGCCCTTGCCGTCGCCATCGTCAACCTGACGCCGACGCCGAAGGATGATGAGCTGGTGGGCAAGGCGTACAAGGTCATCGAGTTCCTTGCCGGCATCCTGAACCGCACGGCCAAGGAGCTGCCCGGTGAGCGTTCTCAGTAAGCTCCTCGCGATCCTCGGGCTTGTCACAAGGCTCCTCGACCTCTGGCGGGAACATCGTGCCCGCCGGCAGGCCGTGGCCGAGTCCGAAAGCGAGAGCCTGAGGAAGCAAGCCATCGGTCGGAAGGTCGCAGATGAAATTGACCGTTCGGTCGCTTCTACTGACCTTGATGCTCTCCGTGAGCGGATGCGCAACTACCAGCGCGATTGACCCTTGTGCGTGGGTCTCCCCTCTGACGTGGTCCAGCAAAGACACGGACCAGACGCAGCGGGAAATCTTCGCTCACAATCTCAAGTACGAGAAGAACTGCAAGGCAGCACCGGGGGTCTAGCCCTCGGTGCAGTCACTGCACCTGCCTTCTCACACGCTGCCGCCTCTTTTCAGAGGGGCACTTCAGGCATTCCCGAAGAACAACCCTGCGCAGCCCTTGGCCCTCCGAGGAGGACAACCTTGTGTGCCTGCGAGCGTGTTCACGGGAAGCCTAGTCAGCTTCTCAACATCCACAGGATTTACTAGGTAATGACCGACATCACTCCGTCCCGCCTTGGCCTCTCTGGTGGCACTGGCGCGGATGACGCTCTGTTCCTCAAGCAGTTCTCCGGTGAGGTCATGACGGCCTTCTCCGAGGTGAACGTCATGATGGAACGACACCTCGTGCGCACCATCACCAACGGCAAGTCGGCGCAGTTCCCTGCGACGTGGAAGGCTGATGCCTATTACCACGTCCCCGGCACCGAGCTTCAGGGCCAGTCGATCAAGCATGGCGAGCGCGTCATCACCATCGACGACCTTCTGGTGTCGCCGGTCTTCGTGGCGCAGATCGACGAAGCCAAGAACCACTATGACGTGCGCTCGATCTACACCAACGAGTGCGGCTATGCCCTCGCCAATCAGGCGGACAAGAACGTCCTTCAGACGGCGGTTCTGGCTGCCCGCGCCTCTGCCACCATCACGGGCGGCATCGGCGGTTCCACTCTGGCCGTGGGGCCGGACATCGTGACGAACGCCAACGGGGCACTGGTGAATGCCCTGTATCTGGCGGCTCAGACGCTGGACGAGAAGGACGTTCCCGAGCAGGGCCGCTTCGCCGTGTTCAAGCCGGCGCAGTATTACAAGCTCGTGCTGGACGACAAGGCGATCAACCGCGACTTCACCGCTGGCAACGGCGACATCCGCACCGGCAAGGTGTTCGACATCGCGGGCGTCCAGATCGTGAAGTCCAACCACCTGCCGACGAGCGCCATCGCCGCCCCGGCGGGCTCGGCCAACGTCCCCACCGGCGTCACCCCGCAGATCGGCCCGCGTCCGCTGGGCAAGTATGCGGGCGACTTCAGCAACACCGCCGGCCTCGTGATGCACGCGAACGCCGTGGGCACGGTGAAGCTCATGGACCTGTCCGTCGAGGGTGAATACCTCATCACTCGTCAGGGCACGCTCATCGTTGCCAAGTACGCGATGGGCCACGGCATCCTGCGCCCTGAATGCGCAGTCGAGCTGTCCAAGTCCGCCACCTGATCGCGTAGCGACAGTCAGTCCTTGAGAATTGGGGGAGGTTCCATTGCAGGAACTTCCCCCTTTTTTTCGTCCATCGGTGCAGTGACTGCACTTCAGGGGCATTGATGCCAGTACGTCTTACGACTGAACTCGACGCCATCAACACGATGCTTTCCATCATCGGGGAGGCCCCGGTGAACCGGGTCGAGGACACCGGCCTCGTCGATGCGGTGATGGCCCGGCAAATCCTCGACGAGACGATGCGTCAGGTTCAAAGCCATGGGTGGCACTGGAACACGGACAAGAATGTCGTCCTCGTTCCCTCTTTCCCCGCGCCGGGTGATGTCTATGTGCCCGACAACACCCTTCAGGTGGACGCCATGGACCCGTCGATTGACGTGGTCCAGCGCGGAAACCGCCTGTGGGACCGGCGCAACAACACGTTCAAGTTCTCCGTCCCGGTGGAAGTGGAGATCGTGCGCCTCCTCCCGTTCGAGGAACTGCCGCAGATCGCCCGCCACTACATCATGGTCCGCGCGGGTCGCATCTTTCAGGACCGCGTTGTCGGCTCCGAGACCCTGTCCGGCTTCAATGACAAGGACGAGACGCGGGCGTTGATCGCCCTGCGCAACGCCGAGGCTGAGACCGCCGATTACAACATGCTGAGCGATAGCTGGGCCGTGGGCCGCGTGCTCAACCGGCGCTCGGGGGGCTTCGAGGGATAGCCGATGCCGGTCATCTCCGGGTCCATCCCGAACCTCATCAATGGCGTGAGTCAGCAGCCCTTCGCGCTGCGGCTCGCCTCCCAAGCCGAGGAGCAGATCAACGGCTTCAGCTCCATCGTGGAGGGCCTGACCAAGCGGCCCCCGACGCGGCACGTCGCGAAGCTCATCAACTCGCTCCCCGAGAATGCCCACGTTCACATCATCAACCGGGACGCCGCCGAGCGTTACGTGGTGGTGGCGTTCAATGGTGACCTCAGGGTGTACGGGTTCGACGGTGTCGAGCGAACCGTGAACTTCCCGCATGGTAAGGGCTATCTGGCGAACACGTCGGCCAGCTTTGGCGCGGTCACGGTCGCGGATTACACCTTCTTCCTGAACAAGGATGTCACGGTCGCGATGTCCCCGGAGACGAAGGCCGGGCGGCCTCCCGAGGGCATCGTCTTCGTGCGGCAGGGCAATTACGCCTGCAAGTACCGCATCATCGTTGACGGGCAGGCGGTGGCCGAAAAGATCACCTCTCAGACTGACCCGAACGACATTCAGTCCAGCAAGATCGCGCAGGACCTAGCGGCAATCATCAACTCGTGGGGTTCCATGGTGGCGAGCGTCATTGGCTCGACCATCCACATTCGACGGGCCGACAGCCTCGGCTTCTCCCTCACCACGGAAGACAGCCTCGGGGACACCGGCCTCGTCTGCATGACCAAGCAGACGCAGACCTTCGCCAACCTCCCGGCCCGCGCCGTGCAGGGCTATCAGGTCGAAATCTCGGGCACCCCCGGCAACCCCTACGACAACTTCTGGGTGGAGTACGATCAGGCCGGATCAGGAGGCAACAACGGCGTTTGGCGGGAGATCGCCGCGCCGGGACGCCAGATCGCCTTCGACCCCGCCACCATGCCCCATGTGCTGGTACGCGAGGCGAACGGGAGCTTCACCTTCAAGCAGGCGGATTGGGAGAAGTGCGCCGCTGGCTCCGATGAGACCACCCCGCGCCCGTCGTTCGTTGGGCAGCGGATCAGCGACATCTTCTTCTACCGCAACCGCCTCGGGTTCATCTCCGACGAGAGCGTGATTTTCTCGCGCTCGGCCAAGTTCTTCAACTTCTGGCGGGAGACCGCCACGGACCTCCTCGATACGGACCCCATCGACATCACCACGTCGCACGTCAAGGTGTCGATCCTGCGCCATGCGATCCCCTTCAACGAGAGCCTGCTTCTGTTCTCCGATCAGACGCAATTCATGCTCGGGGCAGGGGAGGTGCTGACACCCTCGGGTGTGTCTCTGGATCAGGTCACCGAGTTCGAGACGTCCAGCCGGGCGAAGCCGGTGGGTGCGGGGCAGTTCGTCTATTTCTGCACCAGCCGGGGCGAGTTCACAGGTGTTCGTGAATACTACATCGACGGGTCCACAAAGACCAACAACGCGAACGATGTCACGAACCATGTGCCTCGCTATATCCGGGGCAAGGTCTTCAAGCTCTGTGCCTCGACCAATGAGGACATGCTTGTTGCGCTGTCTGATACTGACCGGGACACGCTCTATGTGTACAAGTATTACAACAGCGGGCAGGAGAAGGTTCAATCGAGCTGGTCGCGCTGGAAGCTTCAGCCCGGCGACGTGATCCTCAACGCGGAGTTCATCGAGAGCACGCTTTGGCTGATCGTGCGGCGGGCGGATGGCGTCTATCTCGACAGGCTCAACATCGAGCCGGGCGTGACGGACCCCGGAATGGCCTTTGTGGTCCATCTGGATCGGCGCATCACCGAGGCTCAGGCCGAGGCGCGGTTCTACTATCCGCAACCGAACGTCACCCACATCGTCCTGCCCTACGTCCCGCCCGATCCGAAGGCGGTTGTCATCGTGGCGCGGCCCGGCGGCAGTGTCCCCGCTGGCAAGGTGATGCCCTACAAGCTCATCTGGAATGGTGCCGTGTGGGTCTATGAGGTGGCCGGAAACCTCACCCACTTCTATGCCGGTATCACCTACGAGCTGCGGTACACCTTCTCGCCCTTCCTCATCCGCGAGGACGCCCCCGGCGGTGGGCGCGTGGCGAATACCGAGGGACGCATTCAGGTCCGGCGTTGCCTCCTGAACTACGCCGAGACGGGCTATTTCCGGGTCGAGGTCACGCCCTACCGGAGGGAGACGCAGGTCTATCCCTTCACGGGCCGCATCGTGGGTTCGGGCATGAACCGGCTCGGACAGGTGAATGTGGAGACCGGGTCTTTCCGGTTCTCGGTCATGGCGAGCAACATGAACGTCAAGATCGAGCTGGTGAACGACACGCACCTTCCTTCGCGCCATCTCAATCTCGATTGGGAGGCCCTGTACACCGTCCGAACCAAGCGGATGCAGTGATGCCGCTCTACCGCGACGCGACCCTTGCGGACTGCGAGGCGATGGCCCCGCGCCTCCGCGAGGCGGACAGGCAGGAACTGAAGGCGTTCGACGGCAGCGAACCCCTTGCCGCTCTCGTGGACAGCTTCAAGGCGTCGATCATCTGCCGGGCAATCGACCACGGTGGGGAGCCAATCGCCATCTACGGGGTGGCTCCCTACGACCCCGAGTGCAGTGACTGCACCGTTGGCGTCCCGTGGATGCTCGCCACGGACGAACTGAAGACGCACGCCACGTGGTTCCTGCGGACCTGCAAGGAGGAGTTGGTGAAGATCCAGCAGCCCTATGCGGTCCTTCAGAACTTCGTGGATGTCCGCAATCAGCTTCACATCCAATGGGTCCGGTGGTGTGGCTTCACCCTCGGGGAGAAGTACCCCCGCAACGGGACCCACTTCCAGCACATCATGAGGCTCAGGGAATGTGTACCGTAGCAGCGGGTGTCGGCATTGTTCAGGCCGGCACCGGCATTTTCGGTGCGATTGCCGGCAACAGCTCGGCCACCCGCGCCGCTTATCAGCAGCAGCTCTACAATGCTCAGGTGGAGGCTCAACAGGAGCGCTACCGGGCAGAGCTGATCCGCTACCAGAACGTCACCTACAAGCAGGACATCGACTATGGACACGAAGTCCTGTCTTGGCAGAAGGACGAGTTCTCCCGGCAGGACAAGCTTCTCAACCGCTCGGTCGGGCAGATCGAGCAGAACCGCTTCACGCAATATGCGACGATGCTTCAACGCATGGTCGAGGAGCAGATTGCCTCTGCCTTCGATGTCCAGAACGTGGACCGGCAGTCCCGCAAGATGGCCGCTTCGGCACAGGTGAAGGCCGACGCCCGAGGCACTGAAGGCCAGTCCATCGAACAGATCATCAACGACGTGGCGCGGCAGGCAGGGGACGCGACAACCGTCCTTGAACTCAACCGCAGCGCCACCATGCGGCAGCTCAACCTTGAGATGATGGGCCTGAAGGCCGGGTCGGATCAGGCGCTCTATAACCTGAACGTCGGCACCTACAGCCCGCAACAGCCCCTCAAGGCCCCGCAGCCGGTGTCCCCGGTCACCCCGGCGGCACCCGTTCAGATGCCTTCGTCCAGCGCCCTCGCGGTCAACGTGGTGGGTAGTGTCCTGAGTGGCGTGAACGCCTACAACTCGCTTTCGAGGAACCAGCTCAAGCTATGACGATGGAGATGCCCCGGTTTCGACCTGCCGCAAGGCCGGTCGATACCTCGGCGGTCAACACCAACTTCCGGTCCACGCCCGCCCCGGTGCGCCCCGTCGCGCCGCTTGCGCCGGAAATGCCGACACCTCCCCGGATGCCGGCGCGGGACAATGTCGATCAGCTTCTCTCGGCGCTCGCCGCGCTGAACCCGCAGATCAACAAGCTGGCTCAGTCCTACATCGAGGAGGAGCAGAAGAAAGACACCGTTGATGCCGAGCTTCGCTTCCTTCAGGACAACGTGACCTCGTGGGCCGAGGCGGTCGCCAAGGACCCGACCCTTGCGGATCGGTCCCCGATCTTCCGGCAGGTCTATGAGGCACGGGCGGCGAAGGCCCGCGTTCAGCAGCGTGCGGGCGAGTTGATGGCCGAGTATTTCACCTCGGGCATCGCCTCATCCGAGAACCCCGGCGACATCAACCAGTGGCTTTCCACGCGCATGAAGGACCTCCTCGCGTCCGCGCAGTCGCCGGCCGAGAAGCAGGCCCTCGTGGAGGAGGTGCAGTCGGTCTCCCACAGGTT
This sequence comes from Azorhizobium caulinodans ORS 571, assembly GCF_000010525.1. Lineage (GTDB taxonomy): Bacteria > Pseudomonadota > Alphaproteobacteria > Rhizobiales > Xanthobacteraceae > Azorhizobium > Azorhizobium caulinodans. The sequence continues at coordinate 4,112,921 of NC_009937.1, read as the reverse complement.
TGTCAGCGCCCATCAAGAGAACGCCCGGCGCAACCTCGTCATGAAGAACCGGGAGAGCGTGTCGGCCACCTATCAGGCGCTCTTTGACAACTACGCGGCCCTCGGCCCGGCGGTGCCGTACCAGACCAACGACCCCGTCACAAAGGACTTGGACCCGACCAAGAAGGCGCTTCTGAACGCCATTGCGGGCGGGGAGAGCGGGGGGCGCTATAACCTGCGGTGGTCGCCCAAGGGGACCGCCCTGTTCAACGACTTCTCCAAGCACCCGCGCATCTTCGAGCCCGGCCCTGAGGGGCCTTCGTCGGCAGCCGGGCGCTACCAGATCACGGCCACAACGTGGGACCGGATCATGGGGCCGAACACGCCGTTCACCCCGGAGAATCAGGACCGGGCGGCGGTGAAGCTGGCCGAGGCGGACTATAAGGCCCGCACCGGCCGGAACCTGTGGGACGACCTCGACAAGGAAGGCTTCAGCCCGCGTATCATGGCCGCCCTGTCCCCGACGTGGGTGGCCCTGAAGGTGAACCGGGGGCGGCACCTCGCGACCTACAACGCCAGCATTCAGAAGTATGGCAAGGAGCCGAGGGGGCCGGGGGCTGATAACGCCTATCTGCCCGAGCTGACTGAGGAGCTTCAGAAGGTGGAAATGGTGGCCCGCAGGCAGGGTATGAACCCGGCCGAGGTCAACCACCTGTCCATTCAGGCGGTGGTCGCGGCTGCGATCCGCCATCAAGACGAAAACATCCTCAACGTGGCCCTTCAGTCCCGCCCGGACGGGACGCCGGGGCCGGGCATGACGTTGGAGGGGCGCAAGGCCCTCGACGAAGCGCGGCTCAACATCCGGCGGCTCAAAATTCAGGAGCAGAACCAAGCTTGGACGCTTCAGCAGCGGGAACGCGAGATGCGCAAGCGTGAGGTGAAGTCGGTCGCCATGACCTCCCTCCTCGGTCAGATGCAGGAGGGCAAGCCGCCGCGCATCCCCCTTGAACTCGTGCAGAGCGCGGCGCGGGAAGACCCCGAGCTTGGCGACACCCTCATGCAGGTTCAGAAGAACCTCGACGATCTCAACAAGACCGAGGACACGCACCTCGTCGCGCAGCTCTCGGCCCGCATCTACTCGGGCAACGGGACGCCCTACGACGTCTTCAACGCGGTCGCCGCCGGCACGCTGAAGGAGCCTTCCACCATCCGCAACCTGATGGAGCAGGCAGCCCGCAACAACTCGCGGACAGTCGTCACGCATCCTGTGGTGAAGCCGCTTCTGGACGACGTGCGCAAGATCGTCGGGGAGGAGAGCCTTCCCGGCATCCTTCAGCGGCCCTTGGAGGGCTCGGCGGCGGTGCAGACGATGACGCAGGCGCTCTTGGACTTCGAGAAGAAGAACCCCGAGGCGTCCCCTGCGGAACTCCTGAAGTTCGCCACCGAACAGAAGGACCTCATCATCAAGACCTACCGGCCCGAGCAGAACGTGGACGGTGCCAAGTTCGAGAACGTCCAGAAGGAGAACCGGCAGGCTGGTGCAGTGACTGCACCGAACCAGCAGGGCGGGGGAGAGGCGGTGTCCGTCGATCCGCGCCCCGGCGTCGAGTGGCGCAAGGTGCCGCTCTATGGCGACCTCGCAACCTTTGAGAAGGAGTGGGAGGCGTTCAAGGGCGGGCAGGTGAACAGCATCACGGCGTGGGTCGCCAATCTCCGGCTGAAGCCGAATGAGGTGGCCGAGTTCTACGCCACGCAGAAGCGGATGCTTCAGAACAAACCAAAGAGGTGAACTGAATAATGAGCGTCAACCTGACGCCCGAGGAGCTTCAGTACGCTGAGGCCACCCGTCAGGCTCTCATTGAGATGGAGGAGAAGGACCCCTCCATTTGGGACAAGGTTGGGGCCGTCGCCGGGGACATCGGCGGCGGTCTCAAAGAGGCCCCCGGTCAGGCCGTCAGGGGCGCACAGGAAGCCCTCAACCAGACTTCCGACACCGCCTTCTCGATGGCGAAGTGGCTCAACGACAACATCATTGACCTCGGCCATCTGAGGTTCGGCAGTGATGCGGAGGACGGGACCCCGTTCGACGACAAGCCCGGCTTCGGCTTCGGGGGCGTCGTGTCGTGGGCACCGGGAATGCCCGAGGAGAACAACCTTCGCTTCGGTGAAGGGGCCATGCCGGGCCGGGCCGATACGGTCACGGGCGGGCTCGTCAAGGACGTGTCGCAGTTCGTCACGGGCTTTGCCATGGCGGGCCGCTACCTCAAGACGCTTGGCGTGCCCGTCGCCAGTACGACGGCCGGCACCGTGGTTCAGGGTATGGTGAAGGGGGCCATCACGGATGCGACCGCGTTCGATCCCCATGAGGAGCGCCTGTCCAACCTCGTCGAGAAGTACCCCCGGCTGAGCAATCCGGTTACGGATTATCTGGCCGCGCGGGACGGTGACGGGGAAGCGGAAGGCCGCTTCAAGAATGCCCTTGAGGGGCTGGCCCTCGGGTCGGCCACGGAAGCCCTCCTTCACGCTGTCCGCGCCGTCAAGCTGCGCCGGGCCGGCAAGCAGGCCGAGGCGGAAGCCGCCCTCGACGACCTTGAGAAGGTGGCCCCCAAGCAACCCGACGAGCCGCTGTTCCCCGGTGCCGATGAGGCCCCGAGGAAGCCCGAGGAAGGTGCAGCGACTGCACCGAAGGGGGAGGGGGAACAGCTTCAGCTCGACCTCGACGGAGGCCCCCAGAAGGACAGCCCGAGGGAGACCTTCGGCAACGCTGATGGGGACGTGAAGCCCGGCGACATGGCGGCGGACATTCCGCCTGTCAGGCCGACCCCAGATGCTCCCGACTTTCAGCCCGCGAAGAAGCTGGTTGAAATGGACGATGAGCAGTTGCGGCAGATCGTGAGCGCCCGCGTCGCGGAGCAGGGCTATGGACAGGGCCGCAATATCAGCGGCATCCGCACCGACCTCATGGAGACGGAAGCGGACATCAACGCCACCATGAGCGCCCTTCGTCGCGTCTATCGCGAGGAGACGGCCAAGGCCATGGGCGGCAACGCGGACGGTGCCCGTAGCTGGGAGAACACCCGCCGGAACGCCGACGCGCTGGCAGACCTCATTGGTGAAGATCCCCGGCTTCTCCTTCAGCGGATGCAGGCCATCCACAAGGAGACCACCCACACGGACGCGGAATTGCTCCTCTATCGGGACATGCTCGTGACCGTGAACGAGAAGCTTGTCCGCATCGGGGAGGTGATCGCGGACCCGCTCGGCGGCACCGGCCCTTACAAGAACCGCGCGGAAGCCTATGAGGACTTCGCTAAGCATTACGAGCTGATGGCCAACATGCAGCTCATGTACAAGGGCGTCCAGACCCACTTCGCGCGGACCATGAACGCGATGAAACTGGTCGCCAAGGCCCGCAATGGCGTGATGCCTGCGGACCCCTCCGAAATGTGGCAGGGCGGTCCCCGCAACATCGAGCGGCTGGCCCGGCTTGTGGTGACGAACAAGGAGAACCTGAAGGGCAATCTTCAGCTCACCCGTGGCGGGTTCGTGAACAAGTTCCTCGGCTCGGTGTCGGAATACTGGATCAACTCGATCCTGTCCGGTCCCAAGACGCACATGGTCAACATGGCCTCGGGCCTGTTCAACGCCGCGTTCGTCCCGGCCGAGAAGCTGATCGCCGGCAGCCTGAGGGCGGGAACGCCCGAGGGCCGCAACCAGATGCTGGAAGCGGGCCTGCAATACGCCGGCATGGCGATGAGCCTGCGGGACTCCTTCCGCATGGCGGCGAACGCCTTCAAGAAAGGGGACCCGATCCTTGACCCCACCCATGTCGGTGTGGAGCAGCGGCAGGCCATCTCGGCGGCGAACTACGGCATAAGCGATCCCATCACCGCGAACATCGTGGACGGGCTGGGAACGCTGGTCCGGCTGCCGTCCCGGTTTCTGGCCTCCGAAGACGAGTTCATCAAGCAGATGGTCTATCGCGGCAACGTCCGCGCTCAGGCCCTGCGCGAGGGCTTCCAGCAGGGGCTTTTCCGTGATCCCAAGTCGTTCGGTGAGTTCCTGAACCGCCGGCTCGATGAGGCCGTGGACTCCTCCTCGGGGATGGCGAAGGACCGGCAGGCCCTTCAGATGGCCCGAGAGGTGACGTGGACGCAGGACCTGAAGGCATCGACGTGGACGGGCAACCGCACCCTTGGCGAGAGCCTTCAGGGAATGGCGGAGGCTCATCCCGCGTTCCGCCTCATCATGCCCTTCGTGCGCACCCCGACGAACCTCATGCGCTTCGTCTGGAACCGGACGCCCGGCCTGAACCTGATGCGCAAGCAGTATGCGGACGACTTCATGGGCAGGAACGGCCCCGAGGCAGCGGCGACTTCCCGCGCTCAGTTCCTCACTGGCTCCGCGCTTTGGGCGACCGCGGTCACCTACGTTGCGGATGGGACGATCACCGGCAACGGTCCGGCCGACAAGGACATCCGCCGGGCGCTCGAAAACACCGGGTGGAAGCCCTACTCGATCCGCACGGTGGATGAGAACGGCAAGGTCACCTACACGCAGTATAACCGCTTCGACCCGTTCGGGATGTTCTTCGGCCTCGTGGCCGACTTCACGGAGGTCGCCGGGGCCTATCCCGAGAACGAGCTAGACCAAACGGCGGTCATGCTGGTGACTGCGGTCGCGAAGAACCTCAACAACAAGTCCTATCTTCAGGGCCTTGTGACTGCCCTCGGCGCTCTCTCGGAGCCCGACCGTAAGATGAACTACTTCGCGCAGGGGCTGGCCGGCGGCTTCGTCCCGAACTTCCTCAACCAGATCGTGAAGGACGACACCACCCTTCGGGAGGCCCGGTCCATCGTGGATGCCATGCGGCGGCGGATGCCCGGCTATAGCGAGGGCTTGGACCCGCAACGGAACATCCTCGGGGAGAAGCAGTACATCCCGCCGACGTGGGGGCCTGAGTGGATCAGCCCCATCATCCAGTCCACCCATGAGGGAGGCGCACAGCCCATCACCGAGGAGTGGAAGCGAACGCCGAACCCGGACGTTTACGACGAGCTGGCGCGGCAGATGTTCATTCACAACTCGGCGCTGAAGCCGGCCCCGGCGAAGCTCGGCGGGGTGGACCTCACCAAGTACCTGAGCCCCGACAGCGGGCACACCGCCTATGACCGCTATCAGGAACTCACCGGGACCGTGAAGGTCAACGGCAAGACCCTGAAGGAGGCGCTTCAGGACCTCATCACCTCGCCCGTCTATCGGGACCGGCTGTCCGATGGCGACTATTCCGTGAACGGATCGCGCATCGACCAAATCCGCTCGGTGCTCGCCGGCTACCGGAACGCGGCCGAGCGACAGCTTCGGAAGGAAATTCCCGAGCTGCATTGGGACCTCTTGGAGGATGCCCGTCAGCGGGCGTTGATGAAGGTCCAGCCGCAGGAGCGGACACCCGCCCGACCCGGTCAAGTGCAGTGACTGCACCAATCAGGCCCCCGGATCACTCCGGGGGTCTTTCTCTAACAGAGGAGACGAATGGCTCTTTCCTACGCTCAGTATCAGGGGAACGGTTCGCAGCAGACCTTCGCGGTTCCGTTCCCCTATCTGGATCGGTCCCACATTCAGGTCCGCGTTGCGCTCGACCTGTCCGGTTTCACTTGGGACGATCCTCAGACCATCCGCATCACCCCGGCCCCTGCACCGGGCGCGGTGGTCGAAATCCGCCGGGTGACCCCGCGCGAAAACCGAATGGTGGACTTCGTGGACGGTTCGGTGCTCACCGAAAGCGACCTCGACCTCGCCAACATCCAGACCTTCTACATCGTGCAGGAGGCCATAGACATCGCCGGGGGCACCCTTGAGCTGCTTTCCGATGGGTCCTATGGCGCGGGTGGTCGGCGCATCAAGAACGTGGGCACCGCCATCGAGCCGCGTGACGCGATCACGAAGGAATATCACGACGGCGTCTTCCTGCCGCAGATGAACTCGCTCCTCTCTCAGGGAGTGGCTGCGCGGGATGTCGCGGTCTCGGCGCGGGACCTGGCACTCGCGGCACGGGACACCGCCAACGCCGCCCGTGACACGGCGCTTCAGTATCGTGATGAGGCGGGCGGGCACCGCTCCGCTGCGGCCACCCACGAAGCCAATGCGTGGACGCACCGGCAGGCAGCCGCCGGCCATGAGGCGAATGCCGGCTCTCACTCGGCTTCGGCGCAGTCTTCGGCCTCTACGGCGGTTGGCGCTCGGGATGCGGCGCAGACCTATCGCAACGCTGCCGAGACGTTCCGCAATGACGCCAGCCGGTTCCGCAATGAGGCTGAGACGTTCCGCAATCAGGCCGCTCAGAGCGCAGCCAATGCGGCTCTCTGGAACCCGAGCAGCTATTACACCCGGAGCGAGGCGGACGGGCGCTATCTCCTGCTTACCGGCGGGACGATCACGGACAGCCTGCACATCTACAACGATGCCCCGACGCTGGGGCTTCGCGACAGGGACGGCCGGACGGCTTGGCTGCACTGCAACGGCGGGAGCTTCTATGTCCTTTCCGGGCCTCCGAACTCGGTGGGCGCGGATCGTGGCGAGTTCTTCGTTGACCTGAACACGGGCGCGGTGTGGTGCCGCCAGCTTGGCGACCTGAACACCCGCATTGAGGAACGCGCTGCGGCGTGGGCCGGGGGGCGGGTGTCGAAGGGTGGGGACACCATGACCGGCGACCTCATGATTGAGAAGTTCGACGCCGCGTTGCGGCTGCACTCGCCCAACATCTCCATCTGGACCGCCCTCGCGGCGAGCAACGGCGAGTATCAGCTTCACAACACGTCCGGCGTCCGCATGGCGGTGAACCCCGACGGTTATGTCTGGGCAGCGCCCTACGGCTTCCTTCACGACTACATCAACACGGTCGCGAACGACCGGGGGTATGCGCAAGCGAACGCCCTCGATTATGTCCACCGTGTCCGCATCACCGGCTATGGCGAGGCGGGTTTCCCCGGCTCCCCTCAGTGGACCCACGCCAGCCCGAACGTCATCACGGGCGTTCGATGGAGCTGGAACGGGTTCGTGGATGCCATCGGCTACCGGTCCCTTCAAGTTTACCTGCCGAAGCACGGCGGGTGGCACGCAATCTATGACGAATGAGAACGCATGAAGCCCATTGCTGACCTCGGCGTGTGGGAGGTCTATAAGCCCGACCTTCCCGCCGATGACCCGCGTCCGGCCCTGCGCGTGGCCTTCTTCAGGAACGCAGAGGGCGACGACTGGTATGAGGCAGTCGCCCACAACCCGAACACTCCTCAGAGCCTGACCGTCGCCTGTAATCCGCAGACCATGGTGGTCGAGTTCGTCGGGGAGCAGCCCGACATGATCGACCCCAATAAGCGCCGGGTGTTCATCCTCGACGCTCAGATGTCCAACGAGGATGCCCGGCAGCTCCTCGGCAAGGTGTATGACCCTCGGACGGGCACCTTCAGCGACCCCGTGCTGACCGATGAGGAGCAGCGCCGGCTTCGCCAGATCGCCTATCAGGCCGAAGCTGATCCCCTGTTCTTCGAGTGGCAGCGCGGCGAGGCGACGGAGGAGCAGTACCGGGCCAAGCTGGCAGAGATCAGGGCTCGATACCCCCTCTCCACGGATTAGTGCAGTCACTGCACCATGGACGAACAGAACCAGCTTTACCTGATGCTGGGGCGCATTGACGGGAAACTCGACAACGCGCTTCAGCGGCAGGACAAGCACGACAAGCAGTTTGAAGCGCTGGACCGCCGCGTCACCGCGCTTGAGAGCGATAAAATGTGGCTGATCGGTGCAGCGACTGCACTTTCTTCGGCCATCGGCATCGCCTTCCCGTACATCAAGGATTACTTCTGGAAATGACCTCCCGCGCACCTGATGAGGTGATGAGCGCCCTTCATGTGGCGCTTGCGGAGGAACTGCTTCGGCGCGTGAAGGATGGCACGGCCACCGCCGCCGACCTGAACGCAGCCCGCCAGTTCCTCAAGGACAATGGCGTTGATGCCGTCCCGGCTCCGGGTTCGCCGCTCAATGCCCTGATGTCGAACCTCCCGTTCGACCCTCACGAAGACACCGTCAACTAGGCTCTAGGAAGCCCATAGAAGCCCGTTCTTGGCCTCGGCAGGGATAGACCTGCCGGGGCTTTTTTTCGTCTCTGCGGGCCTCTCTGGCTATCTGTGACCGCATATGGTCTCGACCAAAGAACACCTCAAATCCTCGACCCGCTTCACCGATCCCGATCCACTGAAGGCTGACTTCCGCAACTTCCTCTATGTGGTGTGGAAGCACCTCGGGTTACCTGACCCGACGCCCATTCAGTACGACATTGCTGTCTATCTACAGCACGGGCCGAAGCGCTCCATCATCGAAGCCTTCCGTGGTGTCGGCAAATCGTGGGTCACCTCGGCCTTCGTGTGCTGGCTCCTCTACTGCAACCCCGACCACAAGATTCTGGTGGTGTCGGCCTCCAAGATCAGGGCCGACGACTTCACCACCTTCACCCTGCGCCTCATCAAGGAGATGCCGGTTCTCCAACACCTGATCCCGAAGCCGGATCAGCGCGAGAGCAAGGTGGCCTTTGACGTCGGCCCGGCCAAGGCGTCGCACTCCCCGAGCGTCAAGAGCGTGGGCATCACCGGCCAGCTTGCCGGCTCCCGCGCGGACACGATCATCGCGGACGACGTTGAGATCCCCAACAACTCGCAGACGCAGGCGATGCGCGACAAGCTCTCCGAGCTGGTGAAGGAGTTCGACGCCATTCTGAAGCCCGGCGGCCGGATCATCTATCTCGGCACCCCGCAGACGGAACAGAGCCTCTACAACGAGCTTCCGAACCGTGGCTATCAGGTCCGCATCTGGCCTGCCCGCATCCCCGACGAGAAGCAGCGGGCCATCTATGGGGAGCGCCTTGCGCCCTATATCGACGACCTGATTGCAAAGGGCTGGAAGGCCGGGGCCTCCACGGACCCCAAGCGCTTCTCCGAAGAGGACCTGTGGGAGCGTGAGGCGAGTTACGGCAGGGCCGGCTTCTCCCTGCAATTCATGCTCGACACCCGTCTGTCCGACGCTGACCGCTATCCGCTGAAGCTGTCCGACCTGATCGTGATGTCCCTCAATCCCACGCTGGCCCCGCTGAAGGTGGTCTGGGCATCATCCCCCGAGCTGGCCCATAACGAGCTGCCCAACGTGGGATTCGCCGGGGACCGCCTCTATCGCCCCATGTGGGTCGATAAGGACTGGACCGAGTACACCGGCTCGGTGATGGCAATCGACCCCTCGGGCAGGGGCGGGGACGAGACCGGCTTTGCCGTGGTGAAGTTCCTCCACGGGTTCCAGTTCGTGACCGCCGCAGGTGGCCTGCCGGGTGGCTACGATGACGACACCCTTCTCAAGCTGGCACAGACGGCCAAGCTCCACGGGGTGAACCACGTCATCATCGAGGCGAACTTCGGTGACGGCATGTTCACGAAGCTCATCCAGCCGGTCTTTCACAAGGTCCACCCGTGCAAGATCGAGGAGGTGAAGCACTCCATGCAGAAGGAGCGCCGCATCATCGACACCCTTGAGCCGGTCATGATGCAGCACCGCCTTGTCATCGACCCGCGTGTGATCGAGCAGGACTTCAAGTCCGTGCAGACCTACCCGCCGGAGCGGGCGCAGCACTACATGCTGACGCACCAGCTCACCCGCATCACCCGCGACAGGGGCTCTCTGGTGAAGGACGACCGGCTCGATGCGCTGGCGATTGCCGTGGCCTACTGGTCCGAGCACATGGCCCGTGACGCGGACAAGGCGAAGGCCGCGCTGCGGGAGCGCCAGCTTCAGGAGGAGTTGGACAAGTTCCTCCACGGGATCGGCGGAAAGGGGAGGGTGCCCAACCTGTGGGTGAGGGTCTGACAAAAGTGCAGTGAGACTGCACCGGAATTAACCCCCACTTTCAGGGGGGACCCGAAGGGGACCCAACCCCTATACGGTATCCAAAAGGTACCTACTGGTCACTTAAGGCTTAGCCCTTGATCTGCCTCGACGTTCGACTTGTCAGCTCCGAGGCATCAACTCCCCGACACAGGCCGTCATACATTTTGCTTGGAAGGCAACGCCGGTTTTGGCGAAACTGAGTTGAATCCGCCAAAATCGCGGGTTACTGGTGTTGCGTCATGCGAAACGCATGGCACGAAAAAGGGGAGCCGAACCTGTCGACCCCCCTTCTCTCAGGCTCTGGCTTGTCCGGCCAAGACTTCTAGCCAGTTCCTATGCTTACGCGAGTTGTCGGCTCCTCAGCGGGTCGGCAACTTGCGGCAGTACCAGTCGATGTACTGTTCCTTGCCATTCCGCACGCGGACGTGCGGGTTGACGAACACCGGCTGCGAAACAGGACAGGTGGGGTTACGCTTCTTCTTCGAGCCCATGGGGTCTCCATGTCTTGACGCTGGGAAATTCCAGCGACTTTCGGACGCGCCGAAATTCGTGAAGCGGTAGCGCGGCCCCCGAAGCGAATCACCTGTGCTCTGTTCCTATTTTGTTAGTAACGTCCCTCTGTTTGCCCAACAATACCGCCCCCCACTATCCCAAGTTGTTGGTCTGGGGATTGTGTGGACAGGCGTTTTGTGGCAGCGCCGCTCTCGCGATCCATCGCCACCATCGAGCCGGGGGATAGCCAGTCCGCGCATCACAGCCGCATACACTCCTTGTTAACCGCTTCCATGGTTTAAGGGGCAACGTATTACGCAAACGTTAATATACCCCTTCTGTTCTCATGAGAACCTGTCGGCGGCCGCAGTGCAAGGGTACAAAACGAGAACGCTGGGGTTTGTAAGCCTCCTCAAATCTCATTTTGTTCTCCCCTTGTCTCCCGGCGTCACCTTGGGTAATGCAGCGGTCCTCTGACTTGGGAGGACATCCTTCATGAGATCCCATGCCTTGGGCCTCATCCTGGCCCTCATCTCAAGCCCCGCTCTGGCCTATTGCCCACCCGGTGACTTCGGTTGTCAGCTCCAACAGGACGCAGACCGGCGGCAAGCTGAAATGCGCTACACTGCTCAACAGGCTGACCAGTGGCGCTATCAGGCGCAGCAGCAGGTGCAGTCCTATCAGCAGCAGTCGAACCAGTGGCGGCAGGGCGTTCAGCAGAACCTCGCTCCGTCTTATGGGCCATCCTACAGCGCCCCTCTAGGGACTCCATACAGGCCCTATTGAGTCGCCCCGCTATCAACCTACTAGCCAGCCGGCGGAAGGGGCTCCACGGGGCTCCTTTTGCGTTTGTGATGGGGTTCGCAGGGCAGGGGTCCCCGGACATTTTGGTGCAAAAATCTGAGACGCTAACGCGCTGATGCGCGGCCGAAATTCCCCCCGTGGGGGTGGCCCCCGCGTGCGCGGACGCGAGCGCGTGCTGATGCAGGGCTTCCGGCCCTCCGGCGTCACCGGATCGGTCACAGTCCCTCGCTAAACCCTTGAAAAAACTAGGCCCGCAGTACATCAAGCATCTGCCGCGTGCCGTGACAGGTGCCTTTCGCGTGCTTTGCGGGCCTCCGAAGGGGCAGGGAAGGGCCACGGCAGGGACTGGATGCCCTCGCGATGTTTCGCGTGAGCCTTTCGCATTGGTTGTTTCGACAAGCCCGCCGCGTCCCCCTCAAGTTCCCCATTCGCGCACCCATCGGAACGGTGCAGTGACTGCACCAAGGGACCACGTCCGGCGCACCCGATCAGTCGTTTTTGTCCCGATATAGGAACCGTTAATGGGAGCTTCATTCCCGTCACAGGCTCCCTCGTGACGAAGCTAAACTATTGTTTTTCAACGTATATCAAAAAAATTCGCGGAATTTGAAATTAGTTGTTGACGTGGAACCATCTCGGTCATAGAACTAATCACATCAACGGCGGGGCGACGCTCCGCAGCGTTGAGACGGGAAGGCCGAAGACGCCAACGCTGATCGCTCTCCCGAGGCTGTTTGACATCGTGAAGCTCTATCGTCGCCGGGGAGGGTCCCGGCCTGACGAGGCCCGCGAGGGCCGAAACGATAGAGGAGCTAGATCATGCTCGATAACGTCGATGCCGCCGAGACCTCCAACAACGGAAACGCTGGCTTCGATCCGGGCACGAACCACAACTTCCTGAGCGACTGCGCGGCCACGATCCTTGAGCGGTACGCTCGGGCCAAGTCAGCCACCAAGTCCAGCTTGGAAGACCTGCGGGTTGTGGGGGAGCGGCTGAACGAGGCCAAGGAAGTTCTGGTCGGCCAGAAGGGCGCGTTCGGCCAGTGGTGCGAGGCCCAAAACTTCCCATTCGACAAGACTTGGCGTGCCCGTCTCATGAAGCTTGCGGCCAACTGGTCCGCGATCATGGAGGCCGTCGAGGCGCTGCCCGAAGACAAGCGGAAGTGGTCCGTGGATGGCGTGCTTGCCATCTGGCAGGCGGCTGAGCGGGCGAAGAACGAACCCGAGGGTGACAATGCCGGGGAAGGGGCTGGCGAGGGTGGCGAGAAGCCGCAGCGCCAGCGCAAGGAAACCGAGGCCGAACGTCTCCGCCGGCAACTGGCGGAAGCGCTGGCAGAGATCGAACGTCTCCGGGGAGAAGTCGAGGCCCTGAAGGGTGTGGGCTCCAAGGCGAAGACCGAGGAACCCAAGGCCAAGGCGAAGGCTGATCCGAAGGCGGAAGCCAAGGTTGACGCCGCGACCAAGGCCAGAGCCCGCAAGGTGTGGGGCCTCTACACCAAGGGGGCCACGGAGGGCGAGAAGGCCGCAGCCAAGGCCCGGCTGGATGAGATGGCAGCCAAGAGCGGTTTGCCCTTCGATGCCTTCGTTGCAGCCTGCGGGCTGGCTTAATGCGCCGTGACGGTTCCACTTCTGGGACCGTCCCGCGTCTGGACCTGATGCCGGTCCACTGATGAGCCCATGGCAGGGCGAAACGCGAGAGAAGACCGATGCAGCGATGGGAGTATTTCAAGGCACGGGGTCGCACCTATGCCGTCCCCTACTGCCACCCGAGCCGTCCCGTCGAGGGATGGGTGAAGGACCGTAAAGGGCTGCGCCCGATGCGGACGAAGCCGCGATACATGCGGCTGACGCAAACGCTCATAACCGAGGATGAGGCCAGACGCCGCGCCCCTGATCTGGTGGCGGTGATCGAGGAAGAGGTTGTCGCCCTTCTCGAAGCCCTTGGGGATCTAGAGGCCGAGCTTGTGGCCGAACGGACCAAGGCGACCGAGGCTCTGGCACTCGTCGAAACCCTGCGCCTGCCAAAAGTGGAGTGACTGCACCCATGGGCAGTGACGCCACCTTGAACGGTAAAGCTCAAGTGCGGTCTTCGTAATATACCACCGCAAACATTACCAGAATGCAGATCAGAGTAGCTCCGATCACGGAAACTGAGGCGAGGGCGTGCATTTTCGGCCCTTTCCCCTAGGCGGATTGTTGCGGAACTTCGAGGAGTCTAAATGAATATGTTCGATGTCGAAAGTCCATCACCAATAAAATACGCCAAGACGTTGATGGGTATGGTGGAAATTATTCGTGGCGCGAGGGGTATCGACGATAATCCCAGAAGCGTAGCCGGCAATGAGCCGCCAAACCTCGATGTCCGGCGACAGGTGGAGTGACTGCACCGATGGACGGAACGCACACGCTCACCCAGCTTCAGGAGGACAATGCGTCCCTGATTGCCGCCGTCGAGGCCCTTGAAGCCGAGATCGTGGAGGAGCGCCGTAAGGCAATGGAGGCCGAACGCACGGCCGCCAAGCTTGAGAGGGACTTCGCAACCGCACAAGCTGAATTGGAGAAGGCGAGCCGGGAGATCGAGTCCAAGGAAGGACGCATCGGCGAGCTTGAGGATGAGGCCAATGAATTGCGGGGACAGGTCGAGCGTCTTGAGGAGGAGCTAAATACCGGAGCAGTGATCGACTGCTTGACGGACTACCTCGTGAGCCTCGGCTATCCCTCGCGGCCGAATTTAGTCAATGATTACAACCTACAAAAGTTGATCGACACCGTCTTGACGTAGGGGGACGAGTGGACCACCTGATGAGGCCGTAGGGCCGAAACCTAGAGGGGTACCGCAACACCCCTCGACGGTCGTGGTCGAAGGTTCGGCTCTGGCTGGGGATGCCGGGAGGGCCGTTACCCCGTGAACCGCAGATGGACGCTGTGAATTAACAGGGTGCCCGTCTGATTGACCAAGACGCGCGGCCTGCCTGCTGGGGGCTCGGGCATAGAAAGGGGTTGTTAATCATGCGGGGGTACCGCTATCTGCGATTGTTCTCTGTTCTGGAACTGTTCTGTGAATGGGACAGTGACGCCGAGATCGAGTTTTGTTACTCTCGGGAGGACGGCGTCCTAGAAGTGGTGGCTGGCCCGCTGTACATCTCGCTCAATCGTCCGAGAACTCGGCTTGAGGCTTCCAATGTCAAATCAATCCTCGCTTACGAAAGCCATCCTGTTTGTGGAGGAGTTTCGCAAGATCGACCCCGAATTACCGATGCAGGTGGCGCTAATCCTCCTACTGGTGGCCCGAAAGCCGGGGACGAATTTGAAAGAACTGGTTCAGGCGACCGGACTCGGCAAGTCGAGCGTGTCGCGTAACATTGCCGCTCTGTCCAAGGAGCACGGCAAGGGCCTCATAACCTACTCCGAAGACCTTCTAGACCGCCGGAACAAGGTGTGCAGGCTCACCCCCGAGGGGGAGCGGGTGGTCCGCTCCCTCCTTCACTACGTTGGAGAGAAGGAGGCCGCATAATGGCAGTGAGACCAAGAGGTGGCTCTTGGCAGGCGGACATCACAGTCAAGGGCCAGCGCTATCGAGAGACGTTCGACAGCGAGGCTGAAGCTAAGGCGTGGGAACTGAATGCCCGCGCCGCAGCGGTCAAAGGCGAGCCTATTCCGCGCCCAATTGCTCCCTCAAAGGGGACTGATGCACCAAGGGGACAGTCCCGCGAGGACGGTGCATTGACCCTGAGCGCGGTCATGTGGAAGGCATACGACAAGTTCTGGAAGGGTGGCCGGAGCGATGCGAAGGCTGCCGTCAACATCCGGCAGGCCGAGGCATATTTCGGCAAGGACTGCCCGGTATCGCGGATCGACACCGACGCAATCGACGGTTTCGTTGCCGACTGCATCGCCAAGCGCAACAGCAACGGCACGGTCAACCGCAAGCTGGCGATCCTGTCCAAGTCCCTGCGCTATGCGTTCGACCGGGGGCTCATCCCCAAGATGCCCAAGATCGACCGCAAGAGCGAGGGCGTGGGCCGCTTCCGGTGGCTGGATGAGGACGAGGAGAAGGCCCTTCTGGACACCTTCCGCTCATGGGGGAAGGACGACCACGCCGAGGTCATCGAGACCCTGATTGATACAGGGATGCGCCCGAGCGAGCTTTACCGGCTCACCCCTCGCGACGTGGACCTGAAGACAGGGGCCATCATGATCTGGATGACCAAGACCGACAATCCGCGCACGGTCTATGCGACCAAGCGGGTGAAGGCGATCCTTCAGCGGCGCATCGGTGCAGTCACTGCACCGACCGAGAAGCTATTCCCCTACGATAACTTCTGGATGCGCCATACATGGGACCGGGCGCGTCTGCACCTTGGGATGGAGAACGATCCCCATTTCGTTCCCTACATCTGCCGGCACACCTGCGCGTCCCGGCTGGTGCAGCGGGGCGTTCCGATCAACGTGGTCAAGGAATGGCTGGGCCATACCTCGATCCAGATGACCATGCGGTATGCTTTCCTTGCTCCGAAGAACCTCATGAGCGCTGCGAGCGTCTTGGAGGCTGCGGAATAAGGTGCTAGAGGGCACCGCAGGTACACCTGAGTCTCTTGAGGTGTACCGATTTGTGACCGTGACGGACACGTCACGGGACCTGTGACCGGGCAGCCGGTCTGTGACGCGGGCGTGGCGAAACTGGTAAACGCAGCGGACTTAAAATTCGCCGCCCTTTCAATGGCTTGCGGGTTCGAGCCCCGCCGCCCGCACCAGTCACAGACCCGCCCTCAGTACCCTTAAAATGCCTCGCCTTCTGGGCGTGCGGGTTCGAGTCCCGCCGTCCGCACCACCTGCCCCGAAGCCGTAGCAATCGTCACCATGCCGGACGGCTATCGGATGGCCGCTTCCTGTCGTCCAGGATGCAGCAACCGGCCGCCTGATCGCGGCCGGAGTGGGGGCAGTTCGACCCGCCTCGGGCCGTTGGCCGCTCCTACGCTGCGCGCTGGAGCGGATAGGGCTCGACTCCGGGCTCGGCCGGCTTCTGCGCCGCAGACAGCAGCTTGGTCTGGATCAGGCTGGCGATCTCCAGCCATTCCGTGTTCCACGCCATGGCGGACTGCTGGAGGAAGGCGAGTTCCTTCGAGGCCAGATTGGCGGGTCCGTCCTCTCGGGAGAGGTCGGTGAACAGGTTGAGCTGCGCCTGAACCTGGCCGGCCGTGAATTTCTGCAGATGCGTCGCGACCTCAAGAGGGGTTTCCACCCAGAAGCTCTGCACCGCCGACATGGGCCACGCCAGCGGGCCGGCACCGGGATGGAGCTTCAGCAGGTTCTGCTGGAAAGCGCGCAGGTTGTCCTGCCACTGGTTGGTGAAAGCGAAAGCGTCACTCATGGCCATCCTCCTCACGCGAGACGGCGAGGTTAACACATCCCGACGGGCGCGGGTTGCGGAGGATCAATTTATTTCGCCGTTTGTTACAGTGTGAGCCAAAATCGCGAGCGGTTGCTTCCTGGCATTCTGTATTTCCGGAAACTGCATTGCCGACGATTGAATTCGTGAAGTAAGCGAGCCTGCGTAATTCTCCCGAGTTGCGGTTCCGCCTCCGCTGTCCATCTAAGAGGCAGGCGCGCTCACGGGCCTGTGCCGTTCCCGGCAGTGGCGGGGAGACGCGCGGCAAGGGAGATGAGACATGACCGGGCTTCCCCATGGTTTCAAGGAAGTGCGGCTGGAACTGGCACGCGAGAAGGATCATCCGGAAGGCGCGCGCAATTTCGGCTATGTCTTCGTGGCGCCGCTCGATGCCAATGGCCAGATCGACCACGATCAATGGGCCGCCCATCGCGACGCGTGCCGGGTCGTTCGCTTTCGCCCCGACGAGACCGACGAGAAGGGGCATCTCGTGCGCAAGCCGGGCGGCAGCTGGGCCTTCCGCTATGACATCACCGGCGATGACGAGGACGAGGCCGGCTACCGCTTCAATGACGAGCGGTTCGTCGTCGGCGAATATGTCTCGCTGAAGGAGGAAGAGGCGTTCCATACCTTCCGCGTGGTGTCGGTCGAGCCGGTGTGAGCGTGCCTGTCTGATCCCTGCCGGCGCGCTCGGCCCAGCGCGGTGGCTGGGCCGAGGCAGTTGTTTTGAAAGTCAATAGCTCTTGTATTCCGAGGTGCCGCCGGAGAGGGCGAACTCCTCCTCCGGCGAGAGCACCAGCTTGTGCCGTCCGTGCAGGGCGAAATAGGCGATGCCGATGGCGAACCAGATGGCGACGCCGATGACGCCGGCCCGGTAGGTCGGGTCGGAGAGCTGGAAGTAGATGGTCACGAGCGCTATGAGGATGGTGGCCACTGCGCCCGGAATGCCGAAGGGGCTCGTGTAGGGCCGCTCCACATGGGGCATGTTCTTCCGCATGCGGATGAAGGAGATGGCCTGCATCACGTAAGAGAGCATGGCGCCGAACACCGCCATGTTGAGCAGCGTGCCGCCAATGGCCGCAGAGCCGGCATCCGCGCCCAGTGAGAACCAGATCACCAGCATGATGGCGAGGCCGACGACGGCGCCCGCCGCCATCGCCACGTGCGGGGTCTTGCGCGAGCCGTGGGTGACGGACAGGCCGCGCGGGAAGTAGCCGGCCCGGGAGAGCGAATAGATCTGCCGGCCCTGCGCATAGATGATGGTGTGGAAGGAGGCGATGAGGCCGATCACCGCCACCAGCGCCAGCAGTTGCGCGATGCCGGTGCCATAGATGGCCTTGAAGCCGTCGAGCAGAGGCTCGGTGGACGTGGAGAGGCCGAAGGCGCCTTTGGCAACGGACGAATTGAGCCACAGGATCATGAAGGCCGAGACGATGAGCGTTGCCATGCCGGCGATAATGCCGCGCGGCATGTCGGTCTTGGGATCAACCGATTCCTCGGCCGCCAGCGGCAGTTGCTCGATGGCGAGGAACAGCCACACGGCGAACGGCATGGCCGCCAGCGCCCCGCCGATGCCGAAGGGCAGGAAGGGGCCGCCGCCATTCGGCAGCTCCACCGCCGTGCCGTCCGGCCCCACGCCCATGTTGAGCGCCCAGCGGGAGAAGTCCATCACCGGCAGCGCCGAGACCCAGAAGGCGACGAGGCAGGCCAGGGCCGCCAGCGTCACCACCAGCGTGACGCGGAAGGAGAGCTCGACGCCCACCACGTTCAGCCCGACGAAGATGATGTAGCCGAAAATCCAGTAGACCGGCTGGAATGATGTTGGTGTGCCGAAGATGGAGCCCATATAGGCGCCGATGAAGGACACCACGACCGCCGGCGTGATGACATATTCCACATTCTCGCACAGGCCGGTGACGAAGCCGCCCCACGGACCCATGGTGGTGCGGGCGAAGGAATAGGCCGCGCCCGTGTGCGGCAGCGCCGCGGACATTTCGGCGATGGAGAAGGTGAGGCCGAGATACATGACGGCGATGATGACGGCGGCGATGAACATGCCGCCCCAGCCGCCGGAGGCGATGCCGAGGTTCCAGCCGGAGAAATGGCCGGAAATGACCGCCCCGACGCCCAGCGCCCAGAGGGACCAGACACGGGCGTGGCGCTTCAGCTTGCGCTGCTCGAAATAGGCGGTGTCGACCGTGGTGTAGCTGATGCCGGATGACGATTTGGACAGGCTACTGTCGCTCATGGCAGGTCTCCATTCGTACCGGCCGCCGCAATGAAAGAGCACCGCGCGCCGGAGGCGACGGCACTCCTGGCGGGGAGGCAGAAGATCTCAGGCAAGTTCCATGCCCGATGGAACGTGTGTTGTCGTGAAACTGTCATGACGGCATCACCATACAGTTGTAAGATATTCATCTTGTCCGTCCTCCGGCCGTCCTGGCCAGCGTGAGCTCAGCCGTGAACAAACAGGACCTGTACAGCGTCATCGCCGAGCTCCTTGACAGCATCGACGTCGCCATCTGCGTATTCGATCGAGAGGATCATACCCTTTTGTGGAACGCGACGTTTCTGCATTTTTTTCCAGAGCATGCGGGGCGCGTTCACCCTGGGGAATCCTATCGCGCGAATCTTGAACGCTTCTACCTGGGACGTCTGCCGCAGGAAGAGCGTGACAGCATCGAGCGCTATATTGACGAGGGCGTGGATCGCCATCGCCAGCAGACTCGCCCCTTCACCTTCACGCACCGGGGGCGATACCTGCGGGTGGGCTCCCTGCCGCTCCCGGACGGCGACCGCATCCGCGTCTGGCAGGAAATGGGGCGCGACATCGGGCAGGTGGAGAACCCCCCCGGCTGGACGGAATTTCCCATCGATCTGCTCGAATATCTGGCAGATGGCGCGATGGTGCTCGACAAGCATGACCGCATCATCGCCACCAACCGCGAGTTCCGCATCCTCTATGACGTGGACCCTGAGCGCTCGGTGATCGGCTGCACGCTCCATGACCTGGTGCAGGAGAGCTGGGTGCGGGCCGGCGCACCGGAGCGGGCGCGCCAGTTCAACATGCTGGAGCGGATGCGCTTCGCCGGTGTACCGTTCGAGGTGGAACTGCCCGGCGGCCGCTGGCGCCGGGTGATCGCCCATCGCACGGCCCGCGGCATCGGCTACTTCACCCATTCCGACATCACGCCGCTGAAGCAGGCGGTGAGCGACCTCTCCGCCATCGCCGCCACCGACAGCCTCACGGGTCTCGCCAACCGCCGCCACTTCGACCAGGTCTTCGACGAGGAATGGCGCCGCCGCCAGCGCGACGGCACGCTCATCGGCCTGCTTCTGATCGACGTGGACCATTTCAAGCAAGTCAATGATCAGTACGGTCACATGGTGGGGGATGCCTGCCTGCGGCGGGTGGCGCATGTGATCCGTGGGGCGCTCCTGCGCTCCGGCGACGTGGCGGCGCGCCATGGCGGCGAGGAATTCGCGGTCCTGCTGCCCGATACCGGCCTTTCCGGCGCGCAGGCGGTGGCGCGGCGCATCCGGGCAGCGCTGGCGCAGGAGGACTGGCAGGCTACCCATCCTGACCTTCGCGCCATCACCACCAGCATCGGCATCTGCGCCGGCCCGCCGGCCAGCGGTGCGACCGTCAGCGATTTCGTGCGCTGCGCCGACGCCGCCCTCTATCGCGCCAAGAATGACGGGCGCGACCGCGTGATGGAGAGCCTGCTGACGCCGCTGGAAGGCGGCAGCGTCTCGCTCTAGGACCGCAGTTCAGGCGAGGCGCAGGGGCGGACGGCCGTCCACGAGAAAGTCGTCGCTCTCGTCCTTCAGGTCCACGCCCGTCAGGCTGCGCCGGAACGCCTCCTTCAGCAGCCAGGCGAGCTTGAAGGCCGCGGCTTCATGCGACAGCCCCTCTGCCCGCACATTGGAAATGCAGTTGCGCTGGGCATCGTTGCAGCCCACTTGCGGGTTGAGCGTGAGATAGAGGCCGAGGCTGTCGGGCGAGGAGAGGCCGGGCCGCTCGCCGATCAGCACCGCCACCGCGCGCGCCTTCAGCAACTGGCCCACCTCGTCCCCCAGCGCCACCCGAGCTTCCCGAGCGACCACCACCGGGCCGGTGCGCCAGCCCTCGGAGGCGATCCACGGCTTCAGCGCGGCGAGGAAGGGCACCGCCTGCGCATGCACCGCCGCCGAAGACAGGCCGTCCGCCACGACCAGCGCCAGATCTATCGGCGCGTCCGTGCGTGCGGCGAGGCGCGTGCGGCTCTCATCCGAGAGGCGGCGGCCGAGATCGGGCCGCCGCAGATAGATGTCGCGGGCGGGCGCGGCGCTCGTCACGTCCAGCGTCTCGAAACCGAGCGCCCGCACGCCCTCTGCCGTGGCGGCGGCATCGAAGGGCGTGTGCACGGCATCGCGCGCCTGCGCATGGGCGAGCGCGAACTTCAGCACCTCGGCGGTGGGCAGGCTGGCGCCGGTGCGGCCGAGCGCAATGCGGGCGGGGGTGTGGCGGGCAAGGCCGAGCCAGGGATCGCGCTTGGTGCTCATGCCGCGCGCTCCGTGGCGAAGCCGAGCAGCGGGTGGCTGCCGGTGGCGGGCAGGAGGCGCCCGTCCGGCCCGGTGATGGCCATGCGCTCCAGCCACCCTTCGAATTCGGGCGCGCGCCTGGCGCCGAACACCTCGCGCACATAGAGCGCATCGTGGAAGGAGGTGGACTGATAGTTGAGCATCACGTCATCGGCGCCGGGAATGCCCATGATGTAGGTGACGCCCGCCGCCGCCAGCAAGGTGAGCAGCGTGTCCATGTCGTCCTGATCGGCCTCGGCATGATTGGTGTAGCAGACGTCCACGCCCAGCGGCACGCCGAGCAGCTTGCCGCAGAAATGGTCCTCCAGCCCGGCGCGGATGATCTGCTTGCCGTCATAGAGATATTCCGGCCCGATGAAGCCGACCACGGTGTTGACGAGCAGCGGCTCGAACACGCGGGCCACCCCATAGGCGCGGGCCTCCAGCGTCTGCTGGTCCACGCCGTGATGGGCATTGGCGGAGAGGGCCGAGCCCTGTCCGGTCTCGAAATACATGGCGTTCTGGCCCACGGTGCCGCGCTTCAGGGCGCGGGCGGCATCCGTGCCTTCCTTCAGCACCGCAAGGTCGATGCCGAAGGAGCGGTTTGCGGCCTCCGTGCCGGCGATGGACTGAAAGACGAGATCCACCGGCGCGCCCCGGTTCATCAGCTCGATGGACGAGGTGACGTGGGTGAGGATGCAGCTCTGGGTGGGAATGTCGAAGCGCTCGATCACTTCGGCGGTGAGTTTGATGAGCCGGTCGAGAACCGGCAGGCTGTCGGAGGCGGGATTGATGCCGATCACCGCATCGCCGCAGCCATAGAGCAGGCCGTCGAGCATGGCGGCGGAAATGCCGGCCGGGTCATCCGTGGGATGGTTGGGCTGCAGGCGCACGGCGAGCGTGCCGGGCAGGCCGATGGTGTTGCGGAAGCGCGTCACTACCCGGCATTTCTTCGCTATCAGAATGAGATCCTGATTGCGCATCAGCTTGGAGACGGCGGCCACCATCTCGGGCGTGAGACCGGGGGCGAGGCGGGCGAGGGCGGCGCTGTCCGCCGCTTCCGAGAGCAGCCAGTCCCGGAAATCGCCCACCGTGAAGGCAGAGACGGGGGCGAAGGCGGCCGCATCATGCCCGTCGATGATGAGGCGGGTCACCTCGTCGGTCTCGTAGGGCACGAGCGCCTCAGAGAGAAAGGTCTTCAGCGGCACGTCCGCCAACGCCATCTTGGCGGCGACGTTCTCCTCCGCCGTTGCGGCTGCGATGCCGGCCAGCATGTCGCCGGAGCGGGGCGGCGTCGCCTTGGCCATCAGCTCCTTCAGGTCCGCAAAGGCGAACCGCCGGCTTCCCACTTGATGGACATAGGTCATGAGGGCCTCCACGCAACTTCCGGCCCGCGGGATGCAATCCCCGTGCCTTAGGTGCGGACGTCAGCTTACCCGCGCTGGGCGGGAACGCCAGAGGGGGCGGGTTGGCCAGCGGCGCATCCAACTTTGTTCTTGAATTTGATCCTAGGAAAATATACCTTATTTCCGTCGCTGCGGAAGGCGAGGGAGGGGATGGAATGATTGCTGCCAGACACCCATGGCTGACCCGCGAAGGCAGTAGAGGAGGGAATGCCGACGATGCGCTGGAAATGCTGCGTCTGCGGTGCGATCTGGCAGCGGCCAGCTTTCTGGCGAAGGGCCTGCTTCTCGGCCAGATGTGGCGCAGGAAGGACTATGATCCCAATCAGCCCCGCAACCCGGCCGGAATGGGGAAGGAGAGTGGCCGATGGACTGACACGGGCGCATCAGGTGCGTTCCGCGAGGTCGGTGACGCCGAGGATAATCCCTATCAAGGGATGCGGAATGGCCGCCTGTTCATCGCCATCTGGCCGTCCAACGGCGGCCCGCCGCTGCAGGAACCGCCGCCTGTTATACCGCCCGTGCCTCCCCCGACATCGCGTGCGGCCATTCTGATCGCGCGTTTGGCGGCGCAGTGGGCCCTACGTGCGGCCACGGCGCTGGCGGCCGTTGCCATCGCCAATCCGGTGACGACGGCGCTCGTCATACTCGGTGTTGTCGCTGGCTTCTGGTTGTATGATTCCTATGGCGGATACATCACCTCTTATCTCGAAGGACCAAAGCCGCTGGACGAACTGCAGAAGGATGCGGCGGAGGATAGGCAGGGGACCGACGTACATCACATTGTCGAGCAGAGTTCTGTCGGAGAGCGAGGTATTCGAAAGGAAGATGTGGAAGCGCCGAGCAACAAGGTGCGAATATCTAGGTTCAAACACTGGGAAATAAATGGATATTATAGTAGATATCAGGATGAATTAAATGCGTCTCCAAGAAATTATTTGAAGGGAAAAACATTTCAGGAAAAACGTGATTTTGGTCTTCAAGTTCTTCGCGATAATGGAATTCTAAAATGACATCGAAACCAGAAATTTCTATGCGCCCCACGGACGAACTAGTTGCACTATTCATTGATCTGTCGCTGGAGATGAAGAGGGCTGACGACTGGTTAGAGAATGGTGCTTATAATCGGGCGCACAAGAAGTTGCGCGACGTAAGGGCGGAATTGCAGCGGCGTCCGGGCGACGAACGCCGTGCGTTGCTGCCTTTGCTCGCGCACCCGAACATCCAGGTTCGACTGGACGCTGCGACTGCCACTCTGGCGCTTTCGGCCGAGGCGACGGAAGCCATGCAGGGAATTGCCTCGCTTGGCTATTGTTCGCAAGCCGTCAGTGCGAAGCGCATGTTGCGCGCCATCGAGGAGGGCACTTGGACGCCGACGTGAGCCGTCATGCCTAAGCTGGGAAAACTCCAGAAGCTCTCAACGGACGAGCTTGTTGCTCTCTTCATCGACGTGTCGCTGGAGATGAAAAGGGCTGACGACTGGTTGGAGAATGGAGCTTATAATCGCGCTTACGATAAATTGGACAAGGTGATGGCCGAATTGCAGGTTCGGTCAGGGGATGGGCGATACGCCTTGCTGCCGCTGCTCACGCATCCGAACATCCAGGTGCGTCTCAACGCGGCCGTCGCAACCCTGACGCTTTCGGCCGTGGCGACGGAAGCGATGCAGGGAATTGCGTCGCTTGGCTATTGTTCGCAAGCCTTCAGTGCAAAGCGCATGTTGCGCGCCATCGAGGAGGGCACTTGGAAGCCCACGTGAGCCGTCATGCCTAAGCTCGGCAAACTCCAGAAGCTCACAATGGATGAGCTTGTCGCGCTTTTCATCGATCTGTCGCTGGAGATGAAGCGGGCTGACGATTGGATGGAGAATGGCGCGTATAATCGGGCTTACGACAAGCAGCGCAAAGTGACGGTCGAACTGCGGGCACGGCCAGGGGATGAGCGGCACGCGCTGCTACCGCTTCTGGCTCATTCAGACATCCAGGTTCGGCTCGACGCTGCGACGGCCACTTTGGCGCTTTCTCCAGCTGCGACGGAAGCGATGCGGGGAATTGCGTCACTGGGTTATTGTTGGCAAGCTGTCCGTGCAAGAAGTATGTTGCAAGCAATCGATGAGGGTTCTTGGAAACCGACGTGAATCGTCGTGTCTGAGCTATAAAACTCGCGAAGCAGTCAATAAACAAGCTTGTTGCTCTCTTCATCGACGTGTCGCTGGAGATGAAAAGGGCTGACGATTGGTTGGAGGATGCTGCTTATAATCGAGCTTACGATGAATTGGACAAGGTGATGGCCGAATTGCAGGTTCGGCCAGGGGATGAGCGACAAGCGTTGCTGCCGCTGCTGGCGCACCCGAACATCCAGGTTCGACTGGATGCTGCGATCGCAACCCTGACGCTTTCGGCCGCGGCGACGGAAGCGATGCAGGGAATTGCGTCGCTTGGCTATTGTTCGCAAGCCTTCAGTGCAAAGCGCATGTTGCGCGCCATCGAGGAGGGCACTTGGAAGCCGACGTGAGCCTTTGAGCCCAGAGCTGCGCCTCCTTCCACGACCCCCTATCCCTCCAGTCCCAGCCGCGCCAGCGGATCGCCAACGAGGCCGCTGACGATGGTCGCGAGCAGCGGGGGCAAGGGCCAGATTTTCGCGAGGGGCCCGGCAATCCAGTCGCGGGCCAGAGGCAGCAGGGTTCCGTCGGACTGGTAGACCGGCGTGAACAGCGTGCTCATGCCCTGATAGAGCCGCACATGGGCGCGCCGCAGCGCCACCGCGCGGGTGCAGGCGGCGGCCACGGTGTCGGTCTGGCGTAAAGCGAGGGCGAGCGCATAGGCGTCCAGCAGGGCCATGTTGGCGCCCTGGCCCAGTTGGGGGCTCGTGGAATGCCAGGCATCGCCGAGATGGATCAGGCCGGGTTCGGTCGGCACCGGCAGGGTGCGGTGGGCATAACGGGCGAAGGTGAGCTGGGCGGGATCGTCGATCTGCGCCAGCAGTGGCGCGATGCGGGGCCAGAGCGTCTGCGCCTCGGCCTTCCAGGGGGCGAGCCCGGCCGATCGCCACGCCTCCAGATGATCGGCGCGAAGAGACCAGAAGAAGGCCAGCTTGCGCGGCCCGTCAGGTGCCGTACGGCCGATGGGCAGCACGCCCACCATGCGGCTCGCGCGCTCATAGCGCTGCTCCAGCGCCTCGGCGTCGAAACCGGCGTCATCCACCCAGTCCAGCGTCGCCCACAAAGCGCCATAGGGCAGAGGCCGGCCGGTGGGCGGCGCCAGCGGACTGGAGGTGCCGAGCGCATCCACCACGAGATCGACGGGTGCGCTGTGCGTGCCATCCGCGAAGACCACATGCCGCCGCCCGTCCGCCGTGTGGGTGGAGGACGAGATGGGGCGCCCGGTGAAGACCGGAATGCCTTCTGCGCGCACGGCCTCGTGCAGGGTGTGGAACAGGGCCGCCCGGTGGATGCCGATGCCGCGCGGCGCGTCCGCTCCCAGCGCGTCATAGCGCACGTCGAGCACGGCGCGGCCGGACGGCTCGCTCAAGCCGAACAGGCGCTCAATGGGGGCGCCGGCTGCCGCGGTGGTGGCCTCCAGCCCCAGCGCCCGCAGCACGGCGCGGCCGGTCGGCTGGATCATCAGGCCGGATCCGACCGGCCGCGCCGTCTCGAAGCGCTCGTAGAGCGCGACGCGGTGGCCGTCGCGATGAAGGAGGAGGGCGGCGGCAAGACCGGCCGGTCCGCATCCGGCGATGGCGATGTCTCTGGGCGGCATGAAGACCTTCGGGCGGGACGAGGATCCGGACGCTAGGGCGTCCGCGTGGGAGAGACAACGGTGGCTGTCCCCTCGCGCCGAGAGCCCGTCCCTCGGCGCACAAAAAAGCCCCGGCTTCGCGGGAAGCCGGGGCGGTGTTTGTCAGGTGACGCAGGCGCCTCTGAGAATCCTTCCCGGAAGAAGGGGGGTCTCAGGAGAATAGCTTTCTCAAAAGAAAGCCTGGAGCCCGGTGATGGCGCGGCCGATGATGAGCGCGTGGATGTCGTGCGTGCCCTCGTAGGTGTTCACCGTCTCGAGGTTGGCCGCGTGACGGATCACGTGGAACTCGGCCGAGATGCCGTTGCCGCCATGCATGTCGCGGGCGACGCGGGCGATGTCGAGGGCTTTGCCGCAATTGTTGCGCTTGATGTAGGAGATGGTCTCCGGCGCCAGCTGGCCTTCGTCGAACAGGCGGCCGGCGCGCAGGCAGGCCTGCAGGCCGAAGGCGATGTCCGTGGACATGTCGGCCAGCTTCTTCTGCACCAGCTGGGTCTGCGCCAGCGGGCGGCCGAACTGCTTGCGGTCCAGCGTGTACTGGCGGGCGGCCTCGAGGCAGGCTTCCGCCGCGCCGAGCACGCCCCAGCCGATGCCGTAGCGGGCGCGGTTGAGGCAGCCGAACGGGCCCTTCAGGCCGGAGACGTTGGGCAGCAGGTTCTCTTCCGGAATCTCGACGCCTTCCAGCACGATCTCGCCGGTGATGGAGGCGCGCAGCGAGAGCTTCTTCTCGATCTTCGGGGTGGAGAAGCCCTTCATGCCGCGCTCGACGATGAAGCCGCGGATGGCATCGCCATGTGCCGCCGACTTCGCCCACACCACCGCGATGTCGGCGATGGGCGAGTTGGTGATCCACATCTTGGCGCCGGTCAGGCGGTAGCCGCCGTCAATCTTCTCGGCGCGGGTGCGCATGCCGGCCGGATCGGAGCCGGCGTCCGGCTCGGTGAGGCCGAAGCAGCCGACCCACTCGCCGGTGGCGAGCTTGGGCAGATACTTCTTGCGCTGGCTCTCGTCGCCATAGGCATAGATGGGGTGCATGACGAGCGAGGACTGCACGCTCATGGCCGAGCGATAGCCCGAATCGACCCGCTCCACCTCGCGGGCGGCAAGGCCGTAGGACACATAGCCAAGGCCGGCGCCGCCGTAATTCTCCGGAATGGTCACGCCGAGCAGGCCGAGTTCGCCCATCTCGCTCATGATCTCGCGGTCGAAGCGCTCGTCGAGATAGGCGCTGGTCACGCGCGGCAGGAGCTTCTCCTGCGCATAATCACGGGCGGTGTCGCGGACAAGGCGCTCTTCTTCCGTGAGCTGGTCCTCGAAACGGAAGGGATCGGCCCAGTCGAAAGCCGCCTTCGTGCTGGTGGCCGTCTCGGCCTTCTGAGGTTCTCCCATCTCTCGCTCCTTCTTGCCGCTCTATACCGCGATGCCGTGTGTGATGCGCTGCCGCGCGCGACGCTGCAAGCCCGAATTTCACGCGAAGGATCATACGGACACGGCGGATGCCGGATCATGCCATTTTGTTTGTCTACCAACAATCGTCCGGCGCGCGTCCGCTGGCAAGCTCCTCCAGCCGCCGCCGGGTCGAGGTGGTGGTATCGGGCGGAAGGGCGCCGAGGGGAAAGGTGCCGACCTCGGCGATCTCGAAGGTGGGGCCGGGGAGCGGCCCCTGCTCGAAATCGCCCACGCGGAAGCACACCACATGGTCGCGCCCGCCCACCCGGGGATTGAAGAAGACCCCGTGCAGCAGAAGCGGGCCGGTGGCGCGGGCATTGGCCTCTTCCATCAGCTCGCGCCGGGCGGCCGCCTCCGCCGTCTCGCCCACGTCCACCCCGCCGCCGGGCAGATGCCAGCCGGGCGTATAGGTGTGGCGCACAAGGAGCACGCGGTCGTCGCGGATGGCGATGGCCCGCACGCCCAGCGTCATGCCATGGCGCAGGCGGCGGACGAACGGGGCGATGGGAAGTAGGGAGCGGAGCAGCCACATGCCGGACATTTGCCCGCGTGGCGGCACGCGGCGCAAGGCGTCCTCAGGCGTATTCCGCCTCGATGGCGCGGGCGCGGACGAAGGCCGGGCGTTCGGCGCAGCGCGCCAGATAGGCGGTGAAGGAGGGGCGCGGCTCCAGCATCTTGAAGACCTGGATGAAATAGCCGAGGTCCGTGGCGAGCAGCGTGTCGGCGGCCGTGAACCGCTCGCCCACCAGGAAGGGATGGGTGCTGAGGCGGGCGTCCAGCACCGACATCACCTTCTCGAAGCTGCCCCAGCCGGCGGCGCTGGTGGGCAGTTCCACGCCCTTCATCTTCTGCACCAGCGCCGGCTCCACGCAGGAGGCGACGAAGATCATCCAGTGCAGGAAGGGGCCGCGCTCGGGATCGCCCAGCGGCGGGGAAAGGCCGGCCTCGGGAAAACGGTCGGCCACGTAGAGCGCGATGGCGCCGCTCTCGGCGATGGGGATGCCACGATCCACCAGCGCGGGCACCTTGCCCATGGGATTGGCGGCGAGCAACTCGGCATCGTCGATGCCGTCGCCGCCATTCAGGTCCACGCGGACCAGTTCATAGGGAGCGCCCGTCTCCTCCAGCAGCCAGAGCGTGCGGAAGGCGCGGGTTCTGGGCGACCAGAAGAGTTTCACGGCGGCGCTCCCTCAAGGTCATGTCTCAGGAGAAGAACATGACCGGCACGTCGTCGCACGTCGAGTGGGGCGCGCGGCAATCCACACCGGCATCCCGGCCGCGGCACAGGCAGCCGGCTGGCACCGCGTCCGTCGGAGGCACGGCGCTTTCGACTTCAGGTTCGGGGGAGGGAGGCCGCTGGCCATCCCGGATCTGCGGGTGAGGCGTCATGGGCAATCTCCACGGCATGCGGCCGCGTCTGTCAGGGTGGGGCGTCTGCCCCTGCATGCCAAATTAATTGCACACCAGCTAATTTGGAGCAATGCAGAATCGCGGCCCTGCCATGAAATGATTGTGTGCAACACAATTGCGTCGCGTGATATAAACAGCCGTTCACAGAGACGGCCCTTGCCATGTCCACCTTCTGCCTCGACGACCTGCTGTGCTTCGCCGTCTATTCCGCCGAACACGCCTTCACGCGCGCCTACCGCCCGCTGCTCAAGGCGCTGGATGTGACCTATCCGCAGTATCTGCTGCTGGTGCTGCTCTGGAACAAGGACGGCCAGAGCGTGAAGGAACTGGGCGAGCAGCTTCATCTGGATTCCGGCACGCTGACGCCGCTGCTCAAGCGCCTGGAGGGGGCGGGCTTCGTGCGCCGCGCCAGGAATGCGGCTGACGAGCGGGTGGTGAACATCACGCTCACGCCCGAGGGGCGGGCCTTGCAAGCCAAGGCGCAGGAGGTCCTCCAGTCCATGGGCGAGGCCATCGGCCTGTGCGCCGAGGACCGGGAAAGCCTGCGCGTCCAGCTCACGGAATTGCGCGATCGCCTGAACGCCGCCGTCGACTAGGCGGCAACGCCGCCTGCGGTCGGCCCGCCGCATTGCGACGGCGGGCGAAACGTGGCACTGCCTCCCCCGCGCCGAGATGGCGCAATGGTTTTCCTTGCCGCCGAAGCATCGTGCGGCGATAATGACTTGACGGCCTGGGGTGCCGCGCGTCACGCGCGGCTGAGATCACACCCATCGAACCTGTCTGGGTCATGCCAGCGTAGGGAGGAGCCGATGAGCGAGAGCTTGTCGCATCACGATTCCGCATCTTCGTCCGCCCATTCCGCGCGCGCATCCGGTGCGCGGCCGCGTGTCGCCATCGTCGGCGGCGGCGTCATGGGCCTGTCCATCGCCTGGCGGCTCGCGGAAGCCGGCTGCACGGTGGAGATCTTCGAGCAGGGCCGCACGGGCCTTGGCGCCAGCCATGCGGCGGCCGGCATGCTTGCCGCCTGCGCCGAGGCGGAACCCGGCGAGGAGGGCCTGCTCGCCCTCAATCGCGAGAGCCAGCGCCTGTGGCCCTCCTTTGCCGCCGATCTGGAGGCCGCCTCCGGCATGGCGGTGGACCTGCGCACGGACGGCACCATCGTTCTCGCCCTCAATGCGGACGATGCGGCCAAGCTCCGCCACCTCATCACCTTCCAGCAGGGCCTCGGCCTGCCGGTGGAGTGGCTGAACGGAGCGGAGGTGCGCCGGCGCGAACCCCATCTCGCCACCAAGCTCGCGGGCGCCGTATGGTGCCCCGAGGACCATCAGGTGGACAATCGCAAGGTCTCCGCTGCCTTGCGCGTTGCGGCGCTGAAGGCCGGCGCGACGTTGCATGAGGACATGCCCGTCGAGCGCGTGGAGGTCGTGGACGGTCGCGCCCGTGCCGTCATCGCGAAGGGCGAGCGCTTCGGGGCGGATATCGTGGTTCTGGCGGCAGGCGCATGGTCGCGCGGCGTTGCCATTACTCCCGCGACACCGCTGCCGGTGCGGCCGGTGAAGGGGCAGATGCTGGCGCTCGCCATGGACCCGGCCGCACCCATCCTGAGCCATGTGGTGTGGGCGCCGGGCACGTATCTCGTACCGCGCAAGGACGGGCGGCTCATCGTTGGTGCGACGGTGGAGGAGCGCGGCTTCAATGCCGATCTCACCGCCGGCGGGCAGCTGGCGCTGCTCACCCATGCCTGGCGGGCGCTGCCCACCATCGAGGAACTGCCGATCCTCGAGCAATGGGTCGGCTTCCGCCCCGGCAGCCGGGACGACGCGCCCATTCTCGGCCGCAGCGCCGAGGTGGAGGGGCTGGTGTTCGCCACCGGCCATCACCGCAACGGCATCCTGCTGCTGCCGGTGACGGCGGAAGCGATCTCCCGCCTCATCCTTGAGGGTGAGACGGACCCGGTGATCGCGCCCTTCGTGGCGGAACGCTTCCTGCCGCGCGCGGCAGCGGAATGAACCCGGCCGCGTGACGAACGAAAACGTCCGTGGCAGCGTTGGACCTGAAAGCACAGACAGACGGCGAGAGGCGAGGGACGTGAAGCAACTGCGCGTGAACGGCAAGGATGAGCAGATGGCGGTGAAGACCGTGGCCGATCTCCTCGGCGCCGTGGGGCTCGATGCCACCCGCAAGGGCATTGCGGTGGCCGTGAACGGCGCCGTCGTCTCTCGCCGCGCCTGGGAGGCCACCGCGCTCGCCTCGGGCGATGCGGTGGAGATCATCCACGCCAAGCAGGGCGGCTGACCGCATCAGCCCCGCGAACAATCTGAGCGCCGGATCAGCCGGCCGGAAAGAGACCGACATGAACGTGAACGTTCCCGTCCCGAGCACGCTGGCCGATCCGCTGGTGATCGCCGGCCGCACCTTCTCCTCCCGCCTGTTCCTCGGCACGGCGGGCTATCCCAACCAGAAGGTGTTTCTCGATGCGCTGGAGGCCTCCGGTTCGGAAATGGCCACCGCCTCCATCCGCCGCATGAGCCTTGAGGGCTATGAGGAGAGCCTTGCGGACCTTCTTACCGGCCGCGTGCACATCCTGCCCAACACTGCCGGCTGCCAGACCGCCAAGGACGCCATCCTCACCGCCGAACTGGCGCGCGAGGCGCTGGAGACGGACTGGGTGAAGCTGGAGGTGATCGGCGACCGCGAGCTGCTCTATCCCAACGTGGAAGAGCTGCTGAAGGCCACCGAGGAACTGGTGAACCGGGGCTTCGTGGTGCTGCCCTATTGCAATGACGATCCTGTCACCTGCCAGAAGCTGGCGGATCTCGGCGCCGCCACCGTGATGCCGCTCGGTTCCATGATCGGCACCGGCCTTGGCATTGCCAATCCGCACATGATCGAGCTGATCTGCGCCCGCTCGCCGGTGCCCGTCGTGCTGGATGCCGGCATCGGCACCGCGTCCGACGCCGCGCAGGCCATGGAGCTCGGCTGTGCTGCGGTGCTGCTCAATACGGCGGTGTCCAAGGCCCACGATCCGGTGCGCATGGCCCGCGCCTTCCGCTACGCGGTGGAAGGCGGGCGTCTGGCGCGCCTCGCCGGCCGCATCCCGAAGAAGCTGCACGCGGAAGCCTCCAGCCCCGAATTCGGCCTCGTCGGCAGCTGATCCCAGCCATCTGCCGGGTCCCTCGGGACCCGGCATCGCGTTTCAGTCCTCGAACTTCTCTGTGGCGTCGGCGGTGCCGTGCACCCAATAGCCCGATGCCCGCAACCAGCCGGGCGGCACCTGCCGTTCGCCGAGCAGATGCGCGCGGATGGCCCGTGTGACCGAGGCTTCGGCGGCGAGCCAGACGAACGTGCCGGCCGGGATGTCGATGCCCTTGAGAGGCTCGAGCAGAGGTCCGACCTCCCGCGGATCGCGCCGGTGGACCCAGAGGGCGGTGAGGCGGGCCTCGGTTTCAAACCGTTGCTCGTCCTCGGGTCCGGGCACCGCCACGAGGCTCGTGACGGTCGTGCCGGGGGCGAATTCCTCGATCCGGCGGCCGATGGAGGGCAGGGCGGTCTCGTCGCCGATCAGCAGCCAGTTGCGGATCGCCCCGCCGATGACCATCGAGCCGCGCGGGCCGCCGATCTCCACTTCGTCGCCCACGCGGGCATCGAGCGCCCAGCGGGTGGCGGGACCTGCCTCATGCACCGCGAAGTCGATGAGCAGCGTACCCGTGGCGGCATCGTAGCGCCGGGGCGTGTAGTCGCGCATCTGCGTCCCGCCTTGGCCGTCCGGCACGAAGATCTTGATGTGATCCGCCGGGGACAGGGAGGTGAAGCCCTCCATCTCCGCACCGCTGAGGGTGATGCGGATCATGTGCGGGGTCAGCCGTTCCGTCGCGGCGACGGTGAGGCGCCGGCGGCGCAGGTCGTGGCGCACGCGCTCGATGCGCGGAAGGTCGAGATCGGAGGGGACGGGAGAGGTGTCAGTCATGTGCGTCACTCAGGTGAGGTCCGGACGCGGCTGACTGGGGCGCAGGCGCACGTCCGGAGGTTTTGAACATCCGTCGGTGCGTTGAATGACGTTAACGCTTACGCGAGCCTCTCAAGGCTCCTGCAAACCGGGTGATAAAGCGCCGCCGGCCGGGGCACAAGCGGATGTCCGGAAGGTTGGAGAAGATCGAAACGGAGCTGTCCCAGAGGAAGGGGTGTCGCCACGCTTCGCTTTGGTCTCGGCCGGGTGACGGGATGGTGGGCGCACTAGGGCTCGAACCTAGGACCCGCTGATTAAGAGTCAGCTGCTCTACCAACTGAGCTATGCGCCCCCGTCACGGGGTCATGGTACCGAACGCCGTTCCGCCTTGCGGCGGACCGGGAGAGAACCACTTGAACCTTGGGAGGAAAGTGGTGGGCGCACTAGGGCTCGAACCTAGGACCCGCTGATTAAGAGTCAGCTGCTCTACCAACTGAGCTATGCGCCCTCGGGGGTGTCCCCGTTCGGGAAGGCTCATGTAGCAAAGGCCCCCCCGACTGTCCAGCACAGCGTGACAGAAAATTCACGCCGCGCCGGACGCTGTGGACAAGCTTCGCGCGGGTCTGGCAGGCCCCGCGCGAAACCGAGCGTTGGCAACGGCCGCTCACTCCTTGAAGGCCTCCTCGCGGGTCTTCTGCACCGAGGGCAGCAGCACCACCACCAGCGCGATGGCGGCGAGGATGAGCAGCGCGGCGGAGATGGGCCGGGTGACGAAGACCATGGGGTCGCCGCGCGAGATCAGCATGGCCCGGCGCAGATATTCCTCCAGCATCGGGCCGATGACGAAGCCCAGCAGCAGGGGCGCCGGCTCGCAGTCCATTCCTCCAGCATCGGGCCGATGACGAAGCCCAGCAGCAGGGGCGCCGGCTCGCAGTCCAGTTTCACCAGCGCATAGCCGAGGATGCCGAACAGGGCCATGGTGTAGACGTCGAACGTGTTGTTGTTGACGCTGTAAACGCCGATGCAGCAGAAGGCGATGATCGCCGGGTACATCACGTGATAGGGCACCGTGAGCAGGCGCACCCACATGCCGATCAGCGGCAGGTTGAGCAGCACCAGCATGAGGTTGCCGACCCACATGGAGGCGATCACGCCCCAGAACAGATCCGGCTTGTCCGTCACCACATTGGGGCCGGGCGTGATGCCCTGGATGATGAGGGCGCCGATCATCAGCGCCATCACCGGGTTGGAGGGAATGCCCAGCGTGAGCATGGGAATGAAGGAGGTCTGCGCGCCGGCATTGTTGGCGCTCTCCGGTCCCGCCACGCCCTCGATGGCGCCACGGCCGAAACGGCCCGGCGTGCGGGAGACCTTCTTCTCGATGGAATAGGAGGCGAAGGAGGAGAGCATGGCGCCGCCGCCCGGCAGGATGCCGAGGAAGGAGCCGAGCACCGTGCCGCGCAGCACCGGGGCGATGATGGCCTTGAACTCGTCCTTGGTCAGCAGCAGGCTCTTCACCTTGGCCGCCACCAGCGAGCGCTGGCTCTCGTCCTCCAGGTTCCGGATGATCTCGCCGATGCCGAACATGCCCATGGCGAGGGCGACGAAATCGAAGCCGTCCGAGAGTTCGTCGAGATCGAAGGTGAGGCGCGGCACGCCGGTGTAGATGTCCTGTCCGGCGAGGCCCAGCAGCAGGCCGAGCACGATCATGGCCAGCGCCTTGACGACGGAGCCGGAGGCCAGCGTCACCGAGGCGACGAGGCCGAGCACCATCAGCGCGAAATATTCCGGCGGGCCGAATTTCAGCGCCAGTTCCGCGAGCGGCGGCGCGAAGACGGCGAGCAGGAAGGTCGCCACCGTGCCGGCGAAGAAGGAGCCGAGCGCGGCTGTCGCCAGCGCCGCCCCCGCGCGTCCCTGCCGGGCCATCTGGTGGCCGTCGATGGCGGTGACCACGGATGAGGATTCGCCGGGCAGGTTGATGAGGATGGCGGTGGTCGAGCCGCCATACTGGGCGCCGTAATAGATGCCTGCGAGCATGATGAGGGAGGAGACCGGCGGCAGCCCGAAGGTGATGGGCAGCAGCATGGCGATGGTGGCGATGGGGCCGAGCCCCGGCAGCACGCCGATCAGCGTGCCGAGCAGCACGCCGACGAAGCAGTAGAAGACGTTCTGCAGCGACAGCGCGACCGAGAAGCCGAGGGAGAGGTTGTCGAGGAGTTCCATGTCCGCCCGCCTCAGTGCCCGCCGAGCCACGGGCCGAGGAGCGGCAGCGGAAGGCCGAGCCCCAGGATGAAGACCGCCCAGCAGAAGACGCACATCACGGCGGTGATCGCGAGGGCGGTCTGAAGGCGGAACAGCCGGCTGCCGAGCGTGGAGAGGAAGACGCTGACGCCCACCGCCGGCAGGAAGCCGAGGGGTTTCATGGCGAAGCCGAAGAAGACGGTGGCGCCGACGAGGATGATGAGTGCGCGCCACGCCGTGCCGGTGGGCGCTTCGCCCGGCGTGCGCAGGCCGTTCACCAGCACGATGAGGCCAAGCAGGGCGAGGACGGCGGAGAGCAGCAGGGGGAAATAGCCCGGCCCCATGCGCATGGCCGTGCCGATCTGCAACTCCCGCGACTGCCACGCGAACAGCGCCGCAAGGGCGATGAACAGAAGCCCTGAAATCACATCCTTCGGATTGCGCACGAAGCCCATGGCCCGTCGGTCCCCCCGGTATCACACGTGAGATGGATGGGAGGGGTGGCTCAGCCGATTCCCTCCTCAAGAAGAAGCCGCCCGCCGGACCTGAGGCCGGCGGGCGGGAGATTCAGCCGTGGCGGCAATCAATCGGCATAGACGCCGGCCGCCTCGATGATCGGCTTCCACTTGGCGACTTCCGCGGTGAGGAAGGTCTTGTGGAATTCGGCGCTGCGGCGGTCCTTCGGCTCCGGCTCGGTGCCGAGATCGGCGAAGCGGGCCACCACCTTGGGGTCTTCCAGCGCGGTGTTGAGGGCGGCGTTGAGCTTGGCCACCACGTCGGCCGGCGTGCCCTTGGGCGCATAGAGGCCGTGCCACACCGTCACTTCGAAGCCCTTGAGGCCGCCGGCTTCCATGGTGGGCAGGTCGGGCAGGGACTTCACCGGCTCCTTGGTCGTCACCGCATAGGCCTTCACCTTGCCGCCCTTGATCTGGCCGGTGGTGTTGGTGGTCTGGTCGCACATGAGGTCGATCTGGCCGCCCACGAGATCGTTCATGGCCGGGCCCGTGCCCTGATAGGGCACGGTCGTCACCTGCGTGCCCACAGCCGACATGAAGAGCATGCCGCACAGGTGCGAGGCCGAGCCGACGCCCGCATTGCCATAGGTGACCTTGTCCTTGTTCGCCTTCACATAGGCGACCACGTCGGCGATGGACTTGGGCTCGAAGCCGGGCTTGGCGATGAGCGTCATCGGCACGGCGGTGATCAGGCCGGCGGTCTCGAAGTCCGTCACCTTGTACGGCAGCTTGCGATAGAGGCTCGGGGCGGTGGCCTGGCCGATGTGGTGGAGCAGGAGCGTGTAGCCATCAGGCGCGGCCTTCGCCACCTGGCCCGCGCCGCGGGTGCCGCCGGCGCCGCCCACATTCTCCACGATCACCTGCTGGCCGAGCGTCTTGGTCATGGATTCGGCGACGAGCCGGGCCACCGTGTCGGTCGGGCCGCCGGCCGCGAAGGGCACCACCACGGTGATCGGCCGGGCGGGATAGGCCTGCGCCTGGGCCGCCCGCGGGGTCGCCGCAAGGCTGAAGGCGGCGGCACCCATGAGCACGGCCAAGGCCGCGCGCGCGGTCTTCCTGAACATCACGTCCTCCTCTGTATCCCCTCCCGGGGAAGAACCGGCGCCTTGTTCGCGCACTTTGTTCTGTTGAAGGGCCACGCGCCCCTTCCGTCAAGTCATCCTTTCGCTAGGGAATGTCACGCTTCGCCGCCCGCCACTTGTGGCAGCCCTGCCGGATGGTGGTACCCCCTGCCTCGCCAGCGCCATCCCGGCGCCGCGAACTGGGGTCCAAGGCCTTGAATTACCTTCTTCTTTCCCCAACGGCGCCACGGAACAGAGGCTCCATCTCTGCCGTTGTCCGTCCCGAAACAGCAGGCGAGGCTCACGATGGTTCTTCGGCTGAAACGGCACACCCGCCTTCTGGCGGCAGGCGCGGCCGCAGGTGTCCTGCTGGGGGCAGTCGCCCCCGCGCTGGCGCAGGCGCCGGGTCCCCGCCCGGCCTCGGTGCAGCAGGTGGACGTGAACGTCTTCTATGCACCGCTGGCCGAACACGGCACCTGGGTCTCCCATCCGGTCTATAAGTACGTCTGGGTGCCCACGGGCCTCGACGCCTCGTGGCGGCCTTATCAGGAAGGTCGATGGGTCTGGACCGACGACGGCTGGTACTGGGATTCGGCCGAGCCCTTCGCCTGGGCCGTCTATCATTACGGCCGCTGGGGCTATGATCCCGATTACGGCTGGTTCTGGGTGCCCGGCGACACCTGGGCGCCGGCCTGGGTGAAATGGCGGCGCGGCGGCGGGCATACGGGCTGGGCGCCCATCGCCCCCGATGCGCCCGGCTATGCCTATGGCCCGCCCCGCCGCTACGAGGCGCCGGTGGCCGAGAGCTGGGTTTTCGTGGAGGACCGCTATGTGGCGGCGCCGGATCTCACCGTGCGCGTCCTGCCCATCGCGGCGCTCGCGAGCTGGCTCGCCACCGACGCGCGGCCCTACGATCCCTATTACGGCAACGGCCGCGTGGTGACGCGCTTCGTGCCGCCGCAGGAATTCGGCACCGTCGTGGAGCGTGAGGTGATCACGCGCCGCGTGGTCTATGTGAACCGCTACGATCAGGTGTTCGACGACACCGGGGGCGCCCGCCTCGGCATCTATCGGCCCTATGTAACCGCCGCGCAGGACATCCCGCCGCCGCCGCGGGTGATCCGCGACGTGCCGGCCGAGCGGCGCCTGCTCATCCGCCAGTATGTGGGACCGGAAGCGCCGGCCGCCATCGCGCCTTCCGCCGCCCTTCTCGGCGTGCTCGCGCCCGACCAGAGGCAGGCGCTGCGGGAAGCGCGCTTCTCCGGCAACGAGACGGCCTACCGGCAGGATGTGGAGCGCTTCCGCGAGATGCGGGAGAGCCAGCTCCAGCGTGAATGGGCGGACGCAGAACGCAACCGCGCGGATTATGAGCGCACTCGTCTCGAAACCTTGCGCCAGCGCGAGCAGATGCAGCAGCGGATCCTCCAGCAGCGCCAGCAGCGCGCGACGCAGGT
Source organism: Azorhizobium caulinodans ORS 571 (assembly GCF_000010525.1). Lineage (GTDB taxonomy): Bacteria > Pseudomonadota > Alphaproteobacteria > Rhizobiales > Xanthobacteraceae > Azorhizobium > Azorhizobium caulinodans. The sequence goes on along the minus strand of NC_009937.1, from coordinate 4,074,497 downwards.
GATTGAGCAACTGGAGCGCGAGCGGCCGAATGCCGTGCCACCCGCGCTGCCGCAGGCGCCCAATGCGCCGGGCGGGCGCGCCCTCCCGCCGCCGCCTCCACCGCCGGCGCAGGGACAGCCCCAGCCCGCACCGGCCGCTCCGCCCGCGCCCGCCGGTGCGCCCGCTCCGCAGGCTGCGCCTCCGCCTCCCGGTGCTGCGCCGCGGCCGGAGCCGGCCCGTCCTGCGCCGCCACCGCCCGGTGCCGCCCCGCGACCCGAGCCTGCGCGTCCGGCGCCCCCGCCGCCTCCCGGCGAACCCGCGCGCCCTGTGCCGCCGCCCGGCGAGCGGGAGCGTCCCGTTCCGCCGCCGCCAGGCGGGGCCCCGCGTCCGGAGCCCGCGCGTCCCGCGCCTCCGGCCGAGCGTCCCACGCCGCCGCCTGCCGCCCCACGCGCCGAGCCCGAACGGTCCGCTGCGCCGCCGCCTGCCGAACGGGAGAGAGCCGCACCGCCCCCGGCGGCCCCACGTCCGGAAGCGCCCCGTGCGGAGCCTCCGCGCCCGGCCGGCCCACCACCGGCCGAACGCGAGCGTCCGGCCCCGCCGCCCGCGGCCGCGCCCCGGCCGGAGCCGGCGCGTCCCGCGCCGCCGCCTCCCGAGCAGGTCCGGCCCTCCCAGGTCGAGCGCCCACCGGCGGCCCGGCCCGAGGCCCCGCGCCCCGAAGCACCACGTCCGGAGGCGCCGCGTCCGCCGGGTGGTCCGGAGCGTCCCCGCCCCGAGCATCCCCCGCAGGGCGGCGGGCGTCCCGAGGCGCCCCCGGATACCAAGCCGCCGCAATAAGCGGCGATACTCCCGAGAAAGGCCGGCGAGCACCGGCCTTTCTTATGTCTGGTGGGCGGGGCCGGTCTCAGCCGTGCGGATGCGCGGGCGGTTCGTCGGCTTCAGCGGCCGCGCCGTCGTGCCGGTGGCGGTGGTGCAGGTCCGGGTAATGGGGATGGCGGTGCCGCAGCGGTGTATGCACATGCCAGTGGCTGTGCGGTTCGCCGGGCGCGTCATCGGGGCCGTGGGCGTGCTGGTGGTGCGCGTCGTGCCGGTGGCGATGGGCATGGGCGAGGGGCAGGTGGTCGTGCTCGTGCTCATGCTGTTCTGTCAGGTGCAGCCAGAGCCCGATGGCCATGAGTCCCCCCGCCAGCAGCAGCCGCACGGTGAGCGGCTCGCCGAGCAGCCCCACCGCCAGAAGTGCGCCGACGAAGGGTGCCAGCGCGAAATAGGCGCCAGTCCGTGCGGCCCCGAGATGGCGCAGGCCGAGCACGAAAAGAACCAGACTGACGCCATAGCCGAGGAAGCCGACCGCCAGCACCGCCGCGAGAAGGGCCGGCGCGGGCAAGGGCGCGCCCGAAGCCAGGGCCAGCCCGAGGTTCACGCTCCCCGCCACCACCCCCTTCAGCAAGGCGATCTGCACCGGATCGGCGGCGGAAAGCTTGCGGGTGAGATTGTTGTCGATACCCCAGCACAGGCACGCGCCCGCGATGAGCGGCGCGCCCCATCCCCATTGTCCACCGCCCTGCCAGGACAGAACCAGCGCGCCCGCGAGGATGGCGCCGGCACCTACCAGAAGCCGGCGGTCCACATTTTCATGGAAGGCCACCCAGGCGATGGCGAGGGTGGCGAGGCTCTCCAGATTGAGCAGCAGCGAGGCGCTGGCGGCATCCGTGCGGCTGAGGCCCAGCATGAGCAGCAGCGGCCCGAGCACGCCGCCGGCGAGAATAACCAGCGCCAGCCACGGCAGGTCCGCCCGTTGCAGCGGCGCTTCGCTGGCGGGCTGTCCGGCCAGCCTGTGGCCCGCTTTCATGAGGCCGAGCCCTAAACCCGCGCCGAGATAGAGCAGGCCCGCCATCATCCACGGGTCCACCGCGCCCAGCAGCAGCTTGGCGAGCGGCGTGCTGGCGCCGAACAGCACAGCGGAGAGGAGCGCGAGCAGAACACCGGTGCGGTGCATGGACCGTCCTCAGACAAAAAAGCCCCCGCCGGAGGGCGAGGGCTTCGGATGTGTCGTGTCGGGCACCGCTCAGCTGGCGGCGGCCTGCGCGTTCACGCTCTGGCGCTTCACGGAGAGCTTGTTGAGCGCCGTGATGTAGGCCTGCGCGGACGCGACCAGCGTGTCGGGGTCGGCCGCGCGGGCGGTCACCACCTTGCCGTCCTCTGCGAGACGCACCGAGACCTCGGCCTGCGCGTCCGTGCCCTCGGTCACGGCATGCACCTGATAGAGCTCGAGCTTGGCGGTGTGCGGGATCAGCGCCTTGATGGCGTTGAAGGTGGCATCCACCGGGCCGTTGCCCTCGGCTTCCTCAATGCGGGGCTGGCCATCCACTTCGATGCGCATCGTGGCGCGCTGCGGGCCGCGGGTGCCGGCGATCACCGAGAGCGACAGCAGCTTCACGCGATCGTAGGCAGCGGCGATGCCCTGATCCACCAGCGCCTCAATGTCCTCGTCGTAAATGACCTTCTTGCGATCGGCGAGGTCCTTGAAGCGGGTGAAGGCGTCGTTCAGCGCATTCTCACCCAGCTCGTAGCCCAACGCCTTCAGCTTGTCGCGGAAGGCAGCGCGGCCGGAGTGCTTGCCCATCACCAGCGAGGTCTTGGTCACGCCCACGCTCTCGGGGGTCATGATCTCGTAGGTCTGGGTGTGCTTGAGCATGCCGTCCTGATGGATGCCGCTCTCATGGGCGAAGGCATTCCGGCCGACGATGGCCTTGTTGTACTGCACCGGGAAGGACGTCACGCCCGAGACCATCTTCGAGGCGCGGGTGAGCAGGGTGGCATCGATGCCGGTGCGATAGGGCAGCACGTCGCGGCGGGTGTTGATGGCCATCACCACCTCTTCCAGCGCCGCATTGCCGGCCCGCTCGCCGATGCCGTTGATGGTGCATTCGATCTGCCGCGCGCCGCCGGCGAGGCCGGCCAGCGAGTTGGCGACCGCCATGCCGAGGTCATTATGGCAATGGACCGAGAAGATGGCCTTGTCGGAATTTGGTACGCGCTCGCGGACCGTCCGGAAGAGCGCCTCGTATTCCTGCGGCGTGGTGTAGCCCACGGTGTCGGGGATGTTGATTGTGGTTGCGCCGGCCTTGATGGCGGCCTCCACGCAGCGGCAGAGGAAGTCCATCTCGGTGCGCGTACCGTCCTCCGCCGACCACTCCACATCCTCCACATGGTTCCGGGCGCGCGTCACCGAGGCGACGATCATCTCCAGCACCTGGTGGGGCTCCTTCTGGAGCTTGTACTTCATGTGCACCGGCGAGGTGGACAGGAAGGTGTGGATGCGGCCGCGCTTGGCCTGCTTCACCGCTTCCGCGCAGCGGTCGATGTCGTTGAGGGCGGCGCGGGAGAGGCCGGCGATGATCGCCGTCTTGGAGCGGCGGGCAATCTCGGCCACCGACTCGAAATCGCCGATGGAGGCGATGGGGAAGCCGGCCTCGATGACATCGACGCCCATGGTTTCCAGCAATTCCGCGACCTCGAGCTTCTCCTCGAAGGTCATGGAGGCGCCGGGGCACTGTTCGCCGTCGCGCAGGGTGGTGTCGAAGATGATGACGCGGTCGGTCGCCTCGGTGGAGACGGCGGGCGTAGCGGCGGTGGTCTCGGTCATGTCACGGGTCCTTCGGGACGGGCCGTCTCGATCCGATTGTCAGGAGAGAGGGCCTCGGGTGCGTCGGTCTGGCTTTTCCGCATCCCCTGAGTGCCCAGGCGCGTGCGCCCGGCCGGCCCTCAGGGGCGGCTAAGGAGAAGGAGCGCGCGCAGAACAAGAGCGTTGCCCGGATTGGTCTCAATCCGGGGGGAGGTACCAGCGATGTTCGTCGGACGGGACGACACGGGCTGCTGCTCGCTCACCAAAAAATTGCGCTCTGGTCCGCTCATACCCGCAAAGGTGCGATGGAGGCAAGGTCTGCTTTGCGGCTCGGAAGAGAAAGCCGCGCGTGCAGCGCCGATCCGGCCGCTTCGTGCGCGATGTCCCCGCGCGACATGGCGGCGCGGTGCGGCAGGGAGGTGTTCAAGCGCGCCGGAACATGCTCTAAGCTCGCGCGCAACCCGATGGGACAGAGACAAGGCCAATGGCGGACACAGGCATTCCTCACTTCTGCAACGATCTCGGCGTGAGCGTCATCGAAGTGGGCGCGCGGGAATTCATGTGCATCGGCGCCAAGCCGCCGTTCGACCATCCGCACATCTTCATCGATCTGGGTTCCGATACGGAAGCGGTCTGCTCCTACTGCTCCACCCTCTATCGCTACAATCCGGCCCTGAAGGCCGGCACGGCGAAGCCTGAAGGCTGCGTCTGGGCAGACAAGCCGGCGGCCTGACATTGGGCCAGACCTCGCCCGCCAGTGCGCTCATCGTCGGTGCCGGCATCGGCGGTCTGGCGTGCGGCATCGCCCTGCGCCGGGCGGGCCTCGCCGTGCGCATGGTGGAGCAGGCGGACGAGCTTGCCGAAGTGGGCGCCGGCCTTCAGCTGACGCCCAACGCCACCCGTCACCTGCGCGATTTCGGCGTGCTCGATGCGCTGGAGACGGTCGCCGTGAAGCCGCGCGCCCTTGAGGTGCGGGACGGCCAGACCTTCGGCCTGCTGGCCCGCTGCGACTATGCGCCTGCCGTCGCGAAATACGGTGCGCCCTTCCTCGTGCTGCACCGGGCCGACTTGCAGAAGGCCCTGGCCGACGGCGCGAAGGCTGCGGGGTGCGACATCCTGCTTGGGGCCCGGCTGCAAAGCCTCGACACCCATGGCGACAATCTGCGCGCTGTGGCGGAGCAGGAGGCCGGCCTCATCGCCGAGACCGCCGACATCGTGATCGGCGCCGATGGCGTGCGCTCGCTGGTGCGCGAGCATCTGCAGGTGGGCGTGCGCCCGTCCTTTGCCCGGCGTGTGGCCTATCGCGCCACCATTCCCGTGCGGGCCGACACGCCGCCGGATGTGCGCCTGTTCCTGGGCCCCGACGCCCACCTCGTGACCTATCCCATCCGCGCCGGCGCGGCGGTGAATGTGGTCGCCATCGTGCGACAGGACCGGCCGGTCAACCGCTGGAGCGAGCCGGGCGACGCCAGCACCGTGCATGAGGCCTTCTCGCAATGGGCGCCCGAAGTGCGCTCGCTGCTGCTCGATGCCTCCTCTTTCCTGTGCTGGGGCCTCTATGACGTGGACCCGCTGCCGCGCTGGGGCGCCGGGCGCACGACGCTGCTGGGCGATGCCGCCCACGCCATGCTGCCCTTCCTCGCGCAGGGCGCCGCGCAGGCCATCGAGGACGCCGCGACGCTCGGGTCCGTTCTGGGGGCTGGCGGCCCGCTGGAGCCCGCGCTGCGCCGCTACGAGGCGCTGCGTCAGGCGCGCGCCGCCCGCGTTCAGCGCGGGGCCCGCCGCAATGCGGTGATCTATCACCTGAAGGGCCCGGCCCGGTTCGCCCGCGATCTGGCGCTGCGCGCCACCGGCGGCAGCCTCCTGTCGCGCTACGATTGGCTCTACGGGGGCTGATCGCTCAGCCCCACGCGGCCAGCAGCGCCCGGCCTGCCTCCCGCTCAAAGAGCGAGATCGACCCAGACCGCTGAATGGTCGGATGCGGCATCCGCAGGCCTTGCCACCTCCGGGTATACGTCCCACCTCTTGGGACGGCTGCCCGGCCACGCGCCCTTCCTGAACACACCGCCGGCCGTGACCTTGCCGAACAGTTCGGGAGACAGGAGGATGTAGTCGATCTTGTTATCGGCATTGCAAAGGCCGTAGGTGCCGGGATAGCCGCCGTTGTCGAAGGATGCATGGCCGAACACATCCTTGAGATCTGTGCCGGACAGCAGCGGCGCCAGTGCCGCGCTTCCTGGCGTATCATTGAAATCACCCAGCACCGCAATGTGGCTGTACCCGTCAGCGATGCGCTGCTTGTAAATCTCGGCGACCCGTGCCGCTTGTGCCTTTCGACGCGCATCGGACGTGGCTTTGGAACCGAAGCCCTTGCTCTTGAAATGATTTAGGAGAAGCAGCAGGTTCTGGCCGGATGGCGTGTGGATCTCGTATTCCGCACAATCGCGGGAGAAAATGGGCTGTCCATTGGGCAGACGATCATCCACGTGGCTGCGCATGTCGCCGATGGGATAATCGGCGCGGGTGGCAATCCCAACGTCGATGCCGCGCTCGTCATTCCCATCAATGACCATCACATGGTCGAAAGGTATGGCGTTGACCGCAGGCAGGATCTGAGTGTTGAAGGCCGAGAGCACTGGCCGGCTTTCGACTTCCACGAGAGCCATGACATCGGCCTTTACGTCGCCGATCACGCGAGCCGTGTTGCGCATGGCTTCCTCGGTCACGGGCGCATCGCGCAGTTCCAGTGATCCGGCCCAGTCGGCGCGCCCGGCTGCTGTTATGACGATGTCGCCCTCCTTCGGGCGCTTGAGTAGGGCGCCCCGGCTGCGCCGGAGGAGGACAAAAGGACCGGTGTCGGCGCCCTCAAGGCCGAGGGTCTTCATCAACTCGACCATGCGGCGCTTGTCCGCTTCGGAATAGACCTGTTGCCCCAAGAGGGTATTGAGGGCGCTGAATGCCTCCAAGACCGGCTGTCCTTGATCCCAGTTCTCAAGGTTCATGGCTTTGGCGCGATCGAACAGATTTTCGACGTTAAAAGTCGCAATGCGCATGGGAAATCGTCCAGAGATGAAAATTTATCCCTGAAGAAGAGCATAAATTCGCGTCAAACGTGTAACTGTTTCTTCACTACCCAATCGCGGCCAGCAGGGCGCGCACTTCTGCTGCCGGATCGTTCGCCCGCATCACGCCACCCATCACGGCTGCACCGGCAAGGCCGCTGTCCTGGCAGAGGAGCAGCGTGTGGCGGTCGAGGCCGCCGAGGGCCAGCAGGGGCAGGGCGGTGGCGCGCGCGAGCTGCGCCAGCCCCTCTGGCCCGAGTGCGGGGCCATAGCCGGGCTTGGAGGCGGTCTCGAAGGCCGGACCGGCCACCAGATAGGAGGCGGACGGCGGTGCGGCCGTGACCTCCGCCATGCTGTGGACTGAGAGCCCGATCAAGGCGTCCGGCCCCAGCAGGGCGCGCGCGGCATTCACATCGGCCCCGGACGGCAGATGCACGCCATCGGCGCCGGCCTCAAGAGCGAGCGCGGCCGTGCCGTGGAGGGTCAGGCAGGCCCCATGCGCATGGGCGACGGGCAGAAGCCGCCGTACGAGGTCCACCTGTTCGGCCGGGGCAAGGTCCTTCTCCCGCACGCTGGTCCAGCGCAGCCCCGCGCCGAAGGATGCTTCGAGCACGTCCGAAAGATCGGTCCTTGCCTGATGACGATCGGTGATCAGAAGCAGGGGCGGGTGGGGCAGCACGGCGGGCTCCTGTCATGATGCGGCGGGCACAGTGCTTATGCAGCACGCGCCCGTCCAGAGGCATGCCCCGCCTTCGTCGGAGCTATCGGAAACGTCGCGCGTCGTGTTGCCCTCACGCCCGCTGGCGGGCGCCGGCGTCGGGCGCCGGAGCGGCTGCCCGGCTGTTGAGGAAGGCGGGCACTTCCTCGCCGCGCATGGGCTTGGCGTAGCAATAGCCCTGCCCGTAGTCGCAGCCGATGGAGCCGAGCCAGACGCCTTCGCCCGCTTCCTCGATGCCCTCCGCCGTGGTGAGGATGCCGAGGCTCTTGCTCATGGCGAGAATGCCCACCACGAGGCTCTTCGACTGCGGATCTGTGTTCATGGAGCGCACGAACGACTTGTCGATCTTCAGCTTGGTGACCGGGAAGCTGCGCAGGTTCTGGAGGCTCGAATAGCCGGTGCCGAAATCGTCCAGCGCCACCTCGATGCCAGCGGTGCGGAAGTTGGTGAGGATGGCGCGGGCGGTGGTCACGTCATTGACGAGGCCGGTCTCGGTGATCTCGATCTCCAGCCGCTGGGGCGGGAAGCCGGCGGTGCGCAGGGTGCGGTAGATCTGGTCCGGCAGCGAGACTTCCTTGAGCTGTACCGGCGACAGGTTGACCGAGATCTTCAGGTTCTGCGGCCACTTCGAGGCGTCGAGGCAGGCCTGCCGCAGGATGGCGGTGGTCAACTGGCCGATGAGGCCGATTTCCTCGGCCACGGGAATGAAGGCGTCCGGCGAGATGAATCCGCGGATGGGGTGGTTCCAGCGGGCCAGCACCTCGAACCCGGCCAGGGAATTGTCCGAGAGCCGCAGGAAGGGCTGGTAGAAGGGCACGATGGCGCCGTTGGCGATGGCGGTGTGCAGGTCGCGCTGGAGGCGGAGGGTCTGCTTCAGCTCGCGGTCCATGGCCGGCTGGAAGAAGCGGTAGGTCCCCGGGTTGGCCTTGGCGCGGTAAAGCGCGGCTTCGGCCGCGCGCATCAGCTCCATCTCGTCCGTGCCGTTGTCGGGGGAGACGGCGATGCCCACCGTGGCGCCGAGCCGGGCATCCAGACCGTTCAACTGGTAGGGCGAGGAAAGGTGGTTGATGATGTGCTGCGCCAGCTTGCCCAGAGCGTCCAGCGAGGCGGGGCGGGGCATCACGGCGATGAATTCCTCGCCGCCGAGGCGGGCGAGCACGGCATCCGAGGGCAGCAGCGACTTCAGCCGGTTCGCCACCTCCACCAGCACGAGATCCGACAGGCTGTGGCCGTGCAGGTCGGCAACGGAGCGGAAGCGGTCGATGTCCACCAGCAGCACCGCGGTGTGCGGCCCGTTGGCGCCCGCAGCGCCGAGGCGCTTGCGCAGGGTGTCGCGCAGGATGCGGCGGTTGGCGAGGCCGGTCAGCGGGTCGTGACGGGCGAGGGAATCCGCCTTCTCGCGCGCCTTGATGACCTCCATGCGTGCCCGGTCGAGCCGCCGCATGAGCCGGAAGAGCAGCAGCGCGGGGCCGATCTGGCTCAGCGTGGCGAAGATCACGGACGTGTAGATGAAGCGCCAGCGGTCGTGGCTGCCGAAAGTCTCGAAATTCACGCCGAAGCGCGAGAGCAACTGGTCCTGAACAATGAATTCCCACGACGTCGAGGTGATCCCCATGATCACCAGCGTGGCCAGCAGTGTCAGCAGCACGGAGATGGGCGTGACCAAGGGGGCAGAGGTGGTGTGCTTGCTCACGCCTCCCTCCGTTCCTTGCATGTTGGTTCACGCACGCGGCGCATTCTTTAAGAGGCCTCTGCCACGGGCCGCAAGACACGTGGCATGTCAGGCGCCATGATTATGCAATTTCGTCCCCGGTCCTTTGCTTCGTACAACGCTGCGTCGGCAAGCCGCACGATGTCTGCAACCTGTTGCCCCGGGGAGGGCGACAGGGCGCAGGCACCTATGCTGACCGTAACGGGCAAGACTTGTCCGGCGCTGTCCTCGAAGCGGAGCGCGCGGACCGCATCGAGAATGCGCTCGGCAATCCGCAATGCCCCCTCGCGGTCGGTGTCGGGAAGAATGGCCGCGAACTCCTCGCCGCCATACCGGGCGATGAGGTCGCCCGGCCGGTGCACCGTCTGCGAAAGGGTGGCGGCGATGCGGATGAGCAGGTCGTCGCCGGTCCAGTGCCCGTGGGTGTCGTTGAACGCCTTGAAGTGATCCACGTCGATCATCAGCAAGGCCATCGTTCCGGAGGACCGGTAGGACCGGCGCCACTCCTGGCCAAGCCGTTCATCGAAGCGGCGGCGGTTGGCGATACCGGTGAGGCCGTCCGCCCGCGCCAGCTCGTTCAGCTGTGCCTCCGCTTCGGCGCGGCGGAGCAGCTCACGCCGGAAGAGCACGGTGAGGGCCATGATCGCGCTCACAGCGAGCGACGTGACGAGCACCATCGCGAGCGCCCGGTGGCTCCAGCGGCTGTAGATCTCGCTGACCGGGATGGAAGCGGACACGATGAGCGGCGCGTCCGCCACATGGACGAAGGTGTGCCGGCGCACCGGCGTTCCGGGCGGGAGGGCGGCGTCGAACGTGCCGTGGTGAGTGTTGAGGATCTGGGCAAGATAGGTTGGCGATATGGCGCGACCCTGCGGGTCTTCATGGCCGCCGCTGACCCGGTTCCGCAGCACCAGGGCGCCGTCGCTACGCCAGAGGCTGAGGGCGCCTTCCGGTCCCAGCCGCCCGCCGTCCAGCAGGGAGTCGAGATAGGAGAGGCGCACCAGGGCCAGCATGATGCCGAGGAAGGTGCCGTCCGGCGCGCGCCGGCCGATGCTGACCATGATGCCAGGCTCCCCGGTGAAGCGGTTGCGCAGGACAAGGCTGACGTAGAGGCCGGCGCTGGGATTGTCGCGATGGACGACGAAATAGTCGCGGTCATCGACGGTGAAGTCCGCCGGAACGTCGGAGTAGGACGACAGGAGGATGCGCCCGCCGGGATCGGTTATCGCAATGCCCTCGAGCTCGCGCCCGCGTTGGGTGCGGACCTGCATCCAGCGCTGAAGCTGGGCGTCCGTCAAAGACCAGGACTGGCGGTCAGTGAAGACGGAGCGGGCATCGACCAGCATGGTGTGGAGGGCGCCGATGTCGTCCGCCAGTTCCAGGGCCGCGAACTGGAGCACGTTTTCCGTGGTGCTGGCATTCGCCTCCGTCGCATCCTGCCGCGACAGCACGATGGTGATGACGGTCATGGTGAGGATCGCGCAGACAGCGACTGCGGCCAGCAGGCTGAGCACGCGGGAGAATCGCACCGCGCGCTGCAACACCTCGGGCCTGACCTGTTCCATCCGGCGAGCGCTCCCTCCCAGCACGCCTGCCGTTCCTGCCGACGAAGTGACACGTGGGGCGGATGGGTCGGGCTGTAGCAGGGTAAGGTGCCAGGCGCAGCTTGTGCGGACCTTGCGTCAGGTGCGAGGTCCAGGATGGATCCGCAGCGGTTGCGCCCGCGTCCGGCAGGAGGTTCCGGGGCACCCCGCGGATCAGCCGGCGAAGACCGACCAGCGCATGGCTTTGGCGAGGCGCTCCAGCGCGATGGAGCCGAGTAGCGAATTGCCGTGCGGATCAAGACCCGGAGACCAGACCGCGATGGAGGCCTTGCCGGGCGCGATCGCCAGAATGCCTCCACCCACGCCGCTCTTGCCCGGAAGGCCCACGCGGAAGGCGAAGTCGCCCGAGCCGTCATAATGGCCGCACGTCAGCATCAGCGCGGCGATGCGACGGGCGCGCTCGGACGCCACCACACTCGGCCCCTCGGGCGTCAGGCGGCCGGAGAAGGCGAGATAGCGGCCGGCGCGGGCCAGGTGCCGGCAGCTCATGGCGATGGCGCACTGGTGGAAATAGACGCCGAGCGCATGGTCCACCGGATGGCGGAGCACGCCGAAGGAGCGCATGTAGTTTGCGAGCGCCGTGTTGCGGAAACCGGTTTCCTTCTCCGATCGCGCCACAGCCTCGTCGATGGTGATGCTCTCGTCGGCGGCGACGAAACGCACGAAGCGCAGGATGGCGCCCAGCGCCTCGCGCGGCTGGTGGCCGGAGAGCATGGCGTCCGCCACCACGATGGCCCCTGCATTGATGAAGGGGTTGCGCGGGATGCCGTGCTCATACTCCAGCTGCACGATGGAGTTGAAGGCGTTGCCCGAGGGCTCCTTGCCCACCCGCGTCCACAGCGCGTCGCCGATCTGGCCGAGGGCGAGGGTCAGGGTGAAGACCTTCGAAATGCTCTGGATGGAAAAGACGGTGTCCGCGTCCCCCGCCAGGATGGTCTCGCCATCGGCGGTCACCACCGCCATGCCGAACTGGTTGATCGGCACTTCCGCCAGCATGGGGATGTAAGTGGCCACGGCGCCGCGCTCGGTCGCCTTGGCGAGGTCGGCGGCGATCTCCGCGACGACGTCATTGAGCTTCGGCAACGCTTCCCCCGGTCAGGCCATGGCGCACCCGGCATAGCGCGGGCCGTGCGGCGTGACTATAGCCGCCCCGTGCCGCTTGCGAAGCGGGGCTGCCTCAGGCGGCTTGCGCGATCCGCACCGTGCCGACGCTGCGCTTGTCGAGGGAGACGACCTCGAACACGAGGCCGTCCGCCTCCAGCCGCTCGCCTTCCTCCGGCAGATGGCCGAGATGCGTGATGATGTAGCCGCCCAGCGTCGAGAAGCGGTGGTCCTCGTCCACGAGATCGCGGTCGAGGGCGCCGCTGAGCTGGCGGATGTCCATATAGCCTTCCACCAGCCAGGAGCCATCCTCCTGCGCCCGGAGGCGGGCGGGCTCCTCGCCCATGTCGGGAAACTCGCCGGCGATGGCCTCGAGGATGTCGGTGGGCGTGGCGATGCCCTCCAGCGAACCGTGCTCGTCCACGATCATGGCCATCTGCACGGGGGAGCCGCGCAGCAGTTCCATGACCTTCAGCACGTTGGTGTTCTCATGCACGACCACGGGCTGGCGGGTGACGCGGGCCCAGTCGATGTCCTTGCCCTCGATCAGGGCGTTCAGCAGTTCCTTGGTGATGGCGACCCCGGCGAACTCGTCCACCCGCCCGCGCGCCAGCACGACGCGGGAATGGGTGAGCTCGCAGATGGCGGCGTGGAGGGCGTCGCGGTCGTCCTCCAGATCGAGCCACTCCACCTCGTTGCGCGGCGACATGATGGAGCTGACGGGCCGCTCGCCGAGATCGAGCACGCCCCGGATCATTTCCTTTTCCTCGGGCCGGAAGACCTCCCCCTGCGCGGTCTGCTCCGCGATCACGTCCACCGTATCGGCGAGGCTTTCGTCGCCCCGGCGGCCGCCGAGCAGACGCAGCACCGCTTCCGAGGTGCGCTCGCGCAGCACGTTGGTGGTGATCCGCTTCTCGCGGTTGTGGCGGCCGAGCTGGTTGGCCGCCTCGATCAGCACCGAGAAGCCGATGGCGGCGTAGAGATAGCCCTTCGGGATGTGCACGCCGAAGGCTTCCACCACCAGGCTGAAGCCGATCATCAGCAGGAAGCCGAGGCAGAGGATGACCACGGTGGGGTGGCGGGAGACGAAGATCATCAGCGGGCGGGACGCCCACATCATCAGCGCCATGGCGCAGCAGACGGCCGTCACCATCACCCACAGGTCGTTCGCCATGCCGACGGCGGTGATGACGCTGTCGAGGGAGAAGACCGCGTCCAGGACGACGATCTGCGCGATCACCTGCCAGAAGGCGGCGCGCGCGGCGCCGTTCTCGCGCGGCTTGGGCTCACCCTCCAGGCGCTCGTGCAGCTCCATCGTGCCCTTCGCCAGCAGGAACACGCCGCCGACGATCATGATGAGGTCACGCCCGGAGAAGGGCATGTCGAGGACGGTGAACAGCGGCTTGGTGAGCGCCACCAGCCAGGAGATGGAGAACAGCAGCCCGATGCGCATGAACAGGGCCAGCGAGAGGCCGATGATGCGCGCGCGGTTACGCTGGGCGACGGGCAGCTTGCCGACAAGGATGGCGACGAAGACGAGATTGTCGATGCCCAGCACCACTTCGAGCGTGATGAGGGTGACGAGGCCGATCCAGATATTCGGATCCGCAAGGGCTTCCATGGGATGTCCTGTCAGACGGCCGGGACGGGGCGCGGGTCGGCGGCTGCGGGCGCCTCCTGGCGGGCCGCGATGCGCTCAGGCTGTCGGGACGCACTGTGCTGACCGCGCTTCGGCACGGCCAGCCACCATCGGAGCGGACTATCGCCGCAACTGTCCCCGTCGGGCATTCGGACCCATTCCCAGCCAGCCAATACCCAGCCGTTCTAACAATCCGGCGGGGCGGCCATCAAGGGCCATGTCCGATCTGCGCCTGCGATCCGGCGCGGGCCACGGACATGAAGAGGGCGTCCGCCCTTACTGGTCGCGGGTCTTGCGGGGCGGGGTGATGTCAACGGCCGTTATGTCGATGACCTCATAGCCCCCCTGGCGGCGGACGGTGGTGCGGCCGAAGAAGAGGATGTAGAGGCCGCCCGCAACGACCATCACCGCGATGAAGATGCCGGCGGCCATCAGCAGGCTGCCCAGCACGGTGAACACCAGCACGGCAACGACGGCAGCCACGATGAGGGCAGCCACGGCGCGCAGGATCGTCAGCAGGCGGTTCATCCTCTCCCTTTCTTCCCGTTATCCATTCGATCGTTCCCCGGACGCAGCTTGCGCTGGGGCACGTCTGTGACGTGGTGACGCTGTCATCCCCACGCAATGGGTAACGTGACAGATGGATGTGGCTTTTTTGAGCGTTTGCAGCGCTTTTTGGACGGGATCCAATGTCCGGGTCGCTGCTTTTGCTTGCGCTTGCAAGCGGGGCGCTGGATGGTGCAAAAAACGTTGGCTTCGAGAAATGATACAACATATCATCCGCCGGAATCAGGAGGCTGGGATGAAGGTCAAGGGGTTGGTCGCTGGCTGCGGCCTTGCAGTGGCGATGATCGGGGGAGCTAACGCTGCGGATCTGCCGGTGAAGGCGAAGGGCGTTGACTATGTGAAGGTCTGCACGGCCTACGGACAGGGCTTCTATTACATTCCCGGCACGGACACCTGCCTGCGCATCGGCGGCTATCTGTGGGCGGAAGGCTATTACAATACCTATACGAACTACCCTTCGGTCAATAACAAGACCTATTCCATCGCCACCGCCGGCCTGATCTGGGACGCGCGCAGCCAGACCGAATATGGCACGCTGCGCTCCTACTTCGACCTGCGCTTCCGCTGGCGCTCCTCCGACCCGTGGTCGAACGGCCCCAACGGCGTCGATGTGGACGTGTGGAACGCCTATATCCAGTTTGCCGGATTCACCTTCGGACACGCCCAGTCCTTCTTCGACTTCTACGCCAATGCCGGCGTGCTCGGTACCGATCCGGCGACCATCGGCGACGACACGCGCCTCAATCTCATCGCCTATACCCATGAGTTCATGGAGGGGCTGAGCGCGACCGTCTCCATCGAGGATTCGGCCGATCGTCTCGCAGGCGTCGTGCCGCAGGATCCCGCCGCCTTCGGGACCGACAGCCTTCAGACCGGTTCGCATGTGCCGGATTTCGTCGCCAACCTGCGGGCGGAAGGCAAGTGGGGCTCGGCCCAGGTTTCCGGCGCGCTGCATCAGGTGCGGGCGCTTGATCTCAACAACCAGTTCTCCGCCACCGACACCTGGGGCTATGCCCTGCAGGCCGGCGTGATGGTGAACCTGCCCATGCTCGCGGATGGCGACAATTTCTATCTGCAGGCGGCCTATGCCAATGGCGCCATGTCCTATCTCGGCCTTCAGAACCCGAGTGGCGCCTACATCATTCCCGACGCCTATCTCGGCCTTGCCGGCCTGTCGCTGGTCAGCGGCTGGAACATCACCGCCCAGTTGCTGCACAACTGGAACGACAAGTGGAGCACCACGATCTTCGGCGGCTATGCGGCCTTCGACGTGAACAATCCGGTGGCGCAGGCCTCTTACGGCTCCACCGGCGGCAACAACTACAATGTGGGTGGCAACCTCGCCTGGACGCCGGTGACCAATCTCACCATCGCGCTCCAGTATGACTACACGGTCATGGAGGTGAACAATTACGTGGCGACCGACTTCTCGCCGGCGCTGGCGTCCACGAAGGCCCATCGCGGCCTGCTGTTCGTGTCGCGCAATTTCTGACGACGCTGGCGGAGCGCAAGCTCCGCCACGCACCATCTGCGGCGTGCCGTACGACACGGCCGCATTTTCCTGGTCGATCGATCACCTGGAACCACCAGCCGAGGCGCGGGCGGAATCGGAGTACATCCGTCCGTCTCCCGCCCTGTCACCGCGTCTCCTGAATACACCGCCGTAGCGGTGTGTCGGTGACTGCGGCGGCGCCACGCGCTGCTGATGGTGGAGAGATAGGCGCCCTTTGCGTCCTTTCAAGGGCGAGGGCGAAATTTTCCGCTGCCCCCGGCCATCCCGTGGCGCTTTGCGTCCGTATCCTCCGGCAGAGCAGGGAGGCGACATGGCACGGACGGCAATCCTCATCGGCGGTGCGGGCGGCATCGGGCGCCCACTCGCCCTGCGACTGGCGGCACAGGGCTGGCGGCTGCATCTCATCGGCCGGACGGCCGCCAAGCTCGAAGCGCTCGCAGCCGAGACGGGCGGGACCTGGGCTCAGGCGGATGTGCGGGACACGTCCGCGCTTGCCGCTGCCGTCGCTGCCGCGCCCGGACCGGTCTGGGCGCTCGCCTATGCGGCCGGAACCATCACCCTGAAGCCGCTCGCCCGGATCACGCCTGACGATGCGCGGGCCGATTTCGAGGTGAATGCGCTGGGCGCCATGGCGGCGGTCCAGGCCGCGTTGCCCGCGCTGAAGGCCGAGGGCGGCAGCGTAGTCCTGTTCTCGAGCGTGGCGGTGGGGCAGGGCTTTGCCAATCACGCGTCCATCGCCATGGCCAAGGGGGCGGTGGAGGGGCTCACTCGGGCGCTGGCTGCGGAGCTTGCGCCGAAGATCCGGGTGAACTGCATCGCCCCCTCGCTGACGGAGACCCCGCTCGCGGCTGTCCTCACGGCCAATCCGCAGATGGCGAGTGCCATCGCCGGGCTCCACCCTCTCCAGCGTCTCGGCGCGCCGGACGATATCGCCGCAGCGGCCGCCTTCCTCCTGTCGGATGAGGCGGGCTGGATCTCCGGCCAGATCCTGGGCGTCGATGGGGGACGGTCCAGTCTGCGGACCAAGGGCTGACGGCCCGTCTTACACGCGCTTCCACATGAAGGTGGTGGGGCAGGGGCGCCCGTCCGGCCACAGGGCGTATTCCGGCACCGTGCCCGCCACCTCCCAGCCGAGGCGGCGATAGAGGCGGAAGCCGTCGCCATCGGTCACGGTGTCGAGGGTGAGAAGGCTCTTGCCGGCCGCGCGTCCGGCCTCCTCTGCCGCCCGCATGAGCGCGGCACCGAGCCCCTGCCGGCGACCCGCGCGATGCACCAGCATCTTGGCGATCTCGCCGCGGTGCGGCTGGTTTGGCGGCGTGGCCAGAATGACCTGAACGGTGCCGAGGATGCGGCCGTCGCCTTCCTGCGAGACGAGGAGCGTGCGCTCGCCGCGTGCGACACCTTCCGCAATGCTCTGCCAGAAGGCCTCCGCTTCCGCGCGGCTCATGTCCGCCATGAAGCTCACCGAGGCGCCGCCTGCCACGCAATCCAGCAGCACGTCGGCAAGCGCGGGGACGGCCGCGCGGGCCTCGTCACCGTCAAGGGCACGCACATTCATCGCCGGGTCTCCGGGCGGGCGAGCACCACCGCATAGCGGGCGGGCGTCTCGCCGGGATTGTGGAAGATGACCGGCTGATCAAGCGTCATGGCGAGGCAGTCTCCGGCGGAAAGATGAAAGGTAGCGTCGCCGACCGCGAGTTCCATGGCGCCCTCGAGCAGCCAGAGCTGCTGCACGATCCGCGTCTCGTGGTAGGCGTCGAAGACGACACGGCCGCCGGAGGGGAACTGCACCTCGACGATCTCCAGCGCAGGCGCGCCCGGCGGGCTGACATTGCGCCGCAGATAACCGGTGCCTGGATCGCGCCACTCCGCCTGCTCGGCACGGCGCGCAACGCGGGGCGCCGCCGGATCGAGGCCCGGATCGGCCTCCGCGAAGATGCTCGCCAGCGTCAGGCCGAAACCGGTGGCGAGGCGGTTCAGCAGTTCTGCGGTGGGGCTCGCCTCGCCGCGCTCGATCTTCGAGATCATCGCCCGCGAGACGTTCGAACGCTCCGCCAGATCCGCCAGTGACCAGCTCCGCGCCTCCCTCTCCTGACGGAGCCGGCGCGCCAGCCGTCCCGTGATGTCGTCCATGCCGCCCCCGCGTCGATCATCATCGTATCACGATGATTCCATCATAGTGGACGAAATTGCGGCGTCAATCGCGGTAAGGGCGCGGATCGCCGCTTGCCGAGTCCTGCCCCCGGCTCGCACGCCTCGCGGAAAGCCGGCCGAAGTCGGGGCCGAGCGCTGACAAAGGTCTAGCCTTACGTAAGGCCTTGAGCGCAGCCGTCGGGACCGATGTCTTCCCGTGCCCGGCGGAATCAAAAACCCCCGGCTGAAGCCAGGGGTTTCTCGGTGGTCTGAGGGCCGCCCCAGGGCGGCCCTTCTGATGAAGCCGGTGACGGCCGGTCAGGGAGTCCGGTCCACCGCGTCCTTCACGGCGTCCTTGGCCTTGCCGAGGGTCTGCTGGCCCTCGCCCTTGATCTCCTGAACCTTGCCTTCGGCGCGCAGGCGGTCGTTGCCGGTGGCCTTGCCGATGCCCTGCTTCACATTGCCCATGGCCTCGTTGGCCATGCCGGAAATCTTGTCGCTGGTGCTGCCCATGGGTCCGTCCTTTCGGTTGGTGGGAATGCCATGACAACCACCGGACGCATCGAACGGTTCCGCTCACGCAACGCCTCCCCGATGCGCCATGGCCAAGATGCATGGCTCGCACGCGAAAAAGATTTCTCTGTTGCCTGAATTCGCTCTAAGACAGCCGTTATAAAATTGCGCAGAGCGCCCCCGAACAGGACATAAAGGTACCGAGGACATGCCCGCTTATCGTTCCCGCACCAGCACCCATGGCCGCAACATGGCCGGAGCCCGTGGCCTCTGGCGCGCCACCGGCATGAAGGACGGGGATTTCGGCAAGCCGATCATCGCGGTGGTGAACTCCTTCACCCAGTTCGTGCCCGGCCATGTGCACCTGAAGGATCTCGGCCAGCTCGTGGCCCGCGAGATCGAGAAGGCCGGCGGCGTCGCCAAGGAGTTCAACACCATCGCGGTGGATGACGGCATCGCCATGGGCCATGACGGCATGCTCTATTCGCTGCCGTCCCGCGAGATCATCGCCGACAGCGTGGAGTACATGGTGAACGCGCACTGCGCCGACGCCATGGTCTGCATTTCCAATTGCGACAAGATCACCCCCGGCATGCTGATGGCCGCCATGCGCCTCAACATCCCGGCCGTCTTCGTCTCCGGTGGCCCCATGGAGGCCGGCAAGGTGCTCCTCTCCACCGGCGAGAAGAAGGTGGACCTGATCGACGCCATGATCGCCGCCGCCGACGATCGCGTGTCGGACGAGGACGTGAAGGTGATGGAGCGCTCCGCGTGCCCCACCTGCGGCTCCTGCTCGGGCATGTTCACCGCCAATTCCATGAACTGCCTCACCGAGGCCCTCGGCCTCGCCCTGCCGGGCAACGGCTCCGTGCTCGCCACCCATGCGGACCGCGAGCGCCTGTTCGTGGAGGCTGGCCACCTCGTGGTGGACCTCGCCCGCCGCTATTACGAGCAGGACGATGCGGGCGTGCTGCCGCGCACCATCGCCAGCTTCAAGGCGTTCGAGAATGCCATGACGCTCGACATCTCCATGGGCGGCTCCACCAACACGGTGCTGCATCTGCTCGCCGCCGCCAATGAGGGCGAGGTGCCCTTCACCATGGCGGACATCGACCGCCTGTCGCGCAAGGTGCCGGTGCTCTGCAAGGTGGCGCCCGCGGTCGCCAACATCCACATGGAAGACGTGCACCGCGCGGGCGGCATCATGGGCATCCTCGGCGAACTCGACCGCGCCGGCCTGATCCACACCGACCTGCCCACGGTCCACGCGCCGTCCATGAAGGATGCGCTGGAGCGCTGGGACGTGACGCGCACGAAGGCCGAGAGCGTCACCACCTTCTATCGCGCAGCGCCCGGCGGCGTGCCGACCCAGGTGGCCTTCAGCCAGTCCCGTCGCTGGGACGATCTGGACACGGACCGCGCCAGCGGCGTCATCCGCGATTTCGAGCACGCTTATTCCAAGGACGGCGGCCTCGCCGTGCTGTTCGGCAACATTGCCGAGGATGGCTGCATCGTGAAGACGGCGGGCGTGGACGCTTCCATCCTGAAGTTCACGGGCCCGGCCCGCATCTTCGAGAGCCAGGATGCGGCGGTGGAGGCGATCCTCGCCAACGGCAAGATCAAGGCCGGTGACATCGTGCTCATCCGCTACGAGGGACCGCGCGGCGGTCCCGGCATGCAGGAGATGCTCTACCCGACCTCCTATCTGAAGTCGAAGGGCCTCGGCAAAGCCTGCGCTCTGGTGACGGACGGGCGCTTCTCGGGCGGTTCCTCGGGCCTGTCCATCGGCCACGTGTCGCCGGAAGCTGCCGAGGGCGGCGCCATCGGCCTCGTGGAAGAGGGCGACACCATCGAGATCGACATCCCCAACCGCCGCATCCACCTCGCCATCTCGGACGAGGAAATGGCCCGCCGCCGTGCGGCCATGGAGGCCAAGGGCGACGCAGCCTGGAAGCCGAAAGACCGCCAGCGCGTGGTCTCGCAGGCGTTGCAGGCCTATGCCGCCCTCACCACCTCCGCCGCCCGCGGCGCGGTGCGCGACGTGAAGTCCCTGCGGCGCTGATTGCAAATGCAAACGGCTCCCGAAAGGGAGCCGTCCAGGATGGTGTTTAAACCCGCCGGAACGCATGTTCCGGCGGTTTTTTTGTCAGCGGTTGCAGACCAGATTGCCGCCCATGTTGCCGATGTCGCCCTTGCAGCCCGGCACATAGAGCTGCGTGTTGCGCCACTGGTTGCGGCCGTTGTTGCAGCTCGCGCGCAGCCAGCCGCCGGAGAAGTCCTGCACCTGGCAGGAGGCGCGGTAGGAGCCCGGCGGCAGATTGTTCCGCGGCGGGGGCGGAGGCGGGGGGGCATAGCCGCCGCCACCACCGTTCCAGCCACCACCGCCGCCATTCCATCCGCCGCCGCCGCCGCGACCGCGCTCGCAGGCGAGATTGCCGTCGAGATTCTGGATGGCGCTCACACAGCTGAGAAAGTTCGGAAGACGGGTGGGGAACCATTCGCCGTTGCGGGCCCGGCACATCGCCACGAGATCGACGCCGCGGGAAACCCGCACGTCGTTGCACGAGCGCAGATAGGGGCCAGAGGGCACCGACTGGGCCGCAGCGATCTGCGGAGCCGCCACCGACAGGGAGAGCCCTCCCAGCACCAAGAGAGCAAAACGTCTCAAACTCATCCCGAGCCTCCAACTGCGGCGCGCAGCGCCGATGCGTCTGTTTAGCCTGCCGCGCGTCAACAAAGAAGAGCGGAACTTCTCGACGAAATGATGGATGCGCCAAGCAATGCCGACATTCAGCTGCGGCAGGTGCGTCTTCGCCGGCCGGTATAGCGCCGTTTGCACAGACTGTTTCTTCAGAGTGAACAAGGGCATGCCGCTTTGCGAAAAGTCGAGCCGGCATCCTTGGCGGAATGCGGCGTGGGCCTTACGCTATGCTTCTCCGGGGAGGGAGGGGCAGTGAATGGGCCGATCTTGGCGCGCGGACGCCTTGTTCCGGCGTGGCCGGCGCGCGTTTGCGGCGGCCGCGGCGCTGACGATCCTTCTCACGGCGCTCTCCGCCGTCCTCATCGACCGGGAAGTGGAACTGGGGCGGGCGCGGGATCTGCTGGACCGGCGCGTGCTGGCGGTGAGCGAGCACATGGCGACGCTGGTGCGGACGCTGGACCTCGCGCTTGAACTGACGCTGACCCAGATCCCGCGGCAGGATCTCGCCCAGGCCCGCAACGACGCCAGCCTGCATGACCTTCTGGCCCGCCTGCGGGAGCGGATGCCGACCCTCGAATCCGTTTTCGTGGTCGACGGAGAGGGCAAGCTCGTGGCCTCGAGCCGTGCCTTTCCGATCCCGCCCTATGACATGCGCCAGCGGGAATATTTCCGGGCCTACCGCAATGGCGAGACCGGCCTTTTCCTCAATGAGCCGGCCCGCGGGCAGGTTTCGCGGACCGAGAATTTCGTCGCGACCCGTCCGATCCTGAGCGACGGCGTTCTGCGGGGTGCGGTCGGGGTCGCCGTCCTGCCGCAGGTGCTGGTGAGCCTCTACGGGCGGATGGTGGGAGATGCGCCCCTGCTCATCGCCCGCACCGATGGCGTCGTGCTGCTGCGGACCGACGGGGCCCGGATGATCGAGCGCCTGCCGGAGCAGAACGAGATTCTCCGGCAGGCCAAGGCGGCGAGCGCGGGCATCTTCACAGGCACGTCGCTGACAGGGGGAGACCGGGCGCTGCATGCCTTCCGCGTGTTGGCCGCCCCCGATCTCGTCATCGCGGTCGCGGCACGCCAGTCGGAAGTGCTCGCGGCATGGCGGAAGCACGCGCTCTGCATCGGAGCGCTCGCTCTCCTTGCGATGGCCGCTCTGGCTGCGGTCGCCTTTCTGCCGCGGGGCCGGGTGGAGGCGGCGGAGACGCCGCCGCCGGAGCCCGTCATGGCCCCGGATCTTGCGCTCTTGGATCTGCTCGTTCTGCGCCTGCGGGCCGCGCTCTCGACGGGGGCGGGGGAGGCGGCCTTGCGCGAAACCGATATCATCGCGGCGGTGCTGGCGGCGGCCCGAGGTTCGCCGGCTGCCGCAGGCGAAGCGGAGGTGGGCGAGGTGTTGGGGGACGTGGCCGGTCTCGCCACCGCCGCGGGGTTGCCCGACCTGACCCTTCAGGAAACGCGCGATGCCGCGCACCTCACCGTGCACCTGAGCCCGGCGCCGCTGGGTGCCGCCCTGCTCGATGTGGTTCTGGGGATGGCCCGCGCCGCGCCGGAACTTGCGCGGATCGGCGCGACCGTCTCCTTCGCCTGCGTCGGGGGCGACGAGCCGGGGGATCGTCTGCCTGGAACCTATGCGTGCGTCGGTCTCGCGGGCCTCACGGATGCCGGCGGAGCGCAGGCGTTTGCGCTGGGGCGCGCCATCGTGGAGGGCGCCGGCGGCGCGGTTGTGGAAAGACGATCGGCAGGTCTGTGGCGGGTGGAACTGTGGCTGCCTCTCGTTCAGCAAGCCTCGGAGGTTCCCGTCGCCTAGGCGCCGGGGCGGCGCGTTCCGTCATCCGGCTTCGCGGCGCCGGCAAAAGGCGGTATAGGGCGGACGGGGCATTTCAGATGACGGCGGGAAACGGATATGCGTAGGCCGAACCTGGGGTCTTTGGGCGCGGGCGTCTGTGGGGCGATGATGGGCCTGATGGGGTGGGGCCTTCTTGCCGGTGTCCCCGCCGCCGCGGCGCCGCAGAGCCCGTCCAAATGCCTCTCGTCCGACGGCTTCCTGGTGATCCATCGCGACAGCACGCTCGGTCCGGGCAGCGACATTCTGGTGCGCCCCGTTCCGGCTGGCGCCGCCGCGCCCGAGTGCGTCTATAAGAAGACGCCCGGCGACGTGGAGGTGAGCAGCCCGAACGAAGCGGATTACGTGGTGGGGGCGGCTGGACGCTTCCTCGTCATGGACCGCGGCACCGGGCCGAGCCGCAACCTCGTCATCTATGACATGGCGGCCCGCAAGCCTGTCCTCACCCAGGCCTATGACGGCGAGACGCCGGTAAAGATCACGGCCGAAGCCGTGACTTTCTCCGCCATCGTCGGCCCGGCGACCGCCAAGACCTGCCCGAAGTTTCAGGAATACACCAAGCAGGGCCTGACGCCTGTGCTGACCAGCGAGACCTCCGTGCGCCTGCCGTCGCTCGCCCGCACCAGATCCGCCGCCACCCGCTGCGCGGCGCAGCAATAGGTCCGCTGTGCGGCGGCGCAGCCGGTTCGAGCCGGAGTGCGGTGTTCAGCGCTCGGTGAAGAAGGTCATCAGCACCTTGCCGCCTTCGCCGGTCAGGCAGAGGAAGCGGTGGACCTTGTCGGTCTTGTCGCGCTGGATATAGGCCTCGCCCATCATGACGCCGATCACCTTCGTGTTGCCGACCATGGTGTCGGCCTGCGCGACGGTGAGGCCGTCCATGTCGATGAAGATGTCCTCCACCGACGGTGAGCGGTTCTTGAGGATGCCGAGGGCCTTCTGCTTGCAGGCCATGACGAGCGTGGTGTCGTTCACCACATCCGGCTCGGCTGCCTTGTCGTTGCCGCCGCTCTTGCCCGGCTTGTCCATCCGCTGTGAGCGCTCTGCGCTGCCCGGGCCATCCGCCGAAGGCGTGGCGGCGGGCGGCGTAGCTGGCGCCGGTGTCGGCGCGGCCGCCGGCGTGCCCGGCTGATGCGCTTCCGGCTGTGCCGGGTTCTGAGGCTGGGCCTGGGCGGGCAGGCCGCCGGCCACAGCGAGCGACAGCAGCGCCGCGAGGCGAAGAGCGGGAGTGGTCATCTGCGGCACGGGCACCTCCATCGCCGGGGGGAGCGAAGCGGCTCCCGTCTCAGGTCGATGGGACAACGCCCGAGCCCGCGTTTGGTGCCCTCATCCAGCCCTCAGGGTTAATGCAGCGCCGGTCGCCCGCGGCTTCAGGCCTTGTCTTCGCCGCCCTCGTCCCCGTCGAGGTCCTCGTCGTCCGAGGGGGCGATCAGCTTGTCGAGGGAGGCCATGATCTCGTCGCCGATGGCCTCGATCTCTTCCGTGGAAAGCGCCGGGTTGCAGGGCAGCACGTAACGCTCCTCGCCCTCGTCGGTCTCCAGATCGAGGATGAGCGCGCTGCCCAGATCCTCGGGATGAATGAAATTCATGCGCAGGCCGGTAAGGATGCGGGCCTTGATCTCGGACATGGGAGGCTCCTGAAACGTCGTCCGGGCGGCGAGGGCGGATGGGGGCGCCGCACAGCCCGGCGAGTGCTCTAGCGGAGTTGCGCGGCCGATGGCACTCAAATCTGCCGGGACCGTCTGCAGAGGTGTCTTTTCCGTTTGACGGACGGGGGAGACGCAGGCCGCTGCGCTGCGTGCCGGGCGCAGGCGTCGTTCGGGCGGTCTGCAATTTCAGGCGGTGGCGAGGCCGGGCGGGCCGTGTTAGCTGAGCCTCCCCAGACTGCCCATCAAGGGTGCAGGCGATTCTCGGCCTGTTTTTTCATCATGTCCTCCGCCTTCCGGTTCCGCTCAGCGGGACGCCGACCATGACCGCAGCCAGCCCCGCCGCTGTGCCCCTGTTCCGCCTCGTGCCCGCGCTGGGCGTGGTGCAAATCTTCGCGTGGGGATCGTCCTTCTACCTGCTGGCGGTGCTCGCCCAGCCCATTGCCGCCGATACCGGCTGGCCTCTGCCCTGGGTGGTGGGCGCGCTCTCGATCGGCATGCTGGTGGCGGGGCTGATTTCGCCCGCTGTGAGCACGCGCATCGCGCGCAGCGGCGGGCGTTCCGTGCTGGCGGCGGGCTGTCTGCTCATGGCGCTGGGCCAGGTGCTCATCGGCCTTGCCACGTCGCTCCCCGTCTTCATCGGCGGATGGGTGGTCATCGGCCTCGGCATGGGGGCCTGCCTTTATGATGCGGCCTTTGCCGCGCTGGGGCGGCTGTTCGGCCTTGCTGCGCGGCCGGTCATTACCCGCCTCACCCTGTGGGGCGGCTTTGCCAGCACGCTGTGCTGGCCGGTGTCGAGCTTTCTGGAGCATCAGCTCGGCTGGCGCGGCACCTGCTTTGCTTATGCCGCCATCATGGGCCTCCTGTGCGTGCCTCTGGTCCTCTTCGCGTTGCCGGCGCCCGCGCCCCCGGCTACAGGTTCTGCCGACGATACGCCCGGCCGGACATCCGCGCCGCTCCGTCTGACCGGCATCGACCAGCTGAAATTCATCCTGCTCGCCAGCACCATCACCTTGTGCGGGGCCACCTCGGCGGCCATTTCGCAGCATCTGCTCACCGTCCTCCAGTCGCAGGGGCTGACGCTGGCCCAGGCGGTGTCCATCGCCATGCTGCTGGGCCCGGCCCAGGTTGCCTCCCGCCTGCTGGAGATGGCCGGCGGCGGGCGCTATCACCCCTTGTGGACCTTGGGCATCGCCGTGGTGATGATGAGCCTCGGCCTCACGCTGCTGGCCCTCGGCTTTGCCTGGCCGGGGCTGGCGCTCGTCTTCTACGGGCTGGGCACGGGCGTCTATTCCATCGCCCGCGGCACGGTCCCCCTCGCGGTGTTCGGCCCCGAGCGCTATGCCCCCGTGATCGGCCGCATCGCCCGGCCGAACCTCATCCTGCAAGCGCTGGCCCCGTCCGGCGCGGCCTTTCTGCTGACCCGCTTCGGCGCCGCCGCCATGCTGGATGTGCTGGTGGCGGCCATGATCGTCAGCCTCGCGGTGCTTGCGGGCCTCTCCGTTCTTGAGCGGCGCGCGTGAGGGGGTAGTCGTCCCGTTGAGGCTGTTTGACGGGGCGGATCGCCCGGGATCTGGCGGGTTGTGGGCGTCTGCTTTGCAGGCTGTCTGATTAAAAGATTGACCTTTGCGTCACATTGTACCGTTCTATCCGCTGTAAGCTGAGCGCGGCGGGTTGTTGCAGCCACCTGCCGGGGGTGTGGTCCGACAGCGGGAGATTGGCCGATCGGGTCGGTTGCGCGTCATCGGATCGGCTTCTCGGCGATCGGCGGGGGATTGAGGATGGAAGGCATCTCCACGCGGCGCGTGGTGCAATGCGTCGTGGTTGTCGCGGTGGCCATGGCCGCTGCCGGTTTCGTCCGCGGCATACCGGCGACGGCGGACGGCTGGATCGACTTTTCCGGCTCGGTCATCTGCGGCCTGTTCACCGTTCTGGCCGGCGCCCTGATCTGGAAGGCCGCGCGCCATCAGTCCGAGATTTCGCTCCAGGAACTCATTGCGACCGATGAATTCCATTTCCGGCGCGACCGCATCACGTCGGCCGACTTTGCCGCGCGGACGCAGGAGGCCAAGACGCTGGTGCATTCCGCGCGCCTCGAGGTCGAGGCCAATGCCAGCAGCGAGGCGATCGGCACGCTCGCGCTCGATGTTGAGCATGCGCTCCTGCCCATCATCTGCGTGGAGAACAAGTTTCTGCGCTATGTGATGAGATATGACCTCGATCGCCTCGCCTGGCTCGCCTCGGCCATCCGCCATGAAGGTTCGGCGCCCGATGGCAAGAAGACCTCGCTCGCCCGCATCCTCGCCGAATGCGAACGCCTGTTGAACGGCATCGACGCGAAGACCCGCCGCCTGACGCAGATCGCCAGCCCGTCCATGCTGAAATACGCGGTCTAGGAGCCGCCCGCTCTGGCATCTGCAAGTCGTAGAGGGCGTCTCCGGCCGGTGCCATGCCTGGAGACCCGGCGATAATTGACCCCACCGCCCCGCAGCCCTGTACAAGCTGGGCCGCGCGCGGGACAATTGGCCTCATGTTACCGTTTTGACATGTATTCCGCTGTCAGGACGGCCGTTCACATGAGGGCTCGCGGGATGGGCGTCGGGTCGATCGACAGCCGGCAGCGCTGGTGCACCGTCTTCGCGGCGGCTGGCGCGCTCGGCATGATCATGATCGACGCCACCGGCACCGCCGTGGCGCTGCCCTCCATCCAGCGGGACCTGGTGCTGAGCCATGGCGCCCAGCAATGGATCATCACCCTCTACGCCCTCACCGTGGCGGTGGCCATCGCCACAGGTGGCCGGCTGGCCGATGTCTATGGCCGTGCGCGGGTTTTCCGCGTCGGTGTGATGCTGTTCGCGTTCGGCTCAGTGGTGAGCGGGCTTGCGGTCAATCTGCCCATGCTGCTGTGCGGGCGCACCCTTGAAGGACTCGGCAACATCCTGATGGCGCCGGCGGCGGCGCTGCTCGCCACCGAGGCGTTCGGCCCCACGGAGCGCGGGCGGGCGATGGGGCTTTACAGCGGCCTCGGCGGGCTTGCCATGGTCATCGGCCCCATCGTCTGCGGGGCGGTGGTGCAGGTGGGCGGCTGGCGCTGGGCCTTCTTCGTCAATCTGCCGCTGGCCCTTGCCGTCCTGCTTCTGCTGCGCGCTGCGGGCCCGGCCGCCGCGAGCCCGCGCAGCGGTACCTTCCGGCCCGCACACAGCCTGCTTCTGGTGGCGGCGCTCGGCCCCATCGTGCTGGGTCTCCAGGAGAGCCATGCCTGGGGCTGGACCTCGCCGCTCACGCTCTCGCTGATCGCCATCGGGGCTTTGCTGCTGGTGCTGTTCGTGGCCACGCAGGCGCGGGCGGCGGACCCCTTGGTGGATGTGCGCCTGTTCACACGGCGGCAGTTCTGTGCCGATGGCCTTGTCCTGTTCTGCGCCCAGTGTGCCATCATCGGGCAGTCGGCCTATGGCGCCATCTATCTGCAACGGGTGCTGCATTTCGCGCCGCTGCAATCCGGCCTCGCCATGCTGCTGTTCCTCGGCCCCATGATGGTGTGCGCCCCGCTCTCGGGCGTGCTGTATGACCGCCATGGCGTGAAGGTGCCGGTGGTGGCGGGCCTCACGCTGGCGACCCTCGGCTTCGTGCTGGAGGTTCATGCGCTGCCGCGCATGGATTTCCTCTATATGGCGCCTGCCCTGGTGATGCTGGGTGCCGGCATGGGCCTCGCCCTGTCGCAGACCTATACGGACGGCACCGCGCAGGTCGCGGAAAGCCACCGCGGCCGGGCCTTCGGCGCCCTCGATACGGTGCGCCAGCTCGGCGGCGCCATCGGCATGGCGGCCATCGGCACCGTCGTTGTGGCGCTGGAGCGCGGCCGTGTCCTTGCCATCGCGGCAGAAGCGGCCCCGGAGGGGGCGGCGCGGGCGCAGCTCGAAGCCCTCATGGCCGACGCCGCCTATGGCAAGGACGAGGCGGTACGCACGCTGGCGGAGCAGTGGCCAGCGGTTGGTGCGGCCCTGCGGCTCAGCGCCGCCCGAAGCATCTCTGAGGGCTATTACGTGGGAGCTGCAATGCTGGCGCTCGCCCTGTGCGCCGCCGTGCTGGTGATGCGCCGCCCGCCGCACGCGCCCCGCGAGATCGCCAAGGGAGCCTCCTGATGCGCATCCTCTTCGCTTCCCTCGGATCGCTGGGCGATCTCTTTCCCATGCTCGCCATGGCGCAGGCCCTGCGGGCGCGGGGGCACACACCGGCCATTGCCGCCCCCGCCGCCTATGAGGCGCGCATCACCGCGCTCGGGCTGCCGTTCCATCCCCTGCGGCCCGATTTCCCGCCCGAGGTGCTGACCTACATTTTCGGCGACCCGGTGCACGGCGGAAAGCGCCTGCTCGCCGAGACCATCTTTCCCCATGCGCGCGAAACCTATGCGGACCTGCTCGCCGCCGCACAGGGCGCGGACGCGATGGTGGTGGGGGAACTCATCTATGTGGCGCCCCTTGTGGCGGCCAAGCTCGGCCTGCCATGGGCCAATGCCATGCTCGCCCCCACCACGCTGATGTCGGCGCTCGACCCGTGCGTGCTCACCCGCTTTCCGGCCGCCTATCACCTGCGCCATCTCGGCACCTGGCCGCAGCGGCTGCTGTTCCGGCTCATGCGCCGCGCCACCAACGCCTGGGCGCAGCCCCTGCTGGCGCTTCAGGAGGAACTGGGCGTGCACACCGGCAACATCATCTTCGAGGGCAAGTTCTCGCCCCATCTGGTGCTGGCGCTGTTTTCCCCTGCCTTCGGCGCGCTCCAGCGGGACTGGCCGGCGGCCTCGGTGCAGACGGGCTTCCCCTTCCTTGCGCAGACCCCGTCGCCCGAGACGGCCGCACGCATCGAGGCCTTTCTGGCGGCAGGTCCGGCACCGGTTGTCTTCACGCTCGGCACCACCGTCGTGCATCTGGCTCAGGATTTCTATCAGGTGGCGGCCGATACGGCGCTCGCCCTCGGCCGGCGGGCCATTCTCCTCATGGGCAAGAACCCGCCGCCCCGCGCCCCGGCGGATCAGGTGCTGGCACTGGACTATGCCCCCCACGGGAGCCTGTTCCCCCATGCGGCGGCGGTGGTGCAGCATGGCGGGGTTGGCGGCTGCGCCGAGGCGCTGCGCGCGGGCGTGCCCGTCCTGACCATCCCGGTCGGTTTCGACCAGCCGGACAATGCCGAGCGCCTGCGCCGCATGGGCGTCGGCGCGGTGCTGTCCCACACGCGCGTCAACCGGGAGACCCTGGAGCGCAGCCTCGCCGCCGTCCTCACCGATGCTGCCATGGCCGCCCGCGCCAAGGCGGTGGCCGCATCCATGGACACGGAAGCGGACATGGGCCACACGGTGGACGCCATCGAAGCCATGGTCCGCCGCGCCCAAGCCCGTTCCGGCGTCTGACGCCATGCCGCCGCTTTCGCCATCGCTGCCCGCGAAGGGGCTCTGCGAAGCCCCGATGGAGACACCATGTCCGAGACCTCGACGCCTCCGGCCCTGAAGAGCGTGGACCTCGGCCTTGCGGCCGGCACCGTCCGGGTCGGCTGGTTTCCGGGCGCGAGCCGGGAGGCGGTGCTGGCCGCCGTGCGCGGGGCGGCGGGCCTCTCGGGCGAGACCGCTTTCCATGTGGAGACGGCGGATGGGGTCACCATCGCCCTTGATGACAGCGTGCCTGCCGGCACGCGGCTGCGGCTGGTGGTTCAGGGCGAGGTGCCGTCTTCAGCTGCCCCGGCGCTCCACCGGCCCGTGCCCGGCCCCAAGCCCTATCCCGTCGTCGGCAACCTGCCCGAACTGCACAATGCCGAGGGTCTCGTGGCGGCGGTGGATGCCCTGCACGCCAAGCACGGCGAATTCTTCGCGTTTCAGGTGGGCGGCAAGCGCGCCTATTTCTGCTCGGACGCCGACATCATCTCGGAGATGTGCGCCGCGCCCGATGTGTTTGCCAAGCTGGTGGAGGGACGCGGCGGCCTCGGGAATCTGGCCGAGAAGAGCGTCGGCAGCGCGCTGTTCACGGCGAGTGACAATGATCCGCTCTGGCACCAAGCTCATCGCATCCTCGCCCCGGCCTTCGGCGCCACGGCGCTGAAGAACTATTACGGCCGTATCGTCGAGGTGGCCGACGACCTGCTCGACCATCTCGACCGCCTCGCGCCCGGCGAGAGCTTCCTCGCCACCGACCTGATGACGCGGATGACCTTCGAGGCCATCTCCTATGCTGCCTTCAACCGGCGCTACGGGGCCATCGATTCCCCCG
Source organism: Azorhizobium caulinodans ORS 571 (assembly GCF_000010525.1). GTDB lineage: Bacteria > Pseudomonadota > Alphaproteobacteria > Rhizobiales > Xanthobacteraceae > Azorhizobium > Azorhizobium caulinodans. Next base: position 4,043,902 of record NC_009937.1, on the reverse strand, counting down.
CGCTTCCGGCCTTCGTGGAGGCCATGAACGTGGTGCTCACGGACGCCATGGCCGAGCCCAAGCGCCTGCTGCCGGAGGTGTTCTATCACGAGGCCCGCAAGACCCGCGCGGCCGCCGACAAGATCATGCTGGAGGAGGTGGAGACCATCATCGCCGAGCGCCGCTTCGCCATGGCCGCAGGCGCGCCGGTGCCGACCGATCTGCTGCAGGTGATGCTCACCACGCCTGATCGTGTGACGGGGCAGAAGCTGCCCGACGACAATATCCGCGGCCAGCTCATCGTGCTGCTCATCGCCGGGCACGAGACCACCTCCGGCATGCTGGCCTATGCGCTCTATCACCTCTGGAAGTATCCCGAGACGATGGAGAAGCTCATTGCCGAGGTGGACGAGGTGCTGGGCCGGGACTTCTCCTACAAGCCCACCTATGAGGACGTCGGCCGGCTCGCCTACACCCAGCGGGTGCTGAAGGAGGCGCTGCGCCTCTGCCCGCCGGTGCCCATGTTCCCGCGCTATGTCACCCGCGATGCGACCGTTGGCAACGGCCGCTATGACCTGAAGGCGGGCGAGCGCATCTTCGTCTCGCTCTCGGCCATGCAGAAGAACCCGCGCTTCTGGGGCGCGGATGCGCTGGTCTTCCGCCCCGAGCGCTTCGGGCCGGAGGAAGAGAAGCACCACCATCCCCATGCCTACCACCCCTTCGGCATGGGCGCGCGCTCGTGCATCGGCTTCCAGTTCGCTCTGGTGGAAGCCAAAATGGTGCTGGCCCGCTTCATCCAGCGCTTCACCGCGCGTCCCAAGGATCCGCATTACGTGCTGTGCCACAAGCAGGCGCTCACCGTGAAGCCGGACCATCTGGATATGCTGCTGGAGCGCCGGCCGGAGGTGAAAGGACGCTTTCCGGTCCGCACTGAGGCTCCCAAGACGCAAGGGGCGCCCCTGGCGGTGGCGCAGGCCGGCGGGCGGCCCATGCGCGTGCTCTATGGATCGAACATGGGCGGCTGTCGGGATATCGCGCTCAGCCTCGCCCAGCAGGCGGGCGCACGGGGCTTTGCCGCGACCGTGGCGGAACTGGACGAGCAGGTGGGCCAGCCGTGGCTCACCGACGGGCCTGTGGTGATCGTCACCTCCACCTATAATGGCACGCCGCCGGACAATGCCGCCCGCTTCGCCAAATGGCTCGAGACTGCGCCCGCTGGCGTTTGCGCCGGTGTGCGGCACGCCGTGCTCGGCTGCGGCAACACCCAATGGCACCAGACCTTCCAGAAATTCCCGAAGACCATTGCCTCGGGCCTTGCCGCGCTCGGCGGCACGGCCCTGCTGGACGAGGGCACCGCGGATGCGGCGGGCGATTACGAGGCGGCGGTGGAGGGCTGGACCGCCGCCCTCTGGCCGGCGCTTGAGGCCGCCTTCGGCGGTGCGGCTGGTGCAGCCGTGATTGGTAGCGCCGAGGCAGCCGCGGAGGCCCCGGCGGTGAAGGTGGAGGTGGTGAATTTCGCAGGCGCGGCCACCGGTGCCGCGCCCCGCACCGGCACCCGGCTCGACCAGGGTGCGCAACTGTCTCGCATACGGGTCAATCGCGAACTGCTGTCCCCTGGCGCCCAGGGCTCGACCCGCCATATCGAAATCCCGCTGCCGGCCGGCACCTCCTATGCCGCCGGCGATCATCTCGCCGTGTTCCCGGTCAATCCGCCGGCTCTGGTCGCCGCCGCCGCTGCCCGCTGCGGCCTTGCGCCAGAGACGCAGGTGCTGCTGACCGCCCTGCATCCGGATGCCGCCAGCGAAGCCGGATTGCCCTTCGGCGTGCCGGTGAGCGTCGGCGAACTGCTGGCTGAGCACGTGGACCTTGCCGGCCCCGTCACGCGGCGTGATCTTCGGGCCTGGGCGCAGGCGGCGCAATGCCCGCCCGACCGGGCGCGGATCGCCGGCTGGCTCTCCGATTTTCCCAGCGCCGTGGCCGAGGCGAAGCCGCGCATGGAAGACCTGCTGGCGCAGGTGCCTTCCGTGCAGCTCGACCTTGCCGCCCTGCTCACCGTGCGCCCGGCGCTGAAGCCGCGCTATTATTCCATCTCCTCTTCGCCCTTGATGTCGCCGGATGCGTGCGCGCTCACCGTGGGCGTGCATCAGTTCACCACCGCCGACGGCGTGCGCCATGACGGCCTGTGCAGCAGCTATCTCGTGAGCTGCGGGGAGGACGCGCCGGTGCGCGTGCTTGTGAAGGATACGGGCAGCACGTTCCACCTTCCGGCTGATCCTGCGGTGCCGCTCATCCTGGTGGGGCCGGGCACCGGCCTTGCGCCCCTGCGCGGCTTCATTCAGGAGCGCCATGCCCTGCGGGCGCAGGGGCGTGCCACAGGCCCGGTGCTCCTCTTCTTCGGCTGTCGGGACGATGGCGATTATCTCTATCGCGAGGAACTGGAGGCCTATCGCGACGAAGGCACGCTGAGCCTTCTGGCGGTGGGCTTCTCCCGCCGGCCGGGCACGCCCCGGACCTATGTGCAGGATCTGCTGCGGACCCATGGTGATGCGGTGCGCGAACAGGTGGCGGCCGGCGCCTCCATCCTTATCTGCGGCAATGCCCGCACCATGGCGCCCGACGTTCACGCGGCCTTTTTGGAGCTTCTCGGGGCCGGTGCGGTGGCGGAACTGGAGGCCGGCGGTCGCTATCTGCAGGACGTATGGGCCTCCTCCTGACGCCGGGAAGGGGGCTCTGCGCGGGCAGGCATGGCGGTGAATAGGGGTACCGACCGCGGAGAATTCCGCGCCGGTTCAACACGCTCATCGATTTTCAAGCTGAAAGCTGGTGCTGCGAGAGAGGATTGAACTCTCGACCTCTCCCTTACCAAGGGAGTGCTCTACCACTGAGCTACCGCAGCGCAGGATCATGTCGTTCTGCCGGCTATGAATGCCGTGTGCAGGGACTGATCATCCGGCCCGCGTCGCCAGAGCGCTGCGAGCGCGCTGTACCTGCCATAAGCCGGCGGGGTGTGCAAGCCCGAGGGGGGAGAAGCTCGCGCGAAGCTGTGGTCAACTCCGCCGCCCCCGCGCGCGCGGCCATGTGGCGCAAGGGTTTTCGCGGGATTTGCCAAAGCGGCGGGATTTTTGACCGAATGGCTCGGAGAGTCCCGGTCGTCCACCTGGGCTTTCCGGCACGGGCCGGGTGCGCACATTCTGCGGGACGCCCACCATTTGGGCCTGCTCAGAGCTTGAGCGACGCGCGATGCGGGGATAGCCTCATTCCCAGCGCAATAGGGCGGGGGCTCGGATGGCGGCGGACAAGGCACGGACCCAGATCATCGGCGCCGTTCGGCGCTCCTTTGCCCCCTGGGACGATCCGGCCGCCAAGCCGCTCATCCGCTTCGAGACCGTGGTCAAGCGCTTCGGCGCGTTCACCGCCGTCGATCGCGTCAGCCTCGACATTTATGAGCGCGAGTTCTTCGCGCTGCTGGGGCCATCGGGCTGCGGCAAGACCACCCTCATGCGCATGCTCGCCGGATTCGAGCCGCCGACCGAGGGGCGAATCCTGCTCGCCGGAGAGGACATTTCCGCCATGCCGCCCTACCGGCGGCCGGTGAACATGATGTTCCAGTCCTATGCGCTCTTCCCGCACATGAATGTGTGGGACAACATCGCCTTCGGCCTGCGGCAGGACAAGATGTCGAAGGCAGACATTGCCGCCCGGGTTGAGGAGATGCTGGCGCTGGTGAAGCTCGAACCCTTCGCCAAGCGCAAGCCCCATCAATTGTCCGGCGGCCAGCGCCAGCGCGTGGCGCTCGCCCGCTCCGTGGCCAAGCGGCCGAAGGTACTGCTGCTGGACGAGCCGCTGACGGCGCTCGACAAGAAGCTGCGCGAGGAAACCCAGTTCGAGCTCATGGACCTGCAGATGACGCTGGGCATGACCTTCCTGATCGTCACCCATGATCAGGAAGAGGCCATGACCGTGGCGGATCGCATCGGCGTCATGAATCAGGGGCAGCTCGTCCAGGTGGCGCCGCCGGCGGTGATCTACGAGCAACCCGCCACGCGCTACATCGCCGACTTCATCGGCGACGTGAACGTGGTGGAGACGAAGGTCGCGGCGGTGGCTCCGGACGGTGTCACGCTTGGCTGCGAGAAGACCGCCTATCCCATCCGCATCGCCCAGAGCGTGGACGTGAAGCCCGGCGACAGCGCCTGGCTCGTCATCCGCCCCGAGAAGCTGCGCATCGCGCTGGAGCCGCCGGTTCCTGCCGAGAGCAACATCTTCGAGGGCAAGGTGTGGGACATCGGCTATCTGGGCGATCTGTCCATCTATCACGTGGAACTGGCCTGCGGCACGCGCATCAAGGTCTCCAAGCCCAATGTCTCGCGCCTCGTGGAGCGTCCCATCACGTGGGACGACAAGGTGTGGGTCAGCTTCGCGCCCGACGCGGGCGTGGTGCTGACGCACTGAGGAGGCGCCCGTGGCCCTGTCCAATTCCAATCGCTGGGGACGTCGGCTGGTGATCGCCGTGCCCTACGTGTGGCTGCTGGCGCTGTTCCTCGTGCCCTTCCTCATCGTGCTGAAGATCAGCCTCTCGCAGGATGTGATCGCCCAGCCGCCGTATGCGCCGGTGTTCGATCTTTCCGCCGGCTGGGCCGCGTTCAAGGAGGCGCTCGCCCAGCTCTCCTTCGCCAATTACGGCTATGTGCTCTCCTTCGATAACGAGTTCATCGCCGCTTATGGCTCCAGCCTCGTCATCGCCGGCATCTCGACGGTGCTATTGCTGCTGGTGGGCTATCCCATCGCCTATGGCATGGCGTGCGCGCCCAAGGGCCTCCAGCCGACGCTGCTGATGCTGGTGATCCTGCCCTTCTGGACCTCCTTCCTCATCCGCGTCTATGCGTGGATCGGCATCCTCTCGCCCGAAGGCTTCCTCAATCAGGGGCTCATGGCGCTGGGGCTCATCGACCAGCCGCTGGAGATCCTCAACACCGATCTCGCGGTCTATATCGGCATCGTCTATTCCTACCTGCCCTTCATGGTGCTGCCGCTCTATTCGGCGCTGGAGAAGCTCGACGGCACTCTGCTGGAAGCCGCGCAGGATCTCGGCTGCACGCCGCTGAAGGCCTTCTGGACCATCACCTTCCCGCTGTCCCTGCCGGGCGTCGCGGCGGGCGCGCTGCTGTGCTTCATCCCGGCGGTGGGCGAGTTCGTGATCCCGGACCTGCTGGGCGGCTCGGACACGCTCATGATCGGCAAGTCGCTCTGGACCGAATTCACCGTCAACCGCTCCTGGACCGCCTCCTCGGCGGTGGCGGTGCTGCTGCTGGTGGTGCTCGTGGTGCCGATCGTCATCTATCAGAACATCCAGGCGCGCCAGCTGGAGGCGGGACGATGAGCGGACGCCTCTCCTGGTTCAATGTCACCGCGCTGGTGCTGGGGTTTGCCTTCCTCTACATCCCCATCCTGCTGCTGGTGCTCTATTCCTTCAACGCCTCGCGTCTCGTCACCGTGTGGGCCGGCTTCTCCACCCAGTGGTATGCCTCGCTGCTGGAGAACGACCAGCTTCTCGACGCCTTCTGGGTGACGCTGCGGGTCGCCTTCCTGTCCTCGCTGGCGGCCACCGTGCTCGGCACCATGGCGGCCCTCGCGCTCACCCGCTACGGGCGCTTCTTCGGCCGCACCCTCTTCTCCGGCATGACCTATGCCCCGCTGGTGATGCCGGAAGTCATCACCGGTCTGTCGCTGCTGCTGCTGTTCGTGGCGGTGGGGATGGAGCGCGGTTTCTGGACCATCACGCTCGCCCACATCACCTTCACCATGTGCTTCGTGGCGGTGGTGGTGCAGTCGCGCCTCGTGACGTTCGACCGTGCGCTGGAGGAAGCGGCGCAGGACCTCGGCTGCCCGCCGGTGAAAACCTTCTTCGTGGTCACGCTGCCGCTCATCCTGCCGGCGGTGGTGTCCGGCTTCATGCTGGCCTTCACCCTGTCCATGGATGACCTCGTCATCGCCAGCTTCACCACCGGCCCCGGCGCCACCACGCTGCCCATGCGCATCTATTCGCAGGTGCGCCTCGGCGTGACGCCGGAGATCAATGCCATCTGCACCATCCTCATCGGCATCATCGCCGTCGTGGTGCTGGCGGCCTCCATCCTAACCAAGCGGCAGGAGGCGCAGCGGCGCATGGAGGAGCAGGCCGCCCTTCGGTAAAGGTTCGGCCTGCGGGGCGCCGACCCCGCCGTGTCCTGTGCCCGTGTGCACACGCCGGCGGCGCAAAATGCGGCGCGCGGCGCGGCCGCCCCCGAAAGTGCCGCCCCGGTGGTGGCCATGGGCAGCACATCCCGCTAGGGTCCGCCCCGTGTGGGGATCCTCTTAGGCATCATGAAGTATCGGTCGGATATCAGCGGCCTCCGCGCGCTCGCGGTGGTGCCGGTCGTCGTTTTCCATTTCAACGAGGCGTGGCTTCCCGGCGGCTTTGTCGGCGTCGACATCTTCTTCGTCATCTCCGGTTACCTCATCACGGCGATCCTCGCCGGTGATCTGGCGCAGGGCCGCTTCAGCCTGCTGCGCTTCTATGATCGCCGCCTGCGCCGCATCGTGCCGGCCTTCGCCGCCGTCGCGCTGGTGACCGCGCTCGTCAGCCTCTTCATCCTGCCGCCGGTGCTGCTGAGCGGTTTCGGCGCCTCGCTGCGGGCCGCCTCCATCTTCTTCGCCAACCGCTATTTCCTCTCGGTGACGCACTATTTCGGCGCGGCGCCGGACGAGGTGTTCCTGCTGCACACCTGGTCGCTGTCGGTGGAGGAGCAGTTCTATCTCGGCTGGCCGCTGCTGCTGGCCGCCCTGTTCCACCCGCGGCTCAAGCGCTGGCTGCCCCATATCGTCGGGACGCTGATCCTCGTCTCCCTCTTCGTCGCCACCCGCAATGCGGTGCAGCGGCCGGTGACGGCCTTCTACAATTCCAACGGCCGCTTCTGGGAACTGATGCTGGGCGCCTGGCTCGCGCTCGGCTACGTGCCGCGCCTGAACCGGATCTGGGCGGAAGTGGCGGCGGCCGTGGGCCTTGCGCTCATCGTCGCAACGCTGGTGTTGTTTGATCCCAGCCGCATCATCTTTCCCGGCCTCAGCGCGCTCGTGCCGACGCTGGGTGCAGCCCTGCTGCTGTGGTCGGGCGAGGAGGGGCGGCGGACGCTGGTGGGGCGTATCCTCTCCTTCGCGCCCATCGCCGGCATCGGGCTCATCTCCTACTCGCTCTATCTGTGGCACTGGCCCATCATCGCCATCCATCGCTATCTCACCTTCCGGACCCCGACGCCGCTCGAATGCGTGCTGCTGTTCGCGGTGATGATCGCCGTCTCGGCCTTCTCCTGGCGCTTCATCGAAAACCCGTTCCGCCACACGGTGCGCGTGCCGACCCGCCGGATGGAATGGCGCGGCGTCGCGACCGGTGTCGCGATGCTGGCGCTGCTGGTCGGCATCGGCACGCTCTTCACGGCCACCGGCGGGCTGCCGGCGCGGGCGACGGCCGGCTTCCTGAAGTCCGAAGCCATCGTGAACACCTTCTGGCGGGGCCGCGAAGCCTGCCTTCTGGGACGCACGAGCGACCGCGAGCGGGACTGCCGTTTCGGCGCCTCGGCGCCCGACGCACCGCTCTTCGTCCTGTGGGGGGATTCTCAGGCAGACCAGCACGGGCCGGGCCTCGATCGGGTGGCGCGCGAGGTGGGCATGAGCTTCCTCCAACTCACCCGTACAGGCTGCGCGCCGCTGGCCCCGGAGACCGGCGGGGGCGCCCTACAGAGCCGCGAGACGATCGACTGCAATGCCTTTCGTGCCGAGGCGCTGAAGCGGATCATCGAGGATCCCAAGGTCCGCTTCGCCGTCATCGCCGGCCGCTGGACCAATGAGCCCGCCCTCGGCCCGGCCATGGCGCGCCTGAAAGCGGCCGTGGACCAGATCACCGCCGCCGGCAAGCCGGTGCTGCTCGCCGCCCCCATCGGCGCCTTTGCCAATGGCGGCGGCCGCTGCATCGTGCGGCGCGGCTTCATGGGTCTCGACGACGCCATGTGCGGCCTCTCCCGCATCACCTCCGACGCGCAGGCGCAGCCGACCGAGGATGCCTTGCGCGCCATTGCGGCAAACACGCCCGGCGTGACGCTCTTTGTGCCTCGTCCGCTGTTCTGCGACGAGACGGCGTGCCATCCCCGCAAGGATGACGTGCCGCTCTATTTCGACGGTGATCATCTGAATGTGGAGGGATCGCTGTTCCTGGCGCCGGCCTGGAGGAGCGCGTTGGAGAAGGCCGCGGCGGCGGTATCCCGTCCGGGGTCGTGAGGCTCGGCGGCAATCACAGATGTTGGCGTTTTTCGTCTTCCCTCATCGGTTGTCGAAAAATGCATGAGCCGGCGCCGCAGATGCATCTCGTGAGTTGATCCGCCGCACCATTTGCCGTCCTCTTGCAGTGGGGGAGAGCGCCGGGGCGCCGTTCCGGCTGATTGCTTGCTGATCAGGAGTTCTTTGATGACCTTGTCGATCCTCCGCGCGGCGGGTCTTGCCTTTCTTGTAGCCGGCGGGTTGAACGCCGCTGCCTTTGCCCAGTCCGCTCCGCCGGCCAAGTCCGAGCCGGTCGTGTGGGAGCTGATTGACGAATATCCCGCCTCTGCCATTCCGGGGCAGGCGGACGCCACCTTTGCGGCGGCGGTCGAGAAGGCGACGGGCGGCAAGCTGGTGATCCAGCCCATCCCCGATGCCAAGTCCGGCCTGCGCTCACGCGAGCAGCTGAAGGCGGTGAGCGAGGGACGCTTCGCCATGGCCGACAGCTTCGGCGGGGCGCTGGCCGAGGACAGCCCGCTGTTCCTCCTGTCCTCGCTGCCCTTCCTCACCGCCTCCGCCGACGAGGCGCGCCAGCTCTATGTGGCCGCCCGCCCGCTCTATGAGGCGGAATTCGCCCGGCGCGGGCAGAAACTGCTGTTCGTGACACCCTGGCCGCCTTCGGGCATCTGGTCGGCCGAGGCGGTCTCCAGCCCGGCGGCGCTCAAGGCGCTCAAGATCCGCACGTATGACCAGACCGGCGCGGAGCTTTTTGCCGCCACCTCCACCCGCGCGGCGGTGGTCTCCTTTTCCGACCTGATGCCCAAGCTCAAGACCGGCGAGTTCAATGCCGTGCTCTCCTCGGGCGACGGCGGCGCGGGGCGTGAGCTCTGGGTGCATGTGCGCCACTTCTCCCAGATCACCTATGCGGTGCCGCTGAGCTTCGGCACCGTCTCGCTCACCGCCTGGAACGCGCTTGATCCGCAGACGCAGGCGGCGGTGCTGCGCGCCGGCGAGGAGACGACGCAGGCGCAGTGGAAGGCCATGGAAGGGCGGGTCGCCGCCAACTACCAGCGCATGCGGGAAAATGGCGTCGTCATCGACGAAGCCCCGCCCGCGGCGGTCATGGACCTGCTGCGCACGGCGGCGTCCAAATCCATCGTGCGCTGGCGCACGACCGTGACGCCGGAAGCGGCGGCGGTGCTGGACACCTTCGCGGCGACCCGCTGACCGGCGGGCGCCGCGCGCAACCACACGTGACAAGGGGCCGCTTCCTCCTCTAAAGAGCGCGGAGGCGGAAAGCGGCGCCTTGCGGGGACGGCTCCGGAGAGTGCGACGCGGGCCGCCGCCCCTTGTCTTCCGTGTGGTCCGGTCCTGCCGGGCCGCCGCCCGCCAGGATTTCACTCCCGCATGAAATACCGCGCGGACATCAGCGGCCTGCGTGCGCTGGCCGTGGTTCCGGTCGTTCTCTACCACGCCCATGCCGCGCTCATGCCCGGTGGCTTCGTGGGGGTGGACGTCTTCTTCGTCATCTCCGGCTATCTCATCACCGCCATCATCGCCGGGGATCTGGCGCAGGGGCGCTTCAGCCTCCTGACCTTCTATGATCGCCGCATCCGCCGCATCGTGCCCGCCTATGCGCTGGTGATGGGGGTGACACTGCTAGCGGCGCTGGTGAGTCTGCCGCCCCTCATGCTGGCCTTCTTCGGCAAGTCGCTGGAGTTCGCCTCCGTCTTCCTCGCCAATAAGCATTTCCTCGCCACCGCCGGCTATTTCCAGCCGGGCGTGGAGGAACTGCCGCTTCTGCACACCTGGTCGCTGGCGGTGGAGGAGCAGTTCTATCTGTTCTGGCCGCTCGCTTTATTCGCTCTGTCCCATCCACGCCTGCGCCCCATCCGGGGCGTGGTGGTGTGGGCGGTGCTCCTCGCTTCGCTTTATGTGGCGAGCCAGAATGCCGTGCTGCGGCCGAACAGCGGCTTTTACAATTTCACCTCTCGTGCCTGGGAGCTTCTGGCCGGCGGCGTGCTCGCCCTCGGCCTCCTGCCGCGCCTGCGCGGCCGCCTGCTGCCGGAGCTGGCGGCGCTCATCGGTGTCGGCCTCATCGGCTGGGCGCTCTTCACCTTCAGCCGCACCACCGTCTTTCCGGGCCTCAACGCCCTGTTCCCCGTGGGCGGCGCGCTCCTCATCCTCTGGGCGGGCGAGGAGGGGCGGCAGACGCTGGTCGGCCGCGTGCTCGGCCTTGCCCCCATCGCCGGCATCGGCCTCATTTCCTATTCGCTCTATCTCTGGCACTGGCCGATCCTCGCCTTCTACAAGTTCCACGTCGGGCACGACCCGGACCTTGTGGCGGGTGTGGTGCTGGTGGTGCTGGCGGTCGGCGCCTCCATCCTCTCCTGGCGCTATGTGGAGGCGCCCTTCCGCCGCCATGGGCCGCCCGAGCGTCGCTCGGAAATCCGCAGCATCCGGAATGGCCTGATCGTGCTGGCGGTGCTTGCCGGGACGGGCCTCGTCATCCACGAGACCAACGGATTGCCGTTCCGCGCCTCGGCCGCGACGCGGGCGGCACAGGCCTCCCTCACCGATGTCTGGGCGGGCTCGAAGGCCTGCCTCCAGGGGCCGGGCCTTCCGCGCGGCGACGCGCCCTGCCGCTTCGGCGATCCCGATCCGAAGGCGCCGCTGATTGCGCTGTTCGGGGATTCCTTTGCCAACCACCACGCCCCCGCCTTCGATGCGGTGGCCCGCCAACTCGGCTATGGGCTGCTTCAGGTGACAAAGGCCGGTTGCCAACCGATGGCGCCACGTGCCCTCGGCGGCTCGCAGGAAGCGCAGAATTGCGAGATCTTCCGCGGCCGGTCGCTGGAGGCGCTGGCGGCGAACCCTGAGGTGCGGCTCGTCGCCATCGGAGGCCTCTGGTCCGCTCAGCCGGACCTGCCCGCTGCCATGGCCGACCTTCGCAAGGCCGTGGAACAGCTGCGCCGCGCTGGAAAGGCGGTGCTGCTGGTCGGCCCGCCGCCGGATTTCGGGCTCGGCTTCGGGGCGCGTTGCGTGCTCCGGCGGCGCTTCCTCGGGCTGGACGAGAGCGTGTGCAACATCTCCGCCGAGACCGCCCGGGAGCGGTCGGCCGGGGTGGAGCAGGGTCTGGCCGCCATCGCCGCGTCCGTCCCCGGCGTCGGCCTCTATCTGCCCCGCGAGGGCTTCTGCGACGCCACTTCCTGCCGCCCCACCGTACCCGATGGCCGCCTCGGCTACGTGGACAACGGCCACCTCAACGCTCCGGGCTCACTCTCCCTGGTTCCCGGCGTGAAGTCGGCGGTCGAGAAGGCGCTGGCCGGCGCGGGTGGGTGACTGCGGTGGCAGGCATTGCTGCATATCTTAGAAGAGGCTAAAATATACAAGCTATATTATGTAAATGGAGGCGTTTTAAGATGGGTGAGAGCGATTTTAATAGAACAGCTGTTTCTTTGTCTAAGAATCCGCTCGGTATTATTGCTTTATTCATCGTTCTTGTCTATGGTATGGCGTCGCTCTCTCTGGTACTGTCTAATATGCCGGAGTCTGATTTCAGGGTAATGTTGTATTTCTTGATTTTATTCCCAGTTGTTGTTTTGTTCGTTTTTGTTTGGCTTGTGGTGAGGCATAATGCTAAATTGTTTTCTCCATCCGATTTCTCAAATGAGAATAATTATGTGTATTTAACTAGAGATCAAACTGCTGCTGCTGCTTATCTGGCTGTTGCGTCCACGAAAGATCAGGGCGTAAATGGGAAAATTGATATAGGAAACATTGCGGATTTGGTCTTGGAATCGTTTGATCTGTCCCGTAGGAGGCCTGCTGATTGGAAAAGACATCTGTTATGGGTGGACGATTTCCCGGATAATAATATATATGAAAGAAAGGCTTTCGAGGCGATCGGTATTAAAATAAGCATATCGACATCGACAAAAGATGCCTTGGATCGGGTAGCTAACAAAAAATTTGGCGCTATTATTTCTGATATGGGGCGCCGTGAAGGGCCTCGCGAAGGCTATGTGCTTTTAGAAGCATTGAGGTCGAGAGGATATCGGACGCCATTTTTTATATATGCCGGTTCTAATTTATCGGAACATAGAAGGGAGGCGCTCGATCGTGGGGCGCAAGGGTCGACAAATGATCCGCAGGACCTTTTTGAAATGGTTACGAGAGAGCTAATGAGCACTTAGCTGCGAGAAGCGAGGGCTCGAGATTGGATGCCATCATGATCGCAAGCCGAACCTTGAAGGTGCGTGAGGCGGATGAGGAGGTGGATCTCCCCATCCGCATCTATGCGCCGCGACAGGACAACGGGTGCTGGGCGTGCCGGATCGAAATCGACTGGCCGGACGAGCCTATGGCGCGCGATGCCTATGGTCACGATTCCGCGCAGGCGTTGCACCACGGGCTCCAGATGGTCGGCATCCACCTTTATGTCAGCGGGTATCACGAAGACGGGCTGATTAGCTTTCTAGAGCCGGGTTTCAAAGGTTACGGCTTTCCTGTCACAAAAAATGTGCGAGATATCGCCCATCCTGACGATGCGTTTCTTTAAAATTTTTGTCCGACAATCGATTTATTGAGCAGGAGAGGGACATGATTGCCTCTCGGGATCTCAAGATACGGGTGGGTCGGGAAGAGCGGGAGCTGCACGTGCGGATATTCCGTCCGGAAGCCGTCGGTGGCATCTGGACTTGTGCTTACGAAATCGACTGGCCGGAGGGAGTGAAGAGGTCACAGGCGACCGGGCTGGATTCGATCCAGACGCTGACCTCGGTCTTCCTGATGATCGGAGAAGAGCTGTACACAAGCTCCTATCACAAGGCTGGTGCCTTCATTTTCTCCGAGGGACTGACCGGGTATGGCTTCCCGGTTCCACCCCATCTGCGCCCCGCACTCATTGGGCACGACGCCGAATTTCTATAGCTCGCCCGTCCACTCCCTCACCGCCCCTCGCGCACCCAGGCGGCGGTGATCACGCCGAGCAGGAGCAGCAGGCCGGAGAGGCCGGCGAAGACCGGGAAGAGGCCGATGCCGCGCACCACCGAGACATCGCGGGTGCGCAGGCCCATCCAGTCGTCGCCCGCCAGCCGCTCGCCGGAGGAGACGGCCACCACGCGGGGCACGCTGCCCTTCAGTTCCGACAGCCGCCACAGGCCGCCGCCGGTGGCGGTGGCGATGGGGGCGAGCCAGTCCTTGGTGCTGGTGACTTCGGCGAATTCCTTCGGGTTCAGCGGGCCGATGTTGGTGAGGGCCGTGAGCTGCCCGTTCACCGCCCGCCACAGGCCCAGTTCATCCGCCGGCGTTGTCGCCCGCCACAGGCCGGGCTCGGCCTGTGTGAGCGTAAGGTTCCGCACGGCGCCGGAGGGCGTCGTTACCTGCGCCACGGGCACGCTCTCGCCCATGGTCTGGCGCTCCACCACGAGGTCGCGGCCGGAGGTGGAAAGCTTCAGGCGCTCTTCCTCAAGGTCCGGCTCCTTCATGAGCCAGTGGGAGAGGCGACGCAACAGGTCGATATAGGGGCCGCCGCCATCATAGCCGCGCGCCCAGAGCCAGAAATGATCCGAGAGCAGAAGGGCGACGCGGCCCTGTCCCACGCGGTCGAGCTGGAGCACCGGCTTGTCGCCGGGGGCGCTGAGGACCGTGACGCCCGAGCGCGCCTCCGCATCCACCACGCGGAAGAAGCGGCTCCAGTGCGGCGGATCGCTCTCCGAGCCGGGCAGGCCGCGCGTCACCGGATGGCGCTTGCCGAGATCCGTGAGCTTGGCCACATAGGGCGCTTCCGTGGTCTGGCCCGTGGGCGCGGCGGGGAGGATGTCCTCCAGCGGCGTGTTGTAGAGCGAGCCGGTGTCCACGAAGTCCGTGCCCGCCGCCACCAGCAGCGCGCCGCCATTGCGCACATAGCGCACGATGTTGTCGAAATAGACCTGCGGCAGCACGCCCTGCTGGGCGTAGCGGTCGAAGATGATCAGATCGAAGTCGCGGATCTTGGTCTGGAACAGCTCGCGCGTCGGGAAGGCGATCAGCGAGAGCTCGTTGATGGGCGTGCCGTCCTGCTTCTCCGGCGGGCGCAGGATGGTGAAGTGGACGAGGTCCACGTTCGCATCGCTCTTCAGCAGGTTGCGCCAGGTGCGCTCGCCCACGTTCGGCTCGCCGGAGACCAGCAGCACCCGCAGCTTGTCGCGCACGCCGTCGATGGAGACGGCGGCGCGGTTGTTCACCAGCGTCAGCTCGCCTTCGAGCGGCGGGGCCTCCACCTCGATGATGTTGGCGCCCGCATGGGCGATCTCGACCTCCACCTGCGCGGGTCGGCCGGCGGTGACGACAGGATTGGCAATCACCTCGCCGTCACGCCGCACGATCACGCCGACGCGCGCGCCCGCCGGCACGCCTTCGTCGGTCACGCGGAAGGTGAGCATCTGGCGCTGGCCGACGATGCCGAAGCGCGGCGCCTTCTCCAGCGCCACGCGGCGGTCGCGCTCGCCCGCTTGTCCCGTGATGAGGCCGTGGATGGGCGCGTTGAAGCCGAGCGCAGAGGCCTGCTCGGGCACGTCGTGCACGCGCCCGTCGGTGATCATGATGGCGCCCGCCACCCGCTCCGGCGGCACATCGGCGAGGCCGGCGGAGAGGGCGGAGAAGAGGCGTGTGCCATCCGTCTCGCCGTCGCGGGCGTCCGCCTCGATGGTGCGGATCTCAAGGCCGGGAATGCGCTTCAGCCGCTCGTCCAGCGCGGCGCGGGCGGCCTGCGTCTGGGCGGTTCGGTCACCGAAATTCTGGCTGGCGCTCTTGTCCACCACCACGGCCACCACGGAGGAAAGCGGTTCGCGCTCCTCCCGCGTCAGCGAGGGATTGGCGAGCGCGATCAGGCCCACAAGCAGGGCCAGCGCGCGGATGGCACCGCCGCGCGTGCGCGCGCCCACCAGCAGCACCGCCAGCACCAGCGCCACGACGGCCAAGGCGCCGAGCATCGGCCAGGGCAGGAAGGGCTCGAATGCGAGGCCGTAGCTCATGGACGCCTTTCAGGGGCCGCCGGGCGGCGGGACACGGGCTTCGTCATTGGCCGAGGCGCTCCAGCAGGGCCGGCACGTGCACCTGATCGGCCTTGTAGTTGCCGGTGAGCACGTACATCACCATGTTCGCGCCCGCCCGGAAGGCCATCTCCCGCTGACGCGGCTCGCCGGGGGTGAGGGGCAGCAGGGGCTCGCCATTCGGCCCCACCGCCCAGGCGCCGGCCAGATCGTTGGACGTGATGATGACGGGCGAGACGCCGTCACCCGCCCGCGCCGGACGCTCGTCGCCATCCTGCACGGCGGGCAGGGCCTCAACCCAGGTGGTGCCGCCGGTGAAGCGGCCCGGGAAATCGCGCAGCAGATAGAAGGTCTTGGTCAGCACGTGATCGCGCGGAATGGGCGAGAGTTCGGGCACGTCGAGGCCTGACAGGATCTCGCGCAGGCGCGCGGCGGCGGGCGAGAGGGGGCCGCTGCCGCCCTGCGGCGTCTCAAGGGCGTCGCGGGTGTCGAACACGACGGTGCCGCCCTGCTTCATGAAGGCGTCGATGCGCGCCAGTGTCGCCGGAGGCGGCACGGGAGAATTGGGCAGCACCGGCCAGTAGAGGATGGGGAAGAAGGAGAGGTCATCCTTGCCGATGTCCACGCCCATGGGTTCGCCCGCCTGCAAGGCGGTGCGCTGGGCGAGGAAGGTGGTGAGGCCCTCAAGGCCGGCGCGGCTGATCTCATCCACCTGCGCATCGCCGGTGGTGACATAGGCAAGGCGCGTCTGGGAGGTGGCCTTCACCGCGAAGTCCGAGGCCGCATCCGCCCGCGCGGGGGAGGGGGCAAGGATGCCGCCCGCCCCAAGGGCCAGCGCACCCAGCAGCAGCGCGGCGGTGGTCGCCCGCCGCCCGAAGCGGCGCAGCGCGCCGGAGAGCACGAGGACCGCCAGTGCGTCGAGCAGCAGCAGCGCCATCGCGGCGAGCAGCGCCAGTCCGCGCAGGTCGCGCGGCGCGGCTTCGCGCACCGGAGCGGCGGTGGCGCCCAGGGGGGAGAGGTCGAGGGGGGCGAGCGTGTCGTCGGGCTTCAGGGCATTCACCGCCAGCAAGGCATCCGGCGGGCCATAGAAGCCGGGCGGATGCTCGGCGCTGGCGCGCTCGTTGAAATTCGCCGGCACGGGCTTGGCGGTGGGGCCGGGCGGGCCGAAGGCGCCGTAGCCATCCAGCAGGCGGGTGGGCGGAATGCTGGCCACTGCCCCCTGCGCCACACGCGCGGCCGCCGTGTCGGCGCGGCCCTCATCGGTCGCGGCCGCGGCATCGGAAAGCGCGATCACCCGGCGCAGCATATCCACGAATGTGCCAGAGAGCGGCAGGTTCGACCAGCTTGTGTCGGCCGTCACATGGAACAGCACCACCATGCCCCGCCCACGCGGCGCGCCGGTGACCAGCGGCGTGCCGTCGGTGAGCGCCGCCCAGGTGTGCTCGCCGAGATTGCCGTCCGGCTCGGCCAGCACCTGCCGGTTCACGCTCACATCGTTGGGCAGCTTGAGGTCGTGGAAGGGGCCTTCGGCGGTGAGGCTGCCCAGCGCCTGCGGCGTCTCCCAGGACAGCGATCCGCCGAGCGTGCGTCCGCCCCTGCGCAGACGCACGGGCAAGAGGTCGTCCTGCGCATTGGCCAAGCGCGGGCCCGCGAAACGCACCAGCACGCCGCCATTCTCCACAAAGCGCGCAAGGCGCGTGCGGGTGGCGGGCGGAATGGTGCCCACATCGGTGAGCACGATCACCGGCACGCGCTGCTCCAGGAAGCGGTTGATGTTCTCCACCGGCGCGCCGGTCTCGCCCAGACGCAGGTCCGCGAAGGGGCCGAGCGCGCGGGAGAGATAGTAAGTGGGGGCCAGCAGAGGCTGGCCGGTGTCGGTGGACGCGCCAGACACGACGCCGACCGTGCGGCGGCGCCAGCGCTTGTCCAGAAGCTGCACCGCGCCGGCCGAGCGCTCGCCGACGATTTCGAGGCGCGACACCTCGTTGCGGATGTCCACCGGCAGATTGAAGGTGGCAAGCGCCTCCCGCACGCCGGGGCCGAAGGAGAAGGCGGCTTCCCCGAGCGCGAGGCCCTTCATGTCACGGGCTTCCACCCGCCCGACGCGGGCGGGGCCGTCGTCGGGGCGCAGCACCTTCACGGTGAGCGCGCCGGCGGCATTGTCGGGCGCGGCGAGGGCGAGCGGGGTCGCGACGCCGCCACTCACCACCAGCGGGGGGCGGGCACCCTTCAGCGCGGCAAGCTGCTGGGCGAGGTCGGGATCGGTGGCAAGGTCCACGCCGTCGCTCACATAGACGAGGCCGGCGTCCGGCTGGCTGCCGAGGATCTTCGCCGCCAGCGCGAAAGCCTCCTTGCGGGCCGGTGCCCAGGCGACGGGGGTGAGCGAGCGCAGCTTGTCCCGCGCCTGCGCCGGCAGGAGAAGCGTTGCGTCCTTCGGCACGTCGCCGGTGGGAATGAGGGCGACGCCCCGGCCGTTGGCGGCGGCCTCATCCACGAGGCCATTGGCCGTGGAGATACGCTGCGCCCATGTGGCGGCGGCGGGCCAGCCCTGGTCGATCACCAGCACCAGCGGGCCGGAGGAAGAGGGCGCAGAGGCGGGCGGGTTCCATATGGGGCCGGCGGCGGCGAGGATGACGAGCGCCGCCAGCAGCAGGCGCAGCAGTGTCAGCCACCACGGCGTGCGGGCGGGCGTCTCCTCCTTCGGCCGGATGTCGAAGAGGAGGCGCGTCGGCGGGAAGTTCAGTTCCTTCGGGCGCGGCGGCACAACGCGCAGCAGGAACCACAGCGCCGGCAGGGCCAGCAGCGCGGTGAGCAGCAAAGGCGAGGCAAAGCTAAGCGGAAGGCCCATCATGCGCGGGTCTCCGTCGAAACGCTTGATGTGGCGGCATCGCCCGCGCCCATGCGCATGTGCAGCGCCAGCAGCAGTTCGCTCGCCGGCCGGTCGGTGCGGTGGACGCGGAAGCTCCAGCCGAGCCGGTTGGCGGCGGCGCGGATGGCCTCGCGATGCGCGGCGACGCGCGTCTCATAATCCGCCCGCCACGTCTCGGCACGGCCGACCGTGATGCTCGCGCCGCCTTCCGGCTCGCGGAAGGCGATGCGGCCGGAGAAGGGGAAGGTCTCTTCCGCCGGATCGACGATCTGCACCACATGGCCGTGGGCGCCGGTGCCCGCCAGCGCCTCGATGCGCGCGACCACCTCAGGCGTTGGGCTCCAGAAGTCGCCCAGCAGCACCACCTCGGAGAGAGGCGAGGGATGGAACAGGGGCGGCAGGCTGCCGGGCAGGCTCTGCGCCAGCAGCAGTTGCTCGGCCATCCGCTCCATGATGCGGCGGCTCGCGGTGGGGCGCAGGATATCCGGCACGCCCACGCGCTCGCCGCCCTTCACCAGAAGCTCGGCGAGCGCCAGCGCCACCACGAGCGCCCGGTGGCGCTTGGGTTCGAGCTTGGGCGAGGCATAGTCCATGGAGGCGGACAGGTCCGGCCAGATCCACACGGTGTGGGCGGCCTCCCATTCGCGCTCACGCACATACAGATGGTCGTCGCGGGCAGAGCGGCGCCAGTCCACGCGGGCAGCCGGTTCGCCATCGGTGAAGCGGCGGTACTGCCAGAAGTTCTCGCCCGACCCCGAGCGGCGCCGGCCGTGGACGCCATGCTGCACGGAGGCGGCGATGCGCCGTGCCTCCAGCACGAGCCGGGGCATGGCCGCCGCGAGCACGGAAGCCTCATGGGACAGGTGCGCCATGCCGATGGCGGCGGCCTCTGCCGTCTCCGGGATGTCCTTCGGACGCAACGCCACGCGATTGCGCCTCAGCCCAGCCGGGCCGCGAGGCGCTTGATCACGCGCGTCACGCTCTCGCCCTCGGCACGGGCGGCGAAGGTGAGGGCCATACGGTGCTTGAGCACCGGCTCCGCCAGTGCCACCACGTCATCCAGCGAGGGCGCATAACGCCCGTCCAGAAGGGCGCGGGCGCGCACCGCCAGCATCAGCGCCTGCGAGGCGCGCGGGCCGGGACCCCAGGCGATGTGTTTCTGCTCGTCGCTCTCGCCGGTGCCGGGGCGGGCCGAGCGCACGAGGGTGAGGATGGCTTCCACCACCGATTCGCCCACCGGAAGGCGGCGCACGAGGCGCTGGGCGGCGAGCAGGTCATCAACGCTCATGGCGGCGCGGGGCTTTGTCTCTTCCGCGCCCGTGGTGTCGAACAGGATGCGCCGTTCGGCATCGCGATCGGGATAGTCCACGTCGATTTCCATGACGAAGCGGTCGAGCTGGGCTTCGGGCAGGGGATAGGTGCCTTCCTGCTCCAGCGGGTTCTGGGTCGCGAGCACATGGAAGGGCTTGGGCAGATCGTGTCGCTCACCGGCCACCGTCACATGGTATTCCTGCATGGCCTGAAGCAGCGCCGACTGCGTGCGGGGCGAGGCGCGGTTGATCTCGTCGGCCATCAGGAGCTGGGCGAACACCGGCCCCTTGATGAAGCGGAACGCGCGCTTGCCGCCAGCGCTTTCCTCCAGCACCTCGGCGCCCAGAATGTCGGAGGGCATGAGGTCGGGCGTGAACTGCACGCGCCGGGCATCGAGGCCGAGCACGGTGCCCATAGTTTCCACAAGCTTGGTCTTGGCGAGGCCCGGCACGCCCACCAGCAGCGCATGGCCGCCGGAGAGGATGGTGACGAGGGCCTGATCGATCACCGTCTCCTGGCCGAAGATCACCGAGGAGATGGCCGTGCGGGCCGCGCGCACGCTGGCGGCGGCGGCCTCGGCATTGCGCACGATCATCTGATCCAGGTCGAAGGTTTCGCTCGGTGCCGACATGCCCTATCTCCGCTTCGCCGGGAGCTTCGCCGCCAAACACGGCAAGACCAAGCCCGCTCTCGTCCTTGTCAGGTCGCGAGGAGGCCGCGCCCGGAACCGGCAGGCGGAGCGTCGGATTTCTCCGGCGCACCACCACCCTGCCGGAGGATCAAGCTTACGATAAGTTGGCGCCGCGTCGAGCCATCCGTTTTGCGGTGCACGGAAATCGGTGTCACGTCATTGCGAGGAGCGGCGTAAGCATGGCTGAGGAAACCGGTCCAACCGGACAGGCAACGGGCGAGGCGGGCGCCGCTTCCGGCCGCCTCGAGGCCGTGATGGCGGCGGTGAAGGCCACGGGCGGACGCGGTCCGGCACCGGTGGAGAAGTGGAACCCGCCCGATTGCGGCGACATGGACATGCGCATCGCCGCCGACGGCACCTGGTTCTATATGGGCACGCCCATCGGCCGCCCCGCGCTGGTGCGCCTGTTCGCTTCCGTGCTGACGCGGGAGGGGACGCGCTATGTGCTGAAGACACCGGTGGAGAAGATCGGCATCACCGTGGACGACGCTCCCTTCCAGGCGGTCGAGATGGCGGTGGATGATGCGGACGGACAGCCGGTGCTGGTGTTCCGCACCAATATGGACGACCTCGTGCGCTGCGGCCCCGGCCACGACCTGCGCTTTGCCCCCGGCGGCGAGCCCGGCGAACTGACGCCCTATGTCCATGTGCGCCATGGGCTGGAGGCCCGCCTCACCCGCGCGGTCTTCCTGGATCTCGTGGAGCGCGGCGAGGTGCGGGAGGTTGAGGGCACGGCGATGTTCGGCGTCGCCTCGGGCCGGGCCTTCTATGCCATGATGCCCGCCGCCCAACTGGAAGGCAGCCTGTGATGACCGCCCCCTTTCCCTCCGCCGGGGCGCCGGTCGGCACGTCGTCGCCCGAGCTCGATGATTTCCTCGACCGCGCCGCCTTCGGCCTCTCGCAGGTGCCGCCTCCGCCCTATGTGCGGGACGACCATGCGACGCTGAACGGCGACCACGCCATCTCCAGCCATGTGCCGGTGCCGGAGAAGCCGCCGCGCCCGGCCGCCGTTCTGGTGCCCGTGGTGGCACGGCCAGAGCCCACGGTGCTCCTGACGCTGCGGGCCACCAACCTCTCCCATCATGCCGGACAGATCGCCTTTCCCGGTGGGCGGATGGACCCGGAGGACAAGGACGAGGTTGACACCGCCTTGCGCGAGGCGCGGGAGGAGGTGGGCCTTGCGGGCGATCTGGTGCGCCCTCTCGGCTTCCTCGACGGGTACCTCTCCAGCACCAATTTCTGGATCGTACCCGTGGTCGGGCTCATCCCGCCCAATTACGCCCTCGCCCTCAATGAAGCCGAGGTGCAGGAGGCGTTCGAGGTGCCGCTGGCCTTCCTGATGGACCCCGCCAACCACCAGCGCCAGTCGCGGGTGCGCGAGGGCATCCGGCGCTATTTCTTCGCCATGCCCTATGGCGAGCGGTTCATCTGGGGCGTAACGGCCGGGCTGATCCGCAACCTCTACGAGAAGCTCTACGCATGATCCGCACCGTTCTCGTGGAGACCGCGCTCTTCCTCTCGCCCTTCATTGCCTATGGCCTGATCCTGCTGGCGCTGCGCGGCTCCGTGGTGCCGGCGCACTGGTCTCCACGCGCGCTCGCCGCCTGTGCCGTCCTTGCGGTGCTGCTGGTGGCGGCGGGTCTGTGGCTGTTCGAGTGGGATCAGGGCGCGCGGCCGGGCAGCCGCTATGTGCCGGCCCATATGGAGAATGGCGTCTTCGTGCCGGGCCGCTACGAATGAGCGGCCCGTCGCTGGCGGGGGCCGCCTTCCTTGCCGCACCCCCGTTGCGGGCGGTGCTGGCCGCGCTCAATGGCGACGGCGAGGAAACGCGCATCGTCGGCGGCGCGGTGCGCAACGGCCTGCTGGGCGAGGCCGTGGGCGAGGTGGATCTCGCCTCCACCTGCCTGCCGGAGGAGGTGGTGCGTCGCGCCGAGGGCGCGGGCTTGAAGAGCGTGCCCACCGGCATTGCCCACGGTACCGTGACCGTGGTGAGCGCGGGCGTGCCCTTTGAGGTGACGACGCTCCGCGAGGATGTGGAGACGGACGGGCGCCATGCGGTGGTGCGCTTCGGCCGCGACTGGGCGCGCGACGCCGCGCGCCGCGACTTCACCCTCAACGCCCTCTATGCGGATGCAGACGGCTTGGTCTTCGACCCTGTGGGTGGTCTGCCGGACCTCATGGCGCGCCGCGTGCGCTTCATCGGTGATGCCGAGACCCGCATCCGCGAGGACCATCTGCGCATCCTCCGCCTGTTCCGGTTCCACGCCACCTATGCCAAGGGTCCCGTGGATGCCGAGGCGCTCAGGGCCGCCGAGCGGCTGCGGGCCGGCCTCGACCAGCTCTCGCGGGAGCGGGTGCGGGCGGAGCTGGTGAAGCTGCTCGTGGCCCGGCGGGCGGCGGACACGCTGGTGGAAATGACCGATGCCGGGCTGCTGACCCGCATCCTCGCGGGGGTGCCGGACCTCTCCGGCTTTGCGCACCTCGCACGGCTTGAGCCTGAGCTTGGCATCCAGCCGGCACCCATGCGCCGGCTCGCGGCGCTGGCTGTCCGGATTCCCGAGGACGCCGAGCGTCTGCGGGTCCGCCTGCGCCTTGCCAATGCAGAGCACGCCCGCCTGCTGGCGCTCGCCGGCGCGCGGGCGGTGGGGCCGGGCCTCTCCGCTCCGGAGGCTCGGGCGTTGATCTTCGCGCTGGGAGCGGACGTGTTCCGGGATGCCCTGCTGATCGCGGCGGCACGGCGGGGCGGCGATCCATCGGCGCTGCTGGCGCTCGCCGCCGCATGGCCGGTTCCGGAATTCCCGCTGACCGCTCGGGATCTCATGGCCCTCGGGCTCAAGCCGGGACCGAAGCTCGGCGCCGCGCTGGCGTCGGCGCGTGAGGCATGGGTGGCGGCGGATTTTCCGCATGACGCCGAAACCCTTGCGGGCATGGCGCGCGCGGCGGCCGAAGCGGGAGGCGGCGGGCCGTCCTCCCGCTGAACGCAGGGCCGATGCGGCGCGACCGCAGGCTCAGTCCTCGTCTTCCTCGTCCCCGTCTTCTTCCACCTCGAACTCGGTGATGTCGAGGACTTCGAGGCCGATCACCGGCAGGGACTGGGTGCGGAACTCGCCATTCTCGTCCGAATACCACACCACCTCGACCATCTCGCCGGATTCGGAGATGACGGTGAGGGCAGGGCTGCCGGACTTGAGCTGAACGATGTCACCGGGGGCGAAGGCCATGGGTGTTCTCCGTTACGGCGCCTGAAGCGCCTCAACGGTGTAGCGAGCCTGTGTGACGCCCCGACAACGGCGGTGGTGCCGTCCTACGGCCACTTCACCACGGGCGGCATGGAGGAGAGGATGGAGGCGATGTTGCCGCCGGTCTTCAGGCCGAAAATGGTGCCGCGGTCGTAGAGCAGGTTGAACTCCACGTAGCGGCCGCGGCGCACGAGTTGCTCCTCGCGCTCCGTCTCGTCCCAGGGCCGCGCCATGTTGGCGCGCACGAGGCGGGGATAGATGTCGAGGAAGGTGGTGCCCACCTCCCGCGTGAAGGCGAGATCGGCGCCGAAGTCGCCCGAGTTCAGCCAGTCGTAGAAGATGCCGCCGATGCCCCGCATCTCGTTGCGGTGCTTGAGGAAGAAATATTCGTCGCACCAAGCCTTGTAGCGGCCGTAATCGGCCACCGCATGGGCACCGCAGGCCTTCTCGAACGCGGCGTGAAAGGCGCGTGTGTCCGGATCGTCCTGCGTGCGGCGGGTGTCGAGGACCGGCGTGAGGTCGGCGCCGCCGCCGAACCAGCTTTTGGTGGTGACGACGAAGCGGGTGTTCATATGCACCGCCGGCACGTGGGGATTGGCCATGTGGGCGATGAGCGAGATGCCGGAGGCCCAGAAGCGCGGGTCTTCCGCCGCGCCGGGAATCTGGCCCCGGAACTCGGGCGCGAATTCACCGAAGACGGTGGAGGTATGCACGCCCACCTTCTCGAACAGCCGCCCGTGCATCATGGCCATGGTGCCGCCGCCGCCGGGCGCGCCCGTATGGTCCGTGCGGTCCCATGGCGTGCGCACGAAACGGCCGGCCTTTTCGCCGTAGAGCGCTGGGGACGCCTCGTCCTCCAGTTGCTCGAAGGCGGCGATGATGCGCCCCTGCAAGGCCTCGAACCACGCGCGGGCCTCGGCCTTGCGGCGCTCCAGCTCGGCGGTCTCGATGGCGGTGTCGGTCATCGGCGCTTAACCTCCTGCGGGCCCCCGCGCGTTCTAGAGCATGTTCGGTCCGCCGACGGAAGCGGCGGGCAGGGACCCGCGCCGGAGAATCATGTGGGCTCCGGGGCGGGGAAACCGTTCGTCTGCCGCAGGGCCTCGCCCAGCGCCATGGCGGCGGAGACCGCCACGTTCAGCGAGCGCATGCCCGGCCGCAGCGGGATCTTCACCCGCGCATCCGCGGCCGCATGGACCTCCTCCGGCGCTCCCGCGCTCTCACGGCCGAACAGCAGCACGTCGCCGGGCTGGAAGGTGAAGGCGGGCAGGGGCGTCGCCCCCTTCGTGGTGAAGAGCACGAGGCGCCGGCCTTCCTCGCGGCGCCAGCGCTCGAAGGCGGCGAAGGAAGCATGGCGTTGCCACTCCACCGCATCGAGATAGTCCATGCCGGCGCGGCGGAACGCGGGCGCGCTCACCGGAAAGCCGGCGGGCTCGATGATGTGCACGGGAACACCGAGGCAGGCGCCGGTGCGCAGGCACGTGCCGGTATTCTGAGCGATATCTGGGCAGTAAAGAGCGAGGATCATCCGTAAAGTTACGTAGCTGGCAGAGTTCTGGCGGAAAGATGGCGAACCCGAGACCCGGTGCCGCATGGGGGCGATCTGGACACGGTTCGGATAGGGTGTAATTAGAGACACTTGAAGGTGCTGCTTCCCTTTCGTCGGGAGGGGTGTGCCTTAATCTCGCGGCGTTCGCACATGCGGAAAACAGCATTGTTCTCCGCAATATATTTGTTGCAGCCGCGAAGATGACGCGAACGAATATTGAGGGAAAGCGCCGTGGCACATACGGAGACGACCCAGACGACCCGCCGGGATTTCCTTTACATTGCAACGGGCGCGGTCGGCGCGGTCGGCGTGGCCGGGATGGTCTGGCCCTTCGTGTCGCAGCTTCAGCCGGACGCTTCGGTGCTGGCGCTGTCCACCACGGAAGTGGACCTGACCCCCATCGCCGAAGGCCAGATCGTCACCACCCAGTGGCGCGGCAAGCCCATCTTCATCTTCAACCGCGCCCCGAAGGACGTGGAAGCCGCGCGCGCCGTGCCGCTGACGCAGCTTCTCGACCCGCAGCGCGACCAGGACCGAGTGAAGACCGGGCATGACAACTGGCTCGTGGTGATCGGCATCTGCACGCATCTGGGCTGCGTGCCGCTCGGCCACCAGGGCAATTATGACGGCTGGTTCTGCCCCTGCCATGGCTCGCAATACGATTCGTCCGGCCGCGTGCGCGTCGGACCGGCCCCGCTGAACCTCGCGGTGCCGCCTTACAACTTCGTTTCCGACAGCAAGATCGTGATCGGCTGACGTGCGCGTCGCCCGTCCATAACAAGGGTTGGCCCCATGGAAGGACATTCCACCTACCAGCCGAAGAGCAGGGTTGCGCGCTGGTTCGAGAGCCGGCTGCCGCTCGTCGGTCTCGTGCATTCGAGCGCGATTGCCTATCCGGTCCCCAAGAACCTGAACTATTTCTGGACCTTCGGCGCGATCCTCACCCTCATGCTGGTGGTGCAGATCGTCTCGGGCGTGGTGCTCGCCATGCACTACACCGCCTATGCGCCGGTCTCCTTCGCCCGCGTCGAGCACATCATGCGCGACGTGAGCTTCGGCTGGATGATCCGCTACATCCACGCCAACGGCGCTTCGATGTTCTTCATCGCGGTCTACATCCACATGTTCCGCGGCATGTATTACGGCTCCTACAAGGCGCCGCGCGAGGTGCTGTGGATCCTCGGCGTCATCATCTACCTGCTGATGATGGCCACGGCCTTCATGGGCTACGTGCTGCCGTGGGGCCAGATGTCCTACTGGGGCGCCACCGTCATCACCAACCTGTTCTCGGCCATTCCGCTGGTGGGCGAGACCATCGTGCAGTGGCTGTGGGGTGGGTATTCGGTGGGTGATCCGACCCTCAACCGCTTCTTTGCGCTCCACTATCTGCTGCCCTTCATGATCGCCGGCGTCGTCGGCCTGCACATCTGGGCGCTGCACCATGTGGGCCAGAACAATCCCGACGGCCTCGACGTGAAGAGCGTGGCGAAGGACACCGTGCCGTTCACCCCCTATGCGACCATCAAGGATGTGTTCGCCATGGTGGTGTTCCTGCTGTTCTTCTCCTGGTTCATCTTCTACGCGCCCAACTACATGGGCCACCCGGACAACTACATTCCGGCCAACCCCCTCTCCACCCCGGCGCACATCGTGCCCGAGTGGTACTTCCTGCCCTTCTACGCCATCCTGCGCTCCATTCCGGACAAGCTCGGCGGTGTGCTGTGCATGTTCGGCGCCATCGCGGTGCTGGCCTTCCTGCCCTGGCTCGACACCTCGAAGGTGCGCTCGGCCAAGTACCGCCCCCTCTTCCGCCAGTTCTTCTGGATCTTCGCGGTGGTGGCGGTGGGCCTCGGCTACCTCGGCTCGCAGCCGGCGGAGGGCGGCTACGTGATCGTGTCGCGCATCTTCACCGCTTATTACTTCATCCATTTCCTCGTCATCCTGCCCGTGCTCGGCCTCGTCGAGCGCCCGAAGCCCCTGCCGGCCTCCATCGCCGATGCGGTTCTGGCCAAGGGTGGCGCAACGGTCGTCGCCGGAGCCTCGGCTCCGCAGACCAAGGGCTGAGCGAGCGGCGGAGACAGAGCCATGAAGAAGACGTTTCTCCTCGGCGCCGTCGCGCTGGCCCTCGCCTTCGCCGCGCCGGCCCGCGCGGCGGAAGGGGGGCATGACGACCTGCCGCACCGCGAAAGCTGGTCCTTCGCCGGGCCGTTCGGCATGTACGATCCGGCCCAGCTCCAGCGCGGTTTCAAGGTGTTCCGCGAGGTCTGCGCCTCGTGCCACTCGGCCAATTACCTCTACTTCCGCAATCTGGCGCAGGAAGGCGGGCCGCACTTCTCCGAAGCCCAGGCCAAAGCGGTGGCGTCCGAGTACCAGATTACCGATGGTCCGAACGATCAGGGCGAGATGTTCCAGCGCCCCGGCCGCCTCTCGGATCACTGGCCGGCGCCGTTCCCCAATGACCAGGCCGCGCGCGTCGCCAATGGCGGCGCCCTGCCGCCGGATCTCTCGGTGATCGCCAAGGCCAGAGCCTCGCACGTGGGCTTCCCCGGCTTCATCCTCGACGCCTTCACCCAGTATCAGGAAGGCGGCGTCGACTATATCCACGCGCTGCTCAACGGCTATGTGGAGCCGCCGGAAGGCGTGACCGTGCAGCCGGGCCTGCACTACAACAAGTATTTCCCCGGCCACCAGATCGCCATGCCCAAGCCGCTCAGCGACGGGCAGGTGGAATATACGGACGGCACGCCCACGACCGTGGATCAATATTCCCGCGACGTGTCGGCCTACCTCATGTGGATGGCAGAGCCGCACCTCGATGCCCGCAAGCGCATCGGCTTCCAGGTGTTCATCTTCCTCATCGTGCTGGGCGGTCTGCTCTATTTTACGAAGAAGAAGATCTGGAAGAACATCGCCCACTGAGGCGATCTCCGTTCCCGCTTCAGACAGGCCCCTTCGCGGGGCCTGTTTTCGTTTGAGAGATCAGAACCGGGTGGCGAGGCTGACGAACCAGTCCGGCAAGGCGGCGACCACGATGCCTTCCAGCGTCTTGTCGAGCCCGGTGAGGATGAGCACCGCCACCAGTACGAGCGCGACGCCGAAGAGGCGGCGCGACAGATGGGCAGCCCGTGCCAGGCGGCCCCGCCCGCGCGCCGCGAGCAGGCGCGCGCCGCTGCCCGCCAGCAGCAGGGAGGTGGCGGCACCCAGCGCGAAGACGCCCATGGCGGCAGCGGCCTGAACCTTGGAGCCCCCCGAAGCGGCCAGGGCAAAGGCGGCACCGAGTGTCGGCCCGACGCAGGGGGCCCAGGCAAGGCCCAGCAACGCGCCGGCACCGAACTGGCCGGCTAGACCGGGCGAAAGCCCGCCGGCGAGCCGCGCCGCACCACCCGCCAGCGGCGCGAGCAGGGCACCGAGCTTCTCGCCTACGGCGGGCAGCGCGAGTGCCAGCCCGGCGACCAGCAGAAGGCCCGCCGCGCCGAAGCGCAGGGCGCGGGATTCGCCGAACTCGATCCCGGCCGAGGCCAGCAGCACGCCGCTCACCGCGAAGCTCGCGGCAAGCCCAAGGGCGAGAGCGAGCGGTCCGAAGCGGCTCGAGGTGGCCGCGCCGGCGAGGACCACGGGCAGCAGAGGCAGCACGCAGGGATTGAGGATCGTGAGGAGGCCGGCGACGAAGCTCAGGGCGAGGATCATGGCTCACGCGCCCCAGAGCGGGCGCCGCCGGAGGCGGGCCGTGACCATCGGCTTGGGGGCGGGAGGCAGGTCACCGGGCGGCCTCAGTAAGCCGAATCCAGAACCTTCACCACATCCGCCTCGGTCACGCCCCACGACATGCGGCCGGTTTCCTTGCTGCCGTCATAGGCGATGAGGGTGGATCGGGGGACACCGAGTTTCGCGACCACATCCTTCTGCTCGTCATAGGCCACGCGCAGGAAGGTCGCCTTGGCGTATTTCGGATCGTTCACCAGCCGGGAAAGGATGCCCTCCTGCGCCCGGCATTGCAGGCACCAGGGGGCATAGACATGCACGAAGACCGGTCCGCCCGCCTTCGTCGCCGCCGCGAAGGCCGCGGGCGTGTAAGGCTGGAAGGCGGCGGCAAAGGCGGGGGCGGCCGCAACGGCGAGCGGCAGAGAGAGGCTTGCGAGCGCGAACGTGCGGCGGGAGAGGGGCATGCGGTTCTCCTGATCCATCGGTGCGCGGCTGCGGGCCGCATCCCAGTCATAGGCAGGCTACGGCCCGCCGCGCATGGCGGATCATCCCCTCACGGGGGCTTGAAGGCTTTGTCGGGTCCTCAAACGATGCTAGGTGCGAGGCATCGGGCGCCGCAGCGCGGACGCCAGCTTCCCCTTGCCGAACGGCTATTCCGCGAGTTCCTCTGATGTCGCCTCTTCCCGATCTGGCCTCGGTCGTCCGGACCATCCCCGATTATCCCAAGCCCGGCGTCATGTTCCGGGACATCACGACCCTGCTCGGCAATCCGCAGGCTTTCCGCCGCACGGTGGACGAACTGGTTCAGCCCTGGGCCGGCGCGAAGATCGACAAGGTGGCGGGCATCGAGGCGCGCGGCTTCATCGTCGGCGGTGCGGTGGCGCACCAGCTCTCCGCCGGCTTCGTGCCGATCCGCAAGAAGGGCAAGCTGCCCCACCAGACCGTGCGCATGGCCTATGCGCTGGAATACGGGCAGGACGAGATGGAGATGCACGTGGATGCCGTGCATCCGGGCGAACGGGTGATCCTCGTGGACGATCTCATCGCCACCGGCGGCACAGCGGAAGGGGCGGTGAAACTGCTGCGCCAGATCGGCGCGCAGGTGGAGGCCGCCTGCTTCATCGTGGACCTGCCGGATCTCGGCGGTGCCGAGAAGCTGAGGGCCATGGGCGTGCCGGTGCGCACCATCATGAGCTTTTCGGGCCACTGAGCCCGGAACCCAAACGCAAACGGGCGGCCGCAGGGCCGCCCGTATCATTTCAGGCGGAACACCGCCTCACATGTTGGGATAGTTCGGCCCGCCGCCGCCCTCCGGCGCCGTCCAGTCGATATTCTGGTTCGGGTCCTTGATGTCGCACGTCTTGCAGTGGACGCAGTTCTGCGCGTTGATCTGGAAGCGCGGACCGGACGCCTCTTCCACCCATTCATAGACGCCCGCCGGACAATAGCGGTTGGACGGGCCGGCGAAGACGTCGTGTTCCGAGCGCTTCTGCAGGTCGAGGTCGCGCACCTTCAGGTGAACGGGCTGGTCTTCCTCGTGATTGGTGTTCGAGATGAACACCGAGGACAGCTTGTCGAAGGTCAGCACGCCATCGGGCTTGGGATAGGCGATGGGCTTGAATTCGGAGGCGGGCTTGAGGCTCGCGGCGTCGGTCTTGCCGTGCTTCTGGGTGCCGAAGAAGGAGAAGCCGAGCGTGTTGGTCCACATGTCCAGCGCGCCAAGCGGAATGCCGAGATAGGTGCCGAAGCGCGACCAGAGCGGCTTCACATTGCGCACCCGGTGAAGGTCGCGGCCCACGTCCGAGGCCCGCCAGGCAGCCTCGTAGCTCGACACCTCGTCATAGCCGCGCCCTTCCACCAGCGGGCCGAAGAGATGCTCGGCCGCCAGCATGCCGGAGAGGACGGCGTTGTGGCTGCCCTTGATGCGCGGCACGTTCACGAAGCCTGCGGCGCAGCCCACCAGCACGCCGCCGGGGAAGGAGAGGCGGGGCACGCTCTGGTAGCCGCCCTCGGTGATGGCGCGCGCGCCATAGGAGATGCGCTTGCCGCCCTCGAACGTGTCGCGGAAGGTGGGGTGCGTCTTGAAGCGCTGGAACTCGTCGAAGGGCGAGAGATAGGGGTTCTGGTAGTTGAGGTGGACCACGAAGCCCACCATCACCTGACAGTCTTCCATGTGGTAGAGGAAGGCGCCGCCGCCGGTCTTGCCGTCCAGCGGCCAGCCGAAGGCGTGCTGCACGAGGCCCGGCTGGTGCTTCTCCGGGGCCACCTTCCAGAGCTCCTTGAGGCCGATGCCGAACTTCGGCGGCTCGCGGCCGGCGTCGAGCCCGAAGCGGGCGATCAGGCGCTTGGTGAGGTGGCCGCGCGCGCCCTCGGCGAAGACCGTGTAGCGGCCGCGCAATTCCATGCCGCGCGTGAATTCACCCTTGGGCTGGCCTTCGCGATCGACGCCCATGTCGCCCGTGGCGACGCCGCGTACGGCGCCATTGTCATCATAGAGCACTTCGGAGGCGGCGAAGCCGGGATAGATCTCGACCCCCACGGCTTCCGCCTTCTGGGCGAGCCAGCGCACCACATTGCCCAGCGAGCCGATGTAATTGCCGTGATTGTTCATCAGCGGCGGCATGGCGAAATTGGGCAGGCGGATGCCACCGGCGGGGCCGAGGAGGTAGAAGCGGTCGTCGGTGACCTGCGTCACCAGCGGGGCATCGCTTTCCTCGCGCCAGCCGGGCAGCAGGCGATCGAGGCCGATGGGATCGATGACCGCGCCCGAGAGGATGTGCGCACCGGCTTCCGAGCCCTTCTCCACAACCACGACGGAGATGTCGGCGCCTTTTTCCTCGGCGAGCTGCTTCAGGCGGATGGCCGTGGCGAGGCCGGCGGGACCGGCGCCGACAACCACGACGTCATAGTCCATGCCTTCGCGTTCCGGCAGCTCCGCCTCGGTCATCTCTCTGTTTCCCTGTTATGATGTGCCGGCGCGGGCGTGGCGCCGGCGGAGGTTGGAGTTGTTCCACGCTCTTTCCCGAATGGCAATTCGCTTTGCGTTCGGGCAAGGAGCCCGTTTGCCGCCATGGCTCCGGTTTCCGCGCGGGGCGGCTCTGCTATAAGCTGGCCCGAGGCACGCCGGAACACCGATGACTTCATTTGCGTACGAACATTTCCGCGATGCACTCGCCTTCTATGCGGAGGCGGGGGTGGACGTGGCCATTGGCGATGAGCCTGTGGACCGTTTCGCGGAAAGCGCGGCGGAAAAGGCCCGCCGCGGCGTCGGGCGTTCTGCACCGCAGACGGCTTCCGCGCAGCCCGTAAATGATTCGCCGGCTGCTTCGCCCGCGCCGGTTCGCGCGCCTGCTGCGCCGCGTGCGCCGGCTCCCGCCGCTGCCGGACCGGGACCCATGGCCGCAGCACAGGCGCCTGATCAGGCGGTGATGGCGGCGCGCGAGGCGGCGCACACGGCGGCGAGCCTTGATGAATTGCGTGCCATGCTGGAGGCCTTCGAGGGCTGCCCACTCAAGCGCACGGCCACGCGTCTGGTGTTCGCGGACGGCAATCCGGCAGCGAAGGTGATGTTCGTGGGCGAGGCGCCCGGCCGCGACGAGGATGTGCAGGGCCTGCCCTTCGTCGGCCGCTCGGGGCGGCTGCTGGATCTGATGCTGGGGGCCATCGGCCTCGACCGCACGAAGGCCTATATCGCCAACGTCATTCCCTGGCGTCCGCCGGGCAACCGCACGCCGACGCCGCAGGAAACCGCCATCTGCCTGCCCTTCATCCGCCGGCAGGTGGAACTGGCGAATCCGGACGTGCTGGTGTGCCTTGGCGGGCCGTCCGCACAGGCACTGCTCTCAACCACCGAAGGCATCACCAAGCTGCGGGGCCGCTTCATGTCCTATGACACCGGCAGCCGCACCATCAAGGCGATCGCCACCTTCCATCCCGCCTATCTCCTGCGCACGCCGCTGGGAAAGCGCCTCGCCTGGCGGGACATGCTGGCGGTGGAAGCGGCACTGAACGGCGAAACTGCCGGCTGACGGCGCATTTTCCTTACAGGCCCCAAAAAGGACAGGCCCGGCCCGGTCGCGTGGGGGCTTCGCGACCGAACCGGGCCAGGCTCACGCCTTGTTCTAAGGCGTCGAGGGGTCAGCCGGCCTGGGCGGGGCCGGAGTGGGGATCCGTATCCGAGAACGGGCCATAGGCCGGAACCTGCGGGGCCGGGAACTGGCGGGCCTCGTGCATCTGCACGGTACCGCTGGTCGGCGCGGCGTTGAGCGGCAGCTTATCGCCATTGTCGTAGGCGCCGGCCGCGACGGCCTGGAATTCCTTGTTCGACGCCGTCAGATATTCGTCGGCAAAGGCCGAAGAGGCGGCGCCCACGAGGCTGGAAGCCACAAGGGCAGCGGCGATGATCTTGGTGCTGAGGGTCTTCATTGTTTCTCTCCTGTCCAGCCAGTTGGGGGGATTGGCCGGGGATGAAGCTTGATTGCTTCGCTTCCTCGAGGCGGGAATTTATGTACCGGGCGCCGGATCGCAAGTAACGAATGTGTGCGCCGCAGCGTAACAAAGTTGTTATGATGATTTCACGGGTCCGTGTGTGTGGATCGCGCGTTCGTGAGGTGTCGTAAAAAGGTGTTAAACTCAAATAATTGCACGAGTATTATATTAATATCACCTAGTGCAGTTCAAAATACGAATTTTAATATCATTTATGAATTTTCAGGTTCAGCAGAATTTTCGTCTGTGCTGTGAAGCTTGAGCTTGAAATGGCAGCGTCCTCACCGCGGGTGCTGCATGTTCGTTAATGGTAATCGTATGAACAATAAATGGACGTGCTCTTGGGAAGTGAGCGTTGCGCCCTGCTCCGTGCCGGCGTCCGTGGCGAGACCGGGGCTTCAGGCGTGTTCGGGGCGGGGGATCGGCTCGCTGGACAGTGCAGAGTTCCGGTAGCGGGGATCGTGCGTGACTTCCTGCCCCACCCATGGCGGAAGATCGACCTGTTCCGCCGGATGGTCGAGCTCGATTTCCGCCAGAACGAGGCCACTGTTCTCCGCACCGAAGACATCGACCGACCAGGTCTTGCCGCCATAAGGCACGTCGTAGCGGGTCTTGAGGATCAGCGGCTGCCGGCAGAGGTCCCGCAGCATGGCCTGAGCATCCTCCAGCGGAATGGGATACTCGAACTCGGCGCGGGTGATGCCGCTGGTGGGGCCCTTCACCGTAATGAAGGCCTCCTCGCCCGCGATGCGGATGCGCACCGTGGTGTCGTCCGAGGTGTCGATATAGCCCTGACAGTAACGGGCGCCCTGCGCCCCGGCGCGCCAGGCGTCCGTGGCCACCAGAAACTTGCGCTCGACTTCCGTCGCCATGGCGCGATCCGTCCTTGATCGGAGCGCGCGGATTTTCCACGAAACAGGGCCCGGGAGCCAGCCAAAAGGTGGCGCCCAGGCCCTGAAGAGGTCAGCAAATGGTCGCATCGCCCTTACGTCAGGCGGCGCGAGGGGCCGGCTTTATCGACCAGGGCGGGCGTGCGCTGGCGCCTGCGTGCTTCAGGTTGCGGTCGCACCGTCCGTGTCGAACTTCGACGGCGGGTCGGTATCCCCGATGGTGGTGACCCGCAGGATGTTCGTGGTGCCGGGCTTGGCGAAGGGCACGCCGGCCGTGATCGCGAGCCGATCGCCGGGCGCGGCCAGCTGCTGCTCCACGGCCACCTGCACCGCGCGGTCCACCATCTCGCCGAAGGAATGGATGTCCTCGCCCACATTCACCGCATGCACGCCATAAGAGAGGGCGAGCCGGCGGGCGGTGTCGGCGCGGGTTGTGATGCCGAGGATGGGCATGGGCGGGCGCTCGCGTGCGGCGCGCAGGCCCGTGGTGCCGGAGAGCGTATAGGCGACGATGGCGGCGGCATCGACGGCGAGCGCCGTCTGGTAGGCGGCCTTGGTCATGGCATCGCCGATGGTCTTGCCCCATTCCGCCTGCGTCGCATCCAGCACCTGCCGGTAGCCGGGGTCGCGCTCCACGTGGCGGATGATTTCGTCCATGAAGGAGACCGCTTCCACGGGATACTGGCCCGCCGCGCTCTCGGCGGAGAGCATCACGCAGTCCGCGCCCTCATAGACGGCGGTGGCGACGTCGGAGACCTCCGCGCGGGTGGGCACGGGGGCGGAGATCATGCTCTCCAGCATCTGGGTCGCCACGATCACCGGGCGACCCTGTCTGCGGGATTCCGTAATCATACGCTTCTGGAGGGCGGGCAGTTCGGGCAGCGAGAGTTCCACGCCGAGATCGCCGCGCGCCACCATGATGGCATCGGAAAGCTCCACAAGCTCTTCCAGATGCTCGACGGCCGCCGGCTTCTCCATCTTCAGCATCACGGCAGCGCGGCCCTTGATGAGGTCGCGTGCCTCGTGGATGTCTTCCGGGCGCTGCACGAAGGACAGAGCGATCCACTCCACGCCCTGCTCCACGGCGAAGGCGAGGTCGGCGCGGTCCTTCTCCGTCAGAGGGGAGAGCGGCAGCACCACGTCGGGGATGTTGAAGCCCTTGTTGTTGGACAGGCGCGTGCCGCTGACCACTTCCGCGTCGAGCCAGCCGTCGCCCTTGCCCACCACCTTCAGGCGCACCTTGCCGTCGTCGCACAGGACGGTGCTGCCGATGGTCAGGGCTTCGATGATGTCGGGGTGGGGAATGGGCACGCGGTCGGCATCGCCCATGGTCGCGACATCTGCGTCGAAGCGCAGGCGCTTGCCGGGGGTGAAGGTGATGGCACCCTCGGTGAAGCGGCCGACGCGCAGCTTCGGGCCCTGAAGATCGGCGATGACGCCGATGGGGCGGCCGATCTCGGCTTCAAGGCGGCGGATATGGCCGAGAACGATGCCATGGTCGGCCTGCGTCCCATGGCTGAAATTGAGCCGGAACACATCGACACCGGCCAGGAAGAGGGCCTTGAGCTTCTCCGGCGTGTTGGAGGCCGGGCCCACGGTGGCGATGATTTTCGTGGCGCGGTTGCGCTTCAGCGGCATGGATGTCTCCCCCGATTGGGCGACATCTGCCGTGCCGCCTTTGTCCTGATCGCACTTGATACAAAGGCGCGGTGACGCAGGTGCGTCACCGCCATGGCCCGTCGCCGGGCCATGGCGGGCAAACGGTCAGGCGATGTCGTGGTTCGCCAGCAGTTCCAGCGCATTCACCATGGCGGAGTGATCGAGCTTGGAGCCGCCGCGGGCGGCCACGGCGTTGAACAGCTCCTGCGCCGTCGCGGTGTTTGGCAGCGCCACCTTGAGCGCCCGCGCGGAGGACAGCGCGAGGTTCAGGTCCTTCTGGTGCAGCTCGATGCGGAAGCCGGGGTTGAAGTTGCGCTTCACCATGCGCTCGCCGTGCACCTCCAGGATGCGCGAGGAGGCAAAGCCGCCCATCAGCGCCTGGCGCACCTTGGCCGGGTCGGCGCCCGCCTTGGATGCGAAGAGCAGCGCCTCGCCCACCGCCTCGATGGTGAGGGCGACGATGATCTGGTTGGCGACCTTGGTGGTCTGGCCGTCGCCATTGCCGCCGACGAGGGTGATGTTCTTGCCCATCTTCTCGAACAGCGGCTTCACCGTCTCGAAGGCCTTTTCCGGGCCGCCGACCATGATGGTGAGGGAGGCGGCCTTGGCGCCCACGTCGCCGCCGGAGACCGGGGCGTCGAGATAATCGCAACCGAGCGCGTTGATCTTCTCGGCGAACTTCTTCGTCTCCACCGGCGAGATGGAGCTCATGTCCACCACGATCTTGCCGGCGCTGAGGCCTTCCGCAACGCCGCCGGCGCCGAACAGCGCCTCGTCCACGTGCGGGGTGTCCGGCACCATGAGGATGATGACGTCCGCATTCTTCGCCACCTCGGCGGAGGAGGCGACCGCCGTGGCGCCCTTGTCGGTCAATTCGGCGGGCACCTTCACCACGTCATAGAGGAAGAGGGTGTGCCCGGCGTCGATGAGGTGGCCGGCCATGGGGGTGCCCATGATGCCGAGACCGATGAAACCCACGTTCATTGTGCGTGCTCCCGTGCATGTGCGCCGCGCACGCCCGGCAGGCCGGGCGGCGGGCGGTGTCCTTGGCGGAATGGTTCTGGCAGCTCAGCCCTTGTAGGGGGCGAACCAGCCGATGCCGGCGTCGGTGGTCGTCGCGGGCTTGTATTCGGCACCGATCCAGCCGGTGTAACCGGCATCGTCGATGGCCTTGAAGATGAACGGGTAGTTGATCTCGCCCGTGCCCGGCTCGCCGCGGCCCGGATTGTCCGCGAGCTGGATGTGCTTGATGCGGGCCATGTTGGCGCGCAGTGTGGGGACGAGATCGCCCTCCATGATCTGCATGTGGTAGATGTCGTACTGGAAGAAGACGTCCTGCGGCCCCACGTCATCCAGCAAGCTGAGCGTCTGCTTGGTGGTGTTGAGATAGAAGCCGGGAATGTCGCGGGTGTTGATGGCCTCGACCACCAGCGGGATGCCCGCCTTCTTGGCCTCGGCGGCGGCGAATTTCAGGTTCGAGACCAGCGTCTCGTAGATCTTCTCCGCCGGCACGTCCTTGGGGGCGATGCCCGCCAGCACGTTCAGCGTCTGCGTCTTCAGCACCTTGGCATATTCGAGTGCGGTGCCGACGCTGTCCTGGAACTCGCCGACGCGGTCGGGCAGGACGGCGATGCCGCGTTCGCCCTTCGCCCACTCGCCGGCCGGCAGATTGTGCAGCGCCTGGGTGAGCCCGTGCTTCTCAAGGCGCTCGGCCAGCTCCTCCTTGGGATAGGCGTAGGGGAAGAGATACTCCACGCCCTTGAAACCGGCCTCCGCCGCCTTGGCGAAGCGGTCCAGGAAGTCGATCTCGTTCCAGAGCATGGTCAGATTGGCAGCAAACTTGGGCATTCACCTCTCCGCTGGCTGAGCCTGGGCAAGTCAGGCTTCGATTGTTTGGCAATCCAAGCCGTAAAACGTTCCGTGTGAAAGGGATAGGGCGGACGGGCGGGACAGATCGGCTCAAGTGCCCCGGCTTGCCCCGTTCCGGACGGCCGGACGTCCCGCCGCCGCGCCTCGGGACATGCCGCACCGGACACCCGCGCGGCACGCCTGCCGTGCGCCTCGCGGGAGGGCACGGCAGGTAAGACATGGGAGACCGGGGCTTACTCGGCCGGCTCCACCACGCGCGCGGTGGCGCGGGGCAGGTCGAGGATCTCCTCGAACTCGTTGACCTTGTCGATCTCGACGCCCATGGCGATGTTCGTCACCCGCTCCAGGATGAACTCGATCACCACCGGCACCTGATGCTCTTCCATCAGGGCCTCGGCCTGCGAGAAGGCATCCTTGAACTCATTCGGCGTACGCACCCGGATGGCCTTGCAGCCGAGGCCCTCGGCCACCGCCACATGGTCCACGCCATAGGCGCCGGCTTCCTCCGAATTGATGTTCTCGAAGGCGAGGCTCACCTCGAAGTCCATCTCGAAGCCGCGCTGGGCCTGCCGGATGAGGCCGAGATAGGAGTTGTTCACCACCACGTGCAGGTAGGGCAGCTTGTGCTGGGCGCCCACCGCCAGCTCCTCGATGAGGAACTGGAAGTCATAGTCGCCCGAGAGCGCCACGATCTTCCGGTCCGGGTCCGCGGCGCGCACGCCGAGAGCCGCCGGCAGCGTCCAGCCCAGCGGGCCGGCCTGCCCGCAGTTGATCCAGTGGCGCGGATGGTGGACATGCAGGAACTGCGCGCCGGCGATCTGCGAGAGGCCGATGGTGGTGACATAGGTCACGTCACGGCCGAACGCCTCGTTCATCTCCTCATAGACGCGCTGCGGCTTCAGCGGCACGTTGTCATAGTGCGACTTGCGCAGCATCGTCTCCTTGCGGCCGAAGCATTCCTTGGCCCAGGCGGACCAGTCCGGCAGCTTGCCGGCGGCCTTCCATTCCTTCGCCACCTCGATGAACAGCTTCAGCGCCGCCCCGGCATCGGAGACGATGCCGAAATCCGGGCCGAAGACGCGGCCGATCTGGGTCGGCTCGATGTCCACGTGGATGAAGGTGCGGCCCTTGGTGTAGACCTCCACCGAGCCGGTGTGGCGGTTGGCCCAGCGGTTGCCGATGCCGAACACGAAATCGGAGGCCAGCATCGTCGCATTGCCGTAACGGTGCGAGGTCTGGAGGCCGCACATGCCGGCCATCAGCGGGTGGTCGTCGGGAATGGTGCCCCAGCCCATGAGGGTGGGGATGACCGGCACGCCGGTGAGCTCCGCGAACTCCACCAGCAGGTCGGAGGCATCCGCATTGATGATGCCGCCGCCGGAAACGATGAGCGGGCGATCAGCCTTCGCCAGCATGGCGATGGCCTTTTCCGCCTGCGCGCGGGTGGCGGCGGGCTTGTAAACGGGGAGCGGGGCGTAGGTGTCCTCGTCGAACTCGATCTCGGCCATCTGCACGTCGATCGGCAGGTCGATGAGCACCGGGCCGGGGCGGCCCGAGCGCATGACGTGGAACGCCTGCTGGAACACCATGGGAACGAGCGCCGGCTCGCGCACCGTGACCGCCCACTTGGTGACGGGCTTGGCGATGCTCTCGATATCGACCGCCTGGAAGTCTTCCTTATAGAGGCGGGCGCGGGGGGCCTGGCCGGTGATGCACAGGATCGGGATGGAATCCGCCGAGGCCGAATAGAGGCCGGTGATCATGTCCGTGCCGGCGGGACCGGAGGTGCCGATGCACACGCCGATGTTGCCGGCGACGGCCCGGGTGTAGCCCTCGGCCATGTGGGAGGCGCCTTCCACGTGCCGGGCGAGCACGTGGCGGATGGAACCACGCGCCTTCAGCGCGGAATAGAACGGGTTGATCGCGGCGCCCGGAACACCGAAGGCGCAGCTGATGCCCTCCTTCTCCAGGACGCGAACGGCAGCATCGACGGCACGCATGTGGGCCATGGCGTTTCCTCCCCTTGGGACCGGTTTGTTCGACTTTCGTATATTGTATATCGGTCGAACTTGGCCCTCGCTATGGCAAGAAACGGCATCACATTGATGCCTTCCCGGCAATAATCTTGCTGCACTGCGAAGGGAGGCGGCAAAAGACCCGCTGCTATGTCGCTGCCCCTCAGCCCTGGCTGGCCGCGGGAAGGGGGCGCATGCGAGGGCGGTCGATCAGGTTGTCGAGGGCGAGCCAGCCCGGTCCGCGTGCGATGACAGCGAGAAGGCAGACGGCCCACGTCCCATGGGTCGCCCAGGCGTCCGGATAGACGAAGATCTCGATCACCAGCGTCATCCCGAGCAGCGCCAGAGCTGAGAGGCGGCTCGCGAGGCCGATGACCAGCAGCACCGGAAACAGATGCTCCGCGATGGCCGCGAGATGGGCGGCAAGCCAGGGGTTGATGAGCGGCAGGCGGTATGCTTCCTGAAACAGGAAGACGGCGCTGTCGGAGACATGCCAGCCCTCAAGCTTGGTCTGGCCCGATTGCCAGAAGACCCCCGCGATGGAGAGCCGCGCCAGAAGGCTGATGAAGCCGGAGGGGATGCGCTCCAGCACCGCGCGTCCGCGGTCCAGCAGATGTGCGCCGTTGGTGCGTCCGGAGCTGTGGGCGTCAGTCATGGGGTGCCTCCCAATGGATGGCGGAAAAGGCGCCGGCGGTGAGGGCAAGGCCGAGGGCGGTCACGACGTCGAAACCGGAGGCCATGGCCTCGGCGGCTTCCAGCGCGTCCGCGAGGTTGCGGCCCGCTGTCAGATGTTCGATGAAAACGGCGGCCCCCACAGGCAGCCGGCTGACGCTCACGCGCATCTGCGGACGGCTCACCAGCACGTCTTCCGGCGCCCAGTCCTCGATGGGTCGAAGGGGCACCTCGCCAGCGTTCATGGCCCAGATGGTGTGCACCGGGAAAGGCGAGCGGAGCACGCCGAGAGCGGGGTGCGCCGTGAAGGTGAGGTCGGCCATGGCCTCCGGCGGCACCGCCGAGAGAGCATCCAGAGCGAGCGGCAGCGTATCCGCCGCGTGATAGGCCCGGCGACGCAGCGTTTCGAGCCGGGCGACGTCCGCGAGATAGGGCAGGGCCTCCGCTGGCTCGAAGCCCGCGACGAAATCGGCAAAGTCCGCGCCATAACCGAGCAGCACAGGCGAGCGCGGCGGATGGGCCTGCACATAGGCCTGGGCCATGGCTGCGAAGAATTCCGCGCCGACGACGCGCTCCACGGCCGGGAATGCGGTGGCGAGCGCGCTGGTGAGGCTCGCCCGCACATTGTTGCGATAGACCTCGAAGCGGCGTTCCGGCGGCGCGCCGGTCCAGCACACGAGGCCGACCGGCATCGGCGCATCAGCCGTGGTGAGAGCGGCGGCAAATGCGCTTTGGGCGGCGGGGAGGGCGCTCATCATGGTGCCCTCACGCCGCATTCTGCCGAGCGCCTGCGAGCACCGTCTCAGCGCGCAGGGCCTCGGCGCGCAAGATCGGCCAGGCGGGCACGTCATTGTCCCATTCGATCAGCGTCGGTACGGGGCCGGTTCGCGCAATGACGTCCGCATAGAGCGCCCACACAGGGTCGGTGACCGGCGTGTCGTGGGAATCGATGAGCAGGGGCGCGCCGGTC
The DNA here is from genome assembly GCF_000010525.1 of Azorhizobium caulinodans ORS 571. Taxonomy (GTDB): domain Bacteria; phylum Pseudomonadota; class Alphaproteobacteria; order Rhizobiales; family Xanthobacteraceae; genus Azorhizobium; species Azorhizobium caulinodans. The sequence goes on along the minus strand of NC_009937.1, from coordinate 4,002,679 downwards.
TCGTCCGTGGTCCGCGAATGCCCGCTCAGGTGGATTTCGCGGACCGCCTCGAGAGGAAAGCGGGCGAGATAGGCGGCGGGGTCCGTATTGTGGTTCGTGGCCGCCACGAAGACGTTGTTCACGTCCAGCAGCAGGCCGCAGCCGGCCCGCCGGGCCACTTCGGCGAGGAAATCGGTCTCCGCGAGGGTGCTCTCGGCGAAGGTGAGATAGGTGGCCGGATTCTCCAGCAGCATCTGCCGCCGGAGGCGCGTTTGCACGCGGTCCACATGCTCCACCACGCGGCTGAGCGTCCCGTCCGTATAGGGCAGGGGCAGCAGGTCATTGAGATAGACGCTGTCGTGGCTCGACCAGGCGAGGTGCTCCGAAAAGCTCTCCGGCTCGTAGCGATCACACAGGAGGCGCAGGCGCTCAAGATGGTCCGCATCGAGCGGCTGCATGGCGCCGATGGACAGGCCGACGCCATGGATCGAGAGGGCATAATCCTCCCGCAGCCGGCGGAGCTGGGCATGGGGCGGGCCGCCGGCGCCCATGTAGTTCTCCGCATGCACCTCGAAGAAGCCGAGGGGCTGGCGGGAGGCCACGATGTCCGCGAAGTGCTGCGGCTTGAAGCCGATGCCCGCGCGCGAAGGCAGTTGTGATGACTGCATGCTCATCTCCTCGAAGGCGGATGCGCGGCGCCCTCGGGCGCCGCGCGGGGCGTGTCGGTGTGTCTCAGACGGGAGCGGGACCCTGCTTCAGCGAACCCATGCCGCCCGGCACCTTGATGGTCTCGCAGGTGCCCTTGGGCACGAGCTTCCAGGCGTTCTTCTGGTAGTCCACCTTGGAGGTGCCGGCGCAGGTGGTTCCGGGGCCGGCGGCGCAGTCGTTCTGCCCCTTCATGGCCACGCCGTAGCACTTCTCCATCTCGGCGGCCGAGGCGGAAGTGGTCGCGGCAACGGCGAGGGCAGAGGCGATCGAGCCCGCCAGAGCGAGCGAAAGGACGCGGGTCTTCATGGGAAATCTCCGTGATCGGCAGCCGCATCGGGCTGACATGGGGGATTACGGAGAGGGGGCGGCCGCTGTTACAGGGCCGCGCAGAATTTTTCCGGGCGCCGTCCGCCGCCCCTTGTCGAAAGCGGTGCGGCGCGGGACAAAGCGGCCAATGCCATCGCGCGGAACGCCGCGCATTCTTTCTTCGTCATGACGTAACATTCCAGATCGCCGCAACGTAAGGGTGGACAGGGGTGGACGGTTCGGCCCGCGACCAGCAGTGGAGCGAATGGATGCGCCTTGCGCTTGCGGGCGACGGCGCCGCCTATCGGCGGTTCCTCAGCGAGGTGACGCCGCATCTGCGGATGCTCGCGCAGCGCCGCTGCCGGGCCTTCGGCGCACCGGCGGGAGAGGCGGAGGATATCGTGCAGGAAGTCCTGCTGGCGGTGCATCTCAAGCGCGGTACGTGGGACCCGGCGCGGCCCATCGGACCGTGGCTTTCGGCCATCGTGCGCAACAAGCTGATCGACAGCCTGCGCCGGCGCGGGCGTGAACCGACGACGCCCATCGAGGATGTGATGGAGACGCTGGAGGCGGCACCCGTGGCGGACGGAACGGAGCGGCTCGATGCCTTACAGATGCTGGGACATCTGCGCGATCCGCAGCGCGATATCGTCCGCTCCATCTCTCTGGAGGGGGCGGGCGTGCGCGAGACTGCGGCGCGCCTGAAGATGACCGAGGGGGCCGTGCGCGTGGCGCTGCATCGCGCGCTGAAGACGCTGGCCAAGATTTACCGGAGCGAGCCCCATGAAGACCGATGACCTGATCCGCCTGATGGCGGAGGACGCGCCGGTCCGGGTGCGGCTTTCCACCGTTCTTGCCCTGGCGATCGCCGCGGGGGTCGTCTGCGCCGGGCTTATCCTGCTGGTGACCATCGGCATCCGACCGGATCTCGGGGCCGCGGTGGAAACCGTCCGCGTCCAGTTCAAGCTTGGGTTCACGCTCCTGATGGCGGCCGCGGGCTGCGCCGTGCTTCTGGTCGCGGGGCTGCCGGGCCGAAGCGCCGGCCGGCGTCTGGTGGTGCTCGGCCTGCCTCTGGCCCTGCTGGTGCTCGGTGTGGTTCTGGAACTCACGGTCGTTCCGCGGGGTCGCTGGGCCGCGAGCCTTGAGGGGCAGCACGCGGCCTTTTGCGTCTTCTTCATTCCCGTTCTCGCGCTGGTGCCGTTCGCCGCCTTCTTCTGGGCGTTGCGGGATGGCGCGCCGGAGAATCCGGGGCTCGCCGGCGCATCGGCGGGTCTTGCGGCCGGGGCGATCGGGGCCGCCGTCTATGCCTGGCATTGCCCGGACGACAGCCCGCTGTTCGTCGCGACCTGGTACGTGCTCGCCATGCTGCTCGTCACGGTCGTTGGCTACGGGCTCGGCCGCCGCACCCTGCGCTGGTAGGCGGAGCGACGGCCTGCGTCGATGCCGGCCCGGACGACGTCGCCACCCGACGATACGTATGCCTGATGGGCACAGGCCCTGCGTGCATGATCTGAATCAAGGCTTTCGCCACACGATCGGCACAATGTCGCCACGCGGTCGCTTCCCGAGGGCTTCGCGCCGGTAGTCATCATGACCCGCCGGGCCGGGAACGTGCGCGACATGACGCGCCCGCCTTGACAGTTCCCTGACCGGACCGCCGGCCGCTTTTGCTTGGCCCGCCCGGACGCGCAGTGCTGGAGTCCATGATGCGTTACGCCAATTTTCCGATCATTTTGAAGGTCCTTGTCCTTCTTCTGGCGCTCGGTATTACGAGCCTCGCGGGTGCCGGCTATGCGGCCTGGCAGATGTCGCGGATCGACGATGCCTATACGGGTCTCGTGGATGGCGCGCAGGTGGCGGTGCTGAAGATTGCCCGCGCCGCCCGCTTCTCGGTGGTTGTTCGCGCCGAGCTTCAGAGCGCGCTGCTCGCCACCTCCGAGGCCGAGATGCGGGCCGCTGCCGGACGGCGGGAAGATGCCATCGCGCAATATCGCCAGTTGATGTCGGAAGCGGCGCAGGCGATGCCCTCGCAGGCCGCCGGCATCCAGCGGCTGCGCGATCTGACCCACGCGGCCTTCGTCGATGCCTGCGGCGGCGTGGTCAAGGCCGCGGGCGGTGCCGACAGCGGGGCGGATGCGCGCCGGCTGATGGCTTCTTCCTGCGCCCCCGCCATCGACGCCTCCATCGCCGAGGCGCTGAAGTTCAACGAGGGCCTGCGCGTCGCCGTGCAGGACCAGCGCCAGGGCATCAGCGACACCACCGTCTCCTCCATCACCGTCACCTTCGCGGTCATCGCCGGAGCGACGCTGCTGGTGATGTTCGTTGCCTACTGGCTGGTGCGCGACGCCATCGTCAAGCCGCTCCGCCGCCTGATGTTCTCCATGGACGCGCTCGGCGAGGGACGCCTGCATGAGGAAGTCACGGGCACCGAGCGCAAGGACGAGGTGGGGGCCATGGCGCGGACCCTCGACGTGCTGCGCGGGCATCTCGCAGATGCGGAGGACATGCGCGTGGCGCAGGCACGCCGCGAGGCCGACGAGCGGGATCAGCTTGCCAAGCGCGAGCGGCTCGCCACCTCCTTCATCGATCGCATGACACAGCTTGCGTCCGGCTTTGCCAGCTCGGCGGGCGAGGTGGCCGATGCGGCGCGCAGCCTCTCGGCAACGGCGGAGCAGACCGCCCAGCAGGCGAATGCGGTCGCTGCTGCGGCTGAGCAGGCCTCCGCCAACGTGCAGACGGTTGCGGCCTCCTCCGAGGAACTTGCCACCTCGGTGCGTGAGATCACCGGTCAGGTGAGCCACTCTGCGGACGTGGCCGAGCAGGCCTTCCGCGAGGTCGAAGCCTCCAGCACGCGCATCGGTGCTCTGTCCACCGCCGCGGCCGATATCGGTGACGTCATCGGTCTCATCCGCGGCATTGCCGACCAGACCAATCTGCTCGCGCTCAACGCCACCATCGAGGCGGCACGTGCCGGAGACGCGGGACGGGGCTTCGCGGTCGTGGCTTCCGAGGTGAAGCAGCTCGCCGCCCAGACGGCACGGGCGACCGCCGACATTTCCGGCAAGGTGACGGAGATCCAGACCGCCACCGAGGGCACGGTCTCCTCCATGTCGCAGATCCAGCGAGTGGTGACCGACATCAAGCAGATCTCCTCCTCCATCGCCGGTGCGGTGGAAGAGCAGGGCGCGGCCACCGGTGAGATCGCGCAGAACTGCCAGCAGGCCGCCACGGGCACCCAGCAGGTCACCGACAATATCGGCGGCGTGGGGCAGGCGGCGCAGATGACGGGGGCGGCCTCCGACCAGCTTCTCGCGCTCTCTCAGGACCTGTCCAGTCAGGCCTCCGAACTGCGGGAGGTGGTGGAGACCTTCGTCCAGGACCTCGCGGCGGCCTGACCCCTCGGCCGTTGCCCTTTTCATCAGCACAAGGCCGCCGGTCCCCCGGCGGCCTTTCGCATTTCTGGGCGCCCTGTCACGGGGCAGGGCCCGCCGGCGTTTTCCGGCGTTTGAAGGGCATCTGGAGACGCCGAAACTACCTCCAGCCTCGCACAAGCCATGGGGCTTTAAGTGGCGCCAACGATCCATGGTCGACTGCCGACTGAACCATGCGCGTGGCCTTCGCGGCCATCATCGGGGATGCGGGACGTCACGGGGGGATGTGATGAAAGTCGTTATTCTGGCCGGCGGGCGGGGCTCGCGTCTCTCCGAGGAGACCAGTGTCCGGCCGAAGCCGCTGGTGGAGATCGGTGACAAGCCGATCATCTGGCACATCATGAGCATCTATGCTCATCACGGCTTCAACGAGTTCATCGTCTGCGCCGGCTACAAGGGCTACCAGATCAAGGAATATTTCGCGAACCTCGTGCTCCACCATTCCGACGTGACGGTGGATCTGGGTCGCAATCTCGTCCACTACCACCAGTCGGACAAGCCGAACTGGCGGGTGAGCATCGTCGACACCGGGCTCGACACCATGACCGGCGGCCGCCTGAAGCGCGTGCGCCCCTATCTCACCCCCGGCGAACCCTTCCTGATGACCTATGGCGACGGCGTCGCCGACGTGGACGTTGCGCAGGAAGTGGCCTTCCACAAGGCCCATGGGCTTAAGGCCACCATGTGCGCCGTGGCACCTCCCGGCCGCTTCGGAAGCGCCAATATCGAGGGCAACAAGGTCTCCTCCTTCGTGGAGAAGCCGACCGCGGGCAACCAGCGCATCAATGGCGGCTTCTTCGTGCTGGAGCACGACGTTCTCGACCTGATCGACAATGACGACACGGTTTGGGAGGCGGAGCCGCTGGAGTCGCTGGTGGCGGAGGGGCAGCTCGCGGCCTTCCCGCACGACGGCTTCTGGCGTCCCATGGACACGCTGCGCGAGCGCACCCAGCTCGACGAGCTCTGGAACTCCGGCCGCGCGCCCTGGAAGGTGTGGGCGTGAGTGGGTTCTGGGCCGGTCGCCGTGTCCTCGTGACCGGACATACCGGCTTCAAGGGGGCGTGGCTCTGCCTGTGGCTGGAACGTCTTGGCGCGCAGGTGAGCGCGCTCGCGCTGCCGCCGGACACCGCGCCTGCCCTCTATGACGTTCTGAGCCCGTGGCCGGGCCAGACGCACGCAACCATCGACATCCGCGACCGCGCCGCGCTGGCCTCCGCAGTGGCCGAAGCCGAACCCCAGATCGTGCTGCATCTGGCGGCACAGGCACTGGTGCGCCGCTCCTATGCCGAGGCGGTGGAGACGTTCGCCACCAACATCATGGGCACGGTGAATCTGCTCGATGCGGTGCGCGGCGTGCCGGGCGTCGAGGCGGTGGTGGTGGTCACCACCGACAAGGTCTATGCCAATGACAATGCCGGCCGCCCCTTCAGCGAGGGCGATACGCTGGGCGGCAAGGACCCCTACAGCAACTCCAAGGCCTGCGCCGAACTCGTGACGCAGAGCTATCGCGACAGCTTCTTCACCACCCACGGCCCCCGCATCGCGACCGCGCGCGCCGGCAATGTGATCGGCGGCGGCGACTGGTCGGCCGACCGTCTGGTGCCGGATTTCGTGCGGGCGCTCGGCAAGGGCGAGCCCGTGCGCCTGCGCTATCCTGACAGCGTGCGCCCATGGCAGCATGTGCTGGAGCCCTTGTCCGGTTATCTGGCTCTCGCCGAGGCGCTGGTGACGCGGCCGGCCGATGCGCCTTTGGCGCTGAATTTCGGTCCGGATCCGGCAAGCTTCGCCTCGGTGGCGCAGGTGGCCGACGGCCTTGGCACCGCCTTCGGCGTGGAGACGCCCTGGCTGCCCGCTGGTGGCACCCATCCGCCGGAGGCCAGCGCCCTGCTGCTCGCCTCCGACCTTGCGGCCGCGACGCTCGGCTGGCGTCCCCGCCTGCCCATGGCCGACACCATCGCCTGGACCGCGGACTGGTATCGCGCCCATCGCGAAGGGGCCGACATGCGCGCCTTCACCTTGGCCCAGATCGCAGCTTACGAGGAACTTCAGTCGTGAAGGCCGGACACTGCCGCTTCTGCAACACGCCCCTCAGCCTGTCCTTCGTGGATCTGGGCTCGACGCCGCTGGCCAATTCCTATGTGCCGCTTGATCGCGCCGATGCGCCGGAGCCGAGCTATCCCCTGCGCGCCAGTGTGTGCGGCGAATGCCGGCTGGTGCAGGCCGATGCCTTCGTGCCGGCCGAGGACATCTTCAGCCATTACGCTTACTTCTCCTCCTTCAGCGACAGCTGGGTGGCCCATGCCCGGCGTTTCGCCCACATGGCCATGGACCGCTTCGGGATCGGCGCCCAATCCCTCGTTGTCGAGGTGGCAAGCAACGATGGCTATCTGCTGCGCCATTTCGTGGAAGCCGGCGTACCGGTGCTGGGCATCGAGCCCGCCGCCAATGTCGCGGAGGCGGCCCGCGTCGTCGGCGTGCGCACGGAAGCGGTGTTCTTCGGTGCCGCGACGGGCGATGACATCAAGGCGCGGGAAGGCGGCGCCGATCTTGTGGTCGCCAACAACGTCCTTGCCCATGTGCCGGACATCAACGATTTCGTCGAGGGCTTTGCCCGCGTGCTGAAGCCCGAGGGCGTAATCAGCATCGAGTTCCCACACCTGCTGCGCCTCATCGAAGACGTGCAGTTCGACACCGTCTATCACGAGCACTTCTATTATCTTTCGCTGCTCGCGGTGGAGAAGGTCATGGCCGCCCATGGCCTTCGGGTGTTCGACGTGGAGGAATGGCCGACCCACGGCGGCAGCCTCAGGGTGTTCGCCTGCCTCAAGGGGGCAAGGCACGAGGAGCAGCCCGGTGTCGCCAAGGTGCGCGCCGACGAGGCGGCAGCCGGTCTTGACCGGGACGAGATCTATGCGGATTTCCAGCGCCGGGTGACGCCCATCCGCGAGGGGCTGGTGGCCTTCCTGCGGCAGGCCAAGGCCGAGGGCAAGCGGGTCGCGGCCTATGGCGCGGCGGCGAAGGGCAACACGCTGCTCAATTTCTCCGGCGTCGGCACCGACCTCATCGATTATGTGGTGGACCGCAATCCCCACAAGCAGGGGCATCTGCTGCCGGGCAGCCACCTTCCGGTGCATGCTCCGGAGAAGCTTGCTGAGACGAAGCCGGATTACGTGCTTATCCTGCCTTGGAACATCAAGGACGAGGTGGTGGCGAGCCATGCCCACGTCCGCGACTGGGGTGGGCGCTTCGTGATTGCCGTGCCGAGGCTGACGGTGCTGCCATGAAGATCAGCCCGACGAAGATCCCCGGCGTCATGGAGGTGGAGATCACCCCGCTCACCGACGAGCGTGGCCTGTTCGCCCGCACCTTCTGCGCCGAGACCTTCGCGGGCCATGGGCTGGCGGATCGCTACCCGCATCAGAACACATCCTACAATCCACGCCGGGGCACGCTGCGGGGCCTGCATCTCCAGGCCGAGCCTAGCCCCGAGGCCAAGCTCGTGCGGGCGACACGGGGGCGCGTGTTCGACGTGGCCGTGGACCTGCGCCCATCTTCGCCCGCTTACCGCGCCTGGACGGCAGTGGAGCTCGATGCGGACCGGCGCAATGCCCTCTACATCCCAGCCGGCTGCGCCCACGGTTTCCTGACGCTCGATGACGACAGTGAGGTCTTCTACCTCATGTCGGAAACCTATGTTCCCGCCCTGGCCCGCACCTATCGCTGGAATGATCCGGCCTTTGGCGTGGACTGGCCTTTTGAGCCCAGTGTCATTTCGGCACGCGATGCCGATGCAGAGGACTACACGCCATGAACGCTCCCATTGATCCTGCGGCGCTGGATGCCAGCGCGCCGGCCGCTCTCGCGGAAGTGCCGGCAGAGGTCACGCTCAGCATCTGCGTGCCCACCTACAACCGCGCCCACTTCCTCGAATATCTCTTCCCGCATCTGCGCGAGGCGTGCGCCACCTTCGATTTCACCTATGAGATCGTGGTGTCGGACAACTGCTCCCCGGACAACACGCCCGAGGTTGTCGAGCGCTTCCGGGCCGAGGGCATGCCGATCCGCTATTTCCGGCAGGACGAGAACAAGCCGTCCGCCAACATCCTCAGCGTCTATCACCGGGCCCGCGGCAAGTATCTCGTCTATGTGGCGGACGACGACCTCATCATTCCCGAGGCGCTCGCGGACAATGTGCGCTTCATGATGGCCAATCCGGAGCTGCGTGCCTGCTACACGCCTTGGGAGGTCTATGACGACCTGCACAAGGTTTCGGGTGGCTATTTCTACGACCAGGCCGAGGATCTGATGATCTTCTCCCCCGGCCAGGAACTGGAGCTGTTCGGCGCGCTGGTGCGGGATCACATTTTCCCCGAGACGGTGATCTACCGGGCCGATGCGGCCCGCAGCATCGTCTCCGCGCCGCGCTTCTGCTACTGGGCCTTCTCCTATCTGGCCGGCGTCGTGGCCGAGGGGCCTGTGGCGTTCCGCAACGTGCCCTTCTATCGCTCCGTGACGCTGACGCCCGTGGTGACCAACCGCGGACAGGCGGGCATCGACGGCGCCATGACCGACTGGGACAGCTATCGCGGCGGTCTCGAATATCTCATCTTCAGCTTCCTGCGTCGCAGCAACCTTGTGGCCGGCGCCGACTTCAAGTCGACGGTGCGTGACCTCGCCGACCATTTCGTCTCGATCCGCCTCAAGGTGGCGCTGCGTCTGTGGCTCGCCCGGCAGGATTACTGCCGCGCCTATGAGATCGTGGTGCGCCTGCAGTATCTCGATCCGGCGGGCATGGAGCATCTGGAGATCCCGGAAAACCTGGCGCTGCTCGCCAATGCGCAGACGCTCGCGCGCCTCGCCAACGGCATTGCCGAGATCGACCGTGTGGTGGTCGCGGGTGTCGAGGACGGTCAGGCGCTTGGCGCGCTGTTCCGCGATGCCGGTCTCGAGCGGCGCATCTTCGTCGTGCCACCGCCGGAGAAGCCCACCGAGAGGCACCTGCGCAACTCGCTGGTCTTCCTCGCGGACGACAGCCTGCGCCAGACCTTCCTCGATCAGGGCTATTCGCCCGGTCTCATCGTCACCGAGCGCGAGGTGCGGGGCAGCGTGCTGCTCTGAGCCGTGTGGGGCCCGGTCCTCCGGGCCCGCGTGCCGGCCGCTGAAATGGCTGCGGCCAACGTCCAAACAAAAGGGGCCGGCGCCATCAGCGCCGGCCCCTTCTTCGTCTTGCTTCGGCGCCGCTCAGGCGTCGAGCCAAACCAGCTCGAGGCCGTCGCGCTGGAGCACCGGCACCTGCGCGACGATGGCGCGGGCCTTCTTCGGATTGAGGCCGACGAAGACCACATCCACCTCGTCCGGCAGATCCGCCGGCGGCACGACCGGCCGGTCGAACATGGAGGAGCCCTTCAGGTTCGGATTCTGGTCGAGGAAGGTCGCGACCGAGACCTTCTCGCCCACGCGGCTTGCGATCCACGCGCCATAGAAGCCGGCGCCATAGATGGCCGCCCGCCGCCCTGCAAGGTCTCCCGCAGCCGCATCGAGCCGTTTCGCCGCGTCCGTCCAGAAGCCGCAGGCCTCGGAGGCGAGGGTCGCAACGCCGGCGTCCGCCTTGGCCTTGGCCGCGCCATCCGCCTTGCGGGCGGTGGCGAAGAAGGCGCCGGGGAAGGAGGAGGCGTCGCACACGTCCATGGCGAAGCCCGCCTCGGCGAAGGCACGGGAGAGTGAGGGGACGTTGAAGTGGTTGAGGTGGTCGGCGACGATCATGTCGCCGGGATTGGCGATGGAATCGGGCACCGAGATCAGCACCTGTCCATCGGGCTTGAGCAGACCGTGGATCACCTTCAGGAACGGCACCGGATCGGCCACATGCTCCAGCACGAAGTGGCTCATCACCGCATCGAAGCGGCCGGCCCATTCGGCGGGAACGTCATAGGTGGCCTGGGCGTCTTCCGGCACCCAGCCCTCCCAGGCAGCCGTGTAGTCGGTGCTGACGTCGAAGACGGCCGGCTTCAGGTCCGGTCGGCTGCGCATCATGTGCCGGAGGGTCGTTGCCTTGGCCGCGCCGTAGTCGAGCAGGCTCGCGCCCTCGGGCAGGTTCAGCAGGCGCAGAGCGATGTTGGCCTGATGCTCCGTCCGATAGATGGGCGTTCCGTCCGGCGCCACCGCGAAGAGCTGGTCGTGGTTCTCCGAGGCCAGCGAAATCCGGTAGCCGGTATCGTAGAAGGCCTTGATGTCCGGCAGGTCCGGGCTCTGCACGTGGTTGCACGTCTCGCACACGAACACCTGCGTCGGAACCGACACCAGCGTCATGATCGAGGTCATGGATGGCGCCTGCGCCTCATAGGCCGGCGCGCCCAGCGGCGCACCACACACGCGGCAGCAGGTCATGCGGCTTCTCCACGGCTGACCAGAAGCTCAGGGAGCACATCGGCAAACTTGATGCCGGCGGCGAAGGAGCCGCGCCAGCCGATGCGGGTGCCCAGCTCATCCGCGAAGTTGAAATAGCGGAACTGGATGGTCCAGCGCGGCGTCTTCGACTTGTTGTGACCGCCCTGATGCAGGGTCAGGAAGTCCATGAGCACGAGGTCGCCGGGCGTGGTGAGCGGGGCGACGATATTGTACTTGGCAAGGCGCTCCTGCTCGCGGTCGAGGTGCAGCGCATAGGTGCCGGAGGCGCCGACGCCCTTGTCGTCCTCATACACCGGCACGATGCCTTCGGCGTGCGAGCCCTCGGCGATCTCCACCGGGCCCATGTCCGCCGTCAGCGGCAGGAGCGGGGTCCAGAAGACGATGCCGTCGACGCTGCGGAGCTGGGAGGGGAATTCCTGGTGCCAGTGGGCGCGGAACTTTTCCTCGCCGGGATTGTCGATGCGGATGCCGTAGCCGCCGGCCGCAAGGCCCGGCACGCTGCCCTCGCGCAGGGCGCGGAACACGTCGTCATTGCGCAGGTTGGTGACGAGCCGCATGAAGGCCGGGATCTGCTTCACGGCGTCATAGACCTCGCCGCCCCAAGAGCGGTTCTTGGCGATGAGCGCGGGATAGGCGACGGTCATGGCCTCGTGCGGCGTGCCGGTGGGGGCGTCGACGCCATACTTGCGGCACACATGCTCCAGGATGACCCGGATGCCCTCGTGGATGGGGGCAACGTCGGCCTTGGGGTCGTAGAACTGGCGCAGGACGGTGTAGCCCTGCTTGGCAAACTGTTCGCGCTGTTCTGCGCCGACGATGGATGTGTCGGTCATGGGTTTTCCCTCCGCTGTTCCAGAAACGGCCGCCAGGCAACGGTGGCCGGCCGCAGATAGGTGATGGCGTCCCGCCCTGTGTGGGCGATGAGATCAAGAATGGTGACATAGGGGGTGAAGGCCCCCTTGCCCTGCGGCCAGGGCGTGAGGCTGTACGCCATATACTCCACGCCCACCCCCGCAGCCTCGAAGGCGTCATGGTCGAGATAGCGCGCCGCGCCGTGCCCGGTCAGATAGCGCGTGCCGCCCTGGTCGAGCACAAGGTCAAGGACGCGCTGCCAGGAGGTGCCCTCCACCTTGCAGGCTGTGGTGCGGCCGATGTCGCGCCCCGAACCGATGCCGAGATAGCGTGCCGGCTCCTCGATGCTGGCGATCAGCAGGTCGCACAGGTCGTCATGGGCATAAGCGGCATCGAGCAGGCCAAGGGCGTCGTCGCGATGGGGCGCGTCGGCGAGGGACTGCGCGAGCAGGGCCCGATGGGCGGATTTCCAGTCGCCGTCGGTGGCCTTCAGTTCCGCGATGGGCTGGAAGCTGCCCTTTCCGGCGAGGGGGATCGTCATCCACCGCCGGTCGTCGCCGTATTTGACCTGGATGCGATTGGTGAAGCTGCCCTTCGAGAACTGGGCGTCGTCGAGATACAGATAGGCGTCGGCCAGCATCAGCTGTTCAAAGAACCCCGGCCAGGGGAACAGCATGGGCTGGGTGATGACGACCGCCGTCATGACGCCATGTCCCCGAGATGGCGCTCCAGCAGTGCCACGTCATGGACGCCGTCGCGGCCGTGGAAGTGCCCCGTCATCAGGCCCACGGTCCGATAGCCCGCCGCGTGATGGACCCGGAGCGAGGCGGCATTGTCGGCCCGGATCTCCGCCATCAGCTTCGTGAGGCCGAGCCGCCGCGCCGCATAGTCGAGGAGCAGCGCCATGGCCTCGTGGCCAAAACCCTGGCCGCGGGCGTGGGAAGCGAGCGCAAGCCCGCCTTGTCCCACCCGGTTGCGCCGGTGGACGTGGCTGACCTGGACGAAGCCGAGAAAGGCCTCCGAGCGGGCGTCGGCCACCACCTGGAAGGCGCCGCCGGGCTCGCCGGTGCGCCGCTCGATCCACGCGGCCATGGCGTTGTCGTCGAGGGCGTCCGCCACGGTGAGAAGCTGCGCCTGTAGCTCGTCATCGCGCCGCATGGCGGCGAGTGCCGGAACATCCGCCTCCCGCACGTCGCGCAGATGCGCGCGGCGGGTCGTGGCGCTTGGCCATGCCTCCGCTGTCAGGCCTTGACGCATCGCGTGTATCCGCCCGGAGAGCTGGAGAGCACCAGCTTGCCGTTGATCACCGGATCGACCTCGAAGCGGTCCGTCTCGGCGAGATAGGCCTTCAGCGCGGTCAGCGGCTCGTCACCGGGATGCCAGATCTTCGAGCGCTTGGTGGGGGTCTGGGAGGCGTCCACGCGGCCGAGCAGCGTGTCGGCGACCACCAGATACTGCCCCTGGGTGACGAGCGGACCATAGTTACGCAGTTCGTCGAGCACGTGGTCGCGGCTGTGGTCGCTGTCCAGCACCACCATCACGGAGGCGCCGGCCGGGATGGCGGCGCGCACCTTGGCCATGGTCTCCGCTGAAGTGGAAGGTCCTTCGATCAGCTCGATGCGTGACGACATCGGGTGCTTCTCGATGGAATCGCGATTGTGCGCGCGGATGTCGATGTCCACGCCGACGACCTTGCCCTTGCCGACGAGCTGCAGCATGGCGGCCATGAATATGACCGAGCCGCCCCGCGCCACGCCGGTCTCGATGATGACGTCCGGCTTCGTCGCCCAGATCACTTCCTGCGTCGCCATGACGTCCGCCGGCATCTGGATGATCGGCACGCCCATGAAGCTCCAGAGATAGGAGTAATCATAGGTGTCGAGCGAATGGAGGGCGGTGGTGATCTTGTTGAAGGTGGCCTCGTCGCGCCCCAGCGCCAGGCACATGTCGCGCTTGTGCGCTTCGAATTCGAGACGGTCGTCCTTGATCATCTGGGTCATTCCGCTGCCACGCGATGCGTCCGGCCACCGGCGAGCACTTCGCGGAAGGCGGCACAGACGATGTCGACCTTTTCTTCGGTCATGTTGTAGCCCGACGGCAGGTTGATGCCGACCCGGGCGATGAACTGCCCGCAGTCGTTCGGCGTCACGAAGCGCTTGGCTTCGGGATGCGCGTCGAAGGCGGGAAGGCTGGAGAGCGGCGAGAAGAAGGGCCGGGTGTCGATGTTCCGGCGCTCCATCTCGGCCATCAGGGCGAATTTGTCGAAGCCATAGGCCTCGCAGGGGACGGCCGTCACCATCCAGTAGGAATTGGACACGCCCTCGGGCTCGCAGTTCAGCGTCAGGCCGTCCATGTCGGCGAGGCGGTCGTGATACCAGCCATAGATGGCGCGCTTGTGCGCGATGAGCGCATCGATGCGCTCCATCTGGGCGATGCCGAGGGCGGCGGTGACCGCATTCATGCGGTACTTGAACGCGATCTCGTGGTTCTGGAAGAAGCGGTCCCCCGGCTTGCGGCCATGGTCGCGCAGGAAGAGCACGCGGGCGTTGAGTTCGGGATCATCGGTCACGAACATGCCCCCCTCGCCGGTGGCCACCGTCTTCGAGCCGTGGAAGCTGAAGGCGGCCGCACGTCCGAAGGCGCCGGCGCGGCGCCCGTTGAGGGAGGAACCGAGCGCCTCGGCAGCGTCCTCCACGAGATACAGGCCGTGGCGGTCGGCGATGGCCTGAAGGGTCGGCCAGTCGCACATGGAGCCGTAGAGATCGACGCCGAGGATCGCCTTGGTGCACGGGCCGATGGCGGCTTCCACGGCCGCAGGATCGATGCACCATGTATCGGGGAGGATATCGACGAGGATAGGCGTCGCGCCGAGATGCACGATGGGAGCGACGGAGGCGATCCAGGTCACGTCCGGCACGATGACCTCGTCGCCGGGGCCGATGCCGAGAGCCGCGAAGATCAGGTGCAGGGCGGACGTGGCATGGGGGACACTGACGGCATGGCCGACGCCCACATAGTCCGCCATCATCTTCTCGAAGCGCGCATTATAGGCGTAATGATTGGCGTACCAGGCGGTGCGTGCCGCTTCGGCGGCGAGCTCCGCCTCCCGGTCCGTGATGGAAGGACCGGCCACAGGAATGCGCTCCGCCGAAGTGATCATGTTCGTCTGCTCTCGAGCTTATCCGCAGGGTGGAGACTAGGATCGGAGGCTTGCCCCAAGCCTGCCTTCCTGGCCTTTGCCCGCGAATACTTCGGCAATCTCAGGCCTCTGCCAGAAGTGGCACCGTCTGCGCGGCGCTGAACGGCATATGCGCGCCATGGACCGCCGGGATCGCAGGCGTGAGGCCGGCCCAGTCGCGCGCGGTCAGGGCGGCTTGGAAGTCGTGCCGGCGCGGCGGCATCAGCCCGATCGCGGTATAGGCGCGGGCAAAGGTTCGCAGCGTGTTGGCGGGAATATGGCTCTGCGCCATGTCATACATTGCCTTGGCGCCGAGCTTGGCCACGCGCCGCGGATTGCTGCGCGTCCAGTCGAGCAGGGCCGCCGCGTCTTCGACGGTTTCCGCGAGCAGGGCATTGCGCCCCTCGCGTACGACGCTGGCCTCCGGTCCGTGGCGCCAGACCAGAGGGGTAGCCCCCACCGACATGGCCTCCACGAGGGTCGCCTCGCAGGGATCGGCGCGCGTCGGGTCGAGCAGGTGGATCAGCACATCCAGCTTGCTCAGCACCGTTTGCGGATCGAACGCCTCACGCTCGAAGACGATGCGTTCGGGGTGCCGCATTGCGGCGGCACGCGCGGCGATCGGGCCGGTCTTGTCGGGAGTCCCCCAGAGGGAGACGCGGATGCCGGTGCTGGCAGCGTCGATCACATCGAAGAAGCGCGGATCGAGCGTTGCGGCATCAAGGGGAGCGCAGCAGCCATAGGTGAGCGGCCGGGTGGGGCAGGCGGGACGATCGACGGGTGCAAGGCCAAAGCAGGCGTTGGCAAAGCCCAGGGCCTCCGGCGGCGGCTCCAGCGCGGGCGCGAGTGGCGCGGCCCTGCCCGTCGAGGCATGGGCGAGAAAGGTCCGGTCGGCGAGCGCGAGAAGGCCGGGCGGGACGAGGCCGGCGCCGGTGCCGTGTACCCAGAGGACGAGCCGCATCGCCGGCAGCGGCGTGTGCGTCAGCAGGGACGGAAGCGAGGAGGCACCGGTCCATTCCAACTGGACGATATCGGCAGCTTCCACGAGGTCGGCCATCTTCCGGGCGTCCGGTTGCACGACGACCCGCCCGCCCGCCGATGTGATGCGGTCGATCTGGCTGGTGTCGGCCGGTGTTTCCAGAAGCACATAGGTGTGGAGCGTGCGCCGGATGGCACCGCGCGAGGTGCGCGCGGCTTCAAGAAGGGTCGCGTGGGCCTTGCCGAGGGTGCCTTCCAGATGCGGCGCGATATGCAGAATCCGGGCGCTGCCCGCCGGATGTCCGGGCATCGTGCCTCGCATTCCTGTCTCTACACCCGCAATCATGCGTCCCACCTCCGCCGCATCGCGTCGGAAGCAAAGCGCGGAAGGATTGCCTGAGGCTGTTGAGGCGGTAAAAGGATATGCGCAGGGGCATTTTCGGAAATGAAGCCACAAGGCTTGCGACAGCCTCCCCATCCATGGTGCCATCCTGGAGGGGGGCGTCGCTTGCGCGGCGCACCATCAAGAAGAACGTCGAAGTCCCATCATGATGCGTGCGCCAGTCCCGGCTCGGTCCGATCGCAAGCCCTATGAGAAGGAGCGAGCCTGATGCCGCGCCGTGCCGCCGCCCGCCGTCTGAAGCTGGTATCCAACGCCCTTGTGGGCCGGCACTTCGAGGCCCTGCCGGATGCGGCGGTGGCGCGTGATCTGCTCCGCGTCGCCAACAGCCGCGCGCCGGCCGGCGTTCCGATCCTTCCCCGCGCGCGTCCTCTCTGGCTCTTTGGCGCCGGCCCCCTCGGCAAGGAGGCGCGCCGCTATTTCGAATCCGTGGGTCAGCCCGTCGCGGGCGTGATCGACAGCGACGCGGACGCTTGTGCCGACGATCCCGACTGGGCGGACCTTCCGGTGCGCGGGCCCGAAGCGGTGCCGGAGCTTCAGCGGGCGAAGGCGCTGCTCGCCATCGCGGTGATCGACCGGCCTTATGTGCCGCTGGAAGCCGAGCTCAACCGGCAGGGCTGGAGCCAGTGCGTTCCCCTGTACGACGTCACCGAAGCCTTCCGGGACCAGCACCCCTTGAGCAACGGCTGGTTCGCCAGCCCGCTCAGCGAGGTGGAACTGGCCGCGGCCGATGAAATCCTCGCGGGCTTTGCCGATGATGCCTCGCGCGCCCATTACCTGCGGTTCGCGGCCTGGCGGCTTGCGCGGCAGGAGTGGGATTTCGAGGGCGCGTCGGTGGAGCCGGACGCGCGCTTCTTCATTCCCGAGATCACTTCGGTGCTGAAGGGCGACGAACGTTTTCTCGACGCCGGTGCCTATCACGGTGAGGTCACGGCCCGGCTTCTGCAGGCGACGAACGCCAGCGTCTCCACGGTCTGGGCCATCGAGCCGGATGTCGCAAACCGGTCGGTCCTTCAGGCCTATGTCTCCAGTCTCGACGTGACGCTTCAAGCCCGCATCCAGGTGCTGGATGCGGTGCTCGGTGCGCGCACCGAGGCGGTGCGTTTCCAAGAGGGGCTCGGCCATGCCTCGCAGATCGCGCCGACGGGCAAGATCCTGAGGGCCTGTGCGCCGCTCGACGCACTGAGCCTCGATCCGACCTTCGTAAAGCTGCATCTGGAAGGCGCCGAACTCGCCGCGCTCAATGGCGCGCGGGAAACGCTGCGGCGGCGCCGTCCCATCGTCGCGGCCGCCGTCTATCACGATGCCGCAGGTCTTCTCGGTACGCCGCAATGGTTCATGCGGCATCTGCCGGACTATACCATCCTCATGCGCACCCACGATTGGTGCGGCATGGGTGCGATTGTTTATGCCCTTCCCAAGGAGCGTGTTGCCACATGACGGTGTTTGCCGATTCCAGCCGATTCATCATGGACCTCGGCATGAACAATGGCGACGATACCGCCTATTACCTTGCCAAGGGCTTCGATGTGGTGGCGATCGAGGCCAACCCGGCGCTCGTGGAAGCCGCGCGCACGCGCTTTGCGAAGGAGATCGTGGCCAAGCGCCTGACCCTCGTCGAAGCGGCCGTATGGGCGACGTCCGGCACCGTGGCATTTCACGTGAATGAAGAGGACAGCCGCAGCAGCAGCGTCGAGGAGGTCTGGGCCAAGCACCACGATGCCGCGACGCATGTGGTCGAAGTGGCGTCGCTGACCCTCGGCGACCTGTTCGACCGCTTCGGCACGCCCCGTTACCTGAAGATCGACGTGCGCGGTGCCGACGAGATCGTGCTCAAGCAGCTGCGCGGCCAGATCATCAAGCCGCTCTATGTGAGCGTGGAGGACTGCCGCTCCGGCTATGATTTCATCGCCGCCCTGGATGAGGCCGGCTATGACGGTTTCAAGCTGGTGGACCAGTCCCGGGTGACACAGGTGCGCGACCCGAAGGTGAACTTCCGCTTCACGGAAGGCTCCTCCGGTCCCTTCGGCGACGCGCTGCCGGGCACATGGCTGGATCGCAAGGCGTTCGAGAAGCTCTATTCCACGACGGTGCGCGACCGCGCGGGCAATCGCATCGCGCCGAAGAATTTGTGGTTCGACATCCACGCCGCCAAGCTCTAACGGCGTATCGCGGTCCGGAGACACAAAGGGCGCGGTGATCTTCCGATCACCACGCCCTCTTCGTTTGGGCTTTCGACGCGAAACGAGTGGTCCCCGCTCACACCACGATCGGTTCCGGCACCTTGCCGGCGCTGCGCAGCGCGTGCATGCGCTGGTAGGCGGCCTCGATATCGCGGGTGAATTTCTCGGAATCGAACAAGGGTGCCGTCGCGCGGGCTTCGACGAGGCGGGCCTTGAGGCCGGCAAGCCGCTCCGGATCGCGGGCGAGCGCCAGCGCCAGGGCCTCATAGTCAGCTAGCGACGTGGTGATCAGTTCCGGCATGCCCACGGCGTCGAGCAGGCTTGCGGCGACGCGCGCCGCGAAGGTCTCGCCCGCGCAGGTGACGATCGGCACACCGGCCCAGAGCGCATCGCTGGCCGTGGTGTGGGCATTGTAGGGCAGGGTGTCGAGGAACAGGTCGGCGTGCGCATGCCGCGCCAGATGATCCGCCAGCAGGGCATTGGGCGCGAAGATGATGCGGTCGGGCTCGATGCCGAACTTCGCGGCCTCATAGGCGAGGTTGTCGCGCGCCGCCGCATTGGCCTCATAGAGCCACAGCACCGAGTCGGGCACCTCGTCCAGCAGCCGCATCCAGACCGAGAAGACCGCGGGCGTGATCTTGTAGGTGTTGTTGAAGCAGCAGAAGACGAAGCCGCTCTCCGGCAGCCCGCAGGCCGCGCGGCTCGGCAGGGTTTCCGAGATGCGACGATGCCGGTCGTTGGGCTGGTAGCAGTGGGGCAGCTGGACGATCTTCTCGTCATAGTCGGCCGCGGCGGACAGCGGGGTCACGAAGCGGTCGCCCACCACATAGTCTATGAAGTCGGCGCCCATGCTGCCGGGATAGCCGAGGAAGTTCACCTGGACCGGCGCGGGCCGCAGGGCCATGATCTCGGACCTGGCGCCCTGGGTGTAGCCCTTGAGATCGACGAGGATGTCGATGCCGTCCGCCCGGATGCGGCGCGCCGCCTCCGGATTGCTCATGCGCTCGATTTCCACGAAATGGTCGAAGGCGGAAACCACGCGCCGGCGCATGTCCGACTTGTCGTCGGGGCTATGCGAATAAGCGAAGATCTCGAACTTCTCGCGGTCGTGCCGCTCGAACATCTCCACCGCCAGGAAGGTGGTGGCGTGATTGTAATAGTCGTTGGACAGATAGCCGATGCGGATGCGCCGGGACGGATCGGCGGGCGGCGCCGGCGGCAGCTTGTCGTCGCGCTCCACGCGCACGCCCTGCGCCCATACGCGGGCGGCGCGCAGGTGGTCCTTCGGCGTCATGTGCGAGGACAGGAGAAGGAAGGGGCCGGTGCGGGTCGCGCTCTGGGCCAGCAGCTTTGCGATGGCCGCTTCTTCCTGCTCCACATTGCGCCACTGGCAGATCTGCCGCGAGGCGTTGGCCGCGCCGAGGCGCGCCACCACATTGTCGGGCTCGATCTTCAGGACGCGGTTCAGATAGGCGAGGGCCTCGGGATAGGCCTTCCGGTCGAGGCAGACGCTGCCGAGGTTCAGCAGCGCGCCCACGTGGTTCGGGTCCACCTTCAGCGCTTCGCCCAGCGCCTCCATGGCCTCGGCGTGCCGCCGCTTCTCCAGCAGGATCATGCCGAGATTGGCGTGGAGCGCGGCCACCGTCGGCTTCAGCGTGGCGGCGATCTTGAGCAGGGCGAGGGCTTCGCGGTCGCGTCCGCCGCGATAGGCGTTCACGCCCTCGATGCCGATGTCCTCGGGCGTGAGCGCGCCGCGCTGCACGGCCTCGACCCAGACCTTGGCCGCGTCGTCCGGCTCTCCGCCGCTCGAAATGATGGCGCAGCCGAGCGCGAGCGCGGCCTGCCCGTTGCCGGGCTGTTCCGCCACCGTGCGCAGCAGGTCGTCGAGGGAGCCGTCCACGGCCGAGAGGCGGGCGATGCCGGCTTTCGCTACCGGGTGGTTCGGGCGCAGCGCCAGCGCCTTCTCGAACGCCTCGCGGGCGGCGGCACGGTCGCCCATCTGGAGCAGCAGGCTGCCGTAGTCCGCGAGCGCCTCCACGTTCCGGGGATCGAGCGCGGTGGAGATGCGCAGCGCCGCGACCGCTTCCGGGATGCGGCCGATCTGGCGCAGGCACAGCGCATACATGTGCTGGACGATGGGGTTCTTCGGGTCGCGCTTCAGAGAGGCGGCATAGAGCTGGGCGGCGCCCTTGTGGTCGCCGGCCTGATGCAGGGTGCCGGCGCGCAGCGCATCCTTGGCGGACTTCAGACGTCCGCCGTCGGGCTGGCCGAATGCCGCCCGCTGACCCTTGCCCATGTTCCCCTCCATGCTCACGGCGCGCCGGGCCGTTCCGCCCGGATGGTTCCAGTGGGCACTTGTCGGCCCTGTCACTTGCTTGAGGCTTGTCTGGCGCGGGCGGAGGGCGGCCTGCGGCAATGTGGGCGCCGAATCGTGGCGGCGCGGGGGGCGCTCGGCTATGAACGGACCATCACCGGCGCAGGAAGCGGCGGAAGAACGGATCAGAGGGTGAACGGCGTTGCGTGAGTCTCTTGTTTTCTACAGTCCCGCCGACGTGGCCGCCGATTGGCTGGCGGCCATCGGCGAGCATCTCCCGGGCCTCGACATGCACATCGCCACCCGCGAGGGCGCGCCGTGTCCGGCGGAGGATGTGCACTACGCGGTGGTGTGGAAGCCGCCGCAGGACTTTTTCAAGCCCTTCACGAACCTGAAGCTGGTGGTGAACCTCGGGGCCGGCGTCGATGCACTCGTCTCGCGTACCGACCTGCCGGACGTGCCGATCACCCGCCTGTCCGACCCCGAAATGTCGAAGATGATGGCCGGCTTCGTGCTCATGTGCGTGCTGCGCCATGCCCGTGACATCGTGGCCTTCGAGCGCATCCAGAAGGAAGGCCGCTGGCGCTACATCCATCCCACCACGCCGGACCGCATCCGCGTGGGTGTGATGGGCCTTGGCGAACTGGGTGCCACCGCCGCGCACGAAATCGCCCGTTTCGGCTATCCGGTGAAGGGCTGGTCCCGCACGCCCAAGGCACTGCCCGGCATCGAATGCCACCACGGCCTCGAGGCTCTGCCGCAGTTTCTCGCGCAGACCGATATCCTCGTGGTGATGCTGCCCCTCACTCCGGAGACCCGGCACATCGTCAATGCCGAGCGTCTCGCGATGCTGCCGAAGGGGGCGAAATTCATCAATGTCGCCCGCGGCCCCATCGTGGACGAGCCGGCGCTGGTGGCGGCGCTCCAGTCCGGCCATATCTCGGAAGCCTCCCTCGACGTGTTCGAGGAGGAGCCGCTGCCGGAGGCGAGCCCGCTCTGGGGCATGGACAACGTGCTCATCACGCCGCACCTCGCCTCCATTGCCCTGCCGAGGTCGGCGGCGGCGCAGATCGCGGAGAACATCCGCCGCATCCGCGCGGGCCAGCCGGTGCTGAACCGCGTCGATCCCTCCCGCGGCTACTGACCGGCGCGGGGCGGCGACGGTCGCCCCGCTGACGCCGCCGTGATCGGAAAAAGCGTCTCAACCCCCTGACAAACGCAGCTCGGTCTTCTTATATGAGCCTCACTTGCCCTAGCGGCAGGCTTGCGCGCGTCGGGCGCGCCATAGAGGATGACGATGAGCGTTTTCAAGGGTCTGACACGGTTCGCGGCGGTTCTGGCGCTGGGCCTCGCCGTGACCCTGCCGATGGTGGATCACGCCGATGCGCGGCAGGGCGGGAGCATGGGCAGCCGCGGCTCGCGCACCTATCAGGCGCCCGCCGCGACCAACACCGCCCCCTCCGCTTCACAGCCGATCCAGCGCTCGGCGACCCCCTATAACCAGAGCGCGCCGATGGCGACGCCCGCCCGCACCGGCGGTCTGTTCGGCAACGGATTTGGCGGCGCGCTCATGCGCGGCCTGCTGATCGGCGGCCTCGTGGGCATGCTGTTCGGCGGCGGCCTCGGCGGCCTGTCGGGCTTCCTCGGCCTCTTGCTGCAGGTGGCCCTCATCGCCGGCGTGGTCATGCTGGCCCTGCGCTTCTTCGCCAACCGTCGTCAGCCGGCTCCGGCCGGCGCCGGCTACGGCATGGCGCGGGACAATGGCGCCAGCGCCTCGGGCCGTGGCCCGACCGGGCCGCTCGGCGGTCTGGGCGGCCTCGGCGCGGGTCTTGGCGGCCTGGGCGGCGGCCAGACTCAGCCCCAGCCTCAGCCCCAGGCGGCGCCGTCCGGCCCGAAGGACGAACTGGGTCTCAAGGGCGCCGATTTCGATGCCTTCGAGAAGCTCCTCTCGGACATCCAGGCGGCCTACAGCCGTGAGGATCGCAACAAGCTCGCCGAGCTCGTAACGCCGGAAATCCTCGGCTATTTCGAGGAGGAGCTGCGCGCGAATGCCGAGCGTGGCGTCCGCAACCAGGTGAACGACGTGAAGCTCCTCCAGGGCGACTTGTCGGAAGCCTGGCGCGAAGGCCAGTTCGAATATGCCACCGTCGCGCTCCGCTATGAGGCGCGAGACACCATGCGCGACCGCACCACCGGTGCGCTGGCCGCCGGTTCCACCGATGCGCCCAGCCAGAGCACCGAGGTGTGGACCTTCATCCGCTTGCGCGGCCAGCCCTGGAAGCTCTCCGCGATCCAGTGAGGCGCATCCGCCCATCCGAACGGCCGTCCGCCCCGCGCGGGCGGCCGTTTTCGTCTGCCGCGCCTTTTCCAGCCTTCATGCCCGATGCTAGCCTGATCCGGCCGCTCCCCCGTGCCGGCGCGGACAGCCCCTTTGCGCCTGCCCTGATCCCACCCCACGGCTCCGCCCGGTCCGTCCGAGGCTGACCCGCTTTCCAAGAGAGACCGATGGACTATCTGGTTCAACTGGCCTCCGATCCTGCGGCCTGGATCGCCCTCGTGACCCTCGTCGCCATGGAAGTGGTGCTGGGCATCGACAATCTCGTCTTCATCTCCATCCTCACCAACAAGCTGCCCGAACATCAGCGCTCCCGCGGCCGGCGCATCGGCATCGGCCTGGCGCTCGTGCTGCGCCTCGGCCTCCTGAGCACGGTGGCGATCATCGTGAAGCTGACGACACCGGTCTTCTCCGTGTTCGGGCAGTCCTTCTCCTGGCGCGATCTCATCCTCATCGCCGGCGGCCTGTTCCTCGTCTGGAAGGCCACAAAGGAAATCCATCACCACGTCGACCCCAATCCGGGGGAGGGCGTGTTCGAGACCGGCAAGGCGGCCATCACCTTCTCCGCCGCCATCGTGCAGATCCTGATCCTGGATCTCGTGTTCTCCATCGACAGCATCATCACTGCCGTCGGCATGACGGAGCACATCCCCATCATGGTGATCGCGGTCATCGTGGCCGTGCTGACCATGCTACTGGCAGCCGACCCGCTGGGCCGCTTCATCGATGCCAACCCCACCGTGGTGATGCTGGCGCTGGCCTTCCTCATCATGATCGGCATGACGCTGATCGCCGAAGGCTTCGGCGCGCATGTGCCGAAGGGCTACATCTATGCCGCCATGGCCTTCTCCACCGCCGTGGAGGGCCTCAACATGCTCTCCCGGCGGGCCAAGGCCCGGCGGGGCGGGGCCGGACACTAAAGCCGGCCCGGCCCCTGCGGCGGCCTCCGCGCCTTTGCCGCAATGGAACGGCAGGATGATGCCTGCCGTTGCCGTTTCAGGCGAAAGGGGAAAGCCGCCGCATCATGATCCGTGTCCTTGCTCTTCTGGGCCTGCTGGGTGCCTTTGCCGGCGCGCTGCCGGTGATGCTGCCGGCGGCGAAGAGCGGCGTGCGCCTCGTGATGGCGCGGGATGATCCGGCGCGCATGGCCGACCTTGCTGCCGAGCGCCTCTCGGCCGAGGACATCCGGCGCGAAATCGAGGCGGCGCTGGCGACCCCGGATGCCGACCTCGCCGCATCCTATGTCGCCCTCGGGGACGCGCGAGGCCTGGCGCTGCCGGCCGAATTGCGCGCGCGCGTCACGGCGGCGGAGGCTGATGCCCATTCCACCTGGCAGCAGATGCGCAGCTTCGGCGCCGGCCTTCTCACCGGCACGCCGGAGGACCTGCCCGGCTTTGCCGGGGCGGCGGTGGGCGACTTCATGGTCTGGGGCGACATTCGCGACGCCACCCGCGAGGGCTGGAAGCTGGCGCGGGGCGAGGAGGCCGATGAGCTGATCCTTGGCCTCTCCACCGTCGGCCTTGCGGTTACGGCCGGAACCTATGCGCTGGGCGGGGCGCCTGCGCCGGTGCGGGCGGGTGTGTCGCTGGTAAAGGGGGCGAAGCGCGCCGGGCGGCTCTCGGCAGGTCTTGGCGCGGGCCTCGTCCGTTCGGTGCGCGAGAGCGTGGACTTCGCCGCCTTGCGACGGGTGCCCGAACGCGTGGCGGCGCTCGACGCCACGGCGCTGAAAAGCGTGGTGCGTACAGAGCGGCTTCGCGACCTCGGCCGCGTGCTGTCCGACGCCGGCACCATCGAGGCCAAGGCCGGCACCCGCGCCACCATGGAGAGCCTGAAGGTCGCCGATGGCACCGCCGACCTCTCCCGCGTTGCTCGTGTGGCGGAAGCCAAGGGGCCGCAGACGCTGGCGCTGCTCAAGAGCTTCGGCCGGGGCGCCTTCGCGGTGACGGGGGCGGTGCTGGGGCTGGTGTGGTGGGGCCTCTTGGCGCTGGTCTGGCTCGTGGGCGCGATCTCCACCTTCAACGCCCTCGTGGTATCGCTGCTTCGGCCCCTGTGGCGCAGGCGCAGGCGCGGTCCGTCCACAGCGCATGGCCGCATGTCTGCGGCGGCGCTTCCCTCCGGCGGCCTGTCGCACTAGGTTCCGCCCTCGCTTCGCCAGCCTGCCCGAGGGAACCCATGCCCAGCTTTCTGTCCGACGGCCTGGAACTCGCCTATCTGGACGAGGGGGAGGGGGCGCCCGTCCTGCTCATCCACGGCTTTGCCTCCACCAAGGAAATCAACTGGGTCTTTCCGGGCTGGGTGAAGACGCTGACGGACGCCGGCCGGCGCGTGATCGCCTTCGATCATCGCGGCCACGGCGCCTCGCAGAAGCTCTATGACCCGGCCCAGTACCACACCCGCCTGATGGCGGAGGATGCCGCCAATCTCCTGAAGACGCTCGGCATTCCTCAGGCGGATGTGATCGGCTACTCCATGGGCGCGCGCGTCACGGCGCAGCTCACGCTCAGCCACCCGGACGTGGTGCGCAAGGCGGTGCTCGGCGGGCTCGGCATCCATCTCGTGGACGGGGTGGGGCTGCCGCAATCCATCGCGGAAGCGCTCGAGGCGCCATCGCTGGAAGACGTGACCGACCCCATGGGTCGCATGTTCCGCGCCTTCGCCGACAGCAACAAGGCAGACCGCAAGGCGCTCGCCGCCTGTATCCGTGGATCGCGCCAGAGCCTCGACCGGGCGGAGGTGGCGTCCATCCGTCATCCCGTTCTGGTGGCGGTGGGCACCCGCGACCTCATCGCGGGCGATGCCCATGCGTTGGCGGCGCTGCTGCCGAACGGCCGGGCGCTCGACATTCCCAACCGCGACCACAATCCGGCCGTGGGCGACAAGGTGTTCAAGCAGGGCGTGCTCGATTTCTTCGCCGAGCCGGCCTGATCGCCGCTCCGGTCAGGGTGGCCTGACCCGACGCCCATCTGTGTGCTAGAAGGAAGGTCACTGACCTTCAGGGAGGCAGCGATGCTGCAGCATGGTTTCCAGGCGACCAAGCCCGCGAACGACCGGCGTCCCGAACTCGTGGACCCGGTGTGGGCACGCCTCTGTCGTGAGGCAGAGGAAGCGGCCGCGCGCGAGCCCATGCTGGCGGGCTTCCTCAAGGGTGCCATCGTGAGCCATGAGACGCTGGAAGGCGTGATCGCCGAGCGCATCGCCGCCCGGCTCGATCACCCGGACCTGCCCGGCTATGCCATCCGCGGCGCCTACCGCGAGGCGGTGGCGGCGGACCCGTCCCTCTCGCAGGCCTTGCGCGCCGACATCATGGCGGTGGTGGACCGCGACCCGGCCACCACGCGGGTGCTGGAGCCGGTGCTCTATTTCAAGGGCTTCCACGCCCTCCAGACCCACCGCCTCGCCCACTGGCTGTGGGAGAACGGCCAGCGCGACGCCGCGCTCTATCTCCAGAGCCGTGTCTCCGCCGTGCTGCAGGTGGACATCCATCCCGCCGTGCCCATGGGCCGGGGCATCTTCCTCGACCACGCCACCGGGCTGGTGGTGGGCGCCACCGCCGTCATCGAGGATGACGTCTCCATCCTTCAGGGCGTGACGCTGGGCGGCACCGGCAAGGAGCGGGGCGATCGCCATCCCAAGATCCGGCGCGGCGTGCTCATCGGCGCCGGCGCCAAGGTGCTCGGCAATATCGAGGTGGGCCATTGCGCCCGCATCGCCGCCGGCTCCGTCGTTCTGCATCCGGTGCCGCCGGCGACCACCGTTGCGGGCGTGCCGGCCAAGGTGGTGGGCAGCGCCGGCTGCGCCGAGCCGAGCCGTGCCATGGACCAGATGTTCGATGTCGAGATTTACGCCGGCGCGGACATCTGAACCCTCGCGTTCGTCCGTTCGCCGATCCGCCGCCCCGCGCGGCCGCAGACCCCACGGGCGCTGGAGCGCGTGCCGTGACATTTGGAGGATGACCATTGGATAAAACCGAGCTCGAACGCGTCCAGCGCTATCTCCGCACGCTGTTCGGCAATCCGCAGATCAAGGTCACGGCCCGTCCCAAGAAGAAGGACTCGGCGGAGGTCTATCTCGGTGATGAGTTCATCGGCGTCCTCTTCAAGGACGAGGAAGACGGTGATCTCTCCTACAATTTCCAGATGGCCATTCTGGATACCGATCTCGAAGACTGAGGCGTTCCGGGCTCCGCTGCGGCGGGGCCCTTTTCATAGCGGGACGCATGCGCCCGTGCGCCTCCGCGGAAAGCGCTTTCCTCCGCCCGGACAAGGCGATACATCGGTCTGGCATACAATATCCGCACAAGGCCCGTGCCGTGTCTGTCCTCGAAATCGCCGGTGAACATTTCCGCTTCGACGTCCAGGGTCCGGAGGGCGCGCCGCCGCTGGTGCTGGCCCATTCGCTCGGCACGACGCTCGAACTGTTCGATGCCGTGACGCCGCTGCTCGCCTCCCGCTTCCGCGTCGTGCGCTACGACCTGCGCGGCCATGGCGAGAGCACCGCGCCGGACGCCGTGCACGGCATGGGCGATCTCGGGCGCGATTTCATCAATCTGGTGGAGGGGCTGAAGCTCGGCCCCGTGCACTTCTGCGGCCTGTCGCTGGGCGGAATGGTGGGGCAGTGGCTCGCCATCCATGCGCCCAAGCGGCTGAAGCGCATCGTCCTCTCCAACACCACGGCCTATGCCGGCCCGCCGCGCATCTGGGAGGCGCGCATCAAGGCCGTGCGCCGCACAGGCACGGACCATATCGCCGACGCGGTGATCGACAGCTGGTTCTCGTCCGGCGTGAAGGCCCGCATGCCCGACACGGTGGCGCGGGTGCGCGAGATGATCGCCGCCACGCCGGCGGTGGGCTATGCGGCCACGAGCTGCGCGATGCGCGACATGGATTTCCGCGCCGCCTTGCACAAGGTCACGACGCCGACGCTGGTTATCGTCTCGGACGAGGACCGCTCCACACCGCCCGAGTGGGGCGAGGCGGTGGCGCAGGGCATTCCCGGCGCGCAACTGGCGCGCCTGCCGGGCGGGCATCTCTCCTGCCTCGAGCAGCCCGAGGCGTTTGCGAAGACGGTGCTGGATTTCCTCGGCTGAGCCTGCCGTGTCATGCCCCTGCCATGGGAGGCGCCCTAGAGCACGTACCGCGCAGCCGCGACGGGGCCGGTGCCTCGGCGGGGAACATTCCCCGATCGCTCGGCCTTGACGCCGGGCCTCATCGGCGCGGTAAAGGCGTGAGGGCGGGAGAGAGCCATGGGCAGCGAGCACGATCATTCGCACGATGCGGCCGAGACGACGCGGCACGCCGGCCATAATCACGCTGGGCACGACCATGGTGAAGGGGGGCATGCGGGCCACGCGCACGCTGCCGAGGGGCATGGCGGCCACTCCCACGGCAGTCATGCGGGCCACAGCCATGCGGTGCCCAGTTCCCTGCGGGCCTTCGCCATCGGCGCGTCGGCCAATTTCGCCTTCGTGGTGGTGGAGGCGCTGTTCGGTTACTGGTCGGGCTCGCTCTCGCTGCTGGCCGATGCCGGCCACAATCTCTCCGACGTGCTCGGCCTGCTGCTCGCCTGGGCCGCCGCCTGGGCGGCGCAGCGCGTGCCGACGGAGCGCCGCACCTTCGGCTATGGCCGCACGTCCATCCTCGCCGCCCTGACCAATGCCATCATCCTGCTGCTCGGCACCGGCGGCATCGTGGTGGAGGCGGTGAGCCGCCTGTCCGATCCCGAGCCGGTCCAGACCGGCGTGGTCATGGTGGTGGCGCTCATCGGCATCGGCGTGAACTTCGGCACCGCGCTGCTCTTCATGGCCGGGCGCAAGGGCGATCTGAACGTGCGCGGCGCCTTCGTCCACCTCATCGCGGACGCGGCCATCTCGCTGGGCGTGGTGATCGCCGCAGGGGTGATCGCTGTGACCGGCTGGCTCTGGCTCGATCCGGCGGTGAGCCTCGTGATCGCCGTCGCCATCATCGCCGGCACCTGGAGCCTGTTCCGGGACAGCGTCGATCTGGTGCTGGACGCGGTGCCGCGCCATGTGGACCGGGCGGCGGTGGAGACCTATCTGGCGGGTCTGCCCGGCGTCACGGAGGTGCATGACCTCCACATCTGGGGCCTCTCCACCACCGAAGTCGCCCTCATGGTGCACCTCGTCCGCACGACGCCTGCGCCAGACGATACCTTTCTGGCCGAAGTGACGGGCGAGATGAAGCGTCGCTTCGGCATCGGCCACGTCACCATTCAGTTGGAGGCCGGACCCCACCCTTGCGCGCTGGCGCCCGCCCACGTGGTGTGAGCGGAGCACCCGCAGGCGAAACTCAGTTGTGTGACGACGCGGGAAGGCCCTCCAGCGCCTCGCGGGCGATGGGCAGGAGGCTGGGGTGCTCGGCCAGAAGGTGGGGCACCCGGCCGCGCATGCGCGGATCCCAGAACTTGCGGATGTGCTGGCGGGTGCCGTCCACCGCCTCCGCATGGGGCTGGGTGGAGAAGAAGGTGGCGATCTGGTTCGCCATATAGACGAGGCGCTCGTCCGAGCTCTTGTGCGTGCCCTCGTGGGCGTGGCCGCCGTGGCTGTGCTCGTGGTGGTGCTGGCTATGCGACATGGGCTTGCCGTTGGTTCGTCCCGAGGCTGATCCGCCGGGGATGGGTGAAGAGTTCAAAGCCATCGCTGCGCACGATGGCGGCCAGGGTGATGCCCGCGCGCTCCGCTGTGCGGATGGCAAGCGAGGTGGGGGCCGAGACGGCGGCGATGACCGGCACACCCAGGACGGCGGCCTTCTGCACCATCTCGATCGAGACGCGGCTGGTCAGCAGCAGCACGCCGGAGGCGGGGTTCGCCTCGGGCAGGCGCGCCACCTTGCCCACCAGCTTGTCGAGGGCATTGTGCCGGCCCACGTCCTCCGCCACCGCCAGAAGGCCGGTGCCGGGCTGGTAGAAACCGGCGGCATGCACCGCCCGCGTCTCGTGATTGAGCGTCTGGGCGGGACCCAGCGCCGCCATGGCCTCCAGAAGCGCGCTGGCCTCGATGACGAGATCCCCCGCCACCTGCGCGGCCGGCTTCACCGCTTCCGCGAGGCTCTCAACGCCGCACAGGCCACAGCCGGTGGGGCCGGCGAGATAGCGGCGGCGGGCGCCCAGAAGCGCCATGCGCTCCTCGGCGATCCACATGCGGGCCTCGATGCCATCCTCCACCGCGATCACGTCGAGGGAGAGGATGTCGGCGGACGAGCGGATGATGCCTTCGGTGAGCGAGAAGCCGAGCGCAAACGCCTCGATGTCGATGGGCGAGGCCATCATCACCGCATGCGTGGTGCCGTTATAGGTGAGCGCCACCGGCGTTTCCTCCGGCACCGTGCGCTCGCCCTGCGCGACCTCCCCCTCGCGCCAGACCGCGCGGGCCACCTGCCGGACGGGCTCCGGAATGTCCGGAATCTCCGGCAGGTCGTCAGGGGAGAGGGAAGGGGCCTTGGTCATGATGCCATCCGCGAAACGGGGTCTGTCTCACAGATTGGACCGAAGGCTTCCGACTGCAAGCACTCTGCCCGTGACCCGGCCCGGCCGCCACCACGCCCGCTCCCGCTGGACAGGGAGAGGGCGTGGCGACGCGCGGGTGGCCGGGTGTCACGCACAGCTCACTCCGCAGCCTCGGCGATGCGACGGCTGTTGCGGGAGAGCTTCTCATACTCTTCCTGCCACTGCGTCGGACCGTTGGAGGGCGACACCTGGACCGCCGTCACCTTGTACTCGGGGCAGTTGGTCGCCCAGTCCGAGAAGTCGGTGGTGATGACGTTGGCCTGGGTGATCGGATGGTGGAAGGTCGTGTAGACAACGCCCGTGGGCATGCGGTCGCTGATCACGGCCTTGAGCGAGGTGGAGCCGGCGCGGCTTTCGAGGCGGACGAAATCGCCGTCGCGGATGCCGCGGTTCTCCGCATCGTGCGGGTGGATTTCCAGCACGTCCTCGGGATGCCAGGCCACGTTCGCGGTGCGCCGGGTCTGGGCGCCCACATTGTACTGGCTGAGGATGCGGCCGGTGGTGAGCAGCAGCGGGAAGCGCGGGCCGGTGCGCTCGTCGGTCGCCACATACTCGGTGAGCATGAACTTGCCTTTGCCGCGCACGAAGCCGCCGATGTGCATAACCGGCGTGCCTTCCGGCGCCTTCTCGTTGCAGGGCCACTGCACCGAGCCGAGCTCGTCCAGCTTCTTGTAGGAGACGCCGGTGAAGGTGGGCGTCAGCCGGGCGATCTCGTCCATGATCTCGCTCGGGTGCTGGTAGTCCATCTCATAGCCCAGCGCCTTGGAGAGCATCATGGTGACTTCCCAGTCGGCATAGCCGTTCTTGGGAGCCATCACCTTGCGCACCCGCTGGATGCGGCGCTCGGCGTTGGTGAATGTGCCGTCCTTCTCCAGGAAGGAGCAGCCGGGCAGGAAGACGTGGGCGTAGTTGGCCGTCTCGTTCAGGAACAGGTCCTGCACCACGAGGCATTCCAGCGCGCCGAGGCCGGCGGAGACATGACGGGTGTCGGGGTCGGACTGTAGAATGTCCTCGCCCTGCACGTACATGCCCTTGAAGGTGCCATCCACGGCGGCGTCGAACATGTTGGGAATGCGCAGGCCGGGCTCGTCGTCCAGCTTCACGCCCCAGTCGCGCTCGAACAGCACGCGGGTGTCATCCTCGGCCACGTGGCGATAGCCGGGCAGTTCGTGCGGGAACGAGCCCATGTCGCACGAGCCCTGCACGTTGTTCTGGCCGCGCAGCGGGTTCACGCCCACGCCGTTCCGGCCGATGTTGCCGGTGGCCATGGCGAGGTTGGCGATGGCGATGACGGTGGTGGAGCCCTGCGAATGCTCGGTGACGCCGAGACCGTAATAGATGGCCGCGTTGCCGCCGGTGGCATAGAGACGGGCCGCGCCGCGCACCAGCGCCGGATCGACGCCGGTGTACTGCTGCACAGCCTCGGGGCTGTGGCGCTCTTCGGCGACGAACTCGGCCCACTCCTGGAATTCCTCCCAGTCGCAGTAAGTACGCACGAAGTCCTCGTTCACGAGGCCCTCGGTGACAATCACATGGGCGAGCGCGGTGACGATGGCGACGTTGGTGCCGGGGCGCAGCGGCAGGTGGTAGTCGGCTTCCACGTGGGGCGTGCGCACGAGGTCGATCTTGCGCGGATCGACGATGATGAGCTTCGCCCCTTCGCGCAGGCGCTTCTTCATGCGCGAGCCGAACACCGGGTGCCCGTCGGTCGGGTTGGCGCCGATCACCAGGATGACGTCGCTGTCCTCGACCGAATCGAAGTCCTGCGTGCCCGCCGAAGTGCCGTAGGTCTGGGAGAGGCCATAGCCGGTGGGCGAGTGGCAGACGCGGGCGCAGGTATCGACATTGTTGTTGCCGAAGGCGCCGCGGATCAGCTTCTGGACGAGGTAGGTTTCCTCGTTGGTGCAGCGCGAGGAGGTGATGCCACCCACCGCGCGGCGGCCATACTTGGCCTGGATGCGCTTGAACTCGGAGGCGGCGTAGGCGATCGCCTCCTCATAGCTCACTTCCTTCCACGGCTCGTGGATGGAGGAGCGGATCATGGGCTTCAGGATTCGGTCCTTGTGGGTCGCATAGCCATAAGCGAACCGGCCCTTCACGCAGGAGTGGCCACGGTTGGCCTTGCCGTCCTTGTAGGGGACCATGCGCACGAGCTCGTCGCCGCGCATCTCCGCCTTGAAGGTGCAGCCGACGCCGCAATAGGCGCAGGTGGTCACCAGCGAGTGCTCGGGCGTGCCGATCTCGTACATGGCCTTTTCGTTGAGGGTCGCCGTCGGGCAGGCCTGCACGCAGGCGCCGCAGGAGACGCACTCGGACGACAGGAAGGGCTCGTCCATGCCCGGCGAGACGCGCGAGCCGAAGCCACGCCCGGAAATGGTGAGGGCGAAGGTGCCCTGCACTTCCTCACAGGCGCGGACGCAGCGATTGCAGACGATGCACTTCGACTGCTCGTAGGTGAAATAGGGGTTGGACTCGTCCTTGCCGAGCTTGGTGTGGTTCTCGCCCTCGTAGCCGTAGCGCACTTCGCGCAGGCCAACGACGCCGGCCATGTCCTGAAGCTCGCAGTCGCCATTGGCGGAGCAGGTCAGGCAGTCCAGCGGGTGGTCGGAGATGTAGAGCTCCATCACGCCCTTGCGGATCTGCTTCAGGCGCTCGGTCTGGGTCTTCACCACGATGCCGTCCGCCACCGGCGTGGTGCAGGAGGCGGGCGTGCCGTTGCGGCCCTCGATCTCCACCAGGCAGAGCCGGCAGGAGCCGAAGGCGTCGAGCATGTCGGTGGCGCAGAGCTTGGGGATCTGGTTCCCCACCTCCATGGCCGCCCGCATGATGGAGGTGCCTTCCGGCACCTGCACCTTCATGCCGTCGATGGTGAGCGTGACCAGCTTCTCGGATTTGGAGGCCGGGGTGCCGTAGTCGATTTCATGCACGAGGGACATGGCGTTCCTCCTATTCGGCGGCCGCGGGCAGCTTCGGCGTGGCGCCGAAGTCTTCCGGGAAATGGGTGAGGGCACTGAGCACGGGATAGGGCGTGAAGCCGCCGAGCGCGCAGAGCGAACCGAGCTTCATGGTCTGGCAAAGGTCGGTAAGGACGGCGAGGTTCGCCTCCCGCCGGTTGCCGGCGATGATCTTGTCCAGCGTCTCCACGCCGCGCGTGGAGCCGATGCGGCAGGGGGTGCACTTGCCGCAGCTCTCGTGGGAGCAGAACTCCATGGCGAAGCGGGCCATGTGGGCCATGTCCACCGTGTCGTCGAACACCACGATGCCGCCATGGCCGATGAGCGCGTCCTTGGCCGCGAAGGCCTCGTAATCGAACGGCGTGTCGAACTGGTGCACCGGCAGATAGGCGCCGAGCGGGCCGCCTGCCTGCACCGCGCGCACTGGGCGACCGGAGGCGGTGCCCCCGCCGATGTCATAGACGAGCTCGCCGAGCGGAATGCCGAAGGCGGTCTCGAAGATGCCGCCGAACTTGATGTTACCGGCAAGCTGGATGGGCATGGTGCCGCGCGACCGGCCCATGCCGAAGTCGCGGTAGAAGGCGCCGCCCTTCTCCAGGATCACCGGCACGGTGGCGAGCGAGATCAGGTTGTTGATGACGGTGGGCTTGCCGAACAGGCCCTTGTGCGCCGGCAGCGGGGGCTTGGCGCGGACCACGCCGCGCTTGCCTTCCAGGCTGTCGAGCAGCGCCGTTTCCTCGCCGCACACATAGGCGCCCGCGCCCATGCGCATTTCGAGGTCGAAGTCATACTGCGAGCCGGCGACATTCTTGCCCAGCAGGCCGGCGGTGCGGGCGATGGCGATCGCCTTCTCCATCACCTGCAGCGAAAGCGGATATTCCGAGCGGCAGTAGACGAAGCCCTTGGTGGCGCCCACCGCGAGGCCGGCGATGGTCATGCCCTCGATGAGGCAGAAGGGGTCCGCCTCCATGATGAGACGGTCGGCGAAGGTGCCGCTGTCGCCTTCGTCCGCATTGCAGACGATGTAGCGCTGGTCGGCGGGGGCGGCGGCCACCGTGCGCCACTTGATGCCTGTCGGGAAGCCGGCGCCGCCACGGCCGCGCAGGCCGCTCTCGAACACCTGTTCGACGGTGGCCGAGGGGCCGATCTCGATGGCCTTGGCAAGGCCCTTGTAGCCGCCGTGGGCCTTGTACTCTTCCAGCGACAGCGGGTCGATGATGCCGCAGCGCGCGAAGGTGAGTCGGGTCTGCTTCTTGAGGAAGGGGATTTCCTCCACGAGGCCGACGCTCAGCGGATGGTCCGCGCCGTGGACGAGGCCGGCGGCCAGCAGGCTCTCCACGTCAGACGGCTTCACCGGGCCGTAGCCGACACGGCCCTTCGGTGTCTCCACCTCGACGAGGGGCTCCAGCCAGAACAGGCCGCGCGAGCCGTTGCGCACGATGTTGGCGACGATGCCACGGGCGGCCAGCCCCGCCTCGATGGCGCGGGCCACCTTGTCGGCGCCGCAGGCGATGGCGGTGGCGTCGTTGGGAACGAAGATGCGCACGCTCATTGTCCGGCCTCCGCCACGAGTTCGTCGATGGTGGCTTCGTCGAGCCGACCGACGAGGCGGCCGTCGATCATGGCCGAGGGGGCGCAGGCGCACAGGCCGAGGCAGTAGATGGGCTCCAGCGTCACCTTTCCGTCCGGCGAGGTCTCGCCCATCTCGATGCCGAGGCGCTCTTCCGCATAGCGGGCGAGCTTTTCCGAGCCCATGGACTGGCAGGCTTCGGCCGCGCAGAGCTTGATGACATGGCGGCCCGGCGGCTCGCGCCGGAAGTCATGGTAGAAGGTGACGACGCCATAGACCTCGGCGCGGGAGAGGTTCAGGCTCTCCGCGATCATGGGCACGACAGGGTCGGGGACGAAGCCGAAGGTCTCCTGCACCGCGTGGAGGATGGGCATGGTGGCGCCATCCATGTGCCGGTGCTCGGCGATGATCTCCGCTGCGCGCGAGGCGCTCCATGGTTCGTAGCCGGCCATCGGCAATGCCCTTCCCCGTCCCGCCTGAAGCGGTTTCCTTGTGATCGTTCCAATGAATGTGTCACAGGGGCAGGGCGGATCAAGCCAGCTGTGGGATGTTGCGATAGAACATCTCTATCGTTTGGAACTGCGACAAAAGGTGCGAGTCCCTTATATATGAGGACTTTCGCGACGCCTTGTGTGCGGTATGCCAAGGACACAAACCCTTAGGCGATGCTCTCTGATCGGATTTCTCTATCCGACTCCAAAGCGCGGCCGCCGCTGGAACGGGCGTTGTGTGCGGTGCAGCAGTGCGATTGCGAGAACGCAGCGTGACAGCCGTCTTCACAATGGAAAAATTTGCGTGAGGTCAGTTCCTTCGGAGCGGTCGGCGTGTCGCGCGAGCGATTCCTCGACGGTGATCTGGAACGGGGACGGGGGCCGGAGAGCCGAGGATGTCCGGTCCAGGCCGCCGTCGGGTGCCAAAACGCAAACCGGCGGCCCGATCGGGACCGCCGGTCGCTTTTCCGTCCCTGGGCATGGGAGGGGGCGCAGCTTGTCGCGCCACTTGTCAGGGCAGGCAGGGCCGGCCCGGCGTGCCGGCATCAGGCCGCGGCACCGGCTTCCAGTTCCTTGAGCTTCTTGCGGGCGTCTTCCAGCGTCTTGAAGGTGTTGTAGGTCTCCTGCGCCACCTCGAGGATGCTCTGCCAATTGGTGGGCAGGTCCTCGGAGAGGTCGTGCAGGTTCATCTTGGCATTCACCGACTTGGCAGAGAGCTTCTTGATCTCGGCCTTGAGGGTCTCGATGTCGGACATGTGGCGTCTCCTTATGATGCGGCCGGTCAGCCGAACTTGAACAGCACGCCGAAGCCGCCGCGCGGATAGGTCCATTCTATGTCGCCCGAGGGCTCGGCGATGACGCGGCAGGTGCCGCATTCCACGCAGCCGTCCACGGTGACTTCCACCTGCCCGGCTTCATTGAGTTCGTAGCAGCGGGCCGGGCACAGCTTGAGCATGCTCAGCAGGGCCGGCGGCGGCTCGGTGTGCGGCCGCACCTTGATGTGGGCCCGGCCGGAATCGACCAGGTAGCGATTGTAGAAGAGCTTGTCCTCGACACGGACCGATGCGTCAGCCATGGGTCATCTCCTTGTCTCGCCCGGCCTCAGGCCGGTGGCGGAACGCCCGCTGCGGGGGCAGCGGACCGGGAACGCATGTCACTCGAAACCTTTCGACCGGGCGGGCTCACCGCCACGCGCGGGCGAAGCGGAAGGCATCGCCGAACAGGCCGAACCAGGAGCGGGCCTCCACGAAGGCACGCAGCGTCCGCTTCTCCTTCTCGACCTTGGGCGTGCCATCCACCCGCACGAAGTTCTGCATGGCCTTGGAGACCAGCTGCGGATAGGTGAGGAAGAAGTTCTGCGAATTGATGTGAAGCAGGGCCGGAAGGTCCTTGTACTTCTTCATGTCCTTCAGGACGAAGCTCTCTTCCAGCATGGTCTTGTAGAGCGAGAGGTTCTTCGCGCTCATGGGCTCGCGGCGGGATTTCACCTGGAAGATGGCTTCCGCCGCGATCCGGCCCGAGGTCATGGCGAGGTTCGACCCCTCGCGATGGACGGCATTGTTGAGCTGGGCGGCATCGCCCACCACCACCCAGCCGTCGCCGAAGAGCTGGGGAATGGCCTTGAATCCACCCTCGGGAATGAGGTGCGCGGCATATTCCTTCACTTCCGACCCCTCGATGAGCGGCGCGACGGAGGGGTGGCTCTTGAAGCGCTCCAGCAGGCCATAGGGCGTCTCGCCGGTCTTCTGGAAATCGGAGACGAGGCAGCCGATGCCCAGCGAGATGCATTCCTTGTTGGCATAGATGAAGCCCATGCCCGTCATGCCGCGGGAGATGGTGCCGGCGGCCTCGATGACCACCCCCTCGTCGCCCTGGAGGTTGAAGCGGGCTTCGATGGTCTCGCGGGGCAGGAAATGCATCTCCTTCACCGCCAGCGCCACATGCTCGGGCTTCGGCCGTTCGCGCAGGTGCGCCTTGGTGCCGAGCAGGCCGTTCACGCCTTCCGCCAGCACCACCACATCCGCATGGATCTGGCCACCGGAGCGATCGGTCTTGACCCCGATCACCTTGCCATAGGCATCCTGCACCAGTTCCGTCACCGTGGTCTCGCACAGCACCGTGGCGCCGGCCTCCTTCACCTTGGAGGAGAACCACTTGTCGAACTGGGCGCGGATGATGGTGTAGCGGTTCGGCTTCTCCTCGTTGAAGTCCTCCGAGCGATAGTGGAGGCCCACATGGGAGCGGTCGTCCAGCATCCAGAAGCGCTGTTCCACGAGATGGCGCTCCAGCGGCGCGTCCTCGCGGAAATCGGGGACCAGCTTCTCCAGCATGTCCGCATAGAGAATGGCGCCCTGCACATTCTTGGAGCCGGAATATTCGCCCCGCTCCAGTTGCAGCACCTTCAGGCCGCGCCGGGCGAGGGTGAGCGTGGCGGCGTTGCCCGCCATGCCCGCGCCGACGACGATGGCGTCGAACTTCTCATCAATCATGGCACGCTCCTTCAGCTGGCGATCCGGTCGCGCGAATGGGGGGAGAGGCGGGCGCGGAAGGCTTCGGTCAGCGCCGGCAGCAGCCGGATCGCATCGGTGACAATGCCCACATGGGCGAAATCGAAGATGGGGGCGTTCTTGTCGGTGTTGATGGCGACGATCATGTCCGCGCCCTCGACGCCCACACGGTGCTGGATGGCGCCCGAAATGCCGGCGGCGATATAGAGCTTGGGCCGGATCGTCTTGCCCGTCTGGCCGATCTGCCGGTCAGACGTGACCCAGCCCTTCTGCACCAGCGGGCGGGAGCAGCCATATTCCGCCCCCAGCACGCCGGCGAGCTGGCGCACGAGCTGGAAATTCTCCGGCGAGCCGAGGCCGAGGCCGCCCGCCACCACCACGTCCGCATAGGCGAGGTTGGACTTGGCGGAATCGCGATCCGGCAGGAAGGACAGGATCTTGGTGACGATATCGTCCTCCACCATCCCCAGCGGGTGGGTGATGATGCGGCCGATGGGCTTTTCCTCGCGTTCAGGCATGGGCATCACGCGCGGACGCACCGTCGCCATCTGCGGCCGGTAGTTTAGCGTGTAGATGGTGCAAAGCAGGGAGCCACCGAAGGTGGGGCGGGTGGCGGCGAGCGAGCCGTCCGCATCCACGTCGAGCTCCGTGCAGTCAGCGGTGAGGCCGGTGAGCAGCGTGGTGGCGACCGAGCCGGCAAGGTCACGGCCGAGCGTGGTCGCACCCAGCAGCAGGATCTCTGGCTTGTAAGTGTTCACAACATCGGTGAGGGCCTTGGTATAGGCCTCGTTGCGATAGTCGGTGAGCAGGGGATCGGCCACCACATAAGTGAGGTCGGCGCCATAGCTGAAGGCTTCGGCGGCGGCGTGCTGCGTCGCCTCGTCGTCCGGCCCCAGCACGATGGCCGCCAGCTCCACCTTGAGCTTGTCGGCGAGCTTGCGGCCGGCGCCCATCAGCTCCCACGAGACCGGATGGACCTGTCCGCGTTCCTGCTCGATGAACACCCAGACGTGCTTATAGGCCTTGAAGTGCTCGGGCAGTTCCTTCTTCGTCGCGGCGCGACTTCCGGCGGACGCGGCGGGTGCTTTGGTGGGTTCGCTCATGACGTGCTCCCTCGTCTGTCCGTCAGTAGCCGCGCGCCAGGGCCGCGAGGTCGTCCTCGAGCTTGGGCTGGCGCTTGAAGATTTCCGCGATCAGGGCGTCCGCCGGCGCGGTTTCGCTGAAGTCCACCATCGTCGCCTTCTCCGCGCGGGCGGAGGGCGCAAACACGCGCTTCACGATGGTGGGCGAACCGCGCAGGCCGCATTTGGAGATGTCCTCGACGCCGGCGTCCTTGGCGCTCCAGATCACGACCTCGGCGCGGGCGGCGCGCAGCGCATCGGCCATGGCGCCGCGGCGGATCTCGTTGGTGGCCTCCAGCATGGTGATGAGGCAGGGCAGGCGGGTCTGAAGGACCTGCACGCCGCCCTCGGACCGCCGCTCCACCTGGATGCTGCGGCCCGCAAGATCGACATTGGCGATCTTCGCCACATAGGTGAGCTGGAGCAGGCCGAGCCGCTTGGCGATGCCGGGGCCGACCTGCGCCGTGTCACCGTCGATGGTCTGTTTGCCGGTGAACACGATGTCCGGCGCGCCGAAGGTCTCGCCGATCTTCCGCACGGCGGTGGCCAGCGCATAGGTGGTGGCGAGCGTGTCGGAGCCGGCGAAGAAGCGGTCCGTGAGCAGCACGGCCCGGTCGGCGCCGAAGGTGAGTGCCTTGCGCAGGCTGTCCTCGGCCGAGGGCGGGCCCATGGTGAGGACCGTGACCTCGCCGCCATGCTGGTCGCGCAGCGCGAGCGCGGCCTCCAGCGCGAAGAGGTCGTAAGGGTTGATGATCGTGGGCACACCCTGACGCATGATGGTGTTCGTCACGGGGTGCACGCGGATCTGCGCGGAGTCAGGAACCTGCTTGATGCAGACGACGATGTGCATTGCGTTCGCTCCCGGAACGGTTGGGCTCTTGGGGAGGAATGAGCAAGTGTCGTACCAACTGTCTTTCAGCCCGAAAACGCGCATGAAATCAAAGGGCTGTCTGGCATGCCACAATGCGCTTTCCGCCCCGGCTCCGCCGGCCGACAGGAACGTCCGCCACCCGCGTCGGGAATGCGACAGGCGCGTCTTGCCCGTGGCCCCTCACCACCCGCCCGCGCCCTGAAACGCGAAGGGCGGCCTGCCGGGTGCAGGCCGCCCTTGAAGGACGCGGGAGGGGGGGAACGTCACTTGAGAACGGTGAGCGATACCATCGGCTTGGGCTTCGGCGGCTGGGCGGCCTCCTTCAGCACCTTGAACACCCGCTCCTGCAAGGGCGAGGAGGCGAGGAAGTCCGCATAGGCCTGTTCCAGCACCTCTTTGCACCGGGCGCGGATGGCGTCATCCGCCTGGCCTTCGAAATTCTCGCTGACCAGATACTGGCCCATGCGCCGCAGGATATGCAGGCGCACCACATTCACCACTTGGGGATCGTAATCGACCTCGAGCAGCGCGAAGAAGTCTTCCGCGCTGGATGCCTTGTTGAGCTGATCGAGGATGCCGCCGGCGGTCGCCATGCTCCGTCTCCTGAAAGTCTGGTGCGTAATCGGATGAGGTGAACTCATCCGGTCGCTTTGGCGGGCGAACCCGTTGCCCCGATGTCGGGGCACGGATGAGGTCCAAGCAATGCCCGTGCCAGTACTGGCGATGGCCAGTCCGCGGGAGGCGGGCCGCGCTGCTACGCGGATGCGGGTGCCCCGAAGGCGACAGGCGGAGCGTCCCTCAGCGGCCCGTGCGACGCAGGCGGACGACGATATCGACGCCGCTCACCTCGTTCTCGTCCGGAATGACGGGCAGCTGCGCGACGTTCACCGCGCTGGCGTCGATGTCATAGAGGCCGAGCTCGCCCTCGATGAAGAAGTGATGGTGGTGGCTGGTGTTGGTGTCGAAGAAGGTGATGCTGGAACTGATGCCGATCCGCCGCAGCAGGCCGGCTTCCGTGAAATGGTTCAGCGTGTTGTAGACGGTGGCGAGCGACATGGGGATACGGGCGCGCATCGCCTCGTCATGCAGCACCGCCGCCGTCACATGCCGGTGGCCCTTGGCGAACAGGAGGCGGGCGAGCACCACCCGCTGGCGGGTGGGCCTGAGGCCGTGGCGGCGGAGCATGGCGCTGGCGTCCAGCCACGGCGCATCATCCTTCTTCAGCCGGCGCCAGACCAGGCGGAGCTGCTGCTCCATGTTGAGGTCGGCCTGTTCGGGAGAGACGGGAGCGTGCATGGCATCCATCCGTGTCTGTGTCGGTCAGGAAGCGGGGGCGGCGAGGGCGATGCTGCGCCGGCGTTCCGCCATGCGGCTCTCCCCGCTCTCGTCGCCGAAGCAGAGGGTAAAATCGCCGCATTCGGTACAAACGGGCGTTGCGCACATGACGAAGCCGTCGTCCTCGCACAGGCTTCGGTAGAAGAAGCGCTTCCAGCGCATGTTGCGGGTGTTGCGGCCGGCGAGCGGCGCGAAATGCCGGTTCATGAGACGCGTCAGCTCATCGCGCGCGCGCAGGCCCAGATCCTCCCACAGATGGTTCGGCTCCATGGCCCGGCGCGCCAGCATGGCGGCGAGCCAGCCGCCCACTTGCGGATCGGCCGAACGCTGGGCGAGGAGCAGATCACGCACCATGGCGCTCTCCTCATCGAGGGGCGATGCGTGGGCCTGCCAGCTGGCACCGAGATCGCCCACGGCGGGGAAGAAGCGGTGCAACAGGTCGGAAATCTCGTGCGCCGCAAGACCGCAGCGGCTGGCGACGGGCCCGCCTTCCGAAGCCGAGACTGCCAGGATGGCCGCCAGGACATGCCGGTCGAAGGCTGCCGTATCGCCAACGAGGGCATGGGCGGGCGCGCAGCCGATGAGGCGGCGATAGATCGCGCCGGCCGACGGAAGCGGCGAAGCCTGCCCGGCGCAGGCGGCATCCGCC
This sequence comes from Azorhizobium caulinodans ORS 571, assembly GCF_000010525.1. Lineage (GTDB taxonomy): Bacteria > Pseudomonadota > Alphaproteobacteria > Rhizobiales > Xanthobacteraceae > Azorhizobium > Azorhizobium caulinodans. Next base: position 3,960,588 of record NC_009937.1, on the reverse strand, counting down.
CCGCCCGGGAAGGGCGTGGAAGCCAGTGGCAGAGACAGGGCCATGCTGGTCATGGGCGTGTACTCCCGGCTTCAGGACACGGTGAGAGGCATGCCCTGCGGCAGGCCCTGAGGGGGCCGCGCGATCGGCTGGGCCGTGTGCTGCCATGGCCGGTCGCGCGGATCGTCGGTCAGAATGAAGGGTCTCAATCAAACGTCTTGGGATGAAAGGCTCGGGCATGAACGGATGTCCCCGGCCGGCGGCCGGGGACGGGGGCGTCACGCGGAGAGCGCGGCGAGTTCGGCGGCGGTCTTGCCGACCTGGGTCTCGTCCACCGTCTTCATGATGCCGTGCTCCATGAGCATGTCCTCGAGCTCGTCCATGGTGATGGGGGTCGGGATGATGCCCTTGCCGCCATTGTTGTGGACGCGCTCAGCGAGGTTGCGATAGTGGTTCGCCTGAACGCTGTCGGGCGCATACTCGATCACCGTCATGCGGCGCAGCTCGGCGTGCTGCACGATGTTGTCGCGCGGCACGAAATAGATGAGCTGGGTGCCGAGCTTCTTGGCGAGGTTCTCGGCCAGTTCCAGCTCCTTGTCCGTCTGGCGCTCGTTGCAGACGAGCCCGCCCAGGCGCACGCCGCCGGAATTGGCGTACTTGAGAATGCCCTTGGAGATGTTGTTGGCCGCATACATGGCCATCATCTCGCCGGACATGACGATGTAGATTTCCTGCGCCTTGTTCTCGCGGATGGGCATGGCGAAGCCGCCGCACACCACGTCGCCGAGCACGTCGTAGGAGACGTAGTCGATGTCCTCATAGGCGCCGTTCTCCTCCAGGAAATTGATGGAGGTGATGACGCCGCGCCCCGCGCAGCCGACGCCCGGCTCCGGGCCGCCGGATTCCACGCAGCGGATGTCGCGGTAGCCGATCTTCATGACCTCTTCGAGCTCGAGGTCTTCGACGCTGCCGGCGGCGGCGGCCAGCGACAGGATGGTGTCCTGCGCCTTGGCGTGCAGGATGAGGCGGGTTGAGTCGGCCTTGGGGTCGCAGCCGACGATGAGGATGCGATGGCCCATCTCCGCCAGCGCCGCCAGCGTGTTCTGGGACGTCGTCGACTTGCCGATGCCCCCCTTGCCGTAAAATGCGATCTGTCTCAGTGACGACATGTCTTGAATTCCTTCGAACCGTTGCCAATGACCACCCCGCCGGGGCTGGGGCGCTCGCGCTCACAAACAGGCTCGTCGGTTACGGGAAGGAGCACATCGCTCGTCGTCGCGTCTGCGTGTACTCAGCCCTCACTCGCCGTGCAGGATGAATATCAGCAACGACCGTGCCATCCGCCTGCGTCTTCATATCCCCATGGAAATACAACGGAAAAATGCGCGGGTGACGGGTGGGGACGGCATGTCTCGAACCTGACAGAACGCCGCAGGCTGTTGGAAAGGAAACACGTCTTCCGCTCGGGTTGCGGCAGGGACCGGCGGGCCGAAGCAAGGGATCATCATCGCCCACCTCCGCGTCCGGAACACGGAACGGATTTTGCACAGGTTCACGCGAGGGCCACGGAACGGCGGGGCCCGCATCGAGCGAGGCTGCCATGCAGATTGGTGTCGAAACCGCGAAGGCCGTGGACCAGCGGCGCGTCTTTGTCGTGGACGAGGACGAGATCACCCGCGCGGCGCTGCAGTTCATGCTGCACGACGAGATCGAGACCCATGAGCTGGCCACCCTCGAGGAGGCCTATGAGAAAGGAGAGGGCTGGCTGAAGCCCGACGTGGTGATGCTGGGCGTCTCCTTCCTCGCCGCGCGTGGACCGGGCCTCGTGTCCGAGATCAACGCCCGCTTTCCCGGCGTGCGCATTCTCATTGTCTGCGACAAGGCGCAGGAAGCGACGGCCGTGGAGGGACTGAAGGCCGGTGCCCATGGCGCGGTGGTGAAGCCTTTGACGCTGGAGGCGGTGCGCAAGAAGGTGGACACCATTCTCGGACGCGGCGGGGCGCAGCCGCTGGTCCAGCTCGGCATGATGGCGTAGGTGCCGCTGTGGCGCGCGTGATCTTCTATGAGAAGCCGGGCTGCGGCACCAATGGGCGGCAGAAGCGTCTGCTGGAGCAGGCGGGCCATGAGGTGGTGGCCCGCAGCCTTCTCTCCGAGCCTTGGACGGGTGAGCGCCTCGCGGCCTTCTTCGGCGACATGCCGGTGCCGGCACGCTTCAATCCGGCGGCGCCGGGCATCAAGTCGGGCGGGGTCGATCCGCGCGCGTTCAGCGCCGAACAGGCGCTGGCCCTGATGCTGGAGGAGCCGCTCTTCATTCGCCGGCCGCTGCTGGAGGTGGAGGGCGTGCGCTGTGCGGGCTTCGAGGGGCCGCTTGTCGCGCGTCTTCTGGGACCGGCATCCGGGGATGCGCCGCAGGGTTGCTCACGGCCGGAGGTCGGCGCCTGCCCCACGCCCGCCGAAGCCGTCGCGCCATGACGGCCTCCCCCGGCGCGGGCAGCCGGCCGGTCCCCGAAGCGACGGACCCGGGCGCTGTGGCGCGCGGCTATCATCTGCGCACCAAGCACAGGCTCGGCCACTACGCGGCGGGACCGGAGACGCTGGACTGGGATGCCCAGCCCAATCCCTTTCGCGAGTTCTCCGGCTGCCCGAAGCTGGCGCTGCCGGTGATGGCGGAGGACCTCGCGGTCCGTTTCGACGAGATGCTCACACCCGGCGGGGTGCCGCCCGCGCCGCCGACGCTTGGCTCGGTGGCGCTGCTGCTGGAGCTGTCCTTCGGGCTTGCCGCCTGGAAGGAGACGGGACCCGACCGCTGGGCGGTGCGCTGCAATCCCTCCAGCGGCAATCTCCACCCGACGGAAGCCTATGTGCTGGCGCGCAACATCGCCGGCCTCGAGGATGGCCTGCATCATTATGTGAGCCGCGACCATGCGCTGGAGCACCGGGCGGCCGATCCCGGGGCCCCGGACGAGCCGGCGCGGCTCTGGGTCGGCCTGTCCTCCATCCATTGGCGCGAGGCGTGGAAATATGGCGAGCGCGCCTTCCGCTATTGCCAGCTCGATCTCGGCCACGCACTGGGCGCATTGCGTTATGCGGCGGCGGCGCTGGGCTGGCGGGTGCATCTTCTCACCGCGCTTCCCTCCGCGGCGGTGGCGGCGCGGCTCGGCCTTGACCGCGCGCCCGACTTTGCCGGGGCCGAGGCAGAGGAGGCGGACGTCCTCGTCGCCATCGACATGGGTGTGGCCGGCTTCGAAGCGATGATCCCGAATGCGCCAGCCGGCCCGTGGGCAGGGCGCGCGAACTGCCTCGACCGCCACCCCATGTATCGCTGGCCGGTCATCGATGTGGTGAGCGCGGCGACCCGCGCCTCCGGCGGCGTGCTCGATGCGCTCCCGGCGCCGTCGGATCTGCCCGCGCCTCTGGCTTCGGGAACGGCCCCGGCGTCGCAGGTGCTGCTCGGCCGGCGCAGCGCGCAGCGCTTCGAGGCCGGTTTCGTCATGCCGGCGGCGGACTTCTTCGCTCTTGCGGATGCGCTTCTGCCGCGATGCGCGGCCCCCTTCGACATGTGGCCCCATGCACCGCAGGTGCATCCCGTCTTCTTCGTCCATCGCGTTCAGGGGCTGGCGACCGGCCTCTATGCCCTGCCGCGCCGGGCGGACGCGGAAGGCCCGCTGCGCCGGATGCTGCGCGCGGATTTCGCCTGGGACGACGTTCCGGGCGCGCCAGCGCATCTGCCCCTTCGGCGCCTGGTCGAGGCAGACGCTCGCGGCGTGATGCGCACCATCTGCTGCCATCAAGCCATTGCCGGCGATAGCTGCGTGGCCCTGAGCTTCGTCGCCGATTTCGCGCTGGAGTTGGAGGTGGACCCGTGGCGCTACCGCGCGCTGCACTGGGAGGCCGGGCTTCTCGGTCATGTGCTCTATCTGGAAGCCGAGCGGGCGGGCCTGCGCGGCACCGGTATCGGCTGCTTCTTCGACGATGCCCTGCACGAGCTTCTCGGGCTTGAGGGCGAGCGTTTCCAGAGCCTCTATCAGTTCACCGTCGGCCGGCCGCTCCATGACGGGCGCATCCTGTCGCTGCCCGCCTATCCCGGCCGCCGCCCGCCTCCCGCCCCTGCACAGGAGCCGCTCGCATGACCTTCCGCGTTCCCTTCCGCCGCATCCATCCCGGCGAGGCGGAGGTGCTTCTCCGGCGGGACGATCTCCTCGTCTTCGACACCCGCGATGCGTGCTCCTACGAGGCGGGTCACATGCCGGGCGCCCGGCGGCTTTCGCAGGCCAATCTCTCGGAGATCATCCTGGCGACACCGCGGCACCATCCCGTGCTGATCTATTGCTATCACGGCAATGCCAGCCAGGAATATGCGCAGACCTTCGCCGATTTCGGCTTCCAGGACGTCTCCAGCCTCGATGACGGCTATGAGGGCTGGCGCACACGCGGCGCCACCCATGCCATGCCCGACATCGATGCGGATCTCGCTGCCTGGCTCGTCGCCCACGGCTTTCCGGCCGATGACGTGGATGCGGTGATCGACAACGGCACCACGCCGCTCATGAAGGCGGCCCACACGGGCGACACGGAGGCGCTGTGCCAGCTCATCGCGGCGGGCGCGCATCTCGATCTGCGCAATGCCGATGGCAACACGGCGCTGTGGCTCGCCTGCGTCGGCCGGCATCTGGACGCCATCGACATGCTGGTGGCTGCCGGCATCGACATCGACAACCAGAATGACAACGGCGCGACCGCCCTGATGTATGCGTCTTCGGCCGGCCTCGGTCCGGTGGTGGGCCGTCTCCTCGCGCGGGGCGCAGATGCGGAGCTCGAAACGCTGGACGGCTTCACGGCGCTGGATCTTGCGGGCACGGTAGAATGCCTGGCGCTCCTGCGCCCCGCACGACAGGCGGCGGGCTGAGGCCCGCCGCGCACGTCGGTATCAGGCGGCCCTGGGGGCGATGCCCTTCTCACTGAACAGGGCCTGAAGCTCGCCCTTCTGCGCCATCTCGCGGACGATGTCGCAGCCGCCGATGAATTCGCCCTTCACGAACACCTGCGGAATGGTCGGCCAGTTGGTGAATTCCTTGATGCCCTCGCGGACAAAGGGATCCTCCAGCACATCGAGCGTCGCATAGGGCACGCCGAGGGTGTTGAGAATCTGCACCACGGCGCCGGAGAAGCCGCAGCGCGGCATGGCGGGCGTGCCCTTCATGAACACCATGATGTCGTTCTCGGAAATCAGGCCGTTGATGCGATCGGACGTGGACATGTCTTGCGTCTCCGGTGGGGAAGGGTGAGGGCCTCAGGCGGGAACGATGGTTTCGAGCGCCAGCGCGTGCAGGGCACCGCCCATCTCCCCTTTCAGCGCGTCGTAGACCATCTTGTGCTGCTGCACGCGGCTCTTGCCGCGGAACTGCTCGGAGGTGATCCGGGCGGCGTAATGGTCGCCGTCGCCCGCGAGATCCACGATCACCACCTGTCCGTCGGGGAACGCTTCCTTGATGAGGCGCTCAATTTCCGATCCGACCATTGCCATCAGACTTGCTCCCGGTCTCTCTCGCCCGGTCCTTGCAAGCTTCAAACCAGTTGTCCTGCGGGGCCGGAATGCGTGGCGCGACATTGGCTCCGCGTTGCCGGCGCCTGTCGCATGTCGCACATGCGACAGGGGTTCTGGTTGGTGCCGGACATCCCGCTGGCGCCTCGGGCGTGATGGGCGCGTCCACGTCCGGCCTCCAATTTGCATCGGCTGCGGCATGATCGAGATGTTTCCGGAAGCCGAACTCATCAATTTCGGTGACGTGCCGGTGGCCATCAATGCCTTGCTCCAGCAGGGCGTGGCCGCCTATCGCCATGACCATGCCAAGGCGGATGCGCTGTTCCGCCGGGCGCTCGCGGAGGCCCCCGGCGAACTGCCGGTCTATTTTTGCCTCTACAAGATCCACACCTATCAGGGCCATCTGTCGGAGGCCGAGGCGGCAGCGCAGAGCGGTCTGCGCGAGGCAGCGCGGCAGGCCGGCTGGGACGAAGACTGGCGGGCCTGGCAGCCGCGCGACGAGGCGCCGGACGGGCCGGGCCGCTTTGCCCTATACACGCTGAAGGCTCTGGCCTTTATCCATCTGCGGCAGAACCGGGTGGAAGAGGCCGAGCGCAAGCTCGCGGCCCTGCGCCAGCTCGATCCGGCAGGCGTCGTGGGCTGGCGCGTCATCGAGGCGCTCGCGGAAGGACTTTCCTGAGCCCGGCGGGCGCGCGCCAAGGTCTTCTCTTTCCATCTCCTTCCCGGTTGGCGCCGGGCTTGCATAACGTGTCTTCAGATACGCGCACGCTCATCACCGCCGCGTGATGGGCCGGTGGGCGCGGAGCAGCCGAGAGGAGGCGGGCGCCGATGACCATGAGCGACGATTTCATGACCGACGAGCCTATGATGCCGGGCACCGAGACCGAGGACCTCTCTTCCGAGACGGCAACCGCCGTGGACTGGGACGAGGAGGCCATCACCGCCGAGATCATCGAGGCCCTGCGCACGGTGCATGATCCGGAAATCCCGGTGAACATCTATGATCTCGGCCTCGTCTACCGCATCCAGCTGCTGCCCACGGTGGGCGCCGAGATCGACATGACGCTGACCGCGCCGGGCTGTCCCGTGGCCGGGGAACTGGTCTCCATGGTGCAGCGCGCGGTGCTGACGGTGCGCCAGATCGATGTCGCCAAGGTCAATCTGGTGTTCGATCCGCCGTGGGACACCAACCGCATGACCGACGACGTGAAGCTGGAGCTGGGTCTTCTCTGATCCGGAGGCCATCTGGCACCCTCGATGCATCGGGGAGGGCAGGGACCGCGACAACCCCGGATCGCCCTGCCGCCCGCAGGGCCGCGTGTCCCGCGCGAGGATGTCATGTTCCAGCTCACCGCCGCCGACGGCCACGGGCTCTCTGCCTATCGGGCCGAGCCCAAGGACGACGCCAGGGGCGCCGTCGTGCTCATTCACGACATGTTCGGCATCACCGATGACATGTGCGCCGCCGCCGATGACTTTGCCGCACGGGGCTATCTTGCCATCGTGCCGGCCCTGTTCGACCGCGCGGCGCCCGGCACTGTGCTCGCCTATGACGAGGAGGGCTTCGCCAGGGGCGTGACCTTGGTGGAGGAAGTGGGGCGCGAGCCCGCCCTCAACGATATTCAGGCGGCCGTGGACGCGGCGCGGGAGGCCGGTAAGGTCGCGGTCGTGGGCTATTCCTGGGGCGGGTTTCTCGCCTATGAGGCGGCGAACCAGCTGCGGGGTCTCGCCTGCGCCATCGCCTATTATCCTCTTGGTGTCGTCGGGGCCGGTGCAGAGAAGCGGCGCGTGCCGACGCTGATCCATTTCGGCGCCACCGATCCGCTGGTGCCGGTGGATCAGGCGCAGCGCTTCCGCGACCAGCGTCCGGATGTGAGCGCCTTCACCTATGAGGGTGCGACCCATGGCTTTGCCAGCGCCGGCCGGGCCACCTACCACGCCGCCGCCACCTGCGAGGCCCAGGCGCGCACGCTGTTCTGGATCGGCCAGTTCGTCGAGGGGCAGGCGCCCGTGCAGTTGAAGAATGCCGGCGCCTATGCCCAGGCCAAGACGGAAAAGAAGAAGGCGAAGGCGCCGGCCGGGGATGATCTTGGCCCGCCGCTCGACTGACCCGGCCGGGGGAGAACGGGATGCGTGAAGGTGAAACGTCCGCGGCGGCCACGGCCTGGGCCGCGCGCCGGCTGCGGACGCAGCTTGGCCTTGAGGCTCTGCATGAAGAGAATGTGCGCGCCAACCCGCTGCCCTATCTGGAGCGGGCCAGCGAGCACATCTACCAGTTGGAGCGGGCCTTATTCGAGGCCATGGCGGCCGCCTTCGCGCCTCAGGAGGGCATGAGCGAGGTGGGGCCGCCGGAGGCGGGCAGCATCACCCTCAGCGCGGCGGATCATGCCCGCCTCATCGCCTGCCGGGACCGGGTGGCGCGGGCCTTGAGCGAGGTCGTCGCGCAGCGCGGCGGATAGGCCGAAGATCCGGTTGGAACGGGGCTGTTCCCGCGTCGCAATGGCTCCATCGCGACAGGCCCTCCTGTTGCCTTGCCGACAGAGGCCGCATGCTCAGGCGCTGGACGCGGGCCGGCGCTGGCGGTCCGGACCGGCAAGAATCTTGCTCGGGCCGTTGCGTCCGGCGCGCAGCCGGGATGCAGCACGGGGCGTTGAGATGAGCGAAGGTTTCTTCGTGGACTGGGACGGCAACATCCGGGCGACGGAGGATCCCGGCGGCGGCTATCTGTGCGAGGTGGACCGGGTCGCCCGCTATGTGGCCGTGAACACGACGAGCGGCACGCTTGTCCACGAAGCGACGCTCTACAAGACGCTCGCGGACGTGGCCAAGGCGGGGATCACCGCCTCGCTCGTTCCTGGTTCCCATCCCTGGGGCAAGAAGCGCGACGGATTCTGACGGCGACGCGGCGGCGCCGGGCCACCGTGTCCCGCGCCGCCGGCCGTGCCCGAGGGGGGCCGGCGTAATGTTCTCGAGACGGGAGGTTCGACGATGCTGCCCACCACCATCCTGATCGACGAGGCGCCGCGCTGCGTGGTCCGGCCCACGGACAACAAGGATCTCCAGCGCTTCCTGCGCAACGGAAAGTCCTTCCTGCTGGCGGAGAAGCCCGGCGGCGTCATCTCCCACCGCATGGCCGAGCCGGCCGAGATGGACAAATGGTCGACGGCGCTTTCCCTGCATAAGGCCTGGGGCGGAGCCGAGGAGGAGTTTTTCGGGATTCCGCTCTAAATCTCCGGGAGCGCGGCGGCTTTGCCCGCCCCTGCGATGTGGCTGCGGTCCAGCGGAGCGGAACCGGCGTTCGACAGGACCGCTCAGGGCTTCCAGGTCTGTGTGCCCTCGGGCGCGTCGGGCTGGTTGCGCATCCAGTAGGCGAGCTTGGTCAGCGTGTCGTCGAGATGGCTGCGGACGGCCTCGTCCGCGATCGTCTCGGCCATGGCGCCGCGCATGCAGAGCATCCAGGCCTCGGCGTCCGGCGACGCGATGGCAAAGCCCATGTGCCGCTGCCGCAGGCGGGGATGGCCCTTCTCCACCGAATAAAGCTTCGGCCCGCCGAGCCATTCGGTAAGATAGCGCTTGAGCACGGCCTTGGTGTGGGAGAGATCGTCCGCATGCATGAGGCGGATGCGCCGGGCGTCCAGTTCGGTGTCCATGCGCCGGTAGAAGGCTTCCACCAGACGATCCACCGTCTCGGCCCCGCCGATGCGCTCGAAAATGGTGACTTCGGCCACGGTCTCGGACATCGCTCTCTCCTTTGCCGGCAGCCCTATCACACCGGCGCGTTGTGTTCAGCGCCCAAAGTGTCCCAGTTCATCGGCCCGCGCGCCGACAGCGCCGCACGTTCCCTCACTCCTCCAGGCTCGGCTGGAGAATCACCTCGGAGGGCGCGCCCGGGCCTTCGCCGGCGATGAAATCGAGGCTGTCGATGCTCGCGAGGCCGCCGTCGCAATCCATCAGTACCACGGCGTCCGCCGGCAGGCTGGAGAGGGCGGCGATGAGCTGGGCGACGGTCATGGCGGGCTCCCGGCGGCGTCAGGCTTCGGAGGCGATGGGGATGCCGGCGGCATCGAAGGCGAGTTCGGCCGGCTCCTCATCCAGCATCACGATGGCCGCGTGCCGCAGCGCGCCATTGTCGTGATAGGCATAGCGGTGGGAAAGTTCGATCTCGCCATAGACCACCTTGTCGAAGCCGCGCAGCACGCCCGCGGCATCGAAATAGGCGCGGATGAAGGTGTTGCGATTGGAGAGCGCGTCCGCCGCGATGGGATTGACGAGCGTGAACGGCAGCTTGACGCCCGTGTAGGACACGAAGAACCGCTGGTCCGGCCACTGCGCTGTCTCTGCCTCTTCGATCATGCTCGGCTTGTCCTGTTGCGGGAGAAAGGATGATCAGGAACTCATTCCGGGTGGATCGATATCTCCATGGTCTCGTCGGGCTCCTCCCGCACGCTTTCGTCTTCCACCAGGCTGACGCCACACAGGCACACGTCGCCGGCGATGATGGTGAGGGCCAGCGGCTCAAGGCTCGCTCCTTCACAGGGGCCGGAGAGGCAGGTGCCGCTCTCGATGTCGAATTCCGCACGGTGGCGGCTGCAGGCGATGCGCGCGCGATCGGCGGTGAGGAAGCCGCCGGAGCTGATGTTGAGCCAGGTCCTGTTGTGCGGGCACACGTTCACATAGCCTACATATTCCCGCGCGCTCTTGCGGATGACGAAGATGGAAAAGGGACGCGCCTCGCCATTCTCGTGGCGCCGGAAGAGGCTGAAGGCCTTCGCCTCGCCGGGGCTGATCGCCTCACGGTGGCAGATGGCATAGACCTCGATATCGTCGGCCGGCACGGTCCTGCTCCCTTGGGGGGTCGGCGTCGCAAATCCGACGGCCCGATGTCGCGTCCCGCGCGTCACCGGGCCTGATCTCGCCACCTGCGCCGATATTTGCATGAAGCGTGCCGAAGGCGCCGCGGCGTCGGGGAGGCTTCCATGGCGATGATGAAATTCTACATGACGCCCGGCTCGTGCTCGACCGGCATTCACATTCTGCTGGAAGAGCTGGAGCAGGTCTTCGAGGCTCATGTGGTGAACCTGCCGGCGGGCGACCACTTCCGGCCGGAATACGTGGCGATCAATGCGAAATCGACGATCCCTACTCTGGTGCGGCGCGACGGGACAGCCCTCACGGAGGTGCCGGCCATCGCCTATTGGCTCGGGCGCACGCATCCGCGCGCCGGACTCTGGCCGCAGGACGTGGAGGTGGAAACCCGGCTGCTGGAGGCCATGGCCTATATGACCGCGACCATCCACGGCCAGGGCTTCGCCCGCCTCTTCGCCACCTCCACCTTCACGCGCAATGCGGCTGACCATCCGGCCGTGAAGGCGCTGGGCGAGGAAATCGTGCGCAAGGGGTTCGGTGTGCTTGCGCAGGCGCTGGGCGAAGGGCCCTACCTTGCGGGGGGCTTCAGCGTCGCGGACCCCATCCTGTTCTATCTGGAATTCTGGGCCGACAAGCTGGGCCTCGCTTTGCCGTCCGCCGTTGCCGCGCACTACGCACGCATGCTGGACCGCCCGGTGGTGCGGCGGGTTCTGGCGGAAGAGGGCTACGCTCCGTCGAAGCTCGGCCAAGTCGCGATTGCCGACGCGGTGGAGCCCGCATGACGCATCGAGAATGGGCCGGGCGGACGCCTCTGATCAGAGGTGCTCGACGTGATAGCGATCCTGCGCCTTGAGCGCGTCGAGATCCCCCGCTCCGGCTAATGCCAGGTGACTCGCGAGGAGACCAACCATGGTCCGCTCGACGCCGGCCGTCACCACATCGTCGCCACAGACATAGACATGAGCGCCCTCGCTGATCCAGGCGAGCAGCTCAGGAGCGGCTTCCGCAAGCCGCCCTTCCAAGCTTCCTGCTTGAGGGCCGGACTGCGTCCAGGCCGTGGTGAGGGTGGTGAGGTGTCCCTGCGCGCGGAAGGCCCGCAATTCGTCCTCGTAGAAATAATCGGTGGCGGCGCTGGCATGGCTGAAGAACAGCCAGGCGGGCCCGGACTCCATGCGCGCCCGCCGGTCCTGCAGGAAGGCCCGGAAGGGGGCGATCCCTACGCCTGCGCCGATCATGATGAGCGGAACATCCCTTTGCTGCGGCAGGCGGAAGTGCGGCGCCCGCCGCAGCAGGCACTGAAGGCGGGAGCCCACCGGCGCACGCGTGCTCAGGAACGTCAGCGCACTCCCTTTGTCCTCCTTCTCCACCACGAGGGCCGCGATGCCCGGGTGGAGACGGGCGCTGGAGGTCACGAGATGGAAGCGGGGTTCGAGGGGGGCGAGGCACGCGAGCAGCGCCTCCGGACTCGGCCGGAAGCGCGAGAGCAGGCCGAGCGCCGAAAGCACGTCCATGGCGGGCGCAGGGGCATCGCGCAGCGCGAGGGCGGTGTCCCGTCGTTCGCCCGTTGCAAGGGTCGCAATCAACTGGAACAGATCCGGCGTCGCATGGTCGAGATCGTAACGCGCCAGAAGGTGGGCGCGCAGGCTTTCGCCATCCGCGAGGCGCCGGCCGCACAGGCCGAGATGGGCGAGGATGCGCTGCACGAGGATCGGGTCGTTCTCCGGCAGGATGCCGATGGCATCTCCGGGCTGGACCGCGACCGGCGTCTCGCTGAGATCGAGTTCCACATGCACGGCGGGTTGCGATGAGCCGGCGCGGCCAAGGCGGCGCCGGCATTTCAGCAGGGCATCGAAAGGGAGGAGATCCGCCGTATCCGAAGCGTCGGCCGAAGGACGGGCCGGAGCGGCAGGTGGCCGCCCCATCTCGGGCGCACAGAGGCCGTGAGCGGCGAGGAGCGCGCGTACGTCCGCGCGCGCTGCCGGCGTCAGCGTGTCGAGATCAAGCAGGGCACGCGCGAAGCTGCCGGGCGCGTCCGCAACGGGCAGAGCGGCAGCGCTTGCCGACGACTCGCCGAGGGTCGGCTTGTCCCGCCCATCCAGGGCAAGGTCAGGCGGGGGGACGGGCGCCCCCGTCTGAGGCCAGTGGGTGATGGGATGGTTCATGGGGCCGCTCCCGCGCAGGCCGGTGGCGAAAGGTCTGCGGGCTGTCGGGTGTGCGGCACCATGATCATCTCCGGATATCACGCGGCGGCGGGGGCGGCGCTTGCCTTCAGCGCCGGGAGCGCTTCCGTCGGGATGCGGAACACGCCGCGGCCGCCGGCGAGGGCCTGGTAGGTGCTCGGCACCTCGAGGCTCAGGAAATTGAACCAGTCCTGAGGCGTGAGCGCCGCGGGGCGTTCGCTGATCTCGATGACGCTGCCGTTGGCAGCAAAGCGCACGTGAAGAATGGCATTGCTCATGGGTCCACTCCGTCTGCTGGGGTCAAAGGAAGCGGAACGTCCGGGCGAGGGCGGGTGCCCGGACGCACGCGGAAACTCAGAGGCCCGAGCCGAAGCCCAGGAGCTCGATCTTGATGTTTTCGGTGCCCAGCACCTTCGCCTGGCAGGCGAGGCGGGACTTCGAGCCGACGCCGACGATGGAGTCGAGCTTCTCATTCTCCTCGCGGGCGATCTTGGTGAGGCCCTTGCGGCCCTCCTGCACGAAGATATGGCAGCTGCCGCATGAGGCCTTGCCGTCGCACTTGTGCGGGATCTTGATGTCGCCCTTCAGCAGCACCTCCAGCAGACTCATGCCTTCGGCCGCTTCGAGCACTTCCCCACCGGGAGAGATGGTGACAGTGGTCATGGAAACCTCCTTCATGTCTTCGGGTACACGACGCCTGTTCCGCCCCGGCCGGGCCGGTGCAGATGATTGAATGATCAGTTACGAGACGGAGGGTGGCCGGGATCGCGATCCCTTGGCTCCGGCTCCCGATGGACGTTCCGCCGGCAGCGCCGGCGGGCGTCAATAAATGGCTGCTCCCGCGCCCACATTGATGGAGGCGTCCTTCATCGTCTCGACGATGAACTGGATCTGGTCCTCACTCAGATGGGCGTGGAAAGGGAGGGCGACGGCTCGGTCCGCGAGCTTCTCCGAGACCAGATAGTCGCCACGCCGGTATCCCAGGTCGAAATAGTGCCGCTGCAGGTGCAGCGGGTGGCAATAGCCGGCGGCCTCCACCTGCTCGACCTTCAGGTCCTCCACGATGGAGTCGCGGCTGGAGCGCGAGAAGCGGTTGCCGAGGTGCACGAGGTAGAGGAACCAGTTCACCTCGGTCACATCGGGCGCCATGTAGGGATCCTTGATCCCCTCGAAGGACTTGATGTGCTTGTAGTAGAGGTGTTCGGTGCTGCGCCGCCGTTCCAGGATCTCGTCCAGCCGCTGAAGCTGGGTCAGGGCCAGCGCGGCGGAAATCTCGCTCATCGTGGCCTGGAAGGGCGGGGTGCCGCTCACCACCACGGACGAGCGCTCGTCCAGCCGGTGCGCGCGATGGCGCCGGGCGGCCACCGCCACGTCCACATCGTCGGTGACGATGATCCCGCCCTCGCCGCAGGTGATGGGGAAGGGTTGGGAGAAGTCGAAGACCGACGCATCACCGAAGGTGCCGACGAGCGCGCCCTTGTAGCGCGAGCCGATGGCTTCGGTGGAATCCTCCAGCAGCTTCAGGCCGTGCCGCTCCGCCACGGCGCGCAGGCCGTCCCACGCGGCCGGATGGCCGTTGGTGTTGGCCGCGAGAATGGCCTTTGTGGCCGGGGTGATACGCGCCTCTGCCTTCTCGGGAACGAGGGTTCCCGACCAGTAATCCACGTCGGCAAAGACCGGTCGTGCGCCCACGAGGCTGATGGCATGGGCCGTTTCGCGGAAGGAATAGGGCGAGGCGATCACCTCGTCGCCCGGGCCGATGCCATAGGCTTTGAGAACGAGCATGAGAGCGAAGGTGCCGCTCGGCACCGCCACCGCATAGCGCCGGCCCAGATAGGCCGCAAACGCGGTCTCGAAGGCCCCGACGACGGCCCCCCCCGACAGGCGCGGGCTGCGGAGCACGCCATCGACCGCCGCCAGTTCCGCGCCGGTGATATCGGGGTCGGACAGGGGAATGAAGCCGACATCGAGTTCGGCTTCGTCGGTTTCCGCGCGGGTATCGCCATCGATGAGTGCGGACTCAATCATGGCTTCACCTTGCGCTTGGCGAGCACGACGCCGGTGGCGCGGGCGGGATCGGAGGTGAGCTGGACGCAGTGGTCGGCGGTGTCCAGCAGATGGACCTCATAGGCCGGATAGGTGCGGAACGGCTCGTCCGACATGTCGGAAGCATCACAGCCGGTCCAGGACAGGTGCGGAAGCAGACCACGCAATGTCGCGATCACACCGCTGCCGTTGTCCGGCGCCGAGAGGATTTTCTCGATTTCCGCCAAGTCGTTCTCTGCCAGCGCCATGATCCTGACCCTATGATGGAAGGCCTCAGTCTGGAACGATGCAAAATCATTGCCAGAAGATGCGCTCGGGATCGAGGTTGATCTCCTCCAGCGCATCCGAGAGCTTCTCGTGGATGCTGTGGAGGCCCCAGCGCCGCGCCGCATGCTCACGGGCATAGAGCTGCCAGCGGCCGGTATCCACCTCATGGATGAGCAGCGCCACATCGACGATGCCGCCCTCCGGGTCGATGTTGCGGGAGCAGCAGGGGCTGGAGATATGATAGCCGCCCGCCGTCGCCTTCACGAGCGGCGACACATAACGATAGCGCTTGCGGTTCTCGAGCCCGCGCTCGATGCGCTTGCGGTCGAGATCATTGGGATGAGGCGACAGGCGCAGGTTGGCGCTCGTCATGGCCGCGGAACGCATCACCGGTTCTCCTTCCAGATCGCGTGCCGCGCCCGTCCTTGCGGCGGCGCGGAAAGGGTATGGCGGGTTCTCCGCTCAGAGCGGCGTGATCTCTTCCTCGAAGCAGCCGACCACCAGCTTCTCTGAGAATTCCACGAGATAGATGGGCAGGTTCGCCTCCGTGTGGGTGCCGACCTGCACGATTTCGCCGAGGCCACCGGCCGGCACGAGAATCTGCGCGGGAGCCGCCTCGGGGAACGAGCCGTCGTTGATGAGATCGATGGCGGCCCGCACGCGCATGCCCCACTGGTATTTCGGTTCTCTGGGCTCAAACACGGTCGTCACTCCGGCAGGGGGATGTCGATATCGTCGCGGGAGACCACGGGCTCCAGCTCCTTGCGCTTCATGCCGACGCGGTTGCCGCTCTCGGTGAATTCCACGCCATAGATGTAGAACTGCTGGAGGAATGTGCCGATGCTCACCACGTAGCCGAGCTCGCCCTTCCGGGCGAGCACATCCCCGATCTCCTTGCCGGCATAGGTGCCGTCGTTCCGGATGGTGCGGCGGGCGCGCACCTTCTCGCCATAGGAGAAATAGGGCGGATCATTCAGTTCCACCACGTCGCTGTCGCGAACAATGTTGCTCATGGCCGGCTCCCGATGCCGTCGGCGTACGGCGTCGCCTGCCGGGCGCGGGCGGCCTCGCGCACAAGATCGTCGCAGTCGTCGGCGAGAGCGGCGAGTTCGCCGACGGGGGCGGCGCAGGCCACCTCATAGCGCACACGCCAGTCCGCATCGTTCTTGAGCCGTGCCACGAGGTCGGGCGAAAGGCGGCGGGCGATCTCAAGCCGCACGGTGGCGTCGGCGTCATCGGCCATGCGCAGCAGCCACTCGCGGGGCAGGCGCTGCGCGACGACGCGGCGGACCTCCGTCTCCGGATCGGCCATCATTCGCCCGAGCAGGGCGGGCGGCACGCGCCGGGCGACCACGAGGCGCACATAATAATCCTCGTCCGCCATCATCGGGCCGAGGTCGGCATCTTCCAGCAGGGAGACGATGCGGATGCGCACCTCCCGGTGCGGATCGTGGCGCAGCGGCAGGATGAGGCGCTTGGGCAAGCGGCGCGCCGCATTCCAGCGCACGGTCTCCTCCGGATCCTCCAGCAGCGGCGGCAGCAGGAAGGTGCTGGCGTGCTTGGCGGCGATGGCCCGCACCTCGAAATGCGGATGCGCCACATAACGGTTGGCGAGGCCGGGGTTCCAGTTGAAGAAACGGTCGATGCGCCGGGCGTAGCGATCATGCACGCAGGCATGCTTCAGCCGGCAGCGGCCTTCGGCCTCGATGTCGCGATGGGTGCAGCTAGCGCAATCGATGTCGTGGCCCTGCCAGTCCAGAGCCTCGTCGATGTCATCCGTCATCGTCTTGCTCCGCCCGGTCCAGAATGTCGAGCAGCACGCGGGCGCCGATCTTGTCGCTCGGGTCGAGCTGCATCAGCTTGGTGGCGGCGGCACGCCCTTCCTCCAGCTCGCCAAGGCGCATCTGGAGATAAGCGTAGCCCTTGAGGCTGAAGAGGAAGAAGCGCGGCTTCAGGCTCTCGTAGCGGCCGAAGTCGGCGTCGCCGGCGTGCACATCGCGCCAGTCCGTGGAGAAATTGTTGTCCCGTGCGGACTTGATCAGACATTCCTTGGACACTTCGAGCGCCTCCGCCAGCCGTCCTTTGTAGAAATAGAAACGGTACAGGCCGATCAGCACAGCCACATGACCAGGCGCGAGCCCTTGTGCGGCCTTGAGATGCGCCTCCGCGACAGCTCCATCCGCATAGGCAAGGCTCGCGGCATGAAGATGGGCTTCAGCGTCCTCCGGCAGCCCACCGCCCAGCAAGGGATCGGAGAGGAGCGCGTCCTCGAAGCCGTCGGAGACAGGGGCTCCCGCGCCGGTGAGGGTGCGGGAGCCGGAGGTGTCGCGTGCCGTGTGCAAGGCCGCTCCGCTCAGGACAGCTGCACGGTGCCGTGCGAGCTGCAGGTGCCCGTGGCCTTCGGATCGCGGAACACCAGCCCGGTCTGGGACGCGGTGTCGGCGAAATCGATGGTCACGCCTTCGAGCAGGATGCGGCTTTCCGCCGGCAGGAAGAGGCGCACGCCATTCTTTTCCACCACCGCATCACCGCTGGCCGGAGCCGGGGTGACGCTGATGTCCGCGCTGAGGCCCGAGCAACCGCCGGGGCTCAGCACCAGACGGAAGCCGCTTGCGGCATTGCCGTCCGCCCGGAGCATCAGGCGGATGAAACGCTCCGCCGCCGGTGTCATCTGGAAATTCATGGTTGCGCCTCCCCTTTTCTCACGCCGCGCCTTGGTAGCGCGGGTAGGACGTGTCGATGATGCAGGTGTCGTCCACCGGACAGACGGCCGCGCACTGCGGCACGTCATAATGTCCGATGCACTCGGTGCACTTCTTCGGGTCGATCACGAACGTGCCGTTCTTCTCGCTGATGGCCACGTTCGGGCATTCCGGCTCGCAGGCCGAACAGCTGGTGCACTGGGATGAGACGATCTTGAGTGCCATGGCTGCCTCCCGATCGTTCGCTCAGGCGGCCGAGATGAGCGCGCCCTGGCGAATGGCGGCATCGCCACGCGCCACGTGCTCGATCTCGCCCGAATTGACCTTCGCGAGATAATCCTTGAACCAGCCGATGGCCGATTTCTCGATGAACTCGTGGGCGAACTGGTCCACCGGCTCGATGCCGGCCTTCAGCAGGTCGCTCTTCGGGCAGCCGCCGATCTTCGCCACGAACACCGCATGGCAGTCGTTGATGGCGCGGATGATGGTCTCCAGGCTGTCCTCCTCGCCATAGCCGCCCTGGCAATAGAGATCGACGCGGCGATGACCGACGAACTTGGCGCCCGCCGTGGAGAGCTCATAGACCTGGAATTCCTTGGCATGGCCGAAGTGCTCGTTGATGAGGCCCGAGCCCTTGGTCGCTACCGCCACCAGAAGCTTGATGTCGCTCATCTCGCCAGCGAGGCCGGCCAGCTCTTCCTGCTTGGCCGCGACCTTGGCGACGCGCTCTTCTTCCACCGCGGCCTGGTAGGCCTTGCGGCCTTCCATGTCGTAATTCACCTCCATCGCCATGATCTTGTCGGTGGTGAATTCTGCGCTGCGGTCTTCGCCGAGCAGGCCCACCGCATCGGCGCGGCACTGGCGGCAGTGACGCATCATGTTCATCTCGCCCTCGCAGCTGTCCTGCAGGGCCTTCAGCTCCTGGGCGGTCGGGCCGCGCTGGCCGTTGAGGCCGAAGACGGTGCCGTGCTCGGGGGCGGAGATGAGGGGCATGATGTTGTGCAGGAAGGCGCCGCGCGACTTCACCGCCTTGTTCACCTCGACCAGATGCTGGTCGTTGATGCCGGGGATCATCACCGAGTTGATCTTGGTGAGGATGCCGCGGGCGGTGAGCATCTCGAGGCCGAGCAACTGGCGATCGGTGAGGATCTTGGCCGCGTCGATGCCGGTGTAGCGCTTGTGCTTGTAGAAGACCCAGGGGTAGATCTTCGCGCCGATCTCGGGATCCACCATGTTGATGGTGATGGTCACGTGATCGACATTGTAGCTGGCGATGGTGTCCACGTGGTCCGGCAGGGTGAGGCCGTTAGTGGACAGGCAGAGCTTGATGTCCGGCGCGGTCTTCGAAATCAGTTCGAAGGTCTTGAAGGTCTTCTCCGGATTGGCGAGCGGGTCGCCCGGGCCGGCGATGCCGAGCACCGTCATCTGGGGGATGGTGGAGGCCACCGCCAGCACCTTCTTGGCCGCCTGCTCGGGGGAGAGCTTCTCGCTCACCACGCCGGGCCGGCTCTCGTTCGCGCAATCATACTTGCGGTTGCAGTAGTTGCACTGGATGTTGCACGCCGGGGCGACGGCCACATGCATGCGGGCGTAATGGTGGTGGGCTTCCTCGCTGTAGCAGGGATGGTTCTTCACCTTCTCCCAGATTTCGGTGGGCAGGTCGCCCTGACCCGCGCCGGAGCCGCAGCTGGCCTTGCCGCTGCCGCCCGAGGTGCCACAGCCTTTGTGTTCGGCAATGGCCTGCATGATCTCACCCATGTCGGGAGCGCTTCCGGCGCTGCTGACGTCCTGTGTCAAGCCGTGCATGTCCGTTCCTCGCTGCTGGCCGATCCGCAATATTACTGAGGAGATACCAGCAACAGCCGTGCCACCACGGCGGGAGGAGCCGGAAGCGTTGAACATCAAAAGCTTGTTGGCTTTGTCCACTCTGTCGCGTTGCCAACAGCGCGGAGGATGCGACACAGCTCATGTTGGAAAGATTACAGATCGAGGCTGCGTCTGCGCGGGCAAAAAAGAACCGCGCCCGAAGGGCGCGGCAGGCACAGGAGAGATGATGCCGAAACGCTTCAGGCGCAAAGGATCTCCACCGCCTTGTCCAGCGGCAAGGCGAGCGGCGTGAGACCCGCCTCCAGCAGGAAGCGCAGCTCATTCTTGGAGAGGGCATCGGGCTCGACGAGGGCGTAATGATGATCCGACGATCGCTTGATCAGCTGCCGTGCGTAGGTGCGCAGCATCTGGTCGTTGAACCGGCAGCCGAGGAACAGGAAGCTGCGCTCGGTGCGCCGGTGCTTCACGATGTCGGGGATCGGCGTCTGGATGTCGATCTCGGTCAGAACCTCCACATAATCGGCGTCCGAAATGAGGAAGTTCTTGGCGGGCGCCACGCTGCCGTGCGGCTTGTAGAGCAGGGTGGTCCAGCTCTCGGCCGCGGCCTTGTCGGTTTCCGCGCCCGCGGCGTCGTAGAAGCGATACCAGCGGTCCTCGCCGATGCCGGCGCGGGTGATGCCCTGTGCCTCGCCCCAGTCGCTGCGCTCGGCAAGGGCCGCCCGCATGGCGCCGTCATACCAGGTGTCGACGATCATCGGCACCGGAAGCGACGCTAACAGGCGATGCAGCGCATTCGGCGTCACCTTGGGCGTGAAGGCTTCCGTCATGTAGGCGGTCACGGTGGAGCGGTGCTTCATGCTCTCGATATGCTGCGCCGAAGCCCAGGCATTGCCCTTCGCCCGGCGTGGCAGCGCCACCTTGGTGCCGAAGAAGGCCGCGAGCGCCTCCGGCCCCAGCGGCACCTCCGGTTGCGAGAGGGCGGCCACCGCCGGCCCGAGATAGGGCACGATCGCCCCGGCGCGCAACTGGCCGGCGACGTCCTTCAGCACGGCCGTGGCGTCGGCTGGATTGGCGAAATCGATATGCGGGGTCGGGGCGTTCATGGCCGTCAGCCTTCGTCTTCGCCGCGCTTGCGCGCATTCACGGTGATGGGCAGCGTGGTGTCGGCGGCCATCTCCGGCAGCTCCAGCACCCAGCCATTGGCGATGCGGATCCAGCCGCCCCAGAGGGTCGGGTGCTCGCTTTCCACGATCGGCTCCTCCAGATCCTTCTTGGGAACATAGATGGAGAGGCCGGTCTCGGGTGAGCGGCGGATCATGATCTTCATCGTCTGGATGCTCCTTGGCGCCTTAGAGCCGGATCTCCGCGCATTGAATTGCTTTGATGCTTCAATGTGCGGGCAGAATCCGTTTCTATTCGATAAATTAGAGTGCGATCACTGATCGCGCGCTCGCCAGAGAAAGCGGCGCGCCGGTCAGGCCGGCACGGTGGACCGCAGCCTGGCGGTGATTTCCGGCAGCACCTGCAGAACCCGGTCGACGTCGTCGTCCGTATTGTCGCGCGAGAGCGAGAAGCGGATGGCCCCGCGCAGCGCGCTCGCCGGCACCTGCATGGCTTTCAGCACATGGGACGGCTCCATGGAGCCGGAGGCGCAGGCGGAGCCGAGCGAGGCGGCGATGCCCGCCTTGTTGAGATTGTGCAGTACCGCCTCGCCCTCCAGATGCTCGAAGGCGATGTTGGTGGTGTTGGGCAGGCGTCCGTCCGGCACGCCCAGCGCCCGGCAGGGGCCGGCCTGCTGGAGCACGCCCTGTTCCAGCCGGTCGCGCAGCGCGCGCACGCGGCCCTGTTCCTCGGGCAGCTCTTCGAGCGCCAGCGCCGCCGCCGCCCCGAGGCCGACGATGCCCGGCACATTCTCCGTGCCGCCGCGCCGCCGCCGCTCCTGCGGGCCGCCACGCACCAGCGGGGCGAAAGGCGTGCCTTTGCGCAGATAGAGGGCGCCGATGCCTTTTGGCCCGTGCAGCTTGTGGCCGGAGAGCGAAAGCATGTCGATCTGCGTCGCCGCCAGATCGATCGGTATCTTGCCGACCGCCTGAACCGCGTCCGTGTGGAACAGCGCGCCGACGGCGCGGGCCATCTGCGCCAGCTGGGCGACGGGGAACAGGGTGCCCGTCTCATTGTTCGCCCACATGATGGTGGCGAGCGCCGTGCGCGGAGAGAGCGCGCGGGCGAAGGCCTCAAGATCAAGCCGTCCCTCGCCATCGACACCGATGCGATGAACGGTGATGCCGCGCGTGGCTTCCAGATGATCCAGCAGGTTCAGCACCGCCGGGTGCTCGACCGCGCTGGTGACGATCTCGTCCCGTCCCTCCTGCGTGGCGAGGGCGGAAAGGATGGCGGTGTTGTCCGATTCCGTCCCGCCGGAGGTGAAGACGATCTCATGATCAAACGCCGCGCCAATCAGCGCCTGAAGGCTGCGACGGGCGGCGCGCACGCTTTCGGCAACGCTGCTGCCGAACGCGTGGGAGGAGGAGGCATTGCCGAACTGCTCGGTGAAAAAGGGCAACATGGCCGCGACGACGGCGGGATCGACCCGCGTCGTCGCGTTGTTGTCGAGATAGATCGGCACGGCTCCGTCCCGCTCAGTGCTTCGCAGCGCCGGCGACCGGCACCACGCGCACGAGCTCTCCAAGCCGCTCCACGAGGCGGGACTGGATGCCCTCCAGCGTCATGCTCGCGAGCTTGCAGAAGACGCAGGCGCCGGTCATCTTCACCAGCACTTTGTTGCCTTCGAGCCCGAGAAGCTGGCAGTCGCCGCCGTCGCGCTGGAGGTTCGGGCGGATCTCCTCGATCACGGCCTTGATGATCCGTTCGCGCTCGGTTTCGACGACCGGTGCCGCTTCGGGGATCTGGGTCTCGATCAGCATGATGGGAATGTCTCCGTGGGAGCGACGGTTCAGCCGAAGGACTTGCCGCAGGAGCAGCTGTTGTTGGCATTCGGATTGTCGAAGGTGAAACCCGAGCCTTCGAGCGCCACCACGAAATCGATGGTGGTGCCGGCGAGATATTCGTGGCTCTTGTTGTCCACGAAGACCTTCACACCCTCGCGTTCGATCACCGTGTCATCGGGCTCTGCATCGACGACGAGGCCCATCTGGTACTTGTAGCCGGCGCAGCCGCCCGCCTCGACCTGGATGCGCAGGCCGCCCACGGGCCCGCCCGCGGAGCCAATGGCCGTGCGGACCGCATTCAACGCGCTGTCGGTGAGATTGATCATGGCCGTCTCCCTGATGCGTCAGAGCCGTTCTGACGTATGATCAGCAAGAGGCGTGCCAGCGATCAGTCCTTTGGAATCATTGCAGAAGTGTCGCTGCTGCTGTCGCGAAGCAGACCCTTGTCGCCTTTGCGACACGGGCGGTTTGCGCCACCGCCCGCCATCCGATTGTCCGGCCTCAGGCCATGCCCCGGAAGACTGCGCAACGCTCGAATACGGGAAGGCCCGCCGGCACCTGCTTGTGGTGGCAATATTTCGCCACCAGCTTGGCGAGCCCCTTGATGTCGCGGCCGGAGGCGTCGGGAAAGGTCTCCACCAGCGTGTCGATGAGCTGCCCATCTAGGTCGAGCGCGAACTGCTCCGCCATCACGTCCCAGATGCGCCGGCGGGCGGCGGCATCCGGCGTGTGAAACTTGATGAGCGCGATACAGCGCGAGACGATGGCCTCGTCGATGTCGTCGATGCGGTTGGTGGTGAGGAACAGCAGGCCGTTGAAATATTCCAGCACCCGCAGGAAGACGCCGACCACCGCATTCATGGTCATGTCGTCCTCCCGCCGCTTGATATAGACGTCGGCCTCGTCGATCAGCATCACCGCGCCCCAGCGCTGGGCGCGGGTGAGCGTCTCGCGCAGCGCCGCCTCCATGGCCGCCGCATTGAGCCCCAGCTGGCCGGAATGCACGCGATAGAGCGGGCGCTGGATGATCTCCGCATAGACCTCGGCGGTGAGCGTCTTGCCGACGCCTGGAGGGCCGGCGCAGAGCACGGTGGTGCCGCCCGATTTGCCGGCCACGATGTCATCCATCAAGAGGTCCATCTCGGCGGTGAGGATGTCGATCAGGTCGGTCTGTTCCTCCGGCAGCACCAGCTTGTGCTTGAGGTCCGGCTGGTAGGCATAGGGTTTCATGTCGTCCACGTGCACCCACAGATAATGGTGCAGGTCGAGGTGGAACATGAGGATGTAGGGGTGGATGGGAATGCGGCTGAACAGGCCGGCGGGGATGCCCGCCTTCTGCCGCTCCACCTCGTCTTCGGCGTCATAGAGATTGCTCTTGGCCGCCTTGCGCAGATAGGCGCCGAGGATGTCGCCCGGCACGTCGAGCGTCAGGGCGCGGGAGGTCAGGATGCTCTCGTCATTGACGAGCCGCGCCGGGCCGCCGCTGGCGGAGAGCACCACCACATCCTTGCGCGACCAGTCGGTGTCGCGGTGGGAGGCGTTGGGATCTTCCGTATAGAAGGCCGTGCCGGTGCCGGTGAACTGGGCCCCATAGCGGCCGCGCCACTCGAAATAGCGCGCTTCCGTCGCCTCATAGGCGGCAATGAGCTCCGGCGTTTCCTTGACGAACCCCTTGGCCGCCAGAATTTCCGCCACCGTCTTTCCGGCGATGTCGCCGCTCGAGATCCGCAAGGTGTTGGAGGTGAGCGCGCCCTTGGCGTTCGCCTTCAGCTCGACGAACAGGCGCCCGGCCTCATCATTGGAGGGGGCGGTGTAATCGATACGCGTCACCACGTAGGGCAGGGGGCGGCTGGTGACGCTGGCGGTGAACAGCCAGCCCTGGATCGCCCCGTCCACGAGATAGGCGGCGATGGCCGGCAGGACGGCCTCCAACGCATCCGACGTAAACCTGACACTTTTGTCGTTGAACGCCCGTTGCAGCGTCGCGATCTGGGCCGATCGGGTCGCGAGCTCCGGCCCGCCGTCACGATAGAGATCCTGAAGGAAATCGATCTCGTCGCCGGAGAGCTGGGTGAAGCCCACCTCCACCCGGTCGCCGAAGCGCAGTTGATCCTTCAAGGGGCTGAGGCCGGGAAAGCGCGCCACCATGGCTTCGAGGTGCGGCCGTTCGATCTGAAGCTTCATGGGCGGACAAAGCCTCGGGTTTTGCAGATGGGGGTGCGTCATCCGATGCAACCCTTGCGCCATAAGGGGCGGCGCGGCGCATCCGGTTTCGGCCCCCGATTTGCATGAAGGCGTTTCCAGCCGGCCTGACGCCGGTCCACGGGCTTGAGATCGAGGATGCTTCCATGACCACGCTTGAGAAGACGGTGACCATCGAGGAGACCGCTTTGAGCCGTCTTGACCAGGAGAACCGCCTGTTCAACGCGGTCCTCAAGGGCCCCACCAAGAAGCCGGGCCGTTTCGGCTTTCGCGGCGATATCGCGCTGAAGTTCCAGGCCCAGGTGGCCGACGAGAAGCGTCCGCCGGACTATTCCATCGAAGGGGTGCTGACCGTCGTGCAGGCGGGCGAGCCGACCATCTCGATCCTCGTCGGCTACATCCACTCCTTCGCCTATCTGCCGGAGGTGGCGCAGGTGCTCTCCGGCCTGCTGACCCCGACCGGCACCTACTTCATCTTCTGCAACAACATCGATCTTCTGGCGAAGTATCGCGTGGTCGTGGACGGCATCACCTTCTTCGTGCTGCCCTGCGATGAATCGACCGTCTGGAAGGAGATGACCGACCTCCTCTCCATCGACAAGAACGACATCAAGAAGCTCGATACCGCTGGCAAGCTCGATTATGTGCTGGATGCTGCGATCGGCTTCAAGGAAGCCTATCCCACCATCACGGTGGAAGAGGGCATCGCCCGCATGGGGCCGGTGAAGAACCGCAACGAGAACCGTCCCGTCTGACGGCGCGCCGCGTCCGGATGCCGCCCGGTCCGGACGCTGTTTTCCGCTGCCGCTGACCGCCGGATCACCGAGATATCCGTCTCCCGAAATGGGTCCTGCCCTAAGCCCGTCGGCGTCCTTCCGGCGGGCTTTATTGTCTCGCAAGCCCATGGGGACAGGAAATCAGGCTTCCTCGTCGCAGGTCGCCGGGGCGTCGAATTCCTCGTCTTCCGCATCTTCGGCCAACTGGACGCCGACGACGCAGATGTCACCGTCCAGAACCACGAGGGGGACGGGCGTCAGGCTCTCGCCCTTGCATGGGCCGTCCATGCAGCGGCCCGTGCCGAGCTCGAACTGAGCGCCGTGCTTGCCGCACATGAGGCGGATGCCGTTGGGGTCGAGGAACTGGTTGCGCTCCCAGTCCAGATTGACGCCGTGATGGGGGCAGCGGTTCTCATAACCGAACACCTGCCGTCCCCAGCGCACGATGACGATGGGCCAGGCGATTTCGGCGCCGTCCTGCCCAACCCGCACCAGTTGGAGGCCCACCGCGCGCTGGCTCGGAATGTCGTTCAATTGGCAGATGGCATAGACGAGATCGGTATCCATGGGATGGCTCCAGACCGAAAGCTCAGTGCTGCAAGGGGATCACGCGGGCGCCGCTGGCGGCGGGTTCGGCGGCGGGCGTCGCGCCGCCGGCCGCCTTGGCGAGCAGCACGCGGTTGACGGCGCGGGAGAAGTCCTGCCAGGCGGCCGCGACGTCGCGCAGCATCGCCTGCACATAGTCCTTGTCCGGCTTGTGCTCGGTGGGGAAGTTCGACAAGGCACACGAGGTGCGGTTGAAGGCGATGGCGTCGTCCAGAAGAGTCTGGAGAAAGACGCCGAAGGGCTTCTGCACCAGCGGGGTCAGGGCGGAGCGGCCGCGCTCCACCGCCACATCGTCCATCACGAAGGGCAGGGCCGCTAATTCGTCCAGCGCCTCGCTGAAGACCCCTTCCACGGCGGCGAGCAGGGCGCGCTGGGTCAACTGGTCGCGCTGCTGTGTGGAGAGATCGCGGGTCAGGTGGCGGCGATAGGCATCGAGCGCCCCGTCATTGCGGCTGCCCACCCAGGCGGTGAAGCGGGCGAGGCAGGCTGCATTGGGGTCCACATCGACCGCGAGCGTCTCGCCCTGGGTCGCAGGGCGTGGCAGGGTGCGTTCGATGCGGTGGGCGGCCTCAAGCGCGCCCTCCAGATAGCCGGCCCCTCGGGCGGCGGTTTCCGATCCGCCGAAATGCAGCCGCCCCTCCCAGAAGGGGCGACGCAGCAGCGGCGGACCATGGTCCACATGCTCCGGCGCGGGCGCCGCGAGATCGCGCGTGCTGCAGGTGAAGGGCTCCCGCGCCCAGTCCTGATAGGCCTGCACGCCCCCCTCCACCGCGCTGCCGAAGAGCTGGACCATCTGATTGTCCATGAGCATGGGCAGGCCGGCGGCGAAGGCCTGCCGCAGCTCCGGCGCGAGGGCAAGGAAGCCGCCGAGCGCGGCGGGGCTGCCGCCCGGCCCGCAGGCGTCGTAAATCTCGCCCACCACGGCCTGCTCGTGCGTGACGAAGGCATTGCCGGAGAAGCCGGCCTCCCGCCAAGCGGCGCTGTCATAGGCGATGGCGACCTTGGCCTGCGCCGCCATCCATGTGGCGGTGCCTTCCAGGGCTTCCACCACATGGGGCTCCAGGGCGGGCGTGAAGCGGATGCGCTCGGCCACGAGACGTGGCGGCAGCGCAAGCACCACCGTGCGCGCGGTCATGGTGCGGGGACCGCTGTCGGTCGAGAAGGTGAGGCGCACGTGGTCGCCGGCATCCGCCACTTCGGTCAGGGCATGGCCGAGATAGAGCCGCCCGTCCGGCAGGGCGCCCGCCAGCGCGGAGACGAGTGCGCCCAGCCCCTCTGCGACACGGCGGGCATCGCCATGCACGAACCGCCCCGCGATGCGCTCCACCTTGGCGTCGGCCTCGCGCATGTGCAGAACGGTACCGTCATCATGCTGCGGCAGGCTCTCGAAGCCGAGTTCCGCGAGAAGACCAGAGATGAGCGGCTGATTGCCCGGCCAGAACCAGGCCGGCCCCAGGTCCAACGGCAGGCCGGAGGCCGCGTGCTGTGTCAGGATTCGACCGCCCAGCCGCTGTCGCGCCTCGAACACCGCCGCGAAACGTCCCTGCCGGGCCAGGCTGCGGGCGAGGGCCAGTCCGCATAGCCCGCCGCCGATGATCGCCGTCTCAAGCATGGCCGATGCCTCCGCATGCGCCGGATGCCGCGCACCTTCCGGGCGGGCGATCCGGGTGTGTGTCTGCTCCAGCAAGAACCGTGCAAGCGCTTTGTCTGGAAGGGTTTCAATCAAGGGGCGAAGCCGTTTGTCGCACCCCGGCCGCGCATCGTGTGTGAAATCCGACGCGCCGGCCGCGGCCAATCGGCTCGGTGGGGAAAAGTGCCTGCCCACGCAAGATCTTAAATGTAGGCCCCGCCGCTGGCACGCTTCTTGATGCCTCACCGGCGAACCCTGTGCTGGAGACCATCCATGAACCTGTCCCTGGAGTTCGCCTCCTCTTCCCTCGACGAGATCAAGGCCGCGCTCGCGGGCGGTACGCTCACCTTCTATTCGGTCGCCCGCCCGCTGACCGCCGACCATAAGGTGGACCGCAGCGCCGTGCTCGCCACGCTCTCCTTCGCAAGCCCCGCCTTCGGCACGCCCACCGATGCCGGCGAGACGCCGCAGTTCGCGGCCAATCCGGTCCAGGGCGCGACCACCGGCACCTTCGGTTTCGCCCGCGCCACCACGGCGGACGGCACGGTGGTGGCGGATTTCTCCGCCGGCCCCGGTGATCGGGAGATCAAGCTGGCCGAAGTGTCCACTTCCCACGGCGCGCCGGTGCGGGTGGTGTCCTTCAAGTTCAATCCGGAGGGCGGCTGGCCGGAGCGGCCCGACTATTACGACACCCATCCGCGCGCGGGTTATCCGCTGCACAAGGCGCTCTGAAACCGGCAGGTGCGTCGTGGGTTTCGGCCCCGCCGCACCTGCCTTCCACCGTGATATCGCGTGAGCTGCGGGAGATCTGTCGATGTCGTCATCCGCCTTTGAAACGCCTGTCGTCAGCACCGAATGGCTCGCCGCGCATCTGGGCGAGGGGGATCTGCGCATCCTCGACTGCACCTGGCATCATCCGAGCACCAATCTGGATGGCCGCACGCAGTATCGGGGCCGTCACCTGCCGGGCGCGGTGCATTTCGACATCGATCAGGTGGCCGACAAGACCAACCCGCTGCCGCACATGCTGCCCAAGGAGGAGGATTTCGCCGCCAAGATGGGGCTGCTCGGTGTGGGCACAGGCGATCGCGCGGTGGTCTATGACCGGCTGTGCGGCGGGGCCGCTGCCGCCCGCGCCTGGTGGATGTTCCGGGTCTTCGGCCATGAGAACGTGGCGCTGCTGGACGGCGGCTATGCCAAATGGGCGGCCGAGAAGCGGCCCGCCGAGATGGCGCCCGTGCGGCCAGAGGCGCGCAGCTTCACCGCCGGCTTCAATCCGGCGCTCCTGCGCACGCTGGACCAGATGAAGGCGAATCTCGCCTCCGGCGCCGAACAGGTTCTGGACGCGCGTGGGCCCGGCAAGTTCGATGGCACGCAGGAGGATGTCTATGCCTTCGCCAAGCGTGGCCACATGCCCAACGCGGTGAATGTGCCGTGGGGCGATCTCGTCGATACCCAGACGGGAGCCCTCGTCGCCCCGGAGGCGATCTCTGCCCGCTTCGCGGCGGCCGGTGTCGATCTCGACAGGCCCATCGTCACCACCTGCGCCTCCGGCATTCTCGCGCCCATGCTGTCGTTGGCGCTGAAGCTGCTGGGGCGGGAGGCCCCGGTCTATGACGGCTCCTGGGCCGAGTGGGAAAAGGCTGCCGACGCGCCGGTGGCGGCTGCCGCCTGAGGGAGGGCGCCATGTCGGATGCGGCGGAAACCCTGCTCTCCGGCGCGGAGTATGAACTCCTCGCCGGGCCGGGCGCGGGCGCCTACCGGCTGCGGTGCAAGCCGGAGCAGCGCGTGGCGCTGCTGGAGGGGGAGGATGCGGCGCGCTTCCGCGCCGATCTTGAAACGGTGCAGCAGCAGTTTCCCGGCTGCACGGCGGATCAGGCCCTGGCCCAGCTCTGGGATCAGGGCGGCTATAGCTGGCTGGCGGCGGAAGAGGAGGAGTGAATGGCGACGCTCGTGAAGACCACGCTGGATGGGCGAAAGCTGGAGGTGGTGGGCCTTGCCATCTGCCTCGACGGCAAGCTGGAGGCGCCAGATCTCATCGAGGTGAAGGAGCACCCCAACCGCCGCGCCATCTGGGAAGTGGCGCCGGAGGCCACCCATATGGCCGGCCGCGTGCCGCTGACACAGGACGAGGCGGAGATCGTCTTCCAGGCCTTCAAGCATGCGGAGGCGAAGATCCTCGCCAATCCGGTTGCCATCAATGAACGTTTTCGTCTCGCCGCCAAATGGAAGGCGTGCGAGCAGGGGATCGAATAGCCGCCCGCTGCGCGGTCCCCTTTTGCAAGAGCCCTGTTCCCCCCGCGCCCTTCAGGCTTCCGCCTTCGGGCTCTTAAAACCTGGAGAAATTCCGCATTTCAAGGAACCGCGGAACTCTCTAAACCCTTGGTTTGACGCTATTCCTTTCGCAGAGCGTGCATGCTTCCGCGAAAATTGCTTCAGCTTTGACGTGACCCCATGACTTGCCGGCCCGACCCTGTCGTGGCCGGCATTTTTTTGGGCGTCACGCGGCAGCCGCGTCGGCGCTGATGCGGCGCAGGAAGGCGGCAAGGCGTGCGGCGCCCTCCGCCACGGGGCCGGTGTTCTCGATCTCCAGATCGGCCGCTAGCGGCACGTCGGGCGCGCGGGCAAGGCGTGCCTTCACCTCTTCCGCACTCTCGCGGCCCCGGGCGGCGAGGCGCACGGCGCGCACCGCCAGCGGGACGGTGATGTGGACGACGAACAGCCGCGCGAAGCGGCGCCGCGCCTCCGGCAAGGTGGCGCGGGAACCGTTGGCGACCACGGTGCCTCCGGCGGCGATCCGCGTCGCCACCTCCGGCCCCAGGGCATAAGCGAGGCCATGGGCCCGCCACGCCAGCGGATAGCGCCCCGCCGCGAGGTCCGCCTCATAGGTGGCGAGGTCCACGGGCGTGTGGTCCTCGCCCGTGGTGTCGGTGCGGGTGACGAGGCGGCGGGCGAAGGAGACCGACGGCTCCGCCGCCAGCAATCCGGCGGCGGCGGACATGAGCGTGTCCTTGCCGGCACCGGAGGGGCCGACCACCAGCACCAGCGCGCCGGGGCCGAAGGGCGGCTGAGGGCTCATGCCACCCTCTGGCCCTCGCGCCACACCGCGCGCGCCACCGGAATATCGCCGGCCATGGCCACGCGCACGAGGTCCGACCGCTTGCCGGGCGCGATCTCGCCGCGATCGGAGAGGCTGGCGGCCTCGGCAGGATTCTTCGTCACCAGCCGCACCGCCTCGGGCAAGGAGATGGTGGGCACACGCCGCGTCAGATCGAAAGGCGCCCAGAGCAGGCTCGCCGGCACATAGTCCGAGGACAGGATGTCGAGGAGGCCCTGCCGGGCGAGGTCTTCCGCCGAGGCATTGCCGGTGTGCGAGCCGCCGCGCACGAGGTTCGGCGCCCCCATCAGCACGCGGATGCCGGCCTCGTGCGACAGGCGCGCGGCCTCCACGGTGGTGGGGAATTCGGCAATGGCGATGCCGTCGCCGATGGCCTCTGCCACGTGCTCGGGCGTGGCGTCGTCATGGCTCGCCAGCACGATGCCGTTGGGATGGGCGAGGGCCACCAGCCCCTGCCGGTTCGGCCGGGCGAGGCGGGTGTGATAATCCATGCGGGTCGCGACGATGACGTCCAGTTCCTCGTCGGTGATGCCGCTCTTCTTCTTGTAATAAGAACGGAAATGCTCCGTGCTGGCGAACTGACGCTGGCCGGGCGTGTGGTCCATCAGCGAAATGAGCTGCACCTTATGGGCGGCGACGATGGCAGCGGCATCCTCCACCACCGTGTCGGTCGCCACCTCACAGCGCAGATGCACCAGATGGTCCGCCCGCAGCACGCCGGCGGCCCGCGCCGTGGCGAGAGCCTCCAGCAGCAGCGGGGCGTCCCCATCCATGCCCACCGCCTTCTTGTCCGGCCAGACGCGCAGGCTGTCGAACACGGTGGTGATGCCGGAGGCGGCGATCTGCGCATCATGGGCGACGACGGCTGACACCGGGTTCCAGCGTACACGCGGGCGCGGCGCCAGATGGCCTTCCACATGGTCCGTGTGGAGTTCCACGAGGCCCGGGAGCAGATAATCGCCTTCCAGATCGACGGCACCGGCGGGTACGGCGCCTGTGTCCACGCTGCGGATGGTGCCGCCCACCACCTGCACATGGCCTTCGAGGATGCGGTCCGCCAGCACGATGCGGGCGTTGGCGAAGATCTGTTCGCCGGTTCCGGTCTCGGACATGGGCTGTTCCTTCTGTCAGTTGGGCCGGGTGGCGAAGGCGGAGACGTCTACCACTTCGTCCGCCACCGCATCGCGCGTATCCGCGTCATGGAAAATGCCGAGAAGCCCGGTGCCGGCGGCCTTCTTCTCGGTGATGAGGTCGATCACCACCTGCCGGTTCACTACGTCGAGCGAGGCGGTGGGCTCGTCCAGCAGCAGGAGGGGCCGGCTGGAGATGAACCCGCGCGCCACGTTCACGCGCTGCTGCTCGCCGCCGGAGAAGGTGGCGGGCGGCAGGCTCCACAGCCGCTCCGGCAGATTGAGGCGTGCCAGAAGCTCGCGCGCCTTCGCGCGCGCCTGCTCGGGTGGGACGCCTTCCGCCATCAGGGGCTCGGCCACCACATCGAGGGCGGAGACGCGCGGGATGACACGCAGGAACTGGCTCACATAGCCGATGCGCCGGCGGCGCAGGTCCAGCATCTGGCGGGGGGCGGCGTGGGCGACATCGACCGGACTGGTCTCGTCCATCAGCCAGATGGCTCCGGCGTCCGTGCGATAGTTGCCATAGACCATCTTGAGGATGGAGCTCTTGCCGGCACCGGACGGGCCGCCCAGCGCCACGCAGGTGCCGGCGCGCACCTCGAAGCCCGCGCCATCCACCACCGGCAGACGGGCGCCGCCGCGCAGATGCAGGGTGAAGGCCTTGGCGAGGCTTTCCACGCGCAGCAGGGTGCCTGCTGGAAGGGCGGGAGGCAGCGGTGTCGCCGCCGTCTGGGGAGCGGTGTGGAGCGTCATGCGGCGAGCACCGAGGAGACGAGGAGTTGGGTATAGGGCTCGCGCGGATCGTCGAGCACCTGGTCGGTGAGGCCTTCCTCGATCACCCGTCCTTCCTTCATCACCATGATGCGGTGGGAGAGCAGGCGGGCGACCGCAAGGTCGTGGGTGACGATGACGACCGCAAGGCCAAGATCCGCCACCAGCGAGCGGATGAGGTCGAGCAGGCGCGCCTGCACGGAGACATCGAGCCCCCCGGTGGGCTCGTCCATGAAGACGAGGCGCGGCTTGGTGACGAGGTTGCGGGCGATCTGGAGGCGCTGGCGCATGCCGCCGGAGAAGGCGCGCGGATCGTCATCGATGCGGTCCGGCTGGATTTCCACGCGGGAGAGCCAGTCGATGGCCTCGTCGCGGATGCCGGCATAGTTGCGCCAGCCCACCGCCATCAGCCGCTCGCCCACATTGCCACCGGCGGAGACCGCCATGCGCAGGCCCTTCTCCGCATGCTGGCGCACGAAACCCCAGTCGGTGCGCAGCAGCAGACGTCGCTCGCCCTCGGTGAGGGAGGCGAGGTCACGAAGGGTGCCGTCGCGCATGCGGTAGCTCACATGGCCGGCGGA
This sequence comes from Azorhizobium caulinodans ORS 571, assembly GCF_000010525.1. Taxonomy (GTDB): domain Bacteria; phylum Pseudomonadota; class Alphaproteobacteria; order Rhizobiales; family Xanthobacteraceae; genus Azorhizobium; species Azorhizobium caulinodans. The sequence continues at coordinate 3,927,414 of NC_009937.1, read as the reverse complement.
GGGCTCCAGCTCCGTGGAGAGCAGGCCGAGCAAGGTGGACTTGCCGGAGCCGCTCTCGCCCACGATGGCAAGCACTTCGCCCGGATGGAGCGTGAGGGAGACATCCCGGCAGCCGAGGCGGGCGCCGTAATAGCGCGTCAGCCCCTCGGCGACGAGAAGGGGAGCATCGTCCGTCATGGCCGGGCCTCGATGACGTGTGTCTGGGGAAGGATGGTGGGCTGTCTAGCCGAGCGGCCATCTCCCTCCCCCCTTGCGGGGGAGGGGTGGGGAGGGGGGTAATGCCCTCTCCGAAAGGGTGAGGTCGCGGACGCCGACGGGTCCGTCAGACGCAACCGCGTCACCCCCCTCTCCAACTCTCCCCCACAAGGGGGGAGAGGGCGCGTTGTGCGGGATGAGGCGGGTGTGTTCCCGCTCATGACGCAACCTCCCGAGGCTCCGTGGGAGGGAGGGCCTCGCCCTCGGGCGTCAGGTCCACGTGCAGGCTCACGCCATGGCGGCGGAAGCCGAGGTTCTCGTAGAACTGGTGGGCCTTCACGCGCTTGGCGTTGGAGGAGAGGACCAGCTTGTAGCAGCCCTTTTCGGCGGCCTTCTTCATGGCGAAGCGCATCATGGCGCCGCCGACCCCGCCGCCCTGTCGGGCGGGAGAGACGACCACATCCTCAATGACGGCCGAGGGCGCGCCGAGATGGCCGAGATTGTCCATCACCAGCAGCGCGAAGGTGCCGACGATGCCGTTCGCGTCCTGTGCCACATACAGCACATAGTCGGGATAGCGGGCGAAACGGTCAAAGAGCGCCTTGGCCTCGTCCAGCGGCAGGATCTTGCCGTCATCCATGCCCGGCTGGGCATAGAGGGCGAGGACGTCCGGCAGGTCATCTCCAGTGGCGGGGCGGATGGTGAGCGCGCTCATTCCGCCGCCTCCGGAAGCCCGCTCATCTCGCCGCGATGGCCCTCGCCCTGACGGGTATTGCAATGGTCGGTGTCCGAGCACACGAACATGCGCCCGCCGCGATCATCGAGGATCACTTCGTCCAGATAGACGCCGGTGGCGCCGCAGAGCGCGCAGGGCTTCGCGAAATGCTGCACCTTGAAGGGATGGTCCTCGAAATCGAGGGGTACCACCTTGGTGTGCGGGGGAATGGCATAGATGCGCTTCTCGCGCCCCGCGCCGAAGAGCTGGAGCGCCGGGCTGTCGTCCATCTTCGGGTTGTCGAACTTCGGGATGGGCGAGGGGTCCATCACATAGCGCCCGTCCACTTCCACCGGATAGGCATAGGTGGTGGCGATATGGCCGTGGCGGGCGATGTCCTCATAGAGCTTCACATGCATGAGGCCGTAATCGGCCAGCGCATGCAGCTTCCGCGTCTCGGTCTCGCGCGGCTCGAGGAAGCGCAGCGGCTCGGGGATCGGCACCTGATAGACCAGCACCTGATGCGCCTGAAGCGCGGTCTCGGGCACCCGGTGCCGCGTCTGGATGACGGTGGCGTCCTGCGTGCGCGTCGTGGTGGCAACACCGGCCGTGGTCTCGAAGAAGCCGCGGATGGCCACCGCATTCGTGGTGTCGTCCGAACCCTGATCGATGACCTTGAGCACATCGTCGGGTCCGAGGATCGCGGCCGTCACCTGAACGCCGCCGGTGCCCCAGCCATAGGGCATGGGCATTTCGCGGCTGGCGAAGGGCACCTGATAGCCGGGAATGGCAATGGCCTTCAGGATCGCCCGGCGGATCATCCTTTTCGTCTGCTCGTCCAGATAGGCAAAATTGTAGGTGATGGCCGGCATGCCGGCGGGCGTTGACGCCTGTGCGGTTTCGAAGGGCGCGTTCATTCCGCCGCCTCCTGCTGGCTGGTCTCGGTGCCGTCCGCATGCTCGGCGCGCATCCGGCGCACGAGGTCGAGTTCGGCCTGGAAATCCACGTAGTGCGGCAGCTTCAGATGCTCCACGAAGCCGGTGGCCTGCACATTGTCGGAGTGGGAGAGGACAAATTCCTCGTCCTGCGCGGGGGCGGACTGTTCTTCGCCCAGTTCCTTGAAGCGGAGCGCGCGATCCACCAGCGCCACCGACATGGCCTTGCGCTCGCTCTGGCCGAACACGAGGCCATAGCCGCGCGTGAACTTCGGCGGCTCGCTGGCGGAGCCCTTGAACTGGTTCACCATCTGGCACTCGGTGAGCGCGATGTCGCCGAGCGGCACCGCAAAGCCCAGTTCCTCCACGAACAGCTCCACCTCGACGGTGCCGAAGCGGATCTCGCCCACGAAGGGATGGCTGCGGGCATAGCCGCGCTGGGTGGAATAGCCGAGCGAGAGCAGGAAGCCCTCATCGCCCCGCGCGAGATTCTGGAGGCGGAGGGGACGGTCGGCGGGGAAGCTCAAGGGTTCCCGGGTGAGATCGCGCGGCTCCTCGCCGGTGGCGGGCGCCGGCTCGATCAGCCCCTCGTCGCCCAGAAGATCGGTGACGCGGGGCATGGGACCGGGCTCCGCCGCGCCGTCCGCGCGTGCGGGCTGGCCCTTGGGCGCACCGGCCGCGCCGCCGGTCGTCGCGAGCGTCGGGTCCAGCAGGCGATGGGTGTAATCGAAGGTGGGGCCGAGCACCTGGCCGCCCGGAATGTCCTTGTAGGTGGCGGAGATGCGCCGTTCCACGCGCATCCGGCCCGTGTCCACCGGCTCGCTATAGCCGAAGCGGGGCAAGGTGGTGCGGAAGGCGCGCACGAGGAAGATGGCCTCGATGAGATCGCCGCGCGCCTGCTTGATGGCAAGCGCGGCGAGTGGGCGGTCATAAAGCGAGCCTTCGCTCATCACGCGATCCACCGCCAGCGTGAGCTGGCCGGCGATCTGGTCGATGCCGATCTCCGGCACCGACGTATCCCCACGCCGGGTCTCGGCGAGCAGGGCATGGGCGTTGCGGATGGCGGTCTCGCCACCCTTGACGGCCACATACATGGATCAGGCCTCCGCGGTGATGCGGGTGGAGCGCGGCAGGGCCGACACCAGCCCTGACGTGGTGAAGATGAGATCGACACCCAGCGGAAACAGCAGCCGGTTGTCGGCCCAGCGGGCGGCAAAATCCGCGGGCAGCGGCGCCGCGCCGAAGCGGCGCGTATGCTTGATTCCCGGCCCTTCCAGCGTGAAGGGCGCATCGGTGAGATCGTCCACCGCGAGAATGAGCGTGGTGGAGCGATCCGGATACTCAGGCGTGCCCTGGGCGAAATCGGTGAGGGGCGGGAGCGCCGCCGGATCGCTGATGAGCGCGAGGCGCGCCTCGCCCGGCTCCGCGAGGATCGGGGCCCCGGTATGGAAGCGCAGGAAGTCCAGCACTTCGGCGCGGGCGGCGAGCTTCGCATCGAGCCAGAGAGGCGTCTCATAATCGGCGACCGCGAGGACGCAGGCGGCCATTTCGGGCGTGAGCGGCGCCGGAGGCTTGAGGCCGGTGGCGAGCGGCATCCGGTTGCCGGGGCGCGAGATGGCCCACATCACCGCCTTGAAGGTGGCCTGCGCCTCGCGGACGGGATCGGCGAAGCCGAGGGCAAGATCGGTCATCAGTCCTCTCCACGGACCATGGTGAAGAAGTTCACCTTGGTCGCTTCTGTCTTTTCTCGGGCGTCCGTTGCCTCCGCCGCGAGGCGGGCCCGCACGGGGCCAAGCGCCTCTTCCACTGCGATCCGCAGGGCATTGTCCTGCCAGAGCGCGTCAAGGATGGCGGCGGTTCGGGCCCGGTCCGGCGCCCGGCCGAGCAAATAGGAGACGCCGGTCGCGCCACCTTCGATGCGGACGGCCGCGCGGGTGACGGTGGCCTCGCCGGCATTGAAGGCATCGCCATCGCCGCCGATGCGGCCCCGCACCATGGCGAGTCCCACTTCGGCCGGGCGCAGGTCGTGAATGGGGGGCAGCGGCTTGAACCGCTCCACCGCTGCGGACAGCTCCTGCGCCGTGGCGCGGGCGAGTGTTCCCATGATCGCCTGGCGTTGCGTCGTGTCTTCCGCCGCCATTGTCGCCTCTTCGAACGATTGGCCCCGGCGCCGATCGGCGGGGCGAAGCTGAGGGGCTGGCGCGCGGGTCTCCGCTGCCAGACGTCGCGTGTTGCGGATCTCAGGGCGGGCATCGGGCGTGTGCCCATCCCGCCGAAGCATCTGGACGGGATTTGTATAAAAGTCTATACAAATAGGCAAGCGCGAGCGGCGGAAAAATCGAAGGGGGGCCACCGGTGGTGCAGGACGACAGTTTGGACGTGGCGGATCACGGCCCGATGACAGGCGAGCGGGACGGCGATCTGCGCCGCGGCAGCGGCGTGGCGCTCTGGAAGCAGATCGCCGAGACGCTGGAGGCGGAGATCGTCTCGGGTGCGCGCCCTGCGGGCGCCCGCCTGCCGGTCGAGGCGGAACTGGCGGAACGGTTCGGCGTCAACCGTCACACGGTGCGCCGGGCGCTCGGCGTCCTCACGGAACGGGGCCTCGTGGAAGCGACGCCCGGCCGCGGTACCTTCGTGAAGGAGCCGCCGCTGCGCTATCCCATCGGTCCGCGCACCCGCTTTTCGGAAATCGTGCTGGCCAACGGCCGCGAGCCGCATGGCCGTTTCCTTGGCTCGCAGGTGGAGGCGGCGACGCCGGACGTGGCGCGGGAACTGGGCCTCTCGGTCGGCGACAGGGTGCTGCGCATCGACACCATGCATGAGGCGGACGGCGTGCCCATGTCCTGCGGCTCGTCCTGGTTCGTCCATTCCCGCTGTCAGGACCTCGACCTCATCTATGCGGCAACGGGCTCGCTAACCCGTGCGCTCTCCACCCTCGGCATCGTCGATTATCGCCGCAAGGAAACCCGCATCGGCGCGCGCATCGCCGACGAACGCGAGCGCATGCTTCTCGCGATCCCCGCCGGGCGCTCCGTCATGGTTCTGGAACGGGTGGATGTGGACATTGCCGGCGTGCCATTACAGTGGGGCCGTTCGAGCTTCGTCGCCGACCGGGTCCAGTTGATCATCAAGCCCTGAACCGCCGCCCGCCCTATCCCGCCCCAGAGGATCGTCATGAGCCGTATCGAGACCGTCGAGCAACTGCGCAGCCACTACAAGGCGGTCTCGCCCCGCGCCGCCCAGAAGGTGTTGTCGAAGCTTGATGCGCACTGCCGCCGCTTCATCGGCCTCAGCCCCTTCGTCATGCTTGCCACATCGAGCCGCGACGGTGCCCTCGACGTGACGCCGCGCGGCGACCTGCCCGGCTTCGTACAGGTGGAGGACGAGACCACGCTCATCCTGCCTGACCGGCCGGGCAACAACCGCCTCGACAGCCTCACCAACATTCTCGAAAACCCCGGCATCGGCCTCATCTTTCTCATCCCCGGCGTGGACGAGACGCTGCGCATCAACGGCACGGCGGAGATCCGGGTGGACGAGGATCTGCGTCGCGCCAGCGCGGTGGAGGGCAAGCTGCCGACCTCGGTCCTGCGCATCAGCGTGCGCGAGGCCTATCTGCACTGCGCCAAGGCCTTCATGCGCTCGCGCCTGTGGGACCCGGAGGCGCAGGTGGAGCGCTCCGTGCTTCCGACCCTTGGCCAGATGCTGAAGGACCAGATCGGTCTTGCGGAAGCCGAGAGCCAGGAAGCCATGCTCGCCCGCTTCCAGCATGCCATGTATTGAGCCGTCTGCGACGACGGGCTGTCGGTGAGCGGGCGAAACCGGACAATGCTGTCGGGCGTCCCCGCTCCCGGCCAGTACGGATGCTGATAAGCGGATTTAAAACAATGACTTAAGTGTTTGGCACAGCCGTTGCTACATCCCACGTGACCTCATTGTGTTCCGTGGGAGGCCTGCCATGCTCGCCAAGACACCCGCAAACCCCGCGCCGCTTCAGCGGACGGCGTTCCTGAACGACACCACGCTGCGCGACGGCGAGCAGGCGCCGGGTGTCGCCTTCACCCGCAAGGAGAAGATCGAGATCGCCGCCGCCCTTGCCGCCGCCGGTGTCCCGGAGATCGAGGCGGGAACGCCCGCCATGGGCGACGAAGAGGTGGAAACCATCCGCTCCATCGTCTCGCTGAACCTCCCGACGCGCGTCATGGCCTGGTGCCGCATGAGCGAGGACGACCTGATGGCCGCCGTCGCGGCGGGCGTGAAGATCGTCAATGTCTCCATTCCCACCTCCGACCGGCAACTGGCCGGCAAGCTCGGCAAGGATCGCGCCTGGGCGCTCGGCCGTGTGGCGGAGGTGGTGACACTGGCGCGTCGGCTCGGCTTTGAGGTGGCGGTAGGGGGCGAGGATTCCTCGCGGGCCGATCCCGATTTTCTCTGCCGTCTCGCGGAGACGGCGAAGGCGGCGGGCGCCTTTCGCCTGCGGCTGGCCGACACGCTTGGCGTGCTTGACCCCTTCGGCACCTATGCATTGGTGCGCCGGGTGGCCGCCACCACCGACATCGAGCTTGAGTTCCACGCCCATGACGATCTCGGCCTTGCCACCGCCAATACGCTGGCGGCGGTGATGGGCGGAGCGCGTCACGCCAGCGTCACCGTCGCCGGGCTCGGCGAGCGCGCGGGCAATGCCGCGCTGGAGGAAGTGGCCATCGCCCTGCGCCAGACGGCGCGGGCGGAGACCGGCATCGCTCCGGCCGCGCTGAAGCCGCTGGCCGAACTAGTGTGCGGCGCCGCCGCCCGTCCGGTGCCGCGCGGCAAGGCCATCGTCGGCGCGGATGTGTTCACCCACGAGTCGGGCATCCATGTCTCCGGCCTGCTCAAGGACCGGGCCACCTATGAAGCTCTGAATCCGGAACTGTTCGGGCGTGGCCACACGGTGGTGCTCGGAAAGCATTCCGGTCTTGCGGCGGTGGAGAAGGCGCTGGCCGACGAGGGCATCACCGTGGATGCGGTGCGCGGGCGCGCCATTCTCGACCGGGTGCGGGCTTTTGCTGTCCGCACCAAGGAGAATGTTTCCCGCGAGACGCTGCTGCGCTTCTATCAGGACAGCTTCACCGAGTCCGCGCTGCGTCTGCGGCGGGCCGCCGTGGAAGGCGCAATCTGACGCGCATCCGGGTTCGGGATCGATCATCAAGCCGGCGGAACAGCCGGCGGACACTAGGCCGGCCCTGCCGGCCGGACCGGTTGCGGAGAGGACGAGATGATCATGGGCTCGCGTCATCGCGCGGCGGCCGCTCTAGCGCCTGTCGCTGGCGTCACCCTGGCGCATGAGGAGCGCCCCGGCCTCTGGCGGCAGATCCGCGAGGATGTAGCCTGCGTGAAGTCACGCGATCCCGCCGCCCGCGGCACGCTCGAAATCCTGCTCACCTATCCCGGCGTGCATGCGGTGATCTGGTATCGGTTGGCCCACCGTCTCTGGCGTGCGAACGTGAAATTCCCGGCCCGCTTCCTGTCCTGGCTTGGGCGTCTGGTGAGCAATGTGGACATCCATCCCGGCGCCCGCATCGGCCGCCGCTTCTTCATCGATCACGGCGCCTGCGTGGTCATCGGCGAGACGGCCGAGGTGGGGGATGACGTCACGCTCTATCACGGCGTGACGCTGGGCGGCACCTCCTGGACCCCGGGCAAGCGTCACCCGACCCTTCAGGATGGCGTTCTGGTGGGGGCGGGGGCGAAGATCCTGGGGCCGATCACCGTTGGTGCCGGGGCGCGTGTCGGTGCCAATTCCGTGGTCATCGAGGATGTGCCGCCGGGCATGACGGTGGTGGGTATTCCCGGACGCGTGGTGAAGCCGCTGGCGGACCGTCGCCGTCTGGGGGACGGTCGCATCGACCTCGAGCATCACCTGATGCCCGATCCCGTGGGGGAGGCGGTCTGTTCGCTGCTGGACCGCATCGAGTTCCTGGAGGCGCGCCTCGCCCACCATCAGGAGCAGGGACATCCCGGCGCGGACCTTGGGTTGCCTGAAAGCGCGGCGGGCTCCCGCCAGGATCGCTTGCCGAAGGATCACAGCAGCGCGGCCTGATCCATTGCTCGGTATTGATCGGCGCCGCGACGCGTGCGGAATCATGCCGCTTGTTCCATGGGCATAAGGCCGCCCGTCCTGACGCGGCTTTGGGCTGGAAGCGATGGCCCTTCCCACTATTATGCCGCTCCGAATCAGGAAAGGAGCGCCATGCCCTCCGCGCCGAAGGTTCGCGCGCAGCGCCGGATCCAATATGCAGCTCTTCCCTATCGCCAGCGGCAGGATGGCGAGGTGCAGATCCGCCTCATCACGTCCCGCGAGACGCGGCGCTGGGTGATCCCGAAGGGCTGGCCGATGAAGGGCCTGTCGCCCGCGAAGGCGGCTGCGCGCGAGGCGTATGAGGAAGCCGGCCTGCTGGGCAGCATCTCGACCGAGCCGCTCGGCATGTATTCCTATGACAAGCGCCTCACGCTCCAGACGGTGCCGTGCGACGTCATCGTCTTTCCCATGAAGGTGAAGCGCTACATGAAGAACTGGCCGGAGCGCGCCGAGCGCTTCGGCTTCTGGTTCTCCATCGAGAGCGCGGCGGCGGCGGTGCAGGAAGAGGAACTGAGCCAGATCATCCTCGCCTTCGGCGCCATGATGGCGGATCGCTTCGCCAAGAAGCGGTCCCGTGCGCCCGTCAGCACCGAAGCGGAAGACGCCTCCGAGGCGGCGGAAGGCGCGGTTGCCGACCGGGCCCGCAAGGCGCTCGCCGCCAAGACGAAAGCGGCCAAGGACAAGGCCGCCAAAGACAAAGCTGCGAAGGAGAAGGTCGCGGCAGATGCGGGCCCCCTGAGCGATGGGCTCGGGACGCTGGCCAAGGGCAAGGTGACGGGCGGCAAGGCGACGAAGGCCAAGGCCACCAAGGCGAAACCGGTCAAGGCCAAGGTGGCCAAGGCCAAGACCGTTTCCAGCGAGGTCGTGCCCAACGTTCAGGATGCGGCGACGCCTGTGGCCACGCCCGCAAAGGCGAAGGCCAAGGCTGCCAAGCCCAAGGCCGCGAAGTCGGCGGGGGCCAAGCCGAAGGCGGCAAAGGCAAAAGCGGCGCAGGCGGCATCCATGACGGAGGTCCCCGCAGTCGATGGTTCAGAGCCGTCCCCGGCGACGGCCAAGGCGCGGGCGTCCAAGGCAAGTTCGTCCAAGGTACGCTCGACCAAGCCGCGCGTGGCCAAGGCGAAGGCTGAGGCGGAGGCCGCTGCAAGCGCGGCCAAGCCCAAGGCCGCCAAGCGCAAGGCTGCGCCCAAGGCAAAGGGCGGCCCGAAGCCGAAAGGGCCTGCGGCCAAGACCAAGAGCGCCGCCGCGAAGCGCGCGAAGGGCAAGACGGGCGTGGTGCCGGGCACCGTGGCGAGCGCCGCTGCCAAGGGCAAGGACGCGCCGGCCGAGGTTCCGGCCGGCTGGGCCCTGAAGCTTCCCCCCTCGACCACGCGCCACTGAGGCTGCAGCGGCTCGGCCATCCGCCGCTCGAGCCGCTCGCGTTCAGCGAGTCGTGGGATAGAGCGGCGCCAGTCGGGCGCCGCGCTCCTGTCGCGCGCCCTTGCGGCGGGCGCGTTGCTCGGCGTGGAAGGCGGCGCGTAGCCTCTTGGCATCGAAGGGACGCGGCGCCGTGCCATAGAGCGCGTCCTGCACGGCGGTGAGGGCCTGCGCCAGAGCGGGCGTCACCGGCACCGGAGCTTGCGTGCCCGTGGCGGAGAGGCGCAGCCACGCCATCAGGGCACGATGGGCGAGGGCGGCGTTGCGGGCCTTGCAGCCGGCCTCAAGCGCGGCTTCCGCCTGCGCCAGCGTGGCGATGCTCGCGTTCGCGGGATCGCCGGCCTCTGCCGCCTGGGCGATCCGCCGGCCCCGCCGCCAGCGCTCCAGCCGGCGCAGCCCGGCCATGACCACCGCCACGCAGAGGCAGAACAGCGCGATCTCTGCCGCCAGCATGAACCAGGTCCGCCAGACCGACCAGAGGCCGAGCGCGCTGTGCAGCAGGCTGGTATCGGACGCGACGGCCGGCGGCGGCGTGCGGGCCGAGCCGCCGGTTCCCGACGTTGCCGCTGCAACGGGGCCGGCCGCGGTCTGAGGGGCGCGCGGGTCGGCCGCGACGGTGAAGGTCTCGGCGGGGAGGGTGGCGGTCTCCTGCTTCTGCGTCGCCGTGTTCCACCAGCCGAGCTCGATGGCCGGCAGGGTGAAGGTGCCGGAGCGGGTGGGTACCACGGAGACCGTCTTGGTGAGGAGTGCTCCGGGCGCGCCGCGCACGGGCGCGCTTTCCGTCCGGCTCTGCTCCTCATACTGGCGGACGCCCGGCACCTCCGCGAGGGTCAGGGGCGGCAACTGGTTCGGCCCGGCGCCCTCCGCCTCGACGCGGATGGTGCGGGTGAGCACCTCGCCCACTTTCACGTCCTTCGGCGGCTTGGCCCACTCGCTGCTGATGGTGAGGCTGCGCGCCGGGAGGAACCAGCCCTTGGCGTCCGCCGGCCGCTCGCGCACCGTCACCGTCAGCGGGTTGGACTGAACCGTGAGGTCGCGCACGCTCGGGAAATTGGTGTCCCACGGGTTGGGCGGCTGCGGCCGTCCCAGCGCGCCGGCGATATCCGGCGGGAGCTGGCCACCCGTATAGGCCGGCACCTTGGCCTCCAGGGTGACAGGCGGCACCTCGATGGTGCCGCTGCGCTGGGGACGCATCAGATAGCTCTGCTCGATGACCTGATAACGGTAGCGGCCAATGGTCCGGTAATAGGCCCGCTGTTCGCCCTGCGGCGTGAAGCTGGCGCCGTCGGCGGAAATGCGGCTGATGCCGCCGCCCCGCAGCCCGAGCCGGTCATAGACCCGCACGGTGACCGGCACATCGCTCTGCACGAAGGGCTGCACGTCTCCGGCCTCGAGGCGCACGAAGAGCGTGCGCTCGTCGGTGAGGGCACCGCCCGTGCTTGGCACCACGTTCACCGCGACCGGCGCGGTGGAAAGGCCGGCGAGGGAGATGGCCGGGATGATCAGTCGTCCGGTGCGTTTGGGGGCGAGCGTGACCAGCCATTCGTTCACCGGCACCCGACGCCCGTCCACGACCTCGGTGCGGCTGCGCCGGCCCTGCCCGACGATGTCGAAGTCCCGCGTCAGCGGCGTGAGATTGGGCGGCTCACGGCCGTCGCCTTCTGTGAGGGCGATCACCACTTCCACCGTGCCGGTGGAGATGAGCGTATCCGGCGTCGCGGAAAGGGTCAGCCGGGGGGCGGCCTGCGCCAGCGCGGGCAGCACCAGAAGTGCGGCGGCCAGCAGCAGGGCGGGCAGGATGGGGAGCGGCCGGCTCATGGCTGGTTCACTCCTTCCACTTCCGGCGGGCGGCCCGTGTAGTGCGCGCGGATGCGGGCGCGCAGAAGGCCCATGGGGTCATCCGGCACCATGCGCAAAGCCTGCTCGCGGTTCTGGTCCTCGGGCGTCATCGGACGCAGGCCGAGGGGCGTAAGGGCCATGCCCGGCTGGTCGCCACCCTGCTGGGCGGGCTGGGCCGGCTGGGGCTGCGGCTGCTGGCCCGGCTGCCCCTGCGGGTTCGGCTGCGCCGGCTGCGGCTGGGCGGGCGTGTTCCCCGGGGCGCGCGGATCGGGCTTCGGCGCCTCCTTGCCGTCCTTCTGGTCCGGCTTGTTGGCGTCCTTTCCGTCCTTCGGGTCAGCCTTGGCCGGATCATTGCCCTGATCCTTCGGCTGGGGCTTCGGCTGGTCCTTCTGGTCCTGACCCTGCTGGGGCTGGTTCTTCTGGCCGGGATCGGGCTTGGGTTGGGCCTGCTGAGGCTGCGGACCGGACTTCGGGTCGGGCTTCTGCTTGCCCTCGTCGTCGCCGTCCGGCTTCTTGTCCTTCTGGTCCTGCTGCCCCTGGTCCTTCTTGTTCTGGTCCTTCTGGTCTTTCTGGTTCTGGGGCGTGTTCTGCTTGTTGTCGCCCTTGTCCTGTTTGTCCTGCTGCTGCTTGTCCTGCTGGTTTCCGCCGCCGTTCTTGTTGTCCTTGTTCTGCTGGTCCTGGGGCGGGGGCTGGGGCAGGTCCATCTTCTTCTGGTCGTCGATCAGCTTCTGCACGAGGTTGCGGTTGTAGATGGCATCCGCATTGTCGGGGTTCTGCTTCAGGGCCTCGTCATAGGCCTTCACGGCGTCGTCGAGTTTTCCGGCGCGGGCCAGTGCATTGGCCTGGTTGTAGGCGCCGTTCGGCAGGCGGGAATAGGCCTCTGCGGCTTTCTCATAGTCGCCCGCCTTATAGAGCGCGCTCGCCTGCCAGTCGGGATTGGCGAAGCGCGCGGCGGCGCCCTGATAGTCCTGGCTCTTGAAGGCCGCGGCCGCCTGCTGGTCCGGCGTCTGCCAGAGGTCGCGCCAGCGTTCGCTCAGGCTCGGCTCCTGCGCGCGGGCCGGCGCCAGCGGCGCGGCCCCGGCCAGCAGTCCGAGCAGCAGGATGGCGATCCAGCCGCGCCGGAAGGCGAGCGGCGCGAAAAGTGCGACCACGACGAGGAGCACGAAGGGGCCCATGTCCGCCCACTGATCGGCGGCAAGGCCGCTGTCCTGCAACTCGCCGGGCTTGGCCGGGCCGTCCACGCCGCTTTGAGCGAGGATGGTGTCGATGTCCCGGTCGCCAACGGTAAGGGGCGTGAAGACGCCACGCCCGGCGATTGCCACGTCCTTGAGGCCGGCCTCGTCCATGCGCGTCGTGAGGGGCGTGCGGTCGCGGCCGGTGAGGGGGCGCCCGTCGAAGGCGACGAGCGGGGTCGGTGCATCGCGGCCGACGCCGATGACGCTCACATGATAGCCCGCATTGCCTGCGGAGGCGGCGGTGGCCTTGGTCTGTTCGGGCCGGTCTCCGAGCCCGTCGCCAATGAGGATGATGCGCCCGGTGGGCGCGCCCGTGTTCTTCAAGAGGTCGATGGCCTGCCGGATGGCGATATCCGGTCGGTTGTCCATCACCGGCATGAGGTCGGTGCCGATCTCCGGCAGCATCTGCTGGACGACCCGGGCATCCTCGGTGAGGGGCGCGGCGACGAAGGGCGCATCGGCAAAGACGATGAGCGCCACCTGCCCGCCGCGCATCCGGTTCAGGATGTCCTCCACCTTGTGGCGGGCAGCGGCGAGACGGGTGGGGTTCTGGTCTGTGGCGTTCATGGACTGGGCGAGGCTCAGCACCACCACGGTCGGGTCGATCCGGTCGAGAGCCGGCGTTGGCAGCTTCTGCCAGGCGGGGCCAGCCATGGCGAGGATGGCCAGCGCATAAGCGGCCAGCAGGGCGAAGACGGGCCAGCGCCCGGCGCGGCTGCGATCGGTGAGGGCGAGGTGGCGCAGCAGATGGGCGTCCACCAGACCCGCCCAGGCGCTCTGGCCCGTGCCCATGCGTTTCCACACGAGTGCGGCGATCACCAGTGCCGGCAGCAGCGCCAGCAGCCAGTCCGGCCGCAGGAAATGGAAGTCCGCCGGCAGCAGATGGCCTCCGGAAAGCTGGGCGAAGAGGCCGTTCATGGCGCGGCCCCCTCAAGGTTCGGTGCCGGTGCTTCGGCCTGCGCCTTGCGGCTGCGGGCCGGCCACAGCCAAACGAGGCCCAAGAGGAAGCTCAGCACGAGCGCCGCGCCTAGCGGCCACTGGAAGAGCGAGACGGTGGGGCTGAGATAGAGCGGCTCGCCGCTCACCGGCTCCATGCGGTCGATGTCATTATAGATGGCGGCAAGGCCAGCCGCATCGCGGGCGCGGAAATAGCGCCCGCCGGTCATCTGGGCGATCTGCTCCAGCGCGCCTTCGTCCAGGTCGAAGGAAGGGTTCACCATCCGCTGGCCCACGGCGAAGGCATCGGCGCCGACACCGATGGTGTAGATCTTCACGCCATTGGCCTTGGCGATCTCCGCTGCCGGGATCGGGCTCAGCATGCCGGAATTGTTGGCCCCGTCCGTCAGCAGCACCAGCACCCGCTGCTCCTGTGGGCGGGTGCGCAAGGTCTTCACGGCGAGCGCGATGGCATCGCCGATGGCGGTCTCCTGCCCTGTCATCCCGATGGACGACGTGCGCAGCAGATCGCGCACCACGTTGCGGTCGAAGGTGAGGGGCGCCTGCACGTAGGCGCGGGTGGAGAAGAGGATGAGGCCGATGCGGTCGCCCTTGCGCTTGGCGATGAAGTCGTCGGCAACCCCCTTGATGATGGTCAGCCGGTCCACCGGAATGTTGTCGTACGACAGGTCCTGGCGCGACATGGAGCCGGAGAGGTCCACCGCCAGCATCAGATCACGGCCCTCCACCGCAATCGGCACGGGCTTGCCCACATAGGCCGGGCGCATGGCGGCGCCCACCAGCAGCAGCCAGATGACGGACAGGAGCGCGAGGCGCACCAGACGCCGCCGCCGTCCGCCCTCGGAGACGAGGCCGGCGCCAGCGATCTCGTGGAAGAAGGGCAGGCGCAGCGCGCCCGCGCGCCGCTTCGGCGCCGCCGGCATCAGGAAGCGCACCAGCAGGGGCAGGGGCAGGAGGGCGGCGGCCCAGAGCCATTGGAACTGGATCATGCGTGCCCCCGGATCCAGCGCCGCAGCGCAGCCACGAGGGCGGCGCGGTCCATGCCCGCCGCTTCCTGCGCACCCGGCGGCAGATAGGGGGCGACCGCGAGGAAGCGGCCGATCTCCTGCGGCAGGGCGCCCTTGCCCTGCGCGAGATACGCCTGCCAGTCGGCGCCGGTGAGCACGGCCGCCTGCGCGCCGCCGCGCGACAGCAGGATGCGGCGCACCAGCACCGCCGCCTCTGCCCCGACAGCCCGGGCGTCGGCATAGCGGACGGTATCCTTCGCGATGGCGTCGAGGGCCCGCTGGGCCTTGTAGCCAAGGGTCTGGCGCCGCCGCCATTCCAGCAGCGCGGCCAGCAGCAGAAGCACGATGACGAGGCCGAGCAGCATCCACCAGCCCGGCGCCAGCGGCCAGAAGGAGACGGGCTCCGGCAGATGGATGTCCTTCAGCGCGATCAACGGGTCGGATGCGCCGGGATCGAGCTGAAGGGCCGGGGCCTGCGCGCCTGCATCCGCGCCACCGGGCGCAGCGGCTGGGGCGCTGCCGGGCGCGGGCTGGAACTGCGCGAGGCGCAGGAGCGCGTCACCGCGGGGCAGGGAGAGGCTCGCGATCAAGCCGCCGCTCCCGCGCGCATCTTGCGTGCCAGCCGCTCGGGGTGGAGGGCCTCGGCCGGATCTTCCCCCGTGCGCAGCATGAGGAAGGACATGCCCCGCGAGCGGGCGGCCTCTTCCACGGCCTCCCGGCGCATGGCGAAGCGCCGGGCATAGGCCTGCCGCACGGCATCCCGGTCGGCATCGAGCGTCGCCACCGCCTCTCCATCGCTCACCGGATAGGCGCCGCGGGCCGGTGTTGCCGCCTCCAGCGCGTCATAGATGAAGACGTTGGTGATATGCGCATGGTGCGACAGGCGGTTCAGCTCCTTGGCCGCCTCGCCGTCGAAATCATGAAAATCGCTGACGATGAAGACCAGCGTACCAGGCCGTGCCGCGTGGCGCAGGCGGGCGAAGGCCTCGGCGAGAGATGGTTCGGCCTCCGGCGGTTCAGCGCCGAAGCCCACCTGCGTCGCCTCGGCCATGCCCTTCACGAAGCCCAGCACGCGCGAGCGGCTGCGCTCGGCGCTGAAGACCTTGAGGGCATAGGGCGTGACGAGGAGCCCGCCCACACGGTCGCCGCCGTCCATGGAAGTCCAGGCGAGCACGGCGGCGGCCTTGGCGGCGAGCACGGACTTGAAGCAGGCGCGGGTGCCGAAGCGCATGAAGGCCCGTGCATCCATGAGGATGAGGACCGGGCGCTCGCGCTCCTCCTGGAAGAGCTTGGTGTGGGTGCGGCCGGTGCGGGCGGTGACGCGCCAGTCGATGGTGCGGATGTCGTCGCCGGGCTGATAGGCGCGCACCTCGTCAAACTCCATGCCCCGTCCGCGGAAGGGCGAGCGATAGCCGCCCATCTGCCGCGTGCGCACGCGCCCGGACGTGCCGAAGCCGTCCCGCCCGCCGGGACGGGCGGCGATCAGTTCGTCCAGCCGGGCGACGAGGCCGGTGAAGGCCGGGCCGGAATAATCGGGTGCGGATGGGCTCATGGCAGTGCCGCCGGACGCACCGTCCTCACGCCACCGGCACGCGGGCGAGCAGGGTGTCGAGGAAGCGGTCGGTGGTCATGCCGTCCGCCTGCGCCTCGAAATTGAGGAGGATGCGGTGGCGCAGCACGGGTTTCAGGATGGCCTGCACGTCCTCGGGCACCACATAGTCGCGGCCCCGCAGCCAGGCATGGGCGCGGGCGCAGCGGTCCAGCGCGATGGTGCCGCGCGGGCTGGCGCCGAATTCGACGAGGCCGGCGAGATCCTTGCCATAGAGCGCCGGCTGGCGCGTCGCGAAGACGAACTGGAGCAGATATTCCTCCACCGCCTCGGACATGTAGGTGGCGAGCGCCTGACGGCGGGCGGAGAAGATGACCGCCTGGCTCACCTTCTCCCCGAAAGCGACGCTCTCGCCCTGCGCTTCCCCGCGCACGAGGCGCAGGATCTCGCGCTCGGCGGCGATGTCGGGATAGTCCAGCTTCACATGCAGCAGGAAGCGGTCGAGCTGGGCTTCGGGCAGCGGATAGGTGCCCTCCTGCTCGATGGGGTTCTGCGTCGCCATCACGAGGAAGAGCTTGGGCAGCGCATAGGTGGCACCGCCCACCGTCACCTGCCGCTCCGCCATGGCTTCCAGCAGCGCCGCCTGCACCTTGGCGGGCGCGCGGTTGATCTCGTCCGCGAGGATGAAATTGTGGAACACCGGGCCGGGCTGGAAGCGGAAGGAGCCGTCCTCGGGCCGGTAGATGTCCGTGCCCGTGAGGTCGGAGGGCAGGAGGTCCGGGGTGAACTGGATGCGCTGCTCGTTGCAGTCGATGGCTTTTGACAGCGCCTTGATGGCCTTGGTCTTGGCCAGACCCGGCGCACCTTCCACCAGCAGGTGCCCGTCGGCGATCACGGCCACCAGCAGCAGGTCCACGAACTGCGGCTGCCCGAGGATGGACCGGTTCATGTAATCGGCGAGGCGCTTGAAGACCCGATGGAGGCCATCCTGTGCCGCGGCGGGCACGGGGGCCGAGAGGGCATCGTCAGTCAGGGTCATCGTGCAGCCAAGGTCCGGGTTGGAGCGTCCATGTTAAGGACCTCTATACCCCAGAGGTGCGACGCACCCAAACGGGAGAAAAGGTTAAAATTCGGTCACCTTGTCACGTTTTGGCGGGCGGGTGCCGCCGCTTCAGCCTGCGTGTCGCGAGGCGCGGGCTCCTGCAGGAGCGCCGCGCCGCCGGGCGGCTGCCCTTAGGGTGGGCCAGCGCAGCAAATTCAGTCCGCGTCGTCGGCCGCGCTCGACCGGCCATGGCCGGCTTCGGGGGAGACGGATTCCCGCGTTTCGGTAAACTCTCACTCAACAGTTGCCGGATGCATGTCCACGCCGGGCCTGAGGTATCTGACGGAGGCTGGTGTCTGAACGCGGAGCGCGGCGGGAAAGTTCAGGCCCGAAAATTTCAGAAAGACACGGCGTTCCGCTTTGTCGCAGCCGTCGTGGCTCGACCGTCGGTCCTCAGGCCGATGCCGCGGCCGTCGCTGCATCGGTGGCGGCCAGCATGGTCCGGTCGCGTCCAGCGGCCTTTGCCGCATAGAGCGCCTCGTCGGCGCGGGAGATCGCGGCGGTGAGGCCGGCTTGATCATAGGTCCGCACGTCGGCGAGGCCGGCAGATACGGTG
The DNA here is from genome assembly GCF_000010525.1 of Azorhizobium caulinodans ORS 571. GTDB lineage: Bacteria > Pseudomonadota > Alphaproteobacteria > Rhizobiales > Xanthobacteraceae > Azorhizobium > Azorhizobium caulinodans. Next base: position 3,909,793 of record NC_009937.1, on the reverse strand, counting down.
ATGCGGCCGCTGCCCGAGGGGTGTGGCACGTCGCGCGAGATGGCCCGGCGGATACGCTCCACATGCACGAAAGCGGCCTCGGCACTCACGCCCTTGAGGATCATGACGAATTCCTCGCCGCCGAAGCGCGCGAAGGCGTCTGTGCTCCGGGTCACGTCCTGCGCCGCGTCGGCGAGGTTCTTCAGCACTGCGTCGCCGGCCGGATGCCCCCAGCCGTCATTGATCTTCTTGAAGTGGTCGATGTCGAACAGTGCGACGGCGGCGGGCAGTCCCGCGCGCTGGCAATCCCCAAGAATGCGCATCGCCTGTTCGTCGAAACCGGCGCGATTGGGCAGTTGGGTGAGGACGTCCCGGCGGCTTTCGATCATCAGCCGTGCTTCGCGCAGATCCCGATGCCGCAGGGTGCGCAAGGCGAGAATGTAGAAGATGAGGATCAGTACGTCCGAGACCGCCCAGGCCCAGTCCAGAACGGCGATCTCGCGCCCGTGATGAACGATGCTCTCGTTATAGCCCGAGGCCAGTGCCAGGGCGCCGATCACCAGCACGATGATCGCTCCTGCATAACGCAGCGTCGCCGGCCGCCGCAGGTTTCGCACATAGTGCTGCGCATGCAGCAGCGACAGGACGGCCGCCCACATGCACAATCCCGACGTCGCGAGCCGCAGGATGAGGAAGCATGTCTCGTCGAGGCGCACGGTTTCTCCCGCGTTTCATAGCCTGCATCATGCATGTGGGTACCGTGGCAGGCGAGGGAAATCGTGACCGGCATGCAAGGTGCGCGCACCTCGATGGGGATAGGCCCGTCATCATGCCGTGACGGCTCTGCTTGCCTCATATGACTTTCGGCGGGGGTGTCACCAGGAAAGGGGCTCGAACGGGATGCTGAACCTCGTCCAAGCAGACGGCGGGCTCCGCATGAAGAGTGATCCCCCGATCATTTGCTTTCTGGACGACCCGTCTATTCGGTCGCACCCCTCCCGCAGGGTTGCTGCTAGCTTCGCGCAAGCTTCATCGCTATTATAGGTTGCATGGCAGATTGAGCGCTCAAAGCGCGCCGGGGCAAGTCCCCACAGTCAAAGGCATGAAGCCGTTCTGCCATACCGGTTCAGCCCGGAATGTCCCGACATCACCACTCATTCCAATGATGGGACATCAGTCATGACCAGCATCATCACCAACAATGCCGCCAGCGTTGCTCTCGCGACCCTGCGCTCCATCAATGATAGCCTCAACACCACCAACGACCGCGTCTCCACCGGCAAGAAGATCAATTCTGCCGCTGACGGCGCCGCCTACTGGAACATCTCCACCACCCTGACGTCGGACAACGGCGCGCTCGGCGCGGTGAAGGATGCCATCAACCTCGACATGTCCTCGGTGAAGACCACCAATACCGGTCTCACCCAGATCATGAACAGCCTGAACACCATCAAGCAGGCCCTGGTCAGCGCCCAGTCCTCCACGGCTGATCGCACCTCCCTGCAGAAGAACATCGCCAACGCCGTCTCCGACATCTCGTCGGCGGCTTCCTCGGCGGTGGTGAACGGCGCCAACTGGCTCTCGGTCGACAGCTCGGCCACGGGCTTCAACGCCAACAAGAGCCTGCTCGCCAACTTCTCGCGCGCCAGCGGCGTCGTGACGGTCGGCACCACCACGCTCGATACCGGTGCCTTCGCCGTCTATGACGCGAAGACCAACTCGACGTCCACGGGTACCAGCTCCACGATCGACACGGCCGTGACTGCGGTTGCCACCAGCGCGTCCGTCTCCGGCGGTCTGACCGTCGCTGTCGGCACCAACGCCGGCAACCTCAAGGGCTTCATGGACACCACCTACTCGATCAGCGGTTCCGTCGGCGGGACCACGGTCGCGGCGTTCACGGCGTCCATCGCCAACATCGACATCTCCTCGCTCACCAGCAGCGATGTCGACCTGGCGAAGCTCTCCTCCTACATGAAGATCGTGTCCGCCACGATCGACGGCCTGCAGGCCGGTTCGACGGCTCTCGGCACCACCCAGACCCGCCTGACCTCGCAGCAGAACTTCGCCCAGTCCCTGATCGACATCAACACGTCGTCGATCGGCTCGCTGGTCGATGCCAACATGGAAGAAGAGTCCACGAAGCTGAAGGCCCTGCAGACCCAGCAGCAGCTGGCGGTGCAGTCGCTCTCCATCGCGAACAACTCGACCTCCAACATCATGACCCTCTTCCGTTGAGATCCGCTCCGGCGGCTGACGGCTCCGCAATCGCGGGCCAGACGCCGCCGGGTGAGGGTCAACGGCCGGGAACAGGTGTGGTGGGTATTTTCCACACTGGCCGGCGCGTAACTGCCGGCGCCCTTCGACCACGCTCCCGCAAGGGGGCGTGGTTTTTTGTTGGGCTGCCCGATCACGTCGAGCGGGCGTCCTTGGACGGGCCGCCGCCGGCCGCGTCCGTTGTGGCGCGGGTCCGCGGGGTCTCCGTCCCGTCAGCCTGAGGGCAGGGGCTCGCGGCGAGACGGTCGCTTTCCTCCATGGCGACGATCTGCTTGGCGCGTTCCCAATGCATGTCCGCCTTGTCCGAAGGGCGGCCTTCCTCTTCCCAGATGCGTTGCGCCCGCGCGCGGATGCGCTCGTCGATGCGTCCCATGGCCTGCCTCATCCCGTTGCGCTGCAAGGACAACGGAACGGGGAACGGGCGGGTTCCGGCGCGGGGAACTCCCCATGGGGCCGCGAATGGTATAGGAGGCTGAAGGCGCATCCCGAGGGCCGCCATGACCGACATCGCCACCCGCGTCTATAATCATACGTGGAAGATCGACCCCATCGTCCGTTCGGTCCTCGACACGGATTTCTACAAGCTGCTCATGGGGCAGATGATCTTCCGGCGGCACCGGGACGTGCAGGTGGCCTTCGGCATCCACAACCGCACCAGCCGCGTGCGCCTGGCCGAGATCATCGACGACGGTGCGCTGCGCGAGCAACTGGATCATGTGCGCTCGCTCTCCCTGTCGCGGGGCGAATCCACCTGGCTGCGCGGCAACATGTTCTACGGCAAGCGGCAGATGTTTGCGCCGGACTATCTGGCCTGGCTGGAGAACTTCCGATTCCCCGCCTATCATCTGGAAAAGCGCGACGGGCAGTATGAGCTGATCTTCGAGGGACCGTGGATCGAGACCACCATGTGGGAGGTTCCGGCCCTCGCCGTCATCAACGAATTGCGCTCGCGGGCGGTGCTGAAGGGGCTCGGACGCTTCGAGCTTCAGGTGCTCTATGCCCGCGCCATGACGCGGGTGTGGGAGAAGATCGAGTTCCTGAAAAGCCTCGGCCCGGTCAATCTCGCGGACTTCGGCACCCGGCGCCGCCACGGCTTCCTGTGGCAGGACTGGTGCGTGCAGGCGCTGAGCGAGGGGCTTGGCCCCACCTTCCTCGGCACCTCGAACTGCCTCATCGCCATGCGCCGCGAGGTGGAGGCAACCGGCACCAACGCCCACGAGCTTCCCATGGTCTATGCCGCGCTCGCGCAGGACGATGCGGCGCTGGCCGCCGCGCCCTATGAGGTGCTTGCCGACTGGCAGCAGGAATATGATGGCAACCTGCGCATCATCCTGCCGGACACCTATGGCAGCACGGGCTTCCTCGCCCATGCGCCGGACTGGGTGGCGGGCTGGACCGGCATCCGCATCGACAGCAAGGACCCGCTGGAAGGGGGCGAGGAAGCGATCGCCTGGTGGACGGCGCGCGGGCAGAATCCGCAGGAAAAGCTGGCCATCTTCTCGGACGGGCTCGATGCGGACGAGGTGGCCCGCATCCATGCCCGGTTCAAGGGGCGGATGCGGCTCGGTTTCGGCTGGGGGACGCTGCTGACGAACGACTTCCGGGGCCTGGCGTCCGATGGGGTCCTCGACCCCATTTCCATCGTATGCAAGGTGATCTCGGCCAATGGCCGCCCGGCGGTGAAGCTCTCCGACAATCCCACCAAGGCCATGGGGCCGCCGGACCAGATCGCCCGCTACCGGCGGGTGTTCGAGGTGGGCGCGCAGGCCGAGCGGCGGGTGGTGGTGTAAGCCGACCCGCTGCCGTCGCGCCGCTCAGGCGCCGCCCTGGAAGGTCTCGGCCGAGGGGATGGTCGCCGTGGCGATGAGCGAGCGGTAGCGGCGCCGGGCGTCGGCGCGCGAACCGTCGTCATTGAGGGCGGCTTCCTGAAGCTCGGCGAGCACCCACTCGCTCGGCCGCGTGGGCAGAACGGTGAGGTCGGCGGACGTGCCCGCCAGTTCCCGGATATCGCTCGGGCTGAGGGAGGCCAGCGCATGGGCCATGAGCTGGCGCTGGTGCGCGCGGCGCTCCGGCGGCAGGTTTTCCCAGGCTTCCAGCAGCGGGAAGCAGGTCTGGGCATGGGCATGGGCTGCTCGCGCCATCCGCTCGATCAGCTGTGACATCATTCCGCCTCGCCAGGGGACTTTCTTCGTTCAAGGGGAAATTGGGGGCTCAGGCTTTCCGCATTCTTGCCGTAACGGACACCGCCCCGGCGTTTCAGCCGGCGTGGTGAACGTCCTGTTAATCGGTTGATGCGAGGACGGTGCCCCGGTGAGGGAGAGAGATGCGAAAGCCCATCCTAGCAATGAGCGCCCTTCTGGCGCTGCTCGCCGCCGGCCCGCTGCAGGCGCAGGACGCGCCGCCGCCGCGACCGCTTGATGTGCTGCGGACCGAAATCGACCGCGTCGACGGTGAGATCCTGGCACTGCTGAATGCCCGCGCCGCCATCGTGGACGAGGTGGGCCGCGGCAAGGCGGGGGCGAATGCCGTGGTGTTCCGGCCCGGCCGGCAGGCGGCGCTCATCCGCAAACTTGCGGCCGTGCAGGGCCGGCAGAAGCCCGCCACCATCGCGCGGGTGTGGACCGCCGTCATTGCCGGCTCCATCCTCCAGCAGAAGGCGGATTTCTCCGTCGCGGTGGCCGATGCGGGCGACGGCGCGACCGAACTGTTGGCGCAGGATTATTTCGGCGCGCAGATGCCGCGCCAGCGGCTCGCCTCCGCCGATGCCGCCATCGCCGCAGTCAGCGAGCATCGCGCCGACGTGGCGGTTGTGCGCCTCGACGGTCCCTGGTGGAACCGCCTGCCGGAGGGGATGCATGTCGTCGCCGCCGTGCCCTTCGTCGCGCCTTCCGAAAAGGCGCCCGCTGCCTATATCGTGGCGCGGCAGGACATCGATCCGTCAGGAGACGACGTTACGCTGGTCCGTCTGCCGGCGGATGTGGCGCCCGATGGCGCGCAGCAGCTGGCGGCGGATGGCGGCTTCAAGCTCTGGGCCTTCGCCAAGGGCGCGCCGCTGCCGACCAATGCCGAGCCCATCGGCATCCATGCCCGCCCGCTGGTGATCGGCGGGACGGACAAGACGCCCGCGCCGAAGTAGGCTGGGCACAACGAGACGTGTCGCGTCTGGAGGAAAGAGGATGTCCGTGACCCTGGCCGATCTGAAGGTGAAGCTGTTCACCGATGGCGCCGAGAAGGCGCAGATCGTGGAGATGGCCAAGCAGCCCCATATCGCGGGCTTCACCACGAACCCGTCGCTGCTGCGCAAGGCGGGTGTCACGGATTACGAGGCCTATGCCCGCGATCTCGTCGCCGCCGTGCCGGACCGTCACATCTCCTTCGAGGTGTTCTCGGACGAACTGCCGGAAATCCGTGCGCAGGCGGCGGTGATCGCCACCTGGGGCGCGCATGTGCATGTGAAGCTGCCCATCACCAACACCAAGGGCGAATCGCTGCTCCCCATGGTGCGTGATCTGGTGCAGGACGGCGTGAAGGTGAACCTCACCGCCGTCTTCTCCGAGCGGCAGGTGGAGGAGGGCGTCGCGGCGCTCGCGGGCGGCGCGCCTTCCATCATCTCTGTCTTCGCCGGCCGGCTCGCCGATCTCGGCATCGACTACCTGCCCGCCATCACCAAGGCGGTGGCCCTCTCCCGCGCCACGCCGAACGTCGAGGTCATCTGGGCCTCCACCCGCGAGGTCTGGAACGTCATCGAGGCGGACCGGCTCGGCGTCCACATCATCACCGCTCCGGCGGACGTGCTGAAGAAGCTGCCCGCCCTCGGCAGCCGGACCGCCGACGAACTGTCGCTCGATGCCGTGAAAGCCTTTCGCACGGATGCCCTTGCGGCAGGTCTGACGCTGGACGTGACCGGGCGCGCGGCGGCGGAATGAGGCGAAAGGCCGGCATTGCTGCTACCGGCGCGGTTCAGTCCTGCGGCTTTGCCGGATTGCACGTCCCTTTTCCGGTGTTACACTCCCCTTAACTGATATCGAAGGCGGGTGAGCATGCGGCAGGTCTGCAGCTCCCTGCGAGGGGATTGAGATGAGGGACGAGACGCACCGGCCCTCACCGGACAAAGCGTGCGGAGACCGCGCGCTGTCCGTTGGCGGTGAGCCGGAAAGCGGCTGCCCCGATCTCGGGCCGTCCATCGCGGCGCGGGACGAGGTTGACTGCGGCGGCGCCGGGAGCGCCGCCCCTTGCGCGGAACCCGTGCCCATGGGCACGCGGTTCGGCTATCCCGGCAGCGACAACCTCTATGCCGCGCTGGACCTTGGCACCAACAACTGCCGTTTGCTTGTGGCCAGGCCCACGGCCCGCAACTTCCGCGTGGTCGATGCCTTCTCGCGCATCGTCCGCCTCGGCGAGGGGCTTGGCGCCAGCGGACGGCTGAGCGCGGCGGCCATGGGTCGTGCGGTGGGTGCGCTCGAGGTCTGCGCAGGCAAGATCCAGGCACGGGGCGTGAAGCGCATGCGCGTCATTGCCACCGAAGCCTGCCGTGCTGCGGCGAATGGCGATGAGTTCTGCTCGGTGGTGGAAGACCGCACCGGCCTCGTGCTGGAAGTGGTCGACCGCCGCACCGAGGCGGGCCTCGCTGCCGCCGGCTGCGCGCCCCTCGTCGATCCCAATTGCGACGGCGCCATCCTGTTCGACATCGGCGGCGGCTCCACGGAAGTGGTGTGGCTCGGCCGCCGGGCGGCGGGCGACGATGGTCCGCCGCGTGCCCGCATCCGCTCCTGGGCCTCGCTGCCGGTGGGCGTCGTGTCGCTCGCCGAGCGGCACGGCGGGGTGAAGGTGTCCTGCGATCTCTTCCACCGCATGGTGGCCGAAGTGGTGGATATGCTGGAAGGCGTGCGCCAGAGCTGGGGCCTGCGACAGCCGGGCCGGATGCATCTGCTCGGCACCTCCGGCACCGTGACCACCGTCGCCGGCATCCACCTCGGCCTCGACCGCTACGACCGCACCCGTGTGGACGGTGCCTGGCTTTATGCGGACGACATCTGCGAGGTGGTGGACCGCCTCATGGGGATGTCGTTCGAGGAGCGGGTGTCCAATCCCTGCATCGGCGCCCAGCGGGCGGACCTCGTTCTGGCCGGCTGCGCCATCATGGAGGCGGTCCGCGAGACTTTCCCCGCCGAGCGCCTGCGCGTGGCCGACCGTGGCCTGCGCGAAGGCATGCTGGTGCAGCTCATGCGCGCCGATGGTGTATGGAAGCGGCATCGCGCGCAGCCCAGCTATTCGGAGTCCTGTACTTGAGTTCCTCCCCCCGCAGTCCCGACGCACGTCCCCTCAAGGTGCGCGTGAAGTCGGCACGCACCCGCTCGTCCTCGTCCCAGAAGTGGCTCCAGCGCCAGCTCAACGATCCCTATGTGGCCCGCGCCAAGCGCGAGGGCTGGCGCTCGCGTGCCGCCTTCAAGCTGATCGAGATGGACGAAAAGCTCCACGTCCTGAAGCGGGGCATGCGCATCGTGGACCTTGGCGCCGCCCCCGGCGGCTGGAGCCAGGTGGCGGCCAAGAAGATCGGCGCGGCGGAAGGGCAGGGCAAGATCGTCGCCATCGACCTTCTGGAGATGGATGCGGTGACGGGCGTCATGTTCGCCCAGATGGACTTCCTCGATCCCACTGCCCCCGAGCGGCTGTTCGCCATGCTGGACGGCAAGGCGGACCTCGTGATGTCGGACATGGCGGCCAACACCACCGGCCACAAGAAGACCGACCATCTCAAGATCATCGCCCTCGTGGAACTGGCGGCGGATTTCGCCCGGCAGGTTCTGGCGCCGGGCGGGGCCTTCATCGCGAAGGTGTTCCAGGGCGGCACCGAGGGCACGCTGCTGGCCGACCTGAAGCGCGACTATGCGCAGGTGCGCCATCTGAAGCCGGCGGCGAGCCGTGCGGATTCGGCCGAGCTCTATCTCGTCGCGACCGGTTTTCGCGGCAGCGCCGACCGGACGGAAGACGAGACGGACGAGGCCTGAACCTTACGAGCCCGCGGTGTTCACCTCGCCGCGGGGATCGGGCAGCGTGCTCGGCTTTTCCTTGTGGCCGGAGAGTTCTGCGCCCGCATCCTTCGGCAGGTTCATGAAGCTGAAGACGGCAAGCGCGCTCACTCCTGCGACGATGAGGAAGGCGGGGGTGAAGTCGGCCAGTTGCAGTGCCGTCTCGCCCCGTGCGCTGCGCATTGCCTCCAGCACCATGCCTACCAGCGCCACACCCAGAGACAGCGACACCTGCTGCGCCACGCTGACGAAGGAGGTGGCGCGGCTCATCTCCGGCTGGGAGACGTCCGCATAGGACAAGGCGTTGATGGCGGTGAACTCCAGCGAGCGGAAGAAGCCGCCCATCAGCAGCACCGCGACGATGGCGGCATGGGGCGTTTCCGGCGTGAACAGCGCATTGGCACCGATGAAGGCCGAGGAGATCAGCGCGTTCACCACCAGCACCCGCCAGAAGCCGAAGCGCCGCAGGATCGGCCGCGCCGTCGTCTTCATCACCAGGGCACCGGCGGATGAGGCGAAGGTGAGCATGCCGGAGGCGAAGGGGGACAGGCCGAAGGTCAGTTGCAGCATCAGCGGCAGAGCGAAGGGCAGGGCGCCCACGCCGATGCGGAACAGCGAGCCGCCGACCACGCCGGCGCGGAAGGTCGGGATGCGCAGCAGCGAGAGGTCCAGCACCGCATGGGGCGTGCGCCGGGCGTGGCGGACATAGAAGCCGAGGGCCACGATGCCGATGGCGGTGACGCCCGCCGCCGCCCAATAGGGCACGAGGTGCTGGCCCAGAACGGCGAGGCCGAAGACGAGCCCGGAGAGGCCGATGCCGGAGAGCACGAGGCCGTGCAGGTCCAGAGGCGGTACGTCCTCCTCGCGCACGTTCTCGATGAAGCGCGTGGCGAGGATGATGCCGAGAATGCCGATGGGCACGTTGATGAAGAAGATGAGCCGCCAGTCGAAATAGGTGGTGATGAAGCCGCCCAGCGGCGGACCCATCACGGGGCCGAGCAGCGCCGGAATGGTCAGCCAGGCGAGCGCCGAGACGATCTCGGACTTCGGCACCGACCGCAGGATCACGAGGCGGCCCACCGGCACCATCATCGCCCCGCCCATGCCCTGGATGATGCGGTAGATCACGAAATCCAGAAGGCTGGTGGAGAGCCCGCAGAGGATCGAGCCCAGCGTGAAGATGACGATGGCCGAGCGGAACACGGTGCGCGCGCCGAATCGGTCCGCACACCAGCCCGACGCGGGAATGAAGACCGCGAGGCTCAGCAGATAGGAGGTGAGCGCCAGCTTCAGCGCCACCGGATCATCGTGCAGCGAGGCGGCAATGGCGGGCAGAGATGTCGAGATGACGGTGGAATCCACCTGCTCCATGAACAATGCGCACGCCACGATGAGCGGAACGAGGATATGGCGGGGCAGGGCAGATGCGAGCATGTGCGCTCCGGAAGGGCACGGTGCGGCGGGGAAGGCGCGTCCCTCATCTAGCCTCCTGGCCGCCGTTCCTCCAGCCCGTGGCGCAAGGTTCGGACGTTCAAAAAGACAACAGGTGCGCGCGGGGCATTCTCCGCAGCGGTCCTTACGGGGGCTTTACCACTCGGCCGCGGCTTCCGGATGGCGCCTTTAGGCGGATGGGACCGATCTTCGGGGCGTCAGGTCGAGCCTTCGGGCCGGCTGCTTTTTCCGGAGGCGAGATGCCCCTTGCCCATGATCTTTCGGTGGCCGACGTCGAAGCGCCCGTCACCGAACCTCCCCTAGAGACGGGTTCGAGAGAGGGAGGGCGATTCACCGCACAGATTGACGCGATCGGTGAGGATCGCGCTCCAGCCCTCGCTGCCCTGCCCGGTCTCGGCCGTCTGCTGACGCAGGGCGATCGGGTCGATGCCCACGACCATGTGCTCGTGCTGGGCGGCGATGCCCTGTCTCTGGCCCTGCTGATGTGGCGGGGCGGCTTCACCAATGTCGGCTGTGCCCCGCGCAATCTCGACTGCGTCGCCCACGGCATCGCCGAGGCCCTCATCGTCTCGCAGATGCCGAGGGGCGAGGAGATGGACCGCCTGCTGGCCCGTGCGCGCTTCGCACTGAAGGACGGCGGCTGGCTGCTCGCCGCGTTTGACAATGCGCGCCACATCTCGGTGCCGCATCTCTACGGCCGGCTCACCGCATCCGGCTTCGTGGCGGACGAACTGGCGTCGGACGGACGCGGCGGACTTTGGCTGGCGGCCCGCAAGCGGGCGCATCTGCGCCTCGTCCCGGCGCGCGGCATGGAACGCGCGATGGCAGGCAGCCGCGGCGGATTGGCCGCGATGGGCCGCTAGGCTTCAGACTGGAACGGGCGGGGCCGGCAATGCGTCGCCCGCAACGGACCCCTCGGAGACTGCCCCTCCGAGGGGTTTTCTGTTTCAGCTTTCAGAAGAAGCGGCGGCCGGATGCCGGGCGGTCTTCCTCCGCCGCCTCGCGGGCGAGGCGTGCGGCTTCCTCGCCGCGGCGGGCGAACTCGGCAAACGGATCGGCTTCCTCCTCGCGCGGAGCCGGGGCGCGAGGAGCGGGCTCAAAAGGGCCGGGGGCGCGCTCCTCGCGGGCCGGAACGGCGCGGGTGCTGTCGGTGAAGCGGGTGGCCTTGGCCTCGAGCCACGGCAGCGGATAGGGGGCGGCCGCAAAGGCGATGCCGTCTTCCTGCTCCCAGGCCACCATGTAGATCTGCTCGTCCGCCGGCAGGCCCGGCAGGGCGAACATCTGCGGGGCCTCGCGCACCGCACCGGTCCAGCCGATGGAATGGGCGAGCTGGAAGGCCTCGTCGAGGAACACCGTCAGGGCAGCGATGCGGTCCGCACGGGGGGTGAGGCCCATGTCGATTTCCATGAGCTGCCGCAGATAGGCCTCCACGCTGTCGCCGGGCGCCCAATGGCCTCCCGAGGCGAACTGGTAGAGATGAACGCGGGCACTTTCCATGTATTGGCTCCGTCCGGTTCCGGCCTCTCGAAAAGGCGGCAACACGAGGGGTTCAGGCAATGGCGGGTCGCAGTGTAACGGACAGTCTCCAAACAAAGCGTATCCATCGGCAGGCCATGAAAAGCCGGTGCCGGATCTGCGGAAACTGGCGAATCTTCACGCCGCGCCCCAACGCAAGGGTGGGACAAAAGCCTTCAGGACATGGGCAGGAACGTGGCAGGCGCTCGATTGTTCACGCCTTGAGGCTCGCCGCATAGGCGCTGAAGGTCTGGAGGGTCGGATAGTCTTCGGTCACCGAAGGATAAAGTTCGATGCCGAGCCATTCCTCGATTTCCAGCACGAAATGCACGGCCATGGCCGAATCAAGCCCGAGGCTGGCGAAGCTGGCGTCATCCGCGATGGCTGAGGCGTCCGTCTCCACGATGGCCGCGAGGCGCTCGCGGCAATGGCTGAGGATGTCGCTGGGGCTGGGCATGATGCGGGCTCTGTTCGAAAGTGTCAGACGGCTTCGGCCGCCGATTCCGGTGCGCGGGGATCCCACACCTCCAGCGTGCCGTCCAGCCACTGCTGGCGGGTGCGGCTGCGCTGGATCTTGCCGCTGGTGGTCTTGGGGATGGTGCCGGGGCGGATCAGCACGATCTTCGCCACGTTCACCTCGTGATTGTTGACCACCGCCGCCCGGATCGCGGCGAAGACTTCCGTCTCGTCGATGGCATGGCGCTTGGTGCGTTCCACCTCCTGCACCAGCACCACCTGCTCGGTGCCGTCCTCGCCGGTGACGCAGAACACCGCGCCATAGTCCCGGCGCAGGGTGGGGTGGGCATCCGCCACCGTGCCCTCGATGTCCTGCGGATAATGGTTCACGCCGCGGATGATGATGACGTCCTTGATGCGGCCGGCGATGAAGAGTTCGCCATCCGCATCCAGATGTCCGAGGTCGCCGGTGCGCAGGAAGGGGCCGGCGTCGGGCTCGTCCTCGATGTGCGCCCGGAAGGTCGCCTCGCTCTCCTCCGGCCGGTTCCAGTAGCCGCCGGCGACGCTCGCCCCATGCACCCAGATCTCGCCGATGGCACCGGGCTCGGCGCGGCGGCGGGTCTGCGGATCGACGATGGCGATGCTCTGGCCCGGCATGGTGAGGCCGCAGCCGACGATGGGCTGGCGGTCTTCCGCGTCCTTCGGCGGCGCGATGCGACGGTCCTTCAGCCCTTCGGCGCTCACCTCGCGCACCGTTACCCCGCTGCCGCGCGGGGCGGAACTCACGACGAGGGTCGCTTCCGCCAGCCCGTAGGTGGGATGGAGCGTGCGGGCGTTGAAGCCGTAAGGGGCGAAGGTCTCGGCAAAGCGCGCCATGGTCACGGCGCGTACCGGCTCGGCACCGTTCACCGCCAGCGTCCAGCGGCTGAGGTCCACGCCCTCCATCTGGTCGGCCCGGAAGCGGTCGACGCAGAGGTGGTAGGCAAAGTTGGGCGCGGCAGCGACTTCGGCCTCGAAGCGCGCAATGTTGCGCAGCCAGTTCAGCGGTCGGTGCATGAAGCCGGAGGGGGTCATGAGCACGCACGTCGCGCCCACATACAGCGGCTCCAGCAGGTTCAGGATCAGCCCGAGGTCGTGATAGAGCGGGATCCAGCTCACATGGGTCGAACCCGCGTGATTGCCGAAGCGCTGGCGCATCATTTCCAGATTGGCCAGCAGGTTGGCGTGGCTCACCATCACGCCCTTGGGGGTGGAGGTGGAGCCGGACGTATATTGCAGGAAGGCCAGATCCTGCCGGGCGATGGCGCGAGCGGGCAGATCGTCGGTCGCATTGTCCGCGAGCGCGACCGGCAAATGCCGGACATTGCCGTCCGCGAGGCGCTGGCGCAGCGTGCCGCGCGGGTCTTCCGCCTCGCCCGCCGGGCTGAGCGCGAGCACGGGGGCGCAATCTGCGATGATGGCGGCGCTGGAATCCTGATTTGCGTTGCGCCGGGGCGGCATGAGCGGCACCGCCACCACGCCCGCCATGAGGCAGGCGAAATAGGAGACGACGAACTCAAGCCCGGACGGGAAGACGAGCAGCGCCCGGTCGCCGGGCTGCGTCTGATCCGCAATCTGCCGCGCCAGCGTCGCGGCCTGCGCGTAGAGGCCGGCGAAGCTTAGTTCCGGCTCGATCTCCGGCTTGCCGGAAGAGAAGACGAGGGCGCGCTTGTCGGGCGTGTGCTGGGCCTGATGGCGCAGCATGTCCACCAGCGAGGAGAAGGAGCTCATGATTCGGATCTGAAACCGCCGGCCATCGGTGCCCGCGCGGCGAGAGAGGACGGGGAACGCACGGTGTCAAGCTTCCGCTGGTGCCGCGAACCGGCATCGAGAGATCCGAACGGGCACAGATGACGGCGGAACGCCGTGTCGCGCAGGAAACCCGATGCCGTTTTCAACGTATGTCCCACCGTTGCGTCATTGGTTTATCCTAGACCATTGGCGATGAGCGTATCAAACATGGCCCGGCAGGGGTGGTGGGACGGACGTGATGGTGGTTGACGACGCGGCGCGCGTGGCGCCGGATTTTTCGCAGGCGCGCGACATCCTCTCCACCATGGAAGTGCGTTTGCCAGGTCGCCGTCTCGCCGATGGCGGCGTCGCGCAGGATCTGGTCCTGCCGGTACGCCTGTTCATGTACGGCCCCTTCCTGCGGCTGCCGGAGGGGCGGTATTGCCTGAGCTTCGACGGCGATTTCTCCGCCCCCGTGCAGAAGGGCCACCCCATGCTGGGCGTGGAGGTGATCGCGCAGAACCGGATGCTGCGGGCGTGGCGGGACTTCACCCATGAGGAACTGCGCGCGGGGGACCGCTCGCTCTTTTTCGAGGTGCCCCACGCCCTCTCCATGGAGAGCGGGGCGGACGCGCCGTTCGAGTTCCGCTTCACCGGGTTCGGCACCTCGCGCTTCACCATCTCCGGCCTGACGCTGCGCACGGCCAGCGAAGCGGAAACCGCCGCCGCCCCGCCCATGCGCTGGCGCATGCTGGGGCGCCTGCGGCTCGTGCCCGCCTCCGGACCGGTCGGGCTGTCGCCCGTTTCAGTCTCCGCGCTCAAGTTCTGGCGCTCCTGGTCGCCGCTCTTCCTGCCCGCCGGACTGCACCGGCTGGAGGTAGCGGCGCGCGTCGGTGCGGTTTCGCAGCCGGACGAGCCGGCGCTGGAGATTTCCGTGCGCACCCGGGACGGCGGTGTGCTCGGGACCGAGGTGTTCAGCAGCGCGCAACTGGCGGGGGAACGGGGCAGCTTCCTGTTCGAGGTGCCGCCCGACGCCAGCCTCGATTCCGGCGTGCCGCAGAAGATCGACATCGGCATCCGCCATTTCCGCAAGGCCTCCCTGAAGCTCGACGCGCTGGACATCGTCCATCTGCCGGCGGGGACGGGGCCTGCGGCGGGCGTCTTCGCCAAGACGGTGCGCGGGGCGACCACGCGCAAGAAGATCCTCGTCTTCGGCAATTGCCAGGGCAGCTTGGTGGCGCGGGCCTTCCGGGAAAATCCTGGCTTCTCGAAGCAGTTCTCGGTGAAGCACCATTTCATGGAGCTGCCGCCCAACCTGCATGAGCAGGGCCGCCGGGACATCGAGGAATGTGACTTGCTGCTCATCCAGGACATCAAGGAATGGGAGCAGTATCCGCTGAAGGAGCACGTGCCGGCCGACCTGCCGACGCTGCGCTATCCCTGCGTGCGCTTTGCCTCGCTCTGGCCGTTCGACGCCTTCAACGGGCCGGATGACAAGTTCGCCCGCAACAAGGACTATCCCAACTTCGAGTTCACCTATTTCGACGGTTTGCTGGCCCGGCTGCGCAAGGAGATACCCGATCCCGAGGCGCGCTTTGCCGCCTATCGTGATCTCGACGTGAAGGGGGTGATCGACCCCAAGCGCCTGCATACGTTCGAGGAGAAGCGCCTGCTGGCCATGGACGAGAAGTTCCCGGCCGGCATGGGGGCCTACATTCTGGAGAATTTCCGCAGGAAGCGGGTCTTCTACACCACCGCCCATCCCAACGGTGCCATCCTCTCCATGCTGATGAAGTATCTGGCGAAGGAACTGGGGGTGCGGCAGCTCTTCTGGTTCTCCGGCCCGCTGGATTCGCTCCGCAGCCTCCAGATCCCCGTGCATCCGAAGGTGGCGGCGGCGCTCGACGTGCGCTGGGCGGGGGCGGATGCGCGCTATCTGGTGCGCGGCGAGAAGGTCACGTGGGAGGACTATTTCCGCAAGTACATCAGCTATTACGGCTGACCGTCCTGCGTCCGGCCGCGCTTGACGCCTCCTCCGCTCCCGTGGTCTCTCGGCATACAAAATACGAGGAGACGCCACGCCATGCTTCTGTACCTGTCCGCCCGCTCGCCCAATCCCCGCCGCGTGCAGTTCTTCCTTGCCGAGAAGGGCATCGAGGTGCCCGTGGAGATGGTGGACCTCGCCGCCAAGGCCCACTGGAGCGAAGACTTCCGCAAGATCAGCCCGCGCCGTACCGTTCCGGTGCTGGTTCTGGATGACGGCACGGCGGTCTCCGAGACCATCGCCATCTGCCGCTATTTCGAGGCGGTGCAGCCCGAGCCCAATCTGTTCGGCCGCGACGCGCGCGAGATTGCGGTGGTGGAGATGTGGCAGCGCCGGGCCGAGATCGAGCTGATGCAGGCGGTGCAGTTCGCCTTCCGCCATGTCCACCCGGCGCTCGCCGAGCGCGAGGTGCCACAGGTGAAGGAATGGGGCGAGGCGAACAAGACCAAGGTGCTGGACTTCCTCACCTTCCTCGATGGCGAACTGGCCACTCGCGCCTATCTCGCCGGCGACCGCTTCACGGTGGCCGACATCACCGCCATCGTCGCCATCGACTTCATGAAGGTGGCCCGCATCACCGCACCCGAGGAACTGGTGAACCTCGCCCGCTGGCGGGCCGAAGTCTCCGCCCGCCCGGCGGCGAAGGCGGGCGCCTGAGCCGGTGCCAAAGGCCGGTCCGGCCCCCATATGAGGGGCCGGACAGGAACGGGACGGCATGACGGACCAGCTTGAGCGGCCGAATCTGGAAGCGGAACTGGAGGAACGGGGCGCGGTCGATCCGCCGCTCGCTGACCTGCTTGCGGATATCCGAGCCTGCCGCAGATGTGTCGAGGCTCCGCTGGGCCGGCCGATGCCCCATGAGCCGAGGCCGGTGCTCCGCGCCTCCTCCACCGCCCGCATCCTCATCGCCAGCCAGGCGCCGGGGACGAAGGTGCACCTGACCGGCCTCACCTTCCATGATGCCTCGGGCGACCGCCTGCGGCAGTGGATGGGGGTGTCGCGGGCGGTCTTCTATGACACGGCGCAGATCGCCATCGTGCCCATGGGCTTCTGCTTTCCGGGGCAGGATGCCAATGGCGGCGACCTGCCGCCCCGGCGGGAATGCCGCGCCACATGGCATGATCGCCTGTTCGCGGCCCTGCCGGCGTTCGATCTCATCCTCGCCATCGGCCGCCCGGCGCAGCTCTATCATCTGAAGCGGCTGGGCCGGGAGGCGCAGATCGGCGACAGCCTCACGCAGACGGTGGCGAACTGGCGGCAGGTGCGGGCGGCGGCGGAACGGCCCCGCGTTTATGCGCTGCCCCATCCCTCCTGGCGCAACACGGGGTGGCTGAAGCGCAATCCCTGGTTCGAGCAGGATCTGCTTCCCGAGCTGCGCGCGGATATCGCACAGGCGCTCGCCCGGTCCGGGTGAGGGTGGGGTTTCTTCCGCGCGCGAGCGTGGCATACAGGGTTTCAAATGTGGCGCGAGGCGCCGAAGCGTTTGGGAGAGGACCAATGGCCGACATCACCGAAGATATGGTGCGCAGCGCGCTCGGCTCCGTGCGGACGCCGGAAGGGGTGGCGCTGGCCGTTTCTCCGGCGCTGTCGGGCATCGTGGTCACCAGCGGCAAGGTCTATCTGTCCGTCACCGTGGATGCGGCGCAGGCCCGCGCCTGGGAAAGCGTGCGCGCCGAGGCGGAAGACGCGGTGCGCACCATTCCGGGTGTCGCCTCGGCACTGGTGGCGCTCACCGCCGAACGCAAGGCGGGCGCCCGCCCGGCCGCCCCCCCGCCGCCGGCCGTTGGCGGCCATGGCCACAGCCACGGACCGGCGAAGGGCGGTGCCATCGAGGTGCCCGGCGTTGCCTCCATCATCGCGGTCGCCTCGGGCAAGGGGGGCGTCGGCAAGTCCACCGTGTCCATCAATCTGGCGCTGGCGCTGCGCGATCTCGGCCTCAAGGTCGGCCTGCTGGATGCGGACATTTACGGCCCCTCCGTGCCGCGCCTCGCCGGCGTGCACGGCAAGCCGGAGGTGGAGGATGGGCGCATGATGCTGCCCATGGACAATTTCGGCCTCCAGCTCATGTCCATCGGCTTCATGGTGGAGGAAGACACCCCCATGATCTGGCGCGGGCCGATGGTCATGTCGGCCATCTCGCAGATGCTGCGCGAGGTGAAGTGGGGCCCGCTCGACGTGCTGGTGGTGGATATGCCGCCCGGCACGGGCGATGCCCAGCTGACCATGGCCCAGCAGGTCGGCCTTGCCGGTGCGGTCATCGTCTCGACCCCGCAGGATCTGGCGCTCATCGACGCCCGGCGCGGCATCGCCATGTTCAAGCGCGTGAATGTGCCGATCCTCGGCATCGTCGAGAACATGGCCACCTTCATCTGTCCGCACTGCGGCGGCAGGTCCGACATCTTCGGCCATGGCGGCGCGCGGGCGGAAGCCGAGAAGCTCGGCGTGCCCTTCCTCGGCGAGATCCCGCTGCACATGCGCATCCGCGAGATGTCTGACGCCGGCGTGCCGATCCTCGTGTCCGATCCCGACAGTCCGCAGGCGGAAGGTTATCGCGCCATCGCGCAGCAGGTGCGCTCGGCCATCAGCCGCAGCGGCGCCTCCGCCCGCCCGGCCCCGCGCATCGTCATCGAGTGAGGCGCGGGCGGGGCTTTCAAAAGACCCATTTCGCAGACCGGGAAAAGCCATTAGAAGAAAGTCGAGGATGACCTCGGGTCAGGGAGCCTTTAGTTCTCTGACACGCAATAAAATGTCCAGGGAGCCGCCATCCATGAAACGTCGTGATTTTCTTGCTTCCGCAGGTGCCGGTGTCGCGGCTTCTGCCGCTGTGGCCATGCCGGCGATCGCGCAGTCCGCGCCCGAGGTGAAGTGGCGCTGCACGTCGTCCTTCCCGAAGTCGCTGGACACCATCTATGGCGCCGCCGAGCTGATGTCCAAGACGGTCGCGGAAGCGACCGACGGCAAGTTCCAGATCCAGGTGTTCGCGGCCGGCGAAATCGTGCCCGGCCTGCAGGCCCTCGACGCGACGCAGAACAAGACCGTCGAGATGTGCCACACGGCGTCCTATTACTATGTGGGCAAGGATCCGACTTTCGCCTTCGGCTCGGCGTTCCCGTTCGGCCTCAATGCACGCCAGATCAATGCGTGGTTCTACCACGGCGGCGGCCTTGAGCTGCTGAACGAGTTCTACAAGAAGTACGGCGTCTACATGCTGCCCGGCGGCAACACCGGCGGCCAGATGGGCGGCTGGTTCCGCAAGGAGATCAAGACCACCCAGGATCTCCAGGGCCTGAAGATGCGAATCGCGGGGATCGCCGGCCAGATCCTGGCCAAGCTCGGCGTGGTCCCGCAGCAGCTCGCCGGCGGCGACATCTATCCGGCGCTCGAAAAGGGCACCATCGATGCGGCCGAGTGGGTCGGCCCCTATGACGACGAGAAGCTCGGCCTCCAGAAGGTGGCGCAGTATTATTATTATCCCGGCTGGTGGGAAGGCTGCGCCTCGCTGACCTTCTTCTACAACCAGGAAAAGTGGAACGAGCTGCCCAAGAACTACCAGGCCATCCTGCGTTCGGCGGCCGCTCAGGCCAATGGCGACATGCTGGCCAATTACGACACCAAGAACCCCGCCGCCGTGCAGCGGCTGGTGAAGGCGGGTGCCCAGCTGCGCCGCTTCCCCAATGAGATGATGGATGCCAGCTACAAGGCGGCCCAGGAACTCTATGAGGAAATCGGCGCCAAGAACCCGGACTTCAAGAAGGTGCACGATCACGCCAAGGCGTTCCGCAACGAGGAATACCTGTGGTGGCAGATCGTTGAATACACCTACGACGACTACATGGTGCGCGCCCGCACCCGCGGCTGAGCAATTCCCGCCTCGGGCGGGGTAAAGCAGACCACAGACGGCCCGGATGGTGACATCCGGGCCGTTTGCATTTCACATGGGCGTTGGAACTCGCGGTGGTGGGTTGTCCGGAAGACGGGCGGGGCCTCCCCCGCGTGTCTGTGCGGCCTCCGCCCGTGCCTTGTCCCGGAGCGCCAGGAGATCGGCCCGGCCCTGACGCGCGGCCTCGGCCGGCAGGGCGGGATCGGGATTGGCATCGTCCCACGCTAGCACCCTGTCGATGGTGGCGATGAGGCGGGAGGCGTCGCTCTGCCCGTACTCGCGGACCGCTTGCCCGAGCGTGTCCATCTGGCCGGACAGTTGCGGTGACAGGGCGAGGACCTGCGGATGATGGGCAGCCTGCGCCGCATGCACACGCAGTTCGCCAGCATAGAACCAGAACATGGCGTCGTCCTTGCGGCCAAGCCCCCAGAGGCGCGCGGCGCGGCGGATCAGGGTCGCGCCGCCCTGCAGGGCGGGATCGGCCTCCTCGGCGGCGACAGCTGCCCCCTGCGCATGGGCGATGGCGGGAAGTGTCACGCCGAGCAGCAGCGCAATCAGCAGGGCACGGGCCGGCGCGGCGGCAGCCCGCCGCGCGCCTTCAGGGAAAACAGAACGCACGAAACACTCCGTTGTGGCGTCGCTGCCGTTGGGGCGTCACATCAGACGCGCGATCATCACGCCTACCGCCCCCAGCAGAAGGATGCAGATGGTCAACAGGATCAGCAGGGCCCGCCGGCGCGCGGCGGAGAGCGGCGGCGTGCGGGCCGTCGCAGGCAGGCGGCGGATGCGTCGAGAGCCAATGAAGCCCATCACCACCGCGCCGCCGATCATGGCGCCTGCGACCTGCCAGATGATCTGGGTGCGGTTGAGTGGCACCTCGCCCCGCACAAGGAAGGTGCCGAGCACGAGGCCGAAAAGCGCCCCCATCAGGATGAAGCGCAGCAGCACGGCGGAACGTTGCGTCATGGCCTCACCCGGAGCGCCGTCCGATCAGAGGGAGAACCCGGCCCGAGACGCCGTGTCCTTCGGGTCACATCCGCGCCGAGCGCGGCAGCGGGACAGCTTGAATTGCAGGGCAACCAAACAGGACTCGAGCCAGTGTGTTCCCGGCGGGCAGAGATGACGCCTGTTCTCTATCAATCCCGCCGGATCGTATCAATGATTTCAAAGAAGAAAATAATGGGGTGGATGGTATCGAGCTACGAATATCAAGATATATTTTGAATATTGCTTGCGGTTTATTTTTTTGAGATCGTTCGTCGAGTGCGTAGCGGCAAATGGAAGGTGTGGGGCATGCCCAGTCGCGGTGCGTTGTTGCGAAAGGGGACCTTTGCCCGCAGGCCGGCTCAGTAGCCAGCCACCGGATCGTAGAGCGCGTCCATCGGCTCACCGGCCTCGAAGCGGCGGATCTGCTCGGCGTAGAAAGCGGCACGCGCCCGGCGCGAGGCGATGGAGCCGATGTGCGGGGTGACGATGACCTTGGGATGAGTCCAGGCGGGATTGTCCGCCAGCAACGGCTCCTCCTCGAACACGTCGAGCACGGCGCCGCTCAGTTGTCCACTGTCGAGGGCCGAGAGCACGTCCTCCAGCACCATGTGGGTGCCGCGGCCGGCATTGATGAGGCCGGCACCGGCGGGCAGCTTGGCCAGCAGGTCCGCATTGATGAGGCCGGTGGTCTCCGGCGTGTTGGGCAGCAGGCAGACGAGGATGTCCGTCTCCTTCAGGAAGGCGTCGAGCCCCTCCCGTCCGGCATGGCAGGTGATGCCCTCGATGGCCTTCTGGCTGCGCGACCAGCCGGAGACGCCGAAGCCGACGGACCGGAGCATGCGGGCCGAGGCCGCGCCCATGGAGCCGAGGCCGAGGATGCCCACCCGCATGTCCCACGCGCAGCGGTCCACCTCGAAATTGTCCCACACGCGCTGGTGTTGGCCGGTGATGGCGCGCTTGAGATCGCGCATCAGGGCGAGCGTGGACATGACGATGAATTCCGCCATGCGCTGGGAGGCTTCCGGTGTCACCGCCCGCACGATCGGCAGGTGGCGCGGCCAGGACGGATCGCTCGTGATGTGGTCCGTGCCGGCGGCACTGGACAGGATGAGGCGCAGGTTGGGGTAGGCGGCGAGCCGCCCCGGCTCCGGCTGCCAGACGATCACATAATCCACGTCCTCCGGCGCCACCTGTGGATCATCCCACCAGCGCACCTCGAGGTGCGGCGCAAGTTCGGCGAAGCAGGCTTGCCAATCCGGGATGGCGGCCTCGCCTCCGGACTTCACCGCGATGATCCTGCGTGCCGGGGCGTGGCTGCCGTGCATGGTCGTTGTGTCTCCGAGGGTGCGATCAGCACCCGATCATCTCGTTCCTGCGGCAGGAGTCCCGGGTACCCGGTACTCCTGCCGCTCCGGTCGCGCTTTCCTCCGTTCTCATGCTGGCGCACGAGGTTTCAAGCTTTTTCTCAGGGCAGACCCCGGAGCGACTTTGCGCGCGGGCAGGATGGGGCGGCCTCAGGCCTGAGGGATGGGTTGCATGCCGCTGCGGCGCACCGCCTCCTGGGCTTCATCGCTGGTGAGGAAGGCGAGGAAGCGTGCCGCAGCCTCGGGGGCCTGTGAGTGGATGCCGGTGGCGGCGGCGAAGATGGTCACGAGTTCGATGTCCGGCGGGAGAGGGCCGAGGATCTCGATGCCCGGCTGGCCGAGCAGTTCGCTGAGCTGCTGAAGGCCGAGGTCCGCCTCGCCCTGCGCGAGCAATGTCGCCACGGGCACGCCGGGCGGGGCTTGCAGCCCACGCACCGCCATCTCCGGTGTGATGCCCCAGCGCTCCCAGAGCGCCTTCACATGATCGCCGCTCGGTCCGGTGGAATAGGCGAAGCGCTTGGCCTTGAGCATCGCCGCGCGCACGGCCTCGGCCGTGTCGATGGGCGGGTGCGGCGCGCCGGCCGGCACGGCCAGAGCGACGTCCGATCGCGCATAGTCCACGCGGGCACCGGGGACGAGATGGCCTTCCTGCGCCAGCTTGTCGAGAGCGGGAGCGGCGAGGGCGGCGAGATCCACCGGCAGCCCCTCCCGCAGGCGCCGTGCCGCCTCGACCCCGCCCATGGCGGTGAAGGCGATCTTGATGCCTGTCTGTGTCTCGAAGAGCCGGCCGAGCTCTTCGAGAATGTGGCGCGCGGCCATGGAGGTGACGCCGGACAGCTGAATTGTCATGGTAGGGGCTTTCCGCAAGCGATACGCGGGGGCGCTGCCGATCCCGGTGCGCCCGCGGCGACAGGTTAAACACGTGATCATCCCGCGGGAAAGAGGGCGTGCCCTGTCGCGTGTCGGCCCCAAGGGGCAACTGAGCGGCCGGGCGCGCAAGGCTCGTCCGCTGCGAAACAAGAGGGCATCGTGCGCATCGATTTCCTGGGCCTGCAGGCCTTCATCGCCATCGCGGAGCGCGGCTCCTTCCTGCGTGCGGCGGCCCATCTCAACCTTTCGCAGACGGCGCTGTCCCACCGCATGAAGAAGCTGGAGGACGACCTTGGCGTGCGCCTTCTCATCCGCTCCACCCGCGTGGTGACGCTGACACCCGATGGCGAGGCGCTGTTGCCCAAAGCCAAGCAGGCGCTGGCGGGGCTGGCGGCGGAAGTGGAGGCGCTGCGCGAGAAGGCGCTGGGGCAGGAGACGCGGGTGGCGCTCGGCTGCCTGCCCACCATCGCCACGAGTCATCTGCCTCACGTGCTCCTCGATTTCGAGGCGGCCCATCCGGGCGTGGCGGTGAAGATCTATGACAATTCGGCCTCCGAGATCGCGGGGCTCGTGCGGTCCGGGGCGGCGGCCTTCGGCATCGGCATCGTGACGGCGGCCATGTGGGACCTCGAGATGACGCCGCTGCGGAAGGAACCTTTCCTGCTGCTGTGCCCGCAGAGCCATGCCTTCGCCGACAAGCGCGCCGTTTCCTGGGGCGAGCTGGAGGGCGTGCCGCTCATCCGCATCAGCCCGCAGGCGGGCAACCGCGCGCTCATCGATGACGCGCTGGGCAGCCGTCGCGAGGCGCTGAACTGGCGCTATGAGGTGCAGCATGTCCAGACGGCAGTGAGCATGGTGCAGGCGGGCATCGGCCTCACCATCGTCCCCAAGTTTGCCATGGAGCGCTCCGCCATCCCGGGCCTGCGGCTTGTGACGTTGCGTAATCCGTCGATCACCCGCACGCTGGTGGTCTTCACAAAGCGCGGCGTGCCGCTTTCACCCGTGGCGCGCGATCTGCTCGAGCTTGTACGCGCGCGGATTGCAGGGCGCCGCAGTGCGCCGGTTGCCGCACCATAGAAGATGCAGAAAATTCACGAATAGCCGAAAACTTGTCATTTGCTTCATCCTCCTGTTCTGGCGAAGGTCGCTGCCAAGAGCGCGATCACGCGTCACTGCGGGAGAGGACGGAAGGATGGGGCCGCGTCTGGCAATCATCGGATATGGCGAAGTCGGCACCCTGTTCGCCGGCGATCTTCTGGCGAAGGGCGTGCCGGCCATATCGGTTTATGACATCAAGTTCGGTCAGCCGGACCGCGCTGCGCCTCTCCTGGAGCGTGCCCGCGCGGCCGGCGCCCGTGCCGCGGCCAGCGCGGCCGAGGCGGCGGAAGGGGCCGACATCGTCATTTCCGCCGTCACGGCGGATCAGGCCCTCGCGGTGGCGCAGGAGGCGAGCGGCTATCTGAAGCCGGGCCAGATCCTCTTCGACATCAATTCCGCCGCCCCCCACACCAAGGTTGCCGCCGGCAAGGCGGTGGAAGGCGCCGGCGCCGATTATGTGGAAGGTGCCGTGATGGCGCCGGTTTCCGCGCCCCGCCTGGCCGTACCGATCCTCGGCGGCGGTGCGCGGGCGCAGGCTGTGGCCGATGCGCTGGTGCCGTTCGGCATGAATATCCGGCCGGTGTCTCTCACCCACGGGCGCGCCTCGGCCATGAAGCTGTGCCGCTCCATCATGGTGAAGGGCATCGAGGCGCTGATTGTCGATTGTGCCCGCGCGGCGCGGGCCTTCGATGTGGCGGACGAGGTGTTCGGCTCCCTCGACGCCAGCTTCCCCGGCATGGATTTCGCCAAGCTCGCCGACACCATGGCCGAGCGTGTGGCCACCCACGGCATCAGGCGGGCGGCCGAGATGCGGGAGGCTGCCGACATGGTGGCCGACCTCGGCTTCGCGCCGGACCTCGTGCGTGCGGTGGCGGAGGCCCAGCAGCGCGGGGCCAAGGCGAAGCCCGCCCATTGATCATAAGACCAGTAAAAACGGGCGTTCAGGAGGAAACCATGAACCGCGTGTCCCGCAGGGCCTGCCTTGCCACGCTGGGTGGCGCCGCTGCCGCCGCAAGCCTGCCGTCGTTCGCGCGCGCGCAGAACCGGACGGGTGCCGATGCGCCGACCATTCTCCCGCCGGATCCGAATACGAAGACACCGGCCTACAAGGCGCCGGCCGGCGCGGTGGATGCCCACACCCACATCTTTGGCCCAGGCTCGAAATATCCCTATGCGGCGAGCCGCAGCTACACGCCGCCGGACGCGCCTCTGGAGATGTTCGAGGCGCTGCACGCCAAGATCGGTATCGAGCGCGCGGTGCTCGTCAACGCCACGGTTCACGGTCTCGACAACCGGGTCATCACCGATGCCATCGCCCAGAGCAACGGGCGCTACAAGGGCATCGCCAATGTGGACGATACCATCACCGACAAGGAGCTTCAGGCCCTGACGGACGCGGGCATGAAGGGCTGCCGCTTCACCTTCCTCGGCCGCCTTGGCGGGCGGCCGGACATGACGAAATTCCACAGGATCGTCGACAGGATCAAGGCTTACGGCTGGCACGTGGACCTCTATCTCGAACCCGAGATCATCGAGGAGTTCGTGCCGATCCTGCGCGCGCTGCCACTGCCCTATGTCATCGACCACATGGGAACGGTGAAGGCCTCGGGCGGGCTGGAGCAGAAGCCCTTCGTGGCACTCGTCGAGCTCATGCGGACGGACGAAAAGGGTTGGATCAAGATCACCGGTCCCGAGCGCCTGTCTGTGGCCGGCTCGCCCTTCCATGATGCGGTGCCCTTTGCACAGGCGCTCATCGCCGCGGCGCCCGACCGGTGCCTCTGGGGCACGGACTGGCCCCACCCGAACGTGAAGGTGATGCCGAACGACGGCGTGCTCGTCGATCTCATTCCGCTCTATGCCCCGGACGTGGCCCAGCAGCACCGGCTGCTCGTGGACAATCCGGTGCGGCTGTTCGGGTTTTCCTCCTGATCATCACCCAGTCAACCACCCGCTAGGCGCGTCATGACCCTCCAGACCGGTCCCATCAAGTCCATCCCCGGCCCCGATTCGAATACGCGGACGCCGGCTTTCAAGCTGCCGCCCCTCTCCTGCGACACCCACTGCCACATCTTCGGGCCGGGCGACGTCTATCCCTACGACCCCAAGCGCTCCTATACCCCGCCGGATGCGCCGCTGCCTGCCTTCAAGGCCCTCCATGCCAAGCTCGGCGTGGAGCGGGCAGTCATCGTCAATGCCAGCGTCCACGGCACCGACAACCGCGTCGCGCTCGACGCCATCGCCCAGAGCAACGGGCGCTACCGGGCGGTCGCCAATATCGACGGCACCATCGACGAGAAGGGCATCGAGGAACTGCACGAGGGCGGCTTCCGTGGCTGCCGCTTCAATTTCGTGCGCCACCTCGGCGGCGTGCCGGACATGAAGGTGTTCGACCGCATCGTGGCCATGGTCACCCCCTTCGGCTGGCATATCGACCTGCATTTCGACGCGATCGACCTGCCGCAATATGCCGACATGCTTTCCCGCCTGCCGGTTCCCTACACCATCGATCACATGGGCCGGGTGCAGGCGAACGAGGGCCTCGACCAGTTGCCCTTCCGCACCCTCATCGACCTCATGGAGCGCGACGAGAAGTGCTGGGTGAAGATCTGTGGCGCCGAGCGCGTGTCGACCGCCGGTCCCCCCTTCCATGATGCGGTGCCGTTCGCGCGCAAGATCCTCGAGACCGCACCGGACCGCGTGATCTGGGGCACCGACTGGCCGCATCCCAACGTGAAGGTGATGCCCAACGACGGCGACCTCGTGGACCTCATCCCGCTCTTCGCCCCCGAGCCGGAGCTCCAGCACAAGGTGCTGGTGGAGAACCCGGCCCGCCTCTTCGATTTCAACGACGCCTGAGCCAACAGGCGCTGACCGGGAGACGCCCCAATGTCCGTCACGCATGCCGCAACGCCGGTCAAGGCACCGGCCAAGACCCGGCCGTGGTATGCCCAACTCTGGGTGCAGGTGATCGCCGCCATGATCATCGGCATCCTCGTGGGGCATTTCTACCCGCAGTTCGGCACCAAGATGCAGCCGCTGGGAGATGCCTTCATCAAGGCCATCCGCATGCTCATCGCGCCCATCATCTTCTGTACGGTGGTGCACGGCATCGCGAAGATGGCGGACATGGCCCGGGTCGGCCGCGTTGCGATCAAGTCGCTGATCTATTTCGAGATCATCACCACCATCGCGCTCATCATCGGGCTGGTGATGGTCAATCTGTGGAAGCCCGGCGTCGGCATGAACGTGGACCTGTCCACGGTCGATACCACCTCCATCAAGGGCTATCTCGCCCAGACGGAGAAGACCGACACGATCTCCTTCCTCATGAGCATCATCCCCAACACCTTCCTCGGCGCCTTTGCCGAGGGGCACGTCCTGCAGGTGCTGTTCCTCTCGGTGCTGTGCGGCTTCGGCCTCACCTGGATCGGCCCGCGCGGCAAGATGGTGATCGATCTCACCGAGACGGTGTCGCAGATGCTGTTCCAGGTGGTGGGCATCGTCATGTGGGCGGCACCGCTCGGCGCGTTCGGGGCCATCGCCTTCACGGTGGGCAAGTTCGGCGCCACCTCGCTGCTGTCGCTCGGCAACCTCCTCATCTGCTTCTACGTCACCTGCCTCATCTTCGTCGTGGTGGTGCTGGGCGCAGTCTCGCGGCTCTGCGGCTTCAGCCTCTTCAAGCTGCTGCGCTACATCCGCGAGGAGATGCTCATCGTCTTCGCCACCACCTCGTCGGAGACGGTGCTGCCGCGCATGCTGGTGAAGATGGAGAAGGCCGGCTGCGATGAAAGCGTCGTCGGTCTCGTCATCCCCACCGGCTATTCGTTCAATCTCGACGGCACCTGCCTCTATCTCGCGACGGCGGCCGTGTTCCTGGCGCAGGCCACCAACACGCCTCTCGATATCAGCCACCAGATCGGCCTGCTTCTGATCCTGCTGCTCACCTCCAAGGGCGCCGCAGGCATTGCGGGTGCGGCCTTCGTGGTACTGGCGGCGACGCTTGCCTCCTCCGGCACCATTCCGGTGGCGAGTGTCGCGCTCATCCTCGGCATCCACCGGCTCATGTCGGAAGGGCTCACACCCACCAACCTCATCGGCAATGCGGTGGCGACCATCGCCATCGCCAAGTGGGAGAACGCGCTCGACGAGGACCGGCTGCGCCGCGTGCTCGATGGCGAGGACGTCGAGGCGGCCTCTCCCGCGCGCTGATGCCCGCCGTCCTGCCGGGCGCTCTGTCCGGCCCAGCAGGACGTCCGGCTCCATTCCGCCGCAAGGCGCCACCGCCTGCGGCCCTTTCAAGATGGCAATGAAGGTCCAGGACCATGTCGCAAGGAAAAACCGCTCTCGTCATCACCGCCCATCCGGGCGATTTCGTCTGGCGCGCGGGTGGCGCCATCGCGCTCCATGCGCGCAAGGGCTATCGCGTCAAGATCGCCTGCCTGTCCTACGGCGAGCGCGGCGAGAGCCAGTGGGCCTGGAAGACGGCGGGCGTGAAGCTTGAGGACGTCAAGGCCCAGCGCAAGGCGGAGGCCGAGGAGGCCGCGCGCATCCTCGGCGCCGAGATCGAGTTCTTCGACGCCGGCGACTATCCGCTGCGCGGCACGGAGGCCATCCTCGACCGCCTGATCGACATCTATCGCGAGGAGAAGCCGGCCTTCGTGCTGACGCACTCGCTCAACGACCCCTATAACGTCGATCATCCGGAGGCCACGCGCCTCGCGCAGGAGGCCCGCATCATCGCGCAGGCCGCCGGTCACAAGCCGGACCCGACCCGCGCCTATGCCGCCCCGCCGGTCTTCCTGTTCGAGCCCCACCAGCCCGAGCAGTGCGACTTCAAGCCCAACGTCATCCTCAATATCGACGACGTCTGGGAGGTGAAGCGCAAGGCGTTCGAGGTGCTCGCCGCACAGAAGCATCTCTGGGAATACTACACCCGTGTCGCGCTCAACCGGGGCGTTCAGGGCGGCCGTAACTCGGGCCGGGCGATGACCTATGGCGAGGCCTACCAGCGCCTGTTCCCGATGATCCTGGAGGAACTGGCATGACCGGCGTCGTCGTCCGCAACATCTCCCGCGCCGAACAGTCGGTGATCGACCAACTGGCCGGGTTCGGCGTCGCCACCGTGCACGAGGCCATGGGGCGCATCGGCCTCATGAAGACCTACATGCGCCCGATCTATGCGGGCGCGCAGGTGGCCGGCAGCGCCGTCACCGTGCTCGCCCAGCCCGGCGACAACTGGATGCTTCACGTGGCGGCCGAGCAGATCAAGCCCGGCGACATCGTGGTCGTGGCCTGCACCACCGACAATACGGACGGCATGTTCGGCGATCTGCTGGCCACCTCCTTCAAGGCGCGCGGCGCCGTCGGCCTCGTCATCGATGCCGGCTGCCGGGACGTGAAGACGCTCACCGAGATGGGCTTTCCCGTCTGGCCGCGAGCGGTGTCCGCCAAGGGCACGGTGAAGGCGACGGTGGGTTCGGTCAACATCCCGGTGGTCTGCGCCGGGGCGCTGGTCAACCCCGGCGATGTGGTGGTGGCCGATGACGACGGCGTCGTCGTGGTGCCGCTCGCCCGTGCCGCCGAGGTGGCCGAGAAGGCCGCCGCCCGCGAGGCCAATGAGGGCGAGAAGCGCGCCAAGCTCGCCTCCGGCGTACTCGGGCTCGACATGTACAAGATGCGCGAGCCGCTTGCTGCGGCCGGCCTCGTCTATGTGGACGACGCCTCGCAACTGAAGGGCTGACGGCACCAGAGGCGGACGCCGGAGCCTACCGGCGCCGCCGATTTCCAAGGGAGGACATCATGACCTTGCTCGCAAGGATCGCTGCCGGCTGCGCGATGGTCTTCGCGCTCGGTGCCGCACCTGCGCCTGCCGCGGAACAGACGCCTTATCCGATCCGCCCCGTGCGGATTGTCGTGCCGTTCGGGCCGGGCGGCATTGCCGACATCACAGTGCGTGTCGTGGCCGAGAAGCTGACCGAGAAACTCGGACAGCAGTTCATCATCGACAACCAGCCCGGTGCCGGCGGCATCACCGCCGCGCGGGCGGCCCTTCAGGGGGCCAAGGACGGTTACACGCTCGCGCTCCTGACCAACGGCACGGCCATATCGGTCCCGCTGTTCAAGAAGCTGCCTTTCAATCCGGTGAAGGATTTCGCGCCCGTCTCGTCGCTCGGCTATTTCGAGTTCCTGTTCGTGACGGCGGCCGGCTCGAAATACCATTCGGTGCAGGATGTCATCGCTTTCGCCAAGGCCTCGCCGGGGGCGCTGAATCTCGGCACCATCAATGTGGGCTCCAGCCAGAACTTGTCGGCGGAGCTGTTCAAGTCCATGGCCGGCGTTGATGTCACCATCATCCCCTACAAGACGACGCCCGATCTCGTCATCGCCGCCACCCGTGGCGACGTGGACGTGATGATCGACAGCTACGCCTCCGCGCGGGCGATGATGGCGGACCGGAAGCTGCGCGCGATCGCCGCCTCGGGTCCGACCCGTTCGGCGGTGCTGCCCGATCTCGTGACCGTCGACGAAAGCGGGGTGAAGGGCTTCGAGGTCACCTCCTGGAATGCCATCTTCGCGCCCGCGGGCACGCCGCCCGAGGTGATCGGCGTGCTGAACAAGGCGATCACCGAGGTGGTCGCGATGCCGGATGTGAAGCGCAAGCTGCTGGACCTCGGGATCGAGGCGCGGGCGAGCACCCCGGAGGAGCTTGGCGACCGTCTGAAGGCCGACATCGCCAAATGGACGGCGGTGATCGAGAAGGCGGGCATCGAGCGGCAATAGCCGCTCGCCCGGCGCGCTACATCCGGTAGCAGGTGCGGAAGGCGCCCCAATGCCGCCCCTCGATGATGATGGGCGCATCCACCTCCCGCATCATGATGACCTGCCCGCCGATGTGCCGCGCGTAGACCTGCACGAGGAAGGGCTTGGTGTTCCGGGCCGCCAGCAGGCCCGCCCGGTCATCGAAGATGCGCCGGTTGCGGCTGTTGGCGTTGTTCCAGGCGGGATCGCCGGGGCGCTGCGGCTTGGAATATTGCGCATTGTGCACCGGCAGATAGCCGTTCACATCCACCGCCACGCAGAAGGCGAGCCGCCCGTCCTCGCCCAGCATGGGTTCCTGCAAGGGCGGCAGGGTGCTTTCAAGGAAGGAAAGCGCTCGGGTTTCCACCTGCTCGGGATCGGTGCCGGGCAGGGTGCGATAGGTGGTGTCGAACAGGGCGTCACGGCTGATGCGGCCAGCCGCGAGGGCCCGCGCGAAGGCCTCGCGCACCGTTTCGGCGCCCCTTTGGGCACGGGCGATGGCGTCGGCCGCCTCGCGGGCGATGGCGGCGATGCGGCTTTCCACCGCCGCATGGTCGGTGCGCTCGAAGGCGATGTGGCAGCCGAGCGGACTGTTCGCCGCGATCCGGCCGGGCAGGGCGCCGAGACCCGGCAGGTCGAGCGTGATCCGTTCGCCCACCCGCGGGGTGGGCGTGACAGCGGCGAGCAGGGCGCCGCCCATGGAAAGATCGAGAGTCTTCACCGACGCCGTGCCGCCCGCATGGGACAGACGGCCGGAGATCTCCACCGGCCAGCGGTCGAACTTGCGGCGGTCGCCCAGCGGTGTCTGGCGCAGCACGCTGAGCAGATGGCGTGACATCTCCTCCACATTGTGGGTCATGTCGCCGGTGCGCTGCTCGATCTCGGCGCTGGTCTGCGCCGCGGCGCCGGTGGCGGAGCTGATGGAGCGGGCACGATCCGCCACCACCTCGGCGAAGCGTTCCACCTCTTCCGCGCTACGGCCGATCTCGTCGATGGCGCCGACCTGCCCGGCCACCGCCTCCGCCACGCGCGCCGCCACGGGGCGGATTTCGGCAATGGTGCCGCTGACGCGCTGCACGGCGGTCTCGCTCGCCTTGGCGGCGGCTTCCAGCCGGTCGATCTTCTCCGATATCTCCTTGGTCGCCTTCTGGGTCTCTCCCGCCAGTGCCTTCACCTCGCTCGCCACCACCGCAAAGCCCGCGCCCGCCGTGCCTGCGCGGGCGGCCTCGATGGAGGCATTGAGGGCGAGCAGGTTGGTCTGGCTCGCAATGTCGGAAATGAGCGCGACCACGGCCTGGATCTGGCTGATGGCCACATGCAGCTCCTGCGTGGCCGCCGTCACGGCCTGATTGGCGGTCTCGGCCTCGCCCGCGAGCCGTCCGGACGTTTGCGCCTGCCGGCCGATCTCGGTTGCCGTCTCGGCGAAGGCGCCGATGGCACGCGCGAGGCTCGCGGCATTCTCCTTGGCCGAGGCCGTTTCCGCGCTCATCACCTCGCTGTCGGCACGGATGTGCTCCAGATCGCGCACGCCCGCGGCCGCCGCCGCGCGCATGGCGGCACCGGCACCCGCCAGTTTCGTTTCCGCCCGTCGGATGTCGGTTTCCAGCAGCGCGACGAGTTCCGCATCCCCTGTCCGCAACTCGGGTTGCGGGGGCGGAGCGGCCTTTTCCACCACGACCGGTTCGGGTTTCGCTACCTGTTGCCTGCTGTTTGCAGTCTTTTGTTTGTCCCACAAACCAAACATGCGGGCGTTCCTCCGGGCATTTTGGCCGATCCTTTGAAAGGGCCGGCGCGAGATAGTGCTCCGAAGAAAATTTCTCCGCTAGGTAGCCGAAAGATCAACGAACGCGACGGCTTGGACGTCGCAATGCCGGCAGGGCTTCCATCCGGCGCGCCAGGTTGCTGGCCACGAGGGGCTCCCCCGCAAGAAGTCCTAAAATATAGTCAGCAATTTATCGGCCGATCTGTGGGCAAACCGCCTCACCATTACCCCCGAAACCGGCCGGGGTCAGGGCATGTACTGGCCGCCGTTGACCTCGAGGATCTGCCCGGTGATGTAGCCGCTGGCTGCGTCGGAGGCGAGGAACAGGAACGCCCCCACGCATTCTTCCGGAATGCCGATGCGGTCCATGGGGATGGTCGCCTGCATGGCGGCCATCTGCTGGGGCGTCGAGAAGCGCTCGTGGAAGGGGGTCGCGATCACGCCGGGGGCCACCGCATTGACGCGGATGCCGCTCTTGGCGAGTTCCTTGGCCCAGCCGTGGGTGGCGGTCGAGATGAAGCCCTTGGCCGCCGCGTACAGAACGGCCCCGTTGCCGCCGCCGTTGCGGGCTGCGACGGAGGACACATTGATGATGGAGCCGCCCGGATCGGGCTGGCCCGTCATCTGCTGTACCGCCGCGGTCACGAAGGCAATCACCTGCGTGACATTGAGGTCGAGCACGCGGGTGGCAAATTCCGGCGTGTAATCGGGGATGGGCACGCGCTCCACCAGCCCGCCGGCATTGTTGACGAGCACGTCGAGCCGGCCGAAGGCATCCACGGCCGCTTTGACGATCCGCGCCGGCGCACCGGGCTCGGTCACGTCGCCCTGGATGAGGACGGCTTCGCTGCCAGCCGCCTGGATGCGATCGACGAGTTGCTCGGCCGGTTCCCGGCTGGCGTTGTAATGCACGGCCACCTTGGCCCCGCTGGCCGCAAACCCCTCCGCGACCGCCGCGCCGATGCCTGTCGAGGCCCCGGTGACGAGCACGCTCTTGCCCGCGAGGTCCGGAAAGAGTGGCGTGGGGGAGGGTCGAAGCAGGCGATGGGGGCTCATGGGCTTCCTTTCAGAGAAGCGGAATGGGAATCTCCGCCTTCTGCGTGCGTGCCCGAACGTCGCGGTCCTTCGCCGCAGCGTCAACCCCGCGTGGCGGCGTCGACGCTGGCGGCAGCCCCTTCCGCATAGAGACGGCCGAGCGCCGCCTTGACCGCGCCGGTGAAGCGCGGATCGGTTGGCAGATCGGCGCCGAACACCTCGCGCACCGCCAGAAGGCCCTCCGCCAGCCGGTCGGCGTCCGGTCCCGCCGTTTCCGCTACCGCCTTGAAGCGGGCGGCGAGGGGGTCGCGCACGTCGATGGCGCTGCCTTTCTCATCCGTGCCCGAGACATAGCGCATCCAGCCCGCCACCCCGAGGGCGAGGAAGCCGATGGGCGCCCCGGCGGCGAGCCGGTCGCGGATGGGGGAGAGCAGGCGCTGGGGCAGCTTCTGCGAGCCGTCCATGGCGATCTGCCACGTGCGATGCTTGAGTGCCGGATTGGCGAAGCGCTCCCGCAGGGCCCGCTTGTAGGCGCCGAGATCGGCACCGGGCGGGGCCGGGACGGTCGAGGTGACTTCCTCGTCCTGAAGCCGCGCCACGAGCCGCTGGAAGGCGGGTTCGGCCATGGTCTCGGCGATGGTTTCCTTGCCCGCCAGATAGCCGAGATAGGCGAGGGTGGAGTGGCTGCCGTTGAGCAGGCGGAGCTTCATCAGCTCATAGGGGCGCACGTCGGCGACCAGTTCCGCGCCGACGTCTTCCAACGGCGGCCGGCCGGCGGGAAAGCGATCCTCCACCACCCACTGGGTGAAGGGCTCGGCCATCACCGGCCAGGCATCCTCCATGCCGAGGCGCCCGGCCACCATGGCCCGGTCGGCATCGGTGGTGGCGGGCACGATGCGGTCCACCATGGTGCAGGGGAAGGCGACCTCCGCCTCGACCCAGCGGCCGAGGTCCGGATCGCGCAAGGCAGCGAAGCGGGCCACCACGCGGGCGACCGTCTCGCCATTGGCGGGGAGATTGTCGCAGCAGAGCACGGTGAAGGGCGCAACACCGGCCGCCCGCCGCCGGGCGAGCGCTTCCACGAGGAAGCCGGGCGCGCTGCGGGGCACGGCGGGATTGGCAAGGTCCGCGATGATGTCGGGATGGGCCTCGTCCAGCGTGCCGGTGGCCGGGTCGTGGCAATAGCCCTTCTCGGTCACGGTCAGGGTGACGATGCGCACGTTGGGATCGCACATGGCCGCGAGGAGAGTGGACGGATCGCGCGGGGCCACCAGCAGGCGGCGCAGGGAGCCGATGACGCGCAAATCGTCGCCCGTGCCGGAACGCACGGCGAGCGTATAGAGGCCGTCCTGCGGATCGAGCGCCTCCGACGTGTCGGGAGAGCGCAGGCTGGCGCCGCACACCGCCCAGCCGGCAGCGCCCCGGGCCAGGCAGTCGTCCAGATAGACGGCCTGATGGGCGCGGTGGAAGGCACCGACGCCGAGATGGACGACGCCCACCTGCGCGGCGGCGACGTCATAGGCGGGGCGGCGGATATCGGCCGGAAGACGGCTCAGATTGGCAAGCGAGAGGCGCATCTTCGGCCTTCTTGAAGGGGCGTTGGAACGAGAACGGGGCGCGCGGCTTCCCGCGCGCCCCGCTTCAGCTCAGTGGGCGTGCTCGGACTTGGCGCGGGCCACGATCTGCGTCGGATTGACGAAGCGCAGCGCGATGAGCAGCCAGATGAGCGTGGTGATCATGTAGACCACCGCCATGGCGTCGATGGACTGAACCGCCCGCACGCCGGAGGCGAACACCGCATAATAGAGCGCGACGACCAGCGTCTGGCTGGTGGGGCCGGCGGTGAGGAAGGTCAGCTCGAACATGGCGATGGTGCGCACCAGCACCAGCAGCAGCGCGGCGAGGATGCCGGGCAGCAGCAGCGGCACCAGCACATGCCGGAACAGCTTGAAGGTATTGGCGCCGAACACCCGCGCCGCCGCCTCGATGCGCTGGTCGATCTGTTCCACGAAGGGGATCATGACCAGCACCACGAAGGGCACCGTGGGCACGAGATTGGCCAGCACCACGCCCGTCATGCTGCCCGCGAGCCCGGCCCGGTAGAGCACGGTGGCGAGCGGGATGCCGAAGGTGATGGGCGGCACCAGCAGGGGCAGCAGGAACAGCAGCATCACCACCTTCTTGCCCGGAAAGTCCCGGCGGGCCATGGCATAGGCCGCTGGGACGCCGATGAGGCCGGACAGGAAGACCACGAGGAACACCACCTGGAAGGTGACGATCAGCACGTCATTGAGCTGGAATTCGTCCCAGGCGGAGGTGTACCAGCGCGTCGTCCAGCCGAGCGGCATCCAGGTGCCGAGCCAGCGCGTGGCGAAGGAGGAGACCACCACCGCCGCGATCATGGCGAGGAGGTTCAGGATGAAGAAGCCGATCACGGCCCAGACGGCGGTGATCCAGAGCTTCGCGCCGAGTGTCGTATCCCGGATCATGGCTCAGCCCTTTCCGCCGGAGGTGGCGCCGCGATAGATGAGGCCGCGGGCGAACAGAAGCGCCGCGACGATGGCCAGCTGCACCACGGCCATGATCATGGCGATGGCCGAGGCCATGGAATAATCATAGTCCTCGAAGGCCGCCTGATAGGCCGCGATCGAGATGACGCGGGTGGGCCCGGCCGGGGCACCCAGCAGCACCGCCGAGGGAAACACCGAGAAGGCCTGCACGAAGGACAGGCAGAAGGTGATGGCAAGGCCCGCCAGCAGCAGCGGCAGGATGATGTGCCGGAACCGCTGCCACGATCCCGCCCCCAACGTCGCCGCTGCCTGCTCCAGCGCCGGGTCGAGGCCCGATAGATAGGAGAGGGTGAGCAGGAAGGTGAAGGGGAAGCCCGTCAGCAGCAGCGAGATGAACACGCCCCAGTAATTGTGGAGCAGCGCCAGCGGCTTGGAGATGAGGCCGAGGGTGATGAGCGTGCGGTTGAACCAGCCCTGCGGCCCCAGATAGTTCAGCAGGCCTTCCGCCACGAGCACCGTGCCCAGCGTGATCGGGATCACGAGGATGGTGGTCAGCAGCCTCTGGCGACGCAGGTGGCGTACGCGCAGCGCGATCGGCACCGCGAGCACGATGTTGAGGATCGTCACCGGCAGCGCCAGCCACAAGGTGGTGGCGATGGTCCCGTAGAGGAACGGGTCGGAGAAGAACTTCACATAATTGGCCAGCGTGCCGCCCACCTTGGGCTGGAACGACAGCCAGAGCCCATAGAGGAAGGGATAGACGAACAGGCCAAGGATGAAGAGCGCGGCCGGCAGAACCAGCAGCGTCAGGCCGTCGATGCCTCGGGCGGCGAGGCGCTGCGACAGGGAGATGCGGGGCGCGTCGAGGGACACGGGGCGGCTCATTGGGTGCGATCCGGGAAGACGAGGACGCGGGCGGGATCGGCGGAGACCTGAACCTGATCGCCGGCCACCAGCGGACTGTGGGAAAGGAAGGCGAGATCCGTGCCGTCCGAGGCCGAGCCGAAGGCGCAATATTCGCGGCCCCGGAACTCGCTGGACGCGACCCGCACCGGGAAGCCTTCGCCTTCCGCCGCGTGCTTGAGATCGTCCGAGCGCATGGCGACGATCACCCGATCGCCCACGGCAGCGTCACCGCGCACGCGGCCGACCATCTGTCCGCCGGCGGCCATGGAGACGACCGCAGTCTCTCCCTCGCGGGAGGCGATGGTGCCCGTGAGGCGATTGCGGAAGCCCATGAATTCGGCGACGTCGAGATAGTTCGGGTTGGCGAACAGTTCGTCTGGCGCGCCCACCTGGCGCACCACGCCATCCTTCAGCACCACGATGCGGTCGGCGAGCGAGAGCGCCTCTTCCTGATCGTGGGTCACATAGATGGTGGTGGCGCCGAGCATGTTGTGGATGCGGCGGATTTCCGCGCGCATCTCCAGGCGCAGCTTGGCGTCGAGGTTGGAGAGCGGCTCGTCCATGAGCACCAGCGGCGGCTCCACCACGATGGCGCGGGCGATGGCGACGCGCTGCTGCTGGCCGCCGGAGAGCTGGCCGGGCAGCTTGTGGCCGTGACCGTTGAGGCGGACCATGGTGATGGCCTCGTCCACCCGCTTCTTGCGCTCGGCCTTGGACATGCCGCGCATCAGAAGGCCGAAGCCCACATTGTCTTCCACGCTCATGTGCGGGAACAGGGCGTAGTTCTGGAACACCATGCCGAACCCGCGCTCCTCGGGCCGCAGCTGGTCGATGCGCTTGTCGTCCAGCCAGATGCCGCCGCCGGTGGCGGGCAGGAGGCCGGCGAGGATGTTCAGCGTGGTGGACTTTCCGCAGCCCGAGGGGCCGAGCAGCGCGATGAATTCGCCCTGGCGGATGGTGAGGTTGACCTCCTTCAGCGCATTGAGCGTACCGAATTCGCGCGACAGGCGGTCGAGCTTGAGTTCATTGAAACTGGCGGCGTGAATGGTCATGGCGCGCGTCCGGAAGTTGCACGGTCAGGATGCCGGCGCGTGACGCGCCGGCGGGTTCCGAGAGTGTCGAGAGGCGCGCCACGGCGTGCGCGGCGCGCGGATGCGTGCGGCTACTTCTTCTTCGCCGCGCCGATCTCTTCGTCCCAGCGGCGGAAGGCCTGCACCATCTTGTCCGGCATCAGCGGGAGCTCGATGGGATTGTCGGCGATCAGCGCGGCATATTCCGGC
Source organism: Azorhizobium caulinodans ORS 571 (assembly GCF_000010525.1). GTDB lineage: Bacteria > Pseudomonadota > Alphaproteobacteria > Rhizobiales > Xanthobacteraceae > Azorhizobium > Azorhizobium caulinodans. The sequence goes on along the minus strand of NC_009937.1, from coordinate 3,871,781 downwards.
CGGCCATATTCCTTGATGGCGGCCTGGCTTTCGGCGGGGGCGAGGTCCAGCGGCACGTTCTTCACCGCCGGGCCCGGATAGAAATAGCCCTCGTCATAGGTGTAGGCCTGCTGCTGCGGCTGCAGGATGAAGGAGATGAGGTCGAGAATGACCGCCATCTTCTCGTCCGGCAGGCCCTTGGGCACGCAGACGTAATGCGCGTCGGCCACCCAGTGGAAGCCCTTGAGGGCGCCGACCTTGGCCTCCTTCGGCACGATGCCGAGCACGCGCGGATTGATGTCCCACCCGGTGGTGGAGACGATGATGTCGCGCGAGCCCTCGCCCAGTTCCTTCATGGTGGGCGTGGTGCCGGAGGGATAATACTCGATGTTCTCGCCCAGCGCCTTCAGATAGGCCCAGGTCTTGTCCCAGCCCTTGATCGGGTCAGTCGGGTCCGCATCCTTGAGCAGATAGGGCAGGCCCATGAGCCAGGTGCGGCCGGGGCCGGAATTGGCGGGGCGGGCATAGAGGAAGCGGTTCTTGTTTTCGCGCGTCCAGGCCAGAAGCTCCTCCGCCGTGGTCGGCGGGGTCTTCACGGTCGGCATGTATTCGATGAGCGGGCCGGAAGGATAATAGGTCACGACCACGCCCTGGCCGCTCGCCAGCGTCTGCATGCGCGCGGCGGGTTCCAGATAGATGTCGTTGAGCTTGGGCAGGGCCGAGGCGTGAGCCGGCAGCATTTCCACCCAGAGCTTCTGGTCGATGCCGGCGGCGAGCGCGTCCGTGCCGGTGAGCACGATGTCGATATCGACACGGCCGGCTTCCTGCTGGGCCTTGATCTTGCCCGGCAGTTCCGGCGCGGGGGCCTTGGTGAAGGAGATCTTGGAGACGAGGTTCGGCTTCGCCTTCCGGTAGTTCTCGATGGGCTTCTGGGTCAGCGCGAGATTGCCGGCCACGTCCACCACATTGAGGGTGATGGGCGATTTCGGCAGGGCGAGCTGCGCCTGCGCGCGGCCGCCGAACGCGGCAAGACCCGCCGCGCCGGCCACGCCACCCACAAAGGTGCGGCGGCTGATGTTCGAGAAAGTCATGGTCGCATTTCTCCCTTGGCGTTTCCTCGCGAGCCCGCCCCGATCGGATCGACTGCCGGTCTGGCCGGAAGATCGGGCTCGATTTCAAAGTCGGTGACGGGCCAGCGGGACCGGTGCGATGCGACCGGACCGGATGCCCCCGGGTGCGCTGCACCCGCTAAGGTCAGAGCCTGTAGGCTTTCTTGGCGAGCCTGTAGGCGAGATCGTGGGCGACTTCGTGCGCCTCGTCCTCCTCGAGCCGGTGGGTCGTCACCAGTTCGGCGAGATAGGCGCAGTCCACGCGCCGGGCCACGTCGTGGCGGGCGGGAATGGAGGGGAAGGCGCGGGTGTCGTCGTTGAAGCCAACGGTGTTGTAGAAGCCCGCCGTCTCCGTGGTCAGCTCGCGGAAGCGCTTCATGCCCTCCGGCGCATCGAAGAACCACCAGGCCGGGCCGAGGCGCAGCACCGGATAATGGCCGGCGAGCGGGGCGAGTTCGCGCGAGTAGCTCGTCTCATCCAGCGTGAACAGGATGATGGTGAGGTTCTTCTCGTTGCCGAAGCGGTCCAGCAGCGGCTTCAGCGCGTGCACATAGTCGGTACGGCTCGGGATGTCGGCGCCCATGTCGCGGCCGTGGCGGGCGAGGATGCCGCCATTGTGGTTGCGCACCGAGCCGGGGTGAATCTGCATCACCAACCCGTCATCGACCGACATGCGCGCCATCTCGGTGAGCATCTGGGCGCGGAACAGCTCCGCATCCTGCGCCGAGACCTCCTGGCCGCCGGCCACGCGCTCGAAGAGAGCCTCCGCTTCACCGAGCGAGAGGTCGGCGGTGCGGGCGCTCGGGTGGCCATGGTCAGTCGAGGTGGCGCCATAGCTCTTGAAGAAGGCGCGCCGCTTGCGGTGGGCTTCCAGATAGCCGGTCCAGGAGAAGGTGTCCTCGCCAGTCAGCTCGCCGAAGCGGGTGAGATTGTCGCGGAAGCCTTCGAAGTCCGGGTCCACCACCGGGTCCGGACGGTAGGCGGTGACGACGCGGCCGTTCCAGCCCGAGTCGCGGATCATCTGGTGCCACTTCAGCTCGTCGAGCGGGCTCTCGGTGGTGGCGATGGCCTCGATGTTGAAACGCTGGAACAAAGCGCGCGGCTTGCAGGCGTCGGTCTCCAGCCGCTCGGCGATGCGGTCGTAGAGGCGGTCCGCATTCTCCGCGTTCAGCCGCTCTTCGATGTCGAAGAGGGTGGCGAAGGCATGGTCCAGCCACGAGCGGGTCGGGGTGCCGCGGAAGAGGTGATAGTGGGACGCGAACAGGCGCCAGATCTTGCGGCCGTCCTGCTCGGTCTCGCCGCCGTCGCGGCGGGGCACGCCGAGCTGCTCCAGCGGGATGCCCTGGCTGTAGAGCATGCGGAAGATGTAGTGATCCGGCACCACGAACAGGCGTGCGGGATCCGGGAAATTCTTGTTCTCCGCATACCAGCGCGGGTCGGTGTGGCCGTGGGGCGAGACGATGGGCAGGTCCGCCACCTGTTCATAGAGGCGCCGCGCCACCGCGCGCACGGCGGGGTCGGCGGGAAACAGGCGGTCGGGGTGGATGAGGGGGCTCGCCATGGGCTCAACGTGTCCTTTCCCGGGGCGTTTTTGATGAGGTTTTGCGCGTCGTCTGCCGCGACGCCTTGAGCTCTGCGTCCGCCACCGCGAGGACCGCTTCAGCCTTCACGCGCCGGGTGCGGGTTCCGTTCGCCTTGGGCGCGCTTGTCGTGCCATTGACGGGCGCGGGCTGAACCGGCGTGCCGTCCGCATGGACGGGCGCGACGGGGGCCTGATCGACGCCCTCGAAATAGCCGGGATGCGCTTTCACCAGCATTCCGACCGAGGGCAGCACCTGATCCAGATGCGCCCGCATCGCGGCCTCGGCCTTGTCCGGATCGCGCGAGGCGATGCCTTCGAAGATGGCCTCGTGGTCCGCCATCACGTCGATACGGCGGCTGGGAGAGGGCAGGGAGAGAATGCGGCACCGGTCCACATGGGCCTTCTCCTGCCGCACCACGCGCCAGAGATTGGGGTGCCCGGCGATCTCGGCGATGGCCTGATGGAAGGTCTCGTCCGCCGCGTGGAAGGCGGTGAGGTGCCCTGCCTCGTGCGTGGTGCGCTGCTCGGTGAGGATATTACGCAGTCGGGCGATGGCGGCATCGGTGGCGGCGATGGCGGCGCCGCGCACGGCCGCGCGCTCCAGCGCATCGCGGATCACCATGGCGTCGTGCATGGCGGGGACGGAGATGCGTGAGACGAAGGTGCCGTACTGCGGGAAAATGTCCACCAGCCGCTCGTCCGCGAGCTTCAGCAGCGCCTCGCGCACCGGTGTGCGGCTGACGCCGCAGGCGAGCGCGATCTGCTTCTCCTGAAGCGCGGATCCGGGGGCGATTTCCATGCCGATGATCTGCTCGCGCAAGGCGGCATGGATGCGCGCGGAGGCTGGAATGGCGCGCACGCGCTTGGCGAGGCCCGTGGCCTCAAGCCCCTCCGTCCACCGCGCAAATGCCGGCTCCGCTGGCACGTTTCCTCGCTTCCACTTGTGATGTTTTGCGATGCTAATATATTAGCATATCAACGCCGTCAACGATAACGCTGCGGGAGGTAGACCAATGGATGAGCTGGTTCGCGAAGGGGCTTCGGAGGTGCGCGCCGGCGCAGCTTCGCCGCGCGTTCTGCATCTGGCGGCCTCCGACAATGTAGCTGTGGCGCTGGATGCGCTCGCGCCGGGTGTTGTGGTGTCCGGCATCACGGCGCAGGCGCGCATTCCGCGCGGCCACAAGTTTGCGCTGGTGCCCATCGCCGAGGGCGAGCCGGTGCGCAAGCTGGGCCAGATCATCGGCTTTGCCGCGCGGGCCATCGCGCCGGGTGAGCATGTGCACGAGCACAATGTGGTGCTGCACGATTTCTCCCGCGACTACGCCTTCGCGGTGGACGCCCACGACGACGGTCTGTTGCCGGAGGCCGAGCGGGCGACCTTTCAGGGCTATCGCCGCTCCAACGGCCGCACGGGCACGCGCAATTATCTCGGCATTCTCACCAGCGTGAACTGCTCGGCCTCGGTGGCGCGCTTCGCGGCGCAGGAACTGGAGCGCTCAGGGTTTCTGGAGCAATTTCCAGGCATCGACGGCATCGTACCCATCACCCACGGTACCGGCTGCGGCATGGCCTCCAAGGGCGAGGGATTCGACATCCTGAACCGCACCGTGTGGGGCTATGCGACGCATCCCAATTTCGCTGCCGTGGTGATGGTGGGACTGGGCTGCGAGGTGTTCCAGATCGCCCGCTTCAAGTCCGAATATGGTGTGCAGGAGAGCGACGGCTTCCGCTCGCTGACCATTCAGGACGAGGGCGGCACCCGCAAGACGGTGGAGCATCTGGTTGGCGCGCTCAAGGAGATGCTGCCTGCCGCCGCCGCGCACCGACGGCAGACGCGCCCGGCGGCTGAGCTCATCCTCGCCCTCCAGTGCGGCGGCTCGGACGGCTACAGCGCGCTCACCGCCAATCCGGCGCTCGGTGTCGCCTCCGATCTTCTCGTGCGCAATGGCGGCACGTCCATCCTCTCCGAGACGCCGGAAATCTACGGCGCCGAGCACCTGCTCACCCGCCGCGCAGCGAACCGCGCCGTGGGCGAGAAGCTGGTGGCGCGCATCAAATGGTGGGAGGAATACACCTCGCGCAGCGCGGGCGAGATGAACAACAATCCCTCGCCCGGCAATAAGGCGGGCGGTCTCACCACCATTCTGGAGAAGTCGCTGGGCGCGGCGGCAAAAGGCGGCGCCTCGACGCTCCGGGCCGTCTATGAATATGCCGAGCCGGTGACGGAGCATGGCTTCGTCTATATGGACACCCCCGGCTATGATCCCGTGGCTGCCACGGGCCAGGTGGCGGGCGGGGCCAATCTCATCTGTTTCACCACCGGGCGTGGCTCCGCCTTCGGCTGCAAGCCCACGCCGTCGCTCAAGCTCGCCACCAATTCCGACATCTACCGCCGGATGGAAGAGGACATGGACATCAATTGCGGCGATGTCCTCGACGGCGTGACGCTGGAAGAGAAGGGGCGCGAGATCTTCGACAAGATCCTGCGCACCGCTTCCGGCGAGCGCACGAAGTCCGAGGCGCTCGGCTATGGCGATGCGGAATTCGTGCCCTGGCAGGTGGGCGCTGTGATGTGAGGCGTTCCCGGCCTATTCGAACAGGTCGGGATGCTCCTGCGCGACCTTGGGCAAGGCGCGCAGGATCTCGCTCAGGTGACAGCGCATGGCTTCCGCCGCGCCCGCAGGATCGCGGGCGTCCACCGCAACCATGATGGCCCGGTGCTGATCCACCAATGCGGCCATGGTCTCGGCGCTGGTCAGCGTGAGATGGCACGCCCGGTCCATGTGGGCCTTGATGTCGCTGATGGCCTCCCAGGCAAGGCCGCAGCCGGCGCCTTCCGCCAGCGCCACGTGGAACAGTTCATCATAGCGCTGGAAGGTGCCGTGGTCGTTGCGCTGCGCCGCCTTGGACTGGAGATCGATCAGATCGTCGATGCGCGTGCGCTGCGCCGGATCGAAGGCATCGGCAGCCTTGCGGGCGACGGCGGTCTCGATGGCCTCGCGGACGAACCGCGCCTCCATCATCTTGCGCGTCGAGATCTTCACCACCACGGTGCCGCGCTGGGGCAGGATTTCCACGAGCCGCGTGCGTGCAAGGCCGATGAGCGCCTCCCGCACCGGCTGGCGAGACACGCCATGGCTTGTGGCGATCTCCTGCTCGGACAGGCGCGTGCCCGGCGGCAGCGACATGGAGATGATCGCGCGGCGCAGTTCAGTCTCGATGCGCTGTGCCGTTGATCCCGTCGTCGGCACATTCAGGGCGTCCACGTTCATTCTCCCAGTTGCCAGTTCGTCCATACTACCATACAAGTGTGGGGCCTGCATGCGCTGAATCCGGTTCCGTCGCTCCCGCGCCGTTCCGAGGTACCATATGCGGGCCCAACAAGAACATCATCACTCAGGGAGAACGCCAATGCTGACCCGACGTCATGCGCTTGCGCTGACCGCTGCCTCCGCCGCCTTTGCGGTGGCGCCCTTCACGCGCGCTTCCGCCCAGAGCGTGACGCTGCGTTCCGCAGACATCCATCCCGACGGCTATCCGACCGTGGAGTCGGTGAAGTTCTTCGGGCAGTATCTTCAGGATAAGACCAATGGCCGTGTGAAGGTCCAGGTCTTCAGCTCCGGCCAGCTTGGCCAGGAGAAGGACACGATCGAGCAGACCCGTTTCGGCGTCATCGATCTCAACCGCGTCAACACCGCGCCCTTCAACAATCTGATCCCCGAGACGGCGGTGCTCGGCCTGCCGTTCCTCTTCCGCTCCGTGCAGCACATGTACAGCGTGGTGGACGGCCCCATCGGCGCCGAGATCGGCAAGGCGTTCGAGCCGCACGGCCTCATCGTGCTGGGCTTCTTCGATAGCGGCGCCCGCTCCATGTACAATTCCAAGCGGCCCATCAACACGCTGGCCGACATGAAGGGCATGAAGATCCGCGTCCAGCAGTCGGATCTCTTCATCGCCCTCATCAATGCGCTTGGCGCCAATGCGACCCCCATGCCCTTCGGCGAGCTTTACTCCGCGCTCCAGACCGGGCTCGTGGACGGCGCGGAAAACAACTTCCCCTCCTACGAATCCGTGAAGCACTACGAGGTGGCGAAGTATTTCTCGCTTACCGAGCATTCCATGGCGCCGGAAGTTTTCTGCATGTCCAAGCGCTCATGGGACAAGCTCTCGGCGGACGACCAGAAGCTCTTCCGCGAGGCAGGCAAGGCGGCAACGCTGAAGATGCGCGAACTCTGGGCCAAGCGCGACGCCGAGGCCAAGGAGAAGGTCATCAAGGGGGGCGCCCTCATCAATGAGGTGGACAAGCAGCCCTTCATCGATGCCATGAAGCCCGTCTACGACAAGTTCGTCACCTCCGAGAAGATGAAGGACCTGGTCGCGCGCATCAAGGCGACCGCCTGACGGCACAGCGCGGGCGGCCCAAGACGCCGCCCGCTTCGGCTGCCGGCCTGAGGCCGGAGCGGAGATGAAGCCATGACCGATCAGTCCTTGCGAGGGTCCGCCACCATGGGTGCCATACCCGCCCTTCAGATCCTCCACCGCTTTGTGCGCGGCCTCTCGCGCTTTGCCCTCTACATTTCCGGCGTCGGCCTCATCGTGATGACGGCGGCGGTGTTCTGGCAGGTGGTGGGGCGCTATGTGCTCAACGATTCCCCCAGCTGGACCGAGCCTTTCTCCCTGCTGCTGATGAGCTGGTTCATCCTGCTCGGAGCCGCCGTTGGCGTGCGCGAGGGGGATCATCTCGGCTTCGAGATCGGACTGCACTACGCCTCGCCCGCCGTGCGCCGGCTGATGGAACTCACGACCCACGTTCTCATTACGGCTTTCGGCGCGGCCATGGCCTATTATGGCTGGGATCTCGCCATGGAGACGTGGTCCGCCAAGATGGCGGGGATCGACCTGCCGCAAGGCGTCGACTATCTGCCGCTCGCAGGTGGCGGTGCGCTGATCACCCTCTTCTCCTTCGAGCGGCTGCTTCAGGATCTGGTGAAGCCGCTCGTGCCGCCGGTGCCGCTCGGCGCCGAGCATTCCACCGACTGAGCGCCGGACCAACGCCCATGGCCATGACCATCCTTTTCGGCGTCTTCACGGCGCTGCTCCTGCTCGGCACGCCGGTGGCCTTCTGCCTCGGCCTCGCCTCCATCGCCACCGTGCTCTATCTGGACCTACCGCCCATGGTGGTGTTCCAGCAGATCAATTCTAACATGAACGCCTTCGCCATGCTGGCGATCCCGTTCTTCATCTTCGCCGGCGACCTGATGATGCGCGGCGGCATCGCGGATCGCCTTATCGGCATGGCCGCCTCCATGTTCGGCCACTTGCGCGGCGGGCTCGGGCAGGTGAATGTGGTGGCATCCTTCCTGTTCGGTGGGGTGTCCGGCTCGGCGGTGGCGGATGCCTCGGCCATCGGCGGCATCATGATCCCCCAGATGGCCAAGCACGGCTATTCGCGGGATTTCGCGGTGAACGTGACGGTGAATGCCGCCATCATCGCACTGCTCGTGCCGCCCTCCCATAATATGATCATCTATTCGCTGGCGGCGGGCGGCACCATCTCCATCGCCGACCTGTTCACGGCGGGCATCCTGCCGGGCATCCTGCTGGCGGCGGCGCTGATGATCACGGCCTATATCGTCGCCCGCAACCGCGGCTATCCTTCGGGCATCTTTCCCGGCTGGTATGGCGTGCTGCGCGCGGTCGTGGTGGCCGCGCCGGGCATCATCCTCATTGCGATCATCTTCGGCGGCGTGCGCTCGGGCATCTTCACCGCGACGGAAAGCTCCTGCATCGCGGTCATCTATTCGTTGCTGATCACGCTCCTCGTCTATCGCGAATTGAACTGGGATGCCTTCGTCCACGCCACGCTCGGCGCCGTGCGCACCACCGCCATGGTGCTGCTGGTCATCGGCACGGCGGGCGCCTTCGGCTGGCTCATGGCCTTCCTTCAGGTGCCGGCCGCCACCATCGAGCTGATGCAGTCCATCTCGTCCAACAAATACGTGATCCTGCTGCTCATCAATATCCTGCTGCTGGTGCTGGGCACGTTCATGGACATGGCGCCCATGATCATCATCTGCACGCCCATCTTCCTGCCGCTGATCAAGGCCTTCGGCATCGATCCGGTGCAGTTCGGCATCATCCTGATCCTGAACGCCGGCATCGGCCTCAACACGCCGCCCGTGGGCTCGGTGCTGTTCGTGGGCTGCGCGGTGGGCAAGATCTCCATCGGCGAGGCTATGAAGACCATCTGGCCGTTCTTCGGCGCCAGCATTGTCGTGCTGCTGCTGGTGAGCTACGTGCCCGCCGTGACGCTCTGGCTGCCTTCGCTGTTCCGCTGAGCGCGCCGCGTCCCGAAATGCCCGGCCGGCGGCCCCGCCGGCCCGTCTTTGGCGTGCCTTGCGGCCGCCCCTTTTCCCGAAAGGTTTTCATCATGATGATCGACGTGCGCCAGGTCAGCCACCCGGACGCGGTGAGCGGCTATGATACGGCGGCGCTGCGCCAGCATTTTCTCGTCGAGCGGCTGTTCGAGCCGGGCAAGGTGCTGCTCACCTACAGCCATGTGGAACGTTTCGTCATCGGCGGCGCGACGCCCCGGAGCGACGCACTGAAGCTGGAGAGCGACAAGGCCACCATCGGTTCGCCCAATTTCCTCGACCGGCGCGAGCTGGGTGTCTTCAACATTGGTGGCCCGGGCAAGGTGGTCGCGGACGGGGAGACCTATGTCCTCGGGCACCGCGACGCGCTCTATGTGGCGCAGGGCACGAAGGATGTGGAATTCCTCTCGGACGATCCCGATGCACCGGCGAAATTTTATCTGCTCTCCACGCCCGCCCATGCCCGCTACGAGACCAAGGTGGTGAAGATTGCCGAGGCCAAGGCCATGCCGCTCGGCGATCAGGCCACCGCCAACAAGCGCACCATCTATCAGATGATCCATCCGGACGTGGTGAAGTCCTGCCAGCTCGTCATGGGCATGACCGAGCTGGCCGAGGGCAACATCTGGAACACCATGCCCTGCCACGTGCATGACCGGCGCTCGGAGGTCTATCTCTATTTTGGCCTGCCGGCGGACGCCCGCGTCGTCCATCTGATGGGCAAGCCGGAGGAGACGCGCCATCTGGTGGTGGCGGACGGTCAGGCCATCATCTCGCCTCCGTGGTCCATCCATTCCGGCGTCGGCACCCGCGCCTACACCTTTATCTGGGGTATGGGCGGCGACAATATCGATTATACGGACATGGACATGGTCGCCATGGACCAGTTGCGGTGAGCGGGATGACCTCTCCTTTTGACCTTTCCGGCAAACGCGCCATCGTCACCGGCGCCAATACGGGCCTTGGGCAGGCGATCGCGGTGGCCCTTGCTCAGGCTGGTGCCGGCATCGTCGCCGTGGGCCGCTCCGCCATGGACGAGACGGGTGAAGCCGTGCGCGCGGCGGGCGTCGCCTTCACCGAGGTGCGGGCGGATCTCGCGACGCTGGAGCCCATCGGCCGCATTGTCGAGGAGGCCTCCGTCGGCGGGCGCGTCGACATCCTCGTCAACAATGCGGGCATCATCCGCCGCGCCGACGCCATCGACTTCACCGAGGCCGATTGGGACGCGGTGATGGATGTGAACCTCAAGAGCACGTTCTTCCTCACCCAGGGGGTGGCGCGGGGCATGCTGGCGGACGGCAAGGGCGGCAAGGTGATCAACATCGCTTCGCTCCTCTCCTTCCAGGGTGGCATCCGCATCCCGTCCTACACGGCGAGCAAGAGCGGGCTGGCTGGCCTCACTCGGCTTCTGGCCTGCGAATGGGCGGGCAAGGGCATCAATGTGAACGCCATCGCACCGGGCTATTTCGAGACCAACAACACGCAGGCCCTGCGGGAAGACCCCGAGCGCAGTGCCGCCATTCTCGCCCGCATTCCGGCCGGCCACTGGGGCCAGCCCTCAGAACTGGGTGGGGCGGCGGTGTTCCTTGCCGCGCGTGCCTCCGATTATGTGCATGGCGTGGTGCTGCCCGTGGATGGCGGCTGGCTGGCCCGATAGAGCAACAGGGAGCGCCCGCGCATCCCGCGGGCGCCTTTCCGGAGAAGTGACATGGCGCAGAAGGGCGACGTCTTCGCATTCGCGGGCGAGACGGAGGTAGAGGTGCTGGACGACATCGTCAGCCGCCAGATCCTCACCTATAACGACGAGATCATGATGGTCCGGGTCATCTTCAAGAAGCCGGGCCCCGGCGGCGTGCCGCACAGCCATCCGCATGTGCAGACCACCAGCGTCGAAAGCGGCGTCTTCGACATCACCATCGACGGCAAGACGGCGCGCCTGAAGGCCGGTGACAGCTTCTACGTGCCCGGCGGTGTGCACCATGGCGCCATCTGCATCGAGCCCGGCGTCCTCGTGGATGTGTTCACGCCGATGCGGCAGGAGTTCGTCGCGGCCTGAGCGCGCCCCATCGCCGGCACCAGCCGGTCACGGCGTGATCCGGAGCGGCACCGCCACGAGCTGGCGGTTGCGGCCCTTGGGGCCGCCTGCGCCCAGTTCCATGAAGCGGACGAAGACCAGGTCCGCCTGCGGGCCGACGGTGCCGAAGTCGCGGTCCGGACTTTTGTCGTCGATCAGCGTCGGATAGCCGGCGAAAGTGCCGTGGTCATCGAGGCCATCCCTCAGGGGCTGGGCGAGCAGCAGGCGCGGAGCGGACCAGGTCACCATGTCCTTGGAGGTGGCCGTATAAAAGCCGTCCTCGCCGCCGGTCGGGCCGCGCGGGCGCATCTGGAACACCGCGATGAAGGTGCCGCTCGTGGGGTGCAGCACCAGCCCCCGGATCGCCGGCAGGCCGCGCCCCACGGCGGCACAGTCGGTGCCCTCGACCTGCCAGCCCGCCGGGCCTTCCTGGGCCATGGGGGCGAAGCCTTCGCCCGTCCACATCTCCCAGCGCCGCACATCGCCGCCCGGCGCGCGCACAAGGCAGTTGCGCGAGCGTTTCCCGTCGGCCTCGCGCCGCCAGACGATGGAATAGAGGTCGCCCTTGTAGGAGACGATGTTGGTGGCCGAGACGAAGCCGGCAGGGTCGCGCACCTGCGGGGTGAAGGGCTGCGGCGGCATCAGCACATGCCGGGGCGGCGGCGCCGTGTAGCTGAAACTGCGCCCGCCATCTTGTGAGGACAGGGCGGCGATCCCGTTGCTCCAGCAGGCCGTGCGCTCCCGGCCGGCGGCGCAGGCTTCCCCGTGGCGGTAGGGAATGAAGCTCGCACTGGCCAGGGCGAAGATATGGGTGCCATCCGTTGTGTGGAAGGCATGCAGCCAGGTGCGATCGTCCAACTGGCCGGGGTCGGCGCTCTGGCGGGCGGCGAAGCGCACGGCGCAATCGCGGGCGAGATGGCGCAGGTCCGGCCCCTCGAACGCGCGGTTCCGGAAGTTCGGTGCGAACAGCACCATCTGCCCCTGCGCGTTGCGGAACGCGCGAGCGGGGGCATCCGGCAAATCCGACGTATCGCAGGCCTGCGTGCGCTGGTCGAAGACGATGAACTCCGGGCCGGCGACCGACAGCTCGAGACCCGACGCGGCGGTGCCGCGCAGGATCAGGAGGGCCCCACCGAGCGCCAGCAGCGCCCGGCGAAGCATCGGCAAGAGCCCGCTCACGCGACGCGCGCCCTCATTCGGCGGCCACGAGCTTGGGCATCGGGCGCTCCAGGCGGTGGGGCATGCCATTCTCTTCAAGGAAAGCCTTCAGCTCCTTGAAGCGCAGGGCATAGGCCTTCTCAAAGGTGCCGAAATCGGCCTTGTCCCAGGCCTTCTGGAAGGAGAAGCGGTCCATCTGCTTGATGTCGATGGAGGGGATGCCGAGCGTCTGAACGAATTCGCGGGTGCGCGTGTCGTAGGTGACATAGAGCGCCGGCACGCCATTGGCGAGCGCCAGCAGGTTGCCGTGCAGGCGGAAGCCGGTCACGCCGTCCATCTCCTTCAGCCCGGCCTCGAAATCCTGCACCGCTTCGAAGACGGCGAGCTGGGACTTGTAGAGATCGATCAGAGGATCCCTGGGGCCATAGAACCAGTTCTCATTGATCAACGCATCAATGGCTTTCGCCTGCACGTCGCCGGAGTCCTTCAGCATGCCGCGCTCGGCATAGAAGATCTGCTTCTCTTCCAGTTCGCCGGCGCAGAAAATGCGCGTCTTGTACTGCTCGGCCAGCGTGCGCAGCATGTAGCGTTGCAGGGTCTGGCTGCCGTGCGTCTTGCGGCGCAGCGTGAAGCCGAGGTTCGAGATGTCGCCGCTGGCGATGCGCTTGATGGAGATGGTGGGCTTGCGGTGGCGGAAGGCGGTCGGGCAGCCGATGATGCGCACCTTGTCGATGCCGATGGACTTAAGCGCCTTCTGCGAGAGCGTGCCGCGGATGGCGATGGAGGTGGAACGGTCGGCCACCAGCTGCAGGAAGCGCTTGGTGGACTCGTTCACATAGTCCTCGGAATTGTCCGGCGTCTGCACGCCGATGCCGAAGGCCATGACCGGCACCTTCGTGCGCTCCAGCAGCGCGGTGATGGCGTCCCACTTGCCATTGGTGTTGATGTAGTTTGAGCCGCGCAGGAACAGGAAATCGAGCTGGTTCAGCTTTTCCACGTAAGCGTCGGAGGGAACCGTGTTCTCGCCTGCATAGATGGGCTGCACGTCCGCATAATCGAGGATGCGGAGCGAGGACTCGAACACGAAGCAGTCGCCGATATTGGTGAAAAGCGAGGTCGCCTTTTCCGGATCGCCATAGGTGTGGGTGACCACGCGATCATGATCCATCACCTTGCCGGCGGGCATGAGCACGCCGATGCGGGCGCGGCGGGGGGCGGCTGGAGTGGCAGACATGAATGTCCTCCTCGCGGGTCGTGCGATCATTGGTGGGACAGGGCAGCGCGGTCTCTCTGTCTACGCTGGTTTCATTATCTTGCCCGCAGTTTTGCGGCGCGCAATATTAAAAATATACTTTGAAAATCGAAGTAGAATGCCCCGGTTGTCGTCGGGCAGGCCTCACGCCGCCCCCATGGCGGTGCGTTGCGCTGCGGGCCGCCGGCCGGTGAGGCTGCCGATCAGGGCCTGCTGCCGTCTGAGGCGGGAGTCGAGCGCAAAGCGCTCGGCAATGGTGCGCCGGGCACCCGCGCGGAGCGCGGAGAAGGTGGTCCTGCTGTCCAGCGCCTCGCGCATGCGTGCGGCCAGGGTGTCAATGTCGAAGAAGGGCGTGATGAGTCCGTTTGTGCCGTCCTCGATCACTTCCGCGACCGGCGGCGTCGCCGAGCCGATGACGAGCGCGCCGCACGCCATGGCTTCGAGCACGGACCACGACAGCACGAAGGGATAGGTGAGATAGACGTGGGCCGCCGAGACCTGGAACAGGCGAATGAGCGCTGCGTGCGGGATGGTGCCGAGGAAGGTGATGCGCGCCGGATCGAGGCCAGTCTCGGCCATCATCACCTCGCGCCAGTTCCGGCCATGTGCGGGCGGGCGACCGTAGCTGATGCCGTCTCCCCCCGCGACGACAAAGCGCACGTCCGGATGGGCCTGCGCCACCCGCGCTGCGGCGCGCATGAATTCCGGAAAGCCGCGATAGGGCTCGAGATCGCGCGCCGCATATGTCACCACAGGGTCACCGGCACGCAGCACCGTACCATCGGGCAAAGTGAGGCGCGCCTGCGGATCGGGCCGGCACAAGCGGACGTCGATGCCGTCATGGCATTGGGCGATGCGGTTCTGATAGGCGGCGGGAAAGCGGCCCTTCTGCCAGCGCGTGGGGCTGATGCCGCCGTCCATGGCATCCAGCGTCAGCAACTGGGCGCTATTGCGCAGCCGCAGCCGCTGGCGGTCGTCGCGCGTCACGGTGTCGGCGGGGTCGAAGCCCGCGTCGCCCCCTTCCGGCCGGTGGTAATATTCGCAATAGGCGAGAAGCGGGGTCTGCGGCAGCACGTCCTTGGCAAACAGCAGGCCGCCCCAGCCCATATGGCCATAGACCACATCGGGCGGGCCATCGATCCGCGCCAGCGCATCCAGTGTTTCCGCCACCCGGTAGCCGATGCGCACATGCTGTTCTGGGGTGGCGAAGTGGGGTGTCGCGTCGGCGCGTCCATGGGGGGCGTGCTCCGCGCGGTGGCGGACCGTGCGCACACCGGGCAGGGGGCGGTCCATGGTCTCGCAGATGAGCGTCACCTCCCAGCCTTCGCTGGCGAGATAGGGTGCGAGGTGCAGGAACTGGCCTGGCCCCCGCCGATGGATGAAGACAATCCGCATGAGCTTCCGGGCGTGAGGAACGTCACGGCCCGTCCCGATGGGGGACGGGAAGCGGGTCAGCCGTTGCCGTAGCGAAGGGCGTTGGTCCATACGAACTCGAGGCGCCGCAGCATGGCGAAGGCGATGCCGAGTTCCCGCGTTTCCTCCGCATCCCGCGCCACCAGCCGGTGGTAGGTCTCGTCGACGCTGCGGATGAGATTGCAGAGATTTCGGCCCTTCGCGTCCAGCCGTATGCGGGCGGAGCGGCGGTCGCGGGCAGACGCGGCCCGGACGATGTAATTGGCCTCCAGCAACTGCTTGAGATTGTAAGAGGCGTTGGAGCCCAGATAATGCCCCCGCTCCAGCAGGTCGCGGACGGAAAGTTCATCCTCGCCGATGGTGAACAGCAGCATGACCTGCGAGGGGCTGATGTCGTCGACGCCGAGGCGCGTCAGCTCCACACGCAGCAGGTCGAAATAGCGGCGATGCACCCGCTCGATCACCCGCACGAGTTCCAGATGGGTGACTGCATCGGTGGCGGTGGCCGGGGCAGAGGGACCCGTCTCACTGGGGTCCGGGTCAGGCATCGAGCCGCTGTCGCTCACGCCGGAGGGCATGAGATCGCTCCAGCGTACACCAAAGTCTTCGCCACCGTCTTCGGTCATGGGTCGGTCAATCTTATGAGTCATCACGTCCCCTTTCGTCCGAATTTGATTCAAATTTCGAACTAACCTCCCCAAGACCAGTCATGCTGACGAATCTGGTCAGCTATTGATTGACAGCTTATGCCATCTTCTCTCCAAATAACCGATGAAGAGTGATGACAACGTCATCGAAGGTAGGACTTAATGAGGCGATGATAGGGAAACTCATCGCTCTTTTGAAGGTGTTTCGACTTTCGGCCAAAAATCTTCGCGCTGCGGTAGGAGGGTGCGTCCACGATGACATCCAGGCAGTCTGACGCACGAACCTTGATCAAGGCTGGCCGCCGGACGTTTGTGGCGGGTCTGGCCTATGCGGCAGCCTTGAGCGGCTTCATTACGTTGCTACAGCTCACCGTGCCCATCTTCATGCTGCAGGTGCACGATCGCGTCATCAACTCGCGCAGCTATGACACGCTGGCGATGCTGGCGCTGCTCGCGGGATTCGGCCTGATCCTCTACGGCATCCTAGAATATATACGCGCGCTCACCTTTCAGGCGATGGCTGGTACCTTGGTCCGGCGGCTCAACCTGCCGACGCTGGAGGCGGCGCTCACGGCTTCGGTAGAGGGCGGCGCGGTGAAGGCGACGCAGGTGCTTCGCGATCTGTCCGATCTGCGCGGCTTCCTCACCTCCAGCGCGGTGATGGCTCCGCTGGAGGGCATGTGGTGCCCCATCTTTCTGGCGGTCCTGTTCGCGCTCCATCCCTATTACGGGCTGCTGGCGGTGGTGTCCGCAGGTATCCTTGTGGCGCTCGGCCTGTTGTCAGACATGTTCACGCGACGGCTCACCAAGGAAGCGAACCAGGCCCACATCGAGAACATCTCGCGGATCAGCGCGAACCTGCGCTACTCCGAGGCCATCGAGGCCATGGGCATGCTGCCCAATCTGGCGCGTCGCTGGCGCACCTCGCAGGTGCATGCTGCCGACCTCTCCAACATGGCTAACGGGCGCGGCCGCGGCATGCATGCGGTCACGCGCGTGCTTCGGCTCACCATGCAGATCGGCGCCCTCTCGCTCGGCGCCTCGCTGGTCATCGAGGGCGATGCCTCGCCCGGCTCCATGATCGGCGCGACCATCATCATGAGTCGCCTCTTGGCGCCCTTCGACAGCCTCACCGACAATTGGCGCTCATGGATCGCGGCCTCCTCCGCCTGGCAGCGGGTGCGTGAGCTTCTGGAGACCTATCACGCCCACCGGGACACCTTCCCGACGCCGCCCAGTGAGGGGCCGCTGGAGGTGGACAACCTCATCTTCATCGCGCAGGGGCGCGATCTCGCGGTCATCAAGAACATCAGCTTCCGGGTGGAGCCGGGCACGATCCTGGGTGTCGTCGGCCCCTCCGCCGCAGGCAAGTCCACGCTCGCCCGCCTCATGGTGGGGGCGGCGAAGCCCACCTCCGGAGGTATCTATCTGGACGGCCACAATGTTTATCTCTGGGAGCGAGGCTCGTTCGGTGAGATGGTGGGCTATCTGCCCCAGTCCGTCTCGCTGCTGGACGGGACCATCCGCGAGAACATCGCGCGCATGGGCGAGCCCGACCCGCGGGCGGTCATCGAGGCCGCGCGCATGGCTGGCGTGCATGAGATGATCGGCCGCCTGCCGCTTGGCTACGACACGCCGGTGGGCGACGGCCGCTTCACCCTCTCCGGTGGCCAGAAGCAGCGCATCGCGCTTGCCCGCGCCCTTTATGGTCGGCCGCGCTTCCTCGTGCTGGACGAGCCGAACGCAAACCTGGACGCGGAGGGCGAGGCCGCACTGATGCGGGCCATGCGAGCCATGCGCGATGACGGTGCGATCGTGGTGGTGATCGCCCATCGCCCGGCAATCATGGAATGCGCCGACAAGCTGCTGGTGCTGCAGGACGGTCGCATCTCCCAGTTTGGCGATCGGACTTCGGTGGTGGCGACCCTGACGCCCTCGCGCAAGCCCAAGCTCTCCACAGCAGGAGGTGCCGCATGAGCGAGGCGGATGACATGCAGCGCACGCCCGCGCGCCTGGCCGACGCTCCCCAGCGCGGCGTCGCGGCCCGGCGCGCGGAGGTGCTGCCGCCGGACCGCCACCGCAAGGTGGAGACCTGGTATCAGGTGCTGGAACGCGAGGCGGTGGAAGCGCCATCGGGGCTGCGGGGACCCGTCATCGCTGGCACGCTGGCGGTGCTCATCGGCTTCGGCGGCTTCACCACCTGGGCACTGCTGGCCAATCTTGATTCGGCGGCGGTCGCGACCGGTACGCTGGTGGTCGATTCCAAGCGCAAGACGGTAAGCCACCTGGAGGGCGGAATCCTGAAACGCCTGCTGGTGCAGGAAGGCGATGTGGTGAAGCTGGGCCAGCCGGTGGCGCTGATGGACGATACCCGTGCCCGCTCCGATCTTGAGCAGTACCGCGGCCGGCGCGTCGGCTTCCTCGCGAAGCTCGCGCGCCTTCGCGCAGAGCAGAGCGGCGCCACACAGGTGGATTTCCCCCCTCCAGTGCTCGATCCCGCGAACCCCGTAGCGGTGGATGTGCTGTCTGCGGAACGGCGGCTGTTCCAGCGTCGGCACGATGCCTATGTCGGCAAGACCCAGATCCAGCGCAAGGAAATCGAGCAGCGGATTGCGGAGGCGCAGTCCCTGTCGGCGCTGATCGAGTCTGCCGAGCGCCAGCGCGACTACATCTCCGAGCGCCTGACGGGGCTCAAGGAACTCGCCGGCAAGGGATTTGTCGCCAAGGCGCAACTGCTGGAGCAGGAAGCGCGCGTGTCCGAGCTCAAGGGGCGGGTCGGCGACTACCGGGCTCAGATCGCCAAGTCCGAACAGGCCAAGGCCAGCGCCGAGGCGACGCTGGCGAGCATCGATCTCGACTGGCAGAGCGATGTGGCGACCCAGCTCCAGGACGCGCAGCTCCAGCTCGCGGAGGTGGAGAACCAGATCACCTCCGCCAAGGACGTGCTGGACCGGCTCACCGTCCGCGCGCCACAGGATGGCGTGATCGCCAACATCCAGTTCCGCACGCCCGGAAGCGCGATCCCCGCCGGCCAGCCGATCATGGATGTGGTGCCGGAGAAGGAGCAACTCGTGGTCGAAGCCAAGCTCGGCACGCGGGAAATCGTCAATGTGCATGTGGGCGGCAAGGCGCAGGTGCGGCTCACCGCTTATGACCATCGGGTGATTCCGCCTGTTGACGGAAAGATCATCTATGTGGCGGCGGATCAGACCATCGATCCAAACTCGCAGAACGCCTATTATGTCATCCGGGCGTCCATCGATGCGGCGGAGCTGGAGAAGCACCCGACCGTGAGCCTCTATCCGGGCATGCCGGCGGAGCTGATGGCGGTGCGCAAGCCCCGGCGGGCCATCGATTATCTCATCGGTCCTGTCACCGAGAGCTTCAACCGCGCCTTCCGCGAAAATTGATGCGGCGCAGCGTGCGGCGGCACCGGGCTGCCGTGCGCTGCGCTATATTCATGTTCGCAATTTCAAAATTTGAATCAAATTGAGATCAAACACTACTGAATATGTCTTTGAATAAGGGCGAATGGCCAAGTCTAAGGCCATAATATTCCTTGAAGAAAATCACTTTTTGGTCTTCCTGTCCGTCATGCCCTTGCGTATGATGCACTGCATCGGAGCTGATGCGTTCCTTAAACGGAAGTATCCTCCGAGGGCGTGATGACCGCGTCCCCCCATGGGGGCGGATCAGGCCGGCCATGTGACCGGGCCTGTGAATTCGCCTCTGCAACTTGAGCCAGACACGCTTTCGCCTGACGGCCAGTGCCGGTCCGGGATCGGGCGTGCTTTGGAGTGACGGAGACAGCCATGGCAACCATCGAAGGAAGCGCATTCGACGATACGCTTCTCGGAAGCCGGTTCCACGACGTGATCTTCGCTCATGGTGGCGACGACACGGTGCTCGCCGGCGATGGGCATGACCTCGTGTTTGGTGAACACGGCGCGGATACCCTCTACGGCGATGCCGGAGACGACTCGTTGTTCGGAAACTCAGGAGACGACGCCCTGTTCGGCGGCGCCGGCCACGATTTCCTCTCCGGCGGCTCCGGCTCGGATTATCTCTCCGGCGGCGAGGGCAACGATACGCTTCTCGGCGGCGCTGGCGACGATGCCCTGGTCGGTGGCGCGGGGGATGATTTCCTCTCCGGCGGTGCGGGCGACGACATCCTGCACGGCGGCGCGGGCAACGACCTGCTGCAAGGCGGCGCGGGCAGCGACCTGTTCGTCTTCACCGGCGGCGGCGGCAACGACGTGGTGCTGGACTTCAAGGCCGGCACCGATCTTCTCGAAATCTCGAAGGGGATCAACGGCACGGATATCACGAGCGCCGACGACGTGGCGGCGCGGGCCACGGAGGTGGGCGGCCATACGGTCATCGATCTCGGCAACGGCGACACCGTCACGCTGCATGGCGTGAGCCTGGAAGACGTTCAGGATCACCCGAACACCTACTTCCTCGTGCACTGATGCTCCGGCGTGGGGCGCACCGCTCCGCGCCGCTTGCCAAGACACCGCCGGGTCTTCCCCCGCCCGCGGTTTCCTGCTGCCCGCGAGCCCGTCTCGCGGGCAGCCCTTCCGGCGCATTTCCGAGGTGACAGCCGATGCTCGAACCCGCCCGCGACGTCTTTACGCCCATCGTCATCGGCCCGGTGCCGGATGCAGCGGATGGCCCCCAGGTCTTCGCGCTCTCCGGTGGCGTGCTGATGCTGGCCTGGGACGCGCCCTCGCGGGTCTGGAATTCGGGACGGCTCGAAACCTCGTCCGGCGCACCGCTGGCGCCCCTCGGCGCGTTGCGTCTGCTGCGCGAGGATGGCCGCACGCGGCTCCTGTTCGCCTTCCGCCGCCCGGACGCGGCGCTGTCTCTTTCCCTGTTTGCCGGCGCCGTGGGCCAGAGCGTGGAAGTCCGGGTCGATCCCACCCGCGACATCCCCGCGGTTGATGTGGAGACGCTGCTGGCTGGCCTCGTGCCGGTTGCGCGGGTATCGCTCATCACGACGCTGCTCGAGACGTGGGCGAGCATCTTCCGCCTGCGCGGCAACCGGGCCTATGCCCGTCTCATTTACGGACTCGCCCGCGCGGCGAGTGCCCAACCCGCGGTGATGCGGGCCGTGGCGCGGCTCGATGGCGAGACCGCGCTGGTGGAGGGCGGGTTGCCGGCCGGCGTCGCTCCGCCCACCGCGCTCCACTGCATTTCTCCCAATCGTTTCTCCCGCCTTCCGGCGGCGCCGCGCATCGGGGCGCCGGACGGGCGCGGGCAGCGCCGCTTCTATCTGGCGCTGGGCAATGCGGAGCAGGAGCCGGAGACCCTCGTTCTGCTGTCCGGGAGCGGCTGGCTCGCGGTGCGCCGTCTCGAATGGCCTGCCGATCTCGGTTCGCTGGCCCGTTGGTGGCGCGCCAATGGCAAGGCCGATCCGGCGTTGCGGGAATATGCCGTCGCTGTCGCGGCGCAAGGCTCGGAGGCGGCGCGCGCGGCGGCAGTGGAACTTCAGCTTCAAGCCCCACTGCCGGCGCGCGCCCTCTCCGGTGGCCCGCATCTGCCCTCGGCGGAGATCGATCTGGCGCTTGCCACCTCTGCGGGCCTGCTGGCGGGCGGCTGGGTGCGTGATCCTCTGGGCCTCGTCGCCGGCCTCGACCTTATCGACGGGGAAACCCTCGTGCCATTGACCGAGGCCCGCCATGACTTCTCCGGCCAGGTGGGGCAGGGGGACGAGACGGTTCCCGTGACGGGCTTCGCGGCCCTTGCGCCGGCGCGTATGGACCTGCTGCAGCCGCGCTTCGCCTTGCGGGTGAAGTCCGGCGAACGCCACATGCTCGTGCCCGCGCCCCAGCCGGCGGATCTTTCCGAGAAGCGCTCGCGGGCTCTGAAGGCCATTCCGCCGCAATTCCTCACGGATACTGCGCTGGCGCGCTGCCTCGGCCCGGCGCTGGCGGCGATTCAGCATGATTTCGTCGCGCAGGTGGGGGCGCCGCGCGTCATCGCCGTCGGCGAGCGCGTGGCTGCGCCCGAGGTCTCCATCGTGGTGCCGCTTTATCGCGTGCTCGACTTCCTGCGCTTCCAGATCGGGGCTTTCGCCGCCGACCCGGCGATCCGCGATCGCGCGGAAATCATCTATGTGCTGGATTCGCCTGAGCAGGCCGATGGCGTGGAGCACCTGCTGAGGGGCCTTCACATCCTCTATGATCTGCCCGTCGTGCTGGTGGTGATGCCGCGCAATGCCGGCTTCGCGGTCGCCAGCAATGCCGGTGCCCGCGAGGCGCGGGGCAGGGTGATCGCGCAGGTCAATTCCGACGTCATTCCGGTGGCCTCCGGCTGGCTTTCGCCGCTGGTGGCGGCCCTTGCGGCCGACAGTATCGGGGCAGTGGGGCCGAAGCTCCTCTTCGACGACGGCTCGCTCCAGCATGCGGGCATGTATTTCGCGCGCGGCGTGCGCGGCCAGTGGCTCAACCACCATTATCACAAGGGCATGCCGCGCGATTACGCGCCCGCCAATGTGGCCCGTGCGGTGCCAGCCGTAACCGGCGCATGCGTCCTCATGCGGCGCGCGCTCTATGAGGCGGTGGGCGGTTTCACCGAGGACTATGTGATCGGCGATTATGAGGACAGCGACCTGTGCCTGAAGGTGCGGGCCAAGGGCCTTGCCGTGCGCTACGTGCCGCAGGCGGAGCTTTATCATCTGGAGCGGCGCTCCATGCGGGTGAGCCCCGACCACGGGCGCGGCACCGCCTCCGCCTACAATGCCTGGCTGCATGCGCAGCGCTGGAGCGACACCATGTCCGCCCTGATGGCCGAGACCTGGACGGGAGATGCCGCATGAACGTCCATGCTCCTGAGACCCGCGCCTTCGATCCGGTGTCCGCCCAGTTCGACTGGCTACTGGACCATATCGGGCAGAACCGCTTCCTGCCCCAGCCGCCCGCCGACAGCATCTTTGTGGGCGACGGGGATTTCCGCGCCATCGGCGCCGAATTCCTGCGCCACTTTGTGACTTTGGGCGGCCTGCGCCGCAGCCATCGCGTGCTCGATGTGGGGAGCGGCATCGGCCGCATGGCCGTTCCGCTCACGCAGTTCCTCCATCCCGAACGCGGCAGCTACGAGGGATTCGATCCGGTGCTGGATGGGGTCGCCTGGTGCGCCACCACCATCACGCCGGCTTATCCGAAGTTCCGCTTCCAGAAGCTGGATATTGCGCATGCGCTCTATAATCCGGGCGGCGTGGTGGCGGGCAAGGATCTCGTTCTGCCCTATGGCGATGCCAATTTCGATTTCGCCATCATGGTCTCGGTGGCGACCCACCTGCCGGCGGATGAGCTAGCGGCCTATATCCGCGAGATCGCCCGCGTGCTGGGGCCAAACGGCAAGCTGTTCCTCACTGCCTTCGTGCTCGACGAGGTGGCGCGGGCGGGCGATGGGCGCGATGCCCGGCTCGGCTTCGTGCGGGACGGGGAGGGGCCGTGCTGGTTCGCCAATGCGGAGGCGCCCCTCGCCGCCGTTGGATTCGATGACGGCTTCATCGATGGCCTGTTGCGGGAGGTCGGCTTCGACATCGGCCTGAAAAGCCTCGGCCACTGGCGCGGCATTCCGGCGGATCACTACCAGGACATCTTCGTCGCCCGGAAGCGGGGAGGCCGCTCATGAATGCACCTGCGAGCCCCCGCATTCTGGTCGTTGCGCACAACCATCCGGACCTGCATCCCGGCGGCACGGAGATCTTCGCCCACGACCTGTTCAAGGCCTATCAGCGGGCGGGCTGCGAGGCGCTGTTCCTCGGCGCCACCAGCCGGCTGCACCGCGAGGCGCGGCCCGGCACGTCGTTCCAGACCGTGGGCTCGGCCAAGGACGAGGTGCTGTTCTGGACCGGCCATTTCGACCGTTTCAGCATGAGCCAGATTGACCTCTATGGCGCCGTGCCCGATCTCGTGGCCCTGCTGCGCGATTTCCGGCCAGATGTGGTGCATCTCCACCATCTGCTGCTGATCGGCGCGGAATTTCCCGCCCTCGTGCGGCGCATCCTGCCCCATGCGCGCATCGTCATGACGCTGCATGACTATTATCCCATCTGCCATCACGATGGTCTGATGGTGCGCACCAGGGGCGGCCAGCGCTGCATGGGCGCGAGCCCCGATGCCTGCCACGCCTGCTTTCCCGAGATCCCCACCGAGCGCTTCCTGCTGCGCCAGCAGCATCTGAAGACGCACCTTTCCTATGTGGACGCCTTTGTCTCGCCGAGCCGCTTCCTGAAGGCGCGCTATGTGGATTGGGGGCTTGATCCGGCGAAGATCGAGGTCATCGCCAACGGCCGCCCGCTCACCTCGGCAGCGCCCTTCCGGCCGCCGCACGAGGGACGGCGGGCCTCCTTCGGCTATTTCGGCAACATCAATCCCTGGAAAGGGATGCGGGTGCTGCTCGATGCCGCCCGGCGGCTCATCGGCTGCGGCGTCGATTTCGAGCTGCGCGTCCATGGCGCGGCGCTCTACCAGAGCGAGGCCTTCACCGCCGAGATCGACCGGCTGTTCGCGGAGACGGACTCCCATGTCCTGCGCCTCGGCCCTTATGAGCGGCATGAGGTGGGGCACCTGATGGCCGGTGTGGACTGGGTGGTGATGCCCTCGGTCTGGTGGGAGAACGCGCCCCTCGTCATTCAGGAGGCGCAGATGCACCGGCGCCCGGTCATCACCTCCGGCATCGGCGGCATGGCGGAAGCGGTGCGCGATGGCGTGGACGGCTTGCATGTGCTGCCTGGCGACGCGGCGGACCTCGCCGGCGTGATGCGCCGTTGCGCGGAGGATGCGGCCCTGTGGCGGCGCCTGTCGGCGGCGACCGTTCCGCCGCCCTCCATCGATGCGGTCGCGGCGCGCTATCTGCGCCTCGCCGGCCAGATCGCCCGGCCCCTCGCGGCGGATGCCGCGACTTCCACCGTCGCCGCTTAAGGAGCCGCCATGTCGCTCGCGGAAGCATCGCCGGCGCCGTCTGCCGCAAATGACGTATCGGCAAGGCCCAAGCCCGAAACCGCCCCGGCGCGCAAGCCGCTGGCGGTGGCGCCGTCCGTCCCAAAGGCGGAAGCCCCCGCGAAGCCGGCGGTGGTGAAGGAGGCGGGCGCGCCCGCCAAATCTGTCGCTCAAGCCAAGCCGGCAGCGCAACCCGTGCCTGTTCCAAAGCCCGCCGCGCCGCCGGAGGCCGCGGCTGCGCCCTCTGCCGTGAGCCCCGAGGCAGCCCTCGCCGGCCGGGTGGATGCGGTGGACAACGGCCAGCTCTTCGGCTGGGTGTGGGACCGCAACCGTCCCGAGGCCCGCATCCTCGTGCGCATCCTGCTGGATGGCGCGGAGATTGCGAGCGGTGTCGCCGACAAGCCGCGCGTGGACCTGCGGCGCAATGGCATCGGCGACGGGCATCACGCCTTCGCCATCGACCTGCCGCCCAAGGCGCTGCAATCCCCCGACCGGCTGACCGTCATCGCGATCACCGTCGATCCCAAGGGGGAACTTGTGCTGCGCCGACCGAGCGCCGACGAGAAGGCGGCGGAGGCAGCGGTCGCCGCGCCCATGGCCCGAGTGCTCGATCGGCTCGACCTGCTGGTGGCGGCCCAACGCCAGCTCCAGCTCGGCCAGCGCGATACGGGCGTGAGCCTGAAGGAGGCGTCCGAGCGGCTGAACGTGCTTTCCGACCGAGAGTCGCATCTGGAGGAGGCGCTCACCACCGTGCGCGCCGGGCAGGACGCGCTCACCGAGCGGCTGGATCAGGTGGAGATCTTCCTCACCCGCTTCGACGGCACGCTCGCCGGCTTCGACGCGCGCCTCGAGGCGCTGAAGGAGCAGGCGCGCGACGAGATCAAGCCGCAGTTCTTCGCTCTGGCGGTGCTGATTGGTATCGGCATCGGCCTTGCCCTCGCCATCGGCCTTCGCATCTGAGGACGCCCATGCCCGATCCGCACGCGCCCGACCGCCCCAGCACCGACCGTCCCGCCGAGCGGGGCGAAATCCACGGCCTGCCGCTCGATGGCGAGACGGCGCTGGTGGCGGCGGTGGACGAGGGGCTGGCGCTGATCGCCGGCATGGGCGAGATGCCGGCCAGTGTGCAGGCGCTGCTCAATGGCGACCCGAGCGCGGCGACACAGGCCGCCACCGTCTCCTGGCGCCGGCCGGAGGCGCCGCCCGAGGCCCGGTCCGGCTTCTGCGCGCTGGTGCCGCTGGCGGTTCTGGGGCGTGGGCGCCTCACCTCCATCGTCTTCCGCCGGCCGGGCCATCCCGCTCGCTATGCCTTCGCCCGCCGTCCAGTGCCGCTGGAAGCAGCGCTACAGGCCATTGCCGAGGATGCCGGCCCCTCCGCCGCTCTGGTGGTGGACGGCATCGTGGAGGCGCTGCTCGCCGGCAAGCCCACGGCGCGCCGCCTGCGGGCCGTGGCGGCCATGGCGCAGGCCGTGGCGCGGCCCGACGGCTTCGTGGAGGTGATGGGCGCCGACGAGGATGGTGAACTCTTCCTTCAGGGCTGGACCGCCGATCTGGTGCCGGGCCGCGCCCGCGTGCTTGCTATCGGCACCGAGCCGATGCTGGCCGAGCTCGACAGCGCCTCCTTCCCCCGCGAGGATCTCGCGGGCCGCAGCCGTGGCTTTGCGGGCGTGATGACCGGGGCGGAGAAGATCGACGCCGCCGCCTTGCAGAAGGTGCTGTTCCGCTCCCGCGAGGGCTGGCGGGCGATCACCGTTTATGAGCGCTGCGTGCGGCTGGAGCCGCGCGACGTGCCAGCCCATGCCCGGGCGGTGCTGCCGCGCCTCACCGCGCCCACCGACGTGCTGGCGCGCCTGAAGGCCGCCGCCAACCGCTTCGACGGCCGCGACACGGTGAGCGAGCTGAAGCTGCCCGTGCGGCTTGGCATCGATTTCGCGCTGATGGTGGATGGCGGGGGCGTACTGGTCTCCGGCTGGATCGTCGATTGCGAGGAACATGTGGAGGCGGTCCATCTCAAGGTGGGCAAGACCGGCGTGCGCATCGACGAGGGTTGGACGCGCCAGCCCCGCCCTGATGTGACCCGCGCCTTCGCCTCCGATCCGCTGTTCGCGGCGCTGGATCCCGGCCATCACGGTCACGGCTTCCTCGCCTTCGCGCCGCGCGTGGCCGCCCATGCGCGCGATGCCGCCTATCTCGAACTGACGCTCGCGAGCGGCCCCGTCTATCGCCCGCTGCCGCTGACGCGCGCAACGCCGCGCCATGTGCTCCAACGCTTGTCCACCGCCGTGGAGCCCCGCTCCGCCGTGGCCGCGCAGGTGGTGGAGCGGCAGTTGGGCCCGCTGGTGCAGACGTTGGAGCGCCGGCCCGCATCGGGCCGGGTGATGAGCGAGGCGGGCGGTTTCGAGGGCTCCGCCTCCATGGCGCTGGTCATCGGCGTGGACGAAGGCGCGGCGCAGGTGGGCGTCCTGCTCTCCCTGCTGGCGCTGGAGCCGGAAACGCGGGCGCTGCCCATCGTCGTCGCCGTGCGCGAGGAATGGTTCGACGAGGTGTCCGCCGAGGTGCGGCGGCTCGCGGATTTCTATCGCCTCAGTCTGCGCCTCGTGCGGGCCGAGGGCGCGCAGGACGTGTGCGATGCCATCGAGGCGGGCGTGCGGGCGAGTTCCGCCGAGCATCTGCTGCTGATGTGCGCCCATGTGCTGCCGCGCGGCTCCGGCTGGCTGCCGCAGCTGGAGCGCGCCTATCGGGCGCGGGGCGGGCGCTGCCTCGTTTCGCCGACGCTGCTGTTCGAAGACGACTCCATCCGCTGGGCCGGCACCATGCTGCAGGGCGAGGGCACCGGCCGCGGCCTCAGCGACCGGCTTGTCGGCTATCCGCGTGCTGCGGTGGCGGAGGCAGACCCGATGGAAGTGACGGCCGGCACGGTGGAATGCTGCATCCTGCCGCGTGCGGCCTTCGAAAGCGTGGAGGGCTTCACGCGCGGCTATCTCGGGATCGCCGAGAAGCGCCTCGACCTCGCGCTGAAGCTGCGGCTCGGCGGCACGCCCTCCGTCTGGGTGCCCGAGGTGGAAATGATCTGCGCGGACGAGACAAGCGAAGGGGCCGCCGGACCAGCGGTGGCGTCCTGGCACGGCCTTGTGCGGAAGGTCGATCGCTGGGCGTTCGACCGGCGCTGGTCGCTCGCGGTGGCGAACATGCGGAGTTGATCCATGAATGCACAGCCCAACCCGTCCGCCCCTTTGCCGGCCGTGCCGGTGCCCGTGGCGCCCGATGGCAGCGTCGAGGATTTGCGTGTGCTCATCATCTCCCATGCCCATCCCGGCTATTCGCTGGGCGGGGCGGAGGTGGCCTCGCACAATCTGCACAAGGGACTGAATGCGGTGGGTGGCGCCTCCTCCCGCTATCTCGCCCGCGTCGGCAATCCCGTGCCGCGCCATGGCGCCTCCGCGCTCATGAGCCTGCGGCAGAAGGAGGATGAAATCCTCTATCACGCGGACGATTACGACCACTTCCTGCTGTCGAACCGCAACACGGAGGATCTGCGCCGGGATTTCCTGCGCTTCGTCACCGACGTGCAGCCCCATGTGGTGCACTTCCACCACATCCTCGGGCTTGGGCTTGAGACGCTGTTCGCGGTGCGCGATGCCCTGCCGGACACGCGCATCGTCGTGACGTTCCACGAATTCCTGTCCATCTGCCACCACCACGGGCAGATGGTGAAGACGGCGGGCATGAAGCTGTGCCAGCGCTCATCGCCCACCGATTGCCACGCCTGTTTTCCGGACATCTCGCCCGCGCGCTTCCTCCAACGCGAGCGCTTCGTGCAGTCCATGCTGCAACTGGCGGATCATTATGTCTCGCCGAGCCATTTCCTCGCCCAGCGCTTCATCGACTGGGGACTGGATGCGAGCCGCATGTCGGTCATCGAGAACGGGCTCGACATTGCCGAAGTGGCGCCGCCCCGTCCGCTCACCGGCGGCAACACGCGGCGCGGGAGCTTTGCCTATTTCGGCCAGATGACACCTTACAAGGGCGCGGACGTCCTTCTGGACGCGGTGGGGCGCGTGCCGGAGAGCGTGTGGAGCGAGGATGCTCGCATGATGATCTTCGGCGGCAACCTGGAGCGCCAGCCGCAGGCCTATCAGAACAAGATTGCCGCGCTGGTGGAGAAGGCCGGCGACCGGGTCCGCTTCTACGGCTCCTACCAGAATGTGGAAATGCCGCGCCTGATGCGCTCGGTCGACTGGATGATCATGCCGTCGGTGTGGTGGGAGAATTCCCCCGTGGTGATCCAGGAGGCCTTCCATCACGGCCGCCCGATCATCTCTTCCAACATCGGCGGCATGGCGGAGAAGATCCGCGACGGCGTGGACGGGCTGCATTTCCGCGCCGGCAGCGCCGAGGATCTCGCCGACCGCCTCGTGGAAGCCCTCACCGACGACACGCTGTGGGAGCGCCTGCGCGCCGGCATCCGCAAGCCGGACACCCATCTCGATTTCGCCCGCACCCATCTCGAACTCTACCGGCGCCTGCGCGCCGAGAAGCGTTCGGATGTCCCCGGCGCGACGGTTCAGAAAGCCGTTGCGCGCACCGCCTGAGGCAATCGCCTCAGCTTCCAGAGGGAGGCAAGAATGGCCCGCGTCCTCGTCATGATCCCGTCGGGAGAAGTTTACGACCACGATTGCGTCCGCTGGTACAATTACAAGGACGTCCAGCGCAGCATCGACCACTATCACAACATCGGTGACGCCTTCGTCTTCGATTCATCGCTGAAGCTGATGAACTTCGAGAAGCTGGGCGTGCTGCCCATCGCCAATCCGAAGATGGAGGACATCGACCGCCTGCGGGAGGAATATGATTACGTCTTCCTGCGCGGCTCGAACTATGTCCACAACCATATGAAGTGGCAGAACACCATTGAGGTGCTGAAACGCCTCAAGCTGCCGGTGATCGCCTATGGCATCGGCGCCCAGGCGCCGGTGAAGGGCGAGATGGAACTCTCGGAGGAGACCAAGACCGTCCTGCACATGATGGCGGATTCCTCCGCCTCCATCGGCGTGCGCGGGGCCTATTCTGCGCAGGTGCTGTGGGACATCGGCATCCGCAACATCCGCATCGTCGGCTGCCCCACCGCCTTCCGGCGCAACGATCCCAACCTCACCATCACGCTGCCCAATCTGGAAGACGTGAAGCAGGTCGGCATCACCTGCCGGCGCGAGGTGTCCCCCGCTTATGCGCAGGACATCAAGCGCTACCTCACCTTCCACCGCGATCTGGTGAAGGAATGCGCCAACCGCTGGGACGTGGTGCTCATGGCCCAGGGCGAGGTGGAGGAGAAGAAGATCGTGTTCGGCACCGCCGAGCAGCGCGAAGAGGCCATTGCAGCGCTGAAAGCCAACAAATGGGTCTCGGAATGGTACTGGGACGACGAGATCGAGAAGCTCCACCGCGAGCGGCTGTTCTACTCCGACGTGGTGGCCGACTATGAGGCGCTGGTGCAGCAGAAGGATCTGGTGCTCGGCTATCGCCTGCACGGCAATCTGATGGCCCTCTCCAACGGCACGCCGTCCATCTACTTCACCTATGACAGCCGCACGGTGGAGTTTGCCGAGACCTACCAGATCCCCAGCTATGACGTCTTCTCCAAGAAGGAGTTCAAGCTGGAGGATTATTGGGATCAGGGCCTGTTCAACAAGTTCAACCGCGCCTGGGCGATGACCTATCGCGAACAGAAGACCTTCCTCGACGAGAATGGCGTCGACAACAAGATGGTCGACACCCGCCACACGCCCGCGCCCTGGTCACTCGGCGCGGAAGCGCCCGAACGCAAGGTCGCCTGATCGGCGCATGCCTCAGCCGGACGGCCCGCTTCGGCGGGCCGTTTGCGTTTCTGCGACTTAACGGAAGATCAAAGGGCGGCGACGGCCGCTTCGAGTGTCGCGCGCAGGCGGGCGGCGTCGCCCGAAATGCGGAATACCTTGAGGCGCGCCGTGGCGCCTGAGGCGAGGCGCACGGCGGAGGGGGCAACGCCCGCGGCGCCAGCCA
The DNA here is from genome assembly GCF_000010525.1 of Azorhizobium caulinodans ORS 571. Taxonomy (GTDB): domain Bacteria; phylum Pseudomonadota; class Alphaproteobacteria; order Rhizobiales; family Xanthobacteraceae; genus Azorhizobium; species Azorhizobium caulinodans. The sequence continues at coordinate 3,841,203 of NC_009937.1, read as the reverse complement.
GAACCTTGGCGACGGCGGCGGTGGCCGCGCCATCCTCGGGCGCCGCCCGGACGCGGATCTTCAGAACGTCGCGCCCATCGGACAGCTGGCTCACGCCGTCGAGGGCGTCGCGGCCACCCTTGGGGGTGGCGCGCACGCTGACCTCAAGCCCGTCGGCAGTCTCGCGGCAGAAGGCCATGGGGCAGGATCAGAACACCATGGGGTAGATGTAGTAGGCGATCACCCGCTCCAGGAAAAAGATGATCAGGATCAGTACCATGGGGGAGAGATCGAGGCCGCCGATGCTCGGCAGCACCGAGCGCAGGGGAGCCAGCAGCGGCTCGGTCAGCTTGTAGACGATCTCGCTGATCGTCCGCACCAGCTGGTTGTAGGGGTTCACCACGTTGAAGGCGACCAGCCACGAGAGCACAGCCGAGATGATCAGCACCCAGACATAAAGCTGCAGCACGATCAGGATGACATCGAGAAGGGCGCGCATGGGGGCAGGGGTCCTCGTTGGCTGCCGCATCGTCCCCGGCGGGGCGGCGGGCGAGAGCTGTATCGCTCCGCAGCAATAGCCGGGGACAGGGGGCGCAAACAAGGCCGAACCCGCCCGGTCGCGACCTGCGCGATGCCGCAGCGTCCGGGCGGGTTGCGTCGGCCTCTCCCGTCAGCCGGAGGTCGCGTCTCCCTCCTGCGGGTGCTTGGGATCGGGCAGGGTGCCGCTGCCGGGCGTCTTCTCGGTGTCGGTGAGGTGCGGCTTGGCGTGGGGGCCGGCCGCCGGCGTGCGCTGGGCCGCCTTGCGGGCCTCGGCCTCCTGCGTTTCCTTGGATTTGTCAGCCTGCGGCATGATGTGTCGCTCCTTTGGGTCTACCGCTGGAGAACGCTGCCCCCTATCTGATGGTTGCCGGGTCTGCACAGCGTAAATGGCCTCCGGCTTGACTTGCCGTGCCGTGGGGGGCAGCTTCCGCGCGCCCCGAGGCGGGGCCAGGAGCCTTGTACCCTGACGGTTTCACCCTCAAACCCCGTGGACATGCATGCGTAGCTATTTGGACTTCGAGAAGCCTGTGGCCGAGCTCGAGGCGAAGGTGGAAGAACTGCGCGCGCTGTCTTCTCCGGACGACGGGGTGAGCATCGCCGATGAGGTCCAGAAGCTGGAAGGCAAGGCGCAGGAAGCGCTGACGCAACTCTATGCGAGCCTGACGCCCTGGCAGAAGACGCTGGTGGCCCGCCACCCGGCGCGCCCGCATTTCTCCGATTTCGCCAAGGGCCTGTTCACGGATTTCACGCCGCTCGCCGGCGATCGCAAGTATGGCGAGGACGAAGCCCTCATCGGCGCCTTCGCCCGTTTCCGGGGTGAAGCGGTGTGCGTGCTCGGCCACGAAAAGGGCTCCACCACCGAGACCCGCATCCGGCACAATTTCGGCATGGCCCGTCCGGAGGGCTACCGCAAGGCCGTGCGCATCATGGAACTGGCGGACCGCTTCGGCCTGCCGCTGATCTCGCTGGTGGATACCGCCGGCGCCTATCCCGGCATCGGCGCCGAGGAGCGTGGGCAGGCGGAAGCCATCGCCCGCTCCACCGACGCGGGTCTCGGCCTCGGCGTGCCGAACGTGGCGGTCGTGATCGGCGAGGGCGGCTCGGGCGGGGCCATCGCCATTGCCGCCGCCAACAAGGTGCTGATGCTGGAGCATGCGGTCTACAGCGTGATCTCGCCGGAAGGCGCGGCCTCCATCCTGTGGCGCGACACCAGCAAGGCGCAGGAGGCGGCCACCAACATGAAGATCACGGCGCAGGACCTGCTGCGCTTCGGCATCGTGGACGACATCGTGCGCGAGCCGGTGGGCGGCGCCCATCGCGATCCCAAGGCGGCCATTGAGGCGACCGGCAATGCCATCGCCGAGGCGATGGGCTCGCTCGCCGGGCTCGATGCGGACGCGGTGCGCAAGGCGCGCCGGGCGAAATTCCTCGCCATCGGCCGCACCCTCTGAGCCTTAACGGTTCGTTAACCAACAAAACGGTTATCGGCCCCATCCGGGCGGTTTGTGCTCTTCCGCAAGCCCCAGGCCAGCCACCATCTCAGGACGGCCGCAATGCGCCGTCATCTGACGTTGGGGGCGGTCGACCTCGAGGGTTCTCCCATCTTGCGGCGGTCAGGCCGTAAGGCTAGAGAACTTTCAGAACTGTCGCTCACCGCGCCCGGATCGGACCCAGGAGTTCCGTGTTGAGCCGTCCGCTTGCCATCCTCTCCCGCGTGCGCCTTGCGGCCCTTGCCGCCGTCGCCGCGCTTGCGCTTGCGGCCTGCAATGGCCAGGGCAACGATGTCTCGGCCAAGGCCAACCAGCCGCTGTCGCCCAAGATGATCTCGCTCATGTCCGAGAAGGACATGGCGCCGCAGAACCCGATTCTCATCCGCGTCTTCAAGGAAGAGGCGGAGCTGGAGGTCTGGAAGGCGAAGAATGACGGCAGCTACGCGCTGCTGAAGACCTATCCCATCTGCCGCTGGTCCGGCGAACTGGGGCCGAAGGTCAAGATCGGCGACCGTCAGGCGCCCGAGGGGTTCTATATGATCACCCCCGGCCTGATGAACCCGAACTCCAGCTACTACCTTTCCATCAACACCGGCTTCCCCAATGCCTTCGACAAGTCGTGGGGCCGCACCGGCGAATTCCTGATGATCCACGGCGATTGCTCGTCGGCCGGCTGCTACGCCATGACGGACGAGCAGATCGCGGAGATCTTCGCGCTGGCCCGCGAGGCGTTTGCCGGCGGACAGCGGGCGTTCCAGATCCAGGCCATGCCCTTCCGCATGACGCCGCAGAATCTGGCCCGCCACCGCAACAATCCGAACATGGCCTTCTGGCGCAACCTGAAGCAGGGCTACGACCACTTCGAGGTGACGAAGCACGAGCCGAAGGTGAACGTCTGCAACCGGCAGTACGTTTTCGATGCCCAGCTGCAGCCCGGCCAGGCCTTCAACCCATCCGCGCCGTGCCCGGCCTATACGGTGGCCCCGGAGATCGCGAGCGCGGTGGGCGCCAAGGAGCGCTCCGACAATCTGAAGGTGGCGGAGCTCTCGTCCAACACGCCGCTCGCGCCCGTGCGCACCGGCCGCGATGGCGGCATGAACCCGGTGTTCCTCGCCAAGCTCAATGGCGAGGACAATGCCCCCGCCCGCATGGCTTATGGGCAGGACAATGTGCCGGCCTTCGATCCCGCGAACGTCCGCCCGCCCAAGGCGGATGGCGAGGTCGTCGCCGCGCCCGTGCGGCCCGGCGCGCCGGCGGCCACGCCGGCTCCGGCGCCCGTCGCATCCGCGCCGGCGCGGGCCGCGAGCACGCCCTATCCCAACGGGACGGCTGCGCCGACGGCCGGCAGCACCTCCTCGCTCTACACGCGCGCCACCACCCAGACGGCCAGTGCCGATACGGGCGTCGCGCAGGCTTCTGCTCTCATGGGGGCGGCCCCCATCGTGGGAAGCGGCGGCTTCGGCAACTGAGCCGCTCTTCCGAAGAGAGCTTCAAAAAGCCCGGCGCGCCCTCGGCCGCCGGGCTTTTTCGTGCGCGTGCGGCCTGCTCCCGTTACCGCCGCAATGCTCAAGGCTGCGTGAACATTTGCCCGCCGGCTTGACCCTTTCCTTAGGGGAGGGGTACGAAAGGGGCATCTTCAACCCGCAGGAGGGGCCAGATGCGTCAGTACACGCCCCTGCGGGGGAGCCGACCAGTTCAGGTCTGGAGCCGGATCGGATCAGACTAGCCGTCTGACACCGACTGCTCCGGACGCCTGACGGGCCGCCGCCGAACCGGATTGCGGGACAATCCGCCGGATGCGCCCCTTGGTCGGCAAGCGGCATTCTTCCCGAGCCGCAGCGCTGATCCAACCGATCTTCCGCGCCAGTTCGTGCCCGCTGAGGGGCACGCTTTCCCATTTCGTTTCATCAGGGCCGGCGGGCGTCATGCCGCCGGGCATCGCCATGTCGTCTTTGCGCCGTTCCAAGGGCTCGCGCGCCTTCCGCCTCGTCTTCGGTTTCCTCTCCGCCCACTGGCGCCGCCAGCCGGGCGTGATCGGGGTGATCGTGGGCACCATTGCGCTCTCCACCCTCTGCGAGGTGCTGGTGCCGCTCTATGCGGGCCGGCTCGTGGATGCGCTCGTCTCCGCCGAAAGCGCGGCCGCCGCCGCGCGCCCGGAGGCGGGGGCGGCGGCGCTGCACGCCTTCTTCACCATTCTCGCGCTCGGCGCCGTCATGGTGGTGTTCCGCCACATCGCCTATGCGGGCATCGTGCGCCTCACCATCCGCATGATGGCGGACGTGGCGCAGGATGCGTTCGCGCGCGTGCAGCGCTTCTCCTCCGACTGGCACGCCAATTCGTTCGCCGGCTCCACCGTGCGGAAGATCACGCGGGGCATGTGGTCGCTCGACCTCTTGAACGACACGCTGCTGGTGGCGCTGCTGCCCTCCGTCACCGTGCTGATGGGCGCGGCGGTGCTGCTCGCCATCCAGTGGCCCATCATGGGGGCGGTGATCGGCGGCGGTGCGGTGCTGTTCATCGCGCTGACGGTGGCGCTGTCGGTCTATTACGTCGCACCCGCCTCCGAGCTGTCCAACCGCTGGGACACGCGGGTGGGCGGCACGCTGGCGGATGCCATCGGCTGCAACGCCGTGGTGAAGGGCTTCGGCGCCGAGGCGCGGGAGGAGGCGCGGCTGGATCGCGTCATGGGCAAGTGGCGCGCACGCGTCCGCCGCACCTGGATGGCCCACACCTGGAGCGGCACGGCGCAACTCTTGGCGCTGCTGGCCCTGCGCACGGCCATCATCGGCACGGGCCTGTGGCTGTGGTGGAGGGGACAGGCGAGCCCGGGCGAGGTGGCCTACATGCTCACCATGTATTTCGTCGTCCACGGCTATCTGAGGGACATCGGCTATTACGTCCACAATCTCCAGCGCTCGGTGAACGACATGCAGGAGCTGGCCGAGATCCACGAGACGGCCGTCTCCATCGCGGACCGGCCGGATGCCGTGCCGGCGCGGATCAGGCAAGGGCGCATCGCCTTCGAGCATGTGCGCTTCCATTATCCGGGCCATGAGACGCCGCTCTATGACGACCTCCACGTGGAGATCGCCCCCGGCGAGCGGGTGGGGCTGGTGGGGCCATCCGGCTCGGGCAAGACCACCTTCGTCAAGCTGGTGCAGCGCCTGCATGACGTGAGCGACGGCCGCGTGTGCGTGGACGGGCAGGATGTGCGGGCGGTGACGCAGGCGAGCTTGCGCCGCCAGATCGCCGTGGTGCAGCAGGAGCCGATCCTGTTTCACCGGACGCTGGCGGAGAACATCGCCTATGCCCGGCCCGAGGCGAGCAGGGCGGAGATCGAGCGGGCGGCGGCGCTGGCCAATGCGTCCGGCTTCATCGCCCGCCTGCCGCGCGGCTATGCGACGCTGGTGGGCGAGCGGGGCGTGAAGCTCTCGGGCGGCGAGCGCCAGCGCGTCGCCATCGCCCGCGCGTTTCTGGCGGATGCGCCCATCCTCATTCTGGACGAGGCCACCTCAAGCCTTGATTCGGAATCGGAGGCGCAGATCCAGGAGGCCATGGAGCGGCTGATGGAGGGGCGCACCACCCTCGTCATCGCCCACCGGCTCTCCACCGTGCGCACGCTCGACCGACTTCTGGTCTTCGACCACGGCCGCATCGCCGAGCAGGGCCGCCCGGCGGACCTGCTGCGCCTCGACGGCGGCCTCTACCGCCGCCTCCACGAGCGCCAGACGCTGGATCTGGGTCTGGCGGCGGAGTGAAGGGAGTGAACCCGGACGCCCTCGGGCGTCCGGGGCTGTGGCGCAGGGGCGTGCCGCAAACGCAGCTGGCGCGTGTCCATTCTCGCCGGCCGCGAGGGTGCGAGACGCGCGTTTCACGGATGGAAGGCAGCCCGTGCTGAGCCCCCTCCGGATGACCACTCGCCGCAGGTTGACGTGCGTCAATGTAATATACGGCGTGTTGTGAGTATTCGTTGGTTAAGCTCCTGCATTTCTTGGAGCGTGGCCATCTACCTTTGACAAAGATGGTTGGTATTGGCCTTTGCGTCTTCGTGGCCGCCGCCCCGGTCTGCCTCGTGTTCGGACCCTTTGACGAAAGGTTGCCCACATGATTGATCGCAGAACGTTCATCAAGGCGGCGGGAACGGCCTTCGTCGCGTCAAGGCTCGCTACGACGGCCGCGCGGGCCGAGGCGAACGATCCGCTCAGCTACGCCTCGGTTGACGAACTCGTCGCCCTGTTCCGGGCCCGGAAGGCTTCTCCGGTCGAACTGCTGAAGGCGCAGATCAAGCGCATCGAGGCGTTCAACTCCAAGATAAATTGCATTACCGACGAACATTTCGACCAGGCGCTGAAGGAAGCCCGGCAGTCCGAGGACCGGTATGGGCGCGGCGATGCAAGACCTCTCGAGGGCATCACGGTCGCGATCAAGGACGAGTTCAGCCGCCCTGGCTGGCGGGTAACGCAGGGCTCGCTCGTTTACAAAGAATCGCCGGCGATGACCGAAAACGACGCGATCATCGACGCGCTCGAAGCGGCCGGGGCCGTCATGCCGTTCCAGACGACGGTGCCGGAGTTCTATCTTTTTATCGGCGCCTCGACCCGCGCCTGGGGCACGACCCACAATCCGTGGAACCTCGCCTACTCTCCGGGCGGGTCGTCGGCGGGCTCGGGGGCGGCGCTGGCTGCGGGCTTCGCAACGCTGGCGATGGGGTCGGACATGGGCGGCTCGATCCGCATCCCCGCCTCGCAGAATGGCCTCTATGGGTTCAGGCCGCCGTTCGGGCGTGTCGCGAGCGGGGAAGTCCCCTTCTCGACCTCGGGCCCGCTCGCCCGCCGCTGCGACGATCTCCTCCACCTCCAGAACGCGATCGTCGGCCCTTCCGACAGGGTCATGGCCGCCATCCGGCCTCGCCTCGACTATCCCGCCCAGTATCCCGACCTCTCGGGATGGCGGATCGCCGTGGACTGGGGCGCGGCCGTCGCCGAGGTCATTCCATCGGTGAAGGCGGCGATGCAGGACGGCGTGGACACGCTCCGCAAGGCGGGCTGCGTCGTGGACGAGGTCGACTGCGGCTTCTCGAAGGATCAGAAACTCGTCTTCATTCGCGGCCTGATGGCGACGTCCCTGGGCACCCTGGTCGATGTCGCGAATGCCAATCGCGGTCTGCTCTCGCCCTATATGGCGGAGGTGATCGACCTCGTCGGAGCCGTCGGACCGCGTCAGGCGGAGGAAGCCGAGGCACTGGCCGAGCGCCTGCACCGGCAGGTTCAGCAGCGGGTCTTCGGCAAGGGGTACCGTGTCCTGCTGATGCCCACCATGGCGACGCCGCTCGTCCGGGCGGATATGTTCAAGAGCAAGGCGGACAACGTCGACCTGTGGACGGGCACGGGGTTCGGGGCGGCACTGACCTGGCCGTGGAACCTCCTCAACCGCTACCCGGTGGTGGACGTTCCGCTCGGCCTGGTGGATGAGGGAATGCCCTCGGGCATGCAGGTGATCGGACAGACCTTCGCCGATCTCGACACCTTCCAGTTCGCGTCGACATGGGCGCGCCTGCGGCCGGCCTTGTTCGCCGATGGGCGGTTCCCGACCTTCGTCTGACGCGAGGGCGAGGACATGGCCCCGCGGGGGCCGATCTCCGCGCGCTCGACCTTCGGCGCCGCTGGAGCCTTCCGCCGGATGTTCTTCCCGCGGAAGGCGAGGGGGCGGCGCGGGTGCCCGTGCCCGTCTCCATAGCGGGAGGTGGGGCTTCGAGGCTGAAGCACTCGGGCGGCGCGCGCCAGCGCGTCGTCATCGCCCACCGGCTCTCCACCGTGCGCACGCTCGACCGGCTTCTGGTCTTCGATCACGGCCGCATCGCCGAGCAGGGCCGCCCGGCGGACCTGCTGCGCCTCGACGGCGGCCTCTACCGCCGCCTCCACGAGCGCCAGACGCTGGATCTGGGTCTGGCGGCGGAGTGAGCGGCCGTCCCAGAGGCCGTTTGGAACTCTCCGAGCGGCCTCTGCCCCTGCCGTAAGGCGGGGGGGTATCGCATAGATATTTGACCGTCCGTCTTCGATCTTCGGGGGCAGACACCCACGCCCATCATGGCCGGGCTCGTCCCGGCCATCCACGCCGTGCCGATGGAGCAGGCCTGGAGATCAAGCGCCAAGCCGATCCACATGACGTTCTTCCAGTCCCCCCGCCCTCAGAGCGGCGTCTCGGTCGGGTGTGCGGGGGCGCCGGCGGCGGCCTGTTGCTCCTCGGCGGCCTTCTTCTTCAGCTTGGCCTGATCGTGATGCCACTTGATGGCGAAGTACATGCAGACGCCGAGCACGACCACCTTGAACGTGCCGAAGACGATGGGGAACAGGTCGATCATTTCCATGGGAGTGTCTCTTTGGGCTCCGTCTGTCGCGCGGGGCGCTCGGGATCACGGAGCCCGATCCGGGGGATGAGCCAAGGCGGAGCAGGGGGCTTCGTCTCGGGGTCTGAATGACGGCCTTCCGCTTGGAGGGCAGGGGCGGTGCCGGGCGATGCGGAAGGGGCTTGGGGTAGGCGAGGGCCCGTCTGGACGTTCCCGAACGGCCCTTCCCCCTCCCCATCCCTCTCCCGCAGGCGGGAGAGGGGGCCCGCCGCGCCACCGGCAGCGACACGCCCGAAACCTCGCGGGGAAAGCCCTCTCCCGCCTGCGGGCGGGGTGGGAGGGGGCAGGCGGGCGGGAAGGACAGAAGCCAAACCCTCGAACGTCCGGGCAGGCTCTGACGGCATTGACGGGAGAGCCCTCGTCAGCCCGGCCGCGATGACGGGATGCGTCCCGCTATGGGGGCGGGTGGGCCATGGAGATGATCTGCCTCCCGAACACCCATGCGTGCGAACCGCCCGCGCACTGGCCTTCGATCCTCAGCCCCGGAGTGATCACGTCTGCGCCTCCTGCACCGCCGCGATGATGCGGAAGTGCATTCAATATGCGATCAATGTATCTTTATTGATCGGATTTCGTCTGCATACAGGGTTGCCGGTGCGCGGCCTAGGGCCGGAATGTCGCACCTTGAGCCGCTCCCGCAGACGTGAAGGGGCTCCGCGAAAGGGTGTGCGTTCATCCAAGGTGGAGCGTCGTCAGAACGGGTGAAGCCGCTTCAGGCTTATGGTGCGGGTTTCGCACTTCCGTCGATGAGGCTCGCGCGGCTGGGCGGTTCTGGCGCGGCTGGTGGAAGGGCGCACCACCCGCGTCATCGGCCACCGACTCTCCGCCGTGCGCACGCTCGACCGGCTTCTGATCTGCGACCAAGGCCGCATCGCCGAGTAGGCTCGCCTGCTGACCGGTGGCGCCTCGACGGCGGCCTTTACCACTGCCTCCACATGGGCAGGCGCTGGATGGTGCTGGTGGCGGAGCGAGGTGAGGAGACCCGGACGCCTGGCGAGGCGGCCGGATTTTTTTGTCGGATTTGTGTCAGTTGTAGCTCGCGATATATTTGCGCGGCGCCAACAACAGGAAAATAACGCAGTGTTCCGAACCGGACGTTGAGTAGTCGCGGTGAGCGTCGGTTCCGGCTACGCCGACTCGAGGTCGTTTGCGGCCAGTTCGCCCGCATCCTCCACAATCTCATCCTCTTGGTCTTCGTCCGACTCGGCTAGCCCAAGGGGGGCGTCTTCTGTCGGGGCGGCCTCACCCCTATAGGCCGCCTTTCCTGTGGCACCTTCAATGAGTTTGAGGAGCTCCTCCCGACGCTCTGCGCAAAAAGCGTCAAAATTATCCATTCGGAGGAGCTTGGGGTTGATGCCGTGCGTCGAGATCACAGCATCCTGTTCCGCAACGGAATCAATCGCTTTTTCCTTAAGTAGGCGCCCAAGATAGGTGGATGGTGCTGAGCCGCCAATAGTGCGGTTTGATTTATAAAATAGAGGAGTTTTATTAATAATATTATCGTACGCGCTTCTCTTTATTTTATTTGCTTCGCACCATGCGCGGGGGAATACGTGGTGAATGTCTACGTTTTCGCCGAAATAAACCATATGACTGAAGGCCTGCCCGGTGCGGAAATCTTTGGCGCCGGCCTGCATGAGCAGGACGTGGACGCCCTTGTAGGCCGCAGATAGCCGAGAGGTCATGGTGTCCAGCCGCTCGGACCGGAAGGTTGCGTCGCGAATGGTGCTTGGTTCCTCACCGCCATTCACCCAAGCTGGGACCTCCTGAACATCCCGAGCAAATCGGCTCTCGATCGCCGAGCCGTAGAGTTCACCAAATACGCCGCACCACCACCAGCGTAGGAGCTTTTGCTTCACGTCATGCTTGTCGGCATCTGCCGCGAGATCAGCGAAGATAACGGCAAACGGCACGAGCTGGGACTGATAGGGCAAATCCTTCACGCCGTAGACGTGTTGGGAGAACAGAAGCCGGCCGGCAGCCACGAAACCGGCTTCGATCCGAGGGGCAAGTTCCTTGTAGCGATCGAGCGGGATGCGGAGCAGATCGTCTCGCTTCGCGGTCACGGCTGGTGGCTCGCTCGACCCTCGGTGCGAACGCCGCCGCTCCAGGCTGTAAAGCAGTGATACCGCCTGAAGGAAGTCTGTCGCTTGAAGTTGCGTGAGGGCGTTCTTCGGAAAGGGTATGCCCGACGCGATCCTTTTTGCCCGACCGTCTCCCGCCTCACCACCACCGCGCCAATCCGTGCGTAAGTCGAATTCGCTGGCCGCATAAATTGCAGTGAGTAGTTCGAACGCATCCAGCTTCTCGCCGCCCGTGTTGACCTTCTCAAACACCAAACATACTGCCTCTCGCGAGGTAGACCTATCCAGCGCAATTACCGGCATCTGGTATTGCCTGAAGGCTGCGAGCAACTCATTCGCGAAGGCGAACCAGAGTGTCATTTTTTCCTGATCAAACTTCCAATGGTTGGCGAATCCCATCTGCCATTGATCAGAGTCGAAAATCTTATTCGTAGGGAACATGCATTGCTCGAATTCTCGCTCTTGCGTGGAAAGGTCACGAACAACCTCAAATCCTCTCAGTTCTGTGCGATCTTCTCGCACACCAATGATGGCGGCCTCACGGTCTACCTGTGGATCAAGGGCCGCCTTCATGTCGATGTAATACCAGCGACTAATTGGTTGCTTCTTCACGTCTCGGGTGACGACCACCTCCTGACGCATCGTGAGCTGATAAAGCGAAGTGATGCGCTGTTGGCCGTCGAGCACCAAGGCGTCGGGGGCAATCGTCCCGGCATTCGTGGGCGTCCCTTCGATCGGGCGCGGCTTGAAGTTCACGTCTCCGCCCGTCTGAAGGGTCATTAATGTCCCAACCGGAAAAGATCGGGAGACGGAGGCGAGGATGGCGCGGAGGCTATCGTCACGCCACACCCAACTACGCTGAAAGTCCGGGAGCTGGAGCGTGCCCGCGCGGGCCTGTTTCAAAAGCTCCTCAAGCGGCTTTTTCGTGCTGTCGAATGACACGCGCGTCACACTATTCTCCCCTGTGCTCAACCCCCGGCTTCAGCGGGCGGCGCACTTTAGCCTCCCGCTTGTGCTTGACAAGGCAAAGGCACAATCGGAGCAGGGCGCGCACTTTAGTGCCGAGGCAACCAGAATTGGATACCGCGAAATGCGTCTCCGAATGTCCTGTGTGGGTCATTTCCGGATACGTCGCACCACAAAAAAGCCCCGGACGGTTCACCCGTCCGGGGCTTTCTCATTCCGGTGCACCCTGCCTCAGGCAAACCGGCCGTGGCAGTGCTTGAACTTCTTGCCGGAGCCGCAGGGGCAGGGTTCGTTGCGGCCCACCTTGCCCCAGGTGGAGGGGTCGTTGGGGTCGCGGTCGGCGGCGGGGACTTCGGTGGCCAGCGCCAGTTCCGGCCGGGCGCTGAGGGCAGCGCCGGCGGAGGCCAGTTCGTCCTCGCCCGTGGAGGCGTCGATGTGGTGCGCTTCCATGGGCGGCAGCTCGGTGGGCTGGGGGGTCGAGACGATCTCCACCCGCATGAGCTGGGCGGTGACGATCTCCCGCAGGCGGCCGAGCATGGCCGAGAACAGCTGGAAGGCCTCGGACTTGTATTCCTGCAGCGGATCGCGCTGGCCATAGCCGCGCAGGCCGATGACCTGACGCAGATGGTCCAGCATGGCGATGTGCTCGCGCCAGAGATGATCCAGCGTCTGGAGCAGGATCGACTTCTCCACATAGCGCATCAGCTCGGGGCCATACTGCGCGCTCTTGGAGGCCATCCACTCGTCGGCCTTCTGGATGATGCGCTCGGTGACTTCCGGGCCGGCGATGCCTTCCTCCTTGGCCCAGTCCTCGATCGGAAGGGCGAGGGTGAGCACGTCGCGCACGGCGAAGTCGAGGCCCTTCACATCCCACTGCTCGGGATAGGAATTGACCGGAATGTACTTGGCGACGAGATCGGTGATGACGTCGTGGCGCATGTCCACCACGGTCTCGGCCACGTCCTCGTCATTCATCAGCTCGAGCCGCTGCTCGAACACCACCTTGCGCTGGTCGTTGAGAACGTCGTCATACTTGAGGACGTTCTTGCGCATGTCGTAGTTGCGCGCCTCGACCTTCTGCTGCGCCTTCTCCAGCGCCCGGTTGATCCAGGGGTGGATGATGGCCTCGCCCTCCTGCAGGCCGAGGCGCTTCAGCATGCCCTCCAGCCGGTCGGAGCCGAAGATGCGCATGAGGTCGTCTTCCAGCGACAGGAAGAACTTGGAGTGGCCGGGGTCGCCCTGGCGGCCGGAGCGGCCGCGCAGCTGGTTGTCGATGCGCCGGCTCTCGTGGCGCTCGGTGCCGAGCACGAAGAGGCCGCCGGCGGCCAGCGCCTCCTGCTTGAGGGCGGCGATCTCCTCGCGGATCTTCGCTTCCGCCGCCTCGCGCTCGGGGCCGGCGGGCAGGTCGGCCAGCTCCTCGCTGATGCGCATCTCCGCATTGCCGCCGAGCTGGATGTCGGTGCCGCGGCCGGCCATGTTGGTGGCGATCGTCACCGCGCCCGGCACGCCGGCCTGCGCGACGATGAAGGCTTCCTGCTCGTGGTAGCGAGCATTCAGCACCGCGAAGCTCTTGCCGTCCGAGCTGCCCGTGAAGGCGGCGCGGTCGGAAAAGTCCTTCTGGCGCATGCCGGCCTGCTTCAGCCGCTCGGCCAGAAGCTCCGACTTCTCGATGGAGGTGGTGCCCACCAGCACCGGCTGCTTGCGCGCCGCGCACTCCTGGATGAGCTTGACGATGGCGTCGAACTTCTCGCGGTTGGTGCGATAGACCTCGTCGTCGTCGTCGATGCGCTGGACCTTGCGGTTGGTGGGGATTTCCACCACGTCCAGCTTGTAGATGTCGGCGAACTCGGCGGCCTCGGTGGCTGCGGTGCCGGTCATGCCGCCCAGCCGCTCATAGAGGCGGAAATAGTTCTGGAAGGTGATGGAGGCGAGCGTCTGGTTCTCGGGCTGGACGGTGACGCGCTCCTTGGCCTCCAGCGCCTGATGCAGGCCTTCCGAATAGCGGCGCCCCGGCATCATGCGGCCGGTGAACTCGTCGATGATCACCACCTCGTCGTTGCGCACGATGTAGTCCTTGTCCCGCTGGAACAGGGAGTGCGCGCGCAGCGCCTGATTGACGTGGTGAACGATGGAGACGTTCTCGATGTCGTAGAGCGAACCGGACTTCAGCAGCTCCGCCTCGGTCAGCATCTGCTCCATCTTCTCCATGCCGGCTTCGGTCATGGCGACGGAGCGCTGCTTCTCGTCCACCTCATAGTCGCCCTTGGAGAGGCGCGGGATGAACTTGTCGATGGTGTTGTAGAAGTCCGAGCGGTCGTCGAGCGGGCCGGAGATGATGAGCGGCGTGCGCGCCTCGTCGATGAGGATGGAGTCCACCTCGTCCACGATGGCGAAATAGTGTGGGCGCTGCACCATCTGGGCGCGCTCGTACTTCATGTTGTCGCGCAGGTAGTCGAAGCCCAGCTCGTTGTTCGTCGCGTAGGTGACGTCGCAGGCATAGGCCGCGCGGCGCTGGTCGTCGTCGAGGCCGTGGACGATGATGCCGGTGGTGAGGCCGAGGAAGCCGTACACCTTCGCCATCCATTCCGCGTCGCGTCGGGCAAGATAGTCGTTCACGGTGACGACGTGGACGCCCTTGCCGGCGAGCGCGTTGAGATAGACGGGCAGGGTGGCGACCAGGGTCTTGCCCTCGCCGGTGCGCATCTCGGCGATGCCGGCGTCGTGCAGCACCATGCCGCCGATGAGCTGCACGTCGAAGTGGCGCATGCCCATCACGCGCTTGGCCGCCTCGCGCACCGTGGCGAAGGCGGGGACGAGCAGGTCGTCCAGCGTCTTGCCCTCGGCTAGCTGCTGGCGGAACATGACGGTGCGTTCGCGGAGCTGCTCGTCGGTGAGCGTCTCCAGTTCCGGTTCCAGCTTGTTGATGGCTTCCACGCTGGGCCGATAGCCGCGGACCCGCCGATCGTTCGCGGAGCCGAAAATCTTGCGGGCAAGTCCACCGAGCATTGTGCGTCTCTATCCGTGCCGTCTTCACGTCAGCGGAAGGGCGGAGACGGCCGCCGGACCCTCCGGGAGATGGCGCCCTCATCGACGCACAATGGGGCGCCAGCAAGTCCGCTGCGTTTCGGCGCCGGGCTGCGGCGATTAGGCCACACCCCGGCCGAAAAACGCCGCTGCGAACCGCCTGACGCGCCGCGGGGAGACTTATGAACGGGTCGGCGGCTTGTCAATGCGAGCGGCCGGAAAATACGGCGCGGCGGCACTTTGTGACTGTGGCCAGCGAGCGTGAGCGGGGCAGGGGCCGGATCCGGGCAGCTTTTCGCCAGGGAGGGGTGTCGTCAGGGCGTTACTCTGGTATGGCGGTCTCATGGACAGGTCCGGGGGCGCTGCTTACACTCGCGCCGGGTGAAGGTCGGGGGTCGATTATGACGGTTTGGGCGTGGGTTGCTGGCGTGCGCGGTGCGGCGTTCGAGGGGCGGTCCGTCAAGGTCGTGGCGCCGGCTCTGGCGGCGCTGGCGCTGGCCGGCTGCAATGAGCAGAATACCTATGTCGCCCCGCCGCCGCCCACCGTCACGGTCGCCCCGGCGCCCGAGCAGTCGGTGGTGCGCTATCTGGAGCTGACTGGCAACACGGCCTCCATCAATACGGTGGACCTGAACGCCCGCGTGCAGGGCTTCCTCACCAGCATCAACTACAAGGACGGCGCGATGGCGAAGAAGGGCGACCTGCTCTTCGTCATCGAACAGGATCAGTACAAGGCCGACGTGGCGCAGGCCCAGGCGACGCTCGCCGCCAAGCAGGCCGCCCAGGTTCAGGCGGAAGCCGAGTTCAACCGGCAGAACCAGCTCGCCAAGCAGGACTTCGCCTCGCAGGCCACCCTCGATCAGGCGCGCGCCAAGCGCGACGGGGCGGTGGCGGACGTTCAGAACGCGCAGGCCAGCCTCGACCTCGCCAAGATCAACCTCGGCTATACGGAGGTGCGCGCGCCCTTCGACGGCGTCGTGACCGCCCACCTTCAGGATGTCGGCGCGCTGGTCGGCTACGGCAGCCCCACCAAGCTCGCCACCATCGTCGAGATCAACCCCATCTACGTCTGGTTCTCGCTCTCGGAGACGCAGGTCCTGCGCATCAAGGACGCCCTGGCCCAGCAGGGCAAGACCCTGCGCAGCATCGAGGGGCAGCTTGCCGATATTCCGGTGGAGATCGGCCTCCAGACCGAGCAGGGCTATCCCCACGTTGGCCACCTCGACTATGTGGCCCCGCAGGTGGACGCCAATACCGGCACGCTCACCGTGCGCGGCATCTTCGACAACAAGGATCTCTCCCTGCTGCCGGGTCTCTTCGCCCGCGTCCGCCTGCCGCTCGGGGCCTCCACCGACATGGTTCTGGTGGCGGACGCCGCCATCGGCACCAACCAGAGCGGCAGCTATGTGCTGACCGTCGGGTCCGACGGCATCGTGAAGCAGCAGACCGTGCAGCTCGGCCAGATGCAGGCGGAAGGCCTGCGCGCCATCACCTCGGGCCTCGCCAAGGGTGACCAGGTGGTGGTGAACGGCCTCCAGCGCGCCGTCCCCGGCTCGAAGGTCACGGTCGAGAAGGGGCAGATGGTGAACGAGAGCGCCAAGCCCAAGCCGCCGATCGATCCGTCCAAGCCTGCGCCCAAGAACTGACCTCCGGTCCCTCGAACACAGGCAGCGACCATGATCTCGCGCTTTTTCATCGAGCGGCCGGTTCTCGCGAACGTCCTGGCGCTCTTTTTCGTCCTGATCGGCGCGGTGTGCGTGTTGCGCCTGCCGGTGGCCCAGTATCCCAACATCGTCCCGCCCACGGTGACGGTGTCGGTGAACTATCCCGGCGCCAGCGCCAAGACCCTCGTGGATACGGTCGCCCTGCCCATCGAGCAGCAGGTGAACGGCGTCGAGGGCATGCTCTACATGCAGTCCTGGTCGGCCAGCGACGGCACCTACACGCTGGTCGTGACCTTCGCCATCGGCACCGATCCGAACATGGCGCAGGTGCTGGTGCAGAACCGTGTGTCCATCGCGCTCGCCTCGCTCCCCCAGTCGGTGCAGCAGCAGGGCGTGACCGTGCTGCAGAAGGGCACGTCCATCCTCGAGTTCGTGGCGCTGACCTCGCCCACGGGCCAGTATGACGGCCTCTATCTCTCCAACTACGCCATCATCAACATCCAGAACGAGCTGGCCCGCCTGCCGGGCGTCGGCAACGTGGTGGTGTTCGGTGCCGGCGAATACGCCATGCGCGTGTGGCTCGATCCGGACCACCTCCAGGCCTATGGCCTGACGCCTTCGGACGTCATCAACGCCATCCAGGGCCAGAGCCAGGAAGTGACCGCCGGCCAGACGGGCATGCCGCCCGCGCCGAACGGCACCAGCTTCCAGTACACGGTGAACATCAAGGGCCGGCTCAACGACGTGCCGGACTATGAGAACATCATCGTCAAGGTGAACAACGACAACGGCGGACAGATCGTGCGCGTGCGCGATGTCGGCCGGGTGGAGCTCGGCGCGCAGAGCTACAGCAAGACCTTCACCCTCGACAACAAGCCGGCCACCGGCATCGCCATCTTCCAGCTGCCCAGCGCCAACGCCCTCGACGTGGCGAAGAGCGTGAAGGCGAAGATGGAGGATCTGAAGACGAGCTTCCCGCAGGGTGTCGCCTACGAGATCCCCTTCGACACCACGCTCTTCGTCACCGCCTCCATCGACGAGGTCTACAAGACCCTCTACGAAGCCGGCATCCTCGTGCTGGTCGTCATCATCGTCTTCCTGCAGGACTGGCGCGCGACGCTGGTCCCGGCCACGACGGTGCCCGTCACCATCATCGGTGCCTTCGCCGCCATGGCGGCCATGGGCTTCACCATCAACCTCTCCACCCTGTTCGCGCTCATCCTCGCCATCGGCATCGTGGTGGACGACGCCATCGTGATCGTGGAGGGCGTGGCGCGACACATCGAGGAGGGCATGCCGGGGCGGCCTGCGGCCGAAAAGGCCATGGACGAACTGTTCGGCCCGGTCATCGGCATCACCCTGGTCTTGATGTCGGTGTTCCTACCGGCCTCGTTCATTCCCGGCCTCACGGGGCAGATGTTCAAGCAGTTCGCGCTGGTCATCGCCGCCACCGCGCTCATCTCGGCCATCAACGCCGCCACGCTGAAGCCCACCCAGTGCGCCCTGTGGCTGCGGCCGCCGACCCCGCCGGAGAAGCGCAACGCCTTCTACCGCGGCTTCAACGCCGTCTATAACAAGTGCGAGCACTGGTACGCGGGCCTCATCAGCCGCATGGTGCACCACTCGGCCCTGATGGTGGTGGGCGCGCTCATCCTCATCGGCATCGCCGGCTACGGCATCACCCGCGTGCCGACCGCCTTCCTCCCCATCGAGGACCAGGGCTATTTCGTCATCTCGGTGCAACTGCCGGACGGCGCCTCCACGGAGCGCACGACGAAGGTGGTCGCGAACGCCTCCGAGATTGCCCAGAAGATCCCCGGCGTCGCCAATGTGATCGCCATCACCGGCATCTCGGTGCTGGACAACAATTCGTCCCTCAGCAACGCGGGCGTGCTCTACGTCACGCTGGATCCGTGGGGCGCCCGCGAGAAGCAGAAGGGAGAGGACCTGCTCTCGCTCTACGAGCGCTTCAACAAGGACATGAGCCAGATCCAGGAGGCCTCGGTCCTCGTGCTGGTGCCGCCGGCCATCCAGGGCATCGGCAACGCGGCCGGCTTCACCATGCAGCCGCTGATCCGCAACGGCAATTTCGACTACCAGCTGCTCTACAACGCCACGCAGGCCATCCTCGAGAAGGCCAACGGCCAGACCGCCCTCAGCCATGTCGGCTCGTCCTTCCGCGTGGGCTCGCCGCAGCTTGAGGTCGAGGTCAACCGCATCAAGGCCGAGACCCTCGGCATCACGGTGAAGCAGGTCTTCAACACCATCTCGAGCTATGTGGGCTCGACCTACGTCACGCAGATCAACAAGTTCGGCAACGTCTTCCAGGTCTATGCCCAGGCGGACGCCAAGTTCCGCGTGCGGCCCGAGGATCTCGGCAACCTCAAGGTGAAGGCGGGCAACGGGACCATGGTTCCGATCGGCACCCTCATCGACATCCGGGTGCTGCCCGGCGCGCCGCTGATCTCGCTCTACAATGTCTATCCGACCGCCACCGTGGTCGGCACCAACGCCCGCGGCTTCTCCTCGGGCCAGGCGCTGGACATCATGGAGCAGATCGCCAAGGCCACCCTGCCGCAGGGCATGGGCTTCGAATGGACGGCCATGTCCTACCAGGAGAAGCAGGTCGGCTCGCAGATGTACTTCGTCTTCGGCCTCGCGATCCTGCTGGTCTACATGGTGCTCGCGGGCCAGTATGAGAGCTGGATCCAGCCGCTCTCGGTCATCCTCGCGGTGCCGCTGGCGCTGCTCGGCACCGTGGGCGCACTGTTGGGGCTCGGGGTTGCGAACAACCTCTACACGCAGATCGGCCTCGTGCTGCTGATCGCGCTTGCCTCCAAGAACGCCATCCTCATCGTCGAATACGCCCGCGAGAAGCGGGCGGAGGGGATGGACATCATGGACGCGGCCGTGGAGGCGGCGCGGCTGCGGTTCCGCCCCATCCTCATGACCTCGTTCGCCTTCATCCTCGGCGTGCTGCCGCTGGTGTTCGCCACCGGCGCCGGCGCCAACTCGCGCAAGTCCATCGGCATCGCCGTGGTCTCGGGCATGCTGGCGTCCACCTGCCTTGCGGTGCTGTTCGTGCCGTCCTTCTACACGGTGCTCCAGCGCTTCGAGGAGAAGTTCCTCAAGAAGGCGCCGCCGGCCCACGGCGCCGGCCACGGGGCCCCGCCGCCGGACGGGGACAAGGGCCCCGAGGGCGCCTCCCACGTTTCAGCCTGATCCTGCCGCGACACCGGGCCCTGCCCGGTGTCGTTTCGTTTACATCCCCGATTCATAGACTGCGGCCGTCGGTGCCGCGCAAAGCGGCACCCGTCGCCGCAAAGTCGCGCTTTACGGTTGCAACCCCTTGTCTAACTTAAGGGCGCCGTTGCCCGCCGACCTTGGTGATCCCTGATGTCCATCCTTGCCAGCCTGCATCACGTTACCAGTTACAAATATGATCGGCCGGTATCGCTGGGGCCCCAGATCATCCGCCTGCGGCCGGCACCGCACACCCGGACCACCGTTCCGGCCTATGCGCTGAAGATCGAACCCAAGACCCACTTCCTCAACTGGCAGCAGGATCCCTTCGGCAACTGGCAGGCGCGCCTCGTCTTCCCTGAGAAGGCGACGGAATTCCGCATCGAGGTGGACCTCCTCGCCGACCTCGCCGTGGTCAATCCGTTCGACTTCTTCATCGAGGAGTATGCCGAACACATCCCCTTCACCTATGCGCCCGAGGTGAAGTCGGAGCTGACGCCCTATCTCGAACTGGAGGACGGCGGCCCGCTGCTCGATGCCTTCGTCGCCAGCATCCCGCTGGAGAAGCGCCGCGCGGTGGACTTCCTCGTGGAGCTCAACCAGCGCATCCAGAAGGATGTGGGCTACATCATCCGCCTCGAGCCCGGTGTGCAGACGCCCGACGAGACGCTGGCGAGCGGCAAGGGCTCTTGCCGCGATTCGGGCTGGCTGCTGGTGCAGGTGCTCCGCCGGCTCGGCCTCGCCGCCCGCTTCGTGTCCGGCTATCTCATCCAGCTCAAGCCCGACGTGAAGTCGCTGGACGGCCCCTCGGGCACGGATGTGGACTTCACCGACCTACACGCCTGGGCCGAGGTCTATCTCCCCGGCGCCGGCTGGATCGGCCTTGATGCCACCTCCGGCCTGCTCTGCGGGGAGGGCCACATTCCGCTGGCCGCTACCCCCCACTATCGCTCCGCCGCGCCGATCACCGGCCTCGTCGAGAAGGCTGAGGTGACCTTCGAGTTCGACATGAAGGTGACCCGCGTCGCCGAGGCGCCGCGCGTCACGCTGCCCTTCTCGGACGAGAGTTGGGCAGCCCTCAATGCGCTGGGCGCCAAGGTGGACGCCGACCTCGAGGCGAACGACGTGCGCCTCACCATGGGCGGCGAGCCGACCTTCGTTTCCATCGACGACTACCAGTCGGCGGAATGGAACACCGCCGCCATGGGCCCGATGAAGCGGGTTCGGGCCGATGATCTCATCCGCCGCCTGCGTCACCGCTTCGCCTCCGGCGGCCTGCTGCACTATGCGCAGGGCAAGTGGTATCCTGGCGAGACGCTGCCGCGCTGGTCCTTCGGTCTGTTCTGGCGCAAGGACGGCAAGCCCATCTGGCACGATGATGCGCTGATCGCCGACGAGAACACCAATTACGGTGTCGGACCCGAACAGGCCGGGCGCTTCTCGCAGGCGCTGGCCGAGCGGCTTGGCCTGTCCGCCGATCATGCCCAGCCGGCCTATGAGGACATCGCCCACTACATTCTGAAGGAAGCGAACCTCCCCGAGAATCTCGAGCCCGGCGATCCGCGCATCGAGGATCCCTTCGCGCGCAACACCATGGCTCGCGCCTTCGCGCAGGGCCTCGGCACGCCGGTGGGCTATGTCCTGCCGATCCAGCAGGTGTGGGGGCCGACCGGCAGCGGCTGGCTCAGCGAGCAATGGAAATTCCGGCGCGGCCATCTCTTCCTCGTGCCCGGCGACAGCCCCATAGGCTTCCGCCTGCCGCTGAGCTCGCTCGCCTATATCCCCCCGACCCTATATCCGCACACGGTAGCCGCCGATCCGCTGGAGGCGCGCGATCCGCTGCCCGATCCCGACGAGATGGCCCAGGGCTATCGGCGCGATGGCAAGGACGGGCCGATCCCCGCCGCGGCGCGGGCGCGCCGCGTGGTGGAGAGCTATCTCGCCTCCACCCCGGCGGCCGGCCCCTTCTATGTGCGCACCGCGCTGGCGGTGGAGCCGCGCGACGGGCGCCTGTGCGTGTTCATGCCGCCGGTGGAAGCGCTGGAGGCCTATCTCGACCTCGTCACCGCCATCGAGGCGACTGCGGCCGAGCTGAACATGCCGGTGCATCTGGAGGGCTATCCGCCGCCTTTCGACTATCGCCTCAACGTCATTCAGGTGGCGCCCGATCCGGGTGTCATCGAGGTGAACATCCACCCCTCCGCAACCTGGCAGGGCTGCGTGGACGTGACGCGCGGTGTCTATGAGGAAGCGCGCCTCGCTCGCCTCGGCACCGAGAAGTTCATGATCGACGGCCGCCATTCCGGCACCGGCGGCGGCAACCATGTGGTGGTGGGCGGCCGCACGCCGGCGGACAGCCCCTTCCTGCGCCGGCCGGACCTCTTGAAGAGCCTGATCCTCTACTGGCAGCGCCACCCCTCGCTGTCCTATCTCTTCTCCGGCCTGTTCATCGGCCCGACCTCGCAGCACCCGCGCATCGACGAGGCCCGTCACGACAGCCTCTATGAGCTGGAGATCGCCCTCTCCAGATTCCCGATGCCGGGCACGGACCTGCCGCCGCCGCCCTGGCTGGTGGACCGGCTGCTGCGTAACATCCTCATGGATGTCACCGGCAACACCCACCGCACCGAAATCTCCATCGACAAGCTCTATTCGCCGGACGGCCCGACGGGGCGTCTCGGTCTCGTGGAGTTCCGCTGCTTCGAGATGCCGCCGGACTGGCGCATGAGCCTTGCCCAGCAACTCCTGCTGCGCGCGCTCATCGCCTCCTTCTGGCGCAAGCCGCTGGATGGCGGCTGCGTGCGCTGGGGCACCAGCCTCAATGACCGCTTCATGTTGCCGCATTATTGCTGGTCCGACTTCCTCGACGTGCTGGATGACCTGAAGGGTGCCGGCTACGACTTCGATCCCGAGTGGTTCCGCGCTCAGTTCGAGTTCCGCTTCCCGGCCTTCGGCAAGGTGCAGCGGGCGGGCGTGGACATCGAGGTGCGCCAGGCGCTGGAGCCCTGGCATGTGCTCGGCGAGGAAGGGGCCATCGGCGGCACGGTCCGCTATGTGGATTCCTCCGTCGAGCGCGTGCAGGTGAAGGTGGACGGCTTCGTGCCCGGCCGCTTCGTGCTCACCTGCAACGGCCGCCCCGTGCCGCTCACCCCCACGGGCCGTAACGGCACCTTCGTGGGTGGCGTGCGCTACAAGGCCTGGCAGCCGCCGGAAGGCCTGCATCCCACCATCCCGGTTCATACGCCGCTCCAGTTCGATCTCGTGGACACCTGGAACGGCCGCTCACGCGGCGGCTGCGTCTATCACGTGGCGCATCCGGCGGGCCGCAATTACGAGACCTTCCCGGTCAATTCCTACGAGGCCGAGGCGCGGCGCCTCGCCCGCTTCGAGAACCACGGCCATACGCCGGGCACCATGGCCCATGTGCCGCTTGAGACGGCCCCGAACGAGTTCCCGACGACGCTCGACCTGCGCCGGCCGGCCTCGCTCTGAACCTGCGGGCACGCGGGGGCGGCAAATGCCCGCTCCGTGGTCAGCGTGCCCTTGGGACAAGCGCCCGCCGCCGATGCGGCGGGCCGCACGCGTTGACTGGGAAAGCACGGGCCATGGCCCTGAATTTGCTTCCTCAGGTCGAGGGGAGACGTGTCCGCAATCTGAAATCTGTGTCCGCAGCAGCGAAGGCGGTGCATAAGCCGCCCCCTCTTGGACGGGACCGCAGGCAGAGCCGGCATTCAGGTTAAGCTCCCGTTTACCTCCGCAGCTTCAGGCAAGCGGAGGGGCGTCTAATGGCGGACCGCTCTCCCGATGGAGCGCGGCACGCGCAAGGGGAGGCGAGACGGCGTGTCCGGTGCGGAGACCCGCAGCATCGATTTCGAACAGGCGGCCGTCGAGAGCGTTCTCGGCGGTTACGAGACGTTGCCCGGTGTCCGCGACGAGATGATGGATGCGGACGGCCAGCCCCGTCCCCATTGGGTGGCCTTCCTTGCGGAACTCGCCGAACTCGGGCCCGATGGCATCCGTCGCCGCTTCTCCGCCGCAGACCGCTATTTGCGCGAATCCGGTGTCTTCTATCGGGTCTATGACGATGCGGGCGGCAACGAGCGCCCCTGGTCGCTGAGCCACATCCCCCTGCTGCTGGAAAAGTCCGACTGGCAGGTGCTGGCCGAGGGCCTGATCGAGCGCGCCGAACTCCTCGAAGCCCTGCTGGCCGATCTCTATGGCCCCGGCGCCCTTGTGGCGGGCGGGGCACTGCCTGCTGCGGCCGTTGCCGGCAGCCCGGAATTCCTGCGCCCGCTGGTGGGCGTTGCACCGCGTGGCGGGCGTTACCTGCGCTTCTATGCAGCGGACGTGGGCCGTGGCCCGGACGGGCGCTGGTGGGTGCTCTCGGACCGCACGCAGGCGCCGTCCGGCGTCGGCTATGCGCTGGAGAACAGGCTCGCGGTCACGCGCGCCCTGCCGGATGTCTCGCGCACCCTGCGCATGGAGCGCCTCGCTTCCTTCTTCCAGAATTTCCGGGCCTCGCTGCTGAAGCTCGACACCACGGGTGAAGGGCGCGTCGGCCTGCTCACCCCCGGATCGCTGAACGAGACCTATTTCGAGCATGCACTGCTCGCCCGCTATCTCGGCTTCCTGCTCGTGGAAGGCGAGGACCTGACCGTGCGGGGCGACGCGGTGAACGTGCGCACCGTCGCCGGTCTCAAGCGCATCGACGTGCTGCTGCGCCGGCTGGACGCGGATTTCGGCGATCCGCTGGAGCTGAATGCCCATTCACGGCTCGGTGTGCCCGGTCTTGTCCATGCGGTACGGCAGGGCGGCGTGGCGCTGGCCAATGCGCTCGGCTCCGGCCTCGTGGAGGCACCGGCGCTCATGGCCTTCCTGCCGACGCTGGCGCTGCAGGTGCTGGGGCGCCCGCTGGCGTTGCCGCACGTCGCCACATGGTGGTGCGGACAGGCAGCCGAGCGCGCCGAGGTGTGCGAGCATCTGGACGATCTCGTCCTCACCTCCGCCTTCGGCAATGCCATCCCCGGCCTGCCGCGCCGTTTTTCCGCCGTGGGCGCCGATCTTACGGCGGCCGAACGCAAGCGGATCGAGACCATCATGGCCCTGCGCGGCGGGGATCTGGTGGCGCAGGACATCGCCCGCATCTCCACCATGCCGGTGTGGAGCGGCGACAAGCTGGTGCCGCGCCCCTTCACCTTGCGTGTCTTCCTCGCCGCGACAGATGACGGCTGGGTGGTCATGCCCGGCGGCTTCTGCCGCATCTCGGAGAGCCGCGATGCCCGCGCCTTCTCCATGCAGCGGGGCGATCGCTCTGCGGACGTCTGGGTGCTCTCCACGGAGGAAGTGTCCTCCGCGACCCTCATGCCCAGCCCGGAGAATGTGCGCATCCGCCGTTCCTCCGGCACGCTGCCGAGCCGGGCCGCGGATAATCTCTTCTGGCTCGGCCGCTATCTGGAGCGGGCGGAGGCTTCGCTGCGGCTGGTGCGGGCGCTGGTGGGGCGCCTGTCGGAAGTGGAATCCTCCTCCGGCCCGCTGGTGATGCGGCTCGTGAGCCTGCTGGCCACCTGGGGCGCGGTGCCCCGCGATCTCGCGCGCGGCACGCCGGCGCGCTACGGCCTCGCGGCGCTCACCCGCAACGATCTGCCGGGCTCGCTGCCGCAACTGGTGCGCAGCGCCCGCGCCTCGGCGTCCGTCATCCGCGACCGCTTCTCGCCGGACGGCTGGCGGGCACTGCTCGATCTGGAAGCCTGCATCGAGGCGCCGCTGACCGGCAATGTCTCCGAGGCGGACGCCTATGAGCGGGCGGACGCGGCCCTGCGCATCATCGCCGCCTTCTCGGGCCTCGCCAGCGAGAACATGAACCGCCTCGCCGGCTGGCGTTTCCTGGAGATCGGCCGGCGCATCGAGCGTTCCATAGCCCTGCTGCGCTTCGCCCGCACGTTCGCCGAGCCGGCGGCGCCGCGTGGCGCGCTGAACGTGCTGCTCCAACTCGCCGACAGCCAGATCACCTATCGCACGCGCTATGTGATGCTGGAGGCGCGGGGGCCGGTGCTCGATCTGGTGCTGCTGGACCCGGACAATCCCCGCTCGCTGATGTTCCAGATCCAGCGCATCGCCGATCACCTGCGGGTGCTGCCCGGCCGCGATCCCGACCTGCCGCCCTCGCTCGCCGAGCGCCTCGTGGGGCGCATCCTCTCTGACCTCATCGCCCATACGGCGGAGACCTTCGAGCTGAAGCATTTCGACGCCATGGAGGCCGACATGCTGAAACTCTCGGACGAGATCGGCGCCCATTACTTCATCCAGGGTCCGGAAGAGGCCGTGTACTGGCCCGTGGCGACCTGATATCCCTTCCACCGCTGTCCGGCGCACCGGAGGGACACCGGGCGGAGCAGCTTGGCACGAGGCCGCGCGGGAGGCGGTTCTGATGCTCTACGACATCCGCCAGACCACCAGCTACAGCTATGCGGGCGTCGTGCGCGCGACCAAGCAGGTGGTGCGCATGTCGCCGGTGGACCGGCAGGGGCACCAGCACGTGATCGCCCATGTTCTGGACGTGACGCCGAAGCCCAGCGAACTGGAGCGCGGGCGCGATTTCTTCGGCAATGGCATCGCCTGGATGGTGGTGGATGCAGCCCACGACCGGCTCGACATCTCCACCCGCAGCCGCATCGAGGTATCCGTGGCGCCGCTGCCCGAGGCGGAGACGACGCCCACCGTTGCCAGCATTCGGCTGGATGCCATGGCCAGCCAGGACCTCGGGCCCGCCTCGCCCGTGCATGGGCTTTATGCCAGCCGCAGCATTCCGCTTGAGCTCACCATCACCGAATGGGCGGCCACATCCTTCCCGGACGAGCGGCCGGTGCTCGCCGCGGCGCTGGAGCTGATGCACCGCATCCATGACGATTTCGCCTATCAGCCAGGCACCACAACGGTGACGACGCTCCCCGTGGAGGCTTTCGACGCCCGCAGCGGCGTGTGCCAGGACTTCGCCCATGTAATGATCGCCGGCCTGCGCGGGGTCGGTCTTCCGGCGCGCTATGTGTCCGGCTATCTGCGCACCATCCCGCCCGAGGGCCAGCCGCGCCTTGCGGGCGCGGATGCGACTCATGCCTGGGTCGAGGTGTGGTGTGGCGCGCGCATCGGCTGGATCGGCCTCGACCCGACCAACGCCATTCCGGCCGGCGAGGACCATGTGATCCTCGCCATCGGGCGCGACTATGCGGACGTGTCGCCGGTGGATGGCGTGGTGGTGTCCTCCGGCAATCAGATCCTCGCGGTGGGCGTGGACGTGATCCCCGTCGAGCGCCCGCAGGCGGACGCGCCGGCCTCCTGACATGAACGGGGCGCCGAAGCGCCCCGCTGTCCGATCCTTTGTCCGCCTCAGCGGCCCTTGCCCATCACCATGTCCGGCAGGCCGGTGGCGATCTGCGGGAACAGGCACAGCAGCACCACGGCCAGCAGCATCAAGAGCACGAAGGGCACCGTGCCCCAGATGACATCCTTGAGCGGGATGTCGGGTGCGATGTTCTTGATGACGAAGATGTTGAGCCCCACCGGTGGGTGGATGAGCCCCATCTCCATCACGATGGTCATCACCACGCCGAACCAGATGAGGTCGAACCCGGCCACGCGCAGCGGCGGCAGAATGATGGGCGCCGTCATGAGGATGATGGAGACCGGCGGCAGGAAGAAGCCGAGCACCACCACCAGCAGCAGGATGGTGGCGAGCAGCAGCCATTTGGAGAGCTGCAATCCCACGATGGCCTGCGCGGCCGCCTGGCTGATGTGCAGATAGCTCATCACATAGGAGTAGAGCAGGGACATGCCGATGATGAGCATCAGCATGGTGGATTCGCGGATGGTGGAGGTGAGGATGGGCGCAAGGTCCGCCGGCTTCCACACGCCATAGATGGCTGCGATCAGCCCGAGCGCCAGAATGCCGCCGAGGCCGGCCGTCTCGGAGGGGGTGGCATAGCCCCCATAGAGCGCGACCATGACGCCGGTGAGCAGGATCACGAACGGCAGCACGCGGGGCAGGGCCGCGAAGCGGTCGCGCATGGTGAGCTTGTCCTCGGCGAGGATCTCCGAATGCGCGCCCGTGCGCTCATACGCGATCTTGGCGGCGGCATATTCCTGCCGGAAACGGATCATGGCGTAGCCGGCGAACAGCACCACCAGCAGCAGGCCCGGGCCGAGGCCGGCGAGGAACAGCCGCCCCAGCGACTGCTCGGCCGCCACCGCATAGAGGATCATGGTGATGGAGGGCGGAAGCAGGATGCCGAGCGTGCCGCCTGCCGCAATGATGCCGGCGGCGAAGGCGCCCGAATAGCCGCGCTTGCGCATCTCCGGAATGCCCGCCGAGCCGATGGCCGAGCAGGTGGCGGGCGAGGAGCCGGCCATGGCCGCGAACAGCGCGCAGGCAAACACATTGGCGATCCCGAGCCCGCCGGGCACCTTGTGCATCCAGGCGTGCAGGGCCGAATAGAGGTCCTGTCCGGCGCGCGACTTGCCGATGGCCGCGCCTTTCAGGATGAACAGCGGAATGGAGAGGAGGGTGATGGAGGCCATCTCCTCGTAGACATTTTGCGTCACCGTATCGAGGGAGGCGGAGGGCATGAAGCCGAACATGAAAAGCACCGCCACCGCGCCGAGGGCAAAGGCGATGGGCATGCCGATGAACATGGTGGCGAGGGTCGCCCCGCCATACATGAGGCCGACGACGAGCGTGCTCATGAGCGGCGTCCTCCCGCCAGCGCGCAGATGAACTGCAGCGCGATCTGCACCGACAGCAGGCCCATGCCCAGCGTCATGACCGAGTAGGGGATCCACATGGGCGGCGCCCAGGTGGAGGAGGAGACGTGCCCCTCCACCCACGCCTCGTGCAACAGCACATAGGACTTCCAGGTGAAGAACGCGCAGAAGGCGAAGCTCGCCAGATCCACGAGCAGCAGCCGCGCCTTGTTGACAGCGGGCGGCAGCAAGGCGGTGAGCGCCTCGATGGCCACGTGGCCGCGCCGGCCCTGCACATAGGCGGCGGTCATGAAGGTGGCGCCCACCAGCAGGAAGACGGAGGCCTCGTCCTGCCAGTAGGTGGGCGCGTGGAACAGCAGGCGGATGACGACGCTGTAGGAGAGGATGACGCTCGCCGCGATCAGCGCCACGGATGCGCCGATCAGGATGATGCGGTTGACGAAGGTGAGCGCTCCTTGCAGCACACCCAGGAGAGGGTGTGCCGCCTGCGCCGCGCTGAGTGCCCGCGCCTCCGGAGAGGCGCCGGCGCTTGGAAGCTCGAACCCGTGTGCGCTCATGCCTGCACCTCTTCGGCGAGCTTCAGCAGCTTCGCGGAGAGGGGCGTCTTGGCGGCATAGTCCTTCCAGGCAGTGTCGCGGGCGATCACCTTCCACTTCTCCAGGACCGCGTCGTCGAGATCATGGATCTTGGCGCCGGCCTTCTGGAACACCTCCACCACCTTGTGGTCGTCTTCCTGAGCGCCCTTGAGGCCAAAGGGCTCCATCTCCGCCCCGACCTTGAGGATCAGATCCTGCTGCTCCTTGGGCAACTTCTCGAAGATGGCCTTGGACATGAGCAGCGGCTCAAGCATGAACCAGTAGGACTTGCCCTTGCCGGCGGCGAGGTTCTTCGACAGTTCCTCCAGCCGGAAGGAGATGAGGCTGGTGGAGGAGGTGATGCCGGCATCGCAGGCGCCGGTCTGCATCGCCACATAGAGTTCGTTGGACGGCAGGTTGAGCACAGCAGCACCCGCCGCCTGAAGCATCAGGTCCATCTCGCGCGAGCCGCCGCGGATCTTCATGCCCTTGGCATCCTCGGGCGAGACCAGCGGCTTCTCGCGGCTGGCGGCACCGCCCGCCTGCCAGACCCAGGTGATGATCTTGACGCCCTTGCCTTCCAGATAGGCGTTGAACTCCTCGCCCACCGGCTTGGTCTTCCAGGCGAGACCCTGCGCGTAGGAGGAGACAAGGCACGGCATGAGGCCGATGTTGCACTCGGGGGCCTCGCCGCCGGCGTAGGAGATGGGATAGAGCGAGAAATCGAGTGCGCCCTTGCGCAGGGCCGAGAATTGGGAGTTCGTCTTCATCAGCGACGAACCGGGATAGATCTCGAACTTCAATTCGCCATTGGAGCGCTTCTCCACCTCGGCGGCGAAGCGGCGGACGAGGCGGTCGCGGAAATCGCCCTCGTCGCCGCTGGAGCTCGGGAACTGATGCGAGATCTTGAGCGTGGTCGCCGCATGGCCGAGGCGCGCGAAGCTGAGGACAGCGGGGGCGGCGAGGGCACCGGCGAGCACATGGCGGCGGGAAATGACGCGGGAAAAGGTCATGGCAGTCCTCCCTGGGGCATGCCGCGTGGCTGACGCGGTGCCTCGGCGGTTGGCGTTTCCTCCCGGCCGTCCCGATTGTTCGGGATCTTGAGCCGGAGACTTAGGGCTTACTTAACGTCATAAATGGGCGGCGGATCAACCGCCGCCCGTCATCGGGCATCGCCCGGCGGTCAGGCAACCGAGCGGTAGGTGTCCTTGTAGGTGTCGCGCAGAATGTTCTTCTGCACCTTGCCCATGGTGTTGCGGGGAAGTTCGTCCACGAAGAACACCTTCTTGGGCAGCTTGAACTTGGCAAGACGGCCTTCGAGCGCCTGGTGCACCTCCGCCTCGGTGAGGCTGGCGCCCGGCGTGCGCACGATCACCGCCGTGACGCCCTCGCCGAAATCCTTGTGCGGCAGGCCGATGACGGCGCTTTCGAGCACGCCCGGCAAAGCGTCGATCTCGCCTTCCACTTCCTTCGGATAGACGTTGAAGCCGCCGGTGATGACGAGATCCTTGCCGCGCCCGACGATGTGGACATAGCCACGGGCGTCGATCTTGCCGAGATCGCCGGTGATGAAGAAGCCGTCATGGAATTCGGATGCGGTCTTCTCGGGCAGCTTCCAGTAGCCCTTGAAGACGTTCGGGCCCTTCACCTCGATGGAGCCGATCTCGTCGGCGCCCAGCACCGCGCCGGTGGCGGGATCGGTGATGCGCACGCTGACGCCCGGCAGCGGGAAGCCCACAGTGCCGGCGATGCGCTCGCCGTCATATGGGTTCGAGGTGTTCATGCCGGTCTCGGTCATGCCGTAACGCTCGAGGATGGCCTTGCCGGTCTTCTCCTGGAAGGCGCGGTGCGTCTCGGCCAGCAGCGGGGCGGAACCGGAGACGAACAGGCGCATGTGCGCGGTGGCCTCCCGGGTGAGGCCGGGATGGTCGAGGAGGCGGGTGTAGAAGGTCGGCACGCCCATGAGCGTGGTCGCCTTCGGCATCAGGCGCAGCACCTCGCTGGCGTCGAACTTCGGGCAGAAGATCATGGAGGCGCCGGCCATCAGGATGATGTCGCCGGCGACGAACAGGCCGTGGGTGTGGAAGATGGGAAGCGCGTGGATGAGCACATCGTCCGACGTGAAGCGCCAGTAGTCGCGCAGCGTCACCGCATTCGAGAGCAGGTTCTCGTGGGTGAGCATGGCGCCCTTGGCGCGGCCCGTGGTGCCGGAGGTGTAGAGGATGCCGGCGAGGTCATCGGCTGCGCGCGGCACGTCCTCGAAGCTCTCGCTCTCGCCCGCGGCCGCCTCGGTGAGCGAACCCTTGCCGTCGCTGCCGAGCGTCTCCACATGCGGCACGCCGAGCTTGGCGGCCAGGGCTTTCACGTCGCCGGCCACCTCGGGGCGAACCACCACCACCGTCGGCTCGGCGTCGGAGAGGAAATATTCCAGCTCCGCCAGCGTATAGGCCGTGTTGAGCGGCAGATAGACAGCACCCGCGCGCAGGGCGGCGAGATAGAGCACGAAGGCGGTCCAGGACTTTTCAACCTGCACGGCCACACGGTCGCCGGGCTTCACGCCGCGCTTCACCAGCACGTTGGCGAGGCGGGCGGAGAGGGCGAGGGCGTCGCCATAGGTCTCCATCGCGCCATCCGGATGGGTGGCGAGCGGCTTCGACAGATCGGGCATGGCCGCGCGGATGGCGGCAAAGAAATGGTTCTGAGAGGTCATTGGGTCGGCACCAGAGCGCGCGGCGCGTTTTCGCCCCGCAGGAGTTTCTTCACCACTGTGCTCGCCACCACTTCGCCCTTGGCGGCGAAGGCCTCGTGGTTCTTTTCGATGTCCGCGAGCACATAGCGGTAGTTGACCATGGTCCCATAGGCCTGGGCGATGCCCTTTTCCGACAGGTCGCCCATGGGGTTGATGCGCTCGAGGCGAGCGCCGTTGCCGAGATGGAAGCGCGCGACCGGGTCGATCGGGCGCCCCTTCGGTGTCTTGGCCTGCAGGAAATAATGCGCCGAGAGCGCGCTCATCAGCGAGGACAGTTCCGCGCGCACTGCATCCTGCTCCGTCCATTCCGCGCTGTCGGTCAGGGCGAGCAGTTCACGGTCGGCGGCCGTCAGGACCGTGGAGTCCGCGTTACGCCTCTCGGCATCCAGCCATTTGCGGAAGCCGGGCACGGGCGAGAGCGTGACAAAGGTGGTGAGCGAGGGGATCTCGCGGGAGATCTCCTCCACCACCTGCTTGATGAGGAAATTGCCGAAGCTGACCCCGCCGAGGCCGCGCTGGCAGTTGGAGATGGAATAGAAGACCGCCGTCGTGGCGGTTCCGGGCGCGATGGGTTCGCGAGACTGGTCGAGGATGGGGGCGATGGCGCCGGGCGTCTCGCGCATCAGCGCCACCTCGACGAAGATCAGCGGCTCGTCCACCAGCGCGGGATGGAAGAAGGCGTAGCAGTGCCGGTCCGGGCTGTCGACGCGGGCGCGCAGGTCGTTCCAGTCGCGGATGGCGTGAACCGCCTCATAGCGGATGATCTTCTCCAGCACATTGGCGGGCGTGGACCAGTCGATCCGGCGCAGCACGAGGAACCCCCGATTGAACCAGGAGGAGAAGAGGTGCGTGAAATCGCTGTCCACCGGCGTCAGGTCCTTGCGCCGGGGCAGGGCGTCCATGAGATGCTCGCGCATGCGCACCAGTTCGGCGGTGGCGCCGGGGGCCATGTTGAAGCGGCGGAACAACTCCTGTCGGCGCGGCTCGCTGGCGGCATGCAGTTCCGCGATGGCGGCTTCGCCGGGCTTCGCGGAATAAGCGGCGATGGCCTTTTCCAGCCGCTCCTTGTCCGGGCCGAAGACTTCCAGCAGGCTTTCGAAGAAGGCGATGCGCTCGCCGGTCTTCATCTGTCCGTAGCGGGAGAGGACTTCGGCGGCCAGCGCGACGCCGGACGCCTCGCCCTTGCCCGACAGCAGTTCCTGGCAGCGCTCCACCAGGGTCGCCGCCCGCGTGGCGCCGGTGCTGCGGCCCGACCGGTCGAGCAGCGCGCGGCCGCGGTCCGCGATGGAGTTGAGGAGATCGCCGAAGAAGGAACTGTTGGACGTCATCACGCCGGTCCTCTCGGTTGCGGGCCGGGACGGCGACCGCGCCGGACGGAGATCGAGGAAACCGCCGCGCGCACCGTTCAGCCTCGCATCCACTGTAGCACGCCCCCAGGGTCACCCTTGCGTCGGTTCTATGAAGGGGCGACTTGCATCCGATGTCAATAATCATGTATGCAAGATTTTGTAACTTGCATTGGCGAGGCGTTCCGATGCGTGGCGAGGCGACCCCGCGGCTGCGGGAGGCCCTGGAAGACGACATCGTGTCGGGCCGGCTGAAGCCGGGCCAGCGGCTCGACGAGGTGGGCCTCGCCGAGCGCTTCGACGTCTCCCGCACGCCCATCCGCGAAGCCCTGATCCAGCTTGCCGCCTCCGGAATGGTGGAGATCCGGCCGCGCCGAGGTGCTTTCGTGGCCTTGCTGGGGCCGCGCGAACTCATCGAGAGTTTCGAGCTGATGGCCGAGATCGAGGCCGCCTGTGGCCGCCTCGCCGCCCGCCGCATGACTGCCGAGGATCGAGCCGCCATCGAAGCCGCACACGCTGATTGCGCCGCCGCCGTCCGCGCCGGGGATCGCGAGACCTATTACAGCGAGAACGCCCGCTTTCATGCCGCCATCTATGCGGCGACGGGCAACCGTGTGCTGGCGGGCGAGGCCCAGCGCCACCAGCGCCTGCTTCAGCCCTACCGGCGCCTGCAACTGCGCGTGCCGCGCCGGATGGACGCCTCGTTTGCGGAGCACGAAGCCATTCTGGCAGCACTGCTTGCCGGCGAGGGCGACGTCGCCGCCGAGCGGCTGCGGGCCCATGTGTTGGTGCAGGGCGAGCGCTTCCTGAACCTCATCGCGGCGCTTCAGGACGAGACCGAGGCCGTCGCGCGTGCCGGCTGAGGCGCGTTAGCTGCCCAGCGCGGTATCCACCAGCAGCTTCACATTGAGCGCGATGATGAGGAGGCTCGCGGCGGCGGCCAGAACCGTCTGCCAGCGGGGCGCCACATGCTCGCCCATCTTCCGGCGGTCCGCGGTGAACAGCACCAGCGGCACGATGGCGAAGGGCAACTGGAGGGACAGCACCACCTGGCTGAGGATGAGCAGCGTGGAGGCGCCTTTTTCCCCATAAGCGATGGTCACAGCCGCCGCCGGCACGATGGCGATGGCGCGGGTGATGAGGCGCCGCAGCCACGGCTGGATCTTCATCTCGATGAAGCCCTCCATCACCGCCTGTCCGGCGATGGTGGCCGTGACCGTGGAGTTGAGCCCGCAGCAGAGCAGCGCCACGGCAAAGAGCGTGGGCGCCAGCGCCGAGCCGAGCAGCGGGTTCAGCAGTTCGTGCGCCTTGCCGAGGTCCGCCACCTCGCCGGTGCCGGTGCCATGGAAGGCGGCGGCGGCGAGAATGAGGATCGAGGCATTGATGGTGAGGGCGAACATCAAAGCGAAGGTGGAATCCCACGTGGCGAAGCGGATGGCTTCGCGCACGCCATCGGGTGTCGGCGCATGCTTGCGGGTCTGCACGATGGCCGAGTGCAGATAGAGGTTATGGGGCATCACCGTCGCGCCGAGAATGCCGAGCGCGAGATAGAGCATGTCCGGGTTCGTCACGATCTCGGTGGTCGGTGCAAAGCCGCGGATCACGGCGCCCCAGTCCGGGTCGGCCATGGCGATCTGGATGAAGAAGCAGGCCCCGATGATGCCCAGCAACGCCACGATGAAGGCTTCCACGAAGCGGAAGCCGAGCTTCTGGAGCCAGAGGATCAAGAACACGTCGAGCGCGGTGACGATGACGCCGAGCTCCAGCGGAATGCCGAAGAGGAGATTGAGGCCGATGGCCGTGCCGATTACTTCGGCCAGATCGGTGGCGCAGATGGCGAGTTCCGCCAGCAGCCAGAGCACGAAGGCCACGGGCTTTGGAAAGCTGTCGCGGCACGCCTGGGCGAGGTCGCGTCCGGTGGCGACGCCGAGGCGCGAGCACAGCGCCTGCAGCAGGATGGCGATCATGTTCGACAGGAGAGCCACGAACAGCAGCGCATAACCGAAGCGCGAGCCGCCGGCGAGCGACGTCGCCCAGTTGCCGGGGTCCATATAGCCGGTGGCGACGAGATAGCCGGGCCCGATGAAGGCGAACAGGCGCCCCAGCCGGCTGCGGTGGCTGACGGCGATGGTGCCATGCACATCCGACAGCGCCGCTTCGCCGCGCTCCCGCCGCCAGCCATTCATTCCCTTCGTCGCCTGATCCAGCATGATGCAAGCCTAGCCAATCCCGTTGTTTCGCGAGAATGGCAGAAGAAGCCGGCCTGTCAATGCAAATGCGAACGATTTGCAAGAACGCCCGGCGAAGCGCGGACGGAGCGCAGCTCGCCTGAAGCGCCTTAGCACCGAGGAGAGGGGGCGAGACGCTTTGGGGAACGGCCTCACCCTTGGAAGCCGGAAGGGAACATGGAGCCGCCGGCGCCCGCGCCTTGGGGCACGACGCGGAAAGCGGGGCGGTGCCAAAGCGCCCGCCCCTTATCCTTCAACAGCCCCGGAATGCCCCCCCTCAGCTCACTTGAGCTGGTCCAGCACCTTGGCGAGGGCGGCGTTGGCGCAGGCTTCGTCCAGATTGCCGCCGGGCGCACCGCCGACACCGATGGCGCCGATGGTCTCGCTGCCCGCCTTCACCGGCACGCCGCCGGCCAGCACCAGGAAGCCGTCGATGGCGACGAGCTGCGCCGCCGCCGGATTCTTCTGCACGTTCTCGGCAACCGTCGAGGTGGGCAGGCGGGTAGAGGCGGAGGTGAATGCCTTGCGGCGTGCGGCATCGACGGTGTGCGGGCCGGCGTTGTCGGCGCGCAGCACCGCGCGCACCACGCCGGCACGGTCCACCACGGTGGCGGTGACGTTGTAGCCCTGCGCGCTGCAAGCCGCGACGCTCTCGCGGGCGAGGTCGGCGGCGAGCGCAAGCGGCATGTTCTTTTCCTGCAGAAGCTGCGCGGAAGCGGCCGAGGTGAGGGAGAGAGCGGCAGCGGCGGCGAGGATGAGGCGGATCATGGTCGGTCTCCCGGAGGGCTGATTGATCGTTGGGCGAAAGCGCTCTGCTTTCTGGCCTCAGATCTATCGGCCGGTGCTTCGGGGCTGAATCCGTGAGGGCACAGGGTGATGTAGGTAGAGCTACCTAGACGTCGTGGCGGGATCGGCGAGCGTGAGGCGCACGAATTCGGCGACGGAGCTCGTGCCGAGCTTCTCCGCGATATGGGCGCGGTGGGCGTCGATGGTCCGTGCCGAGACGTTGAGCGCGGTGGCGATCTCCTTGCTCGCCCAGCCCTGGCAGACCATGTCCAGGACCTCGCGCTCGCGCTCGGTAAGGCGGCCCAGCAGATCCTGCGCCTCCGCCCGCTCAAGCACCTGTTCAAGGGCCTTTTCTGCCGCGGCGATGGCGTCCAGCAGCACCTGTTCGTCCAAGGGCTTGGAGAGGAAGTCGAGCACGCCCGCCTTGAAGGCACGGCGGCAGGCATTCACGTCGCCGTGGCCGGTGATCATGATGACGGGCCAGTCGATCCCACGCTCCACCAGCTTCTGCTGCAATTGCAGGCCGCTGATCATGGGCATGCGCAGGTCGAGGATGAGGCAGCCGGGTCGGCTCCGGTCCACATGGGCGAGGAAGGTTGCGGGATCGGCGAACGCCTCCACCGTCATGCCATAGGTGCCGAGCAGTAGGCACAGCGCCTCGCGGACCGGCTGGTCGTCATCGACGAGGTAGATGCGGACAGGGGTCATTGCGCGGCCTGCCGGGCGGCGCCGGCTTCGGGAAGCGTGAGGGTGAAGACCGCGCCTCCGGCAGGGGCGTTCGCGGCCGAGATGTTGCCGCCGCACCGCTCCAGCAACGTGGCGCAGAGCGAAAGGCCGAGACCCAGCCCATCCGGCTTGGTGGTGAAGAAGGGCTCGAACAGGCGCGGCAGCGCGGTCTCCGGAATGCCCGGCCCGCTGTCGGAGACGCGGATCTCCACATGGCCCTCGACGGTGGCGGCGGAGGCCGGCAGGGCGCTGATGCGCACGGTGATGCTCTTCTCAAGTCCCGTGCCGTCGAGGCTGTCGGCGGCGTTGCGGATGAGATTGTGCAGCACCTGCTCCATCTCGATGGGATCGGCGAGAATGCAGGCGTCCGGCGCCGCATTCTCCAGCACCAGCGCGATGCCGCGCCGGTCGAGATCAGCCTTCACCAACCCCGCCACGTCGTCCACGATACGCGCCACGGGGGTCAAAACGGGGCTCGTTTCGCGGTTGCTGATGTAGTCACGCATGCGCTTCAGCATCTCGCCGGCCCGCCGCGCCTCGCGCACATTCGCCTCCAGCGCCTGTTCCAGCAGTGCGGGGTCGCTGCCGGGCCGTGCCAGCCGACGCGCCGCCTGGCTCTGGCTCAGAAGTGCGGTGAGCGGCTGGGTCAGTTCGTGGGCAATGCCGGAGGCGAGCTCCCCCAGCGCATTCACGCGAGCCGCATGGGCGAGGCGGGTCTCGTGCTCCAGCAGCCGTGTGCGCTGCTCGGCAAGACGGGCGGTCTCAGCGGATTGGCGGGCGGCGAGGCGCTGGCGCCACGCATAATGCAGTACCAGCAGGGCCAGGAGCGACAGGATTGCAAACCCGAGGCTCAGCTTCGGATCGAGGATCTCGGCCAGCGACAGCGGGCGCACGAGGGTGAGGGTGAGGGGCTGGCTGGTGCTGTCGATGGCACGGGTGAAGCGGGGCGTGGGCAGGAAGGACAGGGCCGCGGCTTCCTGCTCCGCGGGCCATTGCACTAGCGTCTGTCCGTCCAGCGCGAGCGTCGCGTGCGCCCAGGCGGGGCGCTCGGAGGGCTCCACCAGCAGGGCGGCGTCGATCTCGATGATGACCGCCAGCGCGGGGTTCGCCGCGCTCGCCTTCTTGCCGACCAGATAGTGGGTGGGCATGGGAGGATCGAGGAAGCTGCGCGGTTCTCCAGGTGTCAGGGCATAGAGGGCGGCGGCGAGACTGCGATGGTCCGCGGGGGGCGAGGCGATGGATATCACTGGGTGCAGCGCCACCGTGCCGGCAGTCTCCGTCAGTGCCACCAGATCGATGCCGGCGACACGGGGATAAAAGCGCATGAACCTTTGGCTCACCTGAAGGATGGCATCCTGCGGCGGGGGATCGGCCACCAGCGCCAGCGCCACAAGGCTGGTGAGGAGCGCGTCGTGCTGCGCCACCCGCTGCGAAACCACGCGGTGCAGGGCGAGGCCGCTGGAACTGACCTCTTCGCGCGCCCGCTCCAGCGCCTTACGGGCGTTGAGGCCGAGGAAGAGGGCATTAAGCCCGAGCCACACCGCGAGCAGCATCAGGAGCCCGAGAGAGGCGCCGCGCCGTTTCACCACCTGTCGCCTCCTTTCCTTATGCCGGCCGTCAGAGCCTGTTCCCCGGAATACGAGCAATTCTGCGGAGGGTAACGCGATAAAACAACAAGCCTGCCCCTTCCGGCTCGCCCGGGAACGCTCGTAGATCCGTTCCCCGTCATGCTTGACCTGCTGGATCACGACCCGCCGGAGCGCGTTGAACCAATCAGCACATCGGCACGGGGACGATGGACACAGGCGCTGAGAAGGGTTCGTCCGAGAACACAGCCGCGACGCACTTCGCGAAAATATCGTGCAGCCCTGCCGTGGGAGAGGCCGGCCACATCTGCCATTTCAGAGCCTCGACCGGCAATGCCGGCGTGCTCGATGCCACAGGCCGCTTCTTGGAGGGTTCGAACGGTCTGTCTTTCGAGCCGAAATGGGGCCTCTCTTGAAGGCGCAGATCGGGTCTCGTTGCCAGTGAACGGTTCGCGCCGACACGATTGTGACTTGTCGTTCCCCGCGTCCGTGCCATCTGGTGGCAATGTTCTGTTGGGGATCGAAGATGAAATATCTGGCTGTTTCGGCGCTGTTGTTCAGTTTCTGCGTGTCCGCCGTGCCAGCGCTGGCACAGGCCGAGATGTCGTCTCAGGCCGAGCGCAACAAGACGATCGTCCTGGACTTCTACGACAAGGGGCTGAACCAGAAGGATTTTGCGGCCGCCTCGAAATATCTCGGGACCTATATCCAGCACAATCCGACGGCGGAGGACGGGCCGGAGGGCTTCAGGAAGTTCCTGGAATTCCTGAAGACGACCTATCCGCAATCCCATAGCGAGATCACGCAGGTCTTTGTCGATGGGGATTTCGTCATCCTGCACGTCCATGCGGTGCGCGAGCCCGGCACGCGCGGCAATGCCATCGTGGACATCTTCCGGCTGAAGGACGGCAAGATCGAAGAGCACTGGGATGTGGTGCAGCCCATCCCGGAGACATCGAAGAACAAGAACGGCATGTTCTGACGCCAGCGAGGCGGGCAAACGGCGAGGGCCGTCAAGGCCGTCACCGTGAGGCCCCCGGGCAGGCCGCAAATAAGAGACCGCCGCCGTTTCCGGCGGCGGTCGGTTGTCCTGGGGGCGATCAGGCCAGATCGAACCGGTCGAGGTTCATCACCTTGGTCCAGGCGGCCACGAAGTCGGTCACGAACTTGTCCTTGGCGTCGGAGGCCGCATAGACCTCAGCGAGCGCGCGCAGGATGGAGTTCGAGCCGAACACGAGGTCCACGCGGGTGCCGGTCCACTTGAGTTCGCCGGTCTGGCGATCGCGGCCCTCATAGACGTCATTGCTCTCGCCGGCCGCCTTCCACTGCGTGCTCATGTCGAGCAAGTTGGTGAAGAAGTCGGTGGTCAGCGCACCGGGCTTGTCGGTGAAGACACCGTGCTTGGCGCCATCCACGTTGATGTTGATGGCGCGCAGGCCGCCGATGAGGACGGTGAGCTCCGGGGCGGTCAGCGTCAGGAGCTGGGCCTTGTCGATGAGCGCCACTTCGGCGGGCACGGCGAGGCCGTCCTTCTGATAGTTGCGGAAGCCATCGGCCGCCGGCTCGAGCCACTTGAAGGAATCCGCGTCCGTCTCGGCCTGCGAGGCATCGGTGCGGCCGGGCGCGAAAGGCACGGACACATCGTGGCCGGCTGCCTTCGCGGCTTCTTCCACACCGGCATTGCCGGCGAGCACGATGACGTCGGCCAGCGACACCTTCTTGCCGTCGCTGGCGTTGAGGTTGAACTCGCCCTGGATGCGGGTGAGCGCCTTCAGCACCTTGTCGATCTGCTCGGGCTGGTTCACCGCCCAGTCCTTCTGCGGGGCGAGGCGGATGCGCGCGCCATTGGCGCCGCCGCGCTTGTCGCCGCCGCGGAAGGTGGAGGCGGAGGCCCAGGCGGTGCCGACGAGCTCGGACACCGTGAGGCCGGAAGCCAGCACCTTCGCCTTGAGGGCGGCGGCGTCCGCATCGTCGATCAGCGGGTGGTCGACGGCCGGGACCGGGTCCTGCCAGAGGAGCACTTCACGCGGCACTTCCGGGCCGAGGTAGCGCGAGCGCGGGCCGAGATCGCGGTGGGTGAGCTTGAACCACGCGCGGGCGAAGGCCTCGGCAAAGGCCTGCGGGTTCTCGAGGAAGCGGCGGGAGATCTTCTCGTAGATCGGGTCGAAGCGCAGCGACAGGTCCGTCGTGAGCATCGTCGGCTTGTGCTTCTTCTCGGGATTGTGCGCGTCCGGAATGATGTCCGGGCCGTCCTTGGCTTCCCACTGGATGGCGCCGGCCGGGCTGCGGGTCTGCACCCATTCATACTTGAACAGGTTCTCGAAGAAGAAGTTGCTCCACTGGGCCGGGGTCTGGGTCCAGGTGACTTCGAGGCCGCTGCCGATGGTGTCGGCGCCGTGGCCGGTACCATAATTGCTGGCCCAGCCGAGACCCTGCGCCTCAAGCGCGGCTGCTTCCGGGTCCGGACCCTTGTGGGATTCAGCGGCGGCACCATGCGTCTTGCCGAAGGTGTGGCCGCCACCGATGAGCGCCACGGTCTCTTCGTCATTCATCGCCATGCGGGCGAAGGTCTCGCGGATGAACTTGGCGGCGGAGATCGGGTCGCCGTTGCGGTCCGGGCCTTCCGGATTGACGTAGATGAGGCCCATCTCGGTGGCGCCGAGCGGGGCATCGAACTTCTCGAGCGTGCGGTGCGAGAGCCAGGCGGTCTCGGAGCCCCAGAAGACGTCCTGATCCGGCTCCCAGGTGTCCTCGCGGCCACCGGCGAAGCCGAAGGTGCGGAAGCCCATGGTCTCCAGCGCCACGTTGCCGGTGAGGATCATGAGGTCGGCCCAGGAGATCTTCTGGCCGTACTTCTGCTTGATCGGCCACAGCAGGCGGCGCGACTTGTCGATGTTGACGTTGTCCGGCCAGCTGTTGAGGGGCGCGAAACGCTGCTGCCCACGGCCACCGCCGCCACGGCCGTCGGCGAGGCGATAGGTGCCGGCGCTGTGCCAGGCCATGCGGACGAACTGCGGGCCGTAATTGCCGAAGTCGGCAGGCCACCAGTCCTGCGAATCGGTCATCAGCTTGCGCAGGTCGTTCTTCAGCGCCTCGTAATCGAGTTTCTTGAACTCCGCGCGATAATCAAACGCCGCGCCGAGCGGATCGGACTTGGGCGAATGGAGGTTCAGCAGGTCCACACGCAGCTGGTTCGGCCACCAGTCCCGATTCTGGGTGCCCCCGGTGCCATGGGCGACCGGGCATTTGCCCGTGGGGGTCTCAGTCGTTGCGTTCATGCTTCTCTCCGACATTCGGGCGCAGCGATCCGTACACCGGCGCGCCCTTGGGCTCATTGCAAAGCTTCTAACAAATCCCGCTCATTAGATTAACTTCTATTTGCTGATTATGACGATAAGTTAATTTTATGACGTGGCAAAACACGCGCAGCGCCTTGATCCGCGCCACGGCGGCCGGCGCCGCGTTGCACGGCAGATGCAAAAGGACGGGAGGGGAGGCGGTTTAGACGGGCGTGCCATCCACCGCGTAGAATGAGAGGAACATGGAGACGCTGCTGCGCATGACCGCCTCGTCGTCCCACGCCCAGCGGTAGGGCAGCGCGAGCGAGCAGCTCAGCTTGAGGTCGTCGCTGACCAGCGCCAGAAACTGGTGCGCGGCCACGTCCGGATCGGGAATCGCCAGTCGTCCGGTGCTGCTCACGGCGCGGAAGAAATCCGCCATCTGCCCGATCGCCGTCTCCGGTCCCTCTTCGTAGAAGATGCGTGCCAGCCGAGGGAAACGGTGGGCCACCGGCACGATGATGCGATAGATCGTCAGCCCCTCGTCCTGGGCGAAGAGGCGGCGCAACTCGCGGGCCATCCGCAGCAGTTCCTCCCCCGCCGGACGGCTCGCATCCAGCGGTGTCAGCTTTGCCTTGAGGTCGCGGCATTCGTGGCGGATCAGCGCCTCGAACAGATCTTCCTTGCTGGCGAAGTGGGCGTAGAGCGTCGCCTTGGAGATGCCCGCGGCGCGGGCGATCGCATCCATGCTCGCAGCGTCATACCCGCAGTCGAGAAATACCGCACGGGCAGCCCCCAGAGCCTTCAGCGCCTTGGGGCGCAGCACGCCCTTGTCTTCCGCCACCGTTGCGGATCCCGTTCCCATGATTGTTCCCCACCGAACTGAACGGTTTAGTTCTATTGACTCTAACGCAAGCCAAGCTTAGTTCCTAGTCGAACTGAACGGTTCGGTTCAGTTGGGACTCAAGACGACCATGCGGAAACATAAATCTCTCGCCGCCGCCAGCGCATGCGTCAAAGGCGGCGCCCTGGCGGCATCACTGCTTCTGTTGCACGGCTGCATGGTCGGTCCGGACTTCACCGCGCCCGATGCCCCGCGGGTCAACGGCTATCTGCCGGAGGGCAATCCTGCGCCCACCGCCACTGCAGAGGTCCACGGCGGCGCAAGCCAGGTCTTCCTGCGCGGGCGCGACCTGCCGGGCGAGTGGTGGAAGGTGTTCCGCAACAAGCAGATCGACGCCTTCGTGACCGAGGCCATTCAGAACCATCCCGACGTCGCTGCGGCCCAGGCGGCATTGCGGGCGGCACGCGAGAATGTGCTGGCGCAGGAGGGCAGTCTCTTCCCGCAGGTGTCGGCGAGCGGCAGCGGCACGCGGCAGGTGGTCTCCAACGCCTCGC
This sequence comes from Azorhizobium caulinodans ORS 571, assembly GCF_000010525.1. Lineage (GTDB taxonomy): Bacteria > Pseudomonadota > Alphaproteobacteria > Rhizobiales > Xanthobacteraceae > Azorhizobium > Azorhizobium caulinodans. The sequence goes on along the minus strand of NC_009937.1, from coordinate 3,798,381 downwards.
AGAACCAGAGCGGCAACAGCAGCCCCTACAATCTCTACAATGCTTCGGTGAGCGTCTCGTATGTGCTCGATGCCTGGGGTGGCACGCGCCGGCAGGTGGAGGCGCTCCAAGCCCAGGCGGAATATCAGCAGTATCAGCTGGAAGCGACCTATCTGAGCCTCACCGCCAATGTGGTGACGGCGGCCATTTCCGACGCATCGCTGCGGGCCCAGATCGACGCCACCAACGACATCATCAAGTCTGAGGAAGAACAGCTCAAGCTGGTGCAGCGCCAGTTCGAGCTGGGCGCGGTGGCGCAATCCGACGTGCTCTCCCAGCAGTCGAACCTCGCCCAGACACAGGCCACCCTGCCGCCACTCCAGAAGCAGCTGGCCCAGCAGCGCAACCAGCTGATGGCCTATCTCGGCCGGCTGCCGAGCGAGGATCGCGGCGAACACGTCAGCCTCTCGAGCCTCACCCTGCCGCGCGACCTGCCGGTGAGCCTGCCCTCCGCGCTGGTGCGGCAGCGGCCGGACATCGCGGCCGCGGAAGCCACCCTGCACAAGGCGACCGCCACGGTGGGCGTGAATGTGGCCAACATGCTGCCGCAGATCCAGATCAGCAGCAGCTATGGCCGCAACGGCCTCACCCCGAGCAGCCTGTTCTCGCCCGGAACGGCCGCTTGGAGCGTCGCGGGCAGTCTGTCGCAGACGGTGTTCGACGGCGGCACGCTCTATCACGACAAGGAAGCGGCCATCGCCAGCCGCGAACAGGCCTTCGCCACCTACAAGAGCACGGTCATTTCCGCGTTCCGCGATGTGGCGGACTCGCTGCGTGCCATCGAAGCGGACGCCAATACGCTGAAGGCGCAGCTCGCTTATGAGAAGGCGGCGCAGGACAGCGTGAAGATCTCGCGCACCCAGTACATGGCGGGTGCCGTGACCTATCCCTCCGTGCTGACCTCCGAGCAGAATTACCAGCAGGCCGTGATCGCCCGGGTGAAGGCGCAGGCCCAGCGCTTCAGCGACACCGCCGCGCTGTTCCAGTCCCTCGGCGGCGGCTGGTGGAACCGTGTCGACCAGACCGCACAATCCCTGCCCCGGACCAACGCGGGCTATTTCCAGGACCACTGAGGCCGCCGCCGGCTCGATGCCGGCGTCCGACCCTTGCGACATGACGGCCCCCGAGCGGCCAGGAGAAGCAATCCATGAAGAAGCGGATGATCATGATGCTGATCGCCGTCGGCCTCGTCTTCGGAGCCCTCTATGGCTTCCAGATGTTCAAGGCCACGATGATCAAGCAGGCACTGGCCTCTCTGCGCGATCCCCCGCAGACGGTCGCCACCATGGAGGCCGCGCTTTCGCCGTGGCAGACCAGCATCAAGGCGGTCGGCAGCGTGCGGGCGGAGGCCGGTGCGGACCTCGCGCTGGAAAGCTCTGGCACCGTCTCGGAACTGAACTTCAAGTCCGGCGACGAGGTGCAGGAGGGGCAGGTGCTCCTGAAGCTGCGCGACGACGAGGAGCGGGCGAACCTCGAGGCCCTCAAGGCGACCGCCGACGTCAGCGCCATCATCCTCAATCGCGACAAGGAACAGCTCAAGATCCACGCGGTGAGCCAGGCGACCGTGGATAGCGACACGGCGAACCTCAAGAAGGCGCTGGCGCAGGTGACCGAGCAGCAGGCGGTGGTGGACAAGAAGACGCTGAAGGCGCCCTTCTCCGGCCGCCTAGGCATCCGCGCGGTGGATCTCGGCCAGTATGTCAGCGCCGGCACGACCATTGTGACCCTCCAGTCGCTCAACCCCATCTTCGTGGACTTCTATCTGCCGCAGCAGGCGCTGGCCGACATCAAGACCGGCCAGGCCGTCAAGGCCACCGTGGACACCTATCCCGGCCAGAGCTTCGAGGGGACGATCACGGCGGTGAGCCCGAAGGTGGACACCTCCTCCCGCAACGTGCAGGTGCGGGCGGAGTTCAAGAATGACGACAAGCGCCTGTTTCCGGGCATGTTCGCGACCGTGGAGGTTTCCGTCGGGAAGCCCTCCGATCTCGTGACGGTCCCGCAGACGGCGATCACCGCGAACCCCTACGGCGACATCGCCTTCGTGGTGGAGAAGAAGGAAGGCTCGTCGACCGGCCTCTCGGTCAAGCAGGTGTTCGTGAAGACGGGTGAAACCCGCGGCGATCAGATCGCCGTGACCTCCGGCCTCGCGGCGGGCGACCAGATCGTCGTGGCGGGGCAGATGAAGCTGCACAACGGCTCGCAGGTCACCGTCAACAACGCCGTCCTGCCGACGAATACGCCCTCTCCCTCCATCACCGACCGCTGAGCGGAGGCGCGCATGTCGTCCTTCACCGATATCTTCATCCGCCGGCCGGTGCTCGCGATCGTCGTCAGCCTGATGATCCTGGTGCTGGGCCTGCGGGCCATGAGCTCCATGCCCATCCTGCAATATCCGCGCACGCAGAACGCCATCGTCACCGTCTCGACGACCTATCCCGGCGCGGATCCGGACGTGGTGGCCGGCTTCATCACCACGCCGCTCGAAAATGCCATCGCCCAGGCGAACGGCATCGACTACATGACCTCGACCAGCACAACGGGCACCAGCACGATCACCGCAAACCTGCGGCTCAATTACGATACCGGCAAGGCGCTCACCGAGATCAACACCAAGGTCAATTCGGTCCTCAACCAGCTCCCCACCGGCACGCAGCAGCCGGTACTGACGGTGAAGGTCGGGCAGACCATCGATGCCATGTATATCGGCTTCCGCAGCGACGCGATCGCGCCCAATCAGGTGACGGACTATCTAATCCGCGTGGTGCAGCCGAAGCTTCAGGCGGTGGAAGGCGTCCAGACAGCGGAACTGCTCGGCAGCAAGACCTTCGCCATGCGCGCCTGGCTCGACCCCATCCGGCTCGCGGCCTATGGCGTCACGGCTTCCGAAGTCTCGACCGCGCTCACCAACAACGACTATATCGCGAGCCTCGGCAACACCAAGGGGCAGATGGTTCAGGTGAACCTCACCGCCTCCACCAGCCTGCACAATGTGGACGAGTTCAAGAACCTCATCGTCAAGCAGGCCAATGGCGCCATCGTGCGGCTGAAGGACGTGGCCAATGTCACGCTCGGCTCGGACGATTACGATTCCGCCACCATGTTCAACGGCAATCAGTCCGTCTACGTCGGCATCCAGATCGCCCCGTCCGCCAATCTGCTCGACGTGATCAAGGGCGTGCGCGCCGCGCTGCCGGAGATCGAGCGGCAACTGCCGAGCGGGCTCACCATGGGCGTGATCTATGACAGCTCGGACTTCGTGAACAGCTCCATCGAGGAGGTGATTCATACGCTGGTCGAAGCGCTGGTCATCGTGACCATCGTGGTGTTCGCGTTCCTGGGGTCCTGGCGCTCGGTGCTCATTCCGGTCATCGCCATCCCGCTCTCGCTCATCGGCACCTTCCTGATGATGCTGGCCTTCGGCTTCAGCATCAATCTCCTGACGCTGCTGGCGCTCGTGCTCGCCATCGGCCTTGTGGTGGACGACGCGATCATCGTCGTGGAAAGCGTCAACCATCACATGGAGGAGGGGATGACAGCGCTTCAGGCCGCATTCGCCTCCGCCCGCCAGCTCGCCAACCCCATCATCGCCATGACGGTGGTTCTGGTGGCGGTCTATGTGCCCATCGGCTTCCAGGGTGGCCTCACCGGTGCGCTGTTCACCGAGTTCGCCTTCACCCTCGTGGGCGCGGTCACCATCTCCGCCGTAGTGGCGCTGACACTCACACCCATGATGTCGGCGCGCATGCTGAAGCCCGTGGACCATGCCGGCGGCGATCTTGAATCGCGCATGGTGCTGGCGGTGGACCGCGTGATGGGTGCCGTGACGGCGGCCTATTCCCGCTCGCTCACCGGCGCGCTGAACTATCTGCCCGTCATCGCCGTCTTTGCGGGTCTGGTGCTGTGCAGCGTCTATTGGCTCTACAGTTCCGCCCAGAGCGAGCTGGCGCCGGAGGAGGACCAGGGCATCATCCTGGCCCAGAGCATCTCCGCCCCCAATGCGACGCTTCAGCAGAAGCAGCTCTACAACGGGCAGACGTTCGAGACCTTCGCCAAGCATCCGGAGACGGAGACGGTCTTTCAGGTGGAAAGCCCCTCCACGAGCATCGCCGGTTGGGTGCTAAAGCCGTGGGACCAGCGCAAGGCCACCACGAAGACCCTGCAACCGATGATCCAGCAGGAGCTGAACCAGGTGGCGGGGCAGAAGATCGTCGCCTTCCAGCAATCCCCGCTGCCGGGCTCCAACGGCCTGCCGATGCAGATCGTCATCGGCACCTCCGACGGATTCGACAAGCTGAACGAGGTGGCCAGCAAGTTCCTGCAGGATGCGCTGAACACGGGCCTGTTCATCTTCCTCAACAACGATCTGAAGATCGACCAGCCTCAAGCTTCTCTGGTCATCGACCGCGAGAAGACCTCGCTGCTCGGCCTCACCATGAACGGGGTCGGCGGAGCGCTTTCCTCGCTCCTCGGCGGCGGCTACGTGAACTACTTCAGCCTCGACGGGCGCTCCTACAAGGTGATCCCGCAGGTGAAGCAGGAGGCGCGCCTCAACACCGATCAGGTGCTGGATTATTATATCCGCACCGGCGACGGCACGATGGTTCCGCTGTCCACCGTGGCCCGCATCGAGACCAAGACGGTTCCGGAATCCCTCAATCACTTCCAGCAGGTGAATGCCGCGACCATCGCCGGCGTGGTGGCGCCGGGCGTGACGACGGGTGACGCCATCACGGCGCTTCAGGATCTCGCCAAGCGGACGCTGCCGGCCGGCTATACGCTCGATTTCGGCGGCGCCTCGCGGCAGTACGTGCAGGAGAGCGGCGGCTTCGTCACCACCTTCGCCTTCGCGCTGATCGTGATCTTCCTGGCGCTCGCGGCTCTGTTCAACAGCTTCCGCGATCCGGTGGTCATCCTGCTGTCGGTGCCCATGTCGCTCGCCGGTGCGCTGCTGTTCATCAGCGTCGGCATCGGTGGCGCGAGCATCAACATCTACACGCAGGTCGGGCTCACCACCCTCATGGGCCTCATCAGCAAGCACGGCATCCTGATGCTGGAAGTGGCCAACGAGCTTCAGCTCGAAGGCAAATCGAAGCGGGACGCGATCATCGCCGCGGCGACCCTGCGGCTGCGGCCCATCCTCATGACCACGGCAGCCATGGTGCTCGGCGTGGTGCCGCTGATCTTCGCCTCCGGCGCGGGCGCCGCCTCGCGCTACAACCTCGGCCTCGTCATCGCCACGGGCCTCGCCATCGGCACGCTGTTCACCCTCTATGTGGTGCCCGCCGCCTATGTGCTGATCGGCGAGACGCACCATAAGGAAGCCAGGGACGAGGAGGTTGCGGCCCCGCCGCACGCGGCCGAACACGGCGCGTGAGGATCGCAGATCGGCAATGAGAGGCAACGGGAGGGGCGGATAAGCCCCTCCCGTTTCTCTTTGGAGTGGCCGCCGGCCTCAGCGCCGCCTCGCTGCAACGGGCGACCGCTTGGCCTTGGAATGGGACGGCCCCACCGGAAGGGCGAGGGGAGGGCGATCCGGATCCAGCGGCAGGCTCGCGCCAGGACGCAGGGGACCGGCGTCGATGGAGCGCAGCAGCGTCGAGCGGGCGGTGCGCAGATGGGCCCGGCACTTGGCTTCGATGGCACGGGCGTCGCGGCTGCGCAGCGCAGCGATATAGGCAAGGTGTTCGTGGATGGCGACGGTGTTGCGCTCTTTCTCGTCCGCCTTGTTCCACTGGTAATGGTAGTGGAAGATCATGGAGATGACGTCGTAGAAATCCATCATGAAGCGGTTGTGCGAGGCGTCATGGATCAGCCGGTGCAGCCGCTCGTCGAGGCGGGAGAAATCCCTGTAGCGGACATGGATTTCCTTCAGCAGCGCATGGTGTTCCGCCTCCAGGGCATCGAGCTCCCGCCACGCGGGAGCCTCCGGCGGCAGGCTGGCGAAGCGCTGGGCGGAGCGCAGCTCGAACATCTCGCGGATCTCATAGATCTCGGCCGCGAAATCCGCGGTGATGCCCTTGAATACCCAGGCACTGTTAGGTCGTCGCTCAATAAGTCCGAAGTGGCTGAAGTGGCTGAGATATTCGCGGATCGCCGTGGTTGAGGTATTGAACTGTCGCGCCAGTTCCGCACAATGGATGAGCTGGCCGGGGCGGAAATCGCCCTGCAACACCCACTGCATGAACTGGCGCTCAACACTGGCGCGGACGGATTCCGTCTGCGGCTCGGGAAAATAGTGGGCCGGCGTCGGATGGCGCGCGAGCTGGCGCCGGCCGGCCTCCGCGGTCACGAGGCCGGCTTCGGCCAGCGCGGCCAGCACCGCCCGCACCGTCGTCCGGCTGACTTCCAGTACCTGCGCCAGCTGCGCCTCCGAGCCCAGTCGCGCGCCCGGCGGCAGGTCGCCGAGCAGGCTCAAACACTGGTTGTAGGTGCGCTTGAAAAGGCTGTTCCCCCGCATGATTCAGCGTCCCACTCCCGTTCGGGCATCCGCTTCGCGGGGATGCCTGTTTGTATTTTAGTGCATAAAAAACCGATTGACTCTGTTCGCACACCATGGATTTTCATATTTAACTAGACAAGAACGAAAATCAGGGAGAGCGCTCGATGAGCCAGGCTTGGGCTTGCCCGGCAGCCGTGTCTCGAATCCGTTTCGCCTTGTGGGTGAAAGGCGTCTTCGCGTGACCGGCCGCATCATTCAGTTCGGAACCAGCCGCTTCCTGCAGGCACATGTGGACCTCTTCGTGCACGAGGCGCGCGAGGCCGGCCAGGCCGTCAGCCCCATCGCCGTCGTGCAGGCTTCGGGTTCCGCCGACCGCGCCGGACGCGTCGCTGCCTTCGGCCGTCCGGAGGGCTATCCCGTCATCATCCGCGGCCTTGAGAACGGCGCCCGGATCGAGCGCCGGATCGACGTGCGCAGCGTGGATCGCGGCCTCTCCGCCGCCCGCGACTGGGAGGCCGTGTCCGAGCTCTTCGCAACGGAAGCGGACCTGATCGTTTCCAACACGGCGGACGCTGGCTACGAGGTGGCGGCAGCCGATCGCGATCCCGCGCTGCTGGCCGGCGGCGTGCCCCAGTCCTTCCCCGGCAAGCTCACCGCGCTCCTGCACCGCCGCTGGCGGCAGGGCGGTCGTCCGCTCACGGTGCTGCCGTGCGAGCTCATCAACGGCAACGGCCGCGTGCTGGCGCAGACCGTGCGCGCGCTCGCCACTGATGCGCAGGCGCCCGCCGCCTTCCTTGCGTGGCTGGAGCGGGACGTGATCTTCGCCGACACGCTGGTGGACCGCATCGTCTCGCAGGCGCTCGATCCCGTGGGCGCGGTGGCCGAGCCCTACGCGCTCTGGGCCATCGAACGCCGGCCGGGCCTTGTCGCGCCCTTCGATCATCCCTGCGTGGTGATGGCGGATGATCTCGGTCCCTTCGAGCGGCTGAAGCTGCACATCCTCAATCTCGGCCACACCGTGCTCGCCGACATCTGGCGCTCGGAAGGGCGTGATCCGGACGAGACCGTGAAGGCCATCCTTGCCGATGGCGCGGTGCGCGATCGCCTTGATGGCCTCTATCGCGCCGAAGTGCTGCCGGGCTTTGCCGCCCATGGCATGGGCGAGGAGGCGCAGGCCTATCTCGCCACCACCATGGACCGCTTCCTCAATCCGTTCCTCGATCATCGCATCTCGGACATCGCGCAGAACCACGCCACCAAGGTGGAGCGCCGCATCGCCGCGTTCCTGAGCTGGTGGGGAGAGGCGGGGGGCGTGCCGGCCACCCCGCTGCTGGACGGCGTGATGGCCAGGCGTGCGTCGCCGCCGAAAACCGCGCGGAGCGGCGCATGACCTATCAGTTCGACTTCGCGGTTCTTCTGCCCTTCTGGCGCGAGTTCGCCATGGGCGTGTGGCTCACGCTGCAACTGTCCCTGATATCGACGGTGCTGGGCTTCATTCTCGGCACCCTCTGCGCCATCGGCCGGGCGGATGGCCCGCCGTGGGTGAAGTTCCTCGTGGCGACCTATGTGGAGATCATCCGCAACACGCCGCTGCTGGTGCAGGTGTTCATCGTCTATTTCGGCATCGCCACGCTGGGCATCCACGTCTCCGCCAACCTCGCGGCGGTGCTGGCGCTGGTGGTGAATGTGGGTGCCTATACCAGCGAGATCGTGCGGGCGGGCCTTGAGTCCATCCACAAGTCGCAGCTGGAAGCCGCAGAGTGCCTCGGCCTCAGCCGGCCGCAGACCTATTGGCACGTGATCGTGCGCCCCGCCATCGAGCGGGTTTATCCGGCGCTCACCAGCCAGTACGTGCTGCTGATGCTGGCCTCGTCCATCACCTCGCAGATCTCTGCCGAGGAACTGACGGCGGTGGCCAACCGCATCCAGTCCGACACCTTCCGCAGCTTCGAGACCTATATCGTCGTCGGCGTGCTCTATCTGGCGCTGTCCTTCGTGGTGCGCCTCGCCTTCTGGCTGTTCGGTCTTGTGGTGTTCGTGCGGCGCCGCAAGCTCGGCACGGCGCTCTGAGGGGAATGGGATGCCAACCTTTACCCTGACTCACTTCGAGTTTCTGTGCTGGGCCGCGCTGTGGACGGTCGGCCTCTCGGCCATCGCCTTCGTGGGCGGCGGCATCGTCGGCTTCCTTGTGGCGCTGGCGCGGGTCTCTCCCAGCCCCGTCGTGCGCGGCATCGCCATCGGCTACATCCAGATCGTGCAGGGCACGCCCCTCCTGATCCTGCTGTTCCTGTTCTACTTCGGGATCGCCATCGTCGGCTTCAAGGAAGTGCCGGCCATCCTCTCGGCGGGCCTCGGCCTCACTATCTATGCCTCGGGCTTCCTTGCGGAAATCTGGCGCGGTTGCATCGAGAGCGTGCCCAAGACGCAGTGGGAGGCGGCTGAATGCCTGTCGCTCAGCCGCTGGCAGCGCATGACCAAGGTGGTGCTGCCGCAGGCCATGCGCATCGCCACTGCACCCACCGTGGGCTTCCTGGTGCAGATCGTGAAGAACACGTCGCTGGCCTCCGTGGTGGGCTTCATCGAGCTGTCTCAGGCGGGCAAGCTCGTCAACAACTCCATCTTCGAGCCGTTCACCATCTTCATCGTGGTGGCCAGCATCTATTTCGTCCTCTGCTATCCGCTCTCGACCTGGAGCCGCAGCCTGGAAAGGAAGCTCAATGTCGGCCGTCGTTAGTCTTTCGAACGTCCATAAGAGCTTCGGCGCGGTCAAGGTTCTGGATGGCGTGTCCTTTGAGGTGGGGCGCGGCGAGGTGGCGGCGGTCATCGGCCAGTCCGGCTCCGGCAAGTCCACGGCCCTGCGCTGCATCAATGCGCTGGAGACCATCGAGGACGGCACCATTTCCGTTTGCGGCCATGCGGTGCATGACAGGAAGCTCGACAAGCGCGAGCTACGCCGGGACGTGGGCATCGTCTTCCAGAGCTACAACCTGTTCCCGCACCTGACGGCGGAACAGAACATCATGCTCGCGCCCACCTGCGTGAAGTCCCTGTCCAAGGCGAAGGCGCGGGAACTGGCGCGCGAGGTGCTGGCCCGCGTCGGGCTGGAGGCCAAGGCCGATCATTATCCCGAGCAGCTCTCCGGCGGCCAGCAGCAGCGCGTGGCCATCGCCCGCTCGCTCGCCATGCAGCCCAAGCTGATGCTGTTCGATGAAGTGACCTCCGCCCTTGATCCGCAGCTCACCGGAGAGGTGCTGAAGGTGATGGAGGATCTGGCGCGCGGCGGCATGACCATGATCCTCGTCACGCACGAGATGGCCTTCGCCCGCAAGGTGGCCTCCAAGGTCATCTACATGCACAAGGGCAAGGTCTGGGAAACGGGGCCGGGCGCCATGCTCGAGAACCCGCAGACCGAAGAACTGAAAGCCTTCGTCGGCAGCGGGCTGTGACCTGCTGGCCCAGCGCCTGCCATAACCAAAAACGCCGACGCCACTCTCAAACCGACGCCAAGCACACAAGAAGGGATGGAACCATGGAGCGCCTGAACATCGGCCGTCGCGCCTTTCTCGCCGGGGCCGCCGGCCTTGCGGCCATGGGCAGCTTTGCCCTGCCGGCCCGCGCCGACACGCTCGACGAGATCAAGAAGCGCGGCAAGATCCTAATCGCGGTGGACCTCGGCTCCCCGCCCTTCGGCATGAACGATGCCAACATGCAGCCCACCGGCTCGGATGTGGAGAGCGCCAAGCTCATCGCCGCCGATCTCGGCTTCCCGCTGGAGATCGTGCAGGTCACGAGCCCCAACCGCATCCCCTTCCTGCTCACCGGCAAGGCGGATCTGGTGATGGCCTCGTTCAGCGTTACCGACGAGCGCAAGAAGGTGATCGACTTCTCCGATCCCTACGGCGTGATCCAGATCGTCGTCGCCGCGCCCAAGAGCGTTGCCGTCAAGGATCTGAAGGACCTCGTGGGCAAGCGCCTCGGCACCACCCGCGGCTCCAGCAACGACAAGGAAGCCACCACCCAGGCGCAGGGCGCCGAGATGGTGCGCTATGACGACGACGCGACCCTCATCACCGCGCTGGTGTCCGGCCAGGTGAACATCATGGCCTCCTCGCCGCAGGTGATGGCGGCGGTGAATGCGCGCCGTCCCAACGATCCGCTGGAAATCAAGCTGGTGCTCAAGACCAACCCCTATGCGGCCGGTCTGCGCAAGGGCGACGATGCGCTGCGGGAGGCGGTCAACAAGGTGATCGCCACCAACCTGAAGAACGGCAAGCTGAACGAGATCTACACCCGCTACAACGGGACCTCGCTGCCGGAAGACATGTTGAAGTGATTTGACGAGGCGGCCCGGTCTCCACCGGGCCGCCGCCCTGTTCCATTTCAGGAAAGACCTGGACGATGAAGGCGTTACTCTGCGAAGAACCCGGCCGCCTGTCGGTGATCAGCCGTCCCGAGCCCGTTCCGGGTCCCGGCGAGGTGCTGGTACGCATCCGGCGCGTGGGCATCTGCGGCACGGATTTCCATATCTTCCAGGGCAAGCATCCCTTCCTCGAATATCCCCGCGTGATGGGCCACGAGCTCTCCGGCACGGTGGAGCAGGCGCCGGAAGGCAGCCGTCTCACCAGGGGGGAGAACGTCTATATCGTGCCCTACCTCTCCTGCGGAAAGTGTGTGGCCTGCCGCAAGGGCGTGACCAATGCCTGTCAGAACATCGCCGTGCTCGGCGTGCACAGGGATGGCGGCATGGCGGAGTTCCTCTGCGTGCCGGAGCAGAATGTCATTCCGGCGGGCTCGGCCTCGCTCGATGACGCGGCGATGATCGAGTTCCTCGCCATCGGCGCCCATGGCGTGAAGCGCGGCAGCATCACGGCGCAGGACAAGGTCCTGGTGGTGGGCGCCGGGCCCATCGGCATGTCCGCCATCATCTTCGCCAAGGCGCGGGGCGCCGAGGTGTCCGTGATGGACACCCGCGAGGATCGCCTGAACTTCACCAGGGACGCGCTGGGCGCGAACCATCTGCTCATCGCCGATGCGGGCGCGGAAGACGTGGCGCGCGGCATCACGGGCGGCGATTTCTATGATGTGGTGATCGACGCCACCGGCCATGCGGGCGCCATGCAGCGCGGCTTCGGCTTCGTCGCCCATGCGGGCCGCTATGTGCTGGTGAGCGTGGTGCGGCAGGACATCACCTTCTCCGATCCGGAGTTCCACAAGCGGGAAACCACGCTCTTCGCCAGCCGCAACGCCCAGCCTGACGATTTCGCCGAGGTGGTGCGCCAGATGGAGGCGGGCAAGGTGCCCACCCGCGCGCTCAACACCCATCGCGGCGCGCTCTCCGACGCGCCCGCTTTGTTCCAGGAGTGGCTGCGGCCGGAGGCCGGGGTCATCAAGGCGATCCTGGAAGTCTGAGGTTTCTTCATGTCCAGCCCGCGCACGCTGCGTCTCCACGAGACGGACAATGTCGTCATCGTCCTCGATACCGTTGCTCGGGGCGCGGCGCTGGCTGGCGGCCTGACGGCGGCGGGGCCCGTGCCCCGCGGCCACAAGATCGCGGCCGCCCCCATTCCCGCCGGGGCGCCGGTGCGCAAGTTCGGGCAGGTCATCGCCTTCGCCAGGACGGACATCGCGCCGGGCGAATGGGTGCATGAACACAATGTGATGCTGCAGGACTTCGAGCGCGATTATGCCTTCGCCTCGGAGGCCCGCGCGCCCGAAGGCCTGCTGCCGGGCGAGATGCCCGCCACCTTCGAGGGCTTCCGCCGGGCCGATGGCCGCGCGGGCACGCGCAACTACATCGGCATCCTCAGCTCGGTGAACTGCTCGGCCACCGTGGCGGACTACATTGCGGATGAGGTGACGCGCTCCGGCATCCTCGCGGATTATCCCAACATCGACGGCGTGGTGCCGTTCACCCACGGCACCGGCTGCGGCATGGGCAGCAAGGGGGAGGAGTTCGACATCCTCGCCCGCACCCAGTGGGGCTATGCCACCCATCCCAATTTTGCGGCCGTGCTGGTTATCGGCCTTGGTTGCGAGGTGTTCCAGATCCCGCGTCTCAAGGAGGCCTATGGCATCGTTGAGGGGGAGCATTTCCAGAGTCTGACGATCCAGGAGAGCGGCGGCACTCGAAAGTCCGTGGCGGCCGGCGTCGCGCGGGTGAAGGAGATGCTGGCCTTCGCCAATTCATCCCGGCGGCAGACGGTGGCGGCCTCCGAGCTGATGCTGGCGCTCCAATGCGGCGGCTCGGACGGCTATTCCGGCCTCACCGCCAATCCCGCGCTGGGGGCGGCGGTGGATATTCTGGTGCGGCAGGGCGGCACGGCCATCCTTTCCGAGACGCCGGAAATCTTCGGTGCCGAGCATCTGCTTACCCGCAGGGCCGAGAGCGAGGCGGTGGGTCGCAAGATCGTCGATCTCATCGACTGGTGGACGGACTATGCCGCCCGCGCCGGTGGCGAGCTGAACAACAATCCGTCCCCCGGCAACAAGGCCGGCGGCCTCACCACCATTCTTGAAAAGTCATTGGGTGCGGTGGCGAAGGGCGGCACTTCCACCCTGCGCGGCGTCTATCGCTATGCCGAGCGGATCGACCGCAAGGGCTTCGTTTATATGGACACGCCCGGCTACGATCCGGTGGCCGCCACCGGGCAGGTGGCGGGTGGGGCGAACGTGCTGTGCTTCACTACCGGCCGTGGCTCGGCCTATGGCTGTAAGCCCACGCCCTCCATCAAGCTGGCCACCAACAGCGATCTCTATCGCCGGATGGAAGAAGACATGGACCTCAACTGCGGTGATGTCCTTGAAGGCGTCAGCATTGAGGAGAAGGGCCGGGAGATCTTCCAGACGGTGCTCGATGTCGCTTCCGGCACTCGCTCCAAGTCCGAACTGCTCGGCTATGGCCGAAACGAATTCGTGCCCTGGCAGCTCGGCGCGGTGATGTGAGCGAAGGGGCGCGCCCGCAGCAGGGTGCGCCTTCCGGTGAGGCTGGACGAAGCGTGGTCGCCGTTCAGCGGTCTTGCATTGATGAGCCGGGTTCACCGCTTCATGCGATGGCGGCCGGCTACCCGGCCATGAGGCGGCGCGTTAGCTTTGCGCCTCCGGTGCCGGCCTGATCCTTCAGGCCTTGGCGCCAGCCTCACTCAGACAACCGACATCCCAGCTCTGACGCACGTCGGTGCGTGCCGCTCGCCCTTGAACCCGGGTTCGGGGGGCGGGGGACGCGCGCCCCGGGCGGGACGCGGAACGGACGCTCATGCTTACATCCTCCAAGCCGGATCTCGCCGTCGTGCAACGCGGCACCGCCGCCTGGGGCGCGGTGCTCGCGCTCGCCTTGTGTGCCTTCGCCCTCATCGCCTCCGAATTCATGCCGGTGAGCCTGCTCACGCCCATCTCCGCCGATCTCGGCATCTCCGAAGGACAGGCCGGACAGGCGATTTCGGTTTCTGGCGCCTTTGCGGTGCTCACCAGCCTGTTCATCGCGTCCCTTGCCGGAAGCCTCGACCGAAAAGTGCTGTTGCTCGCGCTCACGGGCTTGATGATCGCGTCGGGCGCCATTGTCGCGGCCGCGCCCAATTACGCGGTGCTGATGGCCGGGCGTGCGCTGATCGGGGTCGTCATCGGCGGCTTCTGGTCCATGTCCGCCGCCACCGCCATGCGTCTGGTCCCTGAAGCGCAGGTGCCTCGCGCGCTCGCGATCCTGAACGGCGGCAATGCCCTCGCGACGGTGGTCGCTGCGCCCATGGGGAGTTTCCTCGGCGGTCTGATCGGCTGGCGCGGCGCATTCTTCTGCGTCGTCCCCGTAGCCGTTCTGGTGTTCCTCTGGCTGCTGGCCAGCCTGCCGACGCTGCCGGTGGAGCGGCGGCCTGCCGCCCCCGGTGCGTTCCGGCTGGTGTGGTGGCCGGTGGTTGGATGGGGCATGGCGGCGGTCAGCCTCTTCTTCATGGGGCAGTTCACCCTGTTCACCTATCTGCGCCCATTCCTGGAGGCGGTGACGCGCGTGAACGTGCCGACGCTCTCGCTCATTCTGCTGGTCATGGGCGTCACCGGCTTCGTCGGCACCAGTCTGATCGGGGCTGCACTGAGGCGTAGCCTCTACGGCACGCTCGTCGTCATCCCGGCGCTCATGGGCGGTATCGGGCTCGCGCTGACGCTGTTCGGCGGGAGCCCCCTCGCGACGGCGCTCCTGCTCGCCGGCTGGGGCTTCCTCAGCACGGCGGCGCCTGTCGGCTGGTGGATCTGGCTGTCGCGTACCCTCCCGCAGGATGCGGAGGCGGGTGGCGGGCTCATGGTGGCGGTCGTCCAGCTCGCCATCACCCTTGGCGCGACGGTCGGCGGCTTGCTGTTCGATCTCCGTGGATACGACGCCACCTTCGGTACGGCGGTTGTCCTGCTGGTGCTGGCGGCGCTTCTGGCCTGGCGCACGGCGGGCGTCGCGCGCGCCTCGGCCTGAACTGAATGGCGGCGGCCGGGGGCACCTCATTGTTGAGCGGTGCTCATAGGCCCATTCCGCCCCGCCGCCCTAATCGCCGTGCCGACGCAAGGTTAGAGTGACGCTTCAGCTCACCCTGATAGGCCGCGCCCCGACACAGACACCCGTGGGCTCGGCCTTGCGTGATCGCCGGGGTCACCGGCCGATCACGCATTCGTTCATCCCTGATGCAGCCCCATCGACGTAACCTTAGGAGACGGAATGGCCTTTCGGCAGACGCCCCTGATCATGTGCCTTGCCCTGACACTGCTGGGAACGGGAGGCGCGGCCCATGCGCAGGATGCTGCCGCCGGCGAACGCCTGTTCCGCGCGCGCTGTGCGTCGTGCCACGCCGTCGAATCCGGCCAGAACCGGATCGGCCCGAGCCTGAGCGGGGTTATCGGCCGCAAGGCGGGCAGCCTCGAAGGCGCCCGCTATTCGCAAGGTATGAGGGCACTCGATGTGACCTGGGATGCGGCGCAGTTGGACACGTATCTCGCTAATCCGCGCGCGATGGTGCCCGGCACGACCATGACGGTTTCGGTGACGAGCGCCGCGGACCGCGCCGCGATCACCGGCTACCTGCAGACCCTTTCGCAGCCGAAGTGAGCCTGGAACAGCATAACCAGACCGGGAGCAGACGATGGCCAAGCTGAACGTCAATGGTCGGGATTTCGAGATCGACGTGGAGGAGGATACGCCCCTGCTCTGGGCCCTGCGCGACCACGTGGGTCTCACAGGCACCAAATATGGCTGCGGCGTTGCGCAGTGCGGCGCCTGCACCGTCCATCTGGACGGGGTTGCCACCCGCTCCTGCTCGGTGCCTGTCAGTGCCGTTGAGCCGGGACAGAAGATCGTGACCATCGAGGGGCTCGGGGCGGAGAAGCCGCACCCGGTGCAACTGGCCTGGGCGGAGCTCGACGTCGCCCAGTGCGGCTACTGCCAGGTGGGCATGATCATGGCCGTCTCCGCGCTGCTGGCGCAGAACCCCAGCCCGAGCGACGAGGACATCCGCTCGGAGATCACCAATATCTGCCGTTGCGGGACCTATGGGCGCGTGCTCGCCGGCACCAAGCTCGCCGCTGCCCGCATGGCATCCAACCGGGGGTGAGGAGGCCGTCATGACGCATTCTTCCCAGATCTCCTCCTCGGCCCTCAGCCGGCGCGGGTTCCTGCGCGGCGGCGCGGTGGCGGCCGGTGCCTTCACCTTCGGCTTCAGCTTCCCGGCGCTGAAGCCGGCCCTTGCCCAGACGGCCCCGAACGAGGTCAACGCCTGGGTGGTGGTGCAGCCCGACGAGACGGTCATCATCCGCATCGCCCGCATCGAGATGGGGCAGGGGGCCTTGACCGGCCTTGCCCAACTGGTGGCCGAGGAACTTGACTGCGACTGGGACAAGGTGCGCTTCGAGCTCGTCAATCCCGGCAGCAACAAGAGCCGGGGCAATGCCTGGCGCTCGCAGCAGACAGGCGGCTCGCGCTCCATCCGCGGCTCGCACGATTATCTGCGGCTCGGAGGCGCGCAGGCGCGTGCCATGCTGGTGGAAGCGGCCGCTCGGAGCTGGAACGTGCCGGCGGCGCAGTGCCGGGCTGCCAAGGGCGTCATCACTCACGCCGCCAGCGGGCGCACCATCACCTATGGGGCGGTTGCAACGGCAGCCAATGCGGTTCCCGTGCCGGCCGATGTGCCGCTGAAGGATCCGAAGGACTGGACCATCGCCGGCAAGCCGCTGAAGCGTCTCGACACGCTGGACAAGCTCAACGGCTCGCTGGTCTATGGCATGGACATCCGCATGCCCGGCATGCTGGTGGCGATCCCCAAGGCCTGTCCCGTTCAGGGGGGCAAGGTCAAGAGCTTCGACGCGGCCGCCGTTTCGGGCATGCGCGGCGTCAAGCATGTGCTGAAGGTGGATGACGAGACGGTGGCGGTGGTGGCCGACACCTTCTGGCGGGCCAAGACCGCACTCGATGCTCTGCCGATCCAGTGGGACGAGGGACCGAACGCCAAGGTCTCCAGTGCCACCATCGCCGCGACGCTGCGCGAGGGACTTTCTGCGCCCGACGCCTTTGTCGGACACAAGGCTGGGGATGCCAAGGCCGTGCTCGGCAAGGCGAGCCGCGTCATCGAAGCGGACTATGGTTTCCCCTATCAGAACCATGCCCCCATGGAGGTGTTGAGCGCGACCGTGCGCTGGACGGCCGACCGCTGCGAGGCCTGGGCGCCCACCCAGTCGCCCGAGGCGGCGCACGCCACGCTTGCCACCGCCGCCGGTCTTTCGCCGGATAAATGCGAAGTCAATGTCATGCGCATCGGCGGCAGCTTCGGGCGACGTCTCGCGACGGACTATCTGCGCATCGCCACCCTGATCGCGAAGCAGGTACCGGGCGTCCCGGTGAAGATGATGTGGACCCGGGAAGAGGACATGCTTCAGGGGCGCTTCCATCCGGTCACCCAGGCCCGCTTCCGGGCGACGCTGGACGGGCAGGGCAATGTGGAGGCGCTGCACATGCGCATCTCCGGCCAGTCCATCGCCAGCTATGCCATACCGTCTCTGGTGGGCAATAATGGCGATCCTCTGGTCTATCAGGGGCTGCTTCCCGACGGGCCGGAAGGGCGCCTCGGCTACACCATTCCCAACATTCTGATCGATTACGCGATGCGCAATCCGCACATCCGGCCGGGCTTCTGGCGGGGCGTGAACCTCAATCAGAATGCGGTCTATATGGAGAGCTTCATCGACGAGCTGGCCCATGCCGCGCGGCAGGACCCGCTGGAGTTCCGCCGCAGGCTCATGAAGAACCATCCTAAGCACCTTGCTGTCCTGGAGGCCGCCGCCAGGGGCATCGGCTGGGGCGAGAAGCCGGCGGCGGGACGCGCCCGTGGTCTGGCGCAGATCATGGGCTTCGGCAGCTACGTGGCCGCTGCCGCCGAGGTCTCGGTCACGAAAGGACAGTTGCGCATCCACCGCATCGTGGCTGCCACCGATCCCGGTTATGTGGTCAATCCGCAGCAGGTGGAGGCGCAGGTGGCCGGCTCGTTCGTCTACGGGCTCTCCGCCATGCTCTACGGTGAGTGCACCGTGAAGGACGGGCGCATCGAGCAGGAGAATTTCGACACCTACAACGTCATGCGGCTCGACGAGATGCCGGAGGTTGAGGTGATCTCCATGCCGTCCGGCGGCTTCTGGGGCGGTGTCGGCGAGCCCACGATCGCGGTTGCGGCGCCGGCGGTGCTGAACGCCATCTACGCCGCGACCGGCAAGCGGGTGCGGCAGCTGCCGTTGAAGAATGTGGATCTCAACGTGAGCTGATGCGGCTTTGCCGCAGGGTGAGATGGCATGATCCGGACGAAGGCGGGGCGTCGGCTATCGGCGCCCCGGTTTCTTGTCGGCGACCGTTGCCTGGATCGCCGCCGCTTCGCACGCGGTGCCTGCCCCGTCCGGAAGCGCTCAGACGCGCGTGGCGCGCAGGGGAAATTTGCCGCGTGTCATCAACGGTTGCACACCGTCATCAAGGCGCCCGAGCCGGATGAGGCCGGGGGAATAATGATACGCGGCATAATAGAGCACGAGGTTGCCCCATGGGGCGTAATAGCACAGATCGCCGGGGGCCTCGTTGCCGAAGGAGGCGTTGGCGCGACGGGTCAGCTTGCGGGGGAGATAGGCGATCTTTTCGTTGTTGGAATAATCCTCGATGGTGAGGTCCAAGGGGAGCATGGCGGCCAGCTCCTGCGCCGGAGCTTCATCGAGAAGTGTTGCGGTGAACACGTGGCTGTCGAACGCAAATTGTATCTTCATGCCGGATCCGCCTGCTCCTGTCCCACCGTATGCTCCGCCCGGCAGGCCGGCCGCCAGGATGGCGCCGACCGCGGACCGGCGGGTCATGTCCTGTGCCATTCTTTCCTCCTCTGTGCGGGCCCCGGCCTATGGCCCCGGATGTTCGCGCTCCGGTGGTTCGGGCAATGAGAGGCAGAGCTTAGCGGGCGAGGGTTGAGTGCCCTATAGGGCGACGGTGCATGGTGCCATGAGCAAGGCTCATCAATAGCCGGACACGGAAGTGGCGGCGCGTGCGGTATCAGATGGGAAAGGGCGTTTCACGCGCGGGAGGCATCACGTCCCGCCGCTGCGCGCCCGGAGGGCCGGAGGTTCGAGGTGCCACGGGATAATGTAAACGATCTGCTGGTGTTCCTCGCGGTCGCCCGTGAGCGCAGCTTCACGCGGGCCGCTGCGAAGATGGGAGTCTCGCAGTCGGCGCTGAGCCACACCATCCGCCAGTTGGAGGCGCGGCTCGGCGTGCGGCTTCTGACCCGCACCACGCGCGCGGTCTCCCCCACGGAAGCGGGCGAGCGCCTGCTGGCGGGCATCGGCCCGCATTTCGACGAGATCGAAGCGCAGGTCGATGCGCTCAATGACCTGAGGGACAAGCCGGCGGGCACCATCCGCATCTCCGCGCCGGACTTTGCCATCTCCAGCGTTCTGTGGCCGAAGCTGAAGGCCTTTCTGCCGCAGTTTCCGGACATCAAGGTGGAACTGCTCCAGGAGAATGGCCTCACCGATATCGTCACCGAGCGTTATGACGCGGGCGTGCGCATGGGAGATCAGCTTGCCAAGGACATGATCTCTGCGCGTATCGGACCGGACTTCCGCTTCGCGGTGGTCGGCTCCAAATCCTACTTTGCTTCGCGTCCCGAGCCCGCCACGCCACAGGATCTGGTGCAGCACAGCTGTATCAATTACCGGTTTCCGACGTCCGGGGGGCTCTGGGCCTGGGACTTTGAGGAAGAGGGGCGCGAGTTCAAGATCCGCGTCGAGGGCCAGCTGGTGTTCAACAACATCTTTAATGCGCTGGACGCGGCTGTCGCCGGCTTCGGCCTCGCTTATGTGCCCGAGGAACTCGCCATTCCCCATCTGGCCAAGGGCCGACTCGTGCGCGTGCTGGAGCGCTGGAGCCCCTATTGGGACGGCTACTACCTCTATTATCCGAGCCGCCGCCAGTCCTCTCCGGCTTTCGTGGCGCTGGTCGAGGCCCTGCGCCATCGCGGATAGGACAGGGGCCGTGCCCACCATGGCCGCCCGCGGACCGGCCATGGTGGGATGGGCTCAGACCCGAAGCAGGGTCTTGATGGCCCGCCGCTCGTCCATGGCGCGATAGCCTTCGGCCACGTCCTCCAGCGGCAGCGTCAGGTCGAAGACCTTGCCCGGATTGATCTTGCGGCTCAGCACGAGATCCATCAGATGCGGCAGGAAACGGCGCACCGGGGCTGGGCCGCCAAGCATGCCGGTCTGCGAGAAGAAGAGCTGTTCGCCATTGAGTTCGACGCCGTGGGGCACGCCCACATAGCCGATCATGGCGCCGGGGCGCGCGCAGGCGATGGCCTGGGCCATGGATTCCCCCGTTCCCACGCATTCGAGCACCGAGTCCGCGCCGACGTTCCCGGTCAGGCGCTTGACCTCGGCAATCCCTTCCGCGCCACGCGCGGAGACGATGTCCGTGGCGCCGAACTCCAGCGCCAGGTCTTGGCGGCTCTTGTGGCGGCTCATTGCGATGATACGCCCGGCCTCCATCTGCCTGGCCGCGAGAACGCCCATGAGGCCCACCGCACCGTCGCCCACCACGACGACCGTGGAGCCCGGCTGCACGCGCGCCGCGTCGGCCGCATACCATCCCGTTCCCAGCACATCGGATGTCGCCAGCAGGCTGGGGAGGAGATCATCGTCGGGAACCGTGTCGGTCGCCACCAGCGTGCCATCCGCCAACGGCACGCGGGCGTAGGGCGCCTGGGCGCCGCTCATGAATTCGCGCTGCTCGCAGGAAGACTGAAAGCCGAACCGGCAGTGGGGGCAGGTGTTGTCCGACAGGCAGAAGGAGCCGACCACGAACTGGCCGGGGCGCACGGTGCGCACCGCGCTGCCGACTTGCGTGACGATGCCGCAGTATTCGTGACCCATCGCCATCGGCGCGGTGACGTCATTCAGGCCCCGGTACGGCCAGAGATCCGAGCCGCAGATGCAACTGGCGGACAGCTTGATGATGGCGTCCGTGGGCTTGAGGATCTCCGGCTCCGGAACCGCCTCACACCTCACGTCGCCCTTGCCGTACAGCATGGTCCCAAACATGCACATGTCCTCTTCAGGTCCGCAGCACCGGCGCACCGCCGTCCCCGTCTGGCTGCGGGGGAAGCAACGGATGGGGAGGGGATGCGCCGGGCCACTGTCAGGTTAGGCCGCCGGCAGCCACAGGATTAGGCCCATGCGATCGCTAGGGTTCATGAGCCCAAATCATCAATCGGAGATCACGCTGTCGGCGGCCCCGAAATTGCAATGTCATGCCGAGCCGGACCGGTACTGCAAGGTCCGAAACGGCGACCCCATGGGTGTGCGGTCCCTTAATGAAGGACGTTTGATCTGCATCTATCACGGGACGGATTTTCGTATCACTTCCTGAATATTCGTATGCAGCGATGAATTCGGAAATTTGTATGAAATTGTAAATTGCACGTGCGGCAAACATGCTCATTTTTTGCTTTTTGGCGCAAGCTTCGGGAAAGGTTCTTAAGTGAACGTTCGTTTCTGTAATGTCTGTTGTTTTTCTAACGGCTGCGGGGGCATCCGATGTACAATCATATTCCCATGACGTGGAAGATTTGCCTTCTCCTCATCCTGCTCGGGGTGGTCAGTTTGGCAGGCGCGCTTTTTGCGTCTTACAGCATGAAGGACGTGGATCGGACGTACGCTGATCTTCTGGAAGGCCCGCCACGGGCAATCCTGAGCATCTCGCGTGCAAACCGTTCCTCGATCGAGGAAATTGCCGCCATCTACAAGGCGATCGCCGCCACCACGCAGGATGAGGTGGAACTCGGGCGCAAGGCGCAGGAGCGCCACTACGGCAATTTCAATGAGCGGCTGAGCAACGCTGCCACGGCCTACCCCGCCGTCGCAGACGCCATGGCGGGCTTCCGAAAGGAGCACGATCGCATACTTGGCGCCGACTGCCGGGAGACGGTCCGTCTCTCCACAGGCCCGAAGACGGCCGAGAATGATGCTCTGGCGCTCCAGCAGATGGTGAGCGTCTGCGAGCCGGCGCTGCGCCGTCTCGCAGACCAGATGGTGGCCTTCAACAGCAAGATCGACGAAGGCATGCATGCGAAGGGGCGTGAGCTGACGGCGCAGGCCGACTTCACCAGCAAGGCCACCCCGGCCGCCATTGCCCTGGCCACGCTTGTGGTGCTGGCGGCGGCTGTCTTCGCCGTTCGCCGCGGCATCGTCGCCCCCATCCGGGTGATGATGGATGTCATGAAGGGCCTTGGCGAAGGCAAGCTCGATCAGGCGGTGGCAGGCACTGAGCGCAAGGATGAGATCGGCGCCATGGCCGGCTCGCTCGAAGTCCTGCGCGGCCAGCTCGCGGAGGCCGAGACCGTTCGCCGGGCCCGCGCGGAACAGGAAGCCGAGGAGCGTCGCCTGCTCGACCGGCGCAACAGGCTGGCCGAGAGCTTCGTCTCCCGCATGACGGAACTCTCCTCCGCCTTCGCCGCCTCCTCCGATCAGGTGGCCGGCTCTGCCCGCAATCTCTCCGCCACCGCCGAGCAGACCTCCCGCCAGGCCCAGGCGGTCGCGGAAGCCGCCGAAGAGGCCGCCGTCAATGTGCAGACGGTCGCCGCCTCCTCGGAGGAACTCGCGGCATCGGTGCGGGAGATCACCGGTCAGGTCAGTCACTCGGCCAAGGTGGCGGATGTCGCCTACACCGAAGCGGAGACCTCCAACGCCCGCATCTCGGAACTGGCGACCGCCGCCACCGCCATCGGCGATGTGATCTCGCTCATCAAGGGCATCGCCGACCAGACCAACCTGCTGGCGCTCAATGCCACCATCGAATCCGCCCGCGCCGGCGAGGCCGGCAAGGGCTTCGCGGTGGTCGCCTCCGAGGTGAAGCAGCTCGCCTCCCAGACCGCCCGTGCGACGGACGAGATTTCCGCCAAGATTTCGGAAATCCAGCAGTCCACCCAAGGCACCGTGACCTCGATGGCGGAGATCATGCGGGTGATCGCCAACATGAAGCAGATCTCCTCCTCCATCGCCGGCGCGGTCGAGGAACAGGGCGCTGCCACCGGCGAGATCGCCCAGAACTGCCAGCGGGCGGCCAACGGCACGCAGCAGGTGACGCAGAACATAACCGGCGTCGGCCAGGCGGCCGAACTCACGGGCTCGGCGTCCACCGAACTGCTGGCGCTCTCGGAGGGATTGTCCGGGCAGGCGTCCGATCTGAAGCAGGTGGTTGAACGCTTCATGCTGGATCTTAAAGCGGCCTGATTTCCAGGGCGCTCCGCCCCCGCGACACACTCGCGGGGGCGTCTCCTATTGCAAAAGGGGGATTGCCGACGTGACCGGTTCATCTGCAAACGTGATTTCCACGGACGAACTGCAAATCCGACGGCTGCTGAAATATGGAACGCCGCTCTCGGCACAGGAGCGGGAGGAGGCCCTCTCGCGCATCGAAGCCGCGGTGCGGCGGCTCGACGAACTCGCTCTCGGCGGCGCGGACCCGCTGATCGACGGGGTGGACCTCCGGGGCCTCATTGATGCCGCAGCGGCGTGTTCGGCCCTCGCGGGCCGCTTCGGGCAGGACCCGGCGGATGCCCGGTCCGAAGACGAATTGCCCTAGCGTTTCCAACGGTCCGTCGCCCGCGCCTTTCGTCGCCCTTGCCCAAGCCTCAGCCTGACGCCACAGTCGGCGCCAAGCCGGCGCAAGTCCGGATGAGTCCCATGGGAGGAATGCGGGATGCCTCAGGCCACCGGCTCGGGCGAAACCTATGATTATGTGATCGTCGGCGCAGGATCCGCCGGCTGCGTTCTGGCCAACCGCCTCTCGGCCGATCCGAATGTGCGGGTCGCGGTGGTTGAGGCCGGAGGGCGCGACAACTGGATCTGGTTCCACATTCCCGTGGGCTATCTCTTCGCCATCGGCAATCCGCGCGCCGACTGGTGCTTCAAGACCGAGCCGGAGCCGGGGCTCAATGGCCGCGCGCTCTCCTATCCCCGCGGCAAGACCATTGGTGGCTCCTCGGCCATCAACGCCATGATCTACATGCGCGGGCAGGCGGCGGATTACGACCACTGGCGCCAGCTCGGCCTTGCCGGCTGGGGCTGGGAGGATGTGGAGCCGCTCTTCAAGGCGCATGAGGACCATTTCCTCGGCCCCAACCCCCATCACGGCAAGGGCGGGGAATGGCATGTGGAGTTCCCGCGCATCACCTGGCCGCTGCTCGACGTGGTGCGGCAGGCCGCGGACGAGGATGGCATCCGCGCCATCGACGACTTCAATACGGGCGACAATGAAGGCGCCAGCTACTTCCACGTGAACCAGAAGCGGGGCCTGCGCTGGAGCGCCGCGCGCGGCTTCCTGAAACCGGTGCTCAACCGGCCTAACCTCGACCTCATTACCACGGGACACGTGGAGAAGGTGCTGGTGCACGAGAAGCGCGCCACCGGCATTCGCGTGCGGGGCAAGGACGGCCTGCGCACGCTCAACGCCCGCCGGGAGGTGATCCTGGCCGCAGGGGCGCTTGGCTCGCCGCAATTGCTGATGCTGTCGGGCATCGGTCCGGCCGAGCATCTGGCGGCGAAGGGCATCGATGTTGTGCTCGACAGGCCGGGTGTCGGGTCGAACCTGCAGGACCACCTGCAACTGCGTCTTATCTACAAGGTGTCCGGTATCGGCACGCTCAACCAGCGTTATCATTCGCTGTTCGGGCGCATGGGCATGGGCGTGGAATATGCGCTCTTCCGGCGCGGGCCGCTCACCATGGCGCCCTCGCAGATGGGCATCTTCACGAAATCCGGCCCCGAGCAGGAGCGCGCCAATATCGAGTTCCACGTGCAGCCGCTGTCGCTCGACAAGTTCGGCGAGCCGCTGCACCGCTATCCGGCCTTCACCATGAGCGTGTGCAACCTGCGTCCCACCTCGCGCGGCACGATCCGCCTCAAGGGGCCGAACCCGTTGGCGCCGCCGGAAATCCGGCCGAACTATCTGGATACGGAAGAGGATCGCAAGGTGGCCGCGGATTCCATCCGTGTGGCGCGCCGGATCGTCGGGCAGCCGGCGCTCAGGCCCTATCACCCGGAGGAGATGCTGCCGGGGCCTCAGGTCTCCGATACCGATGAGGCGGCGCTCGCCAAGGCGGCGGGCGACGTGGGCACCACCATCTTCCATCCCGTCGGCACGGCGAAGATGGGCCTGCCCTCGGACCCGCTTGCGGTGGTGGACGAGCGACTGCGGGTGTTCGGCATCGCGGGCCTGCGCGTGGTGGATGCGTCCATCATGCCTGCCATTGTCTCAGGAAACACCAATTCCCCCACCATCATGATCGCCGAAAAGGGCGCGCGCATGATCCTGGAGGATGCCAAAGCATGATGAGCCAACGCTTCAAGCGCACGTGGGGTGCTGCTGCCGCCGGACTTGCTCTGGCGTTTCTTGCCGCCCCGGCTGAAGCCTCGAGCCCCGATGCCTGGGCCGAGCTGCATGCCAGGGCCCGCACCGCCTGCATCAAGGCGAGCGGGCTGAAGGAGGCTCGTGCGCTGGGCCAGCCGGTGGACTTCGAGGCCTCCGTGCTGATCCTTGTCGGCGGGCGCTGGCCGCAGGCGCACATGAACAATGCCAGGGGCACGTTCGCCTGCCTCTATGCGAAGGCGGGCGGGACGGCCGAGGCGCAGGAAATCACGCTGCCCCGGCCGTGATCGTTACGCGTCCTGCTCGGTGCAGGCGGCGGCCCGCGCATGGCCGCCAAAGGCGTCGAGCATGCGCTCGCGCCAGCCGTAAACCGGATCGTCCTTCTCCAGCAGGCGCAGCGGGCTGACGCAGCGGGCCCACATGAGGGCGCCAAAGGCGCAATAGTCCGCATAAGCGGGCGCGGCGCCGGAGAGGAACGGCTGTTCGGCCACGACCGTCCGGACGGGCGTCAGGGCCGCACGGAAGGCCGGGATGTGAACGGCCGGATCGCCGGCATGGGTTTCCAGAGGCTGGCCGAAGCGCTTCTCCCGCGAGGCGCGGAAATAGTCGCGGTCCTTCTCATGCACACGGGCCAGGATGTCGAGCGTCAGCAGATGGCGCAGCGGCGCGACGAGAACGGTGTCCGCATAGCTGTTGACGAAGCGGGCATAGGAACGCCCCGTCTCTGACCCGAAGAGGGACGGGCGATCCGCATGGTGCTCTTCCAGATGGAGCGCGATGCGCCAGGAATCCGTAACTGTCTTGTCGCCATCGACGAGCACCGGCACGGTGGCGCCGCCTGAGAAGGCGATCGCGTCCTTTTCCGTGAAGCGCCAGGGACGGCGATCCGCCTCGAGGCCCTTGTGCAGGAGCGCCATGCGGATTTTCCAGCAGTGGGGGCTGAAGCGCAGATCGTCGTCCGCGCCGGTCAGTTCATAGAGCGTGAGGGAAGGGGGCATCGCAACGTCCACTTGAAAGGCGCGTCGTCCGCGCAAGGCCTGCTTTCCTATCAGACCTTCAGGATCGGAGTGAAACAGCGGTTCGCCAATGGAAATTAAAAAGCCGGCGCCCAAAGGCGCCGGCTGGTCTTCAAACGGGCGTCGCGATCAGCGGCCGCGACGACGGGGCGCAGGCGCCGCCGCGCGGCGACGGTCCAGCGCGGGCGCTTCCGTCGGAGCCTTCTCGGTGGCCTTCGCCTTGGCGCCGACCTTGGTGATCGGCTTCGCGGCCTTGGTGGCAGCGGCCTTCGCCGGAGCAGCCTTGGCCGCAGCCGGCTTGGCCGGTTCAGCCTGCACCTCGGGCGCCTTGGGAGCAGCCACGGGCTTGGGAGCCGCCGCAGCCTTGGCGCGACCACGCGAAGCGGGGGCGGCTGAAGCGGCAGCGGGCTGGGCCCCACGGGCCTTGCCCTTGGCCGCAGGAGCGGCAGGCTTGGGGGCCTCGGCAGCCGGCGCTTCCGCAGGCTTGGCAACCCTGGCGGCCTTCTCCGCGGCCTTTTCGGCTTCCAGCGCGGCGGCGGTGCCGGCAGCGGCACCCGCGAGCACGGTGCGGACGACGAGGGCGACAAGCGCGCCCCGATCCTCAGCGACCGGCTGAGCATTCACATGCTTGCGCACCAGGGCGTAGAGGATGGTCGAATGCAGCATCCAGCTGAGTTCCTGGTCCAGCGCGTCCGGGCCGGTGCGATCCGGCAGGCCACGATGGGCATGGATTTCTTTCTGGATGATCTTGAGCAGGCGGTTGCCGTGGTTCTCAAGATAGCGCGCGAACGCCTCGGAGCCAGCAAGGCCAGCATAGAGCGAAATGCGGATCCAGTGGCTGGCATCCACCGCTTCGAGATAAGCGCCGTAGAAGTCCTGCAGGCGCTTCTCCAGCGGGATGTCGCGATCCTTCAGGCGGGCTTCCCAGTCCTTCGACCAGCGCTGGACGAAGACCTCCTCATAGACCGCATTCACCAGCGCCTGCTTGGTGCTGAAGTAGCGGAAGATGAGGCCCTGAGAGATGCCGAGGCGCGAAGCGAGGTCGCGGGTCTGGGCCTCGAAGCCCTTCTCCGCGAAGAAGGCGACGGCCGCATCCAGGATCATCTGGCGGCGGACCTTCGGGTCGAGGCGGCTGCGGAGAGCCTCCTGAACGGCCTTGGCGGTAGCAGCGACCTTCGCGCGGGCCGGGGCGCTCGCGGCGGGGGCTTTCACCGGGACGGCGGTCTTCGTGGCCACCTTCTTCGTGGCAACCTTTGCGGGAGCCGGCTTCGTGGAGGCCGGCTTGGCGGCGGCGGTCTTCGCCTCGGTCTTGGCGGGCGCGGGAACCGGCGCCTTGGCCTTCACGCTCGCCGCGGCCTTCGAGACGGCAGCCTTCGGAGCGGCCTTCGCCGTAGTCTTGGCGGCCGGCTTCGAGGTGGGCTCGGCGGCCTTGGCAGAAGGCTTGGCCGCGGCGGCCTTCGCGGAAGGTGCCTTGGCGGCCGGCGCAGCGGCCTTGGCTGCCTTGCTGGTCGCGGGCTTCGCAGCTGGTTTGGCCGACGCCGTCTTCGCCGCAGCGGGCGTCGCGGCGGCTTTGGCGGCCGGTGCCTTTGCGGGCGCCGCAGGCTTCGCGGGGGCGGCGGGCTTGCCTGCGGCAGCCTTGGCGCCGCGCGTTCCGGCGGCCTTCGGCGCCGGGGCGGGCACAGCGGCCTCGACCGGCGTTGAGCGCTTGGTTTCGCGGGCAGCGCGCGCCGGGGTGGCGCGGGACGAGGTTACTTTACGCGGTGCCAAGGTGAATTCCTCTTCAGGGAAGTGGTGCCGCCCAGCGCCTTCACGAGGCAGCCCAAAACGACAGTTGATCCTATTTTACCGCCATTCAATCGTAATGACAACACGTTCAGCTCGTATTGAGTTCGGAATTACTGTTCAACCTCGGGTCGAGGGGCTGAAATATGGCTCAAACGCGATCAGGACTGGCCGGTGGGCGGTCGTGATAAACGAGATGCTCTGTGATCATATGCTTTGCAGACATTCAAGTTCTGCAACTCGTATGCCACAATCTCGCCTCGCTTTCGCTTGGCTGCGGTCTTCTTTGGAAACCGGGAGTGGCCGCCCTGGCGGCAAACGGTGACGGGGTGATCATTACGACCCAGCCGATACCGGTCTTCGGGCTGGGTAGTGACGTTGCGTGAATTTGCCGGCCGGGTGATCGTCGGGGGGGGGGGGGGGGGGGGCGTGCGGTCGGCGTGCGGCGCTGTAGCCTCTGGGGATGACTCCCGCTTCGGAAGGCGGCCCCAACCTCCTCTTAACGCACCCGCGCTAAGCCTTGGGGAACCAGCCGTTCCAGCGAACGGCCTGCTGGACCCTGGATGAACATGCCTTCTTCGAATCCTCCTCCGAAGTCGAACTTTCCCCGCTTCTCGGCAGGCCCGGCGACTGGCGATTCCCGCGGCCTGGCCTATCCGGATTCCACGGCCATGCGCATGCAGTCCACGACGGCGCATGTGTCGGTCACCCCGTGGATCGCCAACGAACTGGTGCCGAGCTGGCTGAAGCCCTTCACGCTCGATGCCAACACGCGCTTCACGCGCACCCCGGAATATCTCTTGCGCCCGCGCGCGAAGGCGGCCGAGAAGCCCACCCAGCCCGCAGCACCCCGTGGCGAGATGCCGGCGGTGCCGCCGCCCGCCGCCCCATCCGCGCCGCAGGCCCGGCGGGCGGAACCCAAGCGCATGGACGAGGCCGCATCGGGCTTTGCCTTCGCCGAGCGCAACTGGTCCTTCATCGCCGTCGAAGATGACGTGGACGAGGTGCCCGCTCCTCAGCAGGCACTCGTTAACCATGAATCGGCGCCGGTCGCAGCTTCGGAGCCCGTGGCCGATCCGGCCCCGCTCGCCGACGAGGCGGCTGAGCGCGCGGTCGAAGACGGGATGACGGCACCGGAGGGGCTGGTCGAGGAGGGGGAAGCGCAGGCGCTTTCCGTCGTAGAGGTTGAGGACGAAGACGCGCTGATGGACCACGAGGACGCGATCCTGGAAGACGATCTGTTGGATGCCGACGAACTGGAAACGCTCGCGGAAGACGAGGACGAGGCATTCGAGGAGATGGACGACGCCGAGGCTGATGCCTCCTGCGCGCTTCACGATGTGCCTCAGACCTTGCTGGCGCTGAGCAGTCTCATTGTCGTTGGTGACCTCGCCCTGCCGGAACCGGCGCAGGATCAGGACATTTCGCCCCTCGACCATGAGGACATGCTTGAGGACGACGAAGACTTCGCCGAGGACGATCTCCTCGAGGATGAGGAGGGCGAACTCGAGGCCGATACGGACGCCGACGAGACCGTCGACGAATATGATGAGGATGAGGACGACACCGAGGCTGAAGCCGAAGTCCTTGAGGATGATGAGGTAGACGAGGGGGTCGAGGCGGATTTCGACGACGAAGACGCCGAGGAGGTGGACGACGAGGACGAGGATGAAGATCTGAGCGAGGAAGAGGACGAGGACTTCGAGGAGGAAGCCGAGTCCGATTTCGACGCCGAGGACGACGACGCCGGCGATGATGAGGACCTCGATGATGAGGACCTCGATGACGAGGGCCTCGCAGACGAGGGCTATGAGGACGAGGAACTGGAAGCGGACGAAGCCGACCTCCAAGGTGAGGCCTTCGACGAAGTCGCCGAGGACGATGGGGCGGGTGAACTGCCGCACGTGCCGCTGCCCCTCGCCGCCACTCCGGCGCCGGTGGTCGGGTTTGCGGGCCTCGGCTGGTCCTTCTATCAGCAGAGCGTCCAGGCCGGTTTCGGTGCGGTGACCGCGCCGGTGCCCGCTGCACCGGTGGCGGCCCCGAAGGCTGCTCCGCAGCCCGTGCCTGTTCCGGCCGCGCGGCGCCCCGAGGCCGCTCCCGTGCCGGCGGTCGCCGAGACGCTGGCGGATTCCGATCTGTCGGACATGGATGGCTACCAACTGCCCTCCCTCGACCTTTTGGCCGAGCCGCCGCAGGTGGAGCCGCCCTATGACCTTTCCGAGGAATATCTGGAGCAGAGCTCGCAGCACCTGCAGCAGATCCTTCGCGACTTCGGCGTGCGCGGCGAGATCATCGACGCCAATCCCGGTCCTGTGGTCACGCTCTATGAACTGGAGCCGGCCCCCGGCACGAAGTCATCCCGCGTCATCGGTCTTTCCGCCGATATCGCCCGCTCCATGAGCGCCATCTCCGCCCGCGTGGCTGTGGTGGAGGGGCGCAACGTTATCGGTATCGAGCTGCCCAACCGGGTGCGCGAAACCGTGTGGCTGCGCGAGATGCTGGCCGGCCCGGCGTTCGCCGAAGCGCGTGCCAAGCTCGGCCTGTGCCTCGGCAAGACCATCGGTGGCGAGGCGGTGATCGCCGACCTCGCCAAGATGCCGCACCTTCTGGTGGCAGGCACCACCGGCTCGGGCAAGTCGGTCGCCATCAACACCATGATCCTGTCGCTGCTCTACCGGCACGCGCCGGAAGCCTGCCGCCTGATCATGATCGATCCGAAGATGCTGGAGCTCTCCGTCTACGAGGGCATCCCGCACCTCCTCACGCCCGTCGTGACCGACCCCAAGAAGGCGATCATCGCCCTCAAGTGGGCCGTGCGCGAGATGGAGGAGCGCTATCGCAAGATGAGCCGCCTCGGCGTGCGCAACATCGACGGCTTCAACGCCCGCGTGGCCGAGGCGCGCGAGAACGGCGAGGTGATCACCCGCATCGTGGAGCGCGGTTTCGACAAGGAAACCGGCGAGATGGTGAGCGAGGAGGAGGTGATGGACCTCACCTCCCTGCCGTACATTGTCATCATCGTGGACGAGATGGCCGACCTCATGATGATGGCCGGCAAGGAAATCGAGGGCGCCATCCAGCGTCTCGCCCAGATGGCCCGCGCCGCCGGCATCCATCTGGTGATGGCGACCCAACGCCCCTCGGTGGATGTCATCACCGGCACCATCAAGGCCAATTTTCCCACCCGCATCTCCTTCCAGGTGACCTCGAAGATCGACAGCCGGACCATTCTGGGCGAGATGGGCGCCGAGCAACTGCTGGGGCAGGGCGACATGCTCTACATGGCCGGCGGCGGACGCATCATGCGCGTGCACGGCCCCTTCGTCTCCGACCATGAGGTGGAGAAGGTGGTGGCCCATCTGAAGACGCAGGGGCGGCCGGAATATCTCGATGCCGTCACCTCCGAGGAGGACGAGGAGGTTCCGGCGGAGGACGATGTCGCCGTGTTCGACAAGTCGTCCATGGGCGACGAGGGCGACCATTACGAGCAGGCGGTTGCGGTGGTGCTGCGCGATCGCAAGGCGTCCACCTCCTACATCCAGCGCCGGCTCCAGATCGGCTACAACAAGGCCGCAAGCCTGATGGAGCGGATGGAGCAGGAGGGCATTGTCGGCCCCGCCAACCATGCCGGAAAGCGCGAGATCCTCGCGTCCCGGGCGCCTGCCCCCCGCTGAAGGCGGCTTACCCCTGCCCCCGGCGCGGGGCAGGGCGTTGCCCCGGCAAGAGCCGGGGCTGTGGAAAGCGTTGGGTGGCGCGCCAGCCGGTTGCCGCCCGGCCCGACTTGCCGTATGAACGGCCTGCATCGCCCGCGCGGCGGTGCCCGCGGCACCCGTAGCTCAGCTGGATAGAGCGTTGCCCTCCGAAGGCAAAGGTCGCACGTTCGAATCGTGCCGGGTGCGCCATTTCAGAACAGAACTATGAACGCCGAACGCCGCCTTTTCTACGCTTGAAGCGGCGACCAGCGTTCGCAGCAATTCCAACTTCGATCCCATGATGCGAACCTCGTCGTCTGCGACCTCGACACGCTGCGCCAGCGCGCGCAGGTGGTCGCGGCGGTAGCCGCCATCGTCGAGCCGTATGCGTTCACGGGCCTTGCGGGCGAATCTCTTAAGCATGTCGGGGCTGACGCCCTGATTGCCTGAGCTGTCGAGTGCGAGTTGCGTGCGCTCAGCGTCGGCGGCAGCTTGATCCCGCAACGCCTTGAGGCTCGCCATGCGCTCCTTCGCCATGGCGTCGTCCTTGTCGATCATGCCGGCTTCGATGGCGTCAAAGAGACGGCCGAGCCGCTGGTCGGTTTCCGTGATTCGCCTGTAAAGCTCGGCTAGATGTTCGCGGCGGCGCTCGGTGCGCTCCTGCCGGCGGTCGATAACGCTGGCGAGCACTGTTTCCAGCCGCTTGGGCTGGAGCAATCGATCCCCGATGTGATCGGCGACAAGGTTGTCCAGCTTGTCCATTGGGATCGTTCGGCCCTTGCAGCCGGTCTCGCCCTGCCGCGCCTTGGTGGAGCAGGTGTAGTAGCGGTATGTCGCGCCCGTGCTGCCCCGGCCGGTGCGTAGCGTCATCGCGCCCCCGCACTTGGCGCAGAAGCAAATGCCGGTCAGGAGCGTGGCCTGCCCCCTGAAAAGTGGTCCTCCGTGAAGTAGGCTTTTTGAGCCTTTGGAGGATGGCGCGATGGCGCAGAAGAAGCACAAGCCGGAAGAGATCGTCGCGAAGCTTCGGCAGGTCGACGTTTTGGTGTCGCAGGGGCGTCCGGTTGCGGAGGCGATCCGGGCCATCGGGGTGACGGCGTTCACCTATTATCGCTGGCGCAAGGAGTTCGGCGGGCTGAAGAGCGACCAGGTGAAGCGGCTAAAGGATCTGGAGAAGGAGAACGAACGGCTGCGCAAGGCGGTTTCGGACCTGACGCTGGAGAAGCTGATCCTGAAGGAAGCCGCGTCGGGAAACTTCTAAGCCCCGCCCGTCGCCGTCGCTGCATCGCGCACGTCGTGGCCAAGCTCGGCGTATCGGAGCGGCTCGCGTGCCGGGTTCTGGGGCAGCATCGATCCACGCAACGCAAGGTGCCAGTGGGCCGTGCCGATGAGGCGGGCCTGACCGCGGACATCATCGAACTGGCCACCCGATACGGTCGCTATGGCTATCGGCGGATCACGGCATTGCTGCAGGCGTCCGGCTGGGTGGTGAACGTGAAGCGGGTCGAGCGGATCTGGCGGCGGGAGGGGCTCAAAGTGCCAAGCAAGCAACCGAAGAAGGGGCGCCTGTGGTTCAACGGCGGGTCCTGCCTGCGGCTGCGGCCGGAGCATCCCAACCATGTGTGGTCCTATAACTTCGTCGAGGATCGCACCCACAACGGGCGGAAGTTCCGCATGCTGAACGTGATCGACGAGTTCACACGGGAGTGCCTGGCCATCCGCATTGACCGCAAGCTGAACTCGACCGCGGTCATCGACGTGCTGACGGACCTGTTCGTGCTGCGGGGCGTGCCCAGCCATATCCGTTCCGACAATGGCCCGGAGTTCATCGCCAAGGCGGTGCGGGACTGGATCACGGCCGTCGGGGCCAGGACGGCCTTCATCGCGCCCGGCTCGCCGTGGGAGAATGGCTATTGCGAGAGCTTCAACTCCAAGCTCCGGGATGAACTGCTCGACGGTGAGATCTTCTACAGCCTGGCCGAGGCGAGGATCGTCATCGAGGACTGGCGCCGGCACTACAACACCGAGCGGCCACACTCCGCGCTCGGCTACAAGCCTCCGGCACCGGCCGTTATCGTGCCGCAGGTGCCGCCAACATCAAATGCGCCCAACAGGCCCACAATGCATTAGACACAAGCCGGACCACTCAATAGGGGCAGGTCACGGGTGACGGCGACCAGCGACGGCGGCAAGCTGGCTTGCAGCGTCGCGATCTCGGCATTGATTGCCGCGAGCACGTCAACCCGCTTCGCTTCGAGCGTGCCAAGCGCATCTTGTGCGCGTTCCAGGTCCGCCGTCGAAACCGACGACTGGCGCGCGGCCAGCGTCAGGACCGGCGCGATGCGATCAGCGTCCACAACGCCAAGACGCGCCTGCTCTTCAAGCTGCCGGAGCTTGCCAACGCATCCCGCGCTCTGCACCTGCCGTTTCAGCTCCGCGTCGAACTGATCGGCCTCGTCGTAAAGCGCGATCTTCGCTTCCAGTTGTTCCTGAAGCGGTCCGTCGCCAGCCTTTTCGCAGACAGGGCAGACCTTCGGATCGTGCCAGTCCGCACTGTTCACAACCGACAGCGCGCTTTTCATTAAGGCGTGCAGGCTGGCGGCACCGACTTTGCGCATCGCATCGTCGCGCGCCTTGGCCGCCGTCACCAGCGCGTCGATCTCGGCAAGTTCCGCCGCCGAGACCTGCAAGCCGCCGAGCGTCGTGACGGCGGTGTTGAGGCCGTCGAGAGTTTTCCGCGCCGCGCCGCCTTCTTCCTGATCGACGATCTTTTCAGCGGCGTCAAAATCGAAGTCCATCACCGAGGCGTTGGCGAGCAACGGCGCGAAAAGCGCGATGCCCGCCAGTCCGGCCGTCACCTGCGCTTTCAGCGCGGCTGTATCCGCCATCTGGCCGCCGGCCGCGCCGGTTACTTCCTGATGTGCGGCGAGGATGCGCTGTTCAACGGCCCCCAAGGCGCGGTTTTCGGCGGTCACTTCGGTGTAAAGCGTGGACAGCCCAAGATCGCCATTGATGTTGCGGGTGTTCTTGGCCCCGTCGAGCGCCTGCCGGAGCTGGGAATACCGGCTCATGCCGACCAGCGAGGCGAAGGAGCGCCCGCGCTCCAAGGCCGAGCAGTCCACGAGGGAGGCAAAGCGCGGGTAATCGACCAGCACGAAATCCTCGCAAAGATCGGCGAGGAAGCTGTCCGGATCGGCGTGGCCGGAAGGAGACGTGACGACCCGTCCGCCCGCCGCCGTCCGGGTGACGGTTATCGACACATCGGGCGTGCCGTCATCGCTCTTGAAAACAAGGGCGACCGTCGCCTGTTGCGCCGGATGGAACTTGTTGACGATGTAGCTGGCACCCTGTTCGGCGTCCTGCATCCCTTCCAGGCGCGGCACCGTGCCGTGCAGGGCGAAGTGCAGCGCTTCGAAGATCGAGCTTTTTCCGACCCCATTGGGCGCATGGACGGAATTGACGGCATCGTGCTTGAACTTCAGCACGAGGGGATCGCCGTCATTATTGATGCCGCGAAATCCCTCAATGGCGGCAGAGGCGAGAAAATACCGGCTCATGCCGCAGGCCCTTCCGGCAGGCCGTCGAGCGCGGCGAGGACCGCCCGGTTGAACTCCTGAACGGCCTGACGGGTGCGCGTCGCATCACCCTCGCGCGCCAGCAGGGCCAGATTGTCGAAAAGAATGCGGGCGCAATCGGCATCGATGCGCTCCGCTTCCGCCCGGAAACGGGCAAGGTTGTCCGAGAATGACAATGCCGGATCAAATTCCATACGCCCCCCCAATACCGCGCCGTCAGAGATACGCGGGCAGTTTCGCCTTCCATTCGCTCATCAGGATCAAGGTGCCTTCCACGGTCTCGCCGTTGTTGACCAGTTCCAGCTCGCCGACCGGAGTTGCCTCGTCCCATTCGAAATGGTCCGAGAGGAACGCCAGCGCCTCGCGCTTGTACGCCGTGTCGAGGTTGTCGAGCTGGTCGCCCTTGGTTTCCAGCACCGTGATCCGCTTCGCTTCGCCATCGCGCTGAACGGCGAAGATGAAATCCGGATAAATTTTGGCCTTCTTCCATCCCTGAATGCCGTATTGCGTCCGCGCGACATTGCGGTGCCACCAGGCCAGCGTCTTTTCGCCGTCGAGATAGACCGCCACATCCCGCTCGTCGCTGTTCAGCTCGTTCTCGTAGACCGGCGCGAAAAGACTCTTTTCGAGCGGGCCGCCCGCGCGGTTCAGGAGCTGGCGCGCGTTCTCCGGTTCCGTCGTTTCGATGCTGAACGGCATTCGCCAGTTGCGGCCATCGAGCCGCAAGCGGAACTGGATGCGTCCCGCCGCTACCTCGGCCTTGAACAGGGCTTCGGCGCGCGCGTTCCGCGCCGCTTCGAGGCCCTTGCGCAGCTCTTCCACGATCAGGCTAGCGAGCAGGCCGAGCTTCGCGTCATCGAAGCCCCGCGCCCGCAGGGCCGCAACCGTCGCGCCGACAATCTCGCGGCCGACGAAGGGATTCGGCACGATGTCGGAAATCATCCGGACGGCATGCGCCGGATCGAAGGCGAGGATTTCCGCGTTGGCGGCGACAGTCTCGCCGACGAACAATTCGTCGCCGTCCTCGGCAAGCCTGATCCGTTGGAGCTGGCTTTCCGCCGCCTGTGCGTTTTCGGGCACCCGATCCGCGATGTCCTGCGGATCGAAGCCCCGCCAGTCGAGCGCGGAAAGCACATCCGTCTCGTAGTCCAGCTCGCGCGCGTCGCCGCTTTCCACCACCATCACCTTGGGCAGGTAGATTTCCGTGGAGGCGAAAGCCGGGCGGCGATTGATCGTGCGGGCAGTCTTACCGGTCCCGCTCTTGTCGTCCTGCGTCACGCGCAGGACCAGATCGCCGAGGCCGTCCTGTTCGAGGCCGTCTTTAATGGCACCGACGACCGTCGCAGTATCGGCGTGATGCGTGATGACGTGGCACTCATCGAGCGCTTCAACGTCCGTTTTGAGCGCGCCGGGCTGGCGGAGAATGCGGCCGACAAGCTGGGTCATGGCCTTGAGGTTGGCGCTGGCCGCAAGGCTGCACAGCACATAGGCGAAGGGGCAATCCCAACCTTCTTGCAACGCCTGTTTCGTGATGATCGCCCGCACCCGGTTGGTGGGCGAGAGCAGGTCCTGATTTTCGGGATCGTTGAGGTCGTTTTGCTGGGCGGTTTTAATCGCGATTTCCGCCTGGTCGAAACCCGCCGTCAGGAGCCAGTCTTTTACATCTTCCGCATGGATATGGCCGCTTTCGCGCTGATCCGCGCCCGTGCGCTCGACCTGGATCAGCATGATCGGGCGAATATAGCGGCCCGTATCGGCCCGCAATTGCCGGGCTTCGGCATCGAGCGCGTTGAGCTTGGCAAGCGCCGCGTTCAGCGTCGCCTTCCAGTCATTGCCCTGCCGGGGATCAAGGTTGAGCGGCATCTTTATCATGCCTTCACGGTCCAGCTCGCGCCCCGTCACTTCCACCAGCACATTGGCATAGCGGCCTTCGCGCGGATTGCGGCCGCCACGCGGCTGCACATCCTGCGGCGTGGCCGTCAGCTCCAGCACGAAACACGGGTTGAATCCGTAAAGCGTGCCGAAAGCGAGATCGGAAATGGCGCGGTGGCCCTCATCCATCACGACCACGGGCCGGATGATCCGAAGGGCGTTCCCGAGGGAGTCCTTCACCATCGGGAACATGCCCGTATAGGCGGAGAGGTTCGGCGTGCGGTCGATGACGGCCTGATGCGCCTGTTGTTCGCCTTCGGGCGGGAAGAAGCCATGCACGTCGCCCCGGTCCTGAAACATTTTCAGGGAATCCTGCGTCTCGCGGTTTGCGGATTGCAGCATCAGCAGCATGATGCAGAGATTGCTTTCCACGTCCCGCGCATCGAGCCGGTCAGTTTTCTCCATGATCTTCACACGCCCCGCCGCCGCGCGGTCAAGCGCCTGGCGATAGGGGTGCTGGCGATCCTTCAGATGCTTGAGCGTCTGCGTATAAATCGCCTCGTTCGGCACGATCCACAGGACGAAGCCGGTGTTGCGGTCGAGATAGCGGCCCATCACCCGCGACACCGCAGAGACGGCGAGCCAAGTCTTGCCACCGCCGGTAGGCACTTTCAGCACGGCGTTGGGCACTGGCCGCTCGCAGCCGTCCATGCGCGGCGAGAACGGAATAGCCGCGCGCGAAGCGGGCAGCTTGTTCGCAGCCTTCATCGCTTCCCAAGCGTCCTTCGCAAAATCCGGAATGGCGAGGCCAAGGTCAGGGTCTTGTTCGGCGAGCGCTGCCACCTTGTCTGCACGTGCTTTCTTCTCCTTCAAAAGGTCGAGATAGGCATCGAGCGTAGAGAGCACGCGGTCCTGATAATCGAGCTGGCGAAACATGGCGTCAGCTCCGGTCTATGCGGTAAAGCGCGAAGGGCAGCGGCACGAACTCCACAGGGATGTTCTGTTCCGCCAGCATCTTCTGGCTCACGAAACGCGCCGGGGCGAAGACAAGGTGCCGCTTGTCCGGATCGGAGGCGGCGAATGCCTTGGCGCGCGCCAGCGTCAGTGCCGCTTCCGGCGATTTCAGCCAGTCGAGATCGGGCTTGTAGATCAGCCAGACATGCTGGCCTTCTATGGCACCGAGATAGAAATCATCCTCCCGCACGGCTGCGGGATCGAGCGCGCGATTGGTCGCCATGTGGAACAGTGCCGCGCCGAGACCGGCATAGGGCGGCAGGGTTTCACCGCTCAGCACCTTATCCAGCTCCACGGGATCG
Source organism: Azorhizobium caulinodans ORS 571 (assembly GCF_000010525.1). Classification (GTDB taxonomy): domain Bacteria; phylum Pseudomonadota; class Alphaproteobacteria; order Rhizobiales; family Xanthobacteraceae; genus Azorhizobium; species Azorhizobium caulinodans. The sequence goes on along the minus strand of NC_009937.1, from coordinate 3,759,743 downwards.
CCGAGAGTGCAATAGGTGAAGGTGCCGCCGAGGCCGGTTTTATACTCGTCGTCCTTTGAAGTCGGAACGCCCTGGATAAGGCGGCGAACACGCTCTGCCGTCAGTTCGTCGGCATAATCTTCCATTTCGACAAGGATAAACTTCCGATTTCCGCCATCCCTCTCGTTCAGTTTCATGACCGCCTGCGCCGTCGTTCCGGAGCCAGCAAATGAGTCGAGAACGACAGCATCCGGGCCAGCGGTGTATGAAAGAAGCCACTCAATAAGCGTGTAGGTCTTTGGATTCTTGAAGGCTTGCTTCGACTCTGGGAAAATCTTTTTCAGCTCATTCGCGCCGCGCCGACCATCTATTTCAATGATCCCCGGCATCTTCTCCTTGTAGTCCTTCACGTAGGTCTTGAGGCGGATGAGCTGATCGGGATCGTCGCTGAAAATGATGCGGTCCTGCGCAAGCAACTCGTCGCGGGTGTCTTCAGGAAAGCGGTATCCCATGAGCGGTTGCGGCACCAGTTTCTGGGTCTTGGGATTCATTAAATCCCAGCGATAACCCTCACGGCCCGGGTTGTGGACGCTTCGCGAGGCAGTGAAAATCCCGCCCCGGTCGATCTGATTATACTCCTGCAAGGGGCCGAGTTGCGGCTTATGCAGTCTAAACCATTCCGTATATTGTGATGAAAGCTCATCATCGCTTAAGTTAGCGGCCAAAAGCTCCTGTTCCTTCGCAAGAAGGCAATCTTTCAGGTCCGACCACGGAGAACTCCAGATAGGTGCAACGCCATCCCGCTCCAAGCAAAATACATGAACATACTCATGTTCAATTGCGATATTCGTTGGATTATTATCTGTCGCATTCTTCCAGATAATGGTGCCAAGATGAGGGTTGCTTTTCGGATTGTTATTGTCGCCAAATGTGGCGTGCAGAAGATGCTTGAACAGAGCGACCTCGTTATCGTCGATGCTCGCAAAAATGACTGCCCCCGGCTTCATGAGGTCGCGTAAGAGCTGAAGGCGCGGCCACATCATGCACGCCCACTTGTCATGCCGAAGCGTGTCATCGACGGTGATCGGATTGCTATCGAGCCATTCCTGAATCACCGGCGAATTGACTTTGTCGTTATATGACCAATCGCTCTTGCCGGTATTGTAGGGCGGGTCGATATACACGCAATCTACCTTGCCCGCATAAAGCGGCAGGAGCGCCTTCAGAGCGTGCAGATTGTCGCCGTGAACGACGAGATTGCCGTCGAGCGCAACCGGGCCAATGCCCTTGCTTTCATCGGGCACCAGCGGACGGAAGGGCACCGCCAGATGGTGGTTATAGACAAACTCTTTGCCCTTGAAACTCAGCTCCGTCATGCTCGACCCTTCGTATTCATTCCTGTGTATCGCTCGACCTTGATCTCCGCTTCCCGCCTGCGGGCCTGCGCAATGTCGTAGCTGTTCTGCATGCGCATCAGCGTCTCCATCGGTACGCCGAAGGCCTTTTCAATCCGGATCGCCATTTCCGGCGACAGGTGCGCACGCTCGTTCAGAAGCGCCGACAAGGCCGGTCGCGTAACCCCCAACGCCTCTGCCGCCTCGGTCACGGACAAGCCGAGCGGTTGCAGCACCTCATGCTTGACGAAACCGCCAGGATGGGCGGGCGTCTTCAGCCGAAGGTCATGCTCATCGGTCATCGCGCTGCCCGTTGAATGTTCATCGATTCGGATGCAGCGTATCGGACGTAACGTTTCCTGTAAAGTGACGCTTTACGGAACATGGCGGTGCCAGGCACCTATTTTCGGGCGCGAAAGCAGGCCAAAAGCCCGCCTCCAAAAAACCATTGTGACAGAGACCAAAAAATCGGACCCAGAAACAGCCATCTAAGCCATTGATTTAAAACAATTCTGAACACATCGTCGAAAAACGAGGCCGTGAAGGTACTTGAATTAATAAATTAAGTAGTGTGACATGCCCTATGGCCAGCGTTGCGCAGTACCTTTCCGAGCATGGTCCCTCACGTTCCTCACGGATCGTTGAGGCATTTGTCGCATCTGGTTTATCCGCAGAGGCAGCGCGTCAACGCGTATCGCGAGCCAAGCCGCCGGTCCGCAGCTTTCCCGTTCCGCTCCTGCCTAAACGCGAGGCGTTCCTCTATCTGGAGAAGGACCGCAACGGCGAACGGTTCTGGCAAAATTTCCTGCGCGATCTCCGCGAAACCAATTCGATTACGGCGGCGGCTATCGACGGCGTGATCGCTCGAGGCGGCATAATTCCTGTCGAGCAATTCGCGGTTGTAAGCGGTGCGACGGTCAGGCCTAAGACCGGGCAAGTCCCGGCTGATACGGTCGCCAGGCGTCTCATAAAGTCCGACTTCCTCAAGGAATTCCACGACCCGGAATATGGCCGCTGTTTCCACACGGCTCCGAGCTTGGCCATGGGCACACCCGCTGCCATGCGGGCGCGGGACATTACGGAACGTGTCTTGCTGGATGGCCTGCGCGAATGGTGCCGAAAAATTGGCCTCGCGAGCTACAACGCCATCCGCATCCGGGGCGACGAAGACTTGAAGCCGATCGGGCCTTTCGCATTCGATCTTGCCGGGCCGAGCTATCTCCTACCGTTGCAGGGATCGGCAAGCAAACCGGGTTTCGTTGTGGCGGACGTTTTCGCCGAAGGCATTTTGACCGTCCATGAGATTCAGTTCTTCATCCGCAAAGCTCGCGTTCTCAAAGCCAGCTTCAAGGATATCGGCATTCTGTCGATCATCGTCGCGGAAGGCTTCACGGGCGAAGCAATGACCGCAGGACATGCGGCGGGCGTTATGCTGGCAACCCCCAAAGACCTGTTCGGGAGGCGTGTCGGGGAGGCAATCGCCTCGCTCTGCGAAGTGCTCAAGAATGCCGCGAAATATGCGTCATCGAGCCCCGAACGCCTCACCATGCTGTTGAACAACCTGTTTGATATCGAAGGACGCAACAAGAACCTTCGGGGCATCCTGTTTGAGATGGTGGCGGGCTATCTTGCAAGGCGCACAGCCATGACGATGGATATGGGCGTCACCGCCAAAGACCCGAGCACCGGGAAGACAGCGGATATCGACGTTCAGACGATCACCAACCAGAACGCAATCGTCACGGCCATTGAATGCAAAGGTAAGGAGCCGGGCGGTGCGTTGAGTCTGGCAGAGGTGGAGGAATGGCTCGCGAAGATTCCCACATTCCGCGCTCATTACGCTCAGCACGGGTATTTACGCGAGGCAGAGCAGCGCTTCGAAATCTGGACGAGTGGCAGCATCGCACCTGATGCGCTGGCGAAACTGAAAGAGGAACAGGTCCGCCGCGTAAAGGCGAAGATCGACTGGAAGGACGGCGATGCGGTTCTGGCGCTGGCGAGGGCGGGCAAAGAGAAGGCCCTTGCCGACGCTCTCAACCAGCATTTCTTCCGTCACCCTCTTGCCGAAGTCGCCAAGCAATTCGAAGCCGACGAGGCCGCAGGAAAAGTGCAGTCATGGATGGCTCCTACGAAATCTAAACCGCCTGAGTTCAAAGGTCCGGCGATTGAAGTCGTCTCGTTGGATGACGAGTTGGACGCCGCCGAGTGACCTAGGCTCAGGACCCATTAAACGGCTTGCGTGATGTGTTGCGGGTTGATTCATTGGCGGCGGAGGAGCCGCCGATGAGTGACCTGTTCTGGCTGACGGATGAGCAGATGCAGCGGATCGAGCCGTACTTTCCGTTGTCGCATGGTGTGCCGCGCGTGGATGATCGGCGGATCGTGAGCGGCATCATTTTCGTGATCCGCAACGGCCTGCGTTGGCGGGATGCGCCAGCGGCATACGGTCCGCCCAAAACGATCTACAATCGGTTCATCCGCTGGAGCCGGATGGGGGTGTTCAACCGCATCTTTGCGGGGCTGGTAGCCGAGGGCGGGCTGCCAGATCAGTTGATGATCGACGCCACGCATCTGAAAGCGCACCGGACGGCAGCCAGCCTGCTCAAAAAGGGGCTTTTCCCCGATGTATCGGGCGCACCAAAGGAGGGCTGAACTCCAAGCTGCACGCCGTCTGCGATGATCGTGGTCGTCCCCGCGTCATGTTGCTCACCGAAGGGCAGATGAGCGACTACAAGGGAGCGGCCCTCATGTTCGAGGCGATGCCACCCGCTCCGGTGCTGCTTGCCGATCGCGGCTATGACGCCGACTGGTTCCGTCACGCGCTCGCCGCACGCGGCACCGCCGCCTGCATCCCGTCACGCAAGGGGCGCAAATTGCCGATCCCCCATGATGCAACCCTCTACCGGCGTCGCCACAAAATCGAAAACATGTTCGGCCGCCTCAAGGACTGGCGGCGCATCCACACCCGCTATGACCGATGCGCACATGCCTTCATGTCCGCCATCGCACTCGCCGCGTCCGTCATCTTCTGGATCAATCAATGAGTCCTGAGCCTAGAGCAAAATCCGATCAGCGTGAATCGCTGAGGGATTCCCAAAGGGAGTGAAGTCTGATTCATGCTCGTTTCCGGCGAGGGGAGGCCGGTCAGATGGGCAAGCCGTTATCGATGGACCTGCGCGAGCGAGTTGTTGGTGCCATTTCGCAGGGCATGTCGCGCCGGGCGGCCGCGGCGCGGTTTGGGTCAGCGCAGCCAGTGCAGTGAGGTGGGCGGCACTTCAGCGCGATCAGGGAAAGCCAGCGGCCAAGCCACAGGGCGGTGACACGCGCTCGGCCACGACCGAGGCCAAGGCGGCGCGCATCTGGGCGCTGTACGAGGCGGCTCCGGACATCACTCTTGCCGAGCTGCGCGAGGGGCTGGCCGCCGAAGGGATCGCGGTTGCAGTATCGACCCTGTGGCGCTTTTTCGCCCGCCACGGGCATACGCGCAAAAAAAGACCGGCCATGCGAGCGAGCAGGACCGCCCCGACATCCTGAGCGCGCGTGAAGCCTGGTTCGATGGTCAGCTCGACCTCGATCCGGAAACGCTGATCTTCGTCGATGAGACAGGTGCCAGTACGAAGATGGCACGCCGCTATGGACGCGCTCCACGCGGCGAACGGCTGCGCATGGCTGTACCGCACGGACACTGGATGACGACCACGTTCGTCGGGGCTTTGCGGCTCTCGGGCATGACCGCACCGCTCGTCATCGACGGACCGATGACCGGGGCGTGGTTCGAGGCCTGGGTTGCCCGGGTACTCGCTCCGACGCTGAAACGGGGCGACGTTGTGATCCTGGACAACCTGCCCGCCCACAAAAGCGTCGTGGCGCGGGAGGCGATCGAGGCAAGGGGCGCCCGGCTGCTCTTCCTTCCGCCTTACTCGCCCGACTTCAATCCGATCGAAAACGCCTTCGCCAAGCTGAAAGCACTCCTGCGCAAAGCCGCTGCACGCACCGTCGACGATCTGTCCCGCGCCATCGGTGCCGCCATCGACACCTTCACGCCCGCCGAATGCGCCAACTACTTCGCCGCTGCCGGATACGATGCATATTGATCGGAATCTGCTCTAGCGCCCAACATCCGAATTGCCGCCGATAGCCACATAAATTCCGCTGAAAACCGCTGGCTGCCGCAAAATCATGGATGTCTGAACAAACTGCCGGCCCGAAGCGAATGCGCTACTCGTTGCGCCGTGGAGAGCCGCCAGTGGCAATGTCCCGGCGCTGTAGCGCCGGGTCCGTAGAAACACATGGTGAAAACGAATAGACCGGAACTCATTGTAATCCCATTGGTTCCGGTCAATTTCCAAACCCTGATTTATAGGGCTATGGAGTAAACGTAGTTGTCATCTTCACCCGGTGGGGCGCGCCAAATTCCGCCAATTCCCCTCCACAGTGCGCCATGGCCACGAACCTGCGACTTTATGTCTAAGGTTCAGATTCGTTCAGAGCCAGAAGGCCCTGGCGAAGCGCTACGAAGTCAGCCCGACGACGATCCATACGGTGCTGACCGACAACGGCCAGCAGTTCTGCGATGCACCGCGCAGCCGATCAGGTCCGACCGCCCGTTGCAGCCGGCACATGTTCGATCGGGCCTGCGACGAGCACGGCATCGAGCATCGTCTGACGAAGCCGAACCATCCCTGGACCAATGGTCAGGTCGAGAGAATGAACCGGATCCTGAAGGACGCGACCGTCAAGCGCGACCATTACGAGAGCCACGCGCAGCTCCGCACCCATCTGCAGAGCTTCGGGGCGTTTCGGTCCGGAACTCTCATGGTCATATCTCGGGTCGGGCCGCCCCGGCCCCCGTTGAGATAAGACGCCACGTGGTACATGCCGAACCATTGTCAGAATTCATGCTGTAGAGATGGGGAAGTGGGCCGGCTCCGTCCACACTTCTGCGGACAATAGCGCAACGTCCACCGCCGGTGGGCTCCTGGAGCCAGATCTGCCACTTGCTCGCGTCTAACTCAGCACCATCGAAGCAGACCCCTAGACCCCCCTCCACCGGTAACGTCACTTCGACCCGGTTCATGCCGCCTGCCAGTCCTGATCCGTGAGCTTTCAGAAAGGCTTCCTTTATTGTCCAATATTCGAGGAAGCGCGAAGGACGAGAACACTGGCGATCCCGTTGCAGATTCGCTCGTTCCCGCTGGGTGAATGCGTCCTCGCAGTCATCTTCGGCCCCTTCCGGCGCCGCCGTTTCAACGTCGATCCCCAGTTCACCGCCCCAAGCCAGCGCGCAAACGGCTAGGTCTGCGCTGTGCGAAAGACTGAACCTCAAGAGATGTCCCTCCGCGGGCAGGTTCAGGGCCACGGGTCGTCCGGCGGGCTCGGCTCCGAAAAGCCAATGAACGGGTTGCCCCCCTGCATAGGCGGAGAGTGCGCGGCGCAGCAGCATTCGCGAGCCGACATACTGTGCCTGCACATGGGGCAGCAAGAAACGTTCGGCACGCATGCGTTCATGCTCGGGCAGAAAAGCACGCGCAGCAAGGCTTGCGTGCGGCGACAGGTCTGTCGTCCAGACGTGCACTTCACCCTGCTGAAGGCCGTTGAGCAATTCCGGCACCGTCATGGCGCATCGGGACCGAAGGCGAAGCGGATGGCCCGGTTGACCGCCACCGGCAGGACGGACATATGCGTCTCGCCTTCGAACAGGACGAACTCGGCCTCGATTTCCGGCCGCTGTCCAAGGCGGTCGGCCATCTCGCGGGCATTGTCCACCACGCGGTTGGCGGCATAGCGCGCCCGCCGCTGCTCCCTGTCGTCAAGGCGCTCGTGGAACGGAGCCAGGGCCTGCTCATACTCCGCCGCCGCCAGCAGTACGCGCGTGCCCGTGCCACCACTGAAGCGTGTCTCGGATCCCAGCACCACGGCATCCTCCCACCAGATGGCCGGGCTGATGGAGATCCAGTTGGCAAAGGCCTCGGGCCTCGTGAACAGCGCATGCAGCACGAACAGGCCGCCGAAGGAATGGCCGAACAGGGCCTGCCGTGCACGATCGAGGGGAATGCGCCGGGCGATCTCCGGCTTCAGCTCCCCCTCGATGAAAGCGAGGAAATCATCGGCGCCGCCTGTGCGCACGTCCGGGCCGTCTGGCGCGTGCGGTGGGTAGGTCTTGCCCGGTGGCGGGCCCATGTCCCAGGAGCGGCGCACGCTGTCATAGGCGGCGTCTGTCGGATAGCCGATGGCGACGATGGCTGCCTGCCGGATGCCGGTGCCGGTGGGGTAGTCGGCCTGCACGCGGATAGCCTCGACGGCGGTGCCGATCACCGCATTGCCGTCCAGCAGATAGAGCGCGGGCCAGCCCGCCTCCGGCGCCACGCTGGGCGGCACGCGCAGGAAAATGCGATAGGGCGGTCCTCCGGCCTTGGGCGCGAGATCGAAGACGATGGTTTCAGGAATGGAAGGGGCGTTTTCGGTCATGGTCATCTGCGTGCGAGCAGCCACATCAGGGCCGGGCCGCCGATCAGCGTGGCGATGAGCCCGGCCGGCATCTGCCAGGGGAAGGCGATCATGCGGCCGAGCCAGTCGGCCACGAGCATGAGGAGGGCACCCACGAGGGCCGCACCCGCGAGCTGGGCCAGGGCGCGGCGCAGTCCGACGCGGGTGGCGAGATGGGGCGCCATGAGGCCCACGAAGGTGAGCGGCCCCACCACCAGCGTGGCGATGGCGGTGAGCCCGGCTGCCAATGCCAGCAGCGTCAGGCGCACGCGTCCGAGATCGAGGCCGAGCGCCTGACCCGGAGCGTCGCCGAGCGGCATCATGTCGAGCCAACGCCCGCACAAGGGCGCCAGGGCCAGCAGGATCACCGCCCCGGCCACGCACCAGGCGGCCTGGACCTCATCCACCTGATAGGTAGAGCCGGTCATCCAGTTCAGCAGCAGCAGCCCGCGCGGATCCCCGCTGGCGGTGAGCGCCCCCACCAGCGCGTCGAATAGCGCGCCGATGGCGATGCCCGCCAGCAGGACGCGCTCCGGCGTGAAGCCGGAGCGACGGCCCACCACAAGAATGAGGAACAGCACCGAGAAGGCGCCCGTGCAGGCGGCCGCGACCTGCACACCGCGCCCGGCCGAGGTGAGGGTGAAGAGCACGACGATGAGGCCGAGGGCGGCGCCCGCACCCACGCCCAGCACTTCGGGGCTGGCCATGGGATTGCGCGTCATGCGCTGGAGAATGGCCCCGGCGACCGCGAGCATGGCTCCCGCTACGAGTGCCGCCACCGCGCGCGGCGCACGCCATGGCATCAGGGCGGAAAGCTCGTCGCCGCGCGCCAGTGCCCATTCGCCGTCCGGTGTGCGTCCGAGCAGCAGCGACAACACGAGGGCGCCCGCAAGCGCGAGGCCGAGTGCCAGCAGGCGCAGCTTCTGGGGTCGGCTGCGCGCCACCGCGTGGATGGGCTCGTGACGTGTCGGCGGCGTCGGGTTGCGCAGGCGCGGCAGCAGCCAGAGCAGCAGAGGCGAACCGAACAGGGCCGTGACGGCGCCGGTGGGGATGAGGCCGCCGGTGAGGCCGCCTGTACGCAGCACCAGTTGATCGGTGGTCCACAGCAGGCCGGCCCCGATGGTCGGTGCCCACAGGAACAGGTCGCGCAACCGCCGTGCGCCCGACAGGCGCGCGAGCGCAGGAGAGATGAGCCCGATGAAGCCGATGACGCCGATGCCGCTGACCACGAAGCCGGTCAGCGCGACGGCGAGACCTAGAGCCATCAGCCGCGTGCCCTGAAGCGAGACACCGAGGCTTGCTGCACCGGCCTCCTCCAGCGACAGCAGCGTAAGCGGCCGGATCATCAGCGCGATGAGCGCGGCGGTGACCGCACATTGGAGAGCGAGGGCGGACACCACCTCCCAGCCCTGCTGGCTCAGCGAGCCGCTGCCCCAGATGAACAGGCCGGTGAGGTAATGTTCCCTGAACAGGATCAGGGCGGCGGAAACCGAACCGCAATAGAGCCCGAGCACCAGACCGGCGAGGACCACCGCGAGCGGCGACAGCCCCTTGTGCCAGCTCAGGGCAAACACCAGGGAAACGGCGATGGCACCGCCGGCCAGAGCCACCCATTCCCGCCCGAAGGTGAAAAGACCGGGCGCCCATAATGTGGCGAGCGCCAGAGCGAGTTTCGCGCCGGCGGAGACGCCCAGCGTGGTGGGGGAGGCCAGCGGGTTGCGCAGGACCTGCTGGAAGACCGCCCCGGCCAATGCAAGCGCGGCCCCTGCCAGAATGGCGGCCAAGATGCGCGGCAGCAGACTGTAATGAATGACCAGTTGCTGCCCGTCGCTCGCGTCAGGGGCGAAAAAGGCCCGCGCCCAAAGTCCTGGCGGTAGCGCAGCGCCGATCTTTTGCAGCGAAAGTACGGTGGCAACAAGCAGGAGGCCGCCAGCCACCATCCAGGGGCGCACCTCGATGCCATGTGCGGGCCGGACCGTGGCTTCAGCCATGGGAGTGTTCCCCTGTCAGGGCGTCGGCGAGGAGGCGGGCGAACCGCGTTGCTGAGGGCAGTGCGCCGAACATCAGCACCGGCGGCAACCGGCTCACGCGCCCGGCCTGCACATAAGGCAGGCGGGTCCAGAGCGGGTTCGCGGCGAGCGCCGCCAGCGTGCCGGGTGGAACCGGATCGAAAAAGACGAGGCGCGCATCCGCAAGCGGTGGCAGGCTCTCGATGCCGAGCGTGGTGAAGCCCCAGAAATTGGTCTGGCCGGCGTAGGCGTTGGCGACGTCGAGCCGCGTCAGCACCGCGCCGAACAGGCTGTTGGCGCCATAGATGCGCACATGGCGGCTGTCCATGAGGCTCACCATGAGCAGCGGGCGCCGGTCGGTGCCCGAAAGGCGGCTGCGGGCGGAGGCGAAATCCTGTTCCACCGCCGCGAGTGCCGCCATACCCTGGCTGACGCGGCCGGTCAGAGCGGCGAGCCGCGAAAGCGCTTCCGTCGCCAGCGCCAGCGGTTGGCCGTCCGGAACGTACATGGGAAAGGACAGCACCGGGGCGATGCGCTCCAGTCGGTGCGAGATCCCCGCGAGGTAGGGGGTGGACAGGATCGCGTCGGGGGCGAGCTGCTGAAGCAGTTCCAGATTGGGCTCGCGGCTGCTGCCCAGATTGACCACGCCGGCCGGCAGCGCCGGCTCGCCGACCCATCGGTTCCAGTCCTGAGCCCCCACCAGCCCGACGGGCGGGAGACCGAGCAACAGCAGCGTCTCCGCCAGCCCATAGTCGAGCGCGACCAGCCGGCGCAGCGGCGGCGTGGCATCGGCAGGGGCCGGGCCGGCTGAAACGCCGAACGGGGCGGCCAGAAGGCCACCCCGCATAAGCGTGAGAATGGTGCGGCGGCCGATGTTACGTCGCGTTCCTGCGGAAGGCTGTTCAGGCATCGGCTGTGCGCGGAAGACCCGATGCCCGCTGCCGCGGCGCGCCGGTGCTGGTCCACGAAACCACCGGTTCCGGCAGGTCAAGGTCGAAATGCGACCGCCCGGTCAGCGCGTTCGCCACCACGGAACTGCGCCACGCCATGAGGCTGAGCTGGGGTTCGGCGATGCCGTGGCTGTGGCGACTGGCGTTCAGGCGAAGATGCGATTCTGGCGCGGTCCATCCCAGGTGAGGGAGAAGTCCGGATTGACCTGGAACAACCCCTTGCGGTCGAAGGCGATCCGGTCACGCAGCGGCGCGAGGAATTCCGGCACGCGGAAGCCGTAGCCGGTCGCGAGCACCACTGCGTCCGCATGCACGATTTCGATGCCGCCATCGAAACCGTTGCGCATGACCAGGCGATATTCGCCGCGCTGGCGCTCCATCTGGATGACTTCGCGACCGGGCATCAGCGTGGGGTTGAGAGCACCCTCGCCCAGATGACGCAGGGCATAGAGCCGCTGGTAGATGGCCTTCAGGGTCGAGGCCGATGCTCCGTCGCTCGCGAGCTTCTGCCGGGCCAGGCTGGCATTGCGCGCGTCCTCCCCGATGCCATGGAAGTCCGTCACATAGCCCGGCGTGAACAGCTCGTTGGTGAAGGGCGTGGCGTCCAGCGGCTCGAAATTGGGCCGCCGGCTGATCCACGACACCTCGCTCGCGGTTCCGACCTGCGAAAGCAACGAAAGAAACACCTCCGCACCACTCTGGCCGCCGCCCACCACGGCGACGCGGCCCGCGTTGAGCAGAGGGAGGCGCGCCGTCGCGGCAGAGGCGTGGAAGCAGGTGTCGCCGGCGAGCGGCATGGCGAAAGCCGGCAGGTCCGGCACGAGGCCGATGCCCAGGCAGACGTTGCGCGCCGCTACCTCGCCATCGTCGAAACCGAGCACGAACTGGCCCTGGCTGAAGTCCAGGGCCCGCACAGGCTTGCCGAAGCGCAGGCTCTCGATGCCGTTGGCGGCCCAGGCGAGATAGTTGGCGAATTCCTGCCGTGGCAGGGCGTCGAACTCGGCGTTCATGAAGTCATAGAAGCGCTTGTGCGCCACCAGATAGGCCATGAAGGACCAGGGGCTGGTCGGATTGGTGGCGGTGACGAGATCCTTCAGACAGGACGTCTGGAGTTCGGCACCGGGCAGCATCATGCCGGGATGCCAGGAGAAGGCTGGCCGCTGCTCGAAGAAGCGCGCGTTCATGTCCGGCAGGCCGTCAAGCTGCGCGGCAAGGCTGAGGTTGAACGGGCCGATGCCGATTCCGGCGAGGTCGAGAATAGGGTCTGTCATCGCTTCCAGGCTCCATGATGCCGCAGGCCCTCGGGTTCGCACGAGCTGCGGCGGGCTTCCTCAAGTCCGCGCCTCGGGATGCGCGGCGTCTGCGACGGTGATCGGCCGTTCATTCGGCCGCCTGTTCGAAGCCTGTCATGGCTTCGTCGAGCTTGCGGGCGAACCGGGCATGGAAGGCCGGCGCGCCGATGATGTGGAGGTGGGTCGTGCCCTCGATGATCTCGGCGGGGGCGGCGCGGCGTGAGAGCTGGCGCCAGTCGATGAGGTTGAGGCCGCGATTGAGCGAATCCGCCGCCGCCCAGGGCTGGATGGGACAGTCGTGGGGCAGCATCTTGTGGCGGCGGAAGATCAGCGCGTTGTCGATCAGCACCCAGAACGTGTGCTCGCGGCTGCCGATGTCCGGCCCATCCTCCGGCAGCCCTTCCGGACTGTTGCCGACGAAACGCAGGAACTGGTCGTAGGCGAGCGCATCCATGGCGCCGATCAGGTCATGCCAGCGCGCAGCCATCGGCGTGCGCGCGAGCCAGGCCTCGACGCGTGCCGCGAGCGCCTCGCGCTCGCCGGGCGCGAAGCGGGGAATGGCGCCGATGGCAAATTCCGTGTCCATGTCGCAGACGTCGATCATGCCGATCAGCTTCAGGTCGATGTCGCTGCCGAGCATCCGCGCCGCCTCGTAGGCGAGCAGACCGCCCCAGGACCAGCCAAGGAAAAAGCAGGGTTCGCCCTTCGAGTGGGCCCGCACCAGTTCCGCATAGCGGGCGGTGATCTCCGTGACGGAAGCTTCGCGGCCCTTGTCCTCGGCCAGCGAGTAACAGATGAAGCCGGTGGCGGGCTGGTCCGGCCCGAGGTGGTCCACCAGCTTCACATATTCGCGGGTGCTCACCAGCAGTCCGGGGAAGCAGTAGAGTATCGGCCGCCGGCCGGTGCTGCGCAGGTGAATGAGCTGCCCGCCACCCGGGCGCGGGCCGCGCTCGATGGCGGTTGCCAGGTCGCGGATGGTCTGGTGATTGAAGAGGTCCGCGATGGCGACGTCCGCCTCCGGCTTGAGCTTCCGGATGCGGCCGAGGATTCGCAGTGCGGCCATCGAGTTGCCGCCCATCTCGAAGAAGTTCTGCGTGACCCCGACCTCAGGCAGCCCCAGCGTGTCGCGCCACATGGCGCAGATGTCCGCCTCCAGCGGCGTGGAGGGCGGAACCACTTCCAGCAGCGCGAAGCCCGGCGCCGGCAGGGCGGCGCGATCGAGCTTGCTGTTGGCGTTGAGCGGCATCTTCTCCAGCACCACGACGGCGGAGGGCACCATATGCTCGGGCAGGAGCCCGGCGAGGGCGCGGCGCACCTCCGCTCCATCGAGGCGGGCACCGCGGGCCGGGACCGCATAGGCCACGAGCGCCGGCTGGCCGGCGTCGTGGCGCAACACGACCGCGCATTCACTGACACCCGGCAGGGTGCGCAGGGCGGCCTCGATCTCGCCGGGTTCGATGCGGTATCCGCGCAGCTTGACCTGATGGTCCACGCGGCCGACGAACTCCACCGTTCCGTCCTCGCGCCAGCGGGCCAGATCGCCTGAGGCGTAAAGCCGCCCGCCGTCTCCGCCGAAGGGATCGGGAATGAAGCGCTCGGCGGTGGCGCCGGGCCGGTTAACATAGCCGCGGGCAACGCCGTCGCCGCCGATATAGAGTTCCCCCGTGACCCCGATCGGCACCGGGTTGAGATCGGGATCGAGCACGTAGATGCGCCGGAGCCCGACCGCCCGTCCGATGGGGGCGTACGTGCCCTCGAAGGAGGTGCCGGACCGGACCTTCCACACCATCGGCGTCATGATGGTCTCTGTCGGACCATAGCCGTTGATCAGCGTCTGTGCCTTCAGGGCGCGGGAGAAGAGATCGAAGGTGGCCTGCGCCATGCCTTCGCCGCCGAAGGAATAGAGCCGCACAGGCGGGGCTTCCCCCGTCGCCTCGGCCCATTCGGCCAACTGCTGGACGTAGGTGGTTGGAAAGCTCGCATTGTTGACGCCATGGCGGCGCATGGCGGCGAAGGTTTCCTCGGGCGTCCAGAGCGGTTTGTCGGGCAGGACGATGCTGCCGCCGAGCATGAGCGGTACCATCCAGCGTTCGTGCCCGCCGTCGGACGAGAAGGGCAGGAACGGCAGCTCCCGTGACGTCTCGTCCATCTCATAGACCCGCGCGGTCGCCTGCAGGTGCCGGGTCAGCGGTCCGTGTTCCACCGCCACGCCCTTGGGCTTGCCCGTGGAGCCGGAGGTGTAGATCACATAGGCCAGCTGCCGGTCGGTGATGGTCACCAGAGGGTCGCTGTCGGGCACCTCGGCAAGGTTCACGGCGTCGAGTTCTATGACCGTAGTGCCCTGCGCGGGCCGCAGCTTGGCGCGCAGCGCCCGCGTGGTCAGGATCACGGCCACACCGGCATCGGCGAGAATATGGTCGTTGCGCTGGGCGGGGTGGTCCGGTTCGACGGGGATGAAGGCTGCGCCCGCCTTGAGAACGCCGAGGATGGCGCCGATGGCTTCCGGCGACCGCCGCAGGGCGACCGCCACGCAGCTCTCGCGCCGGGCTCCGGCAGCGAGCAGCATATTGGCGATCCGGTTGGCGTAGCGATCAAGTGCCGCGCGGGTCCACACCGTGTCGCCGAAAAAGATGGCGGGTGTTTCCGGCGCCCGCGGGACGTGCCCGGCGATCAGCGCATGGACCGGCCGGGGATCATCCCGGGCACCATCGGGATAGGGCCGGGACAGGGCCTCAAGCTCGGCCGGCGAGACGAGTTGGATGTCCCTGAGGCTCTTTTCAGGGCCGGCAGATGCCGCACCGATGATCCGCGCCAGATGGGTCAGGGCGCGGTCGACGAGACGCGGGTCGAACAGTCCCGCCGGATGGTCCAGCACGAGTTCGATGCTGCCGTCCGGAAGATCGCGGGAGATGAAGAGGAAATCGGCATCCAATGGCAGAGGAGGCTGGGCGATGGCGGTGATCCGCAGTCCGCCGGGCGTGATGACGACGGCCGGCGGCAAGGGCCGGTGCATGTGCACGCTGGGCAGGAAGCCGCGCCCGTTGTCCTCGTTGTTGACCCAGAAGGTCTGGGCCAGCGTCTCGAACGGCACGTAATGGCTGCGTGCCGCGTCCAGCGCCTCCGCCACGCGACCGAGGGCGTCCTTGAACGAGAGGCCGGAGGAGAGGTCGAGCAGCAGCGGCAGCACGTCCGCCACGCGCCCGATCTCCCGCCGTTCGCCGCCGAGGGGGGCGTCCAGCGCGACGCCGTACTTCAGCCGGGTCTGTCCGCTGTAGCGGGTCAACAGGACGCCGAATGCGGCAGACAGAAACAGCGCGAGCGATGTGCCGCAGGCCGTGGCTGCCGCGCGGGCGGCTTCCGCCTCGGCCGTGCCCAGCGTCTGGAGCTGTGCGCTGCGCGCGCCATCCACCCGGGTCTCGCGTCGCCCGGCGAGGGGGAGCGTCGCGTCGGCGTGGTCGTCCGCAAGGCGGGTTTCCCACTGCGACAGAGTCTCGGGGCTGGCCTCGGGCCTCTCCAGCCAGGCCAGCGGCGCCCCGGCCAGCGACAAGCCCGCTGAACCTGCCTCCGCATCCGCATAGAGCAGGGCGAAACTGTCGGCGAGAATGTCGAGCGAGACGGTATCGCAGATGATCGGGTGCAGCACGATCAGCAGACGGGCCTCGTGCGCCGAAAGGCGAACGAGCACCGCCTGCGCGGGCACTCCGGTCTCGATGTCTGGAACGGCAAGCTCGTTGCGTATCCGCTGATACGCGTGCGCCGCGTCGCCGCTGGTCTGGGCGGAGAGGTCGCAGACGGACAGCGGCAGCGCCGCCGCATCGTCGGGCAACTGGAGTACGCGCCCACCGGGATGAACGCGGAACCGCAGACGCAGGGCGGGATGGCGGAGTGCAAGCCGGTCAAGCGCGGTTCGCAGCGTCGTGACATCCAGCGGCCCGGAGAGGCCGAGCTCCAGCAGCGGACGCCCCGCGACGGCGCTGTTGCCGATCTGCTCCAGCGACCAGACGCGACGCTGGGACGGGGTCAGATCATAGCCTTTGAGTTCGTGATCCTTTGTCTCCACGGCGGCATCGGCGTGCGTCATCGCGCGGCCTCCCGGTTGGAGCTGGGGCGCAGATCCGCCCATGTGGCGTCCACGTAGGCGAGGCAATGCGCAGCGCTTCCGGTGACGGCGACGGCCTGCCATCCGTTGGGAACGGGCCGCCAGACGGGCCAGAGGGCATGGCGTCCCTCCCGGTCCCGCACGACCGTGCGCGTCTCGTCCTTGCCTGGCTTGTCGTGCCTCATCGTGCTCTCCCCGCTGCGGCCCTGTTGGCTAGGACGAACGAGGCCCCGCCGCATTTAGGCGCGGGATCCAAAAAAACGCCGGCTCGATCCGCGGGGGCTAAATCGTCGCGGGGCTCGTACGTCCTGTCCAAGAGGTCGCATCAGGCGCGGCCGTCGGGGACAGGTGATTGCATGACCATAGCGGAACTCGTCACATTGACCGGCCAGCGTCGGCCTTTCGTCGCTCTTGCGGCCACGGACCGTCCGGTGGAGGTGCATGTCGGAGCGCAGTCCGTGCGGATTGCGGCGGGCGATGCCTCGGTCTCCCTTGGATGGCAGCGGCAGGGGGGCGGCGCATTGCTCACGGGCGCGCTCCTGGATCCACGCGCCGACATGCTGCTGCTGGCCGCGTGTGAAGCCCTTTTCGGCAGCTTCCCGGAACTCACCCATGTGGCTCTGGCGCCGGACCTCGCGCCGGCGGCCGTGGCGGGCCTCATCACCCACGGTCCGGCGCAACTCGTGGATGGCCTGCCACGCATCGAGCCGGACCTGCTCTGGCAGATGTCCGCGCTATGGCTGCCCGGATCGGGCGGCGTATTCCCCCAGCGTCTGGTGACGGAGAACGGCATCCGCCATCCGCGGCGCCCTCCCATGCGGGACGGGCTGCTCTACGCCCGCTCCATCCCCTGGCTCGGTCAGTCGATCACCTTCGAAACCGCAGATCCGGAGCGGCATCTTCCAGCCTTCCATCGCTGGATGAATGATCCGCGGGTTGCGGAGATCTGGGAGGAAACCGGCGATCTCGCGCAGCACCGGGCCTATCTGGAGGAGCGCCGCGCCGATCCCCACGTCGTTCCGGTGATCGGCAGTTTCGGCGGCGTGCCGTTCGGCTATTTCGAGCTCTACTGGGCCAGGGAAAACCGCCTCGGGCCGCATTACGAGGCTCAGGACTACGACCGGGGCTGGCACGTTCTCGTGGGCGAGGAGGCGTTTCGCGGCAAGGCCTACATCAGCGCCTGGCTGCCCTCGCTGATGCATTTCATGTTCCTCGACGATCCGCGCACCCAGCGCATCGTCGGCGAGCCGCGGGCGACACATGCGCAGCAGATCCGCAATCTCGACCGCTCCGGCTTCGCCAAGGTCAAGCATGTGGATTTTTCCCACAAGCGGGCCCTGCTGGTGATGCTGCTGCGGGAGCGCTTCTTCGGCGACCGCCTCTGGCAGCCGGATTTCGATGCCACCGCCCAGCCGGTGCTGCCGGTGGCGGCCCAGGCCGTACCGGCATGAGCGGAACGGGCGAGGATGGCGTGCGCTTCGCCGCGCCCCTCGATCTTGCCGATCCGCGCCTTGAGCGTCTCATCGTCCGCCTCGCCGTTCCTTCGGTGGCGGGGCTGTCGATCACGGCCCTGCATCACGTCGCCAATGCGGCGTTCGTCGGCCTGCTGAGCGGGCAGGCGCTGGCGGCGGTCAGCATCGCCGTGCCGATCTTCGCCCTCGTGGCCGCCATCGGCCATGGGCTCGGCATCGGCGGTGCTGCCAGCATCGGGCGCCTGCTGGGAGCGGGGGACGCGCTCGACGCGGGCCGCGCCGCGAGCGCGACGCTCGCCCTGTGCGTGCTGTTGGGGGGCGCGGCCGGCATCGGACTGTTCTGGGGCGCCGGCGGCGTGCTGGCGCTCTTCAGCCCGGGGCCGGACCTCGCGCCCATCGCAGCAACCTATCTCCGGCTGCTTGCGGTCTCGTGCCCCTTGCTTCTGGCGCAGATCGCATGCGACTTCATCGCCATCGCGGAAGGCAACAGCCGGTTCAGCATGTGGACGCTGCTCGGCGCGTTCGCACTCAATATCGTGCTCGATCCGCTGCTCATCTTCGGCTTCGGCCTCGGCGTCGAAGGTGCGGCACTCGCCACCATTCTGTCCCAGCTGGCCGCTCTCGCGGCCTACGGTCTCTATTTCGGCCGCCGCTGGGGCCGGGTGCGTCTCGGCGTCGGCGGGTTGGGCCTCAAGGCACGATTGCTGCGCCCGATCCTCGCGGTGGGCGTACCGGCCGGGCTGAGCAGCGCGCTGTCCGCTCTGGCCTTCGCCGTTGTGTACGCCATGGCCGGGATCCATGGCGGCGATGAGGCCGTGGCGGGGGTCAGCATCGCCTTCCGTCTGCTCACGCTCGGCCTCTTGCCGGTGATCGGCTTCTGCCTCGGGGCACAGCCGGTGCTGAGCTTCGCCGCCGGAGCGGGCGATCGGATCCGCCTACGGGCGGCCACGCTGTTCATGGCGCGGGTCGCGCTCGGCTTCACGCTTTTCTACGCCGTGTCCATGATGCTGGGGTCGGCTCCGCTCGTGGGCCTCTTCACGGCCGATGCGCGCGTGGCCGACGTCGCGAGACGCGGGCTCATTCTCTTCCACGCCGGCTTCGCGCTGACCGGTCTGCATCAGGTTCTGGTGATCCTCCTCCAGGCCATGGAGCGGGCGCGTCTTGCGGCGGTCATCTCGCTGGCCCCGCAGGGCTATCTGCTGCTGCCGCTGCTTTATGGCGGCGCGGCTTTGTGGGGCATGGACGGCGTGCTCGCGGCGCCGCCGCTGGCCATGGGCCTCACCGCCCTGGTGTCCGCCGCCCTTCTCCTGCGCGAAGTGCGGCGCCTCCCGACCGCCCGGTCGCGAAAGTCATCCCCATCACTGGCCGCTGAAGGCGCTGGAGGTTCCGCATGAACAAGCCGCTCGATCACGAGGCCCTGCCGGCTCAGGGGGGCTGGAGCCGCGAGGTCAATCTGCTGGCGGCGGCGGTGCCGCCGATCTTCCAGACCTCGCTGTTCACCTTCGACACCTATGCCGACATGGCCGCGGTCTATGCCGGGCGCTCGCATCAGCTGATCTATTCGCGGGGCGACAATCCGACGGTGATGGCGTTCGAGCGGGCGGTGGCCGAGCTTGAGGGCGCGGAAGCTGGACGGGCCTTCTCCAGCGGCATGGGGGCCATCAGCGCCACCGTGCTCGCGCTTGTTTCGGCCGGTGACCGCATCGTCACCGTGCGCAACGTCTACAGCGACGCCTATCGTCTGTTCGAGCTGATGCTCTCGCGCTTCGGCGTCGTGGTGGACTATGTGGACGGCACGGATGCGGAGGCGGTCGAGGCCGTGCTGCCCGGTGCCAAGCTGCTCTATCTCGAGAGCCCAACCTCCCTGGCGTTCGAGCTTCAGGACATCGCGCGCCTCGCGCGGGCGGCCCGAACGCACGGTGTCGTGAGCGTGATCGACAACAGCTGGGCGACACCGCTCTTCCAGCGCCCCATCGCCCATGGTGTCGATCTGGTGGTCCATGCGGCCTCCAAATATCTCGGAGGTCATAGCGACACGGTGGCCGGTGTGGTCGTGGGCTCGGCCGAACTGGTCGGCCGGATCAACGCATCAAGCTATGCCTATCTTGGAGCCAAGCTCTCGCCCTTCGAGGCATGGTTGCTGCTGCGCGGCCTGCACACCCTGCCCATGCGCATGGCGCGTCACATGTCGAGTGGCCTTGCCCTTGCCGAACGTCTGCGGGCGCATCCCGACGTGGAACTGGTCCGGCATCCGGCGTTCAGCGATCACCCCGGCCGCGCGAGTCTCAGCGGTTTCGCAGGCGTGTTCTCGTTCGAGGTTGGCGAGGCCATCGATGTCCCGACCTTTGTCGACGCCTTGCGGCTGGTGCGCATCGGCGTCAGCTGGGGCGGGCCGGAAAGCCTCGTCGTGCCGGCCCTCGCCCCGCTTCAGCTGGCCAAGGCCAATTGCTTCGCGCGGTTCGGCATCAGCCCGCGCCTGATCCGGCTCAGCGCCGGCATGGAGGATGAGACGCTGATCTGGGCCGATATCGAGCAGGCGCTCCATGGCGCGCGTCGCTGATCGGCCCACGGCTGGCGGCGCTCCCGCCCTCAGGCGGCCGTCCGCCGGTCGATCTTGAGAGAGAGACGGACCGGGGCGGGCTTTGCCCCGTTCCTGCCGTCCCGGGTGCCGGCGGGGGCTGGCAGCCGGAAGGGCAGGGGCTCCACGGCGCCCGAAGCCAGGTAGGCCCGGCAATGGGCGGTGGCATCGCGGATCATGAAGTTCACGAGCGTCGTGGAAACGCCCAGCGCCGCCGCAATCTCTTTCTGCGGGACGTCGTGAAGCCGGTGCTGGAGAAAGGCATATCGAGTCCGCCGCGGCAGTTCCTCTAGCGCGCGCAGGACATGAGCGACGATCTGGCGGCACGCGACGGAACCGAATGGGTCATCAAGGGGAGACGTCACGCTCTCGGCTTCGGTCTCGGGCGCCAGATGGCGGCGTTCGAGCTGGCCCCGCCTCAGCCGGTCTATGGCAAGGTTGCGAACCATGCAGCAGGACAGGCGCAACGGCGAACCCATCTCCGGGCTGGCCATGGAGCAGGCCCGCAGGGCCGCGTCCTGCACGACGTCCTCGGCAAGCTCGCGGGAGGACAAAACCCGTGTCGCAATGCCGAGCAGCAGGGCGCGGTTGCAGATCATGGTGCGCACCAGTTCGTTCGCAGCCAAGTCCTTTGGCTTCGTCGACATCGAAGGCTCCACGGTTGAGTATGAAATGGTGTCCTGATGGTCTCCTGGCCGTCAGCGGGGAGCGGCTCTGGGGCCTGCACGAAGGGCTGCCGGCGGCGTTGATAAACGCCGTTCGGTTAAGGCCAGCGCCGCGGCCATCAGGGCTTCAAATGGTCCGCTCCTGAAACGGCCCAGCCAGAGGCGGGCGAGGAGCGCGAGAAGAACAAACAGGAGGAATGCGAGTCCAAGAACGGCCTGAAGGCTGAGGCTGGCGTAAAGACCGGCGCCGTAGCCGAAGAAAATGAAGCCACCCAGGATACCTTGAAGCATGTAGATGCTGAGCGACATGCGCCCGCTTGCGGCGAAGAAGTCCGTCAGGCGCGGCGTGCGCTCCAGCAGGCGGAACAGCAGGGCGAAGATGACAAAACTGAGCATGGGAGCAAAAACCGGCCTCAGCACGAGCGTGGCGAGGAAAACATGCCCGCCGGCCCAATCCGCGGGCGCGAGGCACAGGGCGCCGTAGGCGAGGTTGCCCAGCAGCGCGGGCAGAAGCAGCACGCGTGCGATCCGCTCCAGCGAACTGAACCCGTCTCCTGCGGAAGCTATCCGCAAGCGGAATGCCGCCATGCCGAGACAGAAGGCGCTCATGGTCATCGGCCAGATGGCGGGAATGCTCATCTGCGAAAAGACGAGCCAGTCGCGCGCCCGCTGATGCGCCATGGCAACGAAGCCACCCGACGAAAACAGCTGGATGCGGGCCTCTTCCGAAAGACCGGGCCCCGTCTCGGCCGTCGCCACATAGATGGCAAAGAGCGCGTGCCCCAGGATGGCGACGATCCAGAACAGGAGGGCGGCCGAAAGCAGGGTTCGGGTCAGCAGGCGATGCAGCGGCAGCATCAGCAAGCCCAGCACGGCGTAGGGAAGCAGGATGTCCGCCTCGAAGACCAGCACGGCATTCAGGACGCCAAGCAGCCCGAGCAGCAGCATTCGAAACACGAAGCGCCGCGCGCCGTTCGCGCTCACCTGGGCGGCGGCCCCCATGCCGAACAGAAAGGCGAAGATGAGAATGAACTTGTTCTCGAACAGTGCCTGAATGAACCAGGCGCTGAACGATCCAAGGTAGAAGGTGTCCGCGTGATGCCAACTGGCGCCGGCAAAACCGTAAGGCATGGCGAGGAAGGGCAGGTTGACCACGAGGATGCCCATCAGGGCGATGCCCCGCACCGCGTCGATCCGGGGATCGCGGGTGCGGGAAGCCGGCCGTGCCGTCTGGTTCGCTGTCATGCGGAGCCTCCGCTGGAGCCTGTCACCACTTGTATTTGAGCGTGCCGACCACCGTGCGGCCCTGCCCCAGATAGCAGGTGCCGGAGTTGCAGATTTCGGGCATCACGTTGGCGATGTTCGTGGCACTCACGGACAGGCTGTAGCCCGTGAGCTTCTGGTTCAGCTTGCCGAGGTCGTAGCGCAGTGAGGCATCGAACATGGTGTAGCTGCTGTTGATCACGGTATTGGTATTGTTGCCGTAAGTCTGGCCGATGTACCGCAGGCCGGCGCCACCGCTGAGTCCGAACAATGGGCCGTCCTGCACCGTGTAGTTCAGCCAGGCCGTTGCGACATTGCGTGGCGTAACCGCCGGTACGCGCCCGACCTCTGCCGCGGTTGCGGACTGGAGAATCTCGGCGTCCGCATAGGTGTAGGAGGCAATTGCCTCGACGCCGTTCGCCAGGCGCAGCCGTCCCTCGAACTCGAAGCCACGCACCTGGATCTCGCCGATGGACTGGTAATAGAGGAGGCCGCTGGTCGGGTTGATGCCGGCGTATTTCGGAGCGTTCTGCTCTTTCAGGTTGTAGCCGGCCAGCGTCATCGAGATGCGGTCGTCTGGCGAGATGTATTTTAAGCCGGCCTCATACTGTTCGGCGGTCGCTGGGGCGAGAATCTGGCCCTCATAGCCGAGGTTGCTGGTGGGCTGGAACGAGGTCGCATAGCTCACATAGGGTGCCCAGCCATTGTCGAAGAGATAGAGGAGGCCGGTGCTCCAGGTAAAGGCGTTGTCCTCCCGGTCGCCGGTCACGAGGCCGGTATAGCCGTTGACCTGCGTGCGGCTGGTCCAGTCCTGACGTCCGCTGATGTTGAAGCGCCAATTGCCCCAGGCGATCTGGTCCTGGGCATAGATGCCGAGCTGATCGAAGTCCGTGTTCGTGCGGGTGTTGATTGCTGGAGTGGGCCCCGTGATGCCGTAATAGGGAGCGAGGATATTGATGGCATAGGCGGCGTTGGCTGCGGCGGTGCCGCTGCCGAAATTGCTATGCATCTCGCCATAATCGAGGCCGATCAGCAGCGTGTGTCCAAGCGGCCCGGTCGCGGCATTGATCTGAAGCTGGTTGTCCACCTGGAAGGAAGACAGATCCTCCTCCACCGCCGCCGAGCCGCGCCGGTAGATGGGGGAAGCGGCGCTGGCGAACCCGCCGCCCGTGACGCCGCCGGTCAGATAGCGTCCGGTCAGGTCCGCCTGGCCGTAGCGCAGGTTCTGCCGAAACTCGAACATGTCGTTGAACTGGTGTTCGAACTTGTAGCCGACCTGATACTGTGTCTGCTTCTGATAGTCGTAATCCGGATCGCTGGCACGTACCTTGGTGACGTGGCTGTTCTTGTTGATCATGGCCACGTTTGCATCGGTCTCGTCCTTCTGCGCGAGGGCGAGGACGGTGAGCGAGGTCGTGTCATTGCGCCATGTGAAGGAGGGCGCAAGATAGAGCTCGTCGTCGGCGATGTCGTAATTGGTATCCCCGGTCCGGCCGACGCCGACAATGCGATAGAGGAAGTTCTTGTTATCGGGCGCGGTGCCTCCGAGGTCGAACGCCGCCTGCAGGTGTCCGAACGTCCCGACCTCGCCGAGGATCTCGTGGATGGGCTGCCCGGTCGGCGTTTTGGAGATGCGGTCGATCAGGCCGCCGGGCGTGCCCTGGCCATAGAGCACGGAAGCCGGTCCCTTGATCACGTCGACACGCTCAAGGCCGTAGGTCTCCGTGGAGAACGTTGCGTAGCTGCCGGCATACTGGCGCAGGCCGTCGCGATAATCGCCGAGCGTGGTCACGGCGAAGCCGCGGATGTAGATCTGATCGAAGCGCGGATCATAGCCGAATGCGCCGGTGGTCACGCCAGCGGTGTAGCGCACTGCCTCGGGCAGGTTCTGGACGCCGCGGTCATCCATCTCCTGGCGGGTTACCACGGAGACCGAGCGCGGCGTCTCGATGAGCGGCGTGTTGGTCTTCGTGCCGGCATCGCTCCGGGTGGCGATATAGCCGAAGGTGCCGTCGCCCTGCACGTCGATGGTGTCGAGAACGATGGTGCCCTCGCTGGAGATATTGGTCGCAGGCAGGACGTCCACGTTGCGCCGGATGGCAACGGTCGTCGGCCCGGTGAAACTGTAGCCGAGGCCTGTTCCCGTCAGCAGCCGCCCGAGGGCAACGTCTGCGGTCATTGTGCCGTTGACACCCGAAGTCTTCAGGTCACGCGTGATCTCGCTGGAGAACAGCACGCGCATGCCGGACGTGGTCGCCCACTGCGTCAGCGCCGCTGACAGCGGACCTGCGGGAATGGAGAAGGCAATGGCCCCCGCTTGGGTGACGGCGGGCGCGCTCTGGGCAAGGGCGGTGGTCGGCGCGATCGCCACCAGCGCGGTCGACGCCAGCAGCAGGGTACCCACCCAGGAATGGCAGGCGGTCTGCGGCTTAATGAAATTCCGCTCTGTATGGGCCGTCCGCGTTTGCACTTAAAACCCCCAGACTGATCTGCCGCACATCGTGGCCGCAAAGGCCGTTCGTTTGGGAAGACGCCGGAGGCGCGGGATGCGACACCCGCTCAGCAAACAATGGAGTGTTTCTTATCTGCGCCGTGTGAAGGGCTCGAGCGGGCGGGACGCATCACGCCGTATCAGGGTAAGCCATGGCAGTTGGTCGATGGTGACGGGCAGGGCGGCGGATAGAGCATCCAGCAGGGCCGCGGTGTCCGCGCTTTCGAATAATCCCGATACGGGCAGGCGCGCCAGTTCCCCATCCACGATCACGATGCGGCCGTGACGATAGCGGGAGATCTGCGCGACCACTTCGGCCAGCGGCCGATCTTGGAAGGCGAGAAGGCCGTTGCGCCAGGACATGCGGCTGACGACGTCGGCGGCATGCGGCCTGGCGAGGCCTCCGGCCCTGCTGAATTCGACCTCGCTGCCGGCATCGACGTCCACGTGGGGCCCATCGGTCTCGCGCGGATAGCACACCCGCACGGTATGTTCGCTGACGACGACATTCACCATATCGCCGCTACGGCTGATTTCGAACGCCGTTCCAAGGGCCCGCGCTGCCCCACCCCCGGCGTCGACGATGAAGGGGCGGTTCGGATCGGCCGCGACGCTGACGAAGATCCGCCCCTCCAGAAGCTCGATCCGCCGGGTCTTCGCCGAATAATGCAGGTCCAGGCTGGTCGCGGCATCGAGTTCGATGCGTGTTCCGTCCGCGAGGGTGAGCGTGCGGCGCTCGCCGACCGCAGTGCGCACATCCGCGAATAGGTCCCGGCGCATGCCTAAGAAGGCCGCGAGCCCGGCCCCTCCGACGAGTGCGATGCCGGCGCCGGCCAGTACGGAGCGGCGCGGAAGTCCCGCACGCGGCCGGCGCAGAGCGGGGCCGATGCCGGCCCATAGCCTTTCCGCCTGTTCCGCCGCCTTGCGTTCCGCCACCCCGCTGGCACGCCAATCCTCATAGGCCGCCCAGTCTGCGTCGGTTTCCTGGCCCGAATGCAGGAAGACCAGCCATTCCAGGGCTTTCTCGGCAAGCGGCGCCATGGGCGCATCAAGTTCGGCCCGTGTGGCCGAGGGATAGTCTGGGCGTGTCATGGTCGCGTGCGGATTAACTGTGTCCTTGCACGAGAAGACGATCGAGATCCGCACGTCCCTACCGTAGAGATGCAAAAACAAGAGAATGTGATCACAGCGCAGCATCTGGCGCCGCAAGGGCGTTCATGCAACGGCGCAGCGCGGACATGATGTATTTCGAAACCATGCTCGGGGATACACCCAGCCGACCGGCGATCTGCGCGTGGGTCAGGCCTTCCACACGGTTGAGCAGCAACGCCTGCCGGCAATTGGGCGAGAGTGTCTCCAGCGCCTCTTTCACCAGCCGGAACTCCTCACGGGTCTCCAGCAGTCGGTCGGGGAGCGGAGCCGGGTCGACCACGTCCTCCGTGATCTCGTCCCATGTCGCATGTATGCCCTGCCGACGCTTGCGCCGGATGGTGTCGATCATCAAGTTGCCGACGATGCGCCACAGGAAGAAGCGAGGGCTGTCCAGACGTGCCGTGTCCGCGCGCTGAGCGTCCGCCGACAGGTAGCGGACAAAGGCGTCCTGCACGACGTCGGCCGCGGCTTCACGGTCGCCCAGCTTGCGATAGGCGAAGCGGTTCAGCTCCCGGTGATAGAGCCGGAATATCGCATCAAGATCAGAGACCGCCGTCGACGGTTGGTCGGAGATCGTCATGCCGGCCTGCAAGGCTACAGCGAGCTTCATCGCCCACCGATTGACGCTCGCAACGAATGGACTGCGCATAAAGCGCAAAGGCGCATGAATTGGATAACTCAATAGAGCGTTACATTCAAATGTAATGATTTATATTCATTCCAATCTTAGCTGTCCTTTCCGTGCTGTGCCGAGGCCCGATTGCCCCCATGCAGAAAATAATGCGCCGGGGTGTTGGAATCTGCGCGCGCGACGTCTTGCTTCCGAGAGATCGTGAGCCTGAGGTATGACGTTGAAATTCTCTTCCGAGTTCGTCTCCGAGTGCACCTTGCCACCGGATGGCGATGACCCGCTGTTCCAACTGGAGAATGCCGGCTTTGCTGTAGCCGGGCGCGATCTCGTTCGCGCGGTTTCGATCAGGCTGGCGGCCCGGCGGGTGGTGGCTCTGATCGGCCATAACGGCTCCGGCAAGTCGACGCTGATCAAGATGCTTGCCGGCCAGTTGGTCCCAACGTCTGGCCGCGTGTGCCTGGCCGGTCGGCCGGTGCCTGAGTGGAGCGCCCGGGCCTTCGCGCGCAAGGTCGCCTATCTTCCGCAGCAGATTCCCGTGGCGGACGGCATGCTGGTGCGTGAGCTGGTGTCACTGGGCCGCTACCCCTGGCATGGCGCGCTGGGCCGGTTCGGGACAGAGGACCGGAGGAAGGTTGATGAGGCGCTCGTCCTCACGGGCATGGACGGGTTGTGTGAGCGGCAGATCGAGACGCTTTCGGGGGGAGAGCGGCAGAGGGCTTGGATCGCGATGTTGATCGCTCAGGATGCCGAATGCCTGCTCCTCGACGAACCCACATCCGCGCTCGATATCGCTCATCAGATTGAGGTGCTCGGCCTCGTGCGGACTCTGGCGCGCCAGCGCCAGCTCGGCGTGGTTGTTGTTCTACATGACGTGAACATGGCAAGCCGATTTTGCGATGAGATCGTCGCCATGAAGAGTGGTGAAATGATCGTTCGAGGCCGACCTGAAGACATCATGCAGCCGGACCTGTTGAAGATGATCTATGGCGTGGACATGACTGTGGTGCAGCATCCCGGGTCCGGGGCAAGCGTCTGCATCGTGGATTAGAATTACTTCGGTAAAATTCTGGCGGCGGCATCGTTTTTAGGATTCCCGCTGGGCGATTCTGCGAGCCGGCGCATCAGAAATTGAAAGAGGAACTCGGTCTCGATCATTTCGAAGGGCGATCGTGGACGGGGCCGCACCGTCACGCGCTCATGACCATCATCGCCTATGCCCTCCTTCCAATCTCGGCGCCTCAAGCAGGCACGGAACAGGATGCTGCCACCCGTCGAGTTCGAGCGGCAGCACAAGGCGAAAGCCGACGGAGTCTGGAAAACCAGGAGCGGTTCAAGGTGACATGGCGACCGACACCCAGAAACGCCACGGCGGCCGCACAGATCAAGCGCTTGTTTGGCCAGATCTAAACGCCTTTGGATCTCGCGAAATGGCGCGGAGTTTAGGTGCCTGACCGCGTGCGGGTGGCGAGGGATGCGTGGCCCGCAACAGATCGTACGCCGATCGAGCTCGCCGCTTCCCGCTGCCCCTGTCGCGAAGCCGAAAGGAAGGTCAGGAAAATGACAGTGTAGAAGCGCATCAGAACCGGCATCAGGGCCGGACCGGCCCGGTATCCGCCCCGGCCCGGTTCGCCGCATACGAGATTTTGCGCCTCCGCGAGTTGCAGGACATTGGCGATGTGCGCGCGGGATACCGAGAACTGGCGCGCGAGCTGGGAGATGGACATAGGCCCGCCACTGGCGACGAAGGACACCAGCGCGACGAGGCCGACATCCCGTTCCGCAATGGTTCGTAATTCCGGGGTCGCCTCGAAGACCCGCACGCCCTGCCTGAAGCACTCAGCCATGACGTGCGTGCACGGACCGAAGAGGACTTCGTCCGGCAGGACGCTGGCGGCAGCAGCGGCCGGCGCGTCAACATGAGCGATGGCGGAGAACATTCCGTTCCAGCGCTCTCGATGCGTCTGCAGCAGCGTCGCGCTTGGTATCAGGCGTCGTTCTTTGGCGGGGGAGTGAGGGGCAGCCATCAGCAGATGCTTGAACCGCAGCGCGGCGAGGAAGGCTGTGGCGCGCCCCGGACTGCACACATCAAGGTCCACGACTTCGCGGCGTAGCCGCGCTCCCGTCACGCCCCTGCCGCCACTCTCATTGAAATGCAGATCGAGGATGAGCAGCACCGCCAGAAGGCGCCCGCGATCATTCAGCAGGCGGTTGCGAAGCCAGTTACCGTCATAAAGACGAACCGCGTTACCGGCTGCCGCGCGGACGGCCGCCGGCAAGCCCGGCGCCAGCATGAGATCGTCAATTGCCCTGGCGCCAAACACTCTGACGATCGCCTCGGGAAAGGACGCGGCAGGCGCCAATGCCGCGCTGTTGGTCGAACTCTCGTCCTGCATGTGCGATCTGACGATTCCAATCTGTGGCGTTGCGTATCACACGCCGGGGCACCAGACCTAGCTGGGAGATATGTGATTACCGACGTTGAGGAAAGCGGGAAAATCCCGGTGTTCCTCGTCTCCGATCGAGGCACAGGCATGGTTCGTCCGACGTTGTTCTCGCGGAAGACACGGAAGGTCCCCGGCCCTCTGGCGCTGTCGCTGCCGGTCCTCCTGTCGTCGGTCGCGCTGTGTGCCTTGACGGTCCCGGCGGCCGCCCAGACCAGCAATGCCACGATCGGTCCATCCTATGTCTATAACCCGAGCGTATCAGGCACCCCGGGCCAAGGCGGGTATGGCTGTCCGATCAACAATCTGGTGTCAAACGTCAGCGGAGGGGGCCAAGGCGGCACCGGAACCCCTGTCTCTGAGAGCTATGTTGATGACCTGACTGCTCCTGCCAATGGCGGGGTGACGTACGTCATCGCGGGCAGCACCGGCGGTGCCGGCGGGGTTGGCGGTGGCAGCGCCAATTCTGTCATCTGCACCGGCGCAAACTCCAATGGCGCCTCGGGCGGCCAAGGTGGCAATGGGGGCATGGTCACCATTACGACCACGGGCGGGTCCGGCAGCAACACCTTCTCCAGCACCGGAATCTACGTCTATAGCGCCGGTGGCATCGGCGGCGCCGGGGGCAGTACGGACACCGACAACGGCCAAGGTGGCGGCGGTGGCATCGGGGGAGCCGGCGGCCAGGCACAATTGACCAATTGGACTCCCTTCTCCACCCAGGGATCTGGTTCCGTCGGCATCGCCGTCATCAGTCTGGGCGGCAATGGTGGTGTGGGTGGCGGCGGTGGTCCCGGCGGGAGGGGCGGCAATGGCGGCGCCGGTGGGGATGGTGGCAGCGTCATTCTCACGAATTATGCAGCCGTCGAGGCCCAGAAGGCCATCGTGATCTATGCCCAGAGCGTTGGCGGCTACGGCGCCGATGGCGGAGGTGGCGGAAACGGCTACTGGATCTTCACCGGTAGCGGCTCCGGCGGCGCCGGGGGATACGGTGCGGGAGCGGGAACGGTCAGCGTCACCAATTCCGGCGCCCTGACGTCCGGGGGGCTGGGATCGCGGGGCATTGAAGCCCAGTCCGTGGGCGGCGCCGGCGGCGATGCCGGCGTTTCGCAGGGGCTCAACGCGATCGGCGCCAATGGCGGTCCGGCGGGAAACGGCAGCACCGTCACGATCATCAATTCCGGCACCATCACGCTGACCAACGCGTCGGCCGTCGGCATTGCCGCCCAGTCCATCGGCGGCGGTGGTGGCTCTGGCGGATTGGCCTTCAGCAGCGGCGTGGCCGGGGTTCTGATCGGCGGCAGCGAAGCGGGGGGCAATGGCGGCGGCGGCGGCTATGCGAGCACCGTGTCGGTCGCCAACAGCGGCAACATCTGCACCGGAAATTCCTGCAACAGCGGCGTGGCGCCCACCAGTAGCGCCGGCGGCGCCTTCGGCATCCAGGCGCAATCCATCGGCGGCGGCGGCGGGAATGGCGGTTTCGGCGTCGCGACTTCCATTTCAGGCACCGACTTCGCCGTGGGTGGCGCGGGAGGCACCGGCGGTGCGGGCGGGAACGTGTTCGTCACCAATACCGGCAGCATCAGCACGCAGGAAATCAACTCCGCAGCCATTTTGGCCCAGTCCATCGGGGGCGGCGGCGGTTCGGCCGGCGGCGCAGTGTCGATGGACCTGACGACTGCCGCCTCGATTTCTCACGGCGGCTCGGGCGGCTCGGGCGGCAGCGCCAATGCGGTGACCGTGAACTGCACGAGCGGGGATTCCGGCGCGAACTACGGCGCTGCCTGCACCACCAACGGCGCCCTGATGCTGTCGTCGTTCAACCGCGGCACCATCACCACCAACGGCACCGGCTCGGCAGGCATTGTCGCCCAGTCCCTCGGCGGCGGCGGCGGGCATGGCGGCTATTCGGTCTCGCTGTCCACTGACGCATATGCAGGCGCGGCCTTCTCTCTGGCGGTGGGCGGCTCTGGCGGTACGGGCGGCGATGGCGGAAACGTCTTCGCGGGGACCGGCGGGGTGGGCATCACCACCTATGGCACGGATTCGCCCGGCGTCGTGGCGCAGTCGATCGGCGGCGGCGGCGGCAATGCCGGGGCCAGCATCGCCAGCAGCATCTCGGCGGCCGCCTCGGTCGCCCTGGCTCTTGGGACCACGGGCGGCTCCGGCGGCTATGGCAGCACGGCGGCTGCGGTCAACCAGGGCAGCACCATCACCACATCGGGGGATCGCTCGCCGGGCCTGCTCGCCCAATCCATCGGTGGCGGGGGCGGCAATGGCGGCGCGGCCATTTCGGCAAGCGCCAGCACGGGGGTGGGCGTGAGCCTCGCGCTCGGTGGGACGGGCGGCGATGGCGGCACCGGCGGCTGGGCCTATGCCTATAACGGTACGAATTCCGGTCCCGCAGGCCCCACCGACATCACCACCTACGGCTACCAGTCCAGCGCCATTGCCGTCCAGTCCATTGGTGGCGGCGGCGGCAATGGCGGCTACACCACATCGCTCACCCTCTCGCTGGGGCCGGGGCTTGGCGCCAGCATCGGCGGGCTGGGCGGAAGCGGCAACCATTCCAACACCGTCTTCATCGAAAATGCGGCAGGCACGCTCACCGCGTCGGGCGGTGGCGCGGCGATCATCCTCGGCCAGTCCATTGGTGGCGGCGGCGGCAATGGCGGCTTTGCCGCCAGCGGCAATGCCAGCCTCGGGGGCGCGGCCACACTGGCCGTGGGCGGCAGTGGCGGCGCGGGTTCATCCGCGAACACGGTCTCGATCACCAATTACGGTGCCATCGTTTCGCAGGCAACGGCGGTGGAAACCACGTTCCAGACAGTCCCGACCACCACCTATGTCCCCCAGACAACGACGACGTACGAAGAAGAGTGGGTGTGTAACGAATATTGCAGTTGGGGACGGGTGCCGGTCACCACTACCACGCAGGTTCCGGTGACCACCTATTCCACCGTTCCCACGACGCAGACGGTGGTGAGTGGCGCGTCCATCTATGGCAATGCGCCCGGCATCCTCGGCCAGTCCATCGGCGGCGGCGGCGGCTCAGGCGGATTTGCTGTGGGCGGCTCGGTCTCGGGAGCCGGCACCGCGAGCCTGGAAGTCGGCGGCTCCGGCGGCTCCGGCGGGACGGGCGCCGCGGTCACCATCGACAACTACAACAGCATCACGCTGATTGGCTCCTTGTCGTCCGGCATCGTTGCCCAGTCCCTCGGTGGCGCAGGCGGCACCGGCGGCTTCGTGGTGGCTGCCGGCCTGTCGTCAGGCGCCAGTGCCACGACCACCATCGGCGGCGGCGGGGGCAGTGGCGGCACCAGCGGTGCGGTGACCATCAACCATGGGAACGGTGCCATCACCACCAATGGCGATCAGTCTCCCGCCATCATCGCCCAGTCCATTGGCGGGGCGGGTGGCAGCGGCGGCTGGGATATCGCCGGGTCGCTGGCCAGTGCCGGAGCGGCGAGCGTAGGCCTCGGCGGCAGCGGCGGCGGTGGCGGTACGAGCGGTGCGGTGACGGTCACCGCAGATGGGGCTTTGGCCACCAACGGCCTTATTTCGGCGGGTGTTCTGGCGCAGTCCATCGGCGGCTCCGGTGGCAATGGCGGATTCAGCGCCGGCGCGGCGGGGGCCATCGTCTTTGCATCCGACGTCATTCTTGGGGGCGGCGGCGGCACAAGCGGGAGCGCGGGCAACGTCACCGTGACCGCCAATGACGCCATCACCACGCTGTTCTCCCAGTCACCGGGCATTCTGGCGCAGTCCATTGGCGGCTCGGGCGGCACTGGCGGCTTTGCCATTGCCGGGTCCGGCGCGACCGGCGGCGGCGATGCCAAGGTTTCGGTGGGCGGTGCCGGTGCGACCGGCGGGGGGGGCGGTAGCGGCCAGGCGGCCGGCAGCGTCACCGTCATCGCCGCCGACATCACCACCAATGGCTATCTCTCGGCCGGTATTCTCGCCCAGTCCATCGGCGGCGCCGGCGGCAATGGCGGGTCGAGCCGTGCCTTCAGCCTATCGGGCGCCAGCGACAGCACGGACGGCGCGGCGGCCAGCGTCGCCATCGGCGGCGGTGGATCCTCCGGCGGTGATGGCAGCTCTGTCAGCGTCACCCAGACCGGCACGATCTGGACCGGCTCATCCGGCGTCTTCAGCGACCAGTCGCCCGGCATCCTCGCGCAATCCATCGGCGGCTCGGGCGGCAATGGCGGCTCGGCGGATGCGAATGCCGCCTCAACCACCGCCTCGGTCGCCCTTGCCATTGGCGCGAGCGGCGCCAACGGCGGGAGCGGCGGCAATGTGAGCGTCAGCAGCAACCAGAACGGCGGGGGCGGCATCACCACGACAGGGCTGCATTCCTCCGCCATTTTCGCCCAGTCCGTCGGCGGGGGCGGCGGCAATGGCGGCTGGACGCAGGCGACCGCCTCCAGCAACAATTATGCGGCCGGTATTGCCATTGGCGGGTCCGGTCAGGGCGGGGGCAGTGCCGGCACGGTCAACGTGACCAGCGGCGGTGCGCTGGCGACCTCCGGCGCGCTGTCCTACGGCATCTTCGCCCAGTCCATCGGAGGAGGCGGAGGCAATGGCGGGGCGGCGTCCAGCACCACCGATGCAGGCCAGGGACAGGAGCTGCAGGGCGGCGTCACCTCCGTCGCGGGGGCCGGCGCGGGCCAGACCGCGAGCAATGTCAGCTCTGCGTTGTCCGGGACCTCCGGCACCGGGCCGGATAACGGCAATGGCAATGCCGCCAACGGGATCGCGGTGGCCGTGACCCTTGCCGGCTTCGCCGGACAGGGCGGCGCCGGCTCCGCCGTGAACGTCACGAGCAGTTCCGCCATCACGACGGCTGGAGACCAGTCCACGGCGATCTTCGCGCAGTCGGTGGGCGGTGGCGGCGGCAGCGGCGGATCGAGCAGCGCCAATTCCAGCGGCAGCTCCTATGCGGCCTCCTTCACCCTCGGCGGAGGCGCCGGACCGGGGGGCGCCGGCGGCGATGTCACGGTGGGGTCCACCGGCTTCATCCTGACCACAGGCCTCCAGGCCGCAGGCATCTTCGCGCAGTCCGTGGGCGGCGGCGGCGGCCTGGGCGGGTCCTCCTCCAGCACCGCCTCCAGCGGCGGGCAGGCCGCGGTCAGCATGAGCCTCGGCGGCAGCGGCGGCAATGGCGGAGACGGCGGCATCATCACCGTCAATTCGGGGGGGACGTCAACTTACATCAACACGCTGGGGCCGAACGCGGCGGGGATCTTCGCGCAATCGGTGGGCGGCGGCGGCGGGTCCGGTGGATCCAGCAGCGCGGCCGCCAGCGCACCGGGCTCATCCAGTTCCGGCGGCAGCGCATCCAGCGCCACAGGCAGCCTGTCCGGTTCGGCAACCGGTTCAAGCACCGCTTCGGCGGCAGGAGAAAACGGCGGCAAGCCCGGCGCGCAATCCGGAAGCGACGGCGGATATTCGCTGGCCATGAGCCTCGGTGGCAGCGGCGGGCAATCCGGCAATGGGAACACCGTTACCGTCACCAACACCTATGGGATTTTCACGGGCTTCAGTCTCGCGAGCGGGATCAGGAGCGTCGTTCCCGCCGACAACTCGCCGGCCATCTTCGCCCAATCGGTGGGCGGCGGCGGGGGCAATGGCGGATCCTCCACCACCAACAGCTCGGCGGGCGAATACAGCGCCTCCCTGTCGCTCGGTGGCAATGGCATGGCCGGTGGCACGGGCGGCACTGTCACGGTCACCACCATCGGCACCCTCCAGACGACGGGGGCCAACTCCGCCGGAGTTTTCGCCCAGTCGGTAGGCAATGGTGGCGGCAATGGCGGATCCTCCACCACCACCTCGTCCTCCAGCGGCGCGGTCTCCTTGGCACTCGGCATCGGCGGCAGCTCTTCGGGCGGCGGGGAAGGCGGAACGGTGAACGTGACGGTGAATGCGCCTGTGACGTTCCAGGGACGTTCGGGCATCAGCACCCAGGGCTTCAATTCCTATGGCGTTTTCGCCCAGTCGGTGGGCGGCGGCGGCGGCAATGGCGGGGCGGTTGCCACGGCTTCCACCGCCAGCAGCGGCTCGTCCGGGGGCAGCACCTCCACCGGCGTGCAGGGCGCGACGACCAGTTCCTCGGCCTCCAATGCGGCGGCGGTGGCCCTGGGCCTCGGCGGAACCAATGGCGCCGGCGGCGCGGGCGGTCAGGTCACGGTGGCGGTGGCCGCGCCTGTCCTGACGAGCGGCGTGCAGGCCATCGCCGTCCTTGGCCAGTCGGTGGGCGGCGGCGGCGGCACCGGCGGCGCCAGCACATCGAATGCCGGCGACGGTACCTATGCGCTCGCTCTCGGCCTCGGCGGCGCCGGCGGATCGGGCGGCGCAGGCGGGCAGGTCACCGTGGGCTCGACGAGCGCCATCCAGACGACCGGCGCCCATGCGTCCGGCCTTGTCGCCCAGTCCATCGGCGGCGGCGGCGGTATCGGCGGCGCCTCCACAAGCGGCGCCAGCGGCGGGGGCGACGTCACTGCTTCGCTGGCTCTTGGCGGCTCCGGCGGCTCAGGAGGGGCTGGCGGACAGGTGACCCTCACCTTCGAAATTCCGGGGACCGGCACCACGCTGACCACGAGCGGCGCGCATGCCTATGGCCTCGTCGCCCAGTCGGTGGGCGGCGGCGGCGGCATGGGCGGGAGCAGCAACGGCAGCACCAGCGGATCGGGCGACGTCAACGTCACCCTGGCAATGGGGCTGACGGGCGGCCTCGGCGGCGACGGTAGCACTGTGACCGTGACCACGAGTAACGCGCAGGCCAGCACCTCGGGGGTCGGCGCCATCGGCCTCCTGGCCCAGTCGATCGGTGGCGGCGGCGGGGCGGGCGGCAGCAGCGAGGTCATGGCATCCGCCGCGAACTCCTCGGGCAGTGCGGCCTATGCGGGCGGCATTTCGCTCGGCGGGAGCGGCAGCGGGGGCGGCGCGGGCGGTGACGTCACGGTCCAGAACGCCATGGGCATCACCACGCTGGGCGCTTTCGCTCCGGCCGTGCTGGCGCAGTCCCTCTCCGGCGGCGGCGGCGTTGCATCCGGGGCGGCCAGCGTCACCGGCAATCTTGCCAGCAGCAGCCTGACGCTGTCGCTCGGCGGGTCCAACGGCCTGGGCGCGAACGCCGGAACGGTGACGGTGGACAATTACAGTTGGGTCTCCACATCCGGCGTGGATTCCCATGGCATCGTCGCCCAGTCCATCGCGGGCGGCGGCGGCCTCGGTGGCAGCCTGCTCAGCGGGGATGGCAGCACTGCGGCGAGCATCCAGCACATCACCACCCTCGGCGCCGGCGCCGAAAGTGGCGGCGGCGGGCAGGTCACCCTCCAGGCAGGCAGCAGCGTCCAGACCACCGGCAGCCGCGCCATCGCCCTCATCGCTCAATCCATCGGCGGCGGCGGCGGTGTCGCTGGTATCCCGACAGAGAGCATGTCCAACGTTTCCCTCAGCGGCACCGTCACCCTCGGCGGCGCAGGCGGCGGCAACGGCTCCACCGTATCCGTTTCGTCCACCACGGCCGGGTCCATCTACACCAATGGCAGCATGGCGCATGGCATCGTTGCCCAATCCATCGGCGGCGGCGGCGGCATCGCCACCATGAGCTCCGACACGCTGATCCTCGGCGGCAGTTCCGGCGGCGCGGGCGGCACTGTCACCGTCACAACCGCGGGCCAAGTCGGGACGAGCGGCACGGCCGCTATCGGCATCCTCGCCCAATCCATCGGCGGCGGCGGTGGGGTGGGGACCTCACCGGGCAGCGTGACCTTCGCGGGGAAGTCGGGTGACGGCGGCAGCGTTACGGTGAACGTGAACGCTTCGCTCACCACGTCGGGCACGAATGCGGTGGGTGTTCTGGCGCAGTCGATCGGCGGGGGCGGTGGTGTGGCGGTCTCTGACGGACAGTCGACCAACTGGAGCGGGCCCACCGCCGCTTCGGGCCAGGGCGGGTCTGTGACGGTGAATGTGAGCGCGCCCATCAGCACCACCGGTGCGGGAGCCTATGGCGTGATCGCCCAGTCGGTGAGCGGGGGCGGCGGGCTTGTGATGAACGGCACCACCATGGAGCTGGTGAACGGCGCCAATGTGCTGGTGAACGGCAGCGCCCTCATCTCCGGCAAGGCGGCGGTCTACGTGCTGACCGGCGGCTCGGTCACTGCCAGCGGGGTAGGCGGCACGGGCATCTCGGCCCAGGGCAATGGCGACCCCATCATCACGCTCGCCCCCGGCACCCGCGTCACCGGCGGCCCCTCGGGCACCGCCATCACCAGCGACGGCACCGAGACCTACATCACCTCCTACGGCACCCTCTCCACCCTGGACTGGGCCAACGGGCTCGCCATCCGCACCAGCACGGGCTTCGCGCAGATCGTCAATGGCGGCAGCCTGACCGGCAATCTGGCGCTCACGCCCGGCGCCGCCAACAGCGTGACCAACCTTGGCAGCGGAACGCTCTGGGCGGGCTCCTCGCTGGATCTCGGCGGGCCGGCGGGCGTGCTGACGAACGCGGGCATGCTGCGCAGCGCCTTCTCCGCGCTCGGCACCACCACGATCAACGGCGCGCTGGTGCAGACATCGAGCGGCGTGCTGGCCATCCGGGCGGACCAGCTCTCGGGCCAGTCCGACCGCTTCCTGGTCACGGGAGATGCCCGCCTCTCGGGCAGCGTCCGCGCGATCTTGGACCATCCGGCCCGCGCCATGCCCGGCCATTTCGACACGCCCTTCCTGTCGGTGGCGGGCACGCTCAGCACCGACAGCCTGACGGTGTTGGGCGACACCGCGATCCTCGACTTCTCTGTGGCGAACATCGCAAGCGGTTTGAGCCTCGGCACCACCATCAACTTCACACCGTCCGGCCTGTCGGCGCATGGACTGACGACCGGCGCGTTGATCGGCGAGATCCAGACGAGGGGCTCCTCGCTCCTGTTCGAGAGCATTGTCCCCACCCTCCTGCAGGTGACCACGGTGCCGGGATTGGAGCGGTCCTATGAGTCGGTGGGCGGCGGTGCCGTGTCCCTGGTGCCCACCACCACGATCAATGCCGCTTCCGCCGCCATGGCCGGCATCACCACCCAGATGGACCGCTGGCGGCAGGGCCTGCGGCCCGCCTCCACCGCCCTTGGCTATGCCGCCCCCGAGCGCGGCGATGACGTCGGGGGGACCGCCGCGTCCGGAACGGGAGGGCACTATTTTTGGGGCTCGACAATCGCCAGCCTCACCACCGGCAGCGGCCTGTCCGGCTCCACCATCGGCGGCATTGCGGGCCTGGACGGCGAACTCTCCGGTCTGCCTGC
Organism: Azorhizobium caulinodans ORS 571; assembly: GCF_000010525.1. Lineage (GTDB taxonomy): Bacteria > Pseudomonadota > Alphaproteobacteria > Rhizobiales > Xanthobacteraceae > Azorhizobium > Azorhizobium caulinodans. The sequence goes on along the minus strand of NC_009937.1, from coordinate 3,721,536 downwards.
GCTCGCGGGGGCCGCTGTGAGCTTTTCTTCCACCAACATTTCGGCGAACGCCTATGGCGCCGTGGTCTCCAACAGCTATGGCAGCTTCAGCCTGTACGGCCTTTACCAGGCCGGGCCGGCCTATATGTCGGCGGTTGCGAGTGTCGGCTACGCCAGCTCCAATTTCGATCGCAACCTCTACAATCTCGGCCTGAACCTCGCCACCGACAGCGGGCTGGACGGCTGGATCCTCGCGGGGCGTTTTGAAGCGGGCTACAGCTTCGCTCTCGGCGCCACAGGCGCGAGCCTCACCCCGTTCATCGCATTCCAGCCCACGCAGCTCTGGCTGGGTTCGGGATCCGAGATGTTCTCCCTCGGGGCGGGCATCTCCTATCAAAATACCGCAATTGCCGCTTTGCCTCTCTATGTGGGCTTTCAGTTGGACGGCGTCTGGACGGCGCCCAATGGCCAGCAGATCGCGCCTTATCTGCGGGCAGCGTGGATGCACGACTTCAGCCCGGACCGGGACGTGCCACGGAGCTTCGCGGAACTGCCGACATTCTCCTTCTCTGGCACCTCAATACCCACCGTGAGCAATGCGGCGGATCTGCATGCGGGCCTGCAATTCCTCGCCAGCCCGACCACCACATTGTCCGCGAGCTTCGACGCCCAGATTTCCGAGGGCTACTCCACGTTCGGCGCCACGGGCAGCTTCCGGGTGAGGTGGTGAGTTACACAGCGGCCCATGCCAATGGGAGTTTCACAGAAGGGTCGGGAGCTCTCGCCGGTGATCGATCCGCGCTTCGGCTTCCGGGCCGAGCCCATGGTCCCGACGCTGGGGAAAGTCTGCGCGAAGGTGGGCTATCCAAGGACGATCGGGCCAGTGCAGTGAGTGCCTGAACACGTCCTGACGCTTGCCCACGCCGCGGGACAGATGGAGGCTTGGGTCACATAACACGAGAGAATCGGCCGCACGGAGCCATCGGTCATCAGTCCACGATCTCGTGGCAGAAGACCGGCGGCGGAGCCTGCCTGGCGCCGTGAGGCAGACCGGAACCTCCAGCTTCCGGCGGTCCAGAGAATGGTCCCGAATCACCACTTATGACCAAAAATTGCCGTTGCAAGAATGGGGAGGGTTCGCGCAATCCCATAGGATACGGGGCCGTCGTTTTTAAGCCGGTCCAAGTCAGGGGCAACGGGCCGTATGCGCGAGCGTGCGGGGAGTTATATTTTGTTGATTGTGCATGCATTTTTTCGGTTGCAACCGATGCTGTTTCTGGTGTCTTGGTGCCGATGCCATGAGGCGTTAACGTTTTGCGTCGGTACGGTGTCGGGGGGGAGCACAGTGGCCAGAGCGGAGCAGCGCACCCGCCATGCGGGCGGGTGGAGAGTGCACTGCGATTCGTGCCGGAGCGTCCCGCTCGCTGGCCGGCAAGTTCTGGCTTCAGTGTCCGCATGAGCGTGCCGTCCGCCCCCATTGCCCCCGCGCTTCGCGCCGCTCTCCCGCCGGACCGGCGCCGCAGCCGGATGGCGCAGGTCCTCCTGAGCAGTTGCGCCACCGTGGCGCTGATGCTGGCGCCCGTGGTGGTGAGCCTGGGTGTGGCGCTGCCGCGTCCGGCGCAGGCGCAGACCCATACGTTGAACCCCACGAACACCGGTGTCGTCCTCGGCAATTATTCCGGCTCCACCGACTTTCTGATCACCGCCGCCACCACGGTCAGCGCGTCGACCGCGAGCGCGGTCTATGGCGGCAATACAAACGTCTGGACGCTGACCAACCAGGGCACCGTGAGTGCCCCGAGCTACACCGGCGTCACCTTCACCGCCGGCGGGCTGGTGACCAACAGCGGCACCGGCTCCCTGATTTCCGGTGGTTCCGGCGTGAGAATCACCGGCGGCGCGGGCACGGTGATCAACGAAGGCGCGATCACAGCTTCAAATCTCGGCGTCTATCTGAATTCCGGAGGCTCCGTCACCAATTCCGGCACTGCGTCGTCGATCACCGCAGATGTGTTCGGGGTCTACATCCGGGATGTCGCCGGCACCTTGACCAATGCGGGCACAATCCGCAGCACGTCCAGCAGCGCAGTCGCCATCTCTTATACGGCCGCCAGTGTGAACAATGCCGCAACCGGCGTGATTACTGGCGCAAATCGGGGCGTGTATTTCTTCGCACTCGGCGCGAACGCCACTCTCACCAATGCCGGCCAGATCACCGGGCAAACCTCGTTCGGGGTGACGTTCGATCAGGGCTCTGTCAGCAACACTGCCGGCGGCACCATTACCGGTGCCGGCGGTCTGCAGATCACGGGCATTGCCACGGTGGTGAATGACGGCCTCATCACCGCTACCGGAACGTTCTCAGGCACGACGTCGACCGACAGCAACAGTGCGGGCGTCCGTAACAGTGCCTCCAGTACACTCATAACGAACAGTGCCGGAGGCACGATCTCCGGCGCCGCCATGGGCATCTATTTGGCAAGTGGCGGCCGGGTGACCAATGCCGGCACCATCATCACCACCGGCGGCTTCGCCATCTATTCGAAGGCCGGCTCGCCCACGATCACCAACTCCGGGCTGATCCAGGGCGGCACGACCACTCCTGCGGTTTATCTCGGCTTTGGCGGCACGGTAACCAACAGCGCGGGCGGGACGATCTCAGGCGGTAGCCGTGGCATCGCCGTGAAGGGGGCGGCAGGCGTTGTGACCAACAGCGGCACCGTGACGGCAACGGCCGGATCGGGAGTGGGTGTTGGTCTCACCAATGGCGGCCGGGTGACGAACGCCAACGGCGGGATCATATCCGGCTCCGTCGGCGTGACCGGCGCCGGCGCCGCGACGACGGTGATCAATTACGGCACCATCATCGGCAATAGCGGCACCGCCATAAGCATGACCGGGTCGTTCAACGACACCGTGCAGTTGCGCCCCGGTGCCGTCGTGACCGGCATAATGAATGCCGGTGCGGGCACTGATACGCTGCAGTTCGCCGGCACATCGGCCGGCACCATCTCCGGCGTGCGAGCCCTCAGCTTCGAGAACGTGTCGGTGCTGGCCAATGCCGATTGGACCCTCACCGGCACGAATAGCTTCGGCGCCGCCACCTTCGCCAACAACGGCAAGTTGACGGTCGCCGCCGCCGCCACAGCGTCATCGTCCGGCCCGATCCAGAATGCCACAACGGCGTCGGTGCTGACCGTGGCCGGGTCCCTGAACAGTTCCGGGGGGCTGACCAATGCCGCCGGTGCCTCCCTCGTCGTCCTGAGCACGGGGACCTTCTCGAACAGCGGAACCCTGAACAATTCCGGCACGTCTGCGTCCATTTCCATCGCCGGCTCGATGGTGAACGGCGGCGTGGTGAACAACTCCGGGGTCGGCGCGGGGATTACCATCGCAGCGGGTGGCGTACTGAATAATTCGGCGACATTGTCGAATTCGCGCACCCTCACCAACCGTGGCACGCTGCTTAATACCTACGGCACATTTATCAATACTGGCCTCCTGACCAATAGCGGAAGCATTGCCGGAACGGTAACGCTGACCTCCACGGGAACGCTGGACAACCAGCTCGGCGGCATCATTTCCGCCACGTCTGTCGCCGCGGTGACCAATGCGTCCGGTGTCACCCCGACCCTGACCAATGCCGGCACCATTGCCGGCACGAATGGACCCGGCGTCTCGCTGACCGCAGGCGGCAAGGTGACCAACAGCGGCACCGCCTCCTTCATCTCGGGCTCGTTCGGCATCAACATTACCGGAGCCGCCGGCACCGTCATCAATGACGGCACCATCAGCGCACCGAGCTCCTATCCACGGACCGGCATCAATCTCAGCGGCGGCGGCAGCATCAATAATACGGGCACCGCCAGTGTGATCGCCGGGGGCAATTACGGCGTCGTGGTCAGCGGCGGCACGGCCACGCTGGTCAACAGCGGCACGGTCACAGGCGGCGCCGGAAATGCGGTGTTCTTCACCGCCGGCGGTGCGGTCGCCACCATCACCAACTATGGCACCATCGCCAGCACGAGCCGGCAAGCGCTCTATCTTCAGAGCGGCGGCGTGGTGACCAATGCCGCCGGCGCGACAATTTCCGGCACAGCCGCAGGGGCCTACCTGCTGAACGCCTATGGGGCAGGCTCCACCGTTACAAATGCCGGAACCATCATCGGCACGAATACGACCTCCGGTGTCGGCGTTCTGGTGAACGTGACCGGCTTCGCCAATACGGTGGTCAACAGCGGCACGATCATCGGCAATGGCGGCACCGCCGTGCGCTTCGTCGGCACCAGCAACGATGTCGTGCGCCTGCTGCCGGGGGGCGTGTTCACCGGAGTGGTGGACGCGGGCGCAGGCACCGATACGCTGGAATTCGGTGGCACGACCTCCGCCACCTTCACCGGGCTGGGCGGTTCGGGCTTCATCAATTTCGAGCAGTTCAATGTTCTGAGCGGGGCCAACTGGACCTTCACGGGCACGAATACCGTCGCCTCGGCCCTGGCGATGACCAATAGCGGCACCATGACGGTGGCCTCTGGCGGCACCTTCACCAATGCCGGCACCCTTAGCAATGCGGGTGCGCTGACCCTGGACGGCACCCTGCTCAACAGCGGCTCCATGACCAATTCCGGCAGCATCGCCGGCGCCGTCACGCTGACCGGCACCGGCGTGCTGACGAATGCCGCCACGGGCACCATCACCGGCGCCACGACCAGCGTTGGCGTGTTTGCCTATGCGGGTGCTTCGGGCGGCGTGCAGAATGCTGGCACGATCACCGGCCTCGAGGCCGTCTGGATGAATGGCAGCGGCTTCGTCAACAATGCGGGCACCGGGTCGCAGATCATTGGCACGTATATCGGTGTGGTCGGCTTTGGCGTGCCGATCAATGTGACCAATGAAGGTACCATTCGGGCGACCACGCTCACCAACGGCCACGCCTACGGCCTTTATCTGCAAAATGGCGGCACGATCACCAATTCCGGCAGCGCCTCGCTGATTTCCTCGGCCGACCGCGCAATCCAGTTTATATCCGACGCTGGTGTGGTGACCAATGCCGGCACCATCACGGGCGCGACCTATGGCGTGCTGTTCGCCAGCGGCACTTTCAATAACGCGCTCACCAACAGCGGTACCATCTCCGGTGGCACCAAGGCGGTGGCCTTCGGCGCGGGCAACGACCTGCTGACCCTTCAGGCGGGAGCCACCTTCATCGGCGTGGTGGACGGCGGAGCCGGCACCAATACCTTGGCCTTCGACGGCACCGGCGGCAGCTTCACCGGGCTGGGCGGCGCCAGCTTCGTCAATTTCGGGCTCGTGCAGGTCAACAGCGGTGCGAGCTGGACCTTCACCGGCGCCAACACCATTTCGTCCGGCGTCACGCTCACCAATTCCGGCACCCTGGCCAATAGCGGCACGCTCATCAATGCCGGCGTGCTGACCGCCACCACCGGTGTGCTGACCAGCAGCGGCCTCCTGAGCAATAGCGGCACCATCACCGGCACCGAGACGCTGACCTCTGGCGGTGTGCTGGACAACCAGCTCGGCGCGCTGGTCACCACCACCGGCACCGGCGTTGTCGGCATCAGCGGCACGCCCACCGTGACCAATGCCGGCACCATCAGTGCCGGCGGCACCAGTATTTTCCTGAATACGGGTGGCGTCGTCGCCAATAACGGCACCGCCTCGCTGATCTCCGGCGGCTCAGGGATCAATGTAACAAGCGGCAATCTTTCCCTCACCAATGCCGGCACCATCATCGCCAGCAGCGGCCAGGGCGTGGTGGTACAGGCTGGCGCCGGCAGCGTCACCAATGCCGCCACCGGAACCATTTCCGGCGCCATGAGCGGCGTCAGCTTCGCCAACACCTCCAGCGTTGTCGCCTCAATCGTCAATGACGGGCTGATCAGCAGCAGCGGCGGCTTCGGCGCGAACATGGACTGGGGCGTGGTGACCAACCACGCTGGCGGCACCATTTCCGGCGCCATGGGCGCCCAGCTCGGCACGGGCACGCTGATCAACAGCGGCACCATCACGGGCGCGACGGGCCCGGGGGTGGTCTCCAACGGTGGCGGCAACATCATCGGCAACGACGCCAACGGGCGGATCACCGGCGCCACCTACGGCGTCAAGATGTTCGGCGGCACGCTGACCAATTCCGGCACCATCCTGGCCACCGGCACCAGCGGGGTCGGCGTCTACAGCTTCAACACCGATACCGTGACCAACGTGGGCACGGCCGCGCGCATCGCTGGCACGCTGACCGGCGTGCAATTGCGCAACGCCGGCTCGCTCCTGCGCAACGAAGGCACCATCCTCGGCAGCGCTGGCTACGGCGCCGACCAGACCACCAACGGCATCATCGTCAATTTCGGCGCCACCGCGCTCATCAGCGGCGGCCTCGGCGGCATCCTGATTTCCAACGGCACCACCGGCAATGTCATGTCGGTCTCGATCGCCAATGCCGGCACCATCGCCGGTACCGGCACGGCCGGCTTCGGCATCAAGACCATGGATGGCCTGGGCACCATCGCCAACACCGGCAGCATCACCGGCGGCACCGCCGGCACCGGCGTGTTCCTGGATGCGGGCGGCACGGTCCACAATGCGGCAACGGGCCTGATCTCGGGCGGAAATGACGGCATTTATGCCCGCGGGGCCGCCGGCACCATCACCAATGCCGGCACCATCGCCGGCACGGGCACGGCCGGCGTGGGCATCGCCTTCAGCGGTACCCTTGCCAATACGCTGATCAACAGCGGCGCCATCATTGGCAACGGCGGCACGGCGGTGCAGTTCGGCGCGGGCGACGACCTGCTCCAAGTGCTCTCGGGCGCTGCCTTCACCGGCATCGTGGATGGCGGCGCCGGCAGCAACACGCTGGAATTCGTCTCCGGCACCGGCACTCTCTCGGGCATCACCAATTTCGCCACCGTTCTGGTGGACGCCGGCGCCTCCTGGACCTTGACCTCTGCGGCTTCCGCCACCACGCTGAGCAATGCGGGCAGCCTCTCGAATACCGGCACGCTCACCATCACCGGCCTTTTCAGCAACAGCGGCACGCTGGTGAACAGCGGCACGGTGCTGGCCGGTTCGGGTACGCTGTCCAATGCCGGTCTGCTGACCAATAGCGGCAGCATCGTCGGCACCGTGAGCGTGACGGCCACGGGCATCGTCACCAACCAGGCTGGCGGCCGCATCACGGGCGTGCTGGCAGGCGTCACCGGGGCTGGCGCCACGCTGGCCAATGCCGGCACCATCAGCGCCACCTCGACGGCGGGCACGGCGGTGGTGCTGAGCGGCGCCGCGCAGGTAAGCAACAGCGGCTCGGCGGCGGTGATGTCGGGTGGCCTCACCGGCGTTTCGCTGGGCGGGCTGGGCACGCTCACCAACAGCGGCAGCATCACGGGCGGCACTGGCATGGGCGCGTCCCTCGCCGCCGGCGGCAGCATCGCCAACAGCGATACGGCCGCGGTGATCTCGGGCGGGCTCACCGGCATCGTGCTGGGCGGGCTGGGCACGGTCAGCAACGCCGGCACCATCATCGGCGCATTGGGCTATGGCGTCGGTCTGGCGCTCGGTGGCAGCATCTCCAACAGCGGCCTTATCAGCGGCGGCATCGCCGGCGTGCAGGTGGCGAGCGGCATGGGGACGCTGACCAATACGGGCACCCTCGGCAGCGCCACCAGCATTGGCGTCTCTTTCGCCGCCGGCGGCACCATCTCCAACAGCGGGTCGGCCGCCGTGATCTCGGGCGGCATGACCGGCGTTGTGCTGGGCGGGCTGGCCGCGCTCGTCAACGCCGGCACCATCGCCGGCACGCTGGGCTATGGCGTGGCGCTGGCGCTGGGTGGCACCATCACCAACAGCGGCACCATCAGCGGTGGCACAGCAGGCGTGCAGATCAGCGGCGGCACGGTGCTGATCACCAATACCGGCACCATCGCCGGCACCGGCACGGCGGGCATTGGCGTGCTGTTCAGCGCCGGCGCCAGCGGCACAATCGACAATTACGGCGTGATCTCCGGTGCGGGCGGCACGGCGGTGAAGTTCGCGGGCGGCACCAACCGGCTGATCCTGGAAGGCGGCAGCACGCTCATCGGCACCGCCGATGGCAGCCTCGGCTCGAACACGCTCGTGGTGCGTGACAACGCCACGCTGTCCGGCGTGAACGCCATCGGCTTCCAATATGTCGGCTTCATCAACGCCACCAATGCCATCGGCGTCGGCTCCACCGTCACCAATGCCACGGTGATCTCCGGCACCCTGACCAACCAGGGCACGCTGAACGGCCGGGTGACCGTGGATGCGGGCGCGGTGCTGAACACCAGCGGCGTGGTCTTGGTGAGTGCCTCCTCCACCAACAGTGGCGTCATCGCCAATAGCGGCACGTTCACGCTGTCGAGCACGCTGGTGAATAACGGGACGTTGGCCAATACCGGCACGTTCATTACCACTGCTGGCCTGTTCCAGAATTCCGGACTGTTGACCAATAGCGGCAGCATCTTCGGAACGCTCGGGGTGGGTGGCACAGGCGTTGTGAGGAATGAAGTCGGGGGCAGCATTGTCGGCGACCTTCACGCGATGTTCATCAGCGGCGGCACCATGGCCAATGCTGGCACCCTCATCGCCACCGGCACGGCGGGTAGGGGCGTCGAGATTTCGACCGGCACGATCTCAAACATCGGCACCGCATCGTTGATCCGGGGCGGCCAGACCGGCGTGGCCAGCACCTCCAATGGAACCGTGCGCAATGAAGGCACCATCATTGGATCGTCCGAATTTGGCGTCTGGGTGGTCAATATCGGCGCGGTGACTAATACAGGCAGCGCTTCACTGATCCAGGGCGCGATATCCGGCATCAAGATGGTCGGCGGCGGCCCGGTGATGAACCAAGGCACGATCATCGGTCTCGCCAACTCCGGCATTGACTTGTCTGTGGGCAGCACCATCACCAATGCTGGGGTTGGTTCGCGCATCCAAGGGGCTGTGAACGGCGTCATCGTCGGAAACGGGGCGGTGCTGAATGAAGGCACCATTCTCGGCACGAGCGGTATCGGCGTCTCGCTCAGCGGCACCAGCCTGGCCAATGCAGGCACGGCCTCCTTCATTCAGGGTGGCCAAACCGGCGTAGACTTCGGTTCCGCCGGGACGATTACCAATGAAGGTACCATCATCGGCGTATCGGGCTCCGGCATCGCTTTGAGAATGGGCGGCAATGTCACCAACAGCGGCCTCGTGTCCGGCGCCACGGCCGGGGTCAGCGTCGCATTCGGCACCACAATGCTTACCAACACCGGCACCATCGCCGGTACGGGCACCGCGGGCGTCGGCGTGCTGTTTATGGGGTACGCCAGCGGCACCATCGACAATTTCGGGGTGATCTCAGGGGCGGGCGGCACGGCGGTGAAGTTCGCCGGCGGCACCAACCGGCTGATCCTGGAAGGCGGGAGCACGCTCATCGGGGCCGCCGACGGCAGCCTGGGCGTGAACACATTGGTGGTGCGCGACAGCGCCACGCTCTCCGGTGTGAGCGCCATCGGCTTCCAATATGTCGGCTTCATGGATGCCACCAACGCCATCGACGCCGGCTCCACCATCACGAATCCGGTGGTGATCGCCGGCACGCTGACCAACCAGGGCACGCTCAACGGCAAGGTGAGCGTGGATGCGGGCGCGGTGCTGAACACCAGCGGCTTGGTCGCCGCCGGCGCCAGCTCGGCCAATGCCGGCACCATCGCCAACAGCGGGTCGTTCTCGGTTCTGGCCAGCCTGCTGAATACCGGAACGCTGATCAATACCGCCGCGCTGGATGTTGCGGGCACCCTCGCCACCTCCGGCAGCCTGAGCAATGCCGGCAGGCTGGCGCTGGCAGGCACTCTCGCCAACAGCGGCGTGTTCAGCAATTCCGGCACGCTGCTCAATTCCGGCGTGCTGAGCAACGCCACCACAATGAGCAACAGCGGCGTCATCAGCGGCGCGGGCCTGTTCACCAATGCCGGCAGCTTCGCCAACAGCGGCAGCGTGCTGGGCGCCATCGCTTTGGTCGGCACCGGCAGCGTGAACAACCAGGCGGGTGGCCGCATCAGCGGTACGCAGGCCGCCGTCGTTGGCGGCAGCGGCGGCAATGTGGTGGCCAATGCGGGCACCATCACCACCAGCGGTGCCGGCAGCACCGCCGTCGCGCTAGCCAGCGGCACCATCGCCAATTCCGGCAGCACGGCGCTGATCCAGGGCGCGGCGACGGGCGTGTCGGCCTCAGGCATCGCGACGGTGGCGAATTCCGGCACCATCGCCGGCATCAGCGGCACCGGCGTTGATCTCGCCGCCGGCGGGCTTGTGACCAATAGCGGCCTCATCACCGGCGCCACCACCGGCGTGACCATCTCCAGCGGCACGGCGACGATCACCAATACCGGCACCATCTCCGGCACCGGCAACGCCGGCATCGGCGTGCTGTTCACCGGCGGCGCCAGCGGCACCATCGACAATTTCGGCACCATTTCCGGGGCTGGCGGCACGGCGGTGCAGTTCGCCGGCGGCACCAACCGGCTGATCCTGGAAAGCGGCAGCGCGCTCATCGGCCTCGCCGACGGCTCGCTGGGCGTGAACACGCTGGTGGTGGAAGGCAGTGCCGTCCTGGACACCGTCCAGGTCCTGGGCTTCCGCTACGTGGCCTTCCTCAATGCCACCCAGGCGGTCGATGCCGGCAGCACCATCAGCAATGCCGTGGTGCTCTCCGGCACGCTCACCAACAGGGGCACGCTGGGTGGCAATCTCCAGGTCTCAGCCGGTGCCACGCTGGACAACAGCGGCGTGGTGGCCGCGACCGGCACCACCACCATCAACGGCCAAGTGGTCTCCGGCGGAACCTTCGCCAACAGCGGCACGCTCACCAGCACCGGCACCATCGCCAGCAGTGGCACGCTGAGCAATTCCGGTTCGCTGGTCAATGACGGCACGCTGGCCAATTCCGGCAGCATGGCCAACAGCGGCACCATCAGCGGATCCGGCACCTTCGCCAACACCGGCAGCTTCGCCAATACCGGTGCCGTGCTCGGCACCGTAAATGGCGTCACCGGCACCGGCACCATCACCAACAGCGGCACCATCATCGGCACCGCCGACACCGGCGTGAACCTCGGGTCCGGCGGCGTGCTGACCAACACCACCGGCGGCTTCATTCAGGGCGGCGTGTTCGGCGTGCAGGTGGGCACCGGCGGCACGGTGGTCAATGCCGGCACCATCCTCGACGACGCCATCGCCGGCCTGGCGCTGGGCAGCAATGCCTCGCTCACCAACAGCGGCACCATCGGCGGCGTCATCGGCCTCCAGTTCACCGGCACCGGCGCCAGCGCCACCAACAGCGGCACCATCACCGGCACCGGCGGGACCGCCATCCAGTTCGATGCCGGCGTCAACAGCCTGACCCTGACCACCGGCTCGGTGCTGGAGGGGGGCATCGACGGTGGCGGCGGCGCAGGGCGGATCACTTTGGCCGGCAGCGGCACTCTTTCCAGCACCATTGCCAATTTCGGCAGCGGCAGCGCGCTCACCATCGCTGGCGGGGCGAACTGGATCGCCAGCGGCAGCTGGACCATCGGCGCGGTGACGAACAGCGGCACGCTGCAACCCGGCGCGGTCGGCAGCAGCCTCAAGCTCACCGGCAATTTCGTCCAGACCTCCGGCGGCACCTTGCAGGTGGCGGTGAACCCGCAGGGCCAGAGCTCGCAATTGCTGGTGTCCGGCACCGCCACCCTCAGCGGCACCCTGGCTGTGCTGGCCGGGAGCGGCAGCTATGGCGCCTCGACCACCTACTCGATCCTCACCAGCACGGCGCTGAGCGGGCAGTTCGACACCGTGACCACGGACCTGGCATTCCTCACGCCGTCGCTGACCTATGGCTCCAACACGGTGTCGCTGACGCTCTCCACCGGCAGCACGCCGGTGCGCTTCTCCAGCGTGGCCCTGACGCTCAACCAATACGCCACCGCCAATGCGGTGCAGGCCGGCGGCGCCAACTCGGCGCTCTATCAGGCGGTGGTGGGCCAGAACGCGGCCGGCGCCCGCACCGCCTTCACCATGCTGTCCGGCGAGGCCTATGCCAGCGTCATAACGGCCCTGCTGGATGACAGCCGCGTGGTGCCGCAGACCCTGATGAACCGGTTGCGGCAGCAGGCCTATGGCGAAGCCGGCGGCGCGGTGGTCGCGCTGGGCACCGGCGGGCCGGTGACGCTGTCGTCCTCGGCCCTGGCGTCAGTCGGGCAGGGGAGCACTGGCACGGTGCAGCCCAGCGGCGTGGCCATCGCCCGGCCCAATGGCGGCATGGCCGATGGCGGCGCCTCCCGCCTGGTGGCGTGGGGCGAGGCGTTCGGCGGCTGGGGCCAGATCAGCGGCACCAGCAATGCCGCTGCGGTGAGCCATGATCGCTCCGGCTTCATGACCGGCCTCGATGCCTTGATCGGCGAGGATTGGCGGGTGGGCCTCGCCGGCGGCTACACCTCCACGGATCTCACCATCTCCGGTCGCGCCAGCTCGGCTGATATCGGCACCTACAGCCTCGGCCTGTATGCGGGGCGCGCCTTCGGGCCGGTGAATGTGCGCCTGGGCGCCGCTTACAGCTGGAGCGACGTGGACATGGCGCGCACGGTCGCCTTCCCAGGCTTCCAGCAAGGGGTGAGCAGCAGCTATGGCGTCGATACCGCGCAGGTGTTCGGCGAGGTGGGCTACGGCTTCTCCTGGAATGGTCTGGCGCTGGAGCCGTTCGCGGGCCTTGCCTATGTGCACATGAACACCGGCGCGGGGCAGGAAGTCGGGGGGGCGGCGGCGCTGACCCTGCACAGTTCGACGGCCGACCTCACTTATTCCACCCTCGGCCTGCGGCTGGGCACCAGCTGGACGCTGGGCAACGGCACCACTCTGATGCCGCGCCTGATGGTGGGCTGGCAGCACGCCTTCGGCGATCTGGACCCGGCGGCGTATCTGGCCTTCGGCACCGGTGTGAACTTCAGCGTCACCGGGGCGCCGCTGGCGCGGGATGCGGCCTTGCTGGACCTGGGCGCCGACTGGAAGCTCGACGACAGCATGAAGCTCGGCGTCTCGTATCGCGGCACCCTGTCCAATGCGGTGCAGGATCATGCGGTGACCGGGTCCTTCACCTGGTCCTTCTGACCGGGTCGGGGCCTACGAGTTGACACGCCATAAAGGCATGAGAGCCTGATCCCCCGTGATCGCGGCCCGGTGGATCAGGCTCTTCCAGGTTTCAGGACAGTAACCCCATGAACGCTTTGCATCCCTCCCTGTGCGCCTGCGGCAGCGGCCTGCGCGCTCTGCGCTGCTGCCAGCTGGAGGCCTCAGCTCTCGGCCCGGCCGCCGCCAGCCGCCACCTGCTGCCGCTGGTGGACGAGGCCATCGCCTGCCACGCCAAGGGCGCCTATGGGGAGGCCGAGCGGCTGTGCCTGGAGGTGCTGGAGCTGGCGCCGGGGCAGGGCGGCGCGCTGGCGGTGCTCTATCAGATCCGCAAGATGCAGGGCGCCGGCGCCGCCGCCGAGGCGCTGGTGCGCCGGCTGGTGATGCTGGACCCCAACAATGTGTGGGCGACCCAGGAGCTGGCGCTGCTGCTGTTCGGCAAGGGCGATCTGGCGGAAGGCGAAATCCATGCCCGCAACGCGGTGCGCATCGCCCCGACCGACCCGCAGTCGCACAATCTGATGGGCATGATCATGACCGAGATGAACCGGCCGCAGGTCGGTGAGTTTCACTATCGTCGTGCCCTGGACCTGCTGGGGCAGCGTCAGCCCATCCTTCTGGCGAACCTGGCCTGGAACCTGAAGAACCAGGGCAAGATGGCCGAATCCCGCGCGCTCTACGAGGAGAGCTTCGCGCTGGCGCCTACCATTCTCCAGACCGTGCTGGGCTGGGCGCGAATGGAGGAGACCGACCGCAATTTTGCGCGCGCCGACGAGCTGCTGGATCAGGCACAGGCGCTGGCGCCTGGCCATCCCAGCATTCTGCTGCACCGCGCCGTGGTGCGCGGGCGCACCAAGCAATATGACGCCGCTCTGGCGATCCTGGACCGCATGGCGCAGCAGAACCCCGGCGGGGGCCTCGGCACCAACGACCTGTTGGAGAAGGGCCGCCTGCTGGACAAGATGGGCCGCTATGACGAGGCCTTCGCCGCCTTCGCTGCCGGCAAGCGGCTGAATGTGGAGCAGAGCGGCGTCACCTATATGGCCGAGCACGCGGCCAATCTGGCGGCGCGGTTAAAGGCCTATTTCACCAGCAACCGGCTGCGCATCGTGCCCCGCGCCAAACCCGTGGAAAGCGGGCCACGGCCTCTGTTCATCCTCGGCTTTCCGCGCTCCGGCACCACCATGGTGGAGCAGACGCTCTCCGCCCACCCTAAGGTCTCCGCCGGCGACGAACTCTCCTTCGTGCACGACATCGCCAATCTGATGCCGCGCATGCTCAACAGTCCGCTGGCCTATCCCGAGGCGCTGGCGGATCTATGGATGGGCGACCAGTGCGAGGGGCTGGACAATCTGCGCGACTATTATCTGCAGCGGGTCAAGCAATTGGGCGTCATGGAGCCCGGCGCCACCCGCTTCACTGACAAGATGCCGCTGAACGAGACCCACATGGGCCTCATCGCCCTGATGTTCCCCGATGCGCCGCTGATCCATGTGCTGCGCCATCCGCTGGACATCGTGCTCTCGGTCTATTCGAACCACCTGACCCATGGCTTCTATTGCGCCAATGCGCTGGAAACGATCGCCCAGCATTATGTGCTGGTGATGGATCTGGTGGAGCATTATCGCCGCGAGATGGCTCTGAAGTATCTGGCGGTGCGTTACGAGGACATCGTGGACGATCAGGAAACCCATGTGCGCCGCATGCTGGCCTTCGCCGATCTGCCCTTCGACAAGCGCTGCCTGAAGTTCCACGAGAACAAGCGCTATGCCCGCACCGCCAGCTATGCGCAGGTGACGGAGAAGCTCTATGACGATTCCCGCTTCCGTTATCGCCATTATCTCAAGCATCTGGCGCCGGTGATCCCGGTGCTGGAGCCGGTGATCGCGCGTCTGGGATATTCGATCGATGGCTAGCGCGGGGCAGGGCATGTCCGCGCCGCAGCCGGCGGGACCGCAGGGCGCTGGTGCCGCGGCCGCCATATCGCGCACCGTCGACGAATGGCTCGCGGAGGCGAGCGCCCATGAGCAGGAAGGCCGCCTGGATGCCGCCGAGCAGATCGTGGCGCAGGTGCTCGAGGCCAAGCCGGATTATGTTCCGGCGCTGCATCAGAGCGCGATCCTGGCGCACAAGGCCAAGCGGCCGCGCGAGGCGCTCGCCCGGCTGGAGCGGGCCATCGCCTTGCTGCCGACCGAACCGATCTTCCATCGCAACATCTGCGAATTGTATCGCAGCCAGGGCCGGCTGGACGAGGCACTCGTGCATGGCCGCCGCGCGGTGGAACTGGCGCCGGACGATGCGGGCGCCCATTACAATCTTGGCGTGATCTATTACGACCGCATGGAGATTGACGCCGCCATCGCCTGTGCCCGCCGCGCCTTGGCGCTGGACCCGACCATGGCGGCGGCGCATTTCGAGCTCTCCGAGGCGCTGCTGCTGAGCGGCCAGTTCACCGAGGGCTGGGCGGAATATGAGTGGCGGTTCGATCTGCCCAATTCGCCACGCCTACTGCCGCACGCCGACAAGCCGCAATGGGACGGCACGCCCATGCCTGAGGGCACGCTGGTGCTGATCGGCGACCAGGGCTTCGGCGATACCATCCAGTTCTGCCGCTACATTCCGCAAGTGGCCAAGCTGTGCCCCAATCTGGTGATGGCGTGCAGTTCCGAGATGCAGCCCATCGTCATGCAGCAGGCGGGCATCACCCGCTATGCCGACCGCTGGGAGCATGTGCCGCATTTCGATGCGTATTGCCCGCTCTCCGGCCTGCCGCGGCTGTTCGGCACCGACCTGGAGACCATCCCCGCGCTTGTGCCCTATGTGAGGGCCGATCCGGCCAAGGTGGCGCGGTGGCGGGCGCGGCTGGCGCAACTGATCCCCGCCGGCTTCCAGGCCATCGGCATCGTCTGGGCCGGGCGGCCGACCCATGGCAATGACTATAACCGCTCCATGACGCTGAAGGCCCTGGCCCCGCTCGCCGCGCTGGAGCGCACGGCGCTGGTGTCGTTGCAGATCGGCCCGGCGGCGGCGCAGGTGGCGGATTATTACGGCGCCGCGCCGCTGATCCATCTCGGCGCCGAGATCGCCGACTTCGCCGACACCATGGCCATATTGGAGGTGCTCGACCGCGTGGTGGCGGTGGACACGTCCATCGTGCATCTGGCCGGCGCCATGGGCCGGCCGGTCTCGGTGCTGCTGCCGTTCGCGCCCGATTGGCGCTGGCTGCGCGAGCGCAGCGACAGCCCCTGGTATCCCACCGTGGAGTTGTTTCGTCAGCCCGCGCCCAACGCTTGGGCCGAGCCGGTGGCGGCGGTGGCGGCGCGGTTGCGCCGCGTTGTGCCTTGATTCCTAGGCGGTGCCGGTCCGTAATACGTCCGTGACACTGGCCGACGGTATCTCCGTCTGACCTGAGCCTCTTTTCCACCTGCGCCAAAGCGGATTGGCGGTCTTGGCAGGAGCGCCCCGGCTCAGATCCTGCGTCCGCTAGCTCCGTTTCACGCCTTGCCTGGGAGCCTCTATTCCGAGGGGCGAAGCGAGGCGATCCAAGGCCCCTCGCCCGGGGAGGCAGCAGCCAGGGCAGGTTCGAAGCGGGCGCGCTTCCTGGCCTCGCTGGGTTTCATGTCGAACTCGCTGCGGAATGCGCGGCTGAAATGGGCCTCGCTACTGAAACCGCACCGGAAGGCGATCTCGCCGATGCGCATGCCGGCATGCGCCGGATGTGTCAGCAAGTACAAGGCGGTGGTCAGCCGGCGCGTCCGGATATATTTCGCGATCCCGCCTTCAGCCTCGAACAGACGGTACAGACTTGAGCGCGACATGCGCAGCTCCCGCGCGACGCGGACGGGCACCAACTCGGCCTTCGACAGATTGGCATCGATGTAGCGTCTCGCCCGTTCAGAGGCTGCAAGAAGCAGCCCCTCCTGTGCTGCGGCGACGCCCGTCTCCGACTGGAAGCACGTTGTGATCAGGTCGGCGGCCGCACGGGTGAGGAGACCGGCGTCGCGTGGGGTGGCGGCGTCCAGTCTCCGTGCCAAGGAAAGCAGGAAGTCCCCCAGAATGCCGCCCATCAGACTGTCGCCGCTCAGCACGGCACCGTGCGGCGTCTTGCGCCGTTGCGCCAGATCCGGAAGCTGGGAACGCGGCAGGATGACGTCGAGCGTCTGCGAGGTCTTGGCATGCCCGTCCATCGGTCGGCCGAGATCGATCAGGGAGATGTCACCCGCACGCACACGCACAACATTGCCCTCGGCGTCGGCGTCCAGCCCACCGGTTTTGTGCAGTTGCACCAGCAGGTGATCCATGTCCGTCCGGGCGATCTTGCGCTTGCTTCGTCCGATCGCGTGATCGGAAAAGCCTGAAGCGCCGACCAGCATGCCGCCCAGATGATATGCGGTCATATCGGCGGCAAAGCCGGCCTTGCCATTTTCCTCCGCCGCTACGTCGTAGATGGGCGCCATATGGTCGTGGTAGCGGCCGAACTGTTCCGCCTTATCGGACTCCAGCGTCCGGAACCTTCTGGACGGAATGCCTCCTGACATGCGCGTTCTCCCACCCACGTGGCTCCGATCATCGCGTGCAATGCATTATCTCAGGCTCTCTTCCCAAAGGGAATGTTCTTCCCTCTTTCGGGTTCCGGAAACCTGTTGACCCTCCGACCACCGACGACGGGCGGCCCTGCCCTTGGCGGTATGGATTGGGACGGTGGCACAAGTCATCCGGGACAGGCAGGCAAATGCACAGGCCCCATCCATTGTAGAATCCTGCCATCGGCGCGGACTTCAGCGCCTATGCGAATGGGGGCAGCATGACCAACGAGAAAGACGCTTCTGCCACGCCCACGCCCGAACCCGGCATCGAGCCGGACGGCGGCACCGCTCCGCTCGGAGAGCAGGAACTGGATCAGGTCGTGGGCGGTGTGCTGCCTCCGCTGCCGCCGCGCCCCAACAGGACGGGCTTTACACGGATCATCCGAGATTGAAGTTCCGAAGGACGCCCGAAACTGAAAGAGAGCTGTAGCATGGCAATAAATCCTCCGTCTCTTGAGGCCTTCATGATCAGCACGGGCGGGTGTCTGTCCGATGTTGGAGGCATGCGGGAGGTCTTTTCCAGCGCCGAAGCGCTGACCGCTTACGCTGCTTCCAAGGGGCAGGACCTTCCGAAGGAAGCGGCCGAGGCGCTGGTCCTTCAGGCGCGTGAGCAGATGCGCCCCGGCGGACCGCAGGCCCTCTCCGATGACAGCCTCGACCATGTCAGTGGTGCGGGGTGGAAGCAGATCCACTGGTCCTGAGGGCCGTCTCCGGACGACGGTGCCGGCGAAACCGGGTTTGACCCGGCACACAGGGGCGCGGCTGTGCCCGTTGGGCGGGAACCGCCTGTCGGCGGACCGGGCTAGCATTGGCCAACGGTGCGGCCCGGACTCGTCAGGCGCCCGATCGCGAGATGCTTCGGGCCGGTGGCGAATGCGACGCTCGGTCAAGATTTTCGAGACGCAACGGCAAGCAGGCCGGTTTTCGCTGGGGTAGGTGTCTGCGGGCTTTCGTTGTGGGGAATTTTTTCATGCCGTCTCACCGACCGTCGCCGGCACGCCGCGGGTTCCTGCTCGCCTCGACGGCCGTCTGCCTGGCCGCACCGGCGCAGGCCCAGACCGCCAACCCCTGGGCCACGCCGGAATATTATGCCTCGCAGGCCCTGCGCCAGATCAATGCCGCAGCCGCATATGCGCAGGGCTACACCGGTGCGGGTGTCACCGTCGGCGTGATGGACGCAGCCGTCGACGGGCGGCATCCGGAATTCAGCGGCCGGATGGTGCCGGGCTGGGACTTTCTGAACAACCGGCCCACCGGCCAGTTCGACAATATGCCGGACGATTCCCATGGCACGCATGTCGCCGGCATCATCGCGGCCGCGCGCAACGGCGAGGTGATGCAGGGCGTGGCATTCAACGCCAGGATCATGTCGGTCGCGTACAACTGGCGCGTCACCTCGGAGGATGAGATATTCGCCTCCAGCTGGAACTATCTCGCAGCGAGCGGTGTGCCGATCGTGAACAACAGCGTCGGCATGAATGATTGCGATCGTGCGCCCGCCGGCCCCTGCAACGTGACATCCTATACCCGCGCCAAGGTGGAGGCGGAACTGCCGCAGACGCTGGCGGCGATGCGTGCCACCGCCAGGGCCGGCGTCCTCATGGTCTTCGCAACCGGCAACGAGACCCAGCCGCATCCGGATGTGCTGGCGGGCATGCCCTATCTTGTTCCGGAACTCAAAGACACATGGCTGGCGGTCAATCTCGTCAGTTCCGTGGATCTGGCGGTGAGCTGGGGCAATCGCTGCGGCGTTGCGAAGGACTGGTGCCTCGTAGCGCCGGGATACAACATCCTCTCCACCGTTCCGCTGGGCGAGGGGTTCGGCCTCTATCGTGGCTATGACACCATGTCCGGCACGTCCATGGCGGCACCGAGCGTGTCCGGCGCTGCGGCGCTGGTGAAGGAGGCCTTCCCCTGGTTTACGGCCCACGACATCCAGCAGGCCATTCTCACCACCGCCACTGACCTGGGCGAGCCGGGCGTCGACAATGTCTATGGATGGGGCATGCTCAATGTCGGCAAGGCCGTTCTCGGCTACGCCATGTTCACAGGCACGACCACGCTCGACACCCAGGGGATGACATCCACCTTCTCGCAGGACATCTCCGGTGCGGGGACGCTCATCAAGACCGGCGCCGGGGAACTGATCCTGACCGGTGCCAACACCTATTCCGGTGGAAGCTGGGTGGACGGCGGCACGTTGTCCATCAATGGCTCCGTAGCGTCAAACGTCTATGTGGGGCAGGAGGGGCTGTTGCGTGGCACGGGGCAGATCTTCGCCCAGCTCGCCGTGGCCGGCCGCCTTGCGCCCGGGAACTCGCCGGGCACGCTGACCGTGGCGGGTCCGGTTCTGATGAGCCCCACAGCCACCTTCCAGGTCGACATCGACGGCACGGGCACGGGAACGGGAGCCGGCAATTACAGTCGCCTCGTCACCACCGGGCCCACGGGGACGGTGGAGGTGGCCGGCACGCTTGCTCCGCAACTGCGCGGCATCACGGGGAGCGCCACCAACAGCTACACCCCGACCCTTGGCACCACCCTCCGGGTCATCGAGGCCAGCGCCGGCGTGTCCGGCTCGTTTTCAGGGCTCGCGCAGCCCATCGGTCTTGCCGCAGGCACGCGGTTTGATGCCCTCTATGGTGCGAACGACCTCAGCCTCATCGTAACCCCGGCGGCCTATGGCACTCTGTCCGTGCTCGGACTGGCCACAAGCCGCAACGGCACCGCGGTTGGCGGGGCGCTGGACAGCGTGCGTCCAGCGGCGGGCGTGGCGCTCACGGGCTCGCTCGGCGCCTTCTATCAATCCCTCTACACCCTGCAGGCAGCAGCCCTGCCGGCGACCTTGGCGCAGCTTTCGGGCGAGGCCCATGCGTCGGCTGAAGCCATGGCCTTCGATGATGCGAGACACATCCGCAGCGCCGTTCTGGAGCGGCTCGATGGCAGCGGCGTCGCGGCGGCGCCGCTCGCGCCCGGCCTCACGGCCAGTGTGTGGCTTTCCGGTTATGGTGGATGGGCCCATGCCTCCGGTGGAGATGCAGCCGCCCTGTACTGGGACGCCAGCGGCTTTGTCGCTGGCATTGATGCTCCCGTGACCGAGATGGTGCGCTTCGGGCTTGCAGCGGGCTTCGGCCAGTCCTCGGGCACGGTCGGCGACCTGACGTCGGACATCGATAACACCCACATCGATCTCGCCGCATATGCGGTGGCCGAAGGGGCCGGATGGCGCGCAAAGGCCGGCGTTGCTTACGGCTGGAACGACCTCTCCATGACCCGTGCCATCGGCTTCGGAAGCGTGGCCGAGGGGCTTGCGACCAAGCAGGACGGCCGGACCGTTCAGGCGTTCGGTGAAATCTCGCGGGATCTTGTCCTGGGGCATGCCCAGGTGTCGCCTTACGCGAACCTCGCCTACGTGAATCAACGTCTCGATGCGTTCGCCGAGACCGGAGGTGTTGCAGCCCTGTCCGGCAGTGCCCAAACGCTCTCGACCACGCTTGCCACGCTGGGCGCACGCCTCGCAATCGGCCTGCCCATGGGCAATGCCACGGTCACGCCCAACGTGAACCTGGGCTGGCAGCACGCGTTTGGGGACGTGGCCACGGAAGCGGTCATGACCTTGGCCGGTTCGAGCCCGTTCCGCGTGTATGGGGTTCCGCTCGCCCGCGATGCCCTGGTTCTCGGTGGGGGACTGACTTACGGCTTCGGGAATTCCGTCGCCGCCAGCGTCGCCTATGACGGGCTGATCGGATCCGATGTGACCGAGAGCAGCATCAAGGCCGACCTGCGCTTCAAATTCTGAGCGGGCCCCACAGCCGTCAACCGCGTTCCGGCGCAGCTTATTCGTCTCGTGCCCAGCCTGCGCTGGCTTACGGCAATGTACCGCCATCTGGAATGCCCGTCCTGCCGGCATGGGACGTGGTCCAAGAAGTCGTCTTGGACCACCGTTCCGGCGGGCAGAAGCCTTCGCGCGCGTCAGCGGCCGGGGCTGAGAAGCAGGGCCTCGAATTCCTGCGCCGGCATGGGCCGGCCGAACAGATATCCCTGTCCTTCCGGGCAGGCGCGATCGGCGAGGTAGGAGCGTTCTTCCTCGGTCTCAATGCCCTCGGCTATGACGTCTATTTCCAGCGCCCGCCCCATCTGAAGGATCGACGAGACGACAGCCGCTTCGCGAGGTGAGCGAAGCATGGCTTGGACGAAGCTGCGATCGATCTTGATGCAGTTCACCGGATAACGCGTCAGCAGGCTGAGAGAGGCGAAGCCGGTGCCGAAATCATCAAACGCAATGCCAACGCCCATCGCCCTGAGCTCCGTCAGGGCGTCCAGGGCGATGGCATCGTTCGACAGTACGATGTTCTCGGTGATTTCCAGTTCCAGCGCTTCCGGCGGGAGGCTGTGGCGGTCCAGGGCATCTTCGACCTGCTTCGGCAGGTCACCGCTGCGAACCTGCGAAGCGAAAAGGTTGACCGCCATGCGGAAGCCCCCGGCCCCAGACCGCCGCCACCGCGCGGCCTGGGCACAACCTTCCTCGATCACCCAGCGCCCCACCACGGATGCCAGGGGGCCGGCGTCCAGCGAAGGCAGAAACACCGCAGGCAGGAGGAGACCTCGGCTTGGGTGAAGCCAGCGGATCAGCGCCTCTGCGCCGACCAGGGCCCCGTCGTCAAGACGCACCTGAGGTTGGTAGAACAGCCGAAGCTCTCCGTTAGACACGGCTCGATGCAGGTCCAGGCTGGACAACCGCCGATCCAGGGCTTCATTCCGCAGCGCGGGCGAGTAGAGCGCGATGCTTGCGCTGCGACTGATCTTGGCAGCATGGAGCGCGAGGTCCGCATCACCGATCAACTCCGCCGCAGCCTTCGTGTCGTGGGGTGAGAAGGCAATTCCGCAGCTGGCACTGATCGTGACATCCTCACCGACAAGAGGATGAAGGCTGGTGATCTTCGAGAGGAGCAGGCGAGCGAACGACTCGGCCATGGCCTCGGAAAGACCTCCAAGGACCACGGCAAATTCGTCCCCACCAACGCGTGCAACGGTAGCGCCAGCCGTGGTCTCCGCGGACAGCAGTCCGGCGATCGCTTTCAGGACGTCGTCCGCCGCCTCCGGCCCCAGGATATTGTTGATGTCCTTGAAACCGTCGATGTCGAGCATCAGGACAGCACAGGGATGCCCGCAGAGCAGGGTCGCCTCTACCGCCCGATAGAATTGGCGGCGATTTGCCAGACCCGTGAGCGCATCGGTGCTGGCGAGGAGGGAAAGCTGCTCAGGATCAACGGCGCGGACGTGGATCTCATTTCCGCGCCTTGACGCAAGGTCGCCAATACGGCGGATCTCCAGCCTGTCCATGACGACATGCGCCAGTTGGCTCAGACGTTCACGCTCTTCGGAAGCAAATCCAACGCGCGGAAACGTATCCAGAATGCAAAGAGCGCCAATGGCATGACCATCCCCCGACAAGAGGGGCGCCCCCGCATAAAAGCGAATTCCGGCTGCGCCGGTAACAAGCGGGTTGTCGTGGAAACGCTCGTCCTGCTCTGCATCCGGCACAACCATCACCTTGCCCTGAAGGATGGTGTGGGCACAAAAGGAAACCTCCCTGCGCTTATCCACTGCACCGAAACCCGCACTGGCGGCGAAGAAGACGTGATCGGAACCGATCATGTTCACCGCTGCCATGGGGACCTTGAAGACGTGCAGAGCCATCTCGACGAGCGGGGAGAGGTCCGCAACAGGCATTTCACCAGAGAGGCGGTAGCTGTCCAGAGCGGCGAGCCGCTCCTTCTCGTGGGGAGGCACCGGAGGGCACTTCATGACTTAAATCCCTCCCATAACAATCGAAAATGACAACTGAAATTGGGCTTATTCCCTTTAAAGTAGCATAAACGTCAATTGAACGCGAAGGCGTCATGGATTCTCTCATAAGGTGTATTTTTACCGTCAAACGGCTGCGGTGCCGCCCATAAGAATTCAACCGCGCTGTTCTAGCTGGAGCCGTTTCATCTGGATCATGCCGCCATCTGGTGCTGGTCAAGCATGCCGCGATGTCTTCGCGTGACGATAACCTCTCTCAGCCTTTGCGAGGCGCGTGAGCGTTATGGCTACGGCAGCGTGCAGCTGCTGCTGCGACTGGAAGGCTGGTTGGTCGATCAGAAAAGACCCTGCAGGATCTCCCACGAGCGAGTCTCCAACTGCGCAATGAGCCCCAAAGCGTCGCAGGAAAGGCTCGGAATGCGTCTTCCGCAGCCGTCTTTGGACCCACGGGAAGAGTAATGCTCGCTTCTCCGCGGCGAGCCGGCCGACGGGGCCTCGATTGACGCGTTTAACGGCCGCGTCGGAGTGAATGCCTGACCATCCACTGGCGCTGGCGGATGCGGTCGAAGACGCGGGGAGCGTGGGCTGGATCCTGCAGCGAGGACCAGCCACACGCAGCCGCCGGCCATAAGCGTCCAATCTTCTTGCCGAGCAGGCGACGGCTTAGCCAGTGCGCCGCCGTAGGGGAGGCCGCTCGGGTGGCTCAGAGGTGATCTCTGCTCAGGCGGCGCCGCCGCCAACACCCGCGCCCGGTGGGAAGCCGTAGAGGCGCTGCGCGTTGGCCGTAAACACCCGATCGCGGGCAACAGGATCGGGCACCCAATCGGCCATCAGGTCGAGCAGTTCGCCGATGTTCATCATCGGCCCCCAATTGGCGACATTTGGCCAGTCGGAGCCCCAGACGCAGCGGTCGGGGGCGGCCTCGTGAATGCGCCGGGCGAAGGGGATGGTGTCCGCATAAGGCGGGCCGGAGACACTGTTGCGATAGGCGCCGGACAGCTTCACCCAGCCGCCGTCGCGCAGCAGCGCCAGCATGGTCTGGAAGCCGGGATCCTCGAGCCCGCGCGACACCGGGAAATGCCCCCAATGGTCGATCACATAGGGCACCGGCAACTGGCCGAGTTGCGGAGCGATCGGCATCAGGTCAGCGGCATCGACCAGAAACTGGAGGTGCCAGTCCATTTCCCGTGCAAGGGCGGCATAGGAGCCCAGCGCGTCAAAGCCGATGCCGCCGCCATACAGCACGTTGAGCCGGAGGCCGACCACGCCGGCCTCCTTCATCGCCGCCAATTCGCGATCCGCCAGGCCAAGCGGAATGACGGCGATGCCGCGGAGGCGCTGCCGGTTCGCGCGCAGCGTGTCCAGCATCAGGCGATTGTCCACCCCATGGACGCTCACCTGCACCAGAACGCCATAGGTCATGCCGGTGCCATCGAGCATGGCCAGATACTGCTCGGCGGTGGCTTCAGGCGGCGTGTAGCTGCGCTGGGGCACGAAGGGATAGGCCGGCGGCACGCCGATGACATGGGCGTGGCAATCCACGGCTCCCGGCGGCACCGCGTATCGGGTGGGGCCGTGGGGATCGGGCGCCGGCCCCGGACAGACCGGGGCGGCGCTGGTTTCCGGCGTCATGTCATGCATCGGCGTGCAACACCTTGCCGCGCGTCTCGGGCAGGCCATAGGCGGCCAGGAAAAACACCACATAGGCCACCATCGCGAAGATGCAAATGGCGTTGGCCAGCGAGGTGGTCTGCGAGAGATAGCCGACCAGGAACGGGAACAGCGCTCCGATGCCGCGGCCGAAGTTGTAGCAGAAGCCCTGACCCGAGCCGCGCAGCCGGGTGGGATAGAGCTCGGTCAGGAACGCGCCCATGCCGGAGAAATAGCCGGAGGCGAAGAAGCCCAGCGGGAAGCCCAGCACCCATAGTATTTCGTTCGACAGCGGCAGCTGGGTATAGGCGAGCACCACGGCCATGGCGCCGAGCGAGAACACGAGGAACAGGCTGCGGCGGCCGAAGCGGTCCGAGAACCAGGCGCCCACCAGATAGCCCGCGAACGAGCCGACGATCAGGGCCGCCAGATAACCAGTGGAGCTGACGATGGACAGATGCCGTTCGGTGGTGAGGAAGCGCGGCACCCAGAAGGTGATGGCGTAATAGCCGCCCTGGCAGCCGGTAGCCACCAGCGAGGCGAGGATGGTCACCTTCAGGATCGGGCCCCGGAATATCTCGAGGATGGAGGGCCGGTCGCCGGAGGTTTGCCCGCGCTTGATGGTCTGGGCCGAGACCTCGGGCTCCTTCACATAGCTGCGCAGGTAGAGGACCAGCAGCGCCGGCAGCGCGCCGATGCCGAACATCCAGCGCCACGCCTCCTCTGCCGGCATGAGCGAGAACAGGGCCGCCTGCGCCAGCACGGCGGCGCCCCAGCCGATGGCCCAGCCAGACTGCACCGATCCCACGGCACGGCCGCGATACTGCGCCCGGATGGTCTCGCCCATCAGCACCGCTCCGGCCGCCCATTCGCCGCCAAAGCCGATGCCGAGCAGGGCGCGACAGATCAGGAGCTGCTCAAAATTCTGCGCGAAGGCGCAAAGCAGAGAAAAGAAAGAGAACCAGAGGATGGTGAACTGAAGCGTGCGCACACGGCCGATGCGGTCCGCCAGATAGCCGGCGCCCCAGCCACCGAGCGCCGAGGCCAGCAGGGTCACAGTGCCGGCGAGGCCGGCGGCGCCTGCATCCACGTTCCACAGCTTGATGATTGTGCCAATCACCAGCGGATAGATCATGAAGTCCATGCCATCGAGCGCCCAGCCGGTGGCGCAGGCCCAGAAGGTGCGGCGTTCCGGCAGGGTCATGTCCCTGTAGAAGCCGGTCAGGCTGGTATCCGCGGCTGTTGCGGCCGCATTGGTGGTCGATGACATCTGTGCCTCCCTTGATCGCCGTTCAGCGCGGCGTTTGGCGGGAGAGTGGGATGATCTCGGCGGCGGCGTCTTCCGGAAAACAGGCCGCATGGGCCCTGCTTGGGGCCGCCTTTGTCAGAAAAGTGACCGCTGCCGCAGCTGCCGCCAGCGGCCCGGGCTCTCTCCCGCAAGCGTGCGGAAGGTGGCCCCGAGATGGGACTGAGACGAGAAGCCGGCGGCCAGCGCGACCTCTGCAATGGGAAGCGCGGTATCCGCGAGCAGCTCCTGTGCGATGCGGACCCGTTCCTCCAGGATGAAGCGGTGCGGCGTGAGGCCGGTAGCGCGGCGGAAGGCGCGGATGAAGCCCGACGGCGTCAGGCCCGCCTCCTGCGCCAGCATGGCGAGCGTGATGTCGGCACCGGGATCGCTGCGCACGCGGTCAATCACCCGCTGGCCGAAGCGGGAATCAAGCTCCGGCACCTCGGGCGCGCGTCTGGCCGCGAGCGGCACGGCATACCGGTCCGAAACATGGAGGGCGAGCGTATAAGCCAGCTGCTCCGCCAGCAGGGATCGACCGGAGGCGGCCTCGGCGCACGCCTCAACGATGCGCTGCGACGCCAGCATCAGCAGGGGATCGTCCACGTCCCAGGCACGGTCCATCAGCTCGACCCGGCGGCCACAGCGTGCGGCACCGATCTCGTCCAGCAGGGTATCGCCCAGATAGAGGATCAGCAGCTTGCCGCTGTTGACCGCGGGCACGGCATCAACAAGGACATCGCGTCCCGGTACGCCGATGCGGAAGCGGCCCGCCTGCACGCTGCCATCGCGGCGCACGCTGCCGTTCTCCATCAGCACATGCCGGCGCACGTCGTAGAGCGTGATGGCGACGGTCGGGCAGGGCAGGTCGCCATAGGCATAGACGTGGGGGCCGTTCACCTCGCTCAGGGCCGCTGCAAAGCCGCCGCTGGACCAGAGGTCGATCAAGGCGGACTGGCGGCGGCCGGTGACGCGCTCGGCATGCTTGATGGGATCGAGCCGGATGTCCATGGCGGTGACAGGGGCACGGAACGTCGCGAGGCGACACAAGTATTCATCAGAGCCGATCGGCCGCGACAATTCAAGGCGGTTGACGCCGTCCCGACGCGCCCAGGCATGCCCCGTTTGTGTGGTCCGTGCGGACTCTCGCCGATATTCGGCCTGTGGGTTTATGCGCCAAGATCTGCTCTCGCCCTGGCTATCAAAGCGTGGGCTGGGAGTGTAATGATACCTTTCTGACGAGCCTCAGCCTCGAGTCCAGCTCAATCGCAGGCGTGGCCGGTCACGGACGCCACCTGCACCCAATAATGTCGTCCCATCGAAATCATCGGGTGACTCAGTAAGACACCACCGCTCCGGCGAACAGGCCTTCGCCGCGGTCGTCGCCGGCGAGTTTGAAACGGTATTGGAACGTCAGATCGAAGTAGGACATGGGGGCGTGATACACGTCCTCGCGGAACCAGTACCTGATGTTGAGGCCCGGGCCGGCGCCGAGGGTGAATGGCGTGGCATAGGCCGTGTCATAGCCCCCGCCTATCGCGAGGAAGGGCGTGACCATGAGGTTGCGGCTGATGGCGTCGGCGCGATAGGCGCGGCCCCAGCGTGCCTCGAAGAGGCCGATGCGCTCGGGCTGGGAAACGTAATAGTCGCCCTCCACATAGGCCTGCCAGTAGTTCCATTCGGAGACGTCCACCCGCAGGTCGGTGCCCTCGCCCAGCGAATAGGCCGCGCGAAGCAGCCAATCCTCGCGGGCGAGCGCCCCGATGGGAAAGAGATAGGCGGATTCCAGGACGAGGTTCTGCGTTGCGAAGGGCTTCCAGCGCACGCCCACGCTGCCTTGCGTCGTGTCCCAGCCGGTGCTGGAGCCGTTTTCCGCGTACCAGGTCTGGAAGCCACGGGCGAAGACCTCGAAGATGGCGCCGTTCTGATAGCCGATGCCCGGTGGGCGCCAGTAGATTTCCGCGCCGCCCTGGATCGTGTGTCCTCCGTTCGGCGGGGGAGCCAGGGGGGAGGAGGGGGCAACACCAACCGCACCGTAGCTGGCGGAGACATAGGCGCCCCAGGTTCGGTCGAGTTCGGACACTTCCCGGCGCAGGCCGTAGACGGTCTGGGAGGAGGTCTTGAACTCGCCGCTGTTCGCCGAGTCGATGGCTCGCATGAACAGACGCTTGGCGTCTTCATTCTGGAAGCTGGCCTTTGCCGCGTAGGCCGCGTCCATCAGGCCGGGACCGCGGCGCAATCCGCCCTGTTCCTCGGCCTCGTGGAAATACCGCCACGCGAGTTGACGGTCCCCGGCCTGGCTGGCCAGATAGGCCATGTCGAGGGTGGACAGGCCCTTCAGCTCGCCGCTGGCGTAGGCGGCCTCGAAGCGCGCCTTGGCTTCGGCACTTCGCCCAAGATCGACCAGTTCTGCGATCCCGCCGCGGAGCATGGTCAGCCGGTCGGCGGGCGAACGGGCGCGGAGATAGGCCGCATCGAAGGCGGCGAGTGCTTCCTCGTGGCGCCCCAGCGCCTGCAGGGCGAAGGCGCGGCGTGCGGCGACGTCGTAGCTGGCATCGCTTCCGAAGGCCGCGAGCTGCTCAAGCGCCCGCTCCGGCTGCTTGGCACCGAGGAGCGCATCCACATAGGCGAGGCGGGCATTGCGGACCTCCGTGCCTTTGAGGCGGCCGGAGGCGAGGGCGGCGGCGAAGTCCGCTATCGCGCCCGGATAGTTCTGCATCCGCGACCGGAGATAGCCCCGCTGGAGCAGCACGGCTCCGTCGCGCGGATCACGGGCGAGAATCGCGGTGGCGGTCGCCTCCGCCTCGGCCAGCTTGCCCTGGCCTGCGAGCGCGCTCAGCAGCAGCATGCGGTAGTTGGCGTTGCCGGGATCGGACGCCAGCGCCCGCCGCGCGGCCGCGGCGGCTGCAGCATAGTCCTTGACGCCCATGGCCCGGAAGCCGGCGGTTGCGTCCTCGTAACCCGGCATTCCGGGGCCGCCGAGGCCGCCTCCCGTGCCGCCGTAATAGACCGAGCAGATGATCCCGTAATTGGTGGACTGGCACAGGGTCGAAGGCGTGATCAGTGCGGGTCTGGCACGGCGCGGATTGGCCTGCATCTGCTCGGCCAGCTTGCGCTGGTCGGCAACGTCGGCGTTCTTCTCGCCTTCGATCGGCTTGAGCAGCGCCAGCGCCTGATCGGGCTGGCCCGCCGCCAGCGCGGCGTTGCCGGCGATGAGGCGATAGTTCAGGATTTCGGTGTCGGTCAGAACGTTGGACTGGAGCGCCCGCTCGAAGTCTGCGGCGGCTTCCGTCCGGTTGCCATTCTGTTGCAGCAGGAAACCGCGCAGCATGCGGGCCAGCGCGTCGGTCTCGTCCTGCTTCACCGCATCATTGGCCGCCGCGAGCGCCGCTTTGCTCTGGCCCGAAGCCATGAGGGCGGAGATCAGCAGCAGGCGGTAGTTCATCGTGTTGGGCGCGCGCGAGACCGCCTTCTGCGCGAGATCCGCAGCCGCCTTCGCGTTGCGACGCGACAGTTCCTTGATCGCCTGGTCGGCAAGCGGCTCGCCGAGCTCCGTCTGCGCCGAGGCACGACGGCCGAGCAGCGAGGAATCCGTATCGCCGGCAGCCACGGCCTGCGCAATGGCCGCATCCAGCGCCTCATACTGCTTCGAGCGTTCCAGCACGTCGATCAGCAGGCGCCGCCAGGCGGTGTTGTTGGGAAACGCCTGTAGCGCCTCCCGGATCTTGGCTTCAGCAAGCTTGTCGTCGCCTTTGCCATAGGCCTCGTAGGCGTCCTCGGCGGCCTTGTAGGCGGGGCTCGTCACGCCGCTCAGCCCGGGCGGCGTGGTTGCCGGCACCAGCTGACAGACGGGTCCGTAAGGCGTGTCGCGGCAGCTCTGGTAGGGCACCGGCATCGTCCGGTTGGCATCACGTGGCACGACGCTGGGATTGGCGATCTGGGCGTTGGCGACATCGCGGCGCGCCGTGATGGCGCCATCCTGCGTGTTGCCGAGCGGCTCGAGCACGGAAAGCGCACGCCGTGGCCGTCCTGCGGCGATGGCTGCATCGGCGATCACGATGCGGGCGTCGCGGGCGGCCGTACCCGTCAACACCTCGTCCTTCAATGCACGATCGAAATCCTGCTCGGCCTCCGAGATGCGCCCCAGGCGCTCGCGGATATAGCCCCGCAGGATCTGCGGCAGGAAGGCCTGCGGATCCACCTTGATGGCGGCGGTCGCCGCCTGTTCGGCGGCATCGAGCTGATCGTCGGCGAGGAGCGCATAGACCAGCAGCACGCGATAGGAGAGGTCGTCCGGCACCAGCTCAATGGCCTTGCGGATCTCCGCCTGCGCCCGTTTGGGGTCGCGTGCTTCGAGCGCCTTGTTGGCGGCGAGCGAGGGCGCCTGCGCGAGCACGCGGCTCATGCTTCGCGTGCGCGCGGTGAGGCTTTCATCCTTGATGCCGGCGGCCGATGCCGCCCTGGCGGCGGCCATGGCATCGGCCACCTTGTCCTGAGCCTCCAGCGCATCCATCAGCAGCAGCCAGAGCCGGGCCACGTCGGGCCGGAATTTCAGCGCCTCGCGGGCCTGATCCGCGGCAGTCGTGTAGTCCTTCGCCCGGTATGCGGCATAGGCCTTGTCCGCAGCTTCCCATGCGGGGCCCGTCAACGGGGCTTCCTGCGCCAATGCGGGTGTATGAATGCTCAACGCGGTCACGCTGACCGTTGCGATCAGCATAGCCGCAAGGGACAGGCGCCGCATCGTTCTCATCGTCCCGGCAGCGGGAACATGCGGCTTGGGAAACTCGGTAGCGCTCGTCATGGCGCTACCGTCGCCCAGTCCGGTTAAACGGCAGTTAAGGTTAACTCGGGCCTCGGCTTTTTACTTTTCCATCACCTGCGCAGGACAGATGACATGTCCGGATATTTACGGATCCGAAAGATTTTGGGCGCCCTCACTTGCCGATGGCGGCCGCCATGCGGTCACGCCAGACCTGGGGCTGCATCAGGGATGTGGAATCCCACTGTGCGCTGGCGGCCGGGCCGCTATGGAACGCCCCCTCGTTGAACTGCCAGACGACGACCTGCGGCGGCTGCTTGGCGAAATCCGGCGAAGTCACATATTGCAGGAAGGTGAACCAGGGCCCCACGTTGCCGGGATTCCAGGTGAGCGACACGGGCCTGTCGAGATCGTTCGAGAGGCGCTGCGGGAAGCCGAGGTAGGGCTGCACGAAACTGTTGCCCACCACATGGACGGGGGCGGGCGCGGCGTCCAGCAGGGTCTTCTTGGCCTCCGGAGGCGTCCGTACCGTGTAGAGGTCGGGACCGACCTGCTTCTGCTGCTCAGGCGAAAGGAAGCGCTGGGCGAGATCTCCCATGTTGCGCTGGGTGACCCACTCGCCGAGCTTGTCTCCCGTGCCGGCGCTGCCGGACAGTCTGACGCCGGCCTTGATGACCTTGGCGACCTCGTCCGCCGCCGCCTCGGCAGACCAGGCGGTCCAATGGTAATCGGCGCGGTAGAAGGCCGTCTGCCGGCCCGTCTCCACGCTCTTGAGCACCGGACGCAGATCAACGGTATCGACACCTGCGGCCTTGAGCTGGGAGAGGACGAAGTCGTAGCGCGCGCCGACGTCAGGCGTCAGGCGCGTGCCGTCGGGCAGACGGTCTTGATAGAAGCTGGCCTTCAGCGGCACCACCATGGT
Source organism: Azorhizobium caulinodans ORS 571 (assembly GCF_000010525.1). Taxonomy (GTDB): domain Bacteria; phylum Pseudomonadota; class Alphaproteobacteria; order Rhizobiales; family Xanthobacteraceae; genus Azorhizobium; species Azorhizobium caulinodans. The sequence goes on along the minus strand of NC_009937.1, from coordinate 3,689,365 downwards.
GATGAGCTTGATGTTTCGGGCATTGAGCCGGTCGCGTGCATCCTTGATGAGCCCGATCACTCCCTCGATGCCCGGCTTGTCCGCATCCGTCAGGCTCTCCCAGCCGGGAAACAGCCAGCCGTTCTTGCCCATGATGATCACGTTTTCCTGCGCCTTGGCGGCCGGTGCCAGCAGGCTCGCGCCGGCGAGTGCGGCGGCGAGGCTGAGGACAGTGCGGCGGTTCAACGTGTCAGTCATGGGCATGGATCTCCATGTAGCGGCGCTCCGCCGCAGTGAGCGGAAGCGTGAGGGAGCGGGCGGGCCATTCCCATATCACCAGCTTCACCGGCTTCAGGGCCTCCGGCCCCTTGTCGAGCAGGGCCAGCAGCGCGCCGGAAAAGCCGCCCCCAGCCTCGCTGCGCTGGACCACTTCCCTTTGCAGCGCGTGTTGAAGCGATTCAAGGAAACCGGAATTGAGGGAATAGGACGAGCCCGCAAGCACGGTGTCAGGTGCGGGGGCATCGTCCAGCAGGCCGCCGGAACGGGCAATATCCGCGCTGATGTCCCGCACGGTGTCCGGCGCGGGGCCGAACCAGGAGGCGGTCCGCGTCAGGTTGGCGAGGCGCATCAGGTCTCCGGGCCGCAGATGGTCCGGCCCTTCGGTGAGCGTCACCTGGGTCTTTCCCTCACCGTCGAGGCGACGCACGACAGCAGCCACGCGCGCGGCTGCAAACGCCGCGCCGGAAACGTCCCAGTGGGTGTCGGTGCGCAGAAATCCGGGTGCGGGCCAGTCGGCCGTTACGTCGATCTCGTTGAGCTTAAGCTTTGCCGCATGCGCGTGCCATGCCGCGAGCCGGTCACGGGCCTGCGAAGAGACCGCGAGGGCGCAGGATGTCTCCGGCGTCATGGCCACCTTGTCCGGCACCGGCAGGACCACCAGCGTGATCCCGCGCCGGGCAAGATCCGCCGCGATCATCCCCGCCATCCGGGCCCGCGCTTCAAGGTGGGACGCTCCGCCTTTCACCTCCAGCGTCTCCTCGGCGAGAAACAGCCAGCCCGGGCAGCCGGCGCGCACCTGCGCGCCCGCATCCTTCAGGAGGGCGTATGTGGCTCCATCCACAAAGCCGTTCAGCGCGGCGCTCTCCGGTGCTCCGGCGGCAACGTCGCGGTCGAAGGCGGCAGCAAAACTGCCGGTGAGGATGCCCTGCCAGCTGAAGCGATCCAGCACGGCGCGCCCCGCCGGCCCTGAAAGGTGGGCGGCCACCGAGACCAGCCCGCCGACGCAGCAGGCGAGGAAGAGGAAAGCGGCGACGATGCGATGGTCCCTCATCCGCGCCTCCTCAGAACTGGAAATACAGGAAGGGAACGACCGTGCGGCCCTGGAGCACCCAGACGGCGGCCAGCCACAGCGGCAGGGCGGACCAGGACGTCAGCCAACGTCCCTTAGCAGCCAATTGCGGCGAAGCCCGACCGGCGAGCGGTACGTAAACGAGCGCGATCCCCAGCGCGATGGTGAGCAGATGCGTCGGTCGCAGCGCGGCACCGAGCGCGTCGGAGAGCCCCCAGCCGTTGGCTCCGGACAGACCGTGAAGCATCACGCCGAACTCGGCCCAGGTCTGGGCGCGGAACAGCAGCCAGCCGAACAGCACGAACAGCAAGGTGGCGACGTGGCCGACGAGTACCGGCGGGACGGGAAGGCCCACGGCACGCCACAGGCGCACCCACACGAGGCCGATACCGTGCCACAGCCCCCACACGAGAAAGGTCCAGCTCGCGCCATGCCAGAGGCCGCCGAGGCCCATGGTGATCATGACGTTCACGCAGGAGCGCGCCAGCCCGGTGCGGCTGCCGCCGAGGGGGATGTAGAGATAGTCGCGCAGCCACGTGGACAGGCTGATGTGCCAGCGCCGCCAGAATTCGGTGATGGAGAAGGACAGGTATGGATTGTCGAAATTCTCGTGGAATTTCAGGCCCACCATGAGCCCAAGGCCGATGGCCATGGAACTGTAGCCGGCGAAATCGAAATACAGCTGGAGCGCATAGGCCAGGACCGAGAGGCCGACGTCCGCAGCGGATGGGTTCGACAGCGAGAAGCCTGCATCCACCAGCGGCGCCAGCGTGTCCGCCAGCAGCACTTTCTGGGCGAACCCGAGCATGAAGCGCTCGACGCCCAGTGCGAACTCGTCCCGGTCGAAGGCGCGCGCCTTCAGCCGCTCGGCCACCCATTCATAGCGCACCACCGGACCGGCAACGAGGTGGCCGAACATGGACTGGTAGGTGGCGTAATTGATGAAGGAGGGTTCGGCCTTCACCGTCCCGCGGGCTACGTCCACCGAATAGGAGATGGCGCCGAAGACGAAGAAGGACAGACCGATGGGCAGCACGATGGCCTGCCAGCCGGTGAGCGGGGCGCCGAGGGAGAGCGCCGTCTCCGCGAACAGGTTGGCGTACTTGAACCAGACCAGCGCCAGCAGCGGCCACAGGATGGCGACGATCAGCGGCAGGCGCCGCCGCTCCGGCGGACGCGCGGCGATCCACAGGCCGGTAAGCCAGGACCAGACCGCGATGGAGACGATGAGCGGCAGGAAGTCGAGCCGCCACCAGGCGTAGAAGGTCCAGGAAAAGGCGAGGATGACGAGATTGCGCCAGGCGGCGGGCGCCAGCGCATAGGTCGCGAGGAAGACCGGCAGGAAGAGGAAGATGAAACTGTCACTGGCAAAGACCATGCGGCGGCGCCTCCCGATGCGCCGTCAGTTGGCCGTGCCGCGATAGGGCTCGGTTTCGTCCACCTGTCCCTGCAGGATCGGCGCGGTGGCGTTGCCGCCGAGGAACAGGCTGTAATGATCCCCCGCCTTCAGCTTCGGAAGGCGCACGGGCGCGGAGGCGAGAGGACCGCACCTCCCCACGAGGCTGGCGTCCACCGGGTTGATTGCGCGCTGACGGCTCTCGCTCTGCGGCACCCCATCGAACACGGTCGGGCCGTCGGCGACGGCGAGGGCGGCCGTGCATCCCTCGGCCAGATTGTAGAAGCGCAGCATGACCTTGAGGTCGTCTCGGCCTTCCGTGGCATCCGGCAGCGGCTTTGCGCTCCATCCCCCCGGACCGCCCGACAAGGCGATGGTGAGGAAGCCGTCCGCCACGGGCACGATCTCGCCGGCGACCGGCTTGCCGTCCACGGTGAGCGTCACGGGCTTGCCGCCGGGTGCCACTCGATAGGCAAGCGCGCGTTCGGTGGCGGGACCGAGGGTGACCGGCGCGCCGCCCGCGAGGGAAACGGCCGCCGCGGCAGCGGTGGGGTTCACCACGCGCACGTAGGCTGACCCCTGGGGCGGTTTCGGCGCGTAGAGTCGTGTCAGCGGCGCCGTCTGGGCGCCGGCGAGACCGGGAAACATCACCGCCGCGGCCAGAAGCACGGCGAACCCCGCCTCAAGATGTCGCTGGCCCATCACGCCTCCACCTGCTCGCGCGCCTGACGCCGTTGCTCCTCGAATGCCGCCTCGACCGCTTCGCGTGTCACGACGCCGCGCGCGACGAGGAAGTCACCGATGCGGCCGTCACGCTCGGGGCGGTAATCCGCGATGGCATGCTCGAAATCGGCGCGCTTGACCAGCCCATGGTCCATGAGCACGTCGCCCAGCAACGGCACGTTTCCGTGTTCGGCCGTCGTGAACTGGTCGGGTGCCTCCGACAGCAGCCGAAGGCCGGATGCGATCTCGCTCTCGCGGGCCACGAACTGCCGCGGTACGCCGCCCAGCGCATTGCCGACCTCCAGCAGCGCTTCGGCGGGCAGAGGACCGCCCACGGCGATGCGGGGCGTGCCATCCGGCGCGGGGCCGATCGAGATGGTCCGGAAGCGGACGCTCAGGGCCCGCGGCATGTCGTCCGCGTGCAGCTTCACATCCTCCGCGCTGAGGTGGCAGCGGGGCAGGTCGGCCTGCACGGCGATCGCCTCCGCCAGCGTTTCGTCATCCAGCCAGCCTTGCGCCATGAGCACGCGGCCCAGCGGGATGTCCCGCTTCTTCTGCTCCGCGAGGGCTTCCTCGAGGCGCCCGTGGTCGAGCACCTGCCAGGTCAGCAGCAAGTCGCCGAGACGGCGGCGGCGGGCCAGCAACTGGTCGGCGGTCGGAAAGAAGTGGGCGGTCTTGTCCCACGTCACCGGTGCGCCGAAGATCGCATTCTGAAGGAAGACGCGCCACGCGCGGGCGGCGGCCATGAAATTCACCGCGGTGCAGACCACCATGCGCGGCAGGGAAAGCAGGCCCTGCTCGTAACCATAGATGCGCGAGACGAAATAGGCGCGCTGGATGGCGCGCAGGAAAAGCGCTGCCAGATTGAAGCCCAGAACCCAGCTCAGCCAGGGATTGTCGGCAAACACCGGCGGGAAGCGGACGGTCCAGATGCCGGCGAGCGCCGCCAGATAGAACAGCATGAAGTGGATGACGAGCACGTAGGCAAGGATGCCCACGAGCGAGGTCACCAGCGATTTCCGGTCACGGAACAGCAGGTATTTGGTCGCGAGCGAGCCTGGCCATCCGATCTGACGCCAGCTCTGCAGGGCGATCCCCAGCGTCCAGCGAGCCTTCTGCCGGTAGGCGGCGCGAAAATTATCCGGGAAGAACTCACGCACGCACAGCGGCATCTCCAGCGTGGTCACGCGCTCGTTGCCGAACATGGACCGGCGGCGAACCTCGTACTGCACCGGGAAGCGCACGAAGATCGACTTCATGCCGAGACGGGACAGTCGCAGGCCGATGTCATAGTCCTCGGTCAGGCTGTCCACGTTGAAGGGACGGCCGCCATTCTCGGCACAGAGTGCGAGGAGAGCGTGGCGCGAGAATCCCGTGCCGACGCCCGCCGACGGCACCATGCCGGAGATGCTTTCGCGGACCGGCAGGTCCTTGCCGTGCCATTCCGCGAACTCGTCCATGTAGGTGGCTGCGACCAGCTCGTACCAGTTGCGTTCGAGCGAGACTACGGGCAGCTGGACGAGGTCCTTGCGGGGCAGGAGGTAGTTGAAAAGATAAAGCTCCAGCGGATGCAGGACGTCCTCGCTGTCGTGCAGCACCACACCGGCGAACTCCGTCTGATGGAGTTCCTCGTAATGGAAGATGGCCTGGATCACCCAGTTGAGGCAGTCTGCCTTGCTGGTCGGGCCGTTGTGCGGCAGCTCCACGCGCTGGAGTTGCTTGTAGCGCCGGCGCATGCGCTCGACCTCTGTGATCGTCTCCGGGTCGTTGGGATAGGTGCCGACGAAGATCACATAGTCGCGGTAGTTGAGGCTCGCGACCATGGTCTCGAGCATGACCGCGATCACCTCCGACTCCCGCCAGGCCGGAATCATGATGGCGAAGGGCTGCTGGTCCTTCTCCACCAGCTGTTCCGGCGTCAGCGGCTGGAACAGCCGCTTGACCGTGAGCCGGCGATAGCCTTCGCGGATCCAGAAATAGGCGTCGATGAACAGGTCATCGAGGCTGGAGATGGCGATGACGATCGCCGTCGCGGCAGCGACCCATTCCAGGACGACGTAATATTCGGCGCCCCCGTAGGTCAGGAAATACTGCATGCTGCCGCCCTTCCGGATCGCGTCTCACTGCCGCCTGGACGCCGCACGGCGCGCCAGTGTGGCAAGCAGCACGAAGAGAAGGAAGACGATGATCCCGGCGCCGATCACGATGGCGCCGAAGGAGCGGCCGACCTGGGTGAAGATGCTGAAGGGATCGCGCTCCGTGGCGGCGGCGACGCCGTCGGAGGATTGCGTGTCGATCGCGACCAGCGTTCCGTCGGCTGAGAGCGCGGCGACGTCGCCGCGTCCGAGCAGGAAGTTCGGATTGAGAACCGGGGCCTCCTGGCCGATGGTGCGGTAGACGACGCCGTAGCGGTCACCGGACTTCACCGCTTCGGCAACCCCGAGCCGGGAGAGGCCGGAAACGTCCAGCATGGGCCGGTTGCCCGAGCCGTTGAGGACGAGGCGGCCACCTTCCACATGCACCTTGCCCTCCACGCCGGCGACCCGCGCGTCCACCGCGAGGAAGGCGTTTTCCGGCCGAGCCTCGGCGCCGTCGGCAACAACCGTGAAGTCGGAGCGCTCCGGCGGGACGCCGGCGGCATACGCGAGAGAGATCACACGGCCGAGGGTCGCGGGATCGGCGAGATAAGCGCGCGGGATCACGAGCGTCGCCTTGTCCGACAGGCGGGGCATGACGCCGATGAAGCTGACCGCCGACGGCGCCTGGGCAAGCATCACGCGGCTGGACGGCAGGACGGCCACAGGGAAGGCTTGCGGCACTTCGCGGCAGCGGTCGCTTACCGGCTGACGCTGGACCACCACGCGCAGGGTGTTGCGGGCGAGCAGCGCATAGTTGGGCACGCTCACCGCGATGCGCTCGGGCCTTCCGTCGGCGGTCAGGCTCCGGGCGCCGAGCAGGAAGTCATTGAAGAACACCGAGGCGATCGCAGGCGACGTTCCGGCGCCCGGGGCGGCGGAGACGTCAAGCTGGAAGCCTTCGGGAATCCGTCCGCCGGTGAAGGTGGAGGACAGGTCGAACGTGGCGCTCCATTCGCCGCGGGCCAAAACGTCGAAGCTGCCGGCGCGGCCGCCGAGCAGGGAGAGCGGGAGGGACGGGGCATTGGCGAAATCGGGTCCGTTCGCCGCTGCGACGCGGACGGCCGGCACCAGGCCGAGCGGGCGCCAGAGCTCGGACAGAAAGCCCGCCGCATTGCCGCCGCCCTGTGCGGTGATGGCAATGACCGGGTGGCCGGCGCCGGGAAGCAGGCGGATGGTGTCGTTGACTTCGACGACGGCCGTGCGGCTTTCGGCACGCCACTTGGCGATGTTGGCGGCGGCATCGGTGGACAGCCCGGCAATCTGGCCTTCCAGAGCCTGAAGGGCGGCCTCCGTCTGGGCGCGGTAGCTGTCGCTGCCGATCACGATGTCGGCCTCGAGGCCGGCCTGACGCTGCAACAGGAGAAGGGCGCCCACTTCCGCATCGCTGGCGATCCGCACCCGACCGCCGCGGGCGAGTGACTGGAAGGGACCTACCGTCTGGAGCGCGGCCGGGACGGCCAGGCCCGTGGTGTCCACTTCGTCGCCGATCCGCGGAAGGGTGCGGATCTGGGCCGTCTTGCCGCCTCGGGCGAGCACCACGCCGATCCGCCACGCCGCATCATAGACTTCCTGGGGAAGCGTGCCGTTCGGCACCAGGATGACGGGCTTCGTGGGCAGCGCCGACCAGGCTGTCGCGATGTCCCGGATGGCGGCCGTGTCGTAGCTATAGGTGAAGCGGGTCGCCGGATCGATCTCGAGCACGTTGCCGATGGAGCGCTCGTCGTCGCACAGATCCCGCCCGACCACCGATGACCAGGCGATGTTGAGATTGACGAAGCCGCTGGGGCGGGGCTCGCCGGTCACCGGCAGCGTGGCGGAAACGGCCCCCTGGTCCTCGGTCACGGCGCGGGAGAGCACCGGCACGCTGTCCACCGCGGCCACGTAGGTGGTGCGGCCGCCTTCCCCCCGCAGATAGCGGCCTTCGAGGTCCACGCGGGCATCGCGGATCGGAACGCCGGCCGGAACGGGAAGGAACAGGTCGCGGCGCGCATCCATGCCGTTCAGCACGATGGACCGGCGGATGCCCAGTTCCGAGAGCGCAACGGTGCGTGCGCCTCGCCCGCGCGCCGTGAGGCGCTCGATGGCCGCTGCAGCGGTCTCGCCGGGATCCGTGGCGGACTGCGCGCGGGCCATGTCAAAAGAGGAGACCACCAGCGCGGCGAGCGCCACGCAGCCGAGGGCCGCGCTCTTGAAACGGTTGTAGTGGACAGACATTACGACCCTCGAACGCGTGACGGACCGGCCTTTCGAGGCCTGAAGAGCTCTATGACCGATCATTTATTAAATTACCTCCGCATGCGTGCGGGCCGCTGCGCCGCACGGTCATGGAAAGGGAGCGGAATGCGTCCGCACAACACGTCCACGATGCGACGGCTGGCGCCGCCGTCGCCATAGGGGTTGATGCGCGCAGCCGAAGCCGACGGACTGTCGGCACGATCGAGAATGCGGGTGACATGCGCGACGATGCGGGCGGCGTCGGTCCCCACAAGTTCCACCGTGCCCGCCGCGACGGCCTCGGGGCGCTCGGTCACGTCCCGCATCACGAGGACCGGCTTGCCGAGGGACGGGGCCTCCTCCTGCACGCCGCCGGAATCGGTGAGGATGACGTTCGCCCGACGCATCAGGGCAACGAACGGGACGTAGTCGAGCGGCGCGATGAGGTGCAGGTTCGGCTTTCCTGAAAGGCGTTCGTGCACCGGCCCGCGGACATTCGGATTGAGGTGGACAGGGTAGACGATCTCGATGTCCTGCCTCTGCGCGAGCGCGGCCAGCGCTTCGCAGATCTGGGCAAAACCTTCGCCGAAATTCTCCCGCCGGTGTCCCGTCACCAGCACGAGGCGTCGACCGGGGTCCAGGAAGGAGAACTGCCGGTCGAGGGTGGCTTTCAGTTCCGCATCCGCATCGATGCGGCCGAGCGTCATCAGCAGCGCGTCGATGACCGTATTGCCGGTAACGAAAATCCGCCCTGGTGCCCGTTCGTCGCGCAGATGCGCGGCGGACTGCTCGGTGGGGCTGAAGAGGTCGCGGGCCATGCGGTCCACCACCTGACGGTTCATTTCCTCCGGCCAGGGCTGGGTGAGGTCGTAGGTGCGCAGGCCGGCTTCCACATGGCCCACGGGAATGCCCCGATGAAAGGCAGCAAGCGTGGCCGCGAGCGCGGTCGTGGTATCGCCATGAACCAGCACATAATCGGGGCGGTGGGTGGCCAGGGCCTCGTCAAGGCGTGCCAGCACACGGGACATGAGCCCATTGAGTGTCTGGTTGGGGACCATCACGTCGAGATCGATGTCCGGCACGATGCCGAAAAAAGACAGCACCTGATCCAGCATCGCGCGATGCTGTCCCGTCACGCACACCAGTCCCGACAGATCCGCAGACGCCTCGATGGCTCGGACGAGCGGCGCCATCTTGATGGCTTCAGGCCGCGTCCCGAATATGCTCATCACCTTCATGAGGTACCGGTTATCACCTGTTGATCGGCCCCTGTTGCGAGACCTGACGCGCTCCCTGCAGGCGATGGCCTAGCATGGAACGACGATATATGAATGACTGTTAATTTGGTATGCTGATTCCATCATTTAATCCGGGCCTGAGTTCTCCCACCCGCCGCGGGCTGATGTGGGTGGTAGCGGGATGTGGCGTGCTCGCCCTGACTTCGTCGGGCCCTTTTCAGCGCTGGCTGCCGCGCCGGCTGGACGGCACGTTTCTCCAGGCATGGAAGAGTGACCTCGATCTTCCGCGCAGCGCGTGGGCAGAGCGCATCCACCTGTTCGCGACCCTGGATTGCCGCCATCTCATCCTGCAGTGGGTCTCCTTCGGCCAGGAATACGGCCTGTCCGATCCGCTGCTGCTGGATATTCTCGACTTTGCCCTGGCGGCCGGGGTGCGGGTGACGTTCGGCCTGCCTTATGATGGGGGATACTGGCAGATGCTGGCCTCCGGCGATCGGGCAAAGCGCGCGGCCTTTCTCGATCGCGTCGGAACGGAGGGCGTGGCGTTCCTTGAGGCCGCGCGCCATTCCAACCATCCCGCTTTCGCCGGCTACTACATTCCCTACGAAATCGACCAGTACAGCTGGGCCGATCCTGCGGACCGCGATCTCCTCGCTGGCTATCTGCGCCGGATCAGCGCCGCCGCGCGGGGGCCGGGCGTGCTGTCCATCTCCACCTTTCGCAGTGGCATTCCAACGACGGCGACGCTTGAGGGACTTTGGGAGCGCATTCTGACGTCCGTGCCCCTGAAGCTGATGGTGCAGGATGGGGTGGGTGTCTTCGGCATGGCGAATTATGCCCGCCTCGCCCCGCTGTTTGCGACGTTGCGCCGTCGAGGCGCTGATTTCGATGTGATCGTGGAGCTGTTCACGGAGAAGCCTTCCGGCCGCACGGATGGCACGACCTTCGCGGCAGATCCGGCCACGATCGGACGGCTGCAGGCGCAGCTCGCGGTTGCCGCCGGAACCGGTGCGCGGCGTCTCATCGGCTTCGCCGTCCATCCCTACATGACCGATGGTATGCCTGGAGCGGCCGACCTGCGGCGCAGCTATCTGCGAGCGCTGTCCGCGGGCGCATGAAGTACGGCCGTTCCGGACTTCAGGCTACCTGCGAGCTGCAGGCGCTGTCCCTTCACCCGGTGCCGCTCTCTCCAAGGCCGTGGCGCTGCATCTTGGCGTAGAGATTGGAGCGGGAAATTCCCAGTGCGCGGGCAGCCGCCTGCCTGTTGCCGCATCGGCGCAGCGCATCCGTGATCATCCGGCGTTCAAGGTCCTCGACCGCATCGGAGAGGCGCGTGGAGGGCGGCGTCTGGGCTGCCGATGGCTCGGCCTCGATCCCGAGCGCCGCGGCGATATCGGCGGCGTCGATCCGGTCGCTCTCGCTCCGCACATAGGCCTGCTCGATGACGTTCGCGAGTTCACGGACATTTCCGGGCCAGGTGTGGGCCTCGAGCAGATCGAGCGCGCCACGGGAGAGGGGGCGGAAGGCCACGGCAAAGCTCTGGGCGATCCGTTCACTGAACTTGCCGGCCAGCAGCTCGATGTCGCCCGCGCGTTCGCGCAGGGGTGGGAGCCGGATGGAGAGGACGTTCAGCCGGTAATAGAGGTCCTGCCGGAAGGTGCCGGCCCGCACCATGTCCGCGAGCGGGCGGCTGGTCGCGGCGATCACGCGCACATCGACACGGGCAAGCTGGTTCGAGCCGACGGGTTCGACCTCGCCGTCCTGAAGGGCGCGGAGCAGCTTGGCTTGCAGGGCAAGCGGCATGTCGCCGATTTCGTCGAGGAACAGCGTTCCCTCATGCGCGATCTGGAACTTGCCGGGCCGCGGCTGCCGGGCCGCCCCCGTAAAGGCGCCCGGCGCGACGCCGAAGAATTCGGCCTCAAGCAGGTTTTCCGGGACGGCCGCAACATTGATGGCGACGAAAGGCCGGTTCACCCGGCCGGAGGCCGCATGGATCGCATGGGCAATCATCTCCTTGCCGGTGCCCGTTTCGCCGAGCAGCAGCACTGGGGAGCGCACGTCGGCGGCCCGGCGGAGCAGGCGTCCCACCTCCCGCATGGCGGCGCTGGCTCCGAGAATCTGTTCGCTGGTGTAGCGGTGGGAGCGTGTGGTGGAGAGCGCCTGCTCCATGCGGGCGAGGCGGGACTGCAACTGGTGGACACGCTCAGCAATGGGGCGCAGGTGCGGGATGCTGTTCTTCAGGGCGAACGCAAAGGCGCCGATGATCGTGCCGGTCTCGTCCCGCAGCGGCAGGCGCGTCACCAGCAGCGACGTGTCGCCATACTGGATGATGTCCAGCGGCTGCGGCTGCCCCGTCTCCACCACTTCCCGGAGGCGGCTGTGGGGGATGACGCGCTCGATATCCTGCCCGACCACATCGCTCAGGCGGACGCCGCCGAGAAGGGCGAGCTGGCCCGCGCTGAACCAGACGACCCGGGAGCGATGGTCGACGATGGTGGCGCCGTCGATCATCTCCTCCACCATCTGGAGGAGCGAGCGCGCGGCGGAAAGCCTCTCTTCGGCCGAGAGGGACATCGGCGCCTCCTTCGGGAGTGTCCGGAATATGGACGGAGCTGTCAGAATCTAGAACGTCTCGTGTTCAACGGGAAGGCGTTGGAAATGAACGCGCGGAGGCGTCGGCTTTGGCTTGGACGTCCCAAATGCTGGACGAGAACAGTCCGCGGCGGGCATTGATATTGCCGGTCCGGCCTTTGAAAACGCTGCAAAATCGCACTGATGCGGTCGTGGCACGCGGATTGCTGAACATCGTCACAACGGGCGTCCCGCCCGGCAGCGCCAGCCGGCGTCGCCAGGCGACGAGAACGCCCCGACCTGGGGTGGACATGCAGCCGACGAGGATCGCCGTCATCGGTGCCGGCCTGATGGGCCATGGCATCGCGCAAGCCTTCGCAATGGCCGGCTACGCGGTCGGCATCTATGAGCCAGACCCGGAACGGCGTGGCGCGATCCGCGATCAGGTCCGGGCCAATCTGCGCCTTGTTGGAGCGGATGAGTGCGTCGCGGATCGCATCGCGGTCCATGGGGGGCTGGCCGACGCCGTCGCCCACGCTTCGGTGGTGATCGAAGCGGTGCCGGAAGACCTCGACCTCAAGCGCCGGCTGTTCGTCGAGATCGAAGCGGCGGCGCCCCGTTCCGCCTTGCTGGCCAGCAATACGTCCGCCATCCCCATCACCAGCATCATGTCGGTGCTGAAGGACCGCCGCCGGGCGATGGGCACCCACTGGTGGAACCCGCCTCACCTCGTTCCTCTGGTCGAGGTCGTGCAAGGCGAGGAGACGGGGGCAGAAGAGATCGCGGCCATGATGGCCCTGCTGTGCTCCATCGGAAAGACGCCGGTTCACGTGCGCAAGGATGTGCCCGGCTTCATCGGAAACCGTCTCCAGCACGCCATGTGGCGTGAGGCCATTGCGCTGGTGCAGAGCGGTGTCTGCGACGCCGAGACCGTGGACACGGTGGTGAAGGCGAGCTTCGGCCGGCGTCTGGCGGTCCTCGGGCCGTTGGAGAATGCGGACCTCGTGGGAACGGATCTCACGCTCCAGGTCCACCGGACCATCCTGCCCGACCTCGACGGCACGCCCGGTCCTTTGCCCCTGCTGGAGGACCTCGTCCGCGCCGGCCACCTCGGCATGAAGAGCGGCCGCGGCTTTCGTGAATGGAATGCCGAGAGCGCCCGGACGGTGCGCGAGGCCCTCGCGCGGCATCTCGCGCAGACGTTCTGACCGTCCATACAGGGAAGACACGCATGAAGGGACGCAACGCCGTCGTCACCGGGTCCACGTCCGGCATCGGGCTCGCGATTGCAAGGTCACTTGCCGCCGAAGGCTGCAACGTGATGCTCAACGGCTTCGGAGAACCCGCCCAGATCGAAATGGTCCGCCGTGAGATGGCCGAAACCACGGGATGCACCATCGGCTACTCCGGCGCGGACATGGGACGTCCGGAGGAGGTCCGCGCCCTCATTGCGGCGGCGCAGAACACGCTCGGGACCGTCGATATCCTGATCAACAATGCCGGCGTGCAGCATGTGGCGCCCCTCGTCGCGTTCCCGGAGGACAAATGGGACCTGCTGCTGGCCGTCAACCTCTCGGCCGCCTTCCACGCCACCAAGGCGGTAATGCCGGCCATGCTTGCGCGCGGCTTCGGCAGGGTCGTGAACATCGCCTCCGCTCTGGGGCTGGTGGGCGCGCCGCATAAGCCCGCCTATGTGGCCACGAAGCACGGCCTCATCGGGCTCACCCGGTCCGTCGCGCTCGAGGTGGCACAGGGCGGGGTGACCTGCAACGTCGTGTGCCCCGGCATGGTCATGACCCCCATCATCGAGATGCAGGTGGCGGATCAGGCGCGCGTCACCGGCCTGCCGCCCGAGGAAGTGGTGCGGGAGGTGTTCCTTGAAAACCAACCCATCCGGCGTCCGGTCAAGGCGGAGGAGATCGCGGCGGCGGTTGTCTTCCTCTGCTCGGAGGCGGCGGCCGGGATCACCGGAACCGTGCTCTCGGTGGACGGAGGCTATACCGCGCGGTGACGGGCGCACGTCGTGGATAGACGATCAACAAAAAGACACTCAGGGAGAAGCCACATGAAGGGTATCGTTCTCGCGGCGGCGCTCGGCGTCGTCATGGGCGGCATGTCAGGGCCGGCAAGCGCCCAGATGTCGGATGGAAAGATCAAGATCGGCGTCTTGTCCGATCTCACGGGCGTCTATTCGGACATCAATGGCGAGGGTTCGGCCACGGCGGCGCGCCTCGCGGCCGAAGAATTCGGGAACGCCATCAATGGCACGCCCGTGGAGATCGTGGTTGCAGATCACCAGAACAAGGCCGATGTCGCTGCGAGCATCGCACGCAAGTGGATCGATGCCGAGCAGGTGGATGTCATTGCCGATGTGCCCAATTCCGCCGCGGCGCTGGCGGTGCAGGACATTACACGGGAGCGCAAGCGCATCTTCCTGATGTCCGGGCCCGGTGCCGTCGATCTGACCGGCAAGGCGTGCAGCCCTTACGGCTTCATGTGGACCTGGGATACCCACTCCGTCTCCGCCACCACCGCACGGGCGCTGGTCGCCAAGGGCGACAAGAGCTGGTTCTTCGTCACCGCCGATTACGCCTTCGGCCATTCGCTGGAGGATGAGGCGAGCAAGACGGTCAAGGCGCTGGGCGGTACGGTGAAAGGTGGCGTCCGGGTGCCCCTCGCGACCTCCGATTTCTCCTCCTTCCTCGTGCAGGCGCAGGGGTCGGGGGCCAAGGTGGTAGCGCTGGCAAATGCCGGTGGCGATACGATCAATTCGGTGAAGCAGGCGAACGAATTCGGCCTTCCGCAAGGCGGGCAGACGCTCGCCGGCCTGCTGCTGAACATCAACGACATCCATGCCCTCACGCTGCCCGTCGCGCAGGGGCTGATCATGTCCAACTCCTTCTATTGGGACATGAATGACGAGACCCGCGCCTGGTCCCGCAAGTTCGAAGCCAAGACGGGGCGCAAGCCCTCCATGAACCAGGCGGGCGTGTATTCCGCCGTCCGGCATTATCTCCAGGCCGTGAAGGATGTCGGCACGGACGATGCGGACAAGGTGGCGGAGAAGATGCGCGCCACCCCGGTGAACGACATGATGATGAAGAACGCCGCCATCGGCCGGAACGGCCGTGTGTTCGGCAACATGTATCTGTTCGAGGTCAAGAAGCCGGCGGAGTCCAAGGGCGCCTGGGACTATCTCAGGCTCGTCGAGACCGTGCCGGGCAAGGACGCCTATATTCCCGAAGCCCAGAGCGGCTGTCCGCTCGTGAGGTGAGGGCCGGACCGGCGCTTCGTCCGATCCACCCGAAAAAGGTCAAGGCACCGCCACGCGCAAAACGGCGGAGTGGCGGGCTTTTCCGCACCTTCGGCCTCGGAGCGGCCGGTTGCGGCGCGATTGATCGTGTGATGTGACGCATGTACGGTCCTGTGGAAACAATCGGGGGAAGCCATGTCCGCGAGCGACCAGGAAATCGAAAAGCTGAAGGCGCTCATCGCGTCGGACTCCGAGATCCTGAAGGGGATCGCCGGTTCGGGCGACGTGAAGGTTGCGGCCAAGGCGCTTTCCGAATTCGCCGCCACGCGTGGCATCACCCTCTCCGCGGAAGAGGTGGAGGCGGTCTTTTCCGCCCGTGAAGGCAGCGCGCCCGCCAAGCTGGAGCCCCTGGACGAGGCGGCCCTCGACCATGTGTCCGGCGGCGGCTCGCCCTACTGCATCTTCACCAAGGGCTGCTACTGCATCTTCACGAAGTGAGGCGGTGACCCCGCCGCTCGCGCTCACGAGCGGCGGGAGCCACAGATCGGGCCGCCAGAACGGCCATCGGTCCGTCTCCGGCAGCCGGCACGCTGAGCCGACGCGGACCGTCCTGCCCATGCCCTTCTCCGACATCCTCGCGCCCCTCGCCGTGGCGCGCGCCACGCGCCTTGAGGCGGCCCTGTCCGCAGCCGGAGCGCCGCTGTCAGCGGGCGCCCGCCGTGGAGCGATCGAGGCGCTGCTGGAACGGCTGAATGCCGTGGCCATGCCCGTTCTGGCGGAAGCGTTCACGGGCGACACGCCGCCTCCCGCCGTCGCCCGCCTGTTCGATGATCCACCCGACTTCGTGCCGCGCGAGCGCTATGCGGCCTTCCGTGCCGAACTGATGGGTGCGGACGGCTTGCCGTGCCTCGATCGCTGGCCCGTCCTGCGGGATCGTCTCACGAAGATCTGCGCGGACTGGGAATACAACATCGCCGCCTTTGCCGCCCATCTGGCGCAGGATGCGGATGCGCTCCGCTGGCTTGTTCCTGCTTGGCGCGAACGCATTCCCGACATTGCGGATCTCAAGGGCGGGCTTTCCGACCCCCATGCGGGCGGCCGCAGCGTGTGGCGCGTGGATTTCGCGGACGGAACGCGCCTCGCCTACAAGCCCCGGTCGCTGGCGGCGGAATGCGCCTTCAGCCGTCTCCTGGCCGAACTGGCCGGCGATGAGACCGTCCCCGCCCAGCGCATCCCGCGCGTGCTGGATGCCGGCGATCACGGCTGGATGGAATGGATCGAGCAGGCCCCGCTCGCGGACGCAGACGACGCCCGATCCTATATGGAGCGTTGCGGCGGGCTCCTGGCGCTCGTCGATCTCCTGCGCGGCGGCGACATCCATCCTGACAATCTGGTCCCGGCGGGCGCCTTTCCGGTGATCGTGGATCTGGAGTGCCTCTTCCAGCCTGCGCCGGCCGATCTTGGCCAGCCCGATCCGCTGGAGGACCCGCATCTCTTCAGCAACGGCATCCTGCCTGTCTTCACGAGCTTCGATGGCGGCGCGCGCATGGTCGCCATCGCGGCGGCTGGGGCGGGGCCGGTCCCGCTGCGGCCCGAGACGGTGGTCCGGCACCCCGGCACGGACTGGCTCTTTCTCGGCAACAGGCAGGTCCCAAGCTTTGCCGATGGCCCGACGCTTGAGGGCAGGGCGCTCGACATCCGCGACCATGCGGCCGACCTCGCGCGCGGCTACGCCGCCACGTTGCGCGGGCTCATTCGGCGTAGGGAGGCGCTGCTGGCGCCGGGCGGGGCGCTCGATGCGTTCCGAAAGGTGCCCTGCCGCCTGCTCTGCGCGGCGACGAACATCTATGCGCTGGTGCTCGCGCCGGCGCTGCTGGGCGAGGGCGCCACGTCTGAAGCTGTCTTCACCGCCCATCTCGCCCGTGCCGCCGGCCGCGAGCCTCTCATGGCCGATGCATCGCATTGGGGGCATGTGCTTGAAGCGGAGGCGGCAGCCCTGTCCCGCCTCGACATCCCGGCCTTTCTCTTCCGGCCGGATGGGCGCGAGGCCTGGTCCGTGGAGGGTCGCCCGCTGGGGCCTGTGTTCGCGGCTCCGATGTTCGCGCGGGTGGAAGCGCGTCTGTGGGCGCTCGACGAGGCTGCCGTCGCGGACCGGGCGCGGCTGATCGCGGCGGCGGTCACACCCGCCCCTTCGGCACGAGTGGTGACGGGGCCTGCCGATGTCGCGGCCCTCCTGCGGCACTGTGCCGATCAGGTGGCCGCGCTGGCCGTGCCGCAGGAGACGGACGCCGTCGTCTGGGCGCGCCTCTGGGAGCAGATCCCGGCCCTGATCGCGCCTGCGGGGCCTGGCCTCTATTACGGCTCGTCCGGCATCGCGGTGTTCCTGGCCGAAGCCGGACGCGTGCTGGACGATCCGCGACTGCTGGACCTCGCGCGCCGCGCGCTGCGCCCCACCAGTGCACGGGTCCGCGCCGGCGCTGCGGGCGCCATCGCCACCGGGTGTGGCGCGGGCTATGCGCAGGGGCTCGGCGGCCTCATCGCGGCCCTGTGCTGGTGCGCAGACCTGCTCGACGATCCCGGCCTTATGGACGATGCGGTTGCGTTGGCGCGTGAGACGCCGCAGGCGCTCGCCGCCTCCACGGGTGTTCCGGACCTCATGCAGGGCGCTGCGGGCCTCGCGCTCGGGCTGGGGCTTCTTCACCAGAGCGCCGGGGACCTGAGCCCATTCCTCACCGCCTGCGGTCACGCCATCCTTGAAGGTTCGGGGCTGGAGGCCAATGGCACGCGGCACTGGCCAGACGGGCCGCAGCCCGGATTGCCCGGCCTGTCCCATGGAACGGCAGGCATGGCGGCAGCGCTCGCGCACATCCATCGCGTCACGGGCGACGCCGCATACCGTGATGCCGCCCTCGAGGCACTGGCCTATGAGGACACGATGTTCAACGCCGAGGCCGGCACCTGGACGGGAGAGGGGCGGGCCTCTCGTCTTCATCACCGGATGTCGTCCTGGTGCCATGGGGCGCCCGGCATCGCGCTCGCGCGCGCCATGGTGATGGCGACGCTCGGCCCGGCCGCAGCCCCGCTCGCCCCGACACTGGAAACCGCGCTGGAGCTCACCCGTGCTACGCCCGTTCCGGCAGCGGACGATCTGTGCTGCGGCGAGGCGGGGCGGCTGGAAATCCTCTCCGTGCTGAGCGCGCGGCTCGGGCGGAGCGATCTGATGGCGGATGTGGATCAGGCCCTCGCCCAGCGCCTGCCCGACTGGGCGCGGGGCGAGGCCCGGCTGCTGGCGGCCGCGGCGCCCCGTGCGCCGGGCGATGCCGCCTTGTTCCGGGGCTGGGCGGGCGTCGGGCACCTCATGGTGCGCCGTCTGGCCCCTCACATCGCGCGCGATGTTCTCCTGCCTTGGGCGGTGTGAGCGCCGTCAGTCCGTAAGCTGGCGCTGGGCGAAGGCGGTGAAGAAGCCGTTGCGCGCCATCAGGGCGTCATAGCTGCCTTCCTCTTCCACCCGCCCGTTGTTGAGCACGATGATGCGGTCGGCGCGCGCGATGGTGCTGAGCCGGTGGGCGATCACGAGGCGCGTGCCGGCGATGCGGTTGAAGCTCTCCGTCACCGCCGCCTGCGTGCGGTTGTCGAGCGCGCTGGTCGCCTCGTCCAGCATCATGATGCGCGGCTTGCTGACGATGGCGCGGGCCAGCAGCACGCGCTGGATCTGGCCGCCGGAGAGCCCGGTCCCGCCATCGGTGATGACGGTGTGCAACCCCATGGGCATCCGCCGGATGTCCTCCTCCAGCGCGACGTGCCGCGCTGCCTCCCAGGCGGCATCGGGGCCGAGATGGCTGGCCGAACCGAGGATGTTGTCCATCAGGGTGCCGGGCATGAGCTTGCCGCCCTGGAGCACCACGCCGCACTGACGGCGCACGGCCTGAATGTCGAGGCCGGCGAGGTCCACCCCGTCATAGAGCACGACGCCGGAGGCGGGCTGCTCGAACCCTAGCAGAAGCCGGAACAGCGTCGATTTGCCGGTGCCCGACGGCCCGACGAAGGCCACGAACTCACCCGGCCGGATGGTGATGGAGAGGTCGTCGAAGATGCGCGGCGCGTCAGGCTGATACTGGAAGGTGAGGCGGGAGATCTCGATGGCGCCGGACAGTTCGCCCGGATCCATCTTCTCCCCGTCCACTTCCGGCGTGGCATGCAGGATGGGCGCGGCATGCGCGACGATGGGCGCCAGCGCCACCACCTCCACCGCCGCCTGGGCGAGCCCCCTCAGGCCTTCCAGCGCCGACGAGAAGGCGATCGCAAAGCCCACCAGCAGCCCGAGGCCGATGCTGTCCACGAGGCCGCCATAGATGCAGGCGGCGAACAGCACCGCCATGGCGAAGGCGGGATAGCCCTCGCTCAGCGTGTTGAGCAGGCTGGCGGCCCGGTCCGCGTCGAGCTGGGATCGGCTTGCCGCCGCATAAAGCCGGGCCCAGCGGTAGAAGGCCCGGTCCTCCGCCGCCGCCAGCCGCAGCTTGGTGATGCCGGCGGCCAGTTCGAGGGTCAGGCCGGACATGCGTGCATCTTCCCGGATGGCCTGCGCCTCGTAGCGGATGCGGATGAGGCCGAGAACCAGCGTGCCGGCGGCGAGCAGCAGCGTGAGCAGGATGGCGACGAGCGCCAGCCGCCAGGAATAGGCGAGCATGACGCCATAGGAGATGATCGCCATCATGCCGGTCATCACCGAGCCGACGAGGGAGGCGGTGAGGGCTTTTTCCAGCCGTGCCACGGCCATCACCCGCGTACCCATGTCACCGGCGGTGAAGCTGCGGAAGAAGCCGGTGGGCAGGCGCAGCATGCGGTCCATCACCCCGGCCTGGAGGCGGCTGCCTTCCAACCCCTCGATGCGCAGCACCACCAGTTGCGAGGCGAGCCGGAGCACGAAGTTCATGACGGCGAGGACGCTCAAGGCCGCCGCCACCTGCGCGATCTTGCCGGCATTGTTGTCGGGGATGACGGAGGAGACGAGATAGCTGATGGCCAGTGGCACGGCCATGGCGAGCACGCCGGCGAGCAGGGTCGCCCCGGCAAGCGCCGCAAGATCGCGCACCCGTGCGGAGACGATGCGTGCCGCCACCTGACGCAGGCTGACGGGGCGGTCGGGCAGGGCCGGATAGAGCATGTAGGCGTCGCCAGACAAAGCGGCGGCCTCCGCCGCCGGCAGCCGCCGGACGGTCCTTTCCTCCGGATCAAAGATTTCGTAGCCGCCACGGGCCGGCACAACGGCCAGCGGCGGCAGGGGGGCCGCCCGCATCAGCAGGAAGGCCCCGGAATCGTGCCGCCACCAGCCGGCCTCCAGCCGCACATGGCGCAGCCGCAGCCGGCTCGCCCGCGCCAGCGCGTCGAGTTCGAACGGGCGGGGTTCATGGTCGCGCCGTGCCGGCAGGCGCACCTCGAAGCCGGCCACGCTGCCGAGGTGCGCGAGCGCAAGCACAAGCGGCTGGTCCGATGGGGGCGGCTCGCTGCGCCGGCGCCCCTGCCCGAGTACGCTTCCGAGCACTTCAAGCGCGCCGCCGGCTGATCGCCGGTCCTGCGCCGCCCGCTCCCGCAGGCGGTTCAACTCGTCCACCGAGGCGAGGCGCAGCGCCATCGGCAGCACGTCCACCGCGAGGGCGTGGAAGCGGTCGAGGGCGGGCAGCAGGGCGCCCGCCGCCATCAGGTCCGCCGTTTCCTGAGCCGTGATCGTTCCGTCCGGATCGAGCGAAATCCAGCTGTCCGGCGTGACCGGAACGGGCGCGTGCGCTTCCGTGAGCTCCATGTCCACATAGAGCCCGCCGGAGGCTCGGCACCACGCGACCCCCTGAGCGGACGTGATCTTGCCGCCGCGCGGAAGGGTCGTGGTCTCGCCGGAGCCGAGCGGTAGATCGAAGCGCGGGCGGGGCACGATCTGCCGGGAAATGGCGCGCGACAGCCGGATGATCCAGGTGTCGATGCCCGATGCCATCTGCGTGTCGGCGGCGACCGTCTCCCGCGACAGGGCGACCACTTCCGTGCCGGGCGAGCCGATGGCGAGGAACTTCACGGGCGGCAGGCTGAGGGCGGTGTCCAGCCCGAACAGCAGGTCGCCCCGCGCCGCGTCGAAGAGATGCTGCCGCGTGCCGGGGCGGCCGTCCTCCAGCACTTCCACGAGGAAGATCTGCGCTTCTCCCGCCGTGACCCGGTAGCAGGCGCAAGGGTCATCGAGCAGCAGCGGCGCGTTCCCGACCACCGGAAAGGCGGTTTCGGCGGCTGCGCCCGGGCCGTGCAGGGCGCCGCTCATGATTCCACCAGCCGGCGATAGGGTCCGGGGCTCGCCATCAGTTCTTCGTGCCGCCCCCGCTCCATGACGCGCCCCTCCTGCATGACGATGATCTCGTCGCAGTCGCGGATGGTGCTGAGGCGGTGGGCGATGATGAGGCAGGTGCAGCCGCGGCGGCGGATGTTGTCCATCAGCGCCTTCTCCACCGCCGGGTCGAGCGCGCTCGTCGCCTCGTCGAGAATGAGAAGGCTGGGCTCGGCGACGAGGGCGCGGGCGATCTCCAGCCGCTGGCGCTGGCCGCCGCTCCAGTTGCGCCCGCCTTCCTCCACCCGGCTGGCATAGCCGCCGACTCGGGCGACGATGTCGTCATGGATCATGGCGTCCTTGCAGGCGCGCACGATCCGGCTTTCCGGCATGGAGTCGTCCCAGAGGGTGATGTTGTCCCGCACCGTGCCCTCGAACAGGAGAATGTCCTGGTCCACCACGGCAAGGGAGTTGCGCAGGACATCCCGCTGCAGGCTCCGCAGTGGGCGTCCGTCGAGGGTGATCTCCCCGCCCAGAGGGTCGAACAGGCCGGCCACGAGGCGGCCGATGGTGGACTTGCCGCTGCCCGAGGCGCCGACCAGCGCCACGCGCGCGCCCGGCGGCAGGTCGAGATCGAAGCCCTGCACCACGTGCTGGCCCTGGGGATTGTAGCCGAACTCCAGCCCCGCGATCTGCGTGCGGCCGCTGAGCTTGCGCACCCGCCCGGTGGCGCTGGCGACGGCCTGCACTTCGGCCTCGCCCTGCTGCGCCTCGAACTCCCAGCTGAGGGGAGCGGTCGCGACATCCGACAACTGGTCGAGCGTGCCGCGCACCTGCCGAAGGGCGAGCAGTTCGAGCATCAAGGTGGACAAGGGGGTCGAGAAGGCGCTCATCAGGGTCTGGAAGGCGGCCAGCGCGCCCACCGTCATGCGGCCTTCCATCACCAGCCAGGCGGAGAGTGCGAGCACGAGGCCCCGGTTCAGCAGCATGACGCTGTCCGGCAGGGCGCCGATCAGCGCCTCGATGCGGCCGGAGGCCTGACGCTCGCGCACCAGCAAAGCGAGATAGCCGGCCCATTGTCCGAAGAAGGCGTCATCCGTGCCGCTGGCCTTCAGCGTCTCGATCATGGAGATGCCCTGGATGGCGCGGCCATGCACCTTGATGGCGGTCATGTTGACCTTGCGGGCCAGTTCCTCCAGCCGCCGCTGCACCAGCACGAACACGCCCATCACCCCGGCCGTCATGGCGAGCGTCACGGCGGCGAGGAGCGGGCTGTAGATCAGCATCACCAGCGCGAAGAAGAGGCAGGTCACCGCCGCCAGTGCCGCCTTCACCGTCTGTTCGGCCGCATGGGCGCCGAGCTGGCGGGCGAGATCGATCCGCCCCGCCATGGTGCCGGCGTGGCGCTGGCCGAAGAAGCGCACCGGCAGACGCAGCATGCGCCAGATCATCCGGCCGGCGGCGAGGATGGAGATGCGGGCCTGGAGCCGCACCAGCAGCGTGTTCTGGAGGCCGGACAGGCCCCACTGGATCACCGCGGTGGCCACCAGCACGCCGAGCAGCGGCAGCATCCAGTCCGCCTGTCCCTCGACGATGTAATAATCGACGAAGACCTGTGTCGCGGCCGGGACCACGAGGCCGGGCAGGATGAGCCCGAGCCCGGCGAACAGCGCCAGAGCGAACGGGCCACGCGCGCCGTCCACCAGCGCCGCAAGATCGCGCCGCGTGCTCGGCGGCTCGCCGCCTTTGCGGAAATCCGGACCGGGGGAGAAGGTCAGAATGATGCCGGAGAATTGCGCGTCGAACTCGGCGAGCGTCAGCACGCGCCGCCCGGCCGCCGGGTCGTTGAGATAGACGCGGCCGCCGGACATGCCCTCCAGCACGGCATAATGGTTCATGTTGACGAAGACGATGCACGGCATCGGCATGTCGGCGAGATGCTGCGGCTCGCCCCGGAAGCCCTGCGCCTCAAGGCCATAGGCGCGGGCGGCGCGCACGAGATTGGAGGCCCGGCTGCCGTCGCGCGAGACGCCGCAGGCTTCCCGCAGTTCCGGCAGGGGGACCCACCGGCCATAGTGCGCCAGCACCATGGCGAGCGACGCCGCGCCGCATTCCACCGCCTCCATCTGGAAGATGGACGGCACGCGCCTGAGCTTCGCCGTGGGCCGTCCGGCGCGCCGGGGCTCGCTCACCGGCCGCCCCCGAGGGCGTGGAACAGGCGCTCGAAGGCCGGGAAGACCAGGGTGATGATGCGCACGCGCTCCACCACCACGCTGCCGGAGACCACCGTGCCCGCTTCCACCGGCCGCGTGGCGCCAAGCTCGGAGGACCAGGCAAAGCCGCTGACGCTCGAGGGATCCCGCTTCAAGGCCACCTGCACTTCGAAGGGCGGGCCATTGGCGAGCAGGCGGGCGACGAAGGCCTCGTTCTTCAGGGTCTGCTGCACCGCCTCGCGGGTCGCCGGCGTCTCGGACACGCGGATGACCTCGCCCCGGATGAAGCCGTCGCGCTCCATGTTCACGGTGGAGGGCACCACCTGCACCGGCATGCCGGGCCGCACCTTCTTGCCCTCGCTGGAGGGCACATAAAGGATGCCCACGAGGCCCTCGCCCGCTGCGCCCCGCACTTCGGGGACGAGGCGCATGAGGCTGCTGCCGGCGCTCACCCGGTCGCCCAGCGCCACCGACAGTTCGATGATGCGGCCATCGCCCGGCGCGCGCACCAGGGTGCGTGCCGCCCGTTCGGCCTCGACTTCCGCCAGTTCCTGCCGGCTCTGGCTGAGGCGGGCGGACAGATCGAGCATATCGCGCTCGGCACGGATGCCGCGCTCGTCCGCCTCGACGCCGAGGGCATTGATGGCGTTGGCCGCATCCGCCGCATCCCGGCGGGCCTGCTCGCGGTCGTTCTCGGTGATCAGCACGCGGTCGCGGGTGGCGAGGCCCCTACTCAACAGATCCCGCTGGTTGGCGAGCACCTGGGTGAGGGCGGCCTCGCGCTCGCGGGCCTGGCGGATGGTGTTTTCAAGCGCTTCCTTGCGCTGGGCATCGGCGCGGGCGCGCACCTCCTTCTCGCGCGCCTGAAACGCTGCGAGCTTGCGCTGTTCCTCCTGCAACTGGGCAAGGCGCGCGGTGATGGTCTGGGCGCGGGCGTCCAGCACGGGATCGGACAGCACGGCGACGATCTCGCCGGCATGCACCTGCGCCCCCACGGCCACCTTGAGGTCCGAGACCGGCCCGTTGCCCGGCGACGACACGAGCAGGACGCCGCCTGTGCCCTGAAGCACGCCTGTGCCCGCCACCTTGATCGGCGCCGTGCCGAG
This sequence comes from Azorhizobium caulinodans ORS 571, assembly GCF_000010525.1. Lineage (GTDB taxonomy): Bacteria > Pseudomonadota > Alphaproteobacteria > Rhizobiales > Xanthobacteraceae > Azorhizobium > Azorhizobium caulinodans. The sequence goes on along the minus strand of NC_009937.1, from coordinate 3,664,882 downwards.
GATCGACCAGGCAAGTCCGCCGAGCACCACGCAGATGAACACCGCCAGCACCAGCCAGCCCATGGGCGAAGACACGCGGACCATGAGGTCGAGCTGATCCGGGCTCGTATTGCGGAAGGCCGGGGCCGGAGCGCTCATCGGGGCCAGTCTTGGATGTTCCAGATTCCCGGCATTGGTGCGCGAGGCGCGCGCAAAAGGCAAGCCGACGAAACGGCGAGGCGCTGCGTCCCCTTCGCCTCCGGACGGGTCTTATGATGACGAGCGGGGAACCTCTCCGAAAGCGGCAGCCAGCGCCAGAAGCCGGGCATCCGAACCGTGCGGGCCGACGATCTGTGCGCCGATGGGCAGGCCGGTGGCCGAGGGCCGGACGGGAATGCTGAGGCCGGGCAGACCCAGCACATTGGCAAAGGGCGTGAAGACCGCATGCCCGCGCGGCCCCACCGGTCGGCCGGCGATCTGCGTGGGATAGGGCTCGTGGGCGGGCCAGGGCAGGGCCGCCGCCGCCGGCGTCAGCAGGATGTCATGGCGGGCGAAGAGCGCGTCGAACTCCCGGCCCATGGCGGTGATCCGGTTCAGGGCGCCGAGGTACTCCGTGGCCGATCGCGCTGCGCCCTGCCGCGCCATCTCCGCCAGTGCCGGCGCGATGAGGTGCTCCTGTCCCGGATGCTCTTCCATCACCGCTGCGGCGGCGGTCTGGCTGACCACCGGCCAGATGTCGAGCATGGGCTCTGCGAGAAGGAAAGGCTCCGCCCGTTCGACACTGTGGCCCATGGCTTCGAACTGCCGGGCGGCCTCTTCGAGGCTGGCCGCGATCTCCGGATCCACCGGTGCCGTGCCGAACGTGGGCGCGAAGAGAATACGCAGGGGAGCCGTGACAGCGGCGGGTGCAAAGCCGTCCGCAATGACGGTGAGGGTGAGCTGGATGTCTGCCACCGTGCGCGCGAGCGGGCCTGCGACCTCGAAGTCATGGAGAATGGTGGGAAAGCCGTGGGCGCGCGGCACCAGACCGCGCGAGGGCTTGAGGCCGAACAGTCCGGCATAGCCCGCCGGCCGGCGGATGGAGCCGCCGCCGTCGGTGCCGAGCGCGATGGGGCCGATGCCGGCTGCGACCGCTGCCACCGCACCGCCGCTGGAGCCGCCGGGGGTCAGGGTGGGGTCGAAGGGATTGCCGGTCACGCCGAAGAGCAGGTTGTCCGTATAGCCCTGGAGGGTGAATTCCGGCACGTTGGTCTTGCCGAACAGCAGGGCGCCCGCCGCCCTCAGGCGGGCCACCGGCGTCTCGTCGCGCTCCGGCACGAAATCCCGGTACAGCCGGCTGCCCCATGTGGCGGGCAGGCCCTGCTGGAGGATGTTGTCCTTCACGCTCACCGGCACGCCATCGAGCGGCGAGAGCGGTGTGCCGGCCCGCCAGCGCTCCGTGCTCGCCCTGGCCGCTGCGAGGGCGCCCGCGTGATCGAGGGCGATCACGGCATTGAGCGCTGGGTTCACCGCCTCCAGCCGCTCCAGCACGGACGTGAGGGTGTCCTCGGGGGTTGCCTGACCGGCGGCGTAGAGCGCGTTCAGTTCACTGGCAGACCGCGCCCACAGCGCAGGTTCGGCGGCGGGCGAGAAGGTGGGAGTGCTCATGCGCGCACGATCGCCGCGATGGGTGCGGCGCCGGGCGCGCACTGATGCTCGGTGCCGCCCGAGACGAAGATGGCGGGATCACCCGTCACCGACGCGATCACCGCGCCGACTGCGGCGCGCGCATGGCGCTCGTAATGGATGTCGGCGTCCGAGAGCATGGTGGTGCGCCGGCCCCGCAGGCGCCCGTTGACCGGCGCTTCCGCCTTGGCGAAGACGGCGACGATTTCGTGTGCCTGCTCCTCGCTCGGCGTGCCGTGGAAGGACAGCCCGGCAGAGCGCAGGGCCTCCTTCACGCCCGCGACGTCGATGGCGTCCTTGAGCACGCCATGGCCGATGCGGAAGGCGCTGGTGGCGCCCGGCGCGTTGCCGAACAGCAGCACCTCGCATTTCGTCAGTTCGCCGCCGGCCGAGGTGGAGGCGACCGCGGAAAACACCTCCATGTCGCAGGCGATCATGTCGGGCGTGATCCGCTCCGCCGCGACCTCTCCCAGCCCAAGGGCGACGCCCAGGGCCATGGCCCCGCGGGCATAGGGTTTCGACCCGTTCGGATCGCGGGTGACGAGGCGGGCGCCCCGCCGGTCGGCGTCCGCGATGGTGGCGGGCGTCAGGAGCGGCCCTTTCACCTGCACATAATGCACATCGGCCGGCTCGGTGATGCCGGCCTCCGCGAGCGCCGTGTGGACGGCGCCTGCCACCGCCTCCACCATGGCCGTGGTGCCGACCTCCTCCGGGGCGATGTCGCGGGTGATGCCGATGCCGAGCGCGAGACGCGGCTCGGCCGGCATGGGACCATCATCGGGCGCACGGGTGAAGAGGGTGGCGTGGGGCGAGAGGACGCCTTCGGTGCCGCCGGACCAGACGAAGGCGATCCTCTGTCCGACCTCCTCCGGGCTGAGGCCGAGATGGCGGGCCAGCAGCAACTGGTAGGAGAGCGTCGCGAGGCCGCGCGTGAAGTCATTGGCGCCGCCATTGCCTTCGGTCTTGCCGACGAGGGCGACGATCTCGCGCGGGTTGACGGCGCCGGTCTCGATGAGGGCGGCCAGTTCGCTCACGTCGCCGGGAGCGGACATGGCGAGCTTGTGAACTCCGACTTTCATTGGGGGCTCGCTTTGAACGGAAAACGGGTCAGTGGCGCACGAAGGGCACGCCGATGGCACCGGGCATGCGGGCGGAGCGGCCGATGCCGGCCAGCAGGGCGAGGGCCACGAGATAGGGCACCATCTGCACCACATAGGACGAGACCGGCAGGCCCCAGCCCTGGATGCGGGATTCCAGCGCCGCCACTGCGCCGAAGAGCAGGCAGCCCGCCATGGCGCCGAAGGGATTCCAGCGTCCGACGATGATGGCCGCGAGGGCGATGAAGCCGCGCCCGTTGGTCATGCCGTCCGTGAAGGTGCCCACCTCCTGCAGCGACAGCACGGCACCGCCGAGCCCGGCGAAGGCGCCGCCGGCAAGGATGGCGAGGATGCGGACGGTCTGGGGATTGGTGCCGACCGCGAAAGCGGCCTCCGGGTTCTCGCCCACCGCGCGCAGCATGAGGCCGGTGCGGGTCTTGCCGAGGAAGACTGCCACCGGGATCACCATCAGGAAACCGGCATAGACCAGCAGCGGCTGCCGGAACAGCACGGGGCCAAGGAGCGGAATTTCGGAGAGCAGCGGCACCGGCCAGGCGGGCAGGGTGGGCAGGCGGATGACCGGCGTGCGCCCGCCGAACAGCCCGCGCAGCAGGAAGCTGGTGAGGCCGAGGCTCAGGATGTTCACCGCAAGTCCCGTGACCATCTGGTCGGCCCGGAAGCGTGTGGTGGCGATCGCCACAACGAGCGCCAGCGCCGTTCCGGCGAGAAGGCTGACGAGCAGCCCCATCGCCGTGCTGCCGGTGGCGAGCGCCGCCAGCGCGCCGCCGAAAGCCCCCGCCAGCATCATGCCCTCGATACCGACGGCGAAGGTGCCGGCACGCTCGGACAAAAGTCCGCCCAGCGCCGCGAACATGAGCGGTGTCGCGATGCGCAGCGTGGCGGAAAGAAGCTCGGTGAGGGTCGCGAGATCCATGGGCTCAGACCCTCCGGTTGCGGGCATTGAGGCCCACCGCGCAGAGCACGAAGACCATCATCAGCCCCTCGATCACATAGACGAGCGAGGAGGGCACGCCGATCTCCCGCTGCATGGCCAGCGCACCGGCTTCCAGGAAGCCGAGGAACAGCCCGGCGGGCAGGATGGCCAGCGGATTGAGCCCGGCGATGAGGGCGACCGCCACCGCATTGAAGCCGAAGCCGTGGGAGAAGCCTTCGATCAGGCGGTTGTGCACGCCGCTGACCTCGATGCCGCCCGCAAGGCCGGCCAGCGCGCCGGCGATGGCCATCACCGCGAAGGTGCTGCGGGCGGTGGACAGGCCCACATAGGCCGCCGCCGGGCGGCTCGCGCCCATGACGCGCAGCCGGAAGCCGAAGGTGGTGCGCCAGAGCAGCACATGGCCAAGGACGACCGCCGCCACCGCCAGCAGGATGCCCATGTGCAGGTCCGTGCCGGGGATGAGCTTGGGCAGCCAGCCGGCACGCGGGAAAAGCGGGGACTGCGGAAAGCCCGCGCCCTCCTCGCCCAGCGGGGCGCGCAGCACCTCGCTCACCAGAAGCACGCCGACGAAATTGAGCAGCAGCGTGCACAGCACCTCATGCACGTTGCGCTTGATGAACACCCATGCGGCCAGAATGGCCCAGAGCGCGCCGAAGGCGGCACCCGCCAGCATGGCGAGGGGGAGCAGGAGGACCGGCGGCAGGCCGGCGGGGGCGAGCAGGAGCACGAGGCTCGCGCCGATGCCGCCCACCGCAATCTGGCCTTCGCCGCCGATGTTGATGACCTTGGCGCGGAAGCACAGGGCAACCCCCACGCCCGCGAGGATGTAGGGCGTGCTCTTGTTGAGGGCGAAGGCGAAGCGGTCCACGGAGCCGAATGCGCCGCGCAACAGCGCGCCATAGGCGACGATGGGGTTCTTGCCCGCGAGCGCGATCAGCCCGGCGGTGACGAGCAGAGCGAGCGCGATGGCACCGAGCGTCAGCGCGACGGTGCGCACGCCGTCACCGGCAAGGAGCGCGCGCAGACGGAAGGCAGTCACGGGGCGGATAGGGGCTTCGGTCGTCATTGGCGCGCGGTCCAGCATGTCAGGCGGCCCGGCTGCCGGTGGCGGGATCGATGCCGGCCATGAGGAGGCCGATCTCCGTCACGTCCACCTCCGCGCGGGGCTTGGGCTCCGAGAGGTGGCCGCCGTGCATCACCGCGATGCGGTCCCCCAGCATCAGCACCTCATCGAGCGCGGCGGAGAGATAGAGGATGGCGCCCCCCGCCGCGCGCAGGGCGAGGATCTGGTCGATGACGAAACGGGTGGCGCCGGGATCGAGCCCCCAGGTGGGCTGGAAGGCGATCAGCACCTTCGGCGCGCGGCCGATCTCACGGGCCAGCACGATCTTCTGCTGGTTGCCGCCGGAGAGCGTGCGGGCCGGGCTTTGCGGCCCGGCGGCGCGGATGTCGAAGCCGCGCATCCGCTCCAGCGCGCGGGCGCGGAAGCCCCGCGTGTCGAGGAAGCCGGCGCGGGAGAAGGGCGGAGCATCGAATTCCCGCAAGGCGAGATTGTCCGCGACCGTCATGGCGGGCACGAGCGAGGTGGTGGCCCGGTCCACCGGGATATAGGCCAGCCCCGCCGCGAGCCGCGCCTTTACCGGGGCAAAGGTGATATCCTCGCCATCGAGGTCGATGCCGCCGCCGGTCGGGGCCTTCAGGCCCGCCAGCACCTCGGCGAGGTCCGTCTGGCCGTTGCCATCCACCCCTGCCACCGCCAGCACTTCGCCGGACCGGAGCGAGAAGGAGACATCCGAAAGGCGCGCTATGCCCGCCTCATCCCGGCGCGAGAGGGCCGAGACGCGCAGGACCGTGGGGCCGGGGGCAATGTCGGCGCGTTCCACATGGGCCGTGACGTCGCGGCCGACCATCATGTGCGCGAGCGAGGCCTTGGTCGCGCCTATCGTCGGGCTGCGGCCCGTGACGGCGCCGTCGCGCAGGACCACGACCTCGTCGCAGATCTCCAGCACCTCGTCGAGCTTGTGGGAGATGAAGATGATGGCGTGGCCCTTGGCCTTCAGCTTGCGCATCACCTCCATCAGTCCCGCCACCTCGGGCGGCGAGAGATTGGAGGTGGGCTCGTCAAGGATCAGCAGTTCGGCGCCCCCGAGGATGGCCTTCATGATCTCCACCCGCTGGCGCTGGCCATGGGGCATGTCGCCGACGCGGGCGTCCGGATCGATGTCGAGGCCGAAGGCGGCGCTGGCGCGGCGGATCTCGCCGGCGATGTCCTTCGGTTTCAGCCACCAGCCGGCCCGGTCCCACGCGAGCATGATGTTCTCGGTCACGCTCATGGCGTCCACCAGGGTGAAGTGCTGGTGGATCATGCCGAGGCTGGCGGCGATGGCTTCGCGCGGGCCGTGATGCTTCAGCTCTCGGCCCTTGAAGGTGATGGTGCCCGCATCCGCCGAGACGATGCCGAACAGCACCTTCATGAGCGTGCTCTTGCCCGAGCCGTTCTCGCCCAGCAGGCCGAGAATGCGGCCCTCGCCCACGGCAAGATCGATGCCCCGGTTGGCCAGCACCGCGCCGTAGCGTTTCTCGATGCCACGCATCTCCAGCATGAACGCCGCCTCGATCCGTCTTGTCCCAGAAGGAAGAGCCCCATCCCGGCGGTGGGGGGAGGTGCCGGGACGGGGCTCCCGGTCAGATGCCGCCGCGGGCATCTTCCTTGGTGACGGTGATCTTCAGCTCACCGGAGGCAAACTTCTTCTTGAGCCCGTCGAGTTCGTCCACCACGACCTGGGGCACCGCCTTGTTGTAGGGCTGTCCCTCGCCATAGCTCAGCTCGGCACCGGTGGAGCCCGGCGTGTTGAAGCCATAGAGGATGTACTTGCCGCCCATGTCCGTCGTCTTGCTGGATTCGGCGGCCGCCGTGTACATGTCGGCCCACTTCTCGACGATGTTGGTGAGCACATTGTCGGGCGCAATGGCGGTGTGGCCGTAGGAGCGGCCGTTGGCGAAGACATTCTTCTCCTTGGCCGCCTGGATGATGCCGGACTGGCCCGCGTTCAGCTTGCCGCTGATGAAGTCGGCGCCGCCGGCGATGAGGGAGAGGGCGGCCTCCTTGGCCTCGGCGCCATCCTCCATGCTCTTGATGTAGATGACCTTCACCTCGATGTCGGGTTTCACCGACTTGGCGCCGAGACGGAAGGCGCCGACCTGCGCCATCACGTTCGGAATGCCTTCGAGGCTGTTTACCGAGCCGATCTTGCCTGTCTTGCTCATGCGCGCCGCCAGCACGCCCATGAGATAGCCGAACTGGGTGTTGTCATAGTCGATGGAGGTCACGTTCGGCGCCGCACCCTTGGCGCCGGAGCCGACGAGGAACAGGGTCTTGGGGAAATCCGGCCCCACGCGCTCGGCGGCCGAGACGAAGCGGCCCGTGTGGCCGACCACCACGTTGTTGCCTTGCCGGGCATAGTCGCGCAGCGCGTCCACCATGTCGGCGGCGCCCACATTCTCCGAATAGGAGATCTGCCAGCCGAGCGACTTCAGCTTCTCCGCACCGAGAAAGCCCTGCGCGTTCCAGCTCTGGTCGTTGATGGAGCCGGGGAACAGGAAGGCCGCCTTCTGGGCCAGCGCGGCGCCGCCGAATGCCAGCGTCGCCAGTGCCGCCGCGCAGAAGGTGGTGGCAAGGCGGCGGGCCTTGTTCGGCCGGAGGGCATCGAACATGTGGGTGCTCCCGAGTCTCAGGCCTGCCCGGCAGCGCGCCGGCGGCAGGAGGGTGGTGACTGCGGGCATCCTTGCAAGATGGGGCGCAACTCGCGCCGGCCGGCGAGCCCATTCCATCTGGCGGGATGGAAAGCGGAAAATTCGATTCAGAACAAGGGGTTGGTGTCTTTTTGGAAAGGCGGTTCAGGCGCCGTCAGAGGCGCGCGCCGGACCAGGCCTGCGTGAGTTCACGGGCTGCGGCGGCGACCTTGCGTCCGCATTCGGCAACCTGCCCAAGTTCTAGGCGCTCCACCGGCGCGGCGAGGGAAACCGCCGCCACGGGGCGGTGATAGGCGTCGAACACCGGGGCCGCGATACAGCGCAGGCCGGGCGTGTTCTCCTCGTCATCGAGGGCGAAGCCCGCCCGCCGCGTTTCTTCCAGCGCGCTCATGAAGACGTCGCGCGAGCACATCGTCTTGGCCGTGACGGGCACCAGACGATCGGCGGACACGGCCTCCCGCACCTCGGCGAAAGGCAGCACGGAGAGCAGGGCCTTGCCGATGCTGGAGCAATGCGCGGGCAGGGAGGTGCCGGACGGCACGAAGGCCCGCCGCGTGCGTGCCTCGAAGCGATGCAGGAAGACGACCTTGCCCTCGTCCAGCATGCCGAGGTTGACCGTCTCGCCGCAGGCCTGTCCGAGGCGCTTCAGGATCGGCTGGGCGCAGGCCACCATGTCCCGCGAGCCGGCATAGCCGGCGCCGACCGCGAGTGCCGTGCGGCCGATGAACCACCGGCCGCTGGCGCGCTCGAAGCGAACGAAGCCGCGATCCTCGAGGGTGGACAGCAGCCGATGGGCGGTGGAGGCGGCAAGATCCGCCTCGGCGGCGAGCTGCGCCAGCGCGATGCCGCGCGGGGCATCGCTGACCCGTTCAAGAAGGCCGAGCGCCCGATCCACGGCGCGCACCAGCCCCTCGCTCTTGTCCTCGCCCGCAGGACGGGCGCCCGCAATCCTGCGGCCCATGCTCTGGCCTATCCCGTCATGCCCCGGCCGCTCCGATGCGAAGCGGCGCCCGGGTACGATGCGACAGGCCGGGCGGGGCTGGAAGCGCAAAAAGCAGGCAGCATGCGTCGGCTTCAGGACGCGGTTCAGGCCCTCGCGGCCGCCTGTCGGGCGAGCTTCGGGTAGGTGTCCGGGTCAAAGAAGCTCCGGCCGGCGCGATAGACCCGAGCTTCCGAGACGTCCGGCAGCTCCGCCCCTTCGATGCTGGCCTCAAAGGTCAGTTCCAGTTGCATCCCCGAGGGGTCATAGACAAACAGCTGCCAGAGGCTGGTGCCGGGAACGATGAACTCCCGCCAGTCGAGCCCGGCCGCCTTGAAGCGGGCGATATAGGCCCGGTAGCCGGAGCAGGAGAGGGAGATGTGGTCGATGGCGCCGGTCCCGTATGGTGCCATGCCCGAGGGGCCGAGGGCGGGGCCGCCCGCATAGATATGGATGATGCCGAGACCGCCGGGCTGCGGGCAGCCCAACCAGGCGCCGGGATAACCGAAATCGGGGCGGTGGATTTCCTTCAGTCCAATGATGTCGCGCCAGAAGATGCGCGTGGCCTCAAGGTCGGCGGTCTTGATGGCCACATGGAAGAGCCCGTGGACGCCCGCGCCCGGCAGCGGCGCGCTCATCGTCCATCCTCCACCGGCAGGCGTGGCACGGCGCATATTCGGGCTCTCGTCATGGCTGGCTCTCTGAAGGCTGGCGGAGAGCGAGCATCATGCCCAAGCACCCGCCCCGGAGCCAGAGGCGAAAGCCGCAGCCGGTGAGCACGCGTCGCACCTCAGTTAGGGCGGCGATCCTTCCCGGCTTTGCCTCTTCCGGACTCGCGGCAGCGGTCCGAGCAATAGAGCACCTTGTCCCAATCCCGCGCCCACTTGCGGCGCCACGCGAAGGGCCGGCCACAGGTCTGACACGTCCGTGTCGGCAGATCCGCCTTCTTGCGCATGCGTGGCATGGTCCGGTCCATCCAGCTTCTGGGGCGTCGCTCGTCACCTGCGGCGAATGTCAGCTCGCGGGATGCGGAAGTGCCGTCACGCCGGACCTCGGTGCGGTCAGGCCGCCATGCCGATCCAGAGGCACGCGCCGATCACCACCGTGCTGATGGTGACCCGCAACGTCCAGAACCAGTCGGGCCAGATGCCGGACTGCCGCAACTGGCGATCGACCAGCAGGAGGCCCGCGAAAACCGCGGCAAGGAGCAGGAAGCCGGGTCTCGGCGAAAGCAGAGCGGCCCCCCACGCCAGAAGGGCGGCCACATTGCTTGCCACGAAGAGCCGCAGCGCCATGCCGCCCGGTGAAAAGAGCGCCGCACCCCAGTGAATGCCGCAGACGAAGGAGGCGATGATGGCGGCATAGATGTGGACCGCGCCGAGCGATGTCCGGCCGAGGACGCTCGCATCCGCGATACCCGCGAAGAACGGCAGGGTGCCCGCGGCGGCGAGGGCCCAGGCGGCTGCACGTGCGGGGCCGGAATCAGGGAGGGGAGCGGGCGCGACTGTCATCGTGCCGAAGTACGGGCGTCGCCTGAGGTTGGATCAGGCAAGCCCGCTGACCCACGCCATCGCTTCCGTTCGCTCTCTCGCGCAGGGAAAGCGTTGCGCCCGCACCACCTTCCGGGATGACCCCGCTCTAGATTTCGAGATGCCGCGTCACGCTCGCCCGGTTGGCCGCCAGTTCGGCATTCGTCCCGGCCCAGACCACGCGCCCACCCTCGATGACGACGTGCCGGTCGGCGATCCGCATCAGGGCGTCGATATTCTTGTCGACCACGAGGATGGCGAGGCCATCCGCGCGCAGCACCTCGATGGCGCTCCAGATCTCGCCCCGCACCACAGGGGCAAGGCCTTCCGTTGCCTCGTCGAGCACCAGGAGGTCCGGATTGGTCATCAAGGCCCGGCCGATCGCCAGCATCTGCTGCTCGCCGCCGGAGAGCTGGGTGCCGAGATTGTCCCGCCGCTCCTTAAGCCGCGGGAAAAGCCCATAGACGCGATCCAGCGTCCAGCCGGCCCGGACCGCGCCGCCTTTGCGCTGCCGCGCGGTGGCGACGAGATTCTCCTCGACGCTCAGGCGCGGGAAGATCTGTCGTCCCTCCGGCACATAGCCGAGGCCGCGGGCGGCAATTTTGTGCGGCGGGGCCTGCGTCATCTCCTGGCCGTCGATCACCCGCTTGCCACGGGTTGGCGGCAGCAGACCGAACAGGGTGCGGATCGTGGTCGTCTTGCCCATGCCGTTGCGGCCGAGCAGCGTCACCACCTCGCCGGCGTTCACGGTCAGGTCGATGCCGAACAGGACCTGCGCGCCGCCATATCCGGCTTCGATGCCTTCGAGTGCGATCAGCGCCGGGGCCATCAGACCGCCTCCTCCTCGCCGAGATAGGCCTGCCGCACCAGCGGATCGGTGCGCACCGTGGCCGGGTCGCCCGTGACCGCGATGGCACCGTAGATCAGGACGGAGATGCGGTCCGCCAGACGGAACACCGTCGCCATGTCGTGTTCCACCAGCAGGATGGGAATGCGTCCCTTCAGGGACAGAAGCAGTTCGGTCAGCCGCTCGCCTTCCGCGCGGCCCGTGCCGGCCATGGGCTCGTCGAGCAGCAGGAGCTTGGGCTCCTGCACGAGGCTCATGGCAAGTTCAAGCGCCCGCCGTTCGCCATGGGACATGTCGCGCGCAAGGGTTAGGCGACGGTTGCCGAGCCCGACCCGCTCCAAAGCGGATTCGGCACGGGCTGTCAGCTTCCGGTCGGCCAGCGCCCGCCGCCAGAAGCGGAAGGGCCCGTCGCCCGCCGCGATGGCCGCGACCGCGACGTTTTCCAGAGCGGTGAACGAGCCGACCACATTGGAGATCTGGAACACCCGCCCCAGCCCGCGCCGGGCACGGGCGGCGATGCCGATGTCCGTGACATCGGCACCGTCGAAGCGGATGCGTCCCGCATTCGGTGTGATGGAACCTGCGATCTGCGCGATCAGCGTGGTCTTGCCGGCGCCGTTCGGGCCGATCAGCGCGTGCACCTCGCCGGGGCGGACGTCGAGGGAGACATCCCGCGTCACCTGCATGGCGCCGTAGGATTTCATGAGGCCTTCGAGCGCGAGGATGGGCGTGCTCATCGGGACCCTCCGCGCAACAGGGACTTCAGATCGGCATCGCGCAGAAGCGCCACGAGGATGATGACGAGGCCGAGGCCCAGCCGCCAGTGCTCCGTGAGGTGGCCGAGGCTTTCGTCCAGCAGCGTCACCACCACCGCGCCGATGACGGCGCCCACCGGATGCCCGATGCCGCCCAGCACCACCATCACGATCAGCTCGCCCGAGACGTGCCAGCCCATAAGGGCGGGGGAGACATATTCCACCTGGTTGGCGATCAGTGCGCCGGCCAGCCCCGCCACCGCGCCGGCGAGCGCGAGGGCGATCAGCCGGTGGCGGTAGGGCGCAAGGCCAAGGGCCTCCACCTTGCTCTCGTTCGCCCGGGCGGCACGGAGCATGAGGCCGAAGCGCGAGGCCGCAAGCCGCTGGAACAGGAAGAGGGCGAGGCCGACGAGCGCAATGGCGAGGAGCGCCAACGACGTATCGGCCTTCAGAAAGCGGATGCCGAAGAAGGTCGAGCGCCCGGCGATGGCCATGCCGTCGTCGCCGCCGTAAGCGGACAGGCTCGCCGCGACATAGAAGGCCATCTGCGCGAAGGCGAGCGTGATCATGATGAAATAGACGCCGCGCGTGCGCAGCGCGATGGCGCCGGTGACCGCCGAGAACAGCGCCGCCGCCGCCGCGGCAAGCGGCAGCACCACGAGAACCTCGCGGACGCCCGCCTCACCGGCGATGAGCACGGCATAGGCGCCGATCCCGAACGGAGCGGCATGGCCGAAGCTCACGAGGCCGCACTGGCCGATCAGAAAGGACAGGGAGACGGCCGCGAGGGCATAGGCCAGCGTCCGGGTGACCAGCGTTGCGCCATGGGAGAAGCCGAGCCCATGGGCGAGAGCGAGGAGCAGAAGGAAGGCCGCGACGGTCGCCAGTGCCGGGTTTTTCACGAAAGACGGGACCGTCATCACGATCTCCCGCCGAACAGGCCGGTCGGACGGAAGCTCAGGACCGCGGCCATCAGCAGGTAGATCGCCATGGAGGAGAGGGCCGGGCCGGCCGCCGCTGCGGCCGAGCGCCCGATGAGCAGTTTCAGAAGCTCCGGCGCAAAGGCGCGCCCGAGCGTATCCACCAGCCCCACGATGATCGCCGCGACGAAGGCCCCCTTGATGGAGCCGATGCCGCCGATGACGATGACCACGAAGGCGACGATGAGGATGCGGTCGCCCATGGTCGGTTCCACCGAGACGAGGGGGCCTGCCATGGCGCCGGCGAGACCCGCGAGCACGGCGCCGAAGGCGAAGACGGCCCTGAACAGGCGGTCCACATCCACGCCCAGCGCGGCGACGGTCTGCGGATGGGTCGATCCCGCCCGCACCAGCATGCCGAGCCGAGTGCGCGTGACGAGATACCAGAGCAGCACGGCGACGCCCACGCCGGCAGCGAGGATCACAAGGCGCCAGACCGGATAGACGAGCCCCGGCATCAGCGTCACCGCGCCGCTGAGCGCGGCCGGAATGGGGAAGGCGATGGGCGCCGCGCCGAACACGATCCGCGCCAGTTCCGTGACCACCAGGATGACGCCGAAGGTGGCGAGCACCTGATCCAGGTGATCCTTCCGCGTGAGATGCCGGAACACCAGCGTCTCCAGCACGACGCCCAGCACCAGAGCGCCGAAGAGGCCGGTGATCAGGCCGATGGCGAAGTTGCCCGTGGAGGCGGTGGCGACGGCCACCAGATAGGCGCCGATCATGTACTGGACGCCGTGGGCGAGGTTGATGAAGTCCATCACCCCGAACACGAGCGTCAGACCGGCGGCGACGAGGAAGAGGATCACGCCGAACTGTAGCCCGTTCAGCAACTGGGAGACGAACAGTGCCGTGGTCATGGCCCCTCTCGGCGTCGGAACTTGCGATCTGGCAGCGCCGGCCGGAGAAGGGCGCTCCTGCCATCCCCCCCGGCCGGCGGGGCGGATCACTTCAGGGGGCACTCGCCGGCGTAGCTGTCGCGCGCGGCTGTGAATACCTTGGCGACCGTCTCGGTGGCAAACTTGCCGTCGTCGCGCTTCACCGCCTTGACCACATAGAAGTCCTGGATGGGGAAGCCGTTGGTGTTGAAAGCGAAGCTGCCGCGCACGGACTGGAAGGGGGCCGAGGCCAGCGCCTTGCGGAAGGCGGTCTTGTCCGTGACCTTGCCGCCGGTCGCCTTGAGTGCGCCGTCGATCAGCTTGGCCGCGTCATAGCCCTGTGCCGCATAGAGCGAGGGCACGACGCCATATTCCTTCTCGTACGCCGCCACGAAGGCCTTGTTCTGGGGCGTGTCGAGGTTCGGGGCCCATTCCGCGCCCGAGAGCAGCCCGGCAGCGGCGTCCTGCGTCGCCGGCAGGGTGGTCTCGTCCACGGTGAAGGCGGAGAGGAAGGGCACCTTGCCGTCCAGCCCCGCCTGCTTGAACTGCTTGACGAGATTGACGCCCATGCCGCCGGGCATGAAGGTGAAGAGGGCGTCGGGATTGGCCGCGGAAATCTTGGCGAGCTCGGCGGAGAAATCGAGCTGGCCCAGCGGCACGAAGATCTCCTCCACCACCTCGCCCTTGAAATAGCGCTTGAAGCCGGCCATGGAATCCTTGCCGGCCTGGTAGTTGGGCGTCATCAGCACGACGCGTTTGTAACCCTTGTCCTGAGCATACTTGCCCATGACCTCGTGGTTCTGGTCGTTCTGATACGAGGCCGCGAAGAAATAGGGCGAGCAGCCCTTGCCGGCCAGCGGGGAGGGACCCGCATTACCGGAGACGATGAAGGTCTCGTTCTCAAGCACGGGCTTGGACACGGCCATCATCACGTTCGAGAAGACGACGCCGGCAATCACGTCCACCTTGTCCCGGTCGAGGAGCGCCTTGACCTTCGTGACGGCCACATCAGGCTTCAGCTCGTCATCCACCACGATCACTTCAGTCGGCTGGCCACCGAGCTTGCCGCCCAGTTCCTTCACCGCAAGCTGGAAGCCGTCGCGCATGTGCACACCCAGCGCCGCGGACGGGCCGGACAGGGTGGAGACGAGGCCGATCTTGATGGGATCGGCTGCCGCAAGGGTCGGGGCCAGCATGGTCGCGGCGGCGAGGGCCATGAGCCTCGCGGGGCGGAGCGATTTCCGGATCAACGGCATGACAATTTCCCTCCTGGTCACTGACGCGTCTGCGAACGGACCGGCCGGAGATCCGGGGCCTTCGTGGCCACCTGCCTCCTGAAATCCGCGACACCGCAGATCCATCTGCTTTCCGGCAATTCAGACATATAAAATTTAAGTGTCAAGCAAATCGAATGGGCTCGTCCTGCCCAATAGCTGAGCGTCGGGGCGTGGGGTTTTCTGGCGGGAATGCATGGAAATACGTCATGTGATGACTGAACTTCGCGCTGCCTCCGGGCGGGGCTGCGCGGCGGGCGACGGGCGAGCCTGATCCGGTTGACAGGCGCGCGAAAGCTCCATTACTTTAACTTTAAAGCAATTCGCGCGGCACGTCGCGTGCCCGTCGAGGGGGAAGAACTCCATGCGCATCGTCTGCATTGGTGGCGGCCCTGCGGGCCTCTATTTCGGCCTCCTCATGAAGAAGCTGCACCCCGCGCACCAGATCACGGTGGTGGAGCGCAACAAGCCCTATGACACGTTCGGTTGGGGCGTCGTCTTCTCCGACGCGACCATGGCGGCCATGCGGGTCTGGGACCCGGAGACCGCGACCGAGATCGAGGATGCGTTCAACCACTGGGACGACATTGAGGTCTGGTTCAAGGGCACCCGCCAGCGCACCTCCGGCCATGGCTTCGTCGGTATCGGCCGCAAGGCGCTGCTCAACATCCTCCAGCGCCGGTGCGAGGCGCTCGGCGTCGAACTGGTGTTCGAGCGCGACGTCGAGAGCGACCTCGATTTTCCCGATGCCGACCTCATCATCGCCTCGGACGGCATCAATTCCAGGATCCGCAACCGTTATGCGGAGGCCTTCCAGCCAGATCTCGTCGTGCGCCCGAACCGCTACATCTGGCTCGGCACGAAAAAGCTCTATGACGCCTTCACCTTCGACTTTCGCAAGACCGAGCACGGCTGGTTCCAGGCTCACATCTACAAGTTCGATGCGCACACCTCGACCTTCATCATCGAGACGACGGAAGAGGCCTATCAGGCCCATGGGCTCGGGGAGCTGGATCAGGACGGCTCCATCGCCTTCTGCGAGAAGCTGTTTTCCGAGGTGCTCGACGGCGCCCCGCTGATGACCAATGCGCGCCACCTGCGCGGCTCGGCCTGGCTGAACTTCAACCGGCTGATCTGCGGCAAGTGGAGCCACTTCAACGGCCGCTCCCATGTGGTGCTCATGGGGGATGCCGCGCATACCGCCCACTTCGCCATCGGCTCCGGCACCAAGCTCGCCATTGATGACGCCATCGAGCTTGCCAGGCAGTTCAACGAGATCGGCCACGGCGTGGAGACGATCCCGTCCGTGCTCTCGGTCTATGAGGAGATCCGCCGCGTCGATGTGGCCCGCATCCAGAATGCGGCCCGCAACGCCATGGAATGGTTCGAGGTGGTCGGCCGCCGCTATGCCGACAGCCTGGAGCCGGAGCAGTTCATGTATTCCATGCTGACGCGCTCCCAGCGCATCAGCCACGAGAACTTGCGCCTGCGCGACCGCGCGTGGCTGGAGGGTTATGAGCGCTGGTTCGCGCGCCGCGCCGGCCTGCCCGTGGAGACCAACGGCCGCGTGACGCCGCCCATGTTCACGCCCTACCGCCTGCGGGACGTGACGCTGCCCAACCGCATCGTCGTTTCTCCCATGGCCATGTACTCGGCGACGGACGGCGTGCTCGGCGACTTCCATCTCGTCCATCTCGGCGCCCGTGCCATGGGCGGCGCGGGGCTCGTCTTCGCCGAAATGACCTGCGTGTCGCCGGATGCACGGATCACCCCCGGCTGTCTCGGCCTGTGGGACGACGGGCAGATCGAGGGCTGGAAGCGGTTCGTCGATTTCGTCCATGCCAACACGGGCGCCAAGGTGGCCTGCCAGCTCGGCCACGCCGGGCGCAAAGGCGCCACCAAGCGCGCGTGGGAGGGCATCGACCAGCCGCTGGAAGAGGACGGCTGGCCGCTGATTTCCGCCTCGGCCCTGCCGTACCTCAAGCACAGCCAGGTGCCGAAGGCGATGGACCGCGCCGACATGGATCGCGTCGTCGCCGATTTCGTGGCCGCCACCCGGCGCGCGGCGGCGGCGGGCGTGGACTGGCTGGAGCTCCATGCCGCGCACGGCTATCTGCTGTCGAGCTTCCTCTCGCCGCTCACCAACCGGCGCACGGACGACTATGGCGGCTCGCACGCAGCCCGCGCCCGCTTCCCGCTCGAAGTGTTCCGGGCCATCCGCGCTGTGTGGCCGGCGGAGCGGCCGATCTCCGTGCGCCTGTCCTGTCATGACTGGACCGAGGGCGGCAACACGCCGGAGGATGCCGCCATCTTCGCCACCATGTTCAAGGAGGCGGGTGCCGATCTCATCGACTGTTCGTCCGGGCAGGTATGGAAGGAGGAGCGGCCGGTCTATGGCCGGCTGTTCCAGACCCCATTCTCCGACAAGATCCGAAACGAGGTGGGCATTCCCACCATTGCCGTCGGCGCCATCTCGGAAGCCGATCACGCCAATTCCATCATCGCGGCGGGGCGTGCGGACCTCTGCGCCATTGCCCGGCCGCATCTGGCCGACCCCGCTTGGTCGCTGCACGAGGCGGCGAAGATCGGCCTGAAGACGGTGCCCTGGCCCAAGCAGTATGCCTCCGCCAAGGGCCAGTATGAGGCCAATCTCGAACGCGCATCGGCGCAGTGAGGGACGCAATGGGCGATCTCGACGCCATCGCGGGCCGCCACGTCCTCGTCACCGGCGCGGGCTCGGGCATCGGCGCTTCCGTTGCGCGCCGTCTCGGCCGCGCTGGCGCGCGGGTGACGCTCGCCGGGCGGCGGGAGGCGCCGCTTCGGGCGGTCGCGGCCGATCTGCCGGATGGGGCCGCGCATGTGGTTGCCGGCTTCGACGTCACTGATCCGCAGGCCATCGCGGATGGCCTCGCCGGGGCGCGGGCGGCATTCGGGCCTGTCTCCATCCTCGTCAACAATGCCGGTGCGGCGGAGACCGCACCTTTCGGCCGGACGTCGCTGGCGCAATGGCAGAGCGTGATCGCGGTCGATCTCACCTCCGTCTTTCTGGTGACGCAGGCGGTGCTGCCGGATCTGGAGGCGGGCGGGGCCGGGGGGCGCATCGTCAATATCGCCTCCACGGCCGGCCTCGTGGGCTATCGCTATGTCTCGGCCTATTGCGCCGCCAAGCATGGGGTGATCGGCCTCACGCGATCGCTCGCCCTTGAGCTGGCGCGGACCGGCATCACGGTCAACGCCATCTGCCCCGGCTACACCGATACGCCGCTCGTGCGCGAGGCCATCGCGGCCATCATCGCGAAGACCGGGCGGACGGAGGCCGAAGTGCTGGCGGAGATGACCGCCGGCAACCCGCAGCGTCGGCTGGTGGACCCGGACGAGATGGCGGAAACGGTGGCCTGGGTGGTGTCGCCCGGAGCCGCGTCGATCAACGGACAGGCGATCGCGGTCGCCGGTGGCGAGGTGATGGTGGGATGAGCGAGACCCGATCCACGATGGCGGCCATGAAGCGTCCGTTCAAGGACCACCGCGCCACCCATTTCAGCTTCGAGACGAGCGCCGATGGCCGTGTCGCGACCGTCCGCCTCAACCGGCCGGAGCGCAAGAACCCGCTGACCTTCGAGAGCTATGCCGAGTTGCGCGACCTGTTCCGCGATCTCGTCTATGCCTCGGATGTGCGGGCCATCGTGCTCGCCGGGGCCGGGGGCAATTTCTCCTCGGGCGGCGATGTGTTCGAGATCATCGAGCCGCTCACCCGCATGGCCATGCCCGATCTCCTTGCCTTCACGCGGATGACCGGCGATCTCGTGAAGGCCATGCGGCGCTGCCCGCAGCCCATCGTTGCCGCCGTCGACGGCGTCTGCGCCGGCGCCGGCGCGATCCTCGCCATGGCCTCCGACCTGCGGCTGGCGACGCCCGAGGCCAAGACGGCCTTTCTCTTTGCCCGCGTGGGCCTTGCCGGCGCTGACATGGGGGCGTGCGGGATCCTGCCGCGCGTCATCGGGCAGGGGCGGGCGGCTGAGCTGCTGTTCACCGGCCGCGCCATGACCGCCGCCGAGGGGGCGGCGTGGGGCTTCTACAACGCCCTCCATCCGGCCGCGGACATGGAGGCGAAGGCGCAGGAACTCGCCCGCTCGCTGGCGGACGGCCCATGGTTCGCCCATGGCATGACCAAGACCATGCTAAATCAGGAATGGGCCATGGGCCTTGAAGAACTGATCGAGGCGGAAGCGCAGGCGCAGGCCATCTGCATGGCGACGCAGGACTTCCGCCGCGCCTTCGAGGCTTTTGCCGCCAAGGCGAAACCCGCTTTCGAGGGGAACTGAGCCCGATGAGCACCCCCGCAGCCGCAGGCCCGACTCGTGAACCGCTGGACTGGCCCTTCTTCGGCCCGGAGCATCGCGCCTATGCCGCGCGCCTCGATGGGTTCGTCGCCGGGGGCGGGCTGGACGGGCTCGATCATGCGGACGTGGACGGCACCTGCCGCACTCTGGTGGCGCGCCTCGGTGCCACCGGTCTGCTGGAAGCGGCGGTACCAACGCCCGAGGCCGACGGCACCTCCATCCGCTCGCTGGAACTCTGCCTCGCCCGCGAGACGCTGGCTTGGCACGACGGGTTGGCGGATTTCGCCTTCGCCATGCAGGGGCTGGGCACGGGGGCCATCGCGCTCGCCGGCTCGGATGCCTTGAAGCGCGAGGTGCTGCCGAAGGTGCGCCGGGGTGAATGGCTGGCCGCCTTCGCGCTCTCCGAGGCGGATGCCGGCTCCGATGTGGCCGCCATGAGCTGCGCCGCCCGCGCCGATGGCGACCATTATGTGCTGGATGGCGAGAAGACCTGGATTTCCAACGGCGGCATTGCTGACGTCTACACGGTTTTCGTGCGCACGGGGGAGGCACCGGGCACGCGTGGCATCTCGGCTTTCGTCGTCTTCGCGGATGATCCCGGCTTCTCCATCGTGGAACGGATCGACGTGATCGCGCCGCACCCGCTGGCGACGATCCGCTTCGATGGCTGCCGCATTCCGGCCTCCCGCCGGCTCGGCGCGGCCGGAGAGGGCTTCAAGATTGCCATGCGGACGCTGGATATCTTCCGCGCCTCCGTTGCGGCAGCAGCGCTCGGCTTCGCGCGGCGGGCGTTCGACGAGGCGCTCCACCACGTCCGAAGCAGGCGGATGCTGGGCGGCACCCTCGCCGACCTGCAACTCACGCAGGCCGCCCTCGGCGATATGGCGGCGGAGCTGGATGGGGCGGCGCTGCTGACATGGCGCGCCGCCTGGCGCCGGGATGTGCAGGGCCTGCCGACCACCCGCGAGGCCGCGATGGCCAAGATGACCGCCACCGAAATGGCCCAGCGGGTGATCGACCGCGCCGTCCAGCTTCATGGCGGCCGGGGCGTGCGGTCCGGCGAAACTGTCGAGGCGCTCTATCGCGAGATCCGCGCGCTGCGGATCTATGAGGGCGCGACGGAGGTGCAGAAGCTCATCATCGCCCGCGAACTCCTGAAGGCGGGCTGAGGCGGCGACATGGCTTTCGAGACCTCCCGCCTTCTGGGCTTCGGCGATTGTGATCCGGCCGGCATCGCCTTCTTTCCCGGCTACATGCGTCTGCTCGTAAGCGTGACGGAAGAGATGTTCGCGGCCTCCGGCACGCCGTGGCCGGCAATGATCCGCGAACGCCGCATCGGCGTGCCCACGGTGAAGCTGGACGTGGATTTCGTGGCGCCCGCCTTCCACGGCGATGAGCTGGATTTCCGGGTGTCCATCGCCAGGCTCGGCGGCAGCTCGGCCGACCTGCGGCACCGCGTTGCGGTGGGGGAGCGGACGGTGTGGACCGCCCGGCAGGTGCTGGTTGCAACTTCCCTTGAGAGCCATCGGGCGATCCGTTGGCCTGATGACGTGCGCGCCGGTCTCGCGGCGCATCTGGAGACGAATGATGCACGAGATCCTGCAGCCTGAGGGGTGGGCGAAGCCGATCGGCTACGCCAATGGCGTTCTCGCCCGCGGCCGCCAGATCTGGGTGGGCGGCCAGATCGGCTGGTCCGCGCACCAGGCCTTCGAAAGCGACGACCTCGTGGATCAGGTCCGCCAGACACTGCTCAATATCGTGGCCGTGCTCGCCGAGGGTGGCGCGGAGCCGCAGCATATCGTCTCGATGACCTGGTACTTCGTGGACAAGCAGGAGTATCTGGCCCGGCTCAAGGAGATTGGTGCGGTCTACCGCGAGGTGCTCGGGCGGCATTACCCTGCCATGGCCGCCGTACAGGTGGTGGCGCTGATGGAAGATCGCGCCAAGGTCGAGATTCAGGCCACCGCCGTCGTTCCTGAGTGAGGGCTGGCGGCCCTGAGATTTCACGGAGTTGTGCGACGTGCCGCGCCTCGTTCCCCGAGGCGCGGCATTAGTCGTAGGGATCGGACGGTTGCGGCCGAGTGGCCCGCTGAACAGGCCATGCCCCGATAGCTGCGTAAATAGGCAGGGCGCCCTGAAATAATCGCAGGCTTATCGGTCTGATGTTCCGGGGCGAACGTTTGCCCGTCAGGCATGACATCGCGCTTGCATGCGCCAAGGTTGCCCTCTGCGCCCCGGCTTTCGACGGGAGCCCCGACCGAGCATGTGGCCGCTTGGCCTTGCCGCCTCAGGCCGACTGATAGGTCCGCAACGCGAAGCGCTGGATCTTGCCGGTTGCGGTCTTCGGCAGCGCGTCGACGAAACGGATGGCGCGCGGATATTTGTAGGGCGCGATGGTCGCCTTCACATGGTTCTGCAAGGCGCGCACGAGGCTTTCGTCCTCCTTGAGGCCAGGGGCCAGTACCACGAAGGCCTGAACGATCTGGCCGCGCTCCTCATCCGGCGCGCCAATGACCGCGCATTCGGAAACCGCATCGTGCGAGAGCAGCGCCGCCTCGACCTCCGGCCCGGCGATGTTGTAGCCGGCGGAGACGATCATATCGTCATTGCGGGCGGCGAAGTGGAAGTAGCCGTCCTCGTCCTGCACGAAAGCATCGCCGGTGACGTTCCAGCCATCCTTGACGTATTCGGCCTGACGCGGATCGTCCAGATAGCGGCAGCCGGTGGGGCCGCGCACCGCAAGGCGCCCCACCGTGCCGCGCGGCGCCTCGTTCATCGCCTCGTCCACCACCTTCGCCTCGAACCCCGGCACAGGGCGCCCCGTGCGTCCGGGGCCGTGGTCCTCCAGCGTATTCGAGATGAAGACGTGCAGCATCTCCGTGGAGCCGATGCCGTCGAGGATCGGCTTGCCGGTCTTGCGCGTCCAGGCCTCATAGACCGGGGCGGGCAACGTCTCGCCCGCGGAAACCGCGATGCGCAGGGAGGAGAGATCGGCGCCCTCGGCCATGGCAGCCAGCATGGCGCGATAGGCGGTTGGGGCGGTGAAGCAGATGGTGGCGCGCAGCTCTTCGATGAGGCTGATGAGGTTCGGCGGTGTCGCCGTCTCCAGCAGCGCTGCCGTGGCGCCGAAGCGCAGCGGAAACACCGCGAGGCCACCCAGGCCGAAGGTGAAAGCGAGCGGCGGCGTGCCGACGAAGATGTCGTCCGGCGTCACCCGCAGCACGTTCCTGGCGTAGGTGTCGGCGATGGCGAGGATATCGCGGTGAAAGTGCATCGTCGCCTTCGGCACGCCAGTTGTACCGGACGTGAAGCCGAGCAGGGCGACGTCGTCGCGGCCCGTCTTCACGGCCTCGAAATGCACAGGCTTGCACAGCGAGGCCCGGTCGAGTTCCGCATCGTGGTTCGCGGTGCCGTCGAAGCCCACGACGGTCTTCAGAAAGCGGCTCTCCTTCGCGCAGGTGACAAGCTCTTCCAGAAGCCGCGTGTCGCAGAGCGCGAGGGAGATCTCGGCCTTGTCGACGGTCTTCGCGAGTTCGCCGGCGCGGAGCATGGGCATGGTGTTGACGACGACGGCGCCCGCCTTGGTGGCCGCCAGCCAGCAGGCGACCATGGCGGGCGTATTCGCAGAGCGGATCAGCACACGGTTGCCCGGCTGAAGGCCGTAATTCTCCACCAGCGTCCGCGCGATGCGGTTGGTCCAGTCGGAGAGCTCCTTGTAGGTGCGCCGGCGGCCATTGCCGATGAGGGCCGTATGGTCCCCGAAGCCGCGCTCGACCATGCGGTCCGTGAGTTCGACCGCCGCATTCAACTGCTCGGGATAATCGAGGTCCGCGGCATTCATGACCGGCCAGGTGTCGGCTGGCGGGAGCCGATCCCGCGTGAACGTATCGACGTGAACCGACCGACCCAACATCCCATGCTCCCTTGCGAGGCATCGCCGCTGCCATGTGCGCGGAAGACGGCCCGGAGAGGGGCCGGCATCGTCTGCGCGGGGCCGCTGTTGATCATCACGTTTGCATGGAGCTCGATATGCTTCAAGCCTAAAATATATCCGCCTAAAGCATCAAAAATGGGCGCTGCAGAGCATCAAGCTTCATGTTGCGCTGCGGTCCTCGTCTGGTGCATCTTGGGTTTGCGCGAGTACAGTCACGCAGCGGTGCTCCGCACTGGCGTCCGCGGACGGGTTTGCAGGGCGTTTGCCCATAATTTCAGGTATGAAAAGTTAGCAGCAGTGGTATCGAGCCGTCATGACTGAGCCCATGCCCGAGGACTTTGAGGCGCTGGTGCGCGACGAGCCGGCCGGCTCGAAGATGGAGCTGCGCCTCTGGCTGCGGCTGCTCTCGGTGTCGAACCTCGTCAGCGCCGAGATCCGCCGCCGGCTGCGAGCGGAGTTCGACGTGACATTGCCCCGCTTCGACGTCCTTGCGCAGTTGAACCGCGAGCCGGACGGGCTTCGCCTGGGCGACCTGTCCCGGCGGATGATGGTCTCCAACGGCAACATCACCGGCCTCATCGACCGTCTCGTGGAAGAGGGGCTGGTGGTGCGCAAGGTGGACCCCAACGACCGCCGCGCCGCGACCGTCCGGCTGAGCCGCGCCGGTGCAACCATGTTCCGCATCATGGCGAGCGCCCACGAGGCCTGGATTCATGAACTGTTCGGCGATTTGTCCAAGCGGCAGGTTGCGGGGCTGCTGGACGAACTCGAGACCCTGAAACGCTCGGTCGCCGGGGTCGTCCACGCCACGGAGGCGGACCGCTCCTGAGGACAGGGCGGAACAGCGGCCCGCAGCGGATCGTCAAGGGGAGCGCCATCGGCTAAGGTGCCGCATGTTTCTCAGCCTGATGTTCGCTCCGTGACCCCTGCCGCCCGCCTGCAAGCCATCCTCGATCTGATGCAAGAGGTCGACAGCGTCGACCGACCCGCCGATGCCGTCATCTCCGCCTGGTTCCGCGCGCGGCGCGACGTGGGCGCCGAGGACCGGGGTCCGATTTCCGAAACCTATTATGCCCTGCTGCGCGCCCATGCGCGGCTGGGCTGGTGGCTCGCCCGGCATGGGCGGGAGGACACGCCGCGCAACCGGCTGCTGGCCTTCCTCGTGCTCGACGGCAAGAAGACGCGCGATGAGGTCGCGCGCCTGTTCTCGGGCGGGATGTCCGCCCCCGCGCCGCTCACAGACAATGAACGGGCGCTGCTGGTGAAACTGCAGGGCGGCCGCATGGATAGTCCCTCCATGCCGGAGGAGGTGCGCCTCGAATGCCCCGCCTGGGCGCTGGAGCCCTTCCGGAACCGGTTCGGCGCGGAGTTCGAGCGGGAAATGGCGGCGCTGCTGACGCCCGCACCCCTCGACCTGCGCGTCAATCCCATCAAGGCCAAGCGCGAGGACATGGTGCAGGCCCTGCGCGAGCTGGGCCTGCCGGCCGAGCCGTCGGTGAGCGCGCCCTTTGGAATCCGCGTGCGTGAGCGGCCGTCGCTGTCGCGCCTCACCATGCTGAAAAGCGGCGAGGTGGAAATCCAGGACGAGGGCTCGCAGCTCGTCGCCTTGCTGATGGATGCCCGGCCCGGTGAGCGGGTGGTGGACTTCTGCGCCGGAGCCGGGGGCAAGACGCTGGCGATTGCCGCCCAGATGGCCAACAGGGGCCATGTGATCGCCTGCGATGTCATGGAAGGGCGCCTGAAGCGCGGCGCCGAACGCTTCCGACGGGCCGGCCTGCACAATATCGAGACGCGGCTGCTGGCGAGCGAGACCGACCGCTGGGTGAAGCGCCACAAGGGCACGTTCGACCGTGTGCTGGTGGATGCGCCGTGCAGCGGCACGGGCACGTGGCGGCGCAATCCCGATGCCCGCTGGCGCACGCTGGGGGCGGGGCTGGAGACGCTGCTGCCGCAGCAGGCCCGCATTCTGGCGAGCGCGGCGCGGCTGGTGAAGCCCGGCGGGCGGCTCGTCTATGCCACCTGCTCCATGCTGCCGGACGAGAATGAGGGGCAGGTGGCGAGCTTCCTTGCAGCGCATCCCGACTTCCGCGTCCTGCCGCTCACCGAGGTGGCGCCGCAGCTGCCGCCCTCGGCCCATCCCGACTATCTCTCGCTCACGCCCGCGCGGCACGATATGGACGGCTTCTTCGCCGCCGTCCTCCAGCGCGCGCCGCTGCCGCCGGCCGCCTGATCGGGCGCCGGCCTAGCGGCGGGGCAGGGTCACGCCCTTGGTGGTGAAGCGCTGCGTGCCGCTGCCGGGGCGCACGGGGCGCTTGGTGCCGGCGGCCTTGCCGGTGCCCGGCGGCTGATAGGCGGGCACGAGCTGATCCGGGCGCGAGCCGATGAGGTCGGCGCGGCCCATCTCTTTCAGCGCCTCGCGCAGGAGCGGCCAGTTGTCCGGGTCGTGGTAGCGCAGGAACGCCTTGTGCAGCCGGCGCTGCCGCCCGCCCTTGATGGTTTCGACCTGCTCCGTGGCCCCGCGCCGTACGCCCCGCAGCGTGTTGACGCCGGTGTGGTACATGGCGGTTGCGGTCGCCATGGGCGAGGGCAGGAAGGTCTGCACCTGATCGGCGCGGTAGCGGTTCTTCTTGAGCCAGAGCGCGAGGTGCATCATGTCCTCGTCGGTCGTGCCCGGATGCGCGGCGATGAAATAGGGGATCAGATAGTATTTCTTCCCCACCTCCTTGGCCGCCGCCTCGAACATCTCCTTGAAGCGGTCATAGGTGCCGATGCCCGGCTTCATCATCTTGTCGAGCGGGCCGCGCTCGGTGTGCTCGGGGGCGATCTTCAGGTAGCCGCCCACATGGTGGGTGACGAGTTCCTTCACATATTCCGGGCTCTTGACCGCGAGGTCGTAGCGCACGCCAGACGCCACCATCACCTTCTTCACGCCCTCCACCTCGCGCACCTTGCGATAGAGGCGGATCAGGTCGTCATGGGAGGTGTTGAGGTTCGGGCAGATGTCCGGGAAGACGCAGGACGGCAGCCGGCAGGCGGCCTCGATCTTCGGGTCCTTGCAGGCCATCCGGTACATGTTGGCGGTGGGCCCGCCGATGTCGGAGATGACGCCGGTGAAGCCGGGCGTCTGGTCGCGGATCTTCTCGATCTCGCGCAGGATGGAGCCTTCCGAGCGGTTCTGGATGACGCGCCCCTCATGCTCCGTGATGGAGCAGAAGGTGCAGCCGCCGAAGCAGCCGCGCATGATCGTCACCGAGAACTTGATCATGTCCCAGGCGGGGATCTTCGCATCGCCATAGGCGGGATGCGGCGCCCGCGCATAGGGCAGGTCATAGACCTGATCCATCTCTTCCGTGGTGAGCGGAATGGGCGGCGGATTGAGCCACAGGTCGCGGTCGCCGTGCCGCTGCACCAGCGGGCGGGCATTGCCGGGATTGGCTTCCCGGTGCAGCACGCGGGAGGCGCGGGCATAGGCCTCGCGGTCATTCTCCACCTGCTCGAAGGAGGGCAGGCGGATCACCGTATCGCCGGGGTGGCGGGTGGCGGCCTCGTCGGCGGAATCGAGATCATCCGCGTGCAGTTCCGTGAAGTGCTCCGGCACCTTGCGGAACAAGGCCACGCCGCGAACGGACGTGAGGTCGCGAGGCGCCTCGCCGGCGGCGATGCGGTTCGCCACCTCGATCACGGCGCGCTCGGCATTGCCGTAGATCAGCAGGTCGGCCTTGGCGTCCGCGAGGATGGAGCGGCGCACCTTGTCGGACCAATAGTCGTAATGGGCGATGCGGCGGAGCGATGCCTCGATGCCGCCGAGTATGACCGGCACGTCCTTGTAGGCTTCGCGGCAGCGCTGCGTATAGACGATGGTGCAGCGGTCCGGCCGCTTGCCGCCCTCGCCGCCGGGCGTATAGGCGTCGTCACTGCGCAGGCGGCGGTCCGACGTGTAGCGGTTGACCATCGAGTCCAGATTGCCGCCGGTCACGCCGAAGAAGAGGCGCGGCTTGCCGAGCGCCTTGAACGGTTCGGCTGAATGCCAGTCCGGCTGGGCGATGATACCGACGCGGTAGCCCTGCGACTCCAGCAGGCGTCCGATGATGGCCATGCCGAAGCTCGGATGGTCCACATAAGCGTCGCCCGTCACCAGCACGATATCGCACGCATCCCAGCCGAGCCGGTCCATCTCGGCGCGGCTCATGGGCAGGAACGGCGCGCCCCTGCCGGTGCGGGTCCGCAGGCAGGGCGCGGAAATCGAGGCTTTTTCGGCGGTCGAGAGGGTCTGCATGGCAATGACGCATAAGACCGCAGGGGCCTGATTTCAACTCACGGTGTTGCGGCCCGCGTCCGCGCGTGACGCTGGGCAAAGAGGCCGCCGAAGCCAGTGCAGGCGCTGATCCAATATTTGATTAAATCTATTGACTAAATTTATCGTCTTTCTATCGTGGACAGGCTGGAGGTTGGCGGAAGCTTGCCGCGTCGGTGCATGCCACCCCGCGGCAGCAGACCCCGTCTCCCGCATGCGTGTCGTTTGCCTTTGCCCGACCCGCCGTTCGACCGCCCGTCGTGTCCTGTCCCCCAGGAGCCGTCCCATGGCTGCCAATTCAGAGTCCGCCGCCGCGCGCCGCCAACTGGTGCTCAATCTCTTCATCTATCCGGGTGGACATCACGAGGCAGGCTGGCGCTATCCCGGCGCGAGCGCCGAGCGCCTGCTCGATATCACTTTCTATCAGGACCTCGCCCGCTCGGCGGAGGCGGCCAAGCTCGATGCGGTCTTCTTCGCCGATGGCCCGGCGCTGGTGGACAACATCCGCTATGCCTCGCGCTTCCGGCTGGAGCCGCTGACCTGGCTCTCGGCCATCGCCGCCGCCACGCATCATATCGGCCTCATCGGCACCGCCTCGACCACTTATTACGAGCCCTACAACCTCGCCCGGCTCTTCGCTTCGCTGGACCATCTGAGCGGCGGGCGCGCGGGCTGGAACATCGTCACCACCGCCGTGCCGCAGGCGAGCGGCAATTTCGGCCTCTCGGAGACGCCCTCCCATGCCGAGCGCTATGCCCGCGCCTCGGAATTCGTCGATGTGGTGACGAAGCTCTGGGACAGCTGGGAGGACGAGGCACTGGTGGTCGATACGGCCTCCGGCCTGTTTGCCGACGACACGAAGATCCATCCCATCGAGCATGTGGGTCGGCATTACCGCGTGAAGGGGGCGCTCAACACGCCGCGCACGCCGCAGGGCCGCCCGGTCTATGTGCAGGCGGGCTCCTCCGATGACGGCCGCTCCTTCGCCGCCCGCTATGCGGAGGCGATCTTCACCGCGCACCAGACATTGCCGAGCGCGCAGGCCTTTTATGCCGACATCAAGCGGCAGGCGGCTTCGCTCGGCCGTCGGCCCGAGCATGTGAAGATCCTGCCGGGCATCAGCCCCTATATCGGCTCCACGGAGGTGGAGGCGCAGCGGCTTTACGAGGCCTTCAACGACCTCATCCAGCCGGAATATTCCCTCACCCAGCTTCGCCAGATCACCGGCACCGACTTCACCGGCCACGATCTCGATGCGCGCGTCACGCCGGACGCCTTCCAGAATGCCGGACCGCGGGCGGTGGCGAGCCGGTATCAGCTCGTGCTCGACATCGTTACGCGCGAGAAGCCCACCCTGCGCCAGCTCATCCATCGCCTCGCCGGCGCGCGGGGGCATTATGTGTCAGTGGGCACGCCGGAGAAGATCGCGGACGAGATCCAGACCTGGTTCGAGGGTGGCGCCGCAGATGGCTTCAACGTGATGCCGCCCTGGTATCGCGGCGGCTTCGACCTGTTCGCGTCCGAAGTGGTGCCGATCCTGCGCAAGCGCGGTCTGTTCCGCAGTGAATACACCGGAAAGACGCTGCGCGAGCACTTCGGCCTGCCCCGGCCGGAGAGCCTCTATGCGCAGACGGCCCGGGCGTCGGCCTGAGACCTGTTCCATCGGTGTTGCGGTCCGTCCGGTTCACATCGGGCGGGCCGTTTTCGTTTGAGATGGGCGGTGCGGTGAAGTGGTATTGAGGGCCAAGCCCCGCCGATCCCGAGCGTGCTCAGATATAGTCCACGAAGGCGCTGAGCCGGTCCTGCCGCAGGTCGCGCATCTGGGCGAGGGTGTAGGTGTCGAGCACGGTGCCCATGGCATCGCGCACCTTCACCATCAGCCGACGCACCTCGCAATGCTCCACGTCGCAGTCGTCGCAGGGTACGAAGGCGTTGCGGCTGGCGCAGGGAATGGGCGCGAGCGGGCCGTCGAGCGCGCGGATGAGATCGCCGACGATGATGTCCTCGGGCAGCTTGGCGAGCTTGTAGCCGCCCGTCTTGCCCTTCTTGGAGCTGAGGAAGCCGGCGTTGCGCAGCTCGCCCAGGATCACGTCCAGAAACTTCTTCGGGATCTGGTTGGCCTCGGCGATCTCGGCCACCTGATTGGATTCGCCGGGTCCAAGCCGTGCCAGATGCACGGCGGCCTTCAGACCGTACTTGCCTTTTTTCGTCAGCATTTCACGCCCTCTCGCTGGGGATATGGGCGATGAGAGGCCCTTGGTCAACTGGTGGCGCGCACGCGCTTTCCCGCTCGAGGAAAAAGACTTGTCTCTTCCGCGCCTTGAGGAAAGGACGGCGGTCGCTCGATGGATTTCATTCAAACGATGTAGAACCGGGATTGTCCGCCCGCGTGTTCGCTCGAATCAGACCAGCCCCGTCCCGACCGCCCCGTCAGGGCGCGCTCCGGTGCCGGTAGGCGGCGCCCGGATGACTGTCGGGCAGGCGGGCCGTGCCGCCGAGCTTTTCCCGCAGCGTCCCCTCGCGATAGGCGGTCTTGAAAGCCCCCCGGTTCTGCAATTCCGGAATCAGCAGATCGACGATGGCTTCCAGCGATTCCGGCATGACGGTGCGCACGAGATTGAAGCCGTCCACGTCCGCTTCATCCGCCCAGGCCAGCATCTGGTCCGCGACCTCCACTGGAGAGCCGACGAAGATGGGCGCGCGGGCGCCGGCGGGGGTGAAGTCCAGCAGGTCGCGCACGCGGGTTGGCGCCTTGGCCTTGAGGGTGAGGTTTTCCAGCGTGGACTGGATGGCGTTGCTCTTGGAAAAGCTCAGCGCATCGTCCAGCGAAAGCTGGGAGAGGTCAACGCCGGTCCAGCCGGAAACCAGCGCCAACTGCCCGGCGGCGTTGATGTGGCGTCGGTACTCTTCCTTCAGCTCATGGGCCTCGGCGGAGGTCTTAGCCACGATGACCGTGCCACCGAGGAAGGTGAGCACGTCGCGCGGGCCGCGCCCGGCGGCCACCGCAGCCTCGCGCACGCCCCGCACCGCCTGGCCGGCAATGGACGGCGTCTGGCCATTCAAGAAGGTCGCCTCCGCATGGCGACCGCAGAACACCCGTCCCCGCGCGGAGGTGCCCGCCTGATAGAGCACGGGCGTGCGCTGGGGAGAGGGTTCGGCCAGCGCCCGGCCGTCCACCTTGTAATAGGCCCCGTCATGGAGAATGCGGTGGACCTTGGCCGGGTCGGTGAAGAGGCCCCGCGCCTTGTCGCGAAGGGCGGCGTCATCCTCCCACGAGCCTTCCCAGAGCTTGTAGATGGCGGCCATGAAATCCTCGGCCGCCTCGTAGCGCTCGTCATGGTCGCGGTTCAGGCTCTCGCCCATGCCGCGCGCGCCGCTGTCGAGATAGCCGGTGACGATGTTCCAGCCGAGCCTCCCGCCTGTGAGGTGGTCGAGGGTGGTGAAGCGGCGGGCGAACTGGAAGGGATGCTCATAGGTGAGATTGGCGGTGACGCCGAAGCCGATGTGCTGCGTCACCAGCGCCATGGCGGAGATGGCGAGAGTCGGGTCGGCATTGGGCGCCTGCGCGCCGGCGGCGATCGCGGCGTCTCCGGAGCCGCCATAGACGTCATAGAGGCCGAACACGTCCGCGATGAAAATGCCGTCAAGCAGGCCGCGCTCGGCGGTCTTCGCCATCTCGGTCCAATAAGCGAGGGTGTTGTACTGCGTCTGGTTGTCCCGCGGATGGCTCCAGAGCCCCGCCCAATTGTGCGAGGGCGCGGCCATCTGGAAGGTGTTGAGGCGCAGTTCACGGCGGGGCGACATGGGATGGGCAGTCCTTGGAGCAGGGCAGGAGTGGGGAGCGGCAGACAATGGGCGATGATGCCCCAAAACGTGAGACGCCCTCCACCGCTTGAGGGTGAAGGGCGCCGGCTGACCGCGGGAGAGAAGCGCGGCCTGCGTGGGAGGGATGTCAGCTCCCAAGCGGCTTGCCGTCGGCGCCGTAGGGCGTCCAGTAGCCTTCGAGCTTCAGCTCCTTGAGGGCCGTGTTCAGATAGCTTGTGTCGAACCAGCCGGTGAGGTCCACGTCCCGGCGCAGCAGGCCGAAGGCTTTCGATTGGGCGGCCGCCTGCGTGTACTGGTCGATGAACAGGTCATCGATCAGTGGCGTGTTGCGGTATTTCAGCGTCTCGCCGGAGAAGAACTCCGTCAGCACCGAGGTGGAGGTGCCGGACTTGCCCCACAGGGCGATGAGCGCCTCGCGGTTCGGCTCCTCGGAGGACCAGTGGGCCGCCTTCACGAAGGCAGTCGTGACCTTCTGCGTAAGGTCGGGATGGGCCTTCTCGAAGGCCTCCGTCACCAGGACATGGGCGTAGCGGCCGAGGCGCGGATCATCACCCTTGGTGGTGTAGACGATCTTGGCGATCTTCTTCTCCGCCAGCGTGATGAGCGTCGTGTCGCCCACCGCCGCATCGATGTCGCCGCTGGCCAGCGCCGCATTGGCGGAAGCCGAATCCATGTTCACGATCTGAAGGTCACGCTCGGACACGCCATAGGCCTTGAGGATCTTGGCGAAGGCGAGATGGTTGTTGGTGCCGAGCTGCACCGCCACCTTGCGTCCCTTGAGGTCCTTGATGCCGGTCAGGCCGGAATTGAGCGGGGCGGCGATATAGGTGGGCTTGTGGGCGCCGCTCGCCAGCAGCAGCTTGGTCTTGAGGCCATTGGCCCGGCCGATGATGGAGGGCAGGTCGCCCTGATAGGCGAAATCAAGCTGGCCATTGGCGATGGCCTCGTTCACGGCCGGGCCGGCGCCCTTGAAGAAATACCACTCCACCTTGATGTCGGGATTTCCGGCAAAGGCGTCCTCGACGTAATTGCCCGCACGCGCCGTGGCGGCGGAGGTGCCTTCCGCATAGGGCCGGTTATCGACGCCGATGGCGGCGTAGCCGATGCGGATGGTGACGGGCTCGGCCGCCGCCGGCGCGAACGCGGCAAGCAGCAGGCCACCGGCGGCGGCAAGGCGGGCGAGAAGGGAAGCGGGACGGCTCATGATGGCTCTCTGGGACAGGCGCGGCGCCATGCCTGATCGGGCGGCGGCGACCTTCGGGAAGGGCAGTGAAGCGCGATAAAAATATTCAGTCAATAAATTTAGTGTATATATCCTCGGCAAAGACGGGAGCGTTGCGTGGCGCCGCCGGCGCAACCGGCGACAGCTTGGCAATCGCCGCCCCGTCTCCCACCTTCTGTCGGATCGAACCCCTTCGCGCGGCCCCTGCCGGAGACCCTTGATGAGCGATACTCTGATTGCCGAAAAGCCCGTCGTGAGCGCGGCTGAAGCCGCGCTGGAGCGGCGTTACCGCGAGCCGCTGGCCGGCGCCGACCACCCCTGGAACGCTGTCATCCAGAGCCTCGTGGACCACCGCACCGTGCGGGCCTTCCTGCCGAAGGCGGTGAGCGAGGAGACGCTGCAGGTGCTGGTGGCCGCCGCCCAATCGGCGCCCACCTCGTCCAATGTGCAGGCCTGGAGCGTGGTGGCGGTGCGCGATCCTGCCCGCAAGGCGCGCCTCGCCCACCTCGCCGGCGACCAGAAGCACATTCTGGAGGCGCCGCTGCTGCTCGTGTGGATCGCCGATCTCTCCCGCGCCGCCGGCATCGGGGAACGCGCGGGCCTGACGCTGGAAGGGCTCGATTTCACGGAGAGCTTCCTCATCGCCGGCTTCGATGCGGCCCTCGCCGCCCAGAATGCGCTGGTGGCGGCCGAATCCCTGGGGCTCGGTACCTGCTATATCGGCGCCTTGCGCAACCACCCCATCGAGGTCGCGGAAACGCTGGGCCTGCCGCGGAAGACCTTCGCCGTATTCGGCCTCGTGGTGGGCCATCCCGATCCCGCGCGCCCGGCGGACGTGAAACCGCGCCTGCCGCAGGCGGCGGTGCTGCATCACGAGACCTACGATCTTGCCGGGCAGGCGGAGGCGGTGGCGCGCCATGATGCCCATAGCCTGGCCTTCCGCGCCGAGCAGAAGCTCGACGCCACCCCCTGGAGCCAGCAACTGATCGGCCGCCTGCATACGGTGGCAGCCCTCAAGGGGCGTCATCTCCTCAAGCAGGCGTTGGAGAAACTCGGCTTTGCGCTGAAATGAAAGACGGGCGCCCCGCTTCAGTGCGGGGCGCCCGTGGTTTCCGGCCCAGCCTCAGCTGTAGAGCGGCGTCGCCGTGATGGTGCCATTGAGCGCGTAATTGCCCACTTCCCGCGCCTTGTAGAAGACCGGGTCGTGCAGCGTGTGGGTGCGGATGTTCCGCCAGAAACGGTCGAAGCCGTAGGAGGTGGCGGTGGCCCGCGCACCCATCAGCTCGAAGATGCGGGACGTCACGTCGAGCGCCGTGCGGCTGGAATTCACCTTGGCCGCATAGATGGCGGCGGCCGCCTTGTGGCGCTCGGCGGGGGTGAGGTCATCCCCTCGCGCCATGGCTGCCTCCAGCTCCGCACCGGCCACATCCGCCAGCGCGACGGCGGCGCGGATAGCGACATCCAGCTCGCCGAAATGCTCCAGAATGTAGGGGTCCTGCCGCGCCTCGGAGACGCCGGAGGCCTGCCAGGGCCGGGCCGTTGAGCGGATATAGGCATTGGCCTCGCCGAGCGCGCCCTCGGCGGTGCCCACATAGAAATTCACGATCAGCAACTGATGCAGCGGCACCACCAGCGAGACGCGGGGAGAGAGGGGCGCGCCGATGCCCAGCACCTCGTCCCGGCTCACCCACACATTGTCGAAGCGGATGGTGCCGCTTTCGGTGAGGCGCTGGCCGAAGGCGTCCCAGTCATTGCCATGGGTGACGCCAGCCCGGTCGCCGGCGATGGTGAGCACCTGAAAGCCGCCGTCAATCTCCGCCCGGAGCGTGATGCGGTCGGCAAGCGAGGCGTTGGAGGCGAAGGTCTTGCGCCCGTTGAGGCGGAAGTCGCTGCCGTCCGCCGTGAGCTGCGATTCCGGGTCACGCGGGTTTGAGGCCCCGCCCCAGAACCAGCGCCCGGCGACGGAGGCGCGGGACAGCCGCTCGGCCTGCGCCGGCGAGCCTCGCCAGAGGGCATTGACGAGATGCAGATAGTGATAGCTCAACAGCTGCGCGATGGAGGCATCCGCGCGGGCGATGAGGCGCACCACGCGCAGGGCATCGCCGAAGCTGCCGCCGCCTCCGCCATGCTCCGCGGGATTGAGCAAGGCGAGGAGGCCG
This sequence comes from Azorhizobium caulinodans ORS 571, assembly GCF_000010525.1. GTDB lineage: Bacteria > Pseudomonadota > Alphaproteobacteria > Rhizobiales > Xanthobacteraceae > Azorhizobium > Azorhizobium caulinodans. The sequence goes on along the minus strand of NC_009937.1, from coordinate 3,630,417 downwards.
GCGGCGCGCAGCAGTTCCAGTTCCCGCCGGGGCACTTGGCCGGCCCGGTCGCGCGCGGCCGCGTCCGCACGCAGGGTCTCGGCCACCCGGAGCGCGCTGGTCTCCCAGTCGATGACGGGAGGATGGTCGGAGACGAGGGAAAGATTGGTCATGGGAGCTTCCTCCGGGCCGTGCGCACCGCCGGGGCCTACCAGGCGGGCTGGATGGTGCCGTTGAACTTCTCGACGATGAAATCCTTCACCGCCTGCGAGCGGTAGGCGGCGATGAAGGCCTTGATGCGCGGGTCGTCCTTGCGGTCCTCGCAGGCGGCGAAGATGAGGGTGAAATAGGGCTTGGATTCCGCCACTTCCGTTTCCGCCAGCAGTGCCTTGCGCAGGCTGAGGCCCGCCAGATAGGCGTAATTGCTGGACACGAACGCGACCGCCACATCATCCAGCGAGCGCGGCAGCTGGGCGGCGTCGATCTCCAGGATCTGCAGCTTCTTCGGATTGCTTTCCACGTCGAGCACGGTGGCGTTGAGCCCGGTGGTGGGCTTGAGCTTCAGCAATCCGGCCCTCTGGAACAGCAGCAGGGCCCGCGCGGCGTTCGTCGGGTCGTTGGGAATGGCGATCTTCGCGCCATCGGGAATGTCGGCGATCTTGGTGTAGCTCTTGGAATAGAGGCCGGCGGGCACGAGGATGGATTCGTCCAGCGCCACCAGCTGATAGCCCCGCGCCTTGATCTGATTGGCCAGATAAAAGCGGTGCTGGAAATTGTTGAGGTCGATGTCGCCGGCCTGGAGCGCCGCATTGGGCTGGTTCCAGTCGGTGAACTCGATGATCTCCGCTTTCAGCCCGTCCTTCGCGGCCACCTTCGCCGCCTCGCGCAGGATGTCGCCATAGGGGCCGGCCGAGACGCCCACCTTGAGCGGCTTGTCAGCTGTCTGGGCCACGGCCCCCTCGCTCGCAACGAGTGCGAGAATGCCGGCCAGCGCCAGAACCGATTTCCGCAGACCGTGGAGAAGCGACATGCCCTTGCCTTTCGCGTGAGAGGAATCTGAATGCTGACTTAATCTGTCGACAAATGTGCGCGCGGGCAATGCGGCCTCGCTCGAAAGGAGGTGTCATCGCGCACATATCATTGTAAAAAATGAAGAAAATAATTTATACTGTTTTAATTGACATAGTGGCTAAATGTCATAGCCTACCTGTCATGAGGCATCGCGAGGCCGGTTCATCCCCTCGTTCCGGCCGGGTCCGCAGGCCCGTTGCCGCCGCCGCCAAAGGCCCATGACAGGACGAACGATGACCAGCGGTCAGATCGATATCCAGAGTGTCTCCAAGAAGTTTCAGGTGGACGGCCGGCCGCTGGTCGCGCTCGAGCACGTTGATCTCGACATTGCGGCCGGCGAGTTCATCACCATCGTCGGCGCCAGCGGCTGCGGGAAGTCGACGCTCCTGCGGATGATCGCGGGCCTGGAGCGCAACCATCGCGGTGAGATCCGCCATGGCGGGCGGCTGATCACCGGCCCGAGCCTGGAGCGCGGTCTCGTCTTTCAGGAGCCCCGCCTGTTCCCGTGGCTCACCATTGCGGAGAACGTGGCGCTGGGCCTTGAGAATGCGAAGGTGGATGGCGCCGAGAAGAAGCGTCTCGTCGCCGAGCATCTCGCGCTCGTGGGGCTCACCGGCTTCGAGAAGGCCTATCCGCGCCAGCTCTCGGGCGGCATGGCGCAGCGCGCGGCCATCGCCCGCGCCCTCGTCAACCGGCCCGGCGTGCTGCTGCTGGACGAGCCGTTCGGCGCGCTGGACGCCATGACCCGTGCCCATCTCCAGACCGAGCTCCAGCGCATCTGGGCGCATGAGAAAATCACAGCTGTGCTCGTCACCCATGACGTGGATGAGGCGGTGCTGCTGGGCGACCGGGTGGTGGTGATGGCCCCGCGCCCGGGGCGCATCGCGCAGATCTTCACCATCGATGCCCCGCGCCCGCGTGACCGCAAGGACGAGGGCCTGATCCGCCTGCGCAACGACGTGCTGGAGGCCCTCGACGCCATCAAGGACGAGGGCGCACGCCCCGGCCTCGCGCACTGATTTTCGATCCGGAGACCCTGCCCATGACCGCGAAACGCCAGATCAAGCTCGGCGCCTTCCTGATGACCGACGGCCACCACATCGCGGCCTGGCGCCATCCCCGCGCACCGGCCAATGCGAATGTGCGGATCGATCATTATCTGCGCCTCGCCCGCATCGCGGAGGCCGCGAAGTTCGATGCCCTCTTCCTCGCCGACAGCGTGGGCGTGCGGAATGAGGACCTCGCCTCCCTCAGCCACACCTCTCGGGCCGTGGCCTTCGAGCCGCTGACCTTGCTCTCGGCTTTGTCGGTGGTGACGCAGAACATCGGCCTCATCGGCACGGCCAGCACCACCTTCAACGAGCCCTATCACATCGCCCGCAAGTTCGCGTCGCTGGACCTTCTGAGCGGTGGCCGGGCGGGCTGGAACGTCGTCACCTCCTCCAGCGAGGCGGAGGCCTACAACTTCAACCTCGACAAGCATGTCGCCCATGCCGACCGCTATGATCGGGCACGCGAGTTCGTGTCCGTCGTCAAGGGCTTGTGGAACACGTGGGAGGATGACGCCTTCCTTCGGGACAAGCTCGGCGGCACCTATTTCGATGCCGAGAAATTCCATTTGCTGGATCATCGCGGCAAGCATTTCAGGGTGAAGGGGCCGCTCAATGTCGCCCGCTCCCCGCAGGGCCACCCCGTGGTGGTGCAGGCGGGCGCCTCGGAAGACGGCCGCGACCTCGCCGGCGCCACGGCGGAAGCCATCTTCGCGGCCCAGCGCACGCTGGCGGAAGCGCAGGCCTTCTACGCCGACATCAAGGGGCGTGCGGAGAATTACGGCCGCAATCCGGACCATGTGAAGATCATGCCCGGCGTCTTCCCCGTGGTCGGCGCCAGCGAGGCGGAGGCGCGGGAGAAGTTCGAGGAATTGCAGTCCGGCATCGAGCCGGTGGTGGGTCTCCAGCTCCTCTCGCAGGTGCTGGGCGGCTTCGACCTCTCCGGCTATCCGGTGGATGGGCCCTTGCCGGAACTGCCCGAGACCAACGGACCCAAGAGCCGCCAGAAGCTGCTCATTGATGCCGCCCGCCGCGACAATCTCACGATCCGCCAGCTCTATCTGGAGATCGCCGGCGCCCGCGGCCACTGGCAGGTGGTAGGCACGCCCAAGCAGATCGCCGACCAGCTGGAGGAGCGCTTCACCAAGGGCGCCGCGGACGGCTTCAACGTGATGGCGCCCCACCTGCCCGGCGGTTTGGAAGACTTCATCGAGTTCGTGGTGCCGGAACTGCGGCGTCGCGGCCTCTTCCGCACCGAATATGAGGGCACGACCCTGCGCGAGAACCTTGGCCTGCCGTTCCCGCAGCATCAAGCGCCCCGCGCCCGGCCGCAGGTGGTGGCGGCGGAGTGACAGGCATGCTCGCCCGCTTCGTCCGCGCGGCCTTTGCCGCGCTCCTCCTCATCGGCGCTGCCCTCGCGGCGGTGCCGGCGGGTGCTGCGCCGCTGGTGATCCGCGTCGGCTATGCCGGCATCGGGCCCGGCGGCAGCAAATTCGTGCCAGGGCTGGCCGGCGTCATCAGCGGCGGGCGCTATCTGGAGCAGGCCTTTGCCGACACGCCGGACGTGACGGTGGAGTGGTTCTTCTTCAAGGGCGCGGGGCCGGCCGTGAACGAGGCCCTGGCCAGCGGCCAGCTCGATTTCGCCTTCATCGGCGATCTGCCCTCGCTCACCGCGCGGGCGGGCGGCCTGAAGACCAAGATCCTCATGGCCACGAATGCCCGCGACAATCTCTATCTGGTGGCCCCGGCCGCCTCGTCCATCTCCCGGCTTGAGGATGTGAAGGGCAAGAGGGTGGCGCAGTTTCGCGGCACCAGCACCCATCTCACCACGGAGCGGGTGCTCACCGAAGCCGGGATTGCCCGCGCCGACATCCAGTTCTTCAACATGGATGACGCGACTGCGCTGGCGGCCATTGCCTCGGGCGATGTGGGTGCGGCCTTCGGCAAGGCGATCTTCCTCACGCTGGTGGAGCAGAAGCTGGCCAAGGTAGTCTACACCACCAAAGGCGACCCGAGCACCGTGACCAGCAGCCATCTGCTGGTGCGTGAGGATTTCGAGACCGCCCATCCCGACCTCGTGGGCCGCGTGGTGACGGCGAGCGTCAAGGCGGCCGCCTGGGCCTCGGACGAAGCCAATCGCGAGACGCTGTTCGAGCTCTGGGCCAAGAGCGGCACGCCCATCGGCGTCTTCCGCGCCGATTATGAGGGCCAGCGGCTTGATTATCGCCTCTCGCCGCTGCTGGATGCCCTCCTGATCGAGACCTATCGCTACAAGGCTGCGCAGGTGAAGCAGCTCGGCCTCGTGCGCCGCGATGTGGATCTCGATGGCTGGTTCGCGCCGAAATATCTCCATGCCGCGCTGAAGGAGCTCGGCCTTCAGAACCGCTGGGTCCGCTATGGCGCGGACGGCAAGCCGCTCGGCTCCTGATCCATTCATGCCAATGCCGGAGGTCATTATGGCGACCCGCTTCCGCATCCCGTTCCTGCCCCGATGGACCGCACTGGTGGCGCTCGGCTGCGCCCTGCTCGGGATGGGTGCCGTGGCGCAGGCGGAGCCGCTGGTGGTGCGCATCGGCTTTGCTTCCGTGGGCGTCGACAATCGCCAGTTCGCCGGCGGCAGCTCGGTCGCCGTCGCCCATGCGGAGGGCTATCTGGAGAAAGCCTTCAAGGATGATCCGGATGTCCGCTTTGAATGGTATTTCTTCAAGGGCGCCGGCCCGGCGGTGAACGAGGCCATCGCCAATGGCCAGCTCGATTTCGCCATCCAGGGCGACCTGCCGTCGGTCATCGGCCGCGCCAATGGCCTCAAGACCAAGATCCTCATGGCTTCGGGCGCCCATGCGCCCACCTATCTGGCGGTGCCCGAGGGTTCGACGCTCTCGACCGTCAAGGAGCTGAAGGGGAAAAAAGTCGCCATCTTCCGCGGCACCAACAACCATCTGGCGGTGGTGAAGGTGCTGGCCGCCAACGGTCTGTCCGAGCGCGACCTGCAAGTGCTCAACATGGACAATGCCACCACCAATTCGGCCCTCGCCAGCAAGGACATCGACGGGGCCTTCGGCAACTGGCCGCTGATCTCGCTCCATCTCGCGAACCGGGCGAAGATCATCTACTCCACCAAGGGCGATGACCCCGCCTTCGAGCGCCATTCCATGGTGCTGGTGACGGAGGCGTTCGAGAGCGCGCATCCCGAGACGGTGCAGAAGATCATCACCGAATTCGTCCGTGCCGCCCGCTGGTCGTCCGAGCCTGCCAATTTCGATCAGGTGGTGGCCATCTGGGCCCGTTCCGGCACGCCGGAAGCCGTGTTCCGTTACGACTTCGCCGATACGGACGTGCGCTACCGCAATTCGCCCATCGTCGATCCCTTCCTTGTGGAACAGTACCGCTTCCAGGCCCGGCAGGCGAAGGAGTTCGCTCTCGTGCGGCGGGACGTGGACGTGCGCGGCTGGTTCGAGCCGAAATACGTGGATTCCGCGATCAAGTCCCTCGGTCTTGAGGGCTACTGGACCCGCTACGACTCCAAGGGCAAGCCGCTCGGTTCCTGACGCTTGCCGCATGCCGGGCCGCCCCCGGCCTGCCTCCAGAAGATCGCCCCAAAGGATCACCATGGCCGTTCTTGATCTCCCCCGTCAGGCCGCTCCCCATCCGGTATCGTGGCGGCGGCTGCGCCCGGTTCTCGCCGGCCTGCGCGATTTCGCCATCGCGCTGGCGCTGCCGGCCGTGATCCTCATCCTCTGGGCGATCGGCTCCGCCTACCAGTTGGTGCCGCAGCAGATTCTGCCGCCGCCGGTCTACGTCTGGGAGAATTTCCGCGACATGCTGGCGAGCGGAGAGCTGCTCCAGCATGCCAGCATCAGCGCCGCACGCGTCGCCGGCGGCTTCGTGCTGGGTGCCAGCCTTGGCCTGCTCCTCGGCATCGCCATGGGCCTGTCGGAGAAGGTGGACGATTATGTGCGCCCGCTCTTCACCGCCATCGCGCAGGTACCGACGCTGGGCTGGATTCCGTTGCTGATGCTGTTCCTCGGTATTGGCGAGGCGCTGAAGATCGTCATCATCGCCAAGGCGGCCCTGGTGCCCATGGTGCTCAACACCTCCGCCGGCATTCGCGGCGTGTCCAAAGCCTATCTGGAGGTGGCGGACGTCTTCGCCTTCACCCGCTGGCAGAAGCTGCGCCGCCTCATTCTACCCGCCGCCGTGCCGCCCATCTTCACCGGCATCCGCTACAGCCTCACCAAGGCCTGGACGGCGCTGGTGGCGGTGGAGCTGCTCGCCTCCGCCGAGGGGCTCGGCTACCTACTGGTGTGGGGCCGGCAGATGTTCTGGCTGGATACGATGATCGTCGCCATGGTCATCATCGGCCTCGTGGGCTTTGCCATGGACAAGCTCCTCGCCCTCGTGGAAGCCCGGCTGCAAAGCTGGCGCATCGACGCCTGAGGCCCGCCATGACCGCGCCCCTCGTTGAAACCGTCCCAGTGGCCTCCGCTCCCTGGCTCTCGCCGCGCCTGCGCCGCGGGCTCGTCCTGCCGCTGCTGCTGCTCATCACCTGGGAGGCGTCCAGCCACCTACGGCTGGTGGACCCGCGTTTCCTGCCGCCACTGGAGGCCATCGCCATCACCGGCTGGGAGGAGATCTGGAGCGGCGATCTCTTCCTGCATCTGGGCGCGAGCCTTGCCCGCAATCTCACCGGCTTTGCCATTGGCTCTGTGCTAGGCATCGCCTTCGGCCTGCTGCTTGGCCTCTCGCCGCTCGCTGCGCGCATCGCCGGGCCGAGCTTCCATGCGGCCAAGCAGATCGCGGTGCTGGCCTGGATCCCCATCATCTCGGTGTGGTTCGGCTTTGCCGAGACGGCGAAGGTGGTGTTCGTGGCGGTTGCCGCCTTCGTGCCGGTGGCGCTCAACACCATCGAGGGCGTGGCGAGCGCGCCCAAGGCGCTGGTGGAAGTCAGCGACGTGCTCACCTTCTCCCGCCGGCAACGCATCCGGCGCGTCTATCTGCCCTCCGCGCTGCCCTCCATCCTCACCGGTATCCATCTCGGCCTCATCTACGCCTGGCTCGCCACCGTGGCGGCGGAATATTTCATGACCGTCGGCCCCGGCATCGGCGGGCTCATCATCGCCGGGCGCGAGCGCTTCCAGATGGAGCTGGTGATGCTGGGCGTCGTCATCCTCGGCGCGGTCGGTTTCCTCCTCAATCACATTGCGACCCTCATCGAGGCGCGCCTGCTGCGCTGGCGTGCCTGAACGGAGTTTCCATGTCTGTTGCGTCTTCCGGCGGCCGCCTCGGCCGCCGCCAGTTTCTGAGCGGTGCCGCTGCCGGCCTCGTGGCGGGTGCCGCCGGCCCTGCAGCCGCGCAGCAGGGCTCAGGTCCGCTTCAGGTGCCTGTCTGGACGCGGGAGCAGGGTGAGGGCATCGCTTCACCCGCCTATGGCGTGCCCTCGGCCTTCGAGAAGAGCGTGATCCGCAAGCCGCGCACGCCGCCCAAATTCCCGACCGCCGCCTCCACCGGCACACCGTTGCAGCATCTGCACGGCATCATTACCCCGGCCGGCCTGCATTATGAGCGCCACCATGCTGGCGTGCCGGCCATAGACCCGGAGCAGCATCGCCTCGTCATCCATGGCCTTGTGGAGCGCCCGCTCATCCTGACCATGAACGATATCGCGCGCTTTCCGTCCGTCTCGCGCCTCTGGTTTCTGGAGTGCTCCGGCAATACGCCGCAATGGACCGGCGGCAGCGCCAAATGGACCGTGCAGGAGACCCACGGCCTCATCTCGTGCAGCGAGTGGACCGGCGTTCGGCTCTCCACCCTGCTCGATGAAGTGGGCCTGAAGCCGGAGGCCCGCTGGGTGCTGGCGGAAGGCGCGGACGGCGCCGCCATGACGCGCTCCATCCCGCTCGATGTGGTGCTGGATGAGGCATTAGTCGCCTATGCGCAGAATGGCGAGCATCTGCGCCCCGAGCAGGGTTATCCGCTGCGCCTCGTGCTGCCCGGCATCGAGGGCAACATGAGCATCAAGTGGCTGCGCCGCCTCAAGGTGGGCGACCAGCCGTTCCAGAGCCGTGAGGAAACGTCCAAATACACGGACCTGATGCCCGACGGCACGGCGCGGCAGTTCACCTTCGTCATGGAGACGAAGTCGGTCATCACCTCGCCTTCCGGCGGCCACCAGTTGCGGGAGAAGGGTTTCTATGAAATCCGGGGCCTCGCCTGGTCCGGGCGCGGGCGCATCCGCAGCGTCGATGTCAGCACCGACGGCGGCGCCACATGGCGGCCGGCAGAATTGCAGGAGCCGGTGCTCTCCCGCTGCCTCACCCGCTTCCGCGTGCCCTGGACCTGGGATGGCGGGCCAGCCCTTCTCCAGAGCCGCGCGGTCGACGAGACCGGCTATGTGCAGCCGAGCCGCCAGCAGCTCGTGGACGTGCGCGGCGTCAATTCCCAATACCATTTCAACGGCATCCAGACCTGGAAGGTGGCGCCGTCCGGCGAGGTGACCAATGCGGCCTGAGACCAGACGCCCCCTTCTTCTCGCCGCCGCGCTCACGCTTGCCACCACCGGCGTGGCATACACAGCGCCGCTCGGCATCGGCCATCCGGCGACGCAGGCGGAGATCGCCTTGTGGGACATCGACGTGCGCGCCGATGGCACCGGCCTGCCGCCTGGGCGGGGCAGCGTCGCGCAGGGGCGGGAGATCTTCGCCCAGACCTGTTCCGCCTGCCACGGCGAGAAAGGGCAGGGCGCGGAGGCGGACGCGCTGGCCGGCGGCAAGGGCACGCTGGCCACCGCCAAGCCGGTGAAGACGGTGGGCAGCTTCTGGCCCTATGCCGCGACGCTGTTTGATTATGTGAACCGCGCCATGCCCTTCACCGCGCCGCAGTCGCTCTCGCCGAACGAGGTCTATGCGGTCTCGGCCTATGTGCTCTTCCTCAACGGCCTCGTGCCGGAGGATGCGAGCCTCGACGCCAAGAGCCTGCCCAAGGTCGCCATGCCCAATCGCAACGGCTTCACCAGCGATCCGCGCCCCGACATCCCGCCGGTGGCGCGCAACTGATTTCGATCCAGTGAGCGTGAATGAAAGCCCCGGGACGGTCCGCCGTCCCGGGGCTTCTGCTTGATGAGAGGCTTTTGAAGGCCTCAGAAGAAGCCCTTCTCCGGCAGCCACGTGCCGTGCAGCTCATAGTCGCCGATTGCCCGCGCCTTGAGGGCGGCGGGGTTGTGGGAGGCGAGGGTACGGGCGTTGCGCCAGTGGCGGTCGAGATTCTTCGCACGCCGGGTGGCGGAGGCGCCGGCCACATCGAACAGCTGGCTGCCGCCGCGAATGGTGAGGTCGTCCACGATCAGCTTCGCCTTGGAGGCGGCAAGCGAGGCCTGATGGGCCAGTTCCGCGTCCGGCTCGCCCCGCTCGCGGGCCTGGAACACCAGATCATGGGCGTCGGCGGCGGCGAGGATCAGTACCTCGGCCGCATAGGCATTGGCCGAGAGCTGGCCGATGATCTGCTGGAGCAGCGGGTCGTCCGCCACCCGCTCGGTCTGGGCGAAATAGAAGTGGCGGTCCTTGCGGCTGTTCAAGAGCGCCACCGAGTCCGTGAGGATGTTGCGCAGGATGCCGGCGACGGTGGCCGTAACGAGGAGCTGGGCCAGGCTGTTGCTGTGCGGCACGCCATAGCCGGTCGTCAGGCTGTCCGGCTCGATCTCATCCGCCTCCACCCGCACATTGTGGAAGTGCGTGGTGCCGGAGCCGGTGAGGCGCTGGCCGGCACCGTCCCAGTCGTCGATCCGCTCGATGCCCTCGCGGGTGGTGGGGATGATGGCGGTGAGCACGGCGTCATCCGGGCCGGCGGCGCGCACCTGCACATAGTCCGCATAGAGCGTGCCGGTGCTGTAATATTTCGTGCCCGTCAGGCGGAAGCCGTTGCCCTCCGGCACCAGCTTCGTCTCGAAGGGGCTGGCACCGACGCGCGGGCTGGTCAACTCCGTGCTGGCGAGGCCGACGATGGCGCCGCTGGCGGTCACATCCGCCCACTTCTTGCGGTGGGACGCGCGGCGTGAGAGGGGATAGCGCTCCACGAAGGCATAATGATTGCGCAGGGAATGGGCGATGTTGGGGTCGGCGGCGGCAAGCGCGATCACCACCTCGAACAGCTCCCGCAGGCTGGCGCCGGGCCCGCCGTCCTCTGGCCGCAGGCGCAGCGCGCCGAGGCGGGCGCTGCGGATGAGATCGAACACCTCATAGGGGTGGATGCGCTCGCGGTCGCGCTCCGCTGCGCCTGCGGCGATGAAGGCGAAGAGGTCCTTCAGCTCCGGCGAGCGATGGCTCAGCGGGCCGGAGAAGGTGGGGCGCGGTGGCGAGGCGATCTGGTTCACGGGTCACATCCTTGGAGCAGGCAGGAGAGGCGCCTGAGGCGGTCCTCAGGCGTCGAGGTCGTAGCCCTTCAGCAGAGGGCGGGTGAGGGTGAGGAGGAGCGTGTCGGTGGCCTTGCCGAGCACGGCGAACACGAGAATGGCCGCGACGATCTGGTCCGGCTTGCCCAGTTGCTGGCCATCCAGCAGCAGGTAGCCCAGCCCCTCGGAGGCACCCATGAATTCGGCGGCCACCACAAACATCCAGCCGAGCCCGAGGCCGGCGCGCAGCGCGGTGACATAATGGGGCAGGATGGCCGGCAGCAGGATGCGGCGGACCATGGTGGGGCCGGAGAAGAGGAAGACCTGCCCCACCTCGATGATCTTGCGGTCCACGGCCATCACCGCGCCGAGCGTGCCGAGATAGACCGGGAAGAACACGCCCACCGCGATGAGCGTGACCTTGGAGGCCTCGAAGATGCCGAGCCACAGGATGAATAGCGGCACCCACGCAATGGAGGGGATGGCCCGCAGGCCCTGAAGCGTGGGGTCGACGATGGTGCGGGCAAGACCCGAGGCGCCGGAGAGGGCTCCCAGCGCCGTGCCCGCCACGACGCCCAGCGCAAAGCCGGCGGCGATGCGCTGGAGCGTGGCAGCGATGTGCGGCGCCAGCTCGCCGGAGCGCGCGAGGCCATAGAGTGCTTCGGCGATCCGGCTCGGCGGCGGCAGGAGGCGGCCCTGCGCCAGGCCGCTGCGCACCGCGAATTCCCAGACCAGAGCGAGGCCCACCGGAAGCAGCAGGCCGAGCGCGAACCGCCAGCGCCGCCAGCCGGTTGTCCGGCGCGGGGTGGCGGCCGCGCGCCCGGCCGCTCCGGAGAAGGTCTCGGCCTGCGACAGGGTCACGGCGTCACTGCCCCACGATGAGATACTGGCCGTCGATGAGCGCATCCGCCTGCGCCGGCACGTTGACGTCGGCGGCGACGACGCCCGCCTTCTGGAGCGCTTCGCCGGCGGCGAGGATGGTGTCCTTCTGCGCCTTGCCGATGGGGCCGAAGGAGAGATCCGTGCGCTCAAGCTGCCGGGCGATGACCGGCTCGGGCAGCTTGGTGGCCGAGACGAGCGCGGCGGACAGATCCTTGGGATGCTGCACCGACCAGAGGCGCGCCTTCTCATAGGTGGCGAGCACGCGCTTCACGATGTCCGGGTTCGCCTTGGCGAAATCTTCGCGCACGTTCAGCACGCCCCAGGTGTTGTCTTCGGGCTTGCGGAAGAAGAGCACGGCGCCGTCCTCCACCTCGGCCGAGGCCATGATGGGATCGAGGCCCGCCCAGGCGTCCACATCCTTGCGCTGGAGGGCGAGGCGCCCGTCCGCGTGCTGGAGCAGCACCAGCTTCACGTCCTTCTCCGTGAGGCCGTTGGCGGCGAGCGCCCGCACGAGGAAGATGTGCGGATCGGTGCCGCGGGTCACCGCGACCGTCTTGCCCTTGAGGTCGGCGACGGTCTTGATGCCGGTGTCCGGCCGGGTCACCAGCGCCGTCCATTCCGGACGGGAATAGACATAGACGGACTTGATGGGGTTGCCGTTGATCTTGCCGATCAGCGCCGCCGCGCCAGCGGTCGAGCCGAAGTCCAGCGAGCCGGCATTGAGGAATTCCAGCGCCTTGTTGGAGCCGGCGGACTGCACCCAGCGGATGGTGATGCCGTCTTTCGCGAATTCCTGCTCCAGCAGTTTCTGGTCCTTGAGCACGAGGGAGACCGGATTATAGGTCGCCCAGTCGATGCGGATCTCCTTGGGCGCCTCGGCGCGGGCGGGCAGGCTGGCGGCCATGAGGCCGAGGGCGGCGGCCATGAGGGCGCGGCGGGTGGGCAGGAAGCCGGTCATCGGTGTCTCCTCAGAGTTGGGTCGCCGCCTCGCCGCCGGAGCGCGAAGCGGTGGGGCGGATGGCCGTCAGACAGCGGCGAGAATGCGCGCCTGAAGGCTGGAGGCGGCGGCATCGCCGGCCTCGCGGCGGGGGCGCGGCAGGTCGATGGTCTGGTCGAGGGCGATCTCGCCCGCCCGCAGCACGACGACCCGATCCGCCAAGGCGACGGCCTCGGCGACGTCATGGGTAATGAGCACCACGGTGAAGCCGCGCTCGCGCCAGATGCGCTCCAGCAGGCGGTGCATCTCCACCCGCGTCAGGGCATCGAGGGCGCCGAAGGGCTCATCCAGCAGCAGGACGGACGGGTTGCTCACCAGCGCGCGGGCGAGGGCCACGCGCTGCTTCTGGCCGCCGGAGAGCACGAAGGGCCATTCCCGGCCCCGGTCGCCGAGGCCCACATCCTTGAGCGCGAGGCTGGCCACATGGCGCCAGTCCGGCCCGCGGGCGATGCCCACATTTCCGAGCACCCGCTGCCATGGCACCAGCCGGGCATCCTGAAACAGGAGGCGCACGTCGCGCTGGAGGCCGGAGACGGCCGTGCCATTGATGCGCACCGTGCCGGAGGTCGCCGCATCAAGCCCCGCGATGAGGCGCATCAGCGTGGTCTTGCCGCCGCCGGAACGGCCGACCACGGCGAGGAACTGACCGGCCGGAATGTCGAGATCGAGCCGCCGCAGCACCGGTCGCTCGCCGAATGCCTTCACGACGCCGGAGAGGGAGACGGGCGCGCCGCCGAAGCGCGCGGGCGCCGCCTCGGTGGGCGCGCGCGGGGCAGTGAGCAGGCCGTCGCCGAAGGCCACGAGGGGCGTGCTCATGCGGCAAGCCCCTTGCCCTGATAAGCGGGATGCCAGGCCAGCGCCCGGTGCTCGATGGCGCGTGTCAGGCTGTCCGCCAGTTTGCCCAGCAGGGCATAGGCAAGCACGCCCAGCACCACCACGTCGGTCTGGAGAAACTCGCGGGCATTCATGGTCATGTAGCCGATGCCGGAGGTGGAGGAGATGGTCTCCGCAACGATGAGCGTCAGCCACATGATGCCGAGCGCATAGCGCAGGCCCACGAGAATGGAGGGCAGGGCGCCCGGCAGAACGATGCGCCAGAACAGGGCCGCTGGCGAAAGACCATAGACCCGCGCCATCTCCACGAGGCCGCGATCCACCGTGCGGATGCCGTGGAAGGTGTTGAGATAGATGGGAAAGGCAACGCCGATGGCGACGAGGAAGACCTTCGCCTCCTCATCGATGCCGAACCACAGGATGACCAGCGGGATGATGGCGAGATGCGGCACGTTGCGCAGCATCTGGAGGGTGGAATCGAGGGCCGTCTCGGCGGGCCGCCAGATGCCGTTGAGCACGCCGAGCGCAAAGCCGATCCCGCCGCCGATGAAAAGGCCGGTGAGGGCCCGCTTCGTGCTGACGGCGATGTTGGCGAGCAGGGAGCCATCCTTCAGCGTGCGCCAGAAGGCGAGCGCTACGTCGGTCGGCGCCGGCAGGACGCGGGAGGAGAGGAAGCCGAAGCTCGCAGCCGCCTGCCACAGAACCAGCACCGCGAGCGGCAGCGCCCAGGGCAGCAGGCCGCCGGCGAGGGCCTTCAGCACGCTGCCCCGCTGCCGGGAGACGGCGGGGGCCGAGGCCAGCGTCGCGCTCTCGATGGCGGCGTCGCTCATGATTTGAGGGCCCGCACCGCGTCGGAGATGCGGATCTCCTTGGGGATGAGGCCCAGCTTGAAGAAGGCGTCCGCCACCTGCTGCTGCTGAGCCACCACCGCGGGGGTGATGGGCTTCACGTCATACTGCTGGCGGGCGAGCGCAATCTCGAGTATCGGTGCAGGAATGCCGATGAGCGGCGAGAATTCCGCTGCCGCGGCCTTCGGATTGGCCTTCACCCAGGCGCCGATTTCCGCGACGCCCGCGAGCACCGCATCGACCACATCGGGGGCCTTCTCCACGAAGCTCTGGGTGGAGAAATAGAACTGGTAATTGGAGACGATGCCGGTGCCGTTGGTGAGCTGGCGAGCCTCGATGGTCGTTTCCGCAGCGGCCTGGAAGGGGTCCCAGATGGCCCAGGCGTCCACCGCGCCGCGCTCGAAGGCGGCGCGGGCATCGGCGGGGGTGAGGAAGGCGGTCTTGATGTCCGTATAGGAGACGTTCGCCGTCTCCAGCGCCTTCACCAGCAGGTAATGGACGTTCGAGCCCTTGTTGAGGGCCACCGTCTTGCCCTTGAGATCGGCGACCGTCTTAAGCGGGCTGTTCTTGGGCACGAGGATGGCTTCGCCCTCGGGCGCGGCGGGCTCATAGCCCACATAGACGAGTGGTGCCCCGGCGGCCTGCGCGAAGATCGGCGGGGCCTCGCCGGTGTTGCCGAAATCGATGGCCCCCGCGTTCAGGGCCTCGAGCAGCTGCGGCCCGGCGGCAAATTCCGCCCAGCGGACGGCGTAGCCGAGCGGCTTCAGCTTGGCTTCCAGCAGGCCCTTGTTCTTGAGCAGGATCAGCGTGCCGTATTTCTGATAGCCGATCCGCACCACCTTTTCCTGCGCATGGGCGCCGGCGCTCCAGCCGGCGACCAGCGTGCCGGCGGCCAGCGCCCCGAAGCGCCGGCGCGTCACGGAAAACGGGTTGTTCGTGTGCGACATGACATGACCCCTGAGGCGGTGACGCGGACCGGATGGATTTCAGACGTTGGCTGGCGACGCTTCGAGGCCGCGATAGGCGCCGGCCCAATAGAGCAGGGGCTCGGCATTCTCGGTGATGCGGGCGGCGGCGACGCGGCCGATGACGATGATGTGGGAGTGCCGCTCGATGGCCTCCTCCAGATAGCAGTCGAAGGCCGCCAGAGCGTCGTTGAGCACCGGGGCTCCGGTTTCGAGCCGTGTCCAGTCGGCGCCCTTGTAGCGCTCCGGCCCCTTCTCGCCGTTGCGCCCGGCGAACTGGTCGGCGAGCGCCTGATGATGCGGCCGCAGCACGTTGATGGCGAAACGGCCCTCCTCGATCAGCGTCGCCCGGGCGGAGGACGAACGGTTGACGCAGATGATGAGCGTCGGCGGATCGACGGACAGCGAGGTAACGGAGGTGGCGGTGAGGCCGGTGCGGCGCTCACCTTCGCCCACGGTGAGAATGCTCACCGCGCCCGCGAGCTTGCGCATCCCGGCACGAAAGGCGAGGGCGGTGGCGGCAAGTTCCGGCTGGGCGGGCGCGACGGCCGTGATGGCGGAATGGGCGTTCATGGCAACCTCGTGTAAGCGCCGGGCGGGCGGCGGGTCTGGTCACGACGGGCAGAAGGGGTGCCGGGCCCGTGCCCGAATATGCCGCCTTCTAATCACGTGAACTGATTGTGATTAAAATCATAGATCGCATTTCTCGTGTTAGTCAATTAAATCAATCGAAAAATAAATCCGCCTCCGTCGTCCGGCAGGCGAAGGCCTGGCGGGTCGCCGATGCGGTTTGACGCACCGCAAGGAATGGACAAAAATAAAATCCATCATATGAATGAGTTTAATGTTTTTCACAGCGCGGGGTGGGGGATCTGATGCCCCAGAGATCGCTGCCGCCGGTCGGGATGGGATAGCCATGGCGCGGGACATTCTCTTCAACGCCTTCGCCATGAACTGCGTCGGCCACCAGTCCCCCGGACTATGGCGCCATCCGAAGGATCGGACGGCCGACTACAACCGGCTGCCCTATTGGCTCGATCTTGCCCGCGTGCTGGAGCGGGGGCTGTTCGACGGCCTGTTCCTCGCCGACGTGCTGGGCGTCTATGACGTCTTCGGCGGCTCCCCGGACGCGGCCCTGCGCAACGCCACGCAAGTTCCGGTGAATGACCCCATGCTCATCGTGCCCGCCATGGCGGCGGTGACGCAGCATCTGGGGTTCGGCGTCACCTCCACGCTCACCTACGAGCCGCCCTATCCCTTCGCCCGGCGCATGAGCACGCTCGATCACCTCACCGAAGGGCGCGTCGGCTGGAACATCGTCACCGGCTATCTCGACAGCGCCGCTCGGGGCATGGGCCTTGCCCACCAGCGCGCCCATGACGACCGCTATGCGGTGGCGGACGATTACATGGAGGTGGTCTACAAGCTCTGGGAGGGCTCGTGGGAGGAGGGGGCCGCGGTGCGCGACCGGGCGCAGGGCGTCTTCACCGATCCCGCCAAGGTCCATCGCGTGCGCCATCAGGGGCCGCATTATGCGCTCGATGCCATCCATCTGTGCGAGCCCTCGCCCCAGCGCACGCCCGTGCTCTATCAGGCCGGCACCTCGCCGCGTGGGCGCGCCTTTGCCGGGCGCCATGCGGAAGCGGTGTTCGTCTCCGGCCCCTCCGTCGCAGTGATCGCGCCGCGCGTCGCCGCCCTGCGACAGGCGGCACAGGAGAATGGCCGTGCGGCCGATGACATCCGCATCTTCGCCATGGCCACCATCATCGTCGGGGAAACCGAGGCGGCGGCGCGGGCGAAGCTGGACGACTACCGCGCCCACATCAGCCGCGAGGGTGCGCTGACGCTCTATTCCGGCTGGACGGGCGTCGATTTCTCCACCTATGCCCATGACCAGCAGGTCCGCCACATCGAGAGCGAAGCCGGCCGCAGCGCCATGGACAATATGACCCGCGCCGATCCGAACCGGGTCTGGACCGTGGGCGAGGTGGCCGAGCATGTGGGCATTGGCGGCGTCGGCCCCGTCTTTGTGGGCGATCCGGCGCAGGTGGCCGACGCGCTGGAGGGCTTCATCGGAGCCACCGGCATCGACGGCTTCAATCTCGCCTTCGCCATCAGCCCCGGCAGCTATGAGGACATTGCCGATCTGGTGGTGCCCGAGTTGCAGCGGCGCGGCCGCTACAAGCGCGCCTATGCGCCCGGCACCTTGCGCGAGAAGCTGTTCGGTGCCGCGCCCCGCCTTTCCGCCCCGCATCCGGCGGCCTCCTACCGCCGGCTTCCCCCGCACGCCTCCGGCCTTGCGGCCGAATGATCTCACCTTTCGAGAAGAAACCATGACCGATACCAGCGATCTCGTGCCCGCCCCCGAAGCCAATGTGCTGTGGTTCCTGCCGACCCATGGCGACGGGCATTATCTCGGCACCTCGCATGGCGCGCGCGCCGTCTCGCTCGGCTATCTGCGCCAGATCGCGCAGGCGGCCGACCAGCTCGGCTATTACGGCGTTCTCATCCCCACCGGCCGCTCGTGCGAGGACAGCTGGATCGTCGCGTCCGCGCTCGCGCCCGCTACGGAAAAGCTGCGCTATCTCATCGCCGTGCGCCCCGGCCTGCTGGAGCCGGCCGTGGCCGCGCGCATGACCGCCACGCTCGACCGCATCTCCGATGGGCGCGTGCTCATCAATGTGGTGACCGGCGGCGATCCGGTGGAGAACCGGGGCGACGGCTTCTTCCTCGACCATGCCGAGCGCTATGAGGTGACGGACGAGTTCCTCTCCATCTACACGCGCCTGCTCAAGGGCGAGGATGTCACCTTTACCGGGAAGCACCTGAAGGTGGAGGACGGCAAGCTGCTCTATCCGCCGGTGCAGGAGCCGCATCCGCCGCTCTTCTTCGGCGGTTCGTCGCCGGCCGCGCACACCGTCGCCGCCAAGCACATCCAGAAGTATCTCACCTGGGGCGAGCCGCCGGCGGCGGTGGCGGGCAAGATCCGCGACATCAAGGCCCGCGCGGCGGCGGAAGGGCGGGAGGTGTCCTTCGGCATTCGCCTGCATGTCATCGTGCGCGACACCAACGAGAAGGCATGGGAAGCAGCCGAGGATCTCATCCGCCACGTGGACGAGAACACCATCGCGGAGGCGCAGAAGGTCTTCCTGCGCATGGATTCCGAGGGCCAGCGCCGCATGAGCGCCCTGCACGGCGGCGACCGCACGAAGCTGGAGGTGGCGCCGAACCTGTGGGCCGGTGTCGGCCTCGTGCGCGGCGGTGCGGGCACGGCGCTGGTGGGCGATCCGCAGACGGTGGCCGAACGCATGAAGGAATACATGTCGCTCGGCATCGATACCTTCGTGCTGTCCGGCTACCCGCATCTTGAGGAGGCCTATCGCTTCGCCGAGAGCGTCTTCCCGCTGCTACCGCTGGCCGCCACCACCGGCCGCGCCAAGGGCGAGATCCTGCATCGCGGACCTTTTGGCGAGATGATCGGGAACACCATCGTCCCCGAGCCGAAGGTCTCCGCTTCCTGAGCTGTGGCCCATGAAGAACGCCGCCGGAGATGAGCCGGCGGCGGATTGTCCTGGGCATGGGAGAACCGGGCCGCGCGCTGCGCGGCCTGTGCGTCCTAGCGGATGGCGGGCAGGTCCTGCTGCTCGATGCGGGCGATGGCGCGGGCAAGGCAGAGATATTCCACCACCCGGTCGCGGGCGAGGTCGATCTCGCGCTTCTGCCCGGCGGACAGCTCCGGAATGGCCGCGAGGCGGCGATAGTCGGAGAGGGCGTCCACCGCCTGCGCATAGATCTGATCGCTTGGGCTGGTGGGGATCGGCGCGGACGCCGCCTGCGGCGCCTCCGGAGGGGCGGGCAGATGGACGACGTTGCCGATCGTCTTGATGGTCATGGGGCTGTTTCCGTCAAAGCGCAGGGCGAAGGGCCGAAGAGAATGTAAAGAGGGGCGCCGGGCGGCGCCCCTCTCCGGATCAGGATCACGCGGCGTTGAGGTCGCGGACGAAGCCTTCCACGACGCTGCGCAGGTCCGTCGCCTGGGACGAGAGCCCCTGCGACAGGGCGAGCAACTGGGAGGACGCCGCGCCGGTGGTCTGGGCGGCCTGGCCGACGCCGCTGATGTTGTTCGTCACATCCTGCGTGCCGGTGGCGGCCTGCTGGCAGTTCTGCGCGATCTCGCCGGTGGCGGCGCCCTGCTGCTCCACCGCGCCGGCGATGGAGGAGGAGATCTGCTTCACCTCGGTGATGACGCGGATGATTTCCGACATGGAGGCCACCGTGCCCTGGGTCGCGGTCTGGATCTCCGTCACCTTGGTGTAGATGTCGGCGGTCGCCTTGGAGGTCTGGGACGCCAGTTCCTTCACCTCCGTGGCCACCACCGCGAAGCCCTTGCCGGCCTCACCGGCGCGCGCCGCCTCGATGGTGGCATTGAGCGCCAGCAGGTTGGTCTGGTCGGCAATGCCCTTGATGAGGTTGATCACGTCGCCGATGTCCGCTGCCGCCTTGGCGAGATCCGCGATGCGCTGGTTGGAGGATTCCGCCTCCTTGTAGGCGCGCTCCGCGACGACCGCCGAATGGGAGACCTGGCCGTTGATCTCGCGCACCGAGGCGGCGAGTTCCTCGGAGGAGGCGGCCACCGTCTGCACATTGGTGGCGGCTTCCTCCGCCGCCGCGGCGACCGACTGGGCCTGCTGCGAGGTCTGGTCGGCGGCAGCCGAGAGGTTGCGGGCGGATTCGGCCACTTCCTGAGAGGAATTGGCAAAGCCAGAGGCGAGATCCTTCATCCGGGCGACGAAGCCCTGGGCGAGGTGCTCGCGGCGCTCCAGCGTCTTGCGCTCGACTTCCTGCCGCTGGGCCTGCTCCTGCCGGGCGACTTCCGCCTCGCCGAGCTGCACGCGCATGAGTTCGAGGGTGCGGCCCATGGCGCCGATCTCGTCCTTGCGCGCCGTGCCTTCCACCTCGCCGGCGAGCTTGCCTTCGCCCATGGCCACCATCTTGTCCATGAGGCGGCGCAGCGGGGCCACGATGCCGCCACGCACCACGAAGATGGCGAGGGCGATGATGAGCAGCGTCGCGCCGAGGATGCAGCCGAGCGTGGTCCAGATCGTGGTGCTGGTGCGCCGCGCCGTCTCTTCCTTGATGGCGGCGGTTTCCTTGATGAGCCCGTCATTGAAGCTGACGGTGGTGTTGACGATCTGGTCGATGGCCGGGTCGCAGACGGTGGACATGAGCTTCGAGGCGCGCTCGATGCTCTCCACCGTCACCTGTTCGGCGCCGGCATTGATGGCGCCCGAGCAGGGGCCCGAGACGACCGCCGGCAGCGCATTGCGCATCTGCTGGATCTCGCCGGTCTTGCTGGGCGCGGCCTGCGCCGCTTCGGCCAGCAGGGTGTCATAGCGCTTGATGCCGCCGTCCAGCGCCGCCTTCGCCTTCTGGTCCTCCGACTCCGTGGTGGCCACGATGGCCCGGTAGATTTCGGCGCGCACGGTCTGCGCGGACCGGGCCGCCCGCGCCACCCGGAGGATGGCCGTCTGGTGGCCGTTGATGAGGTCCACGTACGTCGTCTGGATGTCCGACATGCCGGAGGCCGCATAGAGCCCGCCTGCGAGGCTTGTCACGCCGAGCGCCGCGAGAAGGGTCACGACCTTCGCAGTCATCGGCAGATTGGAGTATTTGACCATCGCTTCCGTCCACCTTGGGTTGCGTTATTGACCTGCCGCTCCGAATTGACTTGATCTGCTGCGTTTAAGTATTCAAAGCGGATGTATTCTTTTTGTTCTCGAACATTGTGTTCTGGGGCTTGCGTGGGGCTTGTGCGTCGCGATCTATATTTGAAGAGTGCATGTCTTGCTTGGCGGAAGACGTTAAGTGAGGCTTAGGGTGAGTTCTGGATCATCACGTTTGGCCGCCGCAGGCTTTGACGGCACGGGCGGGTCTCGGAGGCGGCCCCTTTGCGCGCGGCGGTGCCGGGGGCGACGCGTAAACAACGCTGGTTTCGTCGGCCTTGGAGCGGGTGGAGCGCCATCGGCGCCGCGACATGTGGGGATGAATAATTTTGGCCCCAATGGCCGCTCACGGGCCGAGGCGGCGTACAAATGCAGATGATGAGGTGAGGGCAAAATCCGGAACGCCGCGCCGTCCGTAAGGTTGCGGGAGCGTGGGGCGTTCAGCCCCGGATGAGGCCGGGGCAACATGAACGCTGACGGCCGGCTGGGATCATCCCGGGCCCGGCGCTGCAAGGCGTGTGGTGGGAGCGCCATCGCGGCCGTCCGCATGGCGCCTGCCGAATGAGGGAAGCCGCTGGAGACGTCACATGGCCTCGCTGCGTTCCGCTCTGTGTTCGATGCCGCTGGCCGCACTGGCGCTGCTGGCGACGGTGGGCGCCGCCAAGGACAGCGCGCTGCGGGCGCAGGATCTGCCCCGGAAGGGCATCCATGTGGACGTGACCATCGCCGCCGTCTGTCAGGCGGTGCTGCCGGAAGTGATCGCGGGGCTGGCGCGCTTCGGCGTGTCCCGGCCCGCCGTCTGCCCGAGCCGCTCGGCCGTCATCATCCACCAGCCTGAGAAGAACCGCTTCGTGCTACGCGATTCCGTGAAGGCACAGCCCGGCGGCACGGACCGCGTGGTCTCCTATCAGGTGGAGGCGCAGTATCAGGTGGACGACAATGGCCATCCCATCTGGACGGCCGTCCACTTCCAGAGCGAAGGGGGCGGCTAGCCGCGCTGGCCCTTCGCGGGCGCCTGCCTCATCCGGCACGCGCCCGATGGCGCGCACCTTTTCGCTGTGCGCTTTCGATTCACGGACGGCGCTGCCGGGCAGGGCCGCCTCAGGCGATGGACGCCGCCGCCTGGCGGACCTGACGGGTCGCCTGTTCCACCTGGTTGGTCGAGCCGGCGATGGCATTCATGTTGGCCTTCACCATCTCGACGCCCTGGGCCGCCCCCTGCATGTTGGAGGAGACCTCGCGCGTCACCGCCGTCTGCTCCTCCACCGCCGATGCGATGACCGAGGCCACGTCGTTGAGGTCGGAGATGGTGCCGGTGATCGAGCCGAGGGCCTGCACCGCCTGCTGCGTGACCTGCTGCACCGCCTCGATCTGCGAGGCGATCTCGCTGGTGGCCTTGGAGGTCTGGCCGGCGAGGCTCTTCACCTCCTGCGCGACCACGGAGAAGCCCTTGCCGGCATCGCCCGCACGCGCGGCCTCGATGGTGGCGTTGAGCGCCAGCAGGTTGGTCTGCTCGGCGATGGAATCGATGAGGCTCACCACGTCGCCGATCTTCTGCGCGGCGCCGGTGAGGCTCGTGACAATGGTGTTGGTGCGCGCGCCCTCGCTCGCCGCCGTTCTCGCAAGCGTGCTCGACTGGTGGATCTGCCGGCGGATCTCCTCGACGGAGGCCGCCAGTTCCTCGGCGGCAGCCGCCACCGACTGCACGTTGCCCGCCGTCTGCTCGGCGGCGGCAGAGGCGGAGGCCGCCTGCGTGTTGGCCTGCGTCAGTTCCTGGCTGATGCGCTCGAGATCGGCGGCGATCTCCTTCTGCACGCCGGCACGATGCATGCGCTGCTTCACGGCCTCGGTGATGTCGGTGGCGAACTTCACCACCTTGAAGGGTTTGCCCGCGGCATCGAAGATGGGCGTGTAGGTGGCCTGGATCCAGACTTCCTTCCCGCCCTTGCCCAGCCGCTTGTATTCCGCCTGCTGGTATTCGCCCCGGCGCAGCGCATCCCAGAAGGCGCGGTAGGAGGGGCTGTTCTTTTCCTCGGGCGACACGAACATGGAGTGGTGGCGACCCTGGATCTCCTCAAGGCGATAGCCGAGGGCATCGAGGAAGTTCTGGTTCGCTTCCGTGATGGTGCCGTCCAGGGTGAAGTGGATCACCGCCTGCGACTTGGAGATGGCGGCCACCTGACCCTCGAACTCGGCGGTGCGGCGCTTGCGCTCGGTGATGTCGGAGGCGAACTTCACCACCTTGATGACGCGCCCGGAGGCGTCCATGACAGGATTGTAGGTGGCTTCCAGCCAGGCTTCGTGCCCGCCCTTGCCGAAGCGGCGGAACTCGCCGGCATAGAACTGCCCCTTGCCGAGGCTGGTCCAGAAGGCCTGGTACTCCGGGCTCTGAGCCTCTACCGGGTCCATGAAGGTCCGGTGATGCCGGCCACGGATCTCGTCGAGTGAATAGCCCACCACCTTCAGGAAGTTCGCATTGGCGGTGATCACGTCTCCAGATGGCGTGAACTCGATGATCGCCAGCGACCGGTCGAGCGCCTTGATCGTCTGGGCATCAATCTTTGCGTTGAACCATGGAAACATGGGTCGCCCCCTCAGCACTGGTGTCGTTACCTTTGTCGCGGCAGACAATGACGCTTCTGCCAGTCGCCGTCCTGCTGCGTTGGAGCCGGAATTTGCCTTTATATGGCAAGCATACCAGTTGGGCTTCGGCGTAGGGCGGACCGGGCGAGACAAAGCCAAGCCGGGGCTTGATCTTCGCCCCGATCGGACCGTTCCGATTTGGAGCTAAAACGTCTGCCGCAACGTGATCCAGCGCGCGAGGGGAGGCTGTTTGCGGCGCCGCCGATGTTCGATTCTTGAAGAAAAGTGGTGCCGCTTGAGGGATTCGAACCCCCGACCCCCTCATTACGAATGAGGTGCTCTACCAGCTGAGCTAAAGCGGCACGGCGATCATGGATCGCTCGGTTCGATGGGCTCCGGCACGGTCAAGCAAGCGCAACACCGTTCCGACGCGGCAGCATCGAACGCGCCTCTCATACGGAAGAGCGGCCGCACTTTCAAGGCCAGGGTGCATCCGGCGCGACGAAGAGTGGGGACACTGCCCGGAAAACGCTGCGCCGGAAGGGTTTCATCCACCATGCCGGGAGGTTCCGGCGCCGCGCGCTGCGTGTGCGCTTGCGCGCGAACGGCCCGCCCGCTAGCCAAGGGGGATGACCAATACGGATGACAAGGCTGCGCGGCTCGCGGCGGCGCTCCGGGCGAATCTGGCACGCCGCAAAGCCCAGAAGCGGGCGCGGGCCGAGGCGGAAACGGGCGAAACCAAGGCGGAGCCGGATGACGCGAAGCTTGGCCGTCCGACACCGGATGACGGGGAATAGCGTTTTCTGTCAACGGATTGCGGGGCGTGTCCCCAGCGGCCCGAGGGCGCGTGCGGATGCCGTTGTGCGCACCGGAAGACCGGGCTAGACCTCAAGGCTTGAACGTTGTGCGGCGGGGGCGCCGGATTTTCGGGTTTGCGGCCATCGCCGGCCTTCGGATCTGCGGTCTGCGGTCTGCGGAAGGTGCGAAGAGCGGGCGAGAGGCCATGCGGCGGCGCGTGGCGCCTGGGACGGCCGTGAGCCGTCCGAGCGGGGCGACAAGAGGAGCAGTCGTTACATGGACAAGATTCGCATCATCGGCGGCGGCAGCCTCAACGGCACCATTCCGATCTCCGGTGCCAAGAATGCCGCCCTGCCGCTGATGATCGCGGCGCTGCTCTCGGAAGAGAAGCTGGTGCTGGAGAATGTGCCGCGGCTCGCGGACGTGGCGCTGCTCCAGCGCATTCTCGGCAACCACGGCGTGGACATCACGGTCAACGGCAAGCGCAACGGGGACGATCCCCACGCCGGCCAGACGATGGAGATCGACGCCCGCGTGATCGTCGATACCACCGCGCCCTATGATCTCGTGTCCCGGATGCGGGCCAGCTTCTGGGTGGTCGGGCCGCTGCTGGCGCGCATGGGCGAGGCCCGCGTCTCGCTTCCCGGCGGCTGCGCCATCGGCACCCGGCCCGTGGACTTCCATCTCGATGCCCTGCGGGCGCTGGGCGCCGATATCGACATCGATGCCGGCTATGTGGTCGCCCGCGCGCCGCACGGCCTCACCGGTGCCCGCATCGTGTTCCCGAAGGTGTCGGTGGGCGCGACCCACACCGCCATCATGGCGGCGGCCCTCGCCAAGGGCGATACGGTGATCGAGAACGCCGCCCGCGAGCCCGAGATCGTCGATCTCGCCGACTGCCTCATCAAGATGGGCGCACGGATCGAGGGCGCGGGCACGTCCACCATCGAGATTTCCGGTGTGCCGCGCCTGCGCGGCGCGCGCCATTCGGTCCTGCCCGACCGCATCGAGACGGGCACCTATGCCATGGCCACGGCCATGACCGGCGGCGATGTGACGCTCGCCGGCGCGCGGGCGGACCTGCTCGAGAGTGCGCTCGATGTGCTGCGCAAGGCGGGCGCGCAGATCGACGTGAACAACGAGGGCATCCGCGTCCGCCGCAACGGCGCGGGCATCTTCCCCGTGGAGGTCTCCACGGCGCCGCATCCGGGCTTCCCGACCGACCTTCAGGCCCAGCTCATGGCCCTGATGACGCGGGCCCAGGGCCGCTCGCGCATCACCGAGACCATCTTCGAGAACCGCTTCATGCATGTGCAGGAACTGGCCCGTCTCGGCGCCAATATCCATCTGGAGGGCGACACCGCCATCGTGGAGGGCTCCGACCGCCTCAAGGGCGCCCCGGTGATGGCGACCGACCTGCGTGCCTCCGTGTCCCTCGTCATCGCCGGCCTTGCCGCCGAGGGCGAGACCATGATCCAGCGCGTCTATCACCTCGACCGCGGCTTCGAGCGGCTGGAGGAGAAGCTCTCCCGCTGCGGCGCGCAGATCGAGCGCATCAGCGGCTGAGCCGCGACCCGGTGGCCCGCGCCCTTGCGGCGCGGGGGCTGGCTCTCTATTTGCAGGGCACGTCGAAGGAGGGGCAATCCCATGGACGCGCTCAAGCTTTTCGCGCTGGACGACGAGGACCTCGCGATCCTCTCCACCCATCTGCAGGATGCGGTGGTGAAGGTGGCCGACATCGGCTTCGTGCCCAAGGCGCAGCGCTTCGCCCTCCTGCTCAATCGCTTCGACTGGGACCAGAAGGAATGCGCGGGCGAGCATGTGCGCCGGCGCACCGGCCTGCATTTCGAGCGGGTGACGGCGGTGAAGACGCGCGGCTTCGAGCCGACGGACAAGGAGGAGGTGCTGAACCTCCTCGCCATCACCTTCACCCCCGAGGAAACCCCGTCCGGCTATGTGATCCTGACCTTTTCCGGCGGCGCGGAAATCCGCCTCGATGTGGAATGCATCGAGGCCGGCATGTCCGATCTCGGCCCCGCCTGGGGCTGCACCAAGGCTCCCGCCCACAAGGACACTGCCGCCTGATCGGACCCGCGCGACGGACTTAAGGCCGCGCTTGCGCGTCGGGGTGTTGCAATCTCCCGCATTCGGCTTCAAGGAAACCCCACACGGCGTGTTGCGCCGGCCGGGATGTCCCGGCCCGCGGGAAACGCCAAGCTTGAGATGCGTGAAGCGCCGCCGGGCCGCTCCGGGGGCGTTTCGAGCGCCGGCGGATCCGGATGGAGCGACAGCTCCGGCCCGTGTCTCCGGCCCCGGGAACCAGAGATGCCGATCCGCCTCGACGCCAAGTCCACCGCTTTCCCCGACGCCTTCGCCACCTTCCTCGCCAGCAAGCGGGAAGCGTCAACCGATGTTGCGGTGGCTGTCGCCGACATCATCGCCGGCGTGCGGGCGCGCGGGGATGCGGCCCTGATCGATTATTCGCGCACCTTCGACCGGGTCGAGCTGGAAGGCCGCATCCGCGTGACCGAGGCGGAGATCGAGGCGGCGCTCGCCGAGGTGCCGCAGGACACCTTCGAGGCGCTGAAGTTTGCGAAGGCCCGCATCGAGGCACACCACGCCCGCCAGCTTCCGGCGGACGAGCGCTATACGGATGCAGTCGGGGTCGAGCTCGGCCAGCGCTGGACGCCGGTGGATGCGGTGGGTCTTTATGTGCCCGGCGGCACGGCGGCCTATCCCTCGTCCGTGCTCATGAATGCGGTGCCGGCGAAGGTCGCGGGCGTGCCGCGTGTCGCCATGGTGGTGCCTTCGCCCGATGGCGTCATCGCGCCGCTGGTGCTCGCCGCTGCACGTCTTGCCGGCGTGGACGAGGTCTATCGCGTGGGCGGGGCACAGGCGGTGGCCGCGCTCGCCTATGGCACCGAGACGATCGCTCCGGTGGACAAGATCGTCGGCCCGGGCAACGCCTATGTGGCGGCGGCCAAGCGGCAGGTGTTCGGCAAGGTCGGTATCGACATGATCGCCGGCCCCTCCGAGGTGCTGATCCTCGCCGACGGCAACGCCAATGCCGCCTGGATCGCCGCGGACCTGCTGGCGCAGGCCGAGCATGATGCCGCCGCCCAGTCCATCCTCGTCACCGATTCCCCCGTGCTCGCCGATGCGGTCACCCGCGCGGTCGAGGCGCAGCTCACCACGCTGCCCCGCCGCGAGATCGCGGAAGCCTCCTGGCGCGACCACGGGGCCATCATCCTGGTCGGCAGCATGGACGAGGCGCTGCCGCTGGTGGACCGCGTTGCCCCCGAGCATCTGGAAATCCATGCGGACGATGCCGATGCGCTTGCCGACCGCATCCGTCATGCGGGTGCGATCTTCGTGGGCGCCTATACGCCGGAGGCCATCGGCGACTATGTGGGCGGCACCAATCATGTGCTGCCCACCGCCCGTTCGGCCCGCTTCTCTTCCGGGCTCGGCGTCTATGACTTCCTCAAGCGCACCTCCATCCTGAAGTGCAGCCCGGCCTCGCTGAACGTGATCGGGCCGGCCGCGGTGCGCCTTGCCGAAGTGGAACGGCTCGATGCCCACGGCCGCTCTATCCTCATCCGCACCAATGCCGGCTGAGGCCCGTTGAGTTCCGACCAGGTGACAGAGGGCCGCCGCGTCCACCCGGGCGCGCGCTGATCGAACCGGATGCGTGAGACGCCATGAGCCAGACCCCGCCGCCGAACCGTCTTTGTGCCGTCACCCTCGACGATGCCTCCATCGGACGGTCCGGGGCGGACGTGGAGCATGAGCGCGCCATCGCCATCTACGACCTTCTGGAAGACAACCGCTTCACCCCCGTGGGCGATCCGGGGGAGGGGCCCTATACGCTGCACATCGGCCTGATGGACAACCGGCTGGTGCTCGATATCCGGCGTGAGAAGGGCAGCGAACCGGTGGTCCAGCACCATCTCTCGCTGAGCCCCCTGCGCAAGGTGGTGAAGGACTATTTCCTCATCTGCGAGAGCTATTACGCCGCCATCCGCACCGCTTCCCCCACCCAGATCGAGGCCATCGACATGGGCCGCCGGGGCCTCCACAACGAGGGATCGACGCTGCTTCAGGAGCGGTTGAAGGATAAGGTGGAGGTGGACTTCGACACCGCCCGCCGCCTCTTTACCCTCATCTGCGCGCTGCACTGGAAGGGCTGACGCGCATGGAGCCGTCCGTACCGGCGGATCGGTCGGCGCGGCCGCAGTCCGTTCTGTTCCTCTGCGGGCAGAATGTGGTGCGCTCCGTCATGGCCGCGGCGCTTGCCCGCCATCTGTTCGGCAAGTCCATCTATATCGCCTCGGCGGGCGTGATCGCCGGGGAAGCGGACCCGTTCGTGGCGGCGGCCATGGACGAGATCGGGCTGGACGTCTCCCGCCACCGCCCGCGCAGCCTCGAGGAACTTGAGGAATATGAGGGGCTGAGCTTCGACCTCGCCATCTCGCTGTCGCCCGATGCGCACCATCTGGCACTGGAGGCGACGCGCACCAATGCGCTGACGGTCGAATACTGGCCGACGCCCGATCCGACTCTGGAGACCGGAAACCGCGAGCAGCGCCTCGCCGCCTATCGTCAGGTGCGCGAGGACCTGGAGCAGCGCATCCGCGCCCGGTTCAAGCCCGGGCGCTGATCGGCGGACCTCACTTCAGGTCCGCGAGGCCCTTCATCAGCGCCGCGTGGAAGCGATCCGGTGCCTGCATCTGCGGTGCGTG
The DNA here is from genome assembly GCF_000010525.1 of Azorhizobium caulinodans ORS 571. Classification (GTDB taxonomy): domain Bacteria; phylum Pseudomonadota; class Alphaproteobacteria; order Rhizobiales; family Xanthobacteraceae; genus Azorhizobium; species Azorhizobium caulinodans. Next base: position 3,601,563 of record NC_009937.1, on the reverse strand, counting down.
GCCGAGATCGGGGAACATGACAAGCTTCGCGTCCGGAATGGCGGCGGCTGCGGCGGGGCCGAGCTTGGCGTAATTGCCGACCTTCTTCTGCACCTCCGGCGGGGCGGCATCCTTGCCGATGGCGGTGAGGTCCTTCTCGCCGATGAGCATCAGGGTGGGGGCGCCGATCTTGCCGAGCTCGTAGACGACCGGCTGGCCATAGACCATGTCGGAGGCGAGCGCCTGATCCCACGCCACGGCGGCCTTGCCGTCGCCCTGGTACATGCCGGCCAGCATGGCGACCCAGCGGTCATAGTCCGGCGACCAGCTGCCCGCATAATAGGTCTTCTGCTGGTAGGCCTTGATGCTGTCGAAGGTGGTCCGCAGCTCGCCCGCGAACCACTGGTCCACGGTGCGCGCCGGAATGCCGGCCGCGCGCCAGTCCTCAAGCCCGATGGGGTTCACGAGGACGAGGCCGGAGAGCGCATCGGGAAAGCTGATGGCATAGCGCATGGCGAGCATGCCGCCCATGGAGTGGCCCATGATGATGGGCTTCTCGACGCCGATCTGCTCCAGCAGCGCCTTGGTGTTGGCGGCGAGCTGATAGAGCGAGAACTGGTAGCCCATGGGCTTGGACGACTTGCAGAAGCCGATCTGGTCCGGCGCGACCACGCGATAGCCGGCCTTCAGCAGCACGGCCATGGTGGCTTCCCACGTGGCGCCGCAGAAGTTCTTGCCATGGAGCAGGACGACGGTGCGCCCGTTCGGCTGCTCCGGCTTCACGTCCATATAGGTCATCTGAAGCGGCTTGCGCTGGGAGACGAACTCGAACCGCTTCACTTCATAGGGATAGGGGAAGTCTTGCAACTCCGCCCCGTACGCCCGCACGACGGGCGCGCCATCGGGGCGGGGCGCCTCGGTCTCGGACGGCGCGGCGTGCTTCGGGGTGTCCTTGACGGCCTGATCCTTGACGGTCTGGTCCTTGACCGTCGGGTCTTTGACCGTGGTGTCCTTGACCGTTTCCTGGGCGGCGGCTGGGGCAGCCAGCAGGGCCAAAGCGAGGGCAAGTCGCGCGGCGCGCATGGAATCCTTTCCCGGTGCGTCGAACACGCCAGTGATGCGGCGGCGTTCTGAAAAGGGGCAACCGGTCGTCGCCACACGGGCGTCCCGGCACGCCCGAACGATGGCCTCCGGAAAGCCCGGCCGCAAGCGACCTTTGGCCGTTTCTTCTCTCACATGTTTCGGATAGCGTGCCGGCGCGCGGCGCAACGCGTTGCGCGCTTTGGTTTTGGTCGAGGTGAGGTTACGCAGACGTGAACGACCGGGTCCAGCTCGTGCTCGCTTCGGGGTCGCCCCGCAGGCTCGCTCTGCTCAATCAGGCCGGCATCCAGCCGGACCGGCTCATGCCCGCGGACGTGGACGAGACGCCCGAGCGCGGCGAACTCCCGCGCCGGCTCGCCCTGCGCCTCGCGCAGCAGAAGGGCGAACTGGTGGCCTCCCGCTGCCGCGAGGCGGACATTCCGGCTCTCGTGATTGCCGCCGATACGGTGGTGGCGGCGGGACGGCGCATCCTGCCCAAGCCCGAGTTGCAGGAAGAGGCGGAGGCCTGCCTGCGCCTGCTCTCCGGCCGTGCCCACCGGGTGTTCACCGGCCTGTGCCTCGTGACCCCCAAGGGGCGCGTGCGCACCCGTCTCGTCGAGAGCCGCCTGCGCTTCAAGCGCCTGACGTCGGAGGACATCGCGGCCTATCTCGCCTGCGGCGAATGGCGCGGCAAGGCGGGTGGCTATGCCATACAGGGCATCGCCGGCAGCTTCGTCGTGAAGCTCACCGGCTCCTACACCAGCGTGGTCGGCCTGCCGCTCGCCGAGACGGTGGCGCTCCTGAACGGCGAGGGCTACCCCGTCCGAACCGGCTGGGTGGAGAGCGCCGCATGAGCGACGAGACCGCCAAGCCGTTCGAGCCCAAGCCGTGTCCGATCTGCGGCAAGCCGTCCATCGAGCGCTACAAGCCGTTCTGCTCCAAGCGCTGCGCCGATGTGGACCTCAATCGCTGGCTGACTGGTGCCTACGCCATTCCCGTCGTCGAGGAAGAGGACGAGGACGGCGAACCGCTGTCGCCGCCCCTGCGCCCCGAGTAAGGCGGTGGGTCAACCGCACGCCCAGTCGAACTTCATCTCCTTGAAGTCGAGCTGGGCGTTGCCGCCACCGAAATTGTAGCCCCCGAAGTCCTCCTCGAACTCGATGTAATAGGGGCTGAATTCGGGAATGGCCTGCACGGGCCGCATGGTGCCGCCGATGTGCATCGGTGCATGGCCGGCCGCCCAGTCGTGCTCGCGCCAGTTCTCCACCTTCAACTTGCCGTCCAGCCAGTAGAAATGGGACTCGTAGCCGCCATCCGGCGGCGTGCCGTCCCAGCTTTCGCGTGGCGGCTTGCCGGCATTGGGGTCGCTGGCGCGGGGCTGCCAGCGGATGGGTCGGTGGATGAGAAAGGGATCGTCCGCCGCGACCGGCGGCGCGAGGCGGGCATTGAAGGCCTCATAGGCCGCTGCCGAGCCGCGCGAGAGCCAGTCGAGCGCGGGCGCTCCCGCCGCGAGCGGGCTGTCCACCGGCGCGGGTGGGCGGCACGGCGGGCCGGCGAATTCCTCTGCCGTCAGGAGAATGGCCGCAAAGGCGCAGCCGAGGATGTCCTCTATGCGCGTCAGCCGGGGATGGGACCGTTGCGCGCGGTCCCAGTAGGGCCGCAGCGCCGGATCGGAGGGCGGCGCCTCGGCGGTGACGGCCTCCGCCATGCCCTCCGGCCCGTCCATGGGGCTGCCGTCGAAACCGTCGGGGGCGGTGGCGAAGAAGGAGACGGCCACCAGGTCCGGTCCATGTACCCGGTAATCCTCGGGCAACAGCAGCGTGAAGCCGTGCATCATCGGCACGCCGGTGTGCGGATCGAGCGGCCATTGCTCGGGTCTGAGGCCCGGCGGCAAACCGAAGCACCAACCCTGACCGTCCGGAGCCGGCACGCCCGCGCGCCAGTCCTCCAGCAGCACGTCGTAAGCCTGCATGGATGCTCCTCTTTTCGGCTGTGCCGGCCGGCACGCCTCGCGGGTCAATGCCAGGGCACGCTTGCGGTTCCGCTGAAGCTGGCCGGCAGGGGAGGCGCGCGGCTTGCCTTGAACGCGGCCGCACGGCAGGAATGGTCGGGCAGGCCCAAGCCGTTCGAGGAGTGCCGCCCGTGTCCGTCTTCGCCAATTCCACCGCCCACTGGCGGCATCTCGACGCCGCCCACCATCTCCATCCCTTCAGCGACACCAAGGGCCTGAATGCGGAAGGGGTGCGCGTCATCACGCGGGCGGAGGGCGTCTATATCTTCGACAGCGAGGGCAACCGCATTCTCGACGGCATGTCGGGCCTGTGGTGCTCGGCGGTCGGCCACGGGCGCCACGCCATCGTGGACGCCATCGCGGACCAATTGCGGCAGCTCGACTATTACAACACCTTCTTCAAGACCACCCATCCGGGCGCGGCGGAACTCGCCGCCGCCATTGCGCAGGTGGCGCCCGAGGGGTTCGAGCGCGTCTTCTTTACCTCCGGCGGGTCTGAGGCGGTGGACACCGTCATCCGCATGGTGCGGCACTATTGGGCGGCCGTGGGCAAGCCGGGCAAGCACATCTTCATCGCGCGGAAGAATGCCTATCACGGCTCCACCATCGGTGGCGCGTCGCTCGGCGGCATGGCGCCCATGCATGCGCAGGGCGGCCTGCCCATTCCCGGCATCGTCCATGTGCAGCAGCCTTACTGGTGGGGCGAGGGCGGGAACATGTCGCCCGAGGAATTCGGCCTTTTTGCCGCGCAGGAGGTGGCCCGCGCCATCGATGAGGCGGGGCCGGAGAATGTCGCGGCCTTCATCGGCGAGCCCATCCAGGGCGCCGGCGGCGTCATCATCCCGCCCTCCACCTATTGGCCGGAAGTGCAGAAGATTTGCCGCGAGCGCGACGTGCTGCTGGTCTCCGATGAGGTGATCTGCGGCTTCGGCCGCACGGGCGAATGGTTCGGCTGCCAGCATATGGGCGTGCAACCGGACCTCATCACCTTCGCCAAGGGCGTCACCTCCGGCTATTTCCCGCTGGGCGGCGTCATCGTGGGCGAACGGGTGGCCGAAGGGCTCATCGAGCAGGGCGGTGAATTCCACCACGGCTATACCTATTCCGGCCACCCCGGCGGCTGCGCGGCGGCGCTGGCGACGCTCAAGATCATGCATGAGGAAGACCTCGTCGCCCGCGTGAAGTGCGAGATCGGGCCCTATCTCCAGGAGCGCTGGCTGCCATTGGCCAACCATCCGCTGGTGGGCGAGGCGCGCATGGTCGGGCTCATCGGGGCGCTGGAACTGACGCCTCACAAGGAGACGCGTGCGAAGTTCCCCGGAGAAGTCGGCACCGTCGGCCTCATCGCGCGCGACATTTCCTTCCGCGAGGGGCTGGTGATGCGCGCGGTGCGCGACAGCCTGATCCTCGCCCCGCCCTTCACCCTCAGCGAGGAGGAAGCGGACGACCTGATCGCGACCGTCGGTCGTGTGCTCGACCAGACGCTCGCGGTGGTGCGCGACCGCGGTCTCATGGGGCCGCCCCTCTGAGCGGACGCTTCCGGTCAACCTGACCCAGATGAGGCGCCACCGGCCCGCTGCCGCGCAGAGAGTTCGCGTCGCGGCGGGCCGCTCTCTTCTTGCCGGCGAAGCTGCGGGCTTGGTCTCCGTAGCCGCGCTCCAGCTCAGGGATTGTTGCGAAAATAAGAAAGTTGCAGCCGAAGAGAATAATTCTTCGCAATATCTGTTGAGGTCAATCGGGAACGAAGCAGTCAACGCGACGTTGGAAAGCGTGGTTCGGTCATCAGAGGAGATGAACCATGCGAAATGGAATTCTTGCTTCGACTGTAGCCCTGTCTCTGCTCACGCCCGTGGCGGCGTTCGCGCAGGCTTCGACCGCGACGGGCGCCGTGGGTGGCGCGGCCGTTGGTGCGGTGGTGGGCGGTCCCGTGGGTGCCGTTGTCGGCGGCGTTGCGGGCGCGTCCATCGGCGCGGCGGCGGAGCCGCCGGCGGAGGTGCGGTCCTACGTGATTCAGGAGCGCCGCCCCTCGGTGCGCGTGGAGCGCGAGGTGGTGGTGGGTGAGCCCCTGCCGTCCAACGTGCAACTCTACACCATCCCGAACAACAACGCCTATGAGTACACCGTGGTGAACGACCGGCGCGTCATCGTCGAGCCGCGCACCCGCAAGGTGATCCAGGTCATCGAGTGACCCTGAACCTGTGTGCGGCCGGCCTCGTGCCGGCCGCAGCAGTCCTTCATGTCAGACGACGGTCGTTTCGGCGAAAGCCGGGACCTTCGCCTTGAAAGCCTCCAGCCACGCGACGAGCTTCGGGTGGCCGGAGCGCCATTCCCCCTTGAAGCGCAGGTCGAGATAGCCGAGCGCGCTGGCCAGCGCGATGGCGCCGTTCGTCAGGGCCTCCGACGGCGGATTGGCCTCCAGCGACTCCAGCGCGCGGGACACCTTGGCCGCCTGCTTGTCCAGCCAGCTCTGCACCTGCATGCCCTCGGGGCGATAGCGGTGTTCGTAGATCTGCAGGAGTGCGGCATCGGCCATCCCGTCCGCCAGCGCTTCCAGCTTCAGAGCCGCGAAGCGCGCCTTGGGCTCAGCCGGGATGAGCTTGTTGCCGCCCAGATGGTCGAGATAGGCGACGATCACCGGCGAATCGAACAGCACCTCTCCATCCTCCAGCAGCAGCGCCGGAATTTTGCCCAGCGGGTTCTGGGTCGAGATGCTGTCGGTCGGGTCCGTCGTATCGCAGGGCTCGAGTTCGAGCGGAATCCCCAGCACGGCTGCCGCGAGGCGGCACTTGCGGACGAAGGGCGAAGCGGGAGAGTGACGCAGACGCAAGGGCATGGCGGCTCCGGAAGGATGCGCGTTGCGGGGGGATTTGGGCGGCCGCATTGGCCACCGGTTCCATCTAAAGCCGGATCGGCGGGGTGAGAAGCAGTCGCCGGGGCAAAATCCGCCTGGCGGACGCGCCCGTCATGCGCCTTGCGTGAGCCAGGACACCCGCACGCGGCCCTTGCCGTCCCGTGCCATCAGCGGATTGATGGCGGTGAGGATGGTCCGCATCTCCTCAGCAAGCGTGAACGGCGGATTGAGGATGATGAGCCCCGAGCCGGAGAGCTGGCTCTGCGAGCGCACTTCCGCGAAATCGATCTCCACCCGCAGCGTCTTGGGCAGGCCGAGGCGGGCGACGTCGCGCCGGAAGGCATCCACCGTCATCAGGTCCTTGATCGGGTACCAGAGCATCACCACGCCGGTGGCGAAGCGTTGGGCGGCGGTCTCCAGCGCGGCGGTGAGGCGGCCGAATTCGCCGGCCTCCTCGAAGGGCGGGTCGATCAGCAGCACGCCGCGCCGCTCGCGGGGCGGCAGGTGGGCGGCGACCGCCTTCCACCCGTCCTGCGACAGCACCTTGGCGCGGGCGTCATGGCCCACCGCCTTCTCCAGCTTCTGGCGCTCCTCGCCATGCAGTTCGCAGAAGAGGAAGCGGTCCTGAGGGCGGCCGAGGGCCAGAGCGAGTGCGGGGGAGCCGGGATAGCGCCGGGGACCGGCCGTCTCGCGCAGGGTGCGCACCGCGCCGAGATAGGGCTCCAGAAGCTGCGCCACCGGTTCGGGCAGGTCCGCTGCCAGCACCCGCTCGATACCCGCCTCCGCTTCGCCCGTCTTCATGGCCGACGTGCCCGCCAGATCATAGAGGCCCGCGCCCGCATGGGTGTCGATCACCCGATAGGCGTTGTCCTTCTTGGCGAGATAGGTGAGCACGCGGGCGAGGGTCGCATGCTTCATGACATCCGCCGGGTTTCCGGCGTGGAAGGCGTGGCGATAGTTCATGCCGCGTCTTCGCCGGAAGACGGCCTCAGCGCAAGGGGGGAACGGCGAGGCGCCGGCCGGCGGGGCAGCTCTTGGCGTCCACCTCGGGGCAGGGGCGGAAGGTGAGCGACTTGGAGAGGCAGATGCGCACTTCGCGCAGCCGCGTCTTGTCGCAGTCCACCGACAGCATGTTGGCCTCTAGGCCCGGATTGGCGGCGATGAAGGCGGTCTCCACCTCGGCCGGCGAGACCATGCGATAGTCCGTCGGGTTTACATAGGACGGCGGGATCTCAACCTTGGCGCGGGCGCTGCGCACGAGGTCGAAATAGGCGGTCGCCGAAAGGCCCGAGCAGGTGCCGTGCTTGCGCCACTCATGGATGACGAGGCCGGGGCTCGGCATCAGGTCGAGCATGCCGTCGATCTGGCGCTGGGGCAGGCGCGGCGCCGAGCGATCGCAATCCTGCGGATAGCCTTTCTCATACTGCGGCCACAGGCCGTGCACGACGAAGGCGAAGGGGCGGGGGCCGCCGCATTGCAGGCCGTCCGGCCTGTCGCGCGTGGCGCAATAGCTGGGCGACCAGGAGAGGGAGAGAACGTAGAAATCGAACGCGCCCGGTCTATCCTCGGCGGCGAACGCGCCGGTTGCCGTCGCCAGAAGCAGCAGCAAGCCGGCGAGAAGCCTCACGGACGGGCCATGGTGCACTTGGGCGCGTAGGCGAATTCCCGGTCATACTCCGGGATGCACCACTCGACGCCCCAGGTCATGTTCTGCCAGCCGCCATCCTCGATGATCGAGTAATAGATGGTGTGCTGCTTGGTGTCGTTGGTGACGATCGTCGCCTGGCAGTAGCGGCGCGGCACGAAGCCCTCGCCCCACGGCTTGTCGGCGATTTCCTTGACGTTGGAATAGCTGACGATGTTGGCGCCGTTGTGCCAGTACATCCGCTCCGTCTCGGCGAAGTGGTTGGAGATGGTGCCGAGCGCGAGGGGCTCGCTGCACGCGGGCACATTGCCGGTGAACTTGCTGTTCGGAAGCCAGAAATTCTTCTCGAGCAGGCTCTGGGCATGCGCGGGCGCGACGACACTCGCGAGCACCAGCGCGGCAGCCATACCGGCCTGAGCCAATGCCTTGCGCACCGTTCGAGCCATCGTCTTCTCCTGCATCACCATGTTGCGCGGACGATGGCCCCGGGCACGCCAACGGTCAAGCGCTGGCGTGCAACACATTTTTAAATTTCGCGCGGCACAGCGCGGGATTACCGCTCACATGAAAAGCTTCTCGCCCTTCAGCGCCGGATCGCCATAGAGGCCGGCAACGAATTCGCCATAACCGTTGTAGAGGAGGGTCGGCCGGCGCTCGCCGGTGGCTATGTCCTTCTCCGTCGCCTGGCTCCAGCGGGGGTGCGACACCTGCGGGTTCACGTTCGCCCAGAAGCCGTATTCCGCGCCCTGCACCACTTCCCAGAAGCTCTTGGGCCGCTGGTCGGTGAAGGTGAACTTCACGATCGCCTTGATGGACTTGAAGCCGTATTTCCAGGGCGTTGCCAGCCGCAGCGGTGCGCCGAACTGGTTCTGGGCGGGCTTGCCGTAGACGCCGGTGACAAGGAAGGCGAGTTCGTTGGTCGCCTCGGCCATCGTCAGGCCCTCCACATAGGGCCAGGGATAGAAGCGGCCGGACTGGCCGGGCGCCACGTCGCGATCGAGGAAGGTCTCCATGCGCACGTATTTCGCGCCCGAGAGCGGACGGGCGTAATCGACGAAGGCCTTCATTGGAAAGCCGGTCCAGGGAACGGCCATGGACCAGGCCTCGACGCAGCGGTGGCGATAGAGGCGTTCTTCCAGCGTCATCGCCTTCAGGAGATCGTCGATGCCCACCTGCCGGGGCTGTTCCACCATGCCGTCGATGGTCACGGTCCAGGGCCGCACCTTCAGTTTGGCGGCGGCGCGGCCGACGTCATAGTTGGTGCCGAACTCATAGTAATTGTTGACCGAGCTTGCGTCCTTCTCCGGCGTCATGGGGCGGTCGAGCGTGTAACGCTCGTTGCGCTTTGCCGGATAGAGGCTGGCGGACGGATCGGTTTCGGCGGCCTGGGCAACGCCCGGCAGCAGGCTGGCGCCGATCAGTCCGGCGCCCGCCCCAAGCAGGCGCCGCCGCGACAGGAAGATGCCTTCCGGTGTCGCAAGATGTTCGGGAATTTCCCAGCCGCGCTTCGACTTGATGAGCATGCAATCCTCCGTTGGGCGGAGGATCATGCGCGCGGCGGCCGCGCGCAATTCAAACGGCCGTGTTTCGTAAAGGCACGGTCAGTGCTTGGGCGGGCCGGAGGGCTGGAGGGTCAGGCTTGCGGCAGCCACCGAGATGCTGAGGCCGTTCTCGGCCGAAACGCTGAGCGGCTGGAGGGCGATGCCGGTGTTCGCGTCCTTGGCCACCAGAACGTTGGCGGAGAAGCCGGAACCGAGCGCGGCGCCGCTGGTGAAGCCCACATATTCGCCGGCGAGGGCACCGGGGCCGAGGCGGCCGGAGGTGGCGAGCACCATCCAGAGCATGCTCGGCTGGTCGGAGACGCCGAAATCGAGGCCGGCCCGGTTGAGGGTGCCGGTGTAATACTGATTCTGTCCCGAGGCCGGCCGGTATTCGCAGCTCACGGTGCGAGTCGAGCCAAGGCCATAGGCGGTCGCGCTTTCACCGCGGCATTCCAGGAGGCCGCTCTGGACGCGCGTCGGACCCTTGTCGGCCGTCGCAGGGACCGGAGCCGGTTCTGCCGGGGCGACCGGCGGCACTGCGGCCGGGTCCGTCGCCGTGAGAGCCGGGGAGGCGGTGCGCGGCACGGGCTGGAACGTCATGGACTTGCGGCCGGAGCCCTGGTCCTGCGCGACGGCCGCCGGGACGGCGAGGCCGGTCAGCAGGAGGGCGAGCGCGCCTGAGAGGAAGCGCGGCGGCATGCGCCGCGCCTCCCCCGAGCGATCCGGCAGGCCGGACAGGCTCACTTGACGTACTTGGCGCGCTTGGCCGGCTTGGCAGCCGGGACGGGCGTGAGGGTCAGGTCGCCGATGCCAGCCGCGACGGTGAGGCCGGTCATGCCTTCCACGGAGACGGGCTGAAGGGCGATGGTCTGGTTGGAGCCGCCGAGCAGCACGTTGGCGCCGCCGCCGAAGCCCACGGCCACATTCGCGGTCGCGCCGACATACTTGCCGGTCAGGTCGACAGCCTTGGGCGAGGTGGACGGCGCGAACACGCCCCACTGCAGCGTGCCGGCGCCGGTGGCGCCGAGGTCGACGCCGTAGCGGTTCACGGTGCCGGTGTACTGGGCGGAGACGACCGGGGCGGTCGGGGTGCCGGTCAGGAAGTCGCAGGAGATCTGGCGGCTGGAGGCGAACACCAGGCCGACGCCCGGAGCCACCTTGCACGACAGGACGCCGACCTGGACCTTCGGCGCGGTCTGCGCGGAAGCCGGGGCAGCAGCGAACGCCGCACCGACCACGGCGGCGGCGGAGAGAACAGACATGAGACGCATGGGAATCCCCCAATGAAGCGGCCGGTCGGACCGGCCGGAAGTGACGCCCCCTGTCCACGCTGGACAGGGGGCGGAAGTTCGATCAGCGCGCGGTGAGCGTGAGGTCGGAGACGGTCAGGCCGACATTGAGGCCCGTGCCGCCTTCAACCGAGACCGGCTGCAGGGTGAAGGAGTTGCGCGAGCCACCCACAAGCGCATTGGCTCCCACACCGAGGCCGACGGCGGCGTTCGCGGTGGCGCCCACATAGGTGCCGGCGAGGTCGCCCGGAGAGACGCGGCGGGTCGGGGCGAGCACGCCCCACACCAGCGTCTGCTGGCCGGAGATGCCAACGTCGAGGCCGAAGCGGCGGACCGTGCCGGCATACTTGCCGGCCTTGGCGCCGCGCACGCTCGGACGGAAGTTGCAGTCGAGCTGCCGGACCGAGCCGATCACGAAGCTGACGTTGGGCGCGACGGTGCACACGAGGGTGCCCACCTGGATGTTCGCGGCCGAAGCGGGGGCAGCGAACGCGATGCCAGCGCAAGCGAGCGCGGCGGCAATGCCAGCCTTAAAGACAGTCTTCATAGTGCCTTCCTCCAAACGGGCCCAGAGGGTTACCCACCCGTTGCGGGTGGGCAAGCCTTAGCTCGGTCTCAACCGTTCGCCAACGCGCCCGAGGGCCCCAGGTTCCTTTTTTCTGGAACTCAGACCAATGCGCCACAGAAGCGCTGGATGCGGCGGCAGGCTTCCTCGAGATCCGAGGTCGCCGTCGCATAGGAGATACGGAAGGCCGGGCCGAGGCCGAAGGCCGAGCCATGGACCACCGCAACGCCTTCTGCGCTCAGGAGTTCGGTCGCGAAATCCTCGTCCGTGGCGATGACCTTGCCCTCGGGGGTCTTCTTGCCGATGGTCCCGGCGCAGGACGGGAACACGTAGAAGGCGCCTTCCGGCTTCGGGCAATGCAGACCCTTGGCCTGGTTCAGCATGGAGACCACGAGATCGCGGCGCTCCTTGAACACCTTGTTGTTCTCGGCGATGAAGTCCTGCGGACCATCCAGCGCCTCGAGCGCCGCCCACTGGGCGATGGAGGAGGGGTTGGAGGTGGACTGCGACTGCAGCGTGCCGATGGCCTTGATCAGGGCCTCGGGGCCGGCCGCATAGCCGATGCGCCAGCCGGTCATGCAATAGGCCTTGGACACGCCGTTCATGGTCAGCGTGCGGTCGTAGAGCTGCGGCTCCACCTGCGCCGGGGTGACGAACTTGAAGTCGTCATAGACGAGGTGCTCGTACATGTCGTCCGTGAGGATCATGACGTGCGGGTGGCGCAGAAGCACGTCGGTGAGGGCCTTCAGCTCATCGAAGCTGTAGGCGGCGCCCGACGGATTGGACGGGGAGTTGAAGATCAGCCACTTGGTCTTCGGCGTGATGTGGGCTTCCAGCACGTCCGGACGCAGCTTGAAATTGTCCTCGATCGTGGTCGGCACGGAGACGGGCTTGCCGCCGCAGAATTCCACGATGTCCGGATAGCTCACCCAGAAGGGGGCGGGAATCAGCACCTCGTCGCCGGCGTCCACCGTCGCGACCAGGGCATTGAACAGCACCTGCTTGCCGCCGGTGCCGACCGTGACCTGCGAGGGCTTGTAGTCGAGACCGTTCTCGCGCTTGAACTTGCGGCAGATGGCCGCCTTCAGCTCGGGCATGCCATCCACGGCGGTATACTTGGTCTCGCCCCGGCGGATGGCCGCGATGGCCGCTTCCTTGATGTTGTCCGGCGTGTCGAAATCGGGCTCGCCGGCGCTGAGGGCGATGATGTCACGTCCGGTGGCCTTCAGCTCACGCGCCTTGTTGGAAATGGCGATGGTGGGCGAGGGCTTGATACGCTTGAGGGCGGACGAGAGAAGGCTCATGGCCGTAAGGCTCCGGGCACATCGCTCCAGCCGCGTTCTCTGCGCTGGGGCGACGCGAAGGTGACACGAAAATCCCGGCGCGCCATATAGCCTTGCCGGGCGCGCGGGACACTAATGGAGCCGTCCGCCCGGAACAAGCAATGTTGCGGAATGAATTGCGCAGCGCTTTTGATGAGTCCGCGGGTTGCGCCGGATGCCGCTTCCGCCCATCTAGCAGCCGACCACCCGGGACCCTGCCGTGCTGACGCTCTATTCCACCCGCTCGTCGGGAAATGCCTACAAGGTGCGGCTGCTGCTGGCGAAGCTCCGCCTGCCGTTCCGTCTGGTGGAGGTGGACATCTTCGCGGGCGAGAATCGCACGCCCGAATTCCTCCAGCTCAATCCGGAGGGGCGGGTGCCTCTGCTGGAGCTTGAGGACGGACACATCCTCGCCGAATCGAACGCCATTCTCTTCTATCTCGCCGAGGGCACGCCCTTCCTGCCGGCCGATCCTGTGGCGCGGGCGGACACGCTGCGCTGGATGTTCTTCGAGCAGAACAATCACGAGCCGGGAATTGCCCAGGCCCGTTTCTGGCTGCGGCAGGTGCGGGGCGGCCGCGACCTGCGCGCTCATGACATCGACCGCTGGATGGAAGAGGGGTACGGCGCGCTCCGCGTCATGGAGCGGCACTTGGTCGCGCGATCCTTCTTCGTGGGCGAGAGCCTGACCATCGCGGACATCGCCCTCTATGCCCACACGCATGTGGCCCATGAAGGCGACTTCGATCTCGCCGGTTTCCCCAACGTGCGTGGCTGGATCGACCGGATGGAGGCTGCGCCCTGTCATGTGGACATGGACTGGAGTCCCGAGATGCCGGCGCGGCTGTTTGCTGGGGATGAGTGCGGGGAACTCTCGCTGGCGTGATTGAAATCATGAAAACGCCACGACTTTACCGCTGCCGGCCACCTGTTCGCCACACTCTCTGCGCGCCCCAGCGTCAGCCTTGACGGTAAGTGGGGAACCGATTCGCTGGTCTCGTGCGTTGCAGTGTCGATCCGTCGCCAGACTGCGCCATCGTGTCAGCGGGGCGACCCTCCGTTCGAGGGACAATGATGATGTCACAGCGTCATGCGTTCGAATTGCAGGAACTGGGGCCGTCCGCCGCGGACCCGCAGGTGCTGGCGCGCGCCGTCAAGAAGCACCAAATTGGAGGCGTTGTGGCACAGATCGCCCTCACCATTGTCTTGATGTTGGCGATCTGCGCTGTCACCTTAGTGTTGAGCTTGGACCGCGCGGCCGCGGCGAGCCTTGAAACCACGGAGGGTACGGCCGTGTCGATGTCCATGACTGCCGTCTTCACTGTCTTCGGTCTTGCGGCGGCGTTCCTGCTGCTTCCGCGGCGCGAGCCCAACCCCGTTCCCGTGCGGATCAAGGCGCGGCGGACTCTCCGCCGCGACTGAACGGGTTCGATCTTCAGAATTTGTGGAAGATGAAGAAGGCGCCGCCCACGATGAGGGCGAAGCCGACCGCATGGTTCCAGCCCAGCGGCTCCTTGAGATAGAGCACCGAGAAACCGGCGAACACGACCAGGGTGATGACCTCCTGGATCGTCTTGAGTTGGGCCGTCGTGTAGATGCCCGAGCCGATGCGATTGGCCGGCACCGCCAGACAATATTCGAAGAATGCGATGCCCCAGCTCGCCACGATGGCGATCAGGATGGGCGAAGCCTTGTATTTCAGATGGCCGTACCAAGCGAACGTCATGAAGATGTTCGAAGCCAGCAGCATCAGGATGGGCAAGGCGGCGGGGGCGAGATTGGGCATGGGCGTCCTGTCGGTCTCGGGCGGAAGTGTCTGTCCTTACGGCAAGGGTCACGTTTGCCGAAAAGGCTGGAAATAACGCTCAGTTCGCGGTTTTGATCCAGCCCTTCCGGCGCATTTATCCGGCGCGGGAAGTGATGGAGACTGTCCCGTGAAGATGACCGGCATTCCCTTCGGCACCACCGACTGGGCCGAGGTTCCCGCCACCGAGCACAAAGGCGAGCAGGGTTTCGCTTTGTGGCGCACCCGCCAGTTCGCCGACATCCGCGTCCGCATGGTCGAGTATTCGCCGGGCTATGTCTCCGACCACTGGTGCGTGAAGGGGCACATCCTGCTCTGCCTCGAAGGCGAACTGCACACCACCCTCGAGGACGGCCGCACCTTCACCCTGACGCCGGGCACCAGCTATCAGGTGGCCGACAATGCCGAGCCCCACCGCTCGCAGACGGCGGTGGGCGCGAAGCTGTTCATCGTGGACTGACACGCATCGCGCGGCCGCCCGGACATCCTCCGGGCGGTCCCCTTTTGTTCCGCGTGCCATCTTCCCACTGCGCGCCGTCGCCCCCATATTGGCGCCATGGCCAAAGCATCCCGTCCCGGCAAGCTCGGTGAGCGCTCGCAGCGTCATTTCGAGCCCGCGCCCGCCCAGCCGCTCGATCCCGCGCTCGCGCAGTCTCTGGGGCTCAACCCCGGCGACCTCTCCGTCGATTTCGAATCGAGCGGCGCCTCCGCCACGGTGCAGGCGCTCTCGCAACTGATCGAGAACGGGCGGCCGGAGGTGAACGGCCAAACCTGGGTGCCCCATCGCCCGCCGCGCCCGGAGAAGAGCGAAGGCGGCATCCGCTTCGTGATGAAGAGCGACTTCCAGCCTTCGGGCGACCAGCCGCAGGCCATCAAGGAACTGACGGAGGCTGCCCGGCAGGGCGAGCGCGATCAGGTGCTGCTGGGCGTCACCGGCTCGGGCAAGACCTTCACCATGGCCAAGGTGATCGAGACGCTTCAGCGCCCGGCCATCGTGCTGGCGCCCAACAAGACGCTGGCGGCGCAGCTCTATGGCGAGTTCAAGAGCTTCTTCCCGGACAATGCCGTCGAGTACTTCGTCTCCTACTACGATTATTACCAGCCGGAAGCCTACGTTCCGCGCACGGACACCTATATCGAGAAGGAATCCTCCATCAACGAGCAGATCGACCGCATGCGCCATGCGGCGACCCGCTCGCTGCTGGAGCGTGACGACGTCATCATCGTTGCCTCGGTGTCCTGCATCTACGGTATCGGCTCGGTGGAGACCTACGCCTCCATGACCTTCAAGCTGGAGGTGGGCGAGCGCATCGACCAGCGCCAGCTTCTGGCCGATCTCGTGGCCCTCCAGTACAAGCGCATCCAGTCGGATTTCGCACGCGGCACCTTCCGGGTGCGCGGCGACGTGGTGGAAATCTTCCCCGCCCACTATGAGGATCGCGCCTGGCGCATCTCCCTCTTCGGTGACGAGGTGGAGAGCATCGTCGAGTTCGACCCGCTCACCGGCCACAAGACCGGCGACATGAAGAGCGTGAAGGTCTACGCCTCCTCGCACTATGTGACGCCGCGCCCGACACTCATCCAGGCTATCACCGGCATCAAGGCCGAGCTGAAGCACCGGCTGGACGAACTCTACAAGATGGGCCGCCTGCTGGAAGCGCAGCGGCTGGAGCAGCGCACCCGCTACGACATCGAGATGATGGAGGCGACGGGCAGCTGCGCCGGCATCGAGAACTATTCGCGCTGGCTGACTGGCCGCAAGCCGGGCGAGCCGCCGCCGACCCTGTTCGAATACGTGCCCGACGACGCCATGGTCTTCATCGACGAGAGCCATGTGACCGTGCCGCAGATCGGCGCCATGTATCGCGGCGACTTCCGCCGCAAGGCGACGCTGGCGGAATACGGCTTCCGCCTGCCGTCCTGCATGGACAACCGCCCGCTGCGTTTCGAGGAATGGGATGCCATGCGGCCGCAGACGGTGCATGTCTCGGCCACCCCCGGTCCTTGGGAGATGGACCGCACCGGCGGTGTCTTTGTTGAGCAGGTGATCCGTCCCACCGGCCTCATCGACCCGCCGGTGGACATCCGCCCCGCGCGCACGCAGGTGGACGACCTCTTGGGCGAGGTGCGGGCGACCGCTGCGAAGGGCTATCGCAGCCTCGTGACCGTGCTCACCAAGCGCATGGCGGAAGACCTCACGGAATATCTGCATGAGAACGGCATCCGCGTGCGCTACATGCACTCGGACATCGACACCATCGAGCGCATCGAGATCATCCGCGACCTGCGCCTCGGCGCCTTCGACGTGCTGATCGGCATCAACCTGCTGCGCGAGGGCCTCGACATTCCCGAGTGCGGGCTGGTGGCCATTCTGGATGCGGACAAGGAAGGCTTCCTGCGCTCGGAGACCTCGCTCATCCAGACCATCGGCCGGGCGGCGCGAAACGTGGACGGCCGGGTGATCCTCTATGCGGATCACGAGACGGGCTCCATGAAGCGGGCCATGGCCGAGACCGCCCGCCGCCGCGAGAAGCAGATCGCCTACAACACCGAGCACGGCATCACGCCCGAGAGCGTGAAGAAGGCCATCGGCGACATCCTGAACTCGGTCTATGAGCGCGACCACGTGGCCGTGGACTCCGGGCTCGCGGAGGAGGGGGCGGCCTTCGGACACAATCTCAAGGCGATCATGGCGGACCTTGAGAAGCGCATGCGTGCCGCTGCCGCCGACCTCGATTTCGAGGAGGCCGCGCGCCTGCGGGACGAGATCAAGCGCCTCCAGGCCACCGAGCTTGCCGTCTCGGATGATCCCATGGCGCGGCAGGAGGCGGTGGACGACCGGACCGGCGGCTTCCGTGGTCCGCGCAAATACGGCAAGGCCGCGAACCTTCCGGCTGCGGCCGCCAAGGGCAAGGGGCGGGCCCGGGCCCCGGCCAAGCCAGCCGACGATGCGGGCATCGGCGAGGAACAGTCCCGATACGCGCCCGACACCGGAAGCCGTGCCGGCCCCCCCGAAATGCCGCTCTATGCGGCGCGCCCTGCGGCGCGTGCGGCCAAGCCTTCGCTGGACGACATGGGACCGGGGACGGATCGGGCCGAGCCCCTCGGTGCCGCCGATTTCCGTCCGGGGCCCCGCCCGGATCCCGGCACGAAGGGGTACCGCAAGGGTGGGCGTCGCAAGGGCTGAACGGCGCACCTGCTCCCGGTGGCCCCCGTGGGGCCGCTGGCCACTCCGGCGCGGATTGGACGGTTGCAGTGAGCATCCGCTTCTTGTGACCCGGTGCGCCGCATCCTGTGCGTGCAGGCGGGTGGCGGATTGCAACTTCTCATCCGCTCATTCGGCCGGTTGATGCGCCGGCAAGCCACGCCAACTGAAGATTGTGGTGGGCGCTACGGGAAAACCTCCCGCTTTTGCCGTTCACCCCGGAGAAAGTGTCTTCTATCCTTCACACAGAGGTTCTAGGTGTCGGCCTCCCGCCGGACCGGAGTCCCGGCTGAGTGCCGCTGAGGGATTTCCTTGAGCATTACGGACGAGAAGGCAGGGCGGCAGGGGGCGTCTCGCTTCGTCTGGATCAACGCCCCCGTTTTCGTCTGTCTTCTGGCATGCGCGCTCGTACTGTTTACGCTGCGGCAGTATTCGATCTTCTATTACGATGCCGCCAAAGACGAGGCCATCGCCGAGGCGCAGGATACGATCCGCCGGGTCGTTCTGGACATCTCCCAGACCTTCTATTCCTACGACAGCATCCTGAAATCGGCGATCGCCGTCCTTGAGGACGAGGCCATCGCCACGCTCGCTCCGGACGTGCAGGACCGTCTGCTGGCCCGCATGGTGGTCCAGTTCCCCTATGTGCGCTCCATCGTCGTGCTCACCCCGAGCGGGACCGTCCGCAACTCCTCCATCAGCGGCACGCCTGTACAGGACGATTACGGCGGATCGGACTTCTTCCGGGAGCAGGTCAGCGGCGCGCTGGTGGGGCCCTACATGGCCCTGTTCAGCCGGGAGGGTCTCAAGGGCCTCGAATATCAGGTGGCCATCAGCCGCCGCATCACCTATGCGGGCCAGTTCCGCGGGGTGGCCGTGGTGTTCGTGCGGCTGCGGGACTTCCGCGACCAGTTCACCAACATCAACATCGGCGGCGGCAATACGCTCGTTCTGGTCCACGACAGCGGGCAGATCCTGACGCGCAAGCCCTCGCGCGACGGGCTCGGCGACTTCGGCACCGCCGTCTCGCCGTCCAAGCTGGCGCGACTTCAGCGCACCAGCGAGGGCTCCTATTTCGACGTCTCGCGGCTCGATGGCCGCCAGCGGCTGTTCGTGTTCCAGCGGGTGCCGGAATGGCCGCTCATGCTGGTGGTGGGCACGCCGGTGGATGCCATCGATGCCGAATGGCGCCAGCGCATCGCCATCGCCGGATCTGCGAGCGCCCTCAGTTGCTTCGCGCTGGCCGTGCTCGGCTTCAGGCTGCGGCGCGAGCGCATCAAGCGCGCGGAGGCGGAGGCCGCGCTCGAACAGCTCTCCGTCACCGACTTCCTGACCGGCCTTGCCAACCGGCGGCGGTTCGACGAGGTGGTGCAGCGGGAGTTCCGCCGCGCCGTGCGCACCGACGGCTGGCTCTCGGTGGTCATCATCGATGCGGACCACTTCAAGGCGCTCAACGACCGCTTCGGGCATTCGGCTGGCGACGAGACGCTGAAGATGATCGCCACCGCCATCTCCTCCTGCGCCCGCCGCGCCAGCGACCTCGGCGCGCGCCTCGGTGGCGAGGAGTTCGCGATCGTGCTGCCGGACACGTCCGCTGCCGCCGCCTATGAGCTGACCGAACGCATCCGCCGGACCATGGAGGCCCACGCCTTCAATCCGGACGGCCCCCCGGCCACCACGCTGAGCGCGGGCATCGCCTCCACCAAGGACCGCCCGGCGCCGGAGAGCGTGCGTGCCCTCATCGAGGCGGCCGATCAGGCGCTGTACCGGGCGAAGAACGCCGGGCGGAACCGCACGGAACTTGCCGCATCCCTGACGGTGAGTGCGGCCTGACGCCTCTGGCCTGCGGCCCTGTTCTTGCTTGCGGTGGAGGAGGGACGGGGCAATTGTCGCGAAGGCGACAGGAGGCCGGAATGGGGCAGGCGGCGGAACGGGACGTGGCGCTCGCGGAGCCGGACGCACGCATCCTTGCGCTCGCCGGCGCGGACCGCGCGCGCATCCAGGGGCTGCTGAGCGCGGCGGCGGAGCACTTCACAGCCACGGGCTGGCGCGTCATGGGGGTGATCGAGGAGATCGCGGCCGATGGCGAGGACGTCTGGCTGCGGGATCTCGTGACCGGCGCCCGTCACAAGCTGACGCAGGATCTCGGTCCCGGCGCGGCCGGCTGCACGCTCGATCCGGCGGGGCTCGCGGCGGCCTGTGCGCTGGTCCAGGCGGCCGTGGACGCCTGGGCGAGTGAGCCACAGACGCAGCCGGCCGTGGTCATTCTGAGCAAGTTCGGCCGCCAGGAAGCGGAGGGGAGGGGCCTGACCCACGCTTTTCACGCGGCGGTGGCGGCGGACCTGCCCGTGCTCACTTCGGTTTCCCCCACCGTCGCCGGGCAGTGGGAGGCATTCGCCGGTCCCCTCGCGCGGATCGCGCCGGTGGAGATGGCGGCAGTGGCCGGCTGGCAGGAGCGCCTCGCACCGGCCTGACCGGGCCGTTGGGCTCAGGGGACCAGGAAGTGTTCGGCCCATTCGGCGCGCGGAATCACCGTGCCGAGGGCGTAGTCGAAGGCCTTCACCTCGGTGCCGCTGTCAGCGGTCTGGCACGCATAGGAGAGGTGATACCACTTGCCGCCGCTGCGCACGGCGGCGCCCGGCGCGCGGATGGTGCCGCCGTTGATGACCGTATCCGCATAGGCATAGGCGACCAGCTCGTCGGGACGCAGGCCCTTGTGCTCGCGGCCGATGACGCCCATCGCGCGGGCGTTGCAGCGCTGCTCCATGCGGGCGTTGGGGGCGAGCTTGAGGATCTGTTCGTCGCTGTGGGAGGCGGCTTGAGCGGCGCTTCCGGTGGCCGCGAGGGTCGCGGCGAAGACGATCTGGGCGATCCGGGACGGTGTGAGGATCATGGCCTCATGTGCCCTTTCGTAAAGAAGGCTTGGCGGCCCGCGCCCTCAGGGGCGGCGGAGCCGTCAAGCCTTGGCCTGCGCCGTGTGGCGAGGATGTGGCGATGCCGCGCGGCGGTCAGCCGTGCGGGCGCACCTTTCCGCGAGCACCATGGGAGGCCTTCTGGCCGCCCGGGCCGTTGCCCCAGCTGCGCACGCCGGCCTGGTTGCCGTAGCCCTTGCCCTTGCCGCCGGCGGCGCCCCGGCCGGCCGCGGGACCGTGGCCGCGCGGCGGACCGCGCCGCTCCGGCGCGCTGCCGTCATGGGGCTCGATGGGATAGTCGCCCGCCGCGCTGGCGCGGGCGGAGTGGATGAACGAGTCGGCCAGCGGCTCGGCGATCTCGAACAGGGTCTCGTTCTCGAAGATGCGGATGGCCCCGATGTCGCCCTTCGTCACGCCGCCGCGGCGGCAGATGAGCGGCAGCAGCCACTTGGGATCGGCATTCTTGCGCCGGCCGACCGCGAGGCGGAACCAGGCGCCGCCCGTGCCGGTGGCACCAAGGCCCGCGCGGCCGTCGCGCTTCTGCCGGCCCTCGCCGGGATCGGTGACTTCCTCCGGCGCCGGCAGGCGGGCGCGATAGAGGCGCACGAGGGCGGTGGCGAGTTCCTGCGCGGAGTACTGGGCCAGCAGCGCCTCGGCGAGATTGGCATCCTCGGCGGCGGGCAGTTCGGAGAGCTGCGGATCGGAGAGCATGCGCTCCTGATCGAGGGCGCGCACTTCCTCGGCGGTGGGCGGTCCGCTCCAGGCGGGCACCACGCGGGCCTCGGCGAGCAGCTGGTCCGCCTTGCGGCGGCGGCCCGGCGGAACGAGCAGGACGCTCACGCCCTTGCGGCCCGCGCGGCCGGTGCGGCCGGAGCGGTGCTGGAGGCTTTCTGCGTCATGCGGCAGTTCCGCATGGATCACGAGGCCGAGGCCGGGCAGGTCGATGCCGCGCGCGGCGACGTCGGTGGCGACGCAGACGCGGGCGCGGCCGTCGCGCAGGGCCTGAAGGGCAAGGTTGCGCTCGTTCTGGCCGAGCTCACCGGAGAGGGCGACGGCGGAGAAGCCGCGCTCCTGAAGGGTGGCCGTCAGGTGGCGCACCGCCTCACGGGTGTTGCAGAAGACGATGGCGCCGGGCGCCTCGAAGAAGCGCAGCAGGTTCACCACCGCATGCTCGATCTCGCGGGGCGAGACGCGCACGGCGCGATATTCGATGTCGGCATGGCCGACCTTCTGGCCCGCCACCTCGATGCGCAGGGCATCGTGCTGGTACTGGCGGGCGAGGGCGGCGATGTCGCGCGGCATGGTCGCCGAGAACAGCAGGGTCTGGCGCTTGCCGGGCGTGGAATCGAGGATGAATTCCAGATCCTCACGGAAGCCGAGGTCGAGCATCTCGTCGGCTTCGTCCAGCACCACGGCGGCGAGCTGGCTCATGTCGAGTCGGCCGCGCTCCAGATGGTCGCGCAAGCGGCCCGGGGTGCCGACCACCACATGGGCGCCGTCCTGAAGCTGGCGCTTCTCGCGCAGAGGGTCCATGCCGCCGACGCAGGCGACGATGCGGCCGCCGGCTTCCGCATAGAGCCAGGCCAGTTCCTTGTGGACCTGAAGCGCGAGCTCGCGGGTGGGGGCGATGACGAGGGCGAGGGGCGCGCCCGGCGCCGGCAGGCGCTCATCGCTGCCGAGCAGCGTCTGGCCGACGGCGAGGCCATAGGCCACGGTCTTGCCGGAGCCGGTCTGCGCGGAGACCAGCATGTCGCGGCCGGTCGCCTCGGGGGCGGTCACTGCGCTCTGGACCGGCGTCGGGTCCGTATAGGAGCGGGCCGCCAGCGCGCGGGCGAGGGCGGGGGAAGACGTCTCGAAGGGCACGGGTCGAAAACCTTTCCGGTCCCCGAACCTGCCGAGGACGCATGCAGCGAAGGGGCACCCGGCGGAAGACCCGCTGCCCACACATCTGCGAATGGAAGAAACCATGGTCGCGCCAAACAGGGCCGACCGTTCAGATCGAAGCGGCGCGCGCATATTGCACCGCAGTGATGACGCTGTTTCTAACGGCAAGAAGATGGCGGCGCCATGGCGGACTGCGCATGGCTCCTGTGCATTGCTATCCGATTGGCGCGCAACCCGCTCGCAAAGCACGTCAATGGAGCGAGAGGTGCGGCACGCCGTGGATGGGCAGGCGCACCACCACTGTCGTCCCCGCGCCTTCCGTGGAGCGGATGCGCATGGAACCGCCGTGCAGTTCCGCCAGCGACTTGGCAATGGCAAGGCCGAGGCCCGATCCCTTGTGGGTCTTGGTGAACTGGCTCTCCACCTGCTCGAACGGCCGGCCGATCTTGTTGAGGGCATGGCGCGGAATGCCGATGCCGGTGTCCTCGATGGCGATGACGGCCGCCCCGCCGTTGACCTTGGCTCGCACCGCCACATGCCCGCCCTCGGGCGTGAACTTCACGGCGTTGGAGAGCAGGTTCAGCAGGATCTGCTTGAGGGCGCGGCGGTCGCCACGCATCACCTGACCGGCGCCCACCTGCGCGGTCATGTCGAGCTGCTTCTCGTCGCCCTTCACGGCCGTCACGCGCATCGCATCCGCGATGATCTCGTCGAGCCGGATGTCCTCCAGCTCCAGTTGCATGCGGCCCGCCTCGATCTTCGACATGTCGAGGATGTCGTTGATGACGTCGAGGAGATAGGTGCCGGAGCCTTTGATGTCCGAGCAGTATTCCCGGTACTTGTCGGAGCCGAGCGGGCCAAACATGCCGCTTTCCATGATCTCCGAGAAGCCGATGATGGCATTGAGCGGCGTGCGCAGCTCGTGGGACATGTTGGCGAGGAATTCGCTCTTGGCGCGGTTGGCGTCCTCGGCCCGGGTCTTTTCTTCCGAATATTTCTCGGCCAGCTCGGCGAGCTGCTGGGCCTGATGCTCCAGGGTCTGCTGGGACTTCCTGAGATCGGCCACCAGCGCCATGAGGCGCTTCTCATTGTCCATGAGGCGTTCCTCATGGCGCTTGAGCGGGGTAATGTCGGTGCCCACCGAGACGTAGCCGCCGTCCTTGGTGCGACGCTCGGCGATCTTCAGCCAGCGGCCGTTGGAGAGCTGCGCCTCGAAGGCGCGCGAGCCTTCCTCCGGCTTGTCTTCCGGCTTCAGCGGCGTGCGCGTCACCGGATGGCGGCCGACGGTGGCGATGGTCTCGAAGGGCGTGCCGGCGACGATGGCATCGTCCGGCAGTTCATGCAGGGTCTGGAACTTGGAATTGCAGAGCACGAGGCGGTTCTGGCTGTCCCAGAGCACGAAGGCCTCGGAGATGCTCTCGATGGCGTCGCGCAGGCGCATGTCGGCGGTCACGGTGCGCTCGGCGAGGCGCTGGGCCTCGGTCACGTCCATGGCGATGCCGATGAGGTGGGGGCCGTCCTCGCCCGCCTGCTGCACCACTTCGGCGCGCATGCGCAGCCACACGAAGTCGCCGCGCGCCGTGCGCATGCGGAAGACGCGGTCCACCGAGGCGCCGGGGCGCTCGGCGAGTTCCTGCGCCAGTTCGTAGAGATTGCCATCGTCAGGATGCACGAGCTTGGCGATCTCGCCGAAGGACAGAAGTTCGTCCCGGCGCTCGAGGCCAAGGATTTCGAACATGGTGTCGGACCAATACATGCGCCCGCGGGCCATGTCCCAGTCCCACATGCCGCAGCGGCCGCGGTTGAGGGCGGTGTCGATGCGCATGCGCACGGTGTCGTAGATGTGGTCCGCCTCGCGCGCCCGGCTCGCCTGCCAGTGGAAGGAGAAGCCGAGGATGAGCAGCACCGCGCCGGTGGTGGCGAACAGGGTGATGGTGAGCGTGGTGGAATCCGACCAGACCGCGAGCGCGCGGTTCATGGGCTGGAGATAGACGATCTGGCCAAGCGGCGGATTGAGGTTTCGCACCGTGGCAAGCATCTGCGTGTCGCCGACCGCGATTTCCAGCACGCCGGCGCGCTCGGCGAACACGGTGAGCGGCTGGGAGGGGTCCATGAGGTCGGCAAGGCTGGTGACGCGCGGCGCGCTCTCGGGCGCGGCAGCGATCACCCGGCCGGACGGATCGGTGACATAGATGCGGCGGCCGCCGGAGGTGGCGCGCGGCGGCAGCGCCGCGAGCAGGGCGGAGCCGGTATTGGCCAGCGAGCCGTTGAGGCGATGGTTCAGCCCCTCTGCGGTAGCGAGGGCCTGGAGGGCAAGGTCGTCCTTGGCATTGTCGAGCACCGACTGCCGGTGCGTATGCACCTGCACCAGCGCGCCGATGCCGAGCACGACGAGAAAGGTGATGATGAGCGCGGGCACGATGCGGCGCAGGAAGGGTTCAGCTTCCAAGAGCCGCTGATAGGCGGGACGCGCGACGGATCTCGCCAAACCACCAATGGCGTCACCGCGCGCACCCACGCTTGCAGCGTTGGCGCGTGCCATCACCTGCCCCCTTCGGATATCCCGCTTCGCAGGCGCGGCCACGCACCCGCAAAGTCTATCGCCCTCGATTGATTGGAGGGACGTGCCGCATCTCTCCGAATCGGGTCGATTGGAATCGAATCGGGGGGTTCTTGTCTAGAGTCTGCGGAGTCAAGGGGCCCTAAAATCGGGTTTAGGTGCGGTAGCCGGCGGAGGGGCATCCCCTGAAACCGAGTCGGCACCGTCCTCTGCGCGAGGACGGTGCCGCATGTGAATTATGGGGAGGGCGCCGGGTGGGTGTGCGTCAGGTGCCGGTCTTGGCCTTCGCGGGGGTAGCGGGCAGGCGCGCGCAATCGGCATCGCGTGTCGGACCTTCGCCCTGCCAGCGGTTGTAGGCGTCCACGAGGAAGTCCACGAACACACGCACCTTCAGGTCCAGCGTCGCGCGGGCGGGGAAGATCGCGACCTGCTCGACGGGGTCTCGGCGCTGCCAGCCGGGCAGGACCACTTCGAGCTCACCCGACTCGACGCGCCGTCGCGACATGCAGCGCGAGAGCATGGTGATGCCGCAGGCGCCGGAGGCCTGGCGCACGGCCATGATGGCGTCGTTGGTATCGAGGGCGGGGCTGACACGCATCTCGAAGCTGTCGCTCGGCCCGTCGAGCTGCCAGACGAGGGGGCCGGGGGAGGTGCGCACGGCGATGATGTCGTGGTCCGCCAATTCGCGCGGATGGCTCGGCCGGCCGAACTCGTCGAGATAGTCGGGACTCGCCAGAAAGATGAGCTGCTGCGATCCGAGGTTGCGGACGTGGTAGCTGGAATCGCGCACCGGTCCGAGGCGCACCGCCACGTCGAAGCCGTGCTCGATGAGATCGAGCGGATGGTTGTCGAGCGTGATGTGCAACTGGACCTTGGGGTAGCGGCGGCGGAAGTTCGCCAGCTCCGGCTCCACGATGAGGATGCCGGTGGAATGGGGAAGCAGGACCTTCAGATGCCCCTCGGGCTCCTGCGTCAGCGCGCGGATGGAGGCATCCGCATGGTCGAGGGCGGCGATGGCATCGACGCACTTCTGATAATAGGCTTGCCCCGCCTCGCTCGGCCAGACGCGCCGGGTGGTGCGATGGAGGAGCTGGACGCCCAGCCGGTCTTCCAGCGCCTTCACCTTGCGGCTGACCGAGGTGGGCGGCAGGCCGAGCTGCTCGGCGGCGCCATTGAAGCTGCCGCGATCCACGACCCGCAGAAACACCTCGACATCGTCCAGTCGCGACATGGGGCAGGCCCTTTCCGGTAGGTGCCGGGAACAGCAGTTCCGCGGATGGTTCGCTGGCTGCGTCTTATCTTGGAAATATAGGTTCGCCCGCTGGTGGTGCCAGCGGGCGAGGGAGACGACGCGGCGACTGGGGGGAGGAAGACCGCCGCGCCGGCATCCGGACCGTCAGGCTCAGTTGTTGCCGACGCCGCGGTCGCCCAGCTTCAGGTCGAGCTGGTCAGCGCTGCGGGACGGCGCGGCGAAGATGGTGTTGATCTGCTGGGCCCGATCGGAGCTCGCGGCGTAGCCGAGCGAGGCGGTGGCGGGCTTGGCAGCCTCGGCGGCGGACTGGGCGGCCACCGCGTAGAATTCCTTGTTGGAGGCGGACAGATATTCATCCGCATGGGCGAGGCCCGAGAAGCTCAGGGAAGCGGCAAGGGCGAAAGCCAGGGTGCTGAGGTTACGCATGGGAGTGTTTCCTTGTTCGTTTGTTGAAGGGGCGCTGCGGCCCCGTTCGATGGACAAGGAGATAGACCCGTGCGGCTCTGCCGATAATGCGCTATTTTCGGCAGTCATTATCCCGGAAGTGGCAGTAATCGGTCTCCGCCCCCTCAACTGAGGGAGCGGGTGGCGATGTCGGTGACGTCCGCCGAAAGGCCGGGCGTAGCCGCCACGCGCCGCAGGGCGCGTTCGGCGCTCGCCCGGCGCAGCGGCTCGAGTTGCCGGAAGGTCTTGAAAGCCGAGAGCATCCGGGCGGCGACCTGCGGGTTCTTGGCGTCGAGCCCGAGCACCACATCCACCAGGAAGTCGTGGCCCGCCCCGTCCGGTCGATGGAACTGGGTGGGATTGGCGGTGGCGAAGGCACCGATGAGGGCGCGGACGCGGTTCGGATTGGCCATGGAGAAGACCGGAAGAAGGGTGAGATCCTTCACCCGCTCCAGTGTCCCGGCTTCGGGTATCTGCGCCTGCAGGCTCAGCCACTTGTCGATGACCAGCGGGTCGGTGACGAAACGGCGGTAGAAGTCGTCGAGCGCTTCCGCCCGCTCCGGCGTGTCGTGCTGCACCAGCACGGCGAGGGCCGCGAAGCGGTCCGTCATGTTGTCCGCGGCCATGAACTGAGCCTTGGCGCGGGCAATGGCCTCGGGTGCGCCACCGGAGGTGAGATAATCGAGGGCGAGATTGCGCAGCGCCCGCCGGCCCGCCGCCGCCGCGCCGGGGGAATAGGGGGGCGGGGCGGCGAGGGCCGCATAGGCCTCTTCCAGTTCCGTTCCGAGTGCTGTGGCCAACTGGCGCTTCAGCGCCCGGCGGGCGGTGAAGACGGCATCAGGATCGACATTGCTGCCGATCTCGCGGGCGATCTCGTTCTCGCCGGGGATGGCGAGCGCCTGCGCCTTGAAGGCGGGATCGAGCGTCGAGTCCGCGAGCAGCAGGCGGGCGGCTTCGATGAGCGGCGCCGCATCCGGCAGCGTGCCGCTGGCCGCGCCCGCCTTCAGGATGCGGAAGGCGAGGCCCTGAAGGGCGTCGAACCGGTTGAACGGATCGCGATCATGGGCGGCGAGGAAGACGAGGTCGGCGTCCGCGAGGTTCGTCGAAAGGTTGATGGGCGCCGAGAAGCCGCGGTTGAGCGACAGCACCGGGCGCGCATCGATGCCGGTGAAGACGAAGCTCTGCTCGGCCTGCGTCACCTCGATCACGTGGCGGGGCAGGTTGCGGCCGTCGTCCAGAGTCAGCGGCAGGTCCTGCCCGTCCGGCCCGATGAGGCCGATGGCGAGGGGGAGCACGACCGGCTTCTTTTCCGGCTGAGCCGGAGTGGGCGGCGTCTCCTGCCGGATGTCGAGGCGATAGGTGCGCGCGGCGGGATCGAACTGCCCCTGCGCGCTCACGCGGGGCGTTCCCGCCTGCGAATACCAGAGGGCAAACTGCGAGAGATCGCGTCCGCTCGCCTCCGCAAAGGCCGCAAGGAAATCCTCGATGGTCGCCGCGTCCCCGTCGTGGCGGGCGTAATAGAGATCCATGCCGGCGCGGAAGTCCTCGTCCCCCAGCAGGGTCTTGAGCATCCGCACCACCTCGGCGCCCTTCTCATAGACGGTCGCCGTGTAGAAGTTGTTGATCTCGTGGTAGCTTTCGGGCCGCACGGGGTGTGAAAGCGGGCCGGCGTCCTCCGTGAACTGGGCGGCCTTGAGCGTGCGCACATCAGAGATGCGCTTCACCGGCCGCGAGCGTTCGTCGGAGGAGAATTCCTGGTCGCGGAAGACGGTGAGGCCTTCCTTGAGGCATAGCTGGAACCAGTCGCGGCAGGTGACGCGGTTGCCGCTCCAGTTATGGAAATATTCGTGGGCGATCACGCTCTCGATGCCGGCATAATCCGTGTCGGTGGCCGTCTCGGGGCTCGCCAGCACGTATTTGTCGTTGAAGATGTTGAGGCCCTTGTTCTCCATCGCGCCCATGTTGAAATCGGACACGGCGACGATGTTGAAGACGTCGAGATCGTATTCGCGGCCGAACACCTTCTCGTCCCAGCGCATGGAGCGCTTCAGCGCGTCCATGGCATAGGTGGCCCGCGCTTCCTTGCCGGGCTCCACATAGATGCCGAGGTCCACCGGGCGGCCGGAGGCGGTGACGAAATGGTCCGGCACCTTGGAAAGATTGCCGCCCACAAGGGCGAACAGATAGGAGGGCTTTGGCCAGGGATCGTGCCAGATGGCATAATGCCGGTCGGTATCGGGAATGGGGCCGCTGCGCTCCAGATTGCCGTTGCTCAGCAGCACTGGGGCTTCCGCGCGGCTCGCCTCCACGCGCACGGTATAGACAGCGAGCACATCCGAGCGGTCGGGGAAATAGGTGATGCGGCGGAAGCCTTCCGGTTCGCACTGCGTGCAGTAATTGTCGCGCGAGCGATAGAGGCCCATGAGCTGGGTGTTGGCGGTGGGGTCCACCAGCGTCTCCACCTCCAGCGTGAAGCGGTCGGAGGGCGGATGCCGCAGGATGAGCGCCTGCGGGCTCGCCTCATAGGCGCCGCCGGCGAGCGGCGTGCCGTCGACCGCCAGGCGCACCAGCGTCAGGCCGTCGCCATCAAGCAGCACCGGGGCCGTCGCATCCCCCTTGGGATTGCGGCGGAGTGCGAGGCGCGAGATCACCCGCGTCGCGGTGGGGTGGAGCGAGATGTCGAGATGCACCGTGTCGACGAGCCATGCGGGCGGCCGGTAATCGGCAAGGCGCACGGGATGAGGCTCGGCATCACGCATGGACGGCTCCACTTGTCAGAGTCTGATCCGGACCGTCGAAACACTCAGAACGGTGAATCAGTCTCTCGTCTCCACCAGAGAGAACGTTGGCCGGTCAGCTTGTTGGGCAAGAGGACCGCAACCTGTTCTCGCGCCCCATTGTCGCGGCAGCGCGCGGAAGACTAGAAGTTACCCGGACACGGGGAAAGGGCGAAACTCCGCGCGGCGGTTGAAAAGTCGGGCATCGAGGTTGTCTCCTCGCGATCGCTGTAAATCTGCCGTTCATCTGCCCGCCACAAAGTATCCGCTTTGTCGCCTCTGCCTCCACGCATGGGAACCTTACAGCATCCGGCTCGTTCAGAGAGCCGGAGGTGCGCAGAATGGTCCGATTTGAAGCTCTCGATGCGTGGCGCGGGATCTGCGCATTGCTCGTTGTATTGTTTCATTTCTGTTTCATTTTCGCGTCTCCGCTCATGGATGCGCGGCTGGTGGCCAATGCCTATCTGTTCGTGGACTTCTTCTTCGTCCTGAGCGGTTTCGTGGTGTCCCACGCCTATCGCGACAGGCTCCATGATGCGGAGAGCTGGGTCGGCTTCGTCATCCGCCGCTTCGGCCGTCTGTGGCCTCTGCATGCGGCGCTGCTGGCTGCCTTCGTGGCTTTCGTTGGCCTTGCCAACCTGCTGCCGCATCCCGATCGCCTCGCCCTCTCCTGGGGGCCGGGCGAATATTCGGCGGTGGCGATCCCGCTCCACCTCATGCTGCTCAATGCGGTGAACCTGCACGGCATGGCGTGGAACGCGCCGAGCTGGAGCATTGGCGCGGAATTCTACACCTATCTCTTCTTCGGCGCGGTCTGCCTTCTGGCGCGGGGGCGCCTCGCGCTGGTCGCCGGGGTCATTGCGCTAGCCTGCGTCGTGCTGCTGGCCTGCGTCTCGCCCACCTACATGAATTCGACCGCCGATTTCGGCCTCTTCCGCTGCATGGCGGGCTTCTTTACCGGCGTTGTCGCCTATCACGTCCATGAGCGGCTCGCGCAGGCGCCCATGCGGCCTTCGGTGACGGGGACGCTGGTGGAAGGCGTGACCGTCGCCCTCGTGGTCCTGTTCGTGGTGAAGGCCGGGCGCGGGCCGGATGCGGTGGCAGCCATCAGCCTGGGTGCGCCTGCCGTGTTCGCGGCGGCGGTGCTGGTCTTCGCGCGCGAAGCGGGGCAGGTGTCCCGGCTGCTGCGGGGGGCGCCCTTCGCAGCACTCGGCCGCTGGTCCTATTCCATCTACATGGGCCACCAGATCGTGCTGATGGTGGCCGTTTATGGCGTCTGGCTGGCCAATCGCCGGTTCGGCTTCGGGCGCGAGATCGAGGTCATGATCGAGGGCCACGCCAAGACGCTCTACGATCTTGGCGGCGTCGTGCCGAGCTTTGCGCTGCTGGCCGTCATCCTCGGTGTCGTGATTGCGCTTGCGGCCTTCACGTACAGCCGCATTGAGGAGCCGGCCCGGCGGGCGTTCAATGGCTACGCCCGCCGCCGCGAAGACCGGATCGGTCGCGCTCAGGCCCCGGCGAGCCGGGCCTGAAGCGCCTCATAGAGCGGGTTTTCGGCCGCGAACACGTATTCGATCGGGCCCACCGTCACCATGCTCGCTCCCCGCTCGCGCAGGAACAGGGAGAGGGCGTGGAGCGTGTCCGGCGGGCAGTGCAGCGTGAGCATGCCCGAGGAGGTCGGCCCGCCGAAGGGCGCCACGCAGCGGAAGCGGCTCACAGCCTCGTCCACGAGGTTCGTATCGCACTGGATGAAGCGGGTGCGCACCTCGCGCATGGTGCGGGCGCGCTTTTCGGCCGCCATGCGGTCGAACATGGCGCGGGCCGCCGCATGCTGCGCCTCGCCCCATGGGGCGGTCAGCGAGGCGACGAGATTGGCCTCCGAGCGCAGCATCACGCCGTCGTCCACCACCTTCAGGGCGTTTGCGGCCAGTGTCGCGCCGGTGGTGGTGATGTCCACGATGAGTTCGGCGCTGCCGGCGGCGGGCGTGCCTTCGGTCGCGCCCGCGCTTTCCACGATCCGATAGTCCACGATGCCGTGACGGGCGAAGAAGCTGCGAGTGAGGTTCACATATTTGGTGGCCACCCGGATGCGCCGGCCGGTGCGGGCGTGGAAGTGACCGGCGACATCGTCGAGGTCTTCCATGGACCGCACGTCGATCCAGGCCTGCGGCACCGCCACCACCACATTGGCGTGGCCGAAGCCGAGCTTCTCCAGCAGCATCACGCGCTTGTCGGCATCCGGGATGTTCTCGCGCACGAGGTCTTCGCCAGTGACGCCCACATGGACGGCCCCGGAAGCCAGCGCCGCCGCGATCTCGGAGGCCGAGAGATAGGCGACCTCCACATTGTCCACCCCGCCCAGCGCGCCGCGATACTCGCGTGCGCCGCGCGCCTGCACCAGCGGCATCCCCGCGCGGGCGAAGAAGGCGTGGACGTTTTCCTGAAGGCGGCCCTTGGAGGGAACGGCAAGGATCAGCGTGTCGCTCATGACTGGCTCTCCAGCAGGGCGAGACGTTCCACCCACGCGGCAAATCCAACGGCCGGCACCACGGTTTCGGCGCCGAGGCGGCTCATCAGGCGGTCATAGCGCCCGCCGGCCACCAGCGGGGCAGCCACGCGCCCTTCCGGATCGCTGAGTTCGAACACCATGCCGCTGTAATAATCGAGCGGCCGACCGAAGGCGGCGGAGAATTCCACTTCCGACAGGTTCACCCCATGCGCAGCCAGATGGCTCGCCCGCTCCTCGAAGGCGGCCAGCGCGCCGGAAATGTCGATCCGGGCTTCGTTTGCCAGCGCGCGCACCTGTTCCAGCGCCGGGCCGGGGGCGCCGGTGATGGCCAGATAGCGCGAGAGGATGGCGGCCGTCTCGGCCGAGAGGCCGTTGCCTTCCAGCGCCGCCTGCTCCAGGAAGCGGGCGGCGATCTCGGAAACCGTGCGCCCGCCCACCGTGGTGATGCCGGCGATGGACAGAAGATCGGTGATGAGCGCGCGGGCGGCGTCCGGATCGGAGCCGGCCAGAGCCGAGAGCACGCCCGCATGGACGGCGGCGGTGCCCTTGGCCTCGCTCTCGCTCAGGTTGGCGATGTCCTCGTCCAGCCGGCCCTGCCCGAAGTCCTTCATCAGGCGGCGGCGCCAGGCCGGGGCGAGCGGCAGGGCTTCCAGCACCGCCGAGAACAGCCCCACGTCGCCGATCAGGATTTCCGGATCCGGCACGCCATAGATGGCGCAGGTCTCAAGGCCGAGGGCCAGAATGTCCGCATCCGCCGCCGCCGTGTCGGCGCGGCCGAAGGATTCCACACCCGCCTGACGGAATTCGCCGGCGCCCCCGGAATGGGAGCGGAACACCGGGCCGAGGTAGGAGACGGCCGCCGGCATGGGCAGGTGCAGGCGCTGCACCTCGCGGGCCACCGGGATGGTGAGGTCCGGACGCAGGCACAGTTCCTGCCCGTCCTCGCCGCTGGTGAGGAACATGCTGCGGCGGATGGTTTCGCCCGACAGGTCGAGGAAGGCGTCCGCCGGCTGCAGGATGGGCGGGTCCAGCCGCAGGAAGCCGGCGGAGGCGAAGCGCGCCATCAGCGCTTCGTCGAGCGCGCTGCTGTCGCGGAGGAGGGGAGGGCTTTGTGCCTCGATCGGCATTGCGGCTCTTGATCGTTGTGGGCGGCCGGGGCCGCAGATGCGGGACGGTCGCCCGCTTGAGGTTTCGTGCGGGCTTCTAGCAAAGCTCGGCGTCCGCGACCACCCTGTGACAGCCGATGGCGCCTTAAGGGCGGCGCAGTGCTCCGATATAAGGAGCGCAAGCATTGAGATTCGGAAGGACAGCCCATGGCCGAGACCAGCAAGACGGACGCCAAGACCAAGGCCGCAGCCGGTCCCGCCGTGTCCACCCTCTCCTTCGAGGCGGCGCTTGCCGAGCTTGAGAGCATCGTCCAGCGCCTGGAGGCCGGAAACGTGCCGCTGGAAGAGAGCATCGCCATCTATGAGCGCGGCGAAGCGCTCAAGAAGCGCTGCGAGGCGCTGTTGGGCGAAGCCGAGGCCCGGGTTGCCACCATCACCCGCGATGCGGATGGCCGGCCCACCGGCACGGCGCCTCTCGATCCGGCCTGAGCTGTCCCGGAACGGCACAGCCCTGCCTCTCCAAAAGGAACGCGGCTGGAACGCAGCGTGTCCGAATCGAGTGACGCGGTCCGGACGCGGTTCGTTCCGCCCCGCCCTCAGTAGACGCCGGGGATGATGCGCTTGGTGCGCTGCATGTAGGCGTCATATTGCGGGCCGAAGGTCTCCCGCATCATCTGCTCCTCGCGCCCGACCCGGAAGGCGAACAGGATGCCGAAGCCGATGAGGCCCGAGAGGCCCGCGACGAGGTTCGGCAGCAGCAGCGCCTGCGCCACCGCCCACAGGAAGAAGGCCGAATACATGGGGTGCCGCACGGCGCGATAGACGCCGTGAGTGATGAGCTGGTGGGTTTCCTTGATCTCCAGCGTCACCGACCAGTTGCGCCCGAGGTCGCGATGGGTGCGCCAGAACAGCCAGAGCGCGGCGATGAAGACGAGCGCGCCCGCCGTCACCTGAAGCGGCGAGGTGGCATAGGTGAGGCCGCGCGGCCAGCCTGTGAGGCAGAACACTGCAGGCACGATGCCGAGACCAAGCGTCGAGATGGTCAGCAGCGTGTATTCGCGCAGCGTGCGGTGGGTGGCGTCGGCCACGCGGGTGCGGCGCACCTTCAGTTCGAAGGGCAGACGCAGCAGATACCAGGACACCACGCCCAGGGCCCAGATGCACTTGGCGAGGGTGACGAGGGAAACCGGGTGAGCGAGCAGGGGAAGCGAAATCATGCGCCCTTTTGCTGCGTCACCGGCGGCGGCGCAAGCAGGCTGCCATCCTCCGCAAGCACGGAAAGTGGCCCTTCTGGCGATCCGACGAGCGTGTCGTAGGGCACCGGCGCGCACACGAACGCATAGAAATCATAAGGCGCCCGCCGGTCGTTCGCGAGGAAGAACTGGCAGTGCAGCCGCATGACATCGGTGCGGAAGCGGGCATAGGTCTTCGGTGTCAGCATGGAGCGGATGGCCACGCGCCGCACCAGCGGCCGGCGGTTGGGGTCGCCGTCCGAGATGCGCCCGAGCGTCACCGGGTCCACCTTGTAGAAGGATACGATGTCGTCGCGGGCCTGATATTCCGTCCAGCCGACGGCGGTGGCCTTGGAGACCGTGCGCGTCGCGCCGCGAAGCCGGTCGGCCGCCGGATGGAGGGCGAATTTCGCGATGGTGGAGCCCAGCGTCAGGATGCGGATGGGGATCTTGGTGCCGAAGTTCGGATCGTCCCGCAGCGCCCGCGCCACGAGGCTGATGGCATGCATGGCGCCGAGGCTGTGGCCGGCGATGATGATCTCGTCCACGCCGCCGAAGGCCATCACCGCATGCACGCGGTCCGCAAAGGCGGTGATGCGCTCCTTGATCTCGGGGTGCCGGTCATGGGCGAAGTCCACCGAAAATTCCGCAAGATCGAGGGATTGCCGGAGCCGAAACCGCTTGTTGAGAAGCTTCATCAGGCCGAAGCCGCCGATGAGCGTCGTCGCCACTCCCGCTGCCACGGCCACCCATTTCCCGGTCTGGCCGTTGAAGGCGTAGAAGGAGCCGATCAGCGCATCGCTCACCACCGGCCGGGCATAGGCCGTGGCGGCAAAGCCCAGGCCCACGGCCACCGCCCAGATGGCGGCCAGCGTCAGATAGGTGAGGCAGAAGAAGATGCCGTAGCGGTGGCTGGTGCCGAAATAGCGGAACAGCGTCCCCGAGCCGATCATGTCGGCAAGGGCGCGGATCGTGCCGCCCAGATGCGACCAGCGGCTGCGGTTCATGTCGCGCCGCACCAGATCGTCCCAGGCTAGAATTTCGAAGTTCGTTTCGGTGGACCAGCCGGGTCCCTCGCTGCGCGCCGTCCAAGTGGCACCGGTGCGCTTCGCGCGGGGCACGCTGTCCACCCGCGCCTTGATCCCCCACACGTCCGCAAAGCGCGCAAGCTCGCGCGTGAAGATGCCGTGGTGGGCATCCGCGGTCATGGGATCGTAGCCGGCCACAAAGAAAAGGTGGCGGCGGATTGTGGTGCCTTGGTGGGGTGGCGACATGGCGGCGCAATCTAAAGCAGGCTTGCCGCGGCGCAAAGCGGCTTCCCGGCTTCTCGGCTTGATCTGCGGCGCTGCGGTGCTACCTATGCCGCCGAAGGGCGCGGCCTGGGGATGTGTGGGGCTTGCAAAAGCCCCCGTCAGCCGGTTCGGCGTCCGTTTTTGAACTCGCGCCAGTGCGGCAGGAGCAGGGTGTGACAACGCCGCAAAGGTTGCTGTTCGTGAAGGTGAAGAAGCCGCCTTCGGTCAGCGTGGTCTTCGTCTCCTACAATAGCGGGCGCGTGCTGCCGCGCGCCATCGCCTCGGTGCCCGCCGCCTATCAGGTGGTGGTGGTGGATAACGCCAGTCCCGAGGGCCTCGATTGGCAGAGCGAGGTGGCGCGCCCCTTCGATCTGGTGCCCATGTCCGCCAATCTCGGCTTCGGCACCGCCTGCAATGCCGGCGCCCGCGCCGCGCGGGGCGATTATGTGCTCTTCCTCAATCCCGACGCGGTGATGGAGGAGGGCACCGTCCCCGCGCTCCTCGATGCAGTGAAGCGTTATGGCGACCCGGGCATCTTCATGCCGGCGATCCTGGGAGAGAACGGCCGGCCCATGCGCAAGGAAGGCTCGATCCTGGAGCCGGTCCCCCGCAAGCGGCGGCTCAAGGCGGAGGAGATCGCCGGGGATTACTGCACGCGCTTCGTCCATGGCGCGGCCTTCCTCATGGAGCGGCGCGCCTTCCTCGCCATGGGCGGCTTCGACGAGGGCATCTTCCTCTATCACGAGGACGACGATCTTGCGCTGCGGGCCATCCGCTCCGGCATCGCGATCGTCGTCGTGGCCGAGGCCCGCGTGATCCACGCGGGTGGCAAGTCCTCGGCGCCCGGCTGGCGGCAGACTTTCCGCATCAGCCGTTTCAAGAAGCATTCGGAACGCTACGTCCTCGCCAAATATGGTGCAGCCCGCGGCAAGGTTGGCGAGGTAACGTATCTGGCGGCAGGATGCCTGCTCGCTCTGCTCATGCTGGACATCCATCGTCTGATGATCCGTTCCGGCAAGATCGCCGGCCTGTGTGACAGGCTGGCCCTTCCCACCGTACAGGCGCGCACCGGGGGGGCGGACGCGTTTGAGAAAGGACGTCGATGAACCCGGCCAACCCCACCCGCGTCGCACGCTATCTGGCTTCGGCTGCGGTCAAGGTCTTCACCGGCTTCGACGCCACGGCGGATCTGCGCAAGGCACTCGGCCTCATGGTCGCGCCCGAGACGGTGGAGGAGATGCCCGAGGACAAGGCGCTTGAAGGCATGGGCCGCCGCGTGGTGCGGGCTCTGGCACCGGCCGACCAGCGGCCGGTGTGCCTGTTCGTGACCTATTCTCCCGATGGCCGGATCTGGCCGCACGTCATCAGCTATTGCAAGGATCTGAAGGCGGGGGGCTGCCGGCTGGTGATGATTGTCACCACCGACCGCACCGACCTCAAATGTTACGATCCGGGCCTGGCTGTCGCCGATTCGCTCATCGTGCTCGAGAATTTCGGCTACGACTTCTCGGCTTGGGCGCGCGTGCTCCGGCTGTGGCCGGAACTCTGGGCGGCGCCAGCCCTGTGGTTCGCCAACGACAGCGTCTACAATTCCCCGAGCGTGCTCGCCTCCATGCTGGAGCGCGTGAAGCGTAGCGTCGCCGACGTGGTGGCGCTGACCGAGAGCACCGCATTCCGCCGTCATTTCCAGAGCTATTTCTTCGTCCTACGCCCGAACGCCCTGGCCAGCGAGCCGGTGCGGGCCTTCTTCGGCGAGATGCGGGCCATCTTCGACAAGCAGAAGGTGATCGAGACCTGTGAGGTGCCGTTCCCGAGCATCCTCTCCAGCGCCGGACTGATGGTGGACGTGCTCTATCCGCTCGGCCTGACCGACGCGCGGGCGGCCAATCCCACGCTGATGGCGTGGAACGAATTGCTGAAGAACGGCTTCCCGTTCGTGAAGGTGCAGCTGCTGCGCGAGAATCCCATGCATGTGGACCTCTCCAAGTGGCGGGCCGATCTGAAGGCGTGCGGATTCCGTATGGATGAGGTGGAGATGCACGTGGGCAGCCATCGCATCCCCGCGGCGGCGCTCCTCCAGGCGCCGGTCCAGAAGCCGTCCGAGAAGACGCCCGCCGCAGCCTCCTGACTGGAACGCCCGGCGGCGGGTCACAAGGCGGTGCTTGCGCGTTGCGTTGCGGGGGCGGACTGTGTAACCCGTCCTTTCCCGGTGAGAGGCCGGAGCGGAGTGTGCGGTGACGGTAACCAAGACACCGCTTCTCGATACGGTGCGCGACGCCTCAGACGTCAGGCGCCTGCCGGAAGAGAAGCTTTCCCAGCTGGCGGATGAACTGCGTGCGGAGACGATCAGCGCCGTCTCCGTGACCGGCGGTCACCTCGGCGCGGGCCTCGGCGTGGTGGAACTCACCGTCGCCCTGCACCACGTGTTCAATACGCCCCACGACCGCCTGATCTGGGACGTGGGCCACCAGTGCTATCCGCACAAGATCCTGACCGGCCGCCGCGACCGCATCCGCACCCTGCGCCAGGGCGGCGGGCTGTCCGGCTTCACGCGCCGGTCCGAGAGCGAATACGATCCTTTCGGCGCTGCCCATTCCTCGACATCCATCTCCGCCGGTCTCGGCATGGCGGTGGCGCGCGACCTCTCCGGCGGCGACCGCAATGTGATCGCTGTGATCGGCGACGGCGCCATGTCGGCGGGCATGGCCTATGAAGCCATGAACAATGCCGGCGCCATGGACAGCCGGCTGATCGTCATCCTCAACGACAATGACATGTCCATTGCCCCGCCGACCGGGGCCATGTCAGCCTATCTCGCCCGGCTCATTTCCGGGCGCACCTATCTCTCCCTGCGCGAGATCGGCAAGCAGCTCGCCGGACACCTGCCCAAGTTCGTGAAGGATGGCGCCGCCAAGGCGGAGGAGTTCGCGCGCGGCTTCTGGACCGGCGGCACGCTGTTCGAGGAGATGGGCTTCTATTATGTGGGCCCCATCGACGGCCACAATCTGGAGCACCTGCTGCCGGTGCTGAAGAATGTGCGCGATGCCAAGACCGGCCCCATCCTGGTCCATGTGGTGACGCAGAAGGGCAAGGGCTATCCGCCCGCCGAAGCCTCGGCCGACAAGTATCATGGCGTCGTGAAGTTCGACGTGGTGACGGGCGCGCAGGTGAAGGCCAAGTCCAACGCCCCCAGCTACACCCGCGTCTTCGCCGAGACGCTGATCGATGAAGCCCGCCGCGACGACAAGGTGGTGGCCATCACTGCCGCCATGCCCTCGGGCACCGGGCTCGACCTGTTCGGACAGGCCTTCCCCCAGCGGACCTTCGACGTAGGGATTGCCGAGCAGCATGCCGTGACCTTCGCCGCAGGCCTTGCGGCGGAAGGCTACCGGCCGTTTTGCGCGCTTTATTCCACCTTCCTTCAGCGCGGCTATGATCAGGTGGTGCACGACGTGGCCCTTCAGGGCCTGCCGGTGCGCTTCGCCATCGATCGCGCCGGCCTTGTGGGCGCGGATGGCGCGACCCACGCGGGTGCCTTCGATCTCGCCATGCTTACCTGCCTGCCGGGCTTCACGGTGATGGCCCCCGCCGACGAGGCGGAACTCACGCACATGATCGCCACGGCCGTGGGGCATGACGCCGGCCCCATCGCCTTCCGCTTCCCGCGCGGGGAAGGGGTGGGCGTGGAGCGGCCGGAGAAGGGCGAGCGCCTGCCCATCGGCAAGGGCCGCGTGGTGCGCGAGGGGCAGGATATCGCCTTCCTGTCGCTGGGCACCCGGCTTGCCGCCTGCCTCGATGTGGCCGAGCGCCTCTCCAGCCTCGGCATTTCGGCGACCGTCGCGGATGCGCGCTTCGCCAAGCCCATCGACCGGGAACTGATCGCGCACCTTGCCCGCACCCATGCGGCACTTGTGGTGGTGGAGGAGGGCTCCGTCGGCGGCTTCGGCAGCCAGGTGCTCCAGTTCCTCAGCGATGAGGGGCTCATGGACGGCGGCCTGAAGGTGCGTGCGCTGACCCTGCCGGACACCTATATCGACCACGATACGCCTGCCGCCCAGCTGGCGGAGGCGGGGCTTGATGCCGATGGCATCTACAAGCGCGCGCTGGCGCTGGTTCAGCCCGCGGAGCGCCGGGGGGCGGTCGCAACAAAACGCGCCTGAAGCCGGCAGGCAACAGGCGCGCAAGGTGCTCCCACTTGAATGAACGCGGCCCGGAGGTCAGCCGGCCGCGTCGGGATTTCAGCCTTTGCAGGCGGTCTCGAAGCTGGCGAAGGCGGCGGGCGCCCCGGTCAGCGAAATCTGCTGCTTCACGCCCTTGACCTCGATGGTCATGAGCTTGCCGCCGGCGAGCACGGCCTTCACGTCGTCGAAGGTGGCGCCGGCTTCCACGTCCACTGCGGCGCTTTCCTCGCTGGTCACGGCCTTGCCGGTGAAGGTCTTCTTCACCTTGCCGGCGCTCAGGATGATGCGCGCGGGCTCGTCGGCCTTGAGGCCCTTGGAGCCGATGTAGCTGCCGACCAGCACGGTCGGATTGCCCTTGTTGCAGACGAAGCCGATCATGCCGTGATCGCTTTCCGGCGCGCTGAACGACAGCGTGGCACCGTTGTCCATGGAGGCAGCGTTCCAGACGAGCTTTTCCTGCGCCGCAGCGGGCAGGCAGGTGGCTGCGAGCAGGCCGGTGGCGAGAAGGGTGCGGAACATGAAGTCTTCCTCAAGATCGGACGGCGCGATCATATCGAAGACAGAACGCACGCAAAGCGTGTCCTTAATTCTAGGTTAAGAACACCACGGCGGGCGAACTTGTATCTACTTTGTTACCTCTTCCCCTGGCAGGCGCGCTCAAAGTCCGCAAGGCGTGTGCGGGCGCCAGCGAGGGGATAGGTCTGGCTGGAGCCCGGCATGCGGACGGCCAGCGTCTCGCCTTCACGGAAGATGTCCAGCACGCGCGGTGTCAGCGTCACCGCCGCCTCCACCACCAGCCGGCCGTCGGTGGTGCCGAGGAAGGCGCTGGCCGCCAGTTCCAGCCGACGCTTGCCGCTGGAGAGCGACAGGGGCACGCCGTCGCCCGAGCGGATCTTGTTGTCCTGCGGGACTTCGACGGCGATCTGAAGCAACTGGGCGCTGGGCAAGCAGGTGGCGGAAAACACCGGGTCCGCCGCCTTCGGCTGGCCGAAGCGCAGGGCATAGGCATCATCCGCCCGCACGATGCTCCAGACGCGGGTATCCACGGGCTCGGCTTTCGCTGGCTTGCTGGCCTTGGACGGCTTCGTGGCTGCGGCGGCACCACCTGGGCCGGCACACATCAGCGCCGCACACGCGGCCGCAGCAAGGAACTGTCGCATACGCACTCCACCGGCAGGGCTCAAGCACAACCTGAGTTTGGTTGCAGTGCAAGCCAAACTTGAGCTGGGTCTTTGATCCTGGTTGAAACGTCTCCGCAGCCTAAAAGGCTCCGCCGCGCGGTTCCGTTTGCCTTGCCCCCGGCCGATCGCATATCACGGGCCCGGCCTCGGGTGTGAAGATCCTTTGGCATCAATCCCGTGCGACCGCGCCTCCGTGGCGTCCGCGGGAGCTTTTCGGCAGGGCTTTTGGAAAAGAAGGGGCCGGTATGGCCGCGCGGGCGCGCATCGACAAGCTGCTGGTGGAGCGCGGGCTGTTCGACAGCCGGGCGCGGGCGCAGGCGGCTGTCCTTGCGGGGCAGGTGAGCGTCAATGGCGCGGTTGCGAAGAAGCCGGGACAGGAAGTGGACGAGGATGCGCAGATCGAGGCGCGCGATCTCCATCCTTATGTGTCGCGCGGCGGACTGAAGCTCGAAGCCGGGCTCGATGCGTTCGGCTTCGAGGTGAAAGGCAAGCGGGCACTGGATGTTGGCTCCTCCACCGGAGGCTTTACCGACGTGCTGCTCACGCGCGGCGCCGCCAGCGTCGTGGCCGTGGACGTGGGGCATGACCAGTTCCACCCGCGCCTGCGCGGACGCCCGGAGGTGCGCCTGTTCGAGGGCACGGACATCCGTCG
This sequence comes from Azorhizobium caulinodans ORS 571, assembly GCF_000010525.1. GTDB lineage: Bacteria > Pseudomonadota > Alphaproteobacteria > Rhizobiales > Xanthobacteraceae > Azorhizobium > Azorhizobium caulinodans. The sequence continues at coordinate 3,560,289 of NC_009937.1, read as the reverse complement.
CCTTGAGCCTGCGCAGGTGGGTGAGCCGGTGGACCTGATCGTCTCCGATGTGAGCTTCATCTCGCTGGCGCTGGTGCTGCCGCCAGCGCTCGCCTTCGCGGCAGAGCAGGCCGCCCTCGTGGCGCTGGTGAAGCCTCAGTTCGAAGCCGGCCCCGCGCATGTGAGGAAGGGCGTGGTGAAGGACGCCGCCATTCATGAGGCGGTCTGTGCCCGTGTGCGAGGCGAAGTCGAGGGCCTCGGCTGGCGCGTGCTGGGCCTCGCGCCGTCGCCCATCGAGGGCGGGGACGGCAATCGGGAATTTCTTTTGGGTGCGGTGCGACCGTGAGCGAGATGGAAGTGGAAGTCCTGCGCGTCGGCGCGCAGGGAGATGGGCTCGCGGCCGGCGGCCTGTTCGTGCCTTATGGCCTGCCGGGGGAGATCATCGCCGGCCGGCGCGACAAGGACCGGCTGGTGGAGCCCCGCGTCCTCAAGGCGAGCCCGGAGCGGGTGGCCCCCGCCTGCACGCATTTCGGCCTCTGCGGCGGCTGCCTGCTCCAGCATTGGGAGGCAGCGGCCTATCAGGCGTGGAAGCGCGGCCTGGTGGTGGACGCGGTCTCCCGCGAACGGGTCGAGGTGGAGGTGGCGCCGCTGGTGGATGCCCATGGCGAGGGCCGCCGCCGCGCCATCTTCCATGCCCGGCAACTGGGCAGGCGCACCGTGGTCGGCTTTGCCGAGCGCAAGTCGCACGCCATGGTGCCGGTCACGGAATGCCCGGTGCTCTCCCCCGCCCTCGATCAGGCCCTTCCCGTGGCGCGGGCGGTGGCCGAAGCATTGGCGGAGATGAAGAAGCCCCTCGACCTGCATGTGACCGCCACCGAGAGCGGGCTTGATCTGGACGTGCGCGGCTCGGGCCCGCTCTCGCCCATGATCCTCATGGACCTCGCCGCCCTCGCGGATCGCTTCGATCTTGCCCGTCTCACCCGCCACGGCGAGATGGTGGTGCAGCGCCGCCTGCCGTTCCTGCCCATGGGCCTTGCGCGCGTGGAACTGCCGCCCGCCTCCTTCCTTCAGGCCACCGCCGCCGGCGAGGCGCTGCTGGCGCAGGCGGTGGGAGAAGGGGTGGAGGGCGCCAGAAGCGTCGCCGATCTCTTCTGCGGCGTCGGCACCTTCGCGCTGCGGCTCGCCAGCCACGCCCGCGTGCGCGGCTATGAGAGCAACGAGACTGCCATCACCGCCCTGCTCAAGGCCATCCGTGGCACGCAGGGCCTCAAGAGCGTGGAAGGCGAGGTGCGCGACCTCTTCCGCCGGCCGCTGATGGCGCAGGAGCTGGAGAAGTTCGAGGCCGTGGTCATCGATCCGCCCCGCCAGGGGGCGGAGGCGCAGGCACGCGAACTCGCCCGCTCGAAGGTGGAACGGCTCGTCTATGTGTCCTGCTCGGCCCAGACCTTCGCGCGCGACGCCCGCCTGCTGATCGACGGCGGCTTCCGCCTTGAGCGCGTGACGCCCTATGACCAGTTCCGCTATTCGCCCCATGTGGAACTCGTGGGCCACTTCCACCGCTAGGGGCCTCAGCCGAAGCGGCCGGTGATGTAGCGCTGGGTGCGGGCGTCCGCCGGTGCCGTGAACAGATGGCGTGTCGTGCCGAACTCCAGGATTTCGCCCAGATACATGAAGGCGGTGTAGTCCGAGATCCGGGCCGCCTGCTGGAGATTGTGCGTGACGATGGCGATGGTGTGATCGCGCTTCAGCTCGTCGATGGTCTGTTCGATCTTGGCCGTCGCGATCGGATCGAGCGCCGAGCAGGGCTCGTCGAAGAGGATCACCTCCGGGCCCACCGCCAGCGTGCGGGCGATGCACAGGCGCTGCTGCTGTCCGCCCGACAGGCTGAGCGCGCTCGTGGGCAGGATGTCCTTCACCTCGTCCCACAGGGCCGCGCGCCGGAGCGCCTCTTCGACGCGGTTCCTCAGCTCCGCCGGCGCGGGATCGAGGGAGAGGCGCACGCCGAGGGCCACATTGTCGAAGATGGAGAGGGGAAAGGGCGTCGGCTTCTGGAACACCATGCCGATGCGCGTGCGCAGTGCCAGAAGGTCCACGTTGGGGGCGAGGATGTTCTCCCCGTCCATCCAGACCTCGCCATCGACCGTCTGGTCGAAATAAAGGTCATACATGCGGTTGAAGACCCGCAGCAGGGTGGACTTGCCGCAGCCGGAGGGGCCGATGAAGGCCGTGACGCGATCGCGATGCACGGGCACGCTCACGTCATTGAGCGCGAGGGTGCGGCCGTAATGATAGGTGATGTGTCGCGCCTCCATCTTCACCGAAGCGGGAGCCTCGGGCGCGAGGCCCGAAAGGGCGAGGGGCGGCAGGCTGACTTCCGGTCCCAGCGGCGGATGGATCGACATGGGCCGCGCTCCGTAATTGGAACTGCGGCCATGATGCCGGAGGGCGCCATACCCGTCCTTGCGCGGGATCAGTCACGGAATCGTCATGGTCCCGCCCCTCAGTTGTTGTTCCAGCGCTCGCCCCAGATGCGCTCGCCGATGGTGCAGGAGATGCGCGGCGGCTGGACCACCGGGACGACCAGTGGCACGCGCGGCGGTTTCACGCCGGCCACTTCCAGCACCATCTTGGTCTTGATGGCCTGGATGAACTCTGCCCGCTCGCGCACCGCGATCACGAAGGCGCCGGGGCCGCCGATGACGCAATCCTCGTAATATTGGTCCAGATCCTCGATATCGAGGGAGTTGGAATTGGGCCGCTTCAGCATCAGGGGCAGGCCATTGATGGTGATGCCCTGCGCCACCAAAGCGTCGCGGGTCTGGTCTACGCGGGCGCCCTGGTTGTTCACGCCGTCGCCCGAGACATCGATGACCTTCCGCATGGCGCGATACTCCATGCCCTCGAACAGATGCGCGGAGAAGATGAGCCCGCCGGAGATGGAGGTGCGATAGACCCGGCGGAGGGGCGCGGCGGCGATCTCGGCGGAGACGGCGCGGGCCGTCTCCGGCCCGTCGACAAGCCGCCAGGGCAGCACCAGCTTCTGTTCGTGCTCCCCCGCCCATTCCACATAGGCCACGAGCACCCGGCCGTTGGGCCCGAGCTTCAGGGCATTGAGGAATTCCGGCGAGACGAGGGCCTGCGCATAGCCGTCCCGCTGGAGGGCCTGTTCTTCCGTATCCATGGAATAGGAGACGTCCACGGCGAGGACGAGAGCCACGTCCACCGTAGGCACGCTTGAGCGCTGCGTGGTCGCCGCCGCGGCCGGGGCGGCGCCGGGCGGGCCGAGGCAGAGGCTTCCGGCAAGGCCGAAAGCCAAGGCGAGAGCGGCGATCCAACTCCCCACAACGCGTCCCATTGGCAGCCTCCACAGCGGGCTTTCCACGAGCGGTCAGGATCGAATGGTGACACCGATCGGTGCGCGGCAAAAGAGCGCCGCGCGCGGGAGGTCGAAATGCTGGATGTGACGTTGCGGAATGTTCGGTGACCTCGGGCGGGTCCCCTCACATCAGCACGTAATTGACCGGCTCGGGGAAGGGCGGCAGGTCTGTCTCGCCCAGCGCCTCGCGCAGGTTGATGGCGATGGTCTCGGCGAGCGCCGCGATGGGCAGGTCGTTGGGCAGTTCGCCGAACGGCTCTTCGAGTTCGTCGCCCAGCATGTCGAGGCCGAAGAAGGTATAGGCCACCATGCCCGCCGCGATGGGCTCAAGCCAGCCGATGAGATCGGCAAAGCCGAAGGGCAGCAGGAAGCAGAAGGCATAGGCCGTGCGGTGGAGCAGCAGCGTGTAAGCGAACGGCACAGGGGTCGAGCGGATGCGCTCGCAGGAGCCGAGAACCGTCTCCATCTGGCCCACCGTGCCTTCGATGAGCGAGAATTCGATATCGCTCAGCAGGCCGCGCGTGCGGGCGCCCACCAGCAGGCTGGTGATCTGGCGCAGCAGATAATCGGGTGGGTTGCGGCTGGTGAGGAACCGCTCGCTCATGCTGGTGGCAAGGCCGCTCGGGACAGACGGCTGGCTTTTGGATGGCCGCAAATGCTGGACGAGGGCGTAGGTGAAGGCGATGACCAGCCGGACCATTTCGATGCGCAAATGTGCGCCCTCGCTGCCGCCGCGCTCTTCCAGCAGCAGCGTCTGGCGGCCGAAGTTCCGGCAGGCGATGACCAGCGTGCCCCACTGCCGGCGGGCCTCCCACCAGCGGTCGTAACAGGCGTTGTTGCGGAAGCCGAGAAAGATGGAGAGGGCGATGCCAATGAGCGCGAAGGGCGCGCTGCTCACGACCGGCACCCAGTCCGGGGCGTGGCGATGGCCATAGACCACCACGGACGACAGCGTCATCACCAGCAACATCTGCGGCAGAATGCGCGGCAGGATCGAGCCACTCCCGCGCCGCACAATAAAGAAGATGGAAAAGAGGTTGGGTTTCTCTCGAACGATCATGGCGGAACCGGGCGGCAGACGCAGGGCCGGCCGCAGGCGGCGGGACAGCGCGTCGGGTTCAGGAAGTCCTTCGGGTATAAGCCGGAAGGCGCCCGGAACAAGGCAAAGCTCACGTCCGCTTGCGAACTGGCCCGATGGCAGAAGGGTCGGATCGGGTGTTCCGGCAAGTCATCCCGCAGTGCAGTATTTCCCGACGGTCGGCAGGGCGTCCGACGGCAAGATGTCGCGTTCAATTTTGCAACGCAACATGGTGGCGCAGCGGTTAATTCCGAATAGTGGGAGCGTATGTTTTGTGCTTCGGGACACAGAGGTGCCGCGCGGGCTCTCGCGCGAACCGTATCAACCGATGCGGCGTCTTTGGTTCGGGGTGGGACACACGGAAGAAGCGCGATGCGCCCATCGTCGCTCTCACGCTCTGAGAGCTTCTGCGTCAATTCGCCTCGTGCCGTATGGGAATGAAGCGCAATCGGACGGCTGGGTAGGGCGGCCCCGGCCCGCTCGCGGGCCGGGGCCGAGGATCACGCGGCGGCGTTGAGGTCCTCGACGAAGCGTTCGACCACCTGCTTCAGATCGGACGCCTGCCCCGAGAGACCCTCCGAGAGCGCCAGCAGTTCGGTGGACGCAGAGCCCGTGAGTTCGGCTGCCTGGCCGACGCCGGTGATGTTCTGCGTCACCTGCTGCGTGCCGTTGGCCGCCCGCTGGCAGTTCTGGGCGATCTCGCCGGTGGCAGCGCCCTGTTCCTCGACCGCGCCGGCGATGGAGGAGGAGATCTGCTTCATGTTGGCGATCACCCGCATGATCTCCGCCATGGAGGTCACGGTGCCTTGGGTGGACTGCTGGATTTCCGAGATCTTGGCGGAAATCTCGTCCGTCGCACGGGCGGTCTGGGAGGCGAGCTGCTTCACCTCGGAGGCGACCACCGCGAAGCCCTTGCCGGCCTCGCCGGCGCGGGCGGATTCGATGGTGGCATTGAGCGCCAGCAGGTTCGTCTGGTCGGCGATGCCCTTGATGAGCGAGATCACATCGCCGATGGCGGTGGCGGCGGTCGCCAGTTCCGAGATGCGGGCGTTGGAGGTCTCCGCTTCGGTGTAGGCGACATCCGCCACCTTGGCCGAGTGGCTGACCTGACCGGTGATCTCCCGCACCGAGGCCGCGAGTTCCTCCGAGGAGGCGGCGACCGTCTGCACATTGACGGCGGCCTCTTCGGCGGCTTCCGCGACCGCCTGGGCCTGGCGGGAGGTCTGCTCGGCGGTGGCGGAGAGATTGCGGGCGGAGCCGGCCACCTGATCGGAGGAGGCGGCAAAGGCGGAGGAGAGTTCGGTCATGCGGGCCACGAAATTCTCCGCCAGTGTGTTGCGGCGATTGAGAATTTCGCGCTCGCGGGCTTCGCGTTCGGCCTGCGCCCGCCGCAGCGCTTCGGCTTCGGAGAGCTGGCCACGCAGCACTTCGAGCGAGCCGGCCATCGCGCCGATCTCATCTTTCCGCTCGGTGCCGGCCACGGCCTGATCGAGCTTGCCCTGGCCGAGCCCCTTCGTGACATTCATCATGACGCGGATGGGCGCGACGATGCCGCGGCGCACCAGCAGGACCGCCAGCGCCAGCACCACCAGCGTGGCGAGGGCGATGGTGACGAGGGTGACCGTAGCCGTATGGATTGAGGTGAGCGTGGCGTCATCCGACAACGTGTCCACGGCCTTGCCCATGGTGGCGTTGAGTGTGGTCACCGTTTCGCCGAGGGCGCGCAGCGCCGGCCGGCAGGAGGCCGACATGGCCTTGCCGGCCCGCAGGTTGGCATCTTCGTCACCCACGATCTTGGACAGAGCGATCGCCTCTGCGCAGGCGCCGTTCAGGATGGCGGCATAGTCGGTGCCGATGGCGCGGACGCGGTCGGTATAGTCGGGAGCGGCCTTGCCCGTAGCGGCGCTGATGCGCTCCTGAAACTGGCGTGAACTGGTGCTCAGCAGGGTCTGGGCCCGCTGTCCTTCCTCGGCGGTGGTGGCGGCGATGCCCTGATACACGCCGGCCATCGTCTCGGTGATCATCCGGTTGGCGCGCGAGAGTTCGAGCACGGCCCGCTGGGGTCCGTCGATCAGGTCGCTATAGAGCTGGTCCGTCGCCATGAGGCGGGACGAGGCATAGTATCCGCCTGCGAGGCTGACGAGTCCCAGCGCCAGCAACAGGCTGACAACTTTCCAGGTCATCGAGAGATTGTTGTACATATCGGTTTCCCCGAGAAAATCGCGTCGCGAGTTATGGTGATCGGTATGATGATAACCGTGAAGCTTGGCGGTAGGTTCCGCGTGGAACCCGTTTGAAAAGCTCCGTATGGGAGCGAAAAACATCCATTCCGGATGAAATCTGGCCCAGTTCCGCCATGGCCCAGATCTCTGTCGAGAAGGGATTGGGGCGGGATGATAAAAATGTGCGGATAATCAAATAATGGTCGGGGCTGGTGTGAAGCTGTTTTTTGGACATCGATCCGAAATTGGAAATAGTCCTGATCTGGTTTGTTTTTTATCAAATGCAACTGGCGGTGGGCGGGTTGTATTTACTTGAGCTTGGCCTTGGGGTACGCGCTCGGCGCCAAAAGAAAACGCCGGATGCGGGGCATCCGGCGTTGCGATTCCAGTGGTTCTGAAGAAGGCTGGATCAGCCCTCGAGAGGCTCGGTTTCCTTGATCTCGATGCCGAAGCCCGATAGGCCCACATAGGTGCGGGTCTTGGAAGCGAGCAGGCGGATGGAGGTGACGCCGAGATCGCGCAGGATCTGTGCGCCGAGGCCGACTTCCCGCCAGTGCTGGTCTCGCTCCATCTCGCTCGAGGTCTTCTCCGAGCCCATCGCGGTGGGTGGCACGCCGACCGTGCCGTCGCGCAGATAGACCAGAATGCCTCGGCCTTCCTGCCGGATGCGCTCCAGCGCCTTTTGCAGGCCCTTGGCGCCGGTGAAGGCATCGGCCACCGGATCAGCGCGATGCAGACGCACCAGCACGTTCTCGCCGTCGCCGATGCGGCCATGAACGAGCGCCAGATGGTTCACCTGATCGAACGGGGTGATGTAGGAATAGCCCTGCATCTCGCCGGCCAGCGTCGGCACCGGGAATTCGGCAGTACGCGTCACCAGCTTCTCGCGAGCCTGGCGATAGGCGATGAGGTCGGCCACGGAGATGCGCAGCAGCCCGTGCTCGTCGGCGAAGGCATTGACCTGCGGCCCGCGCTTCACGGTGCCGTCGTCATTCACCAGTTCGGCGATCACGCCCACCGGCGGAACGCCGGCGAGGCGGCACAGGTCCACCGCCGCCTCGGTGTGACCGGAGCGCATGAGCACGCCGCCTTCCTTCGCGATGAGCGGGAAGATGTGGCCCGGCCGAACGAAATCGGCCGCGCCCATGTTGGGATTGGCGAGCGCGCGCACGGTGTTGGTGCGCTCCTCGGCCGAGATGCCCGTGGTGGTGCCGTGCTTCACGTCGATGGAGACGGTGAAGGCGGTGCCGAGCGGTGCATCGTTGTTGGACACCATCGGGTCGAGGCGCAGACGCTTGGCCTCGGAGGGCGGCAGCGGCGTGCAGACGATGCCGGAGGTGTGGCGGATGAGGAAGGCCAGCTTCTGCGGGGTCGCGAGCGAGGCGGCGAGGATGAGGTCGCCTTCGTTCTCGCGGTCGTCATCGTCGGTCACGACGACGATGTCGCCGCGGGCGATGGCTTCGATGGCGAGCTGGACGCGGGACTGCACGGTATCGATCACGGGTAAACCTCGGATGCGCGGGGCCGGCAGCCCCAGGAAGTCATTGGGCGTCACCTGATGGCCGGTGGCCTCGGCGATGCGCTGGGCACTCTCGCGGGAGAGCCAGGCGCCGTCGTCGTTGCACAAGGCGGTGACGCTGGCGGGCGACAGGCCCACCTGCTTGGCAAATGCGCTGCGCGTCACGCCAGCGGTCTGGAGCCATTCGGCGAGCTTCATGGGGGATGTTTAGCAGACCCGAATTTCGGCCGCAATGAAAGCGTTGGAAATTTCAGTGATACTAAAATGCACGAATTTTCCCTGCATTTATAGCGCCTTTCGCGCCGCCTCCTTGCGCTTGGCCCCAGAACTTTGGCGAGGGACTGGGCGCTCACATTGTCTTGAACTTGGCCATGCGTGCCATGGGCATCCCGTTCAAAAGGCCAGCAGACCCGACAAGACCGGATGGACGGGCAGGGGCAGTTTGGCGCCGCATTTCCAATCTTGCGGCAGGACCCATCATGACCCCCCAGGCCACTCCCACGCCCTCTCCGCTGCTCATCACCCCCACCGATCATGCGCTGATCATGATCGACTTCCAGTCGCAGATGTCGTTTGCGACGAAGTCCATCGACGCTGTGCTCCTGCGCAACAATGCGGCGCTCGTCGCCCGCGCCGCCGCCAGCTTCGGCGTGCCCTCCATCCTCACCACGGTGGCCGAGCGCAGCTTCTCCGGCCCCATGTATGAAGAGATCACCAGCGCCTTCCCGGGGCAGGCCCTGATCGACCGCACCTCCATGAACACCTGGGAAGACGCCAACGTCATCAAGGTGGTCAACCAGATCGGCAAGCCGCGCCTTGTCATGTGCGGCCTGTGGACCTCGGTCTGCATCGTCGGCCCGTCCCTGTCGGCCATCGCCCAGGGCTTCGAGGTCTATGTGATCGCCGATGCCTGCGGCGACGTCACCGACGAGGCCCACGAGCGCGCCATGGAGCGCATGGTGCAGGCCGGCGTGCGCCCCATGACCTCGCTGCAGTATCTGCTCGAACTCCAGCGCGACTGGGCTCGCACCGAGACTTACGAGTCCACCACCGGCATCGCCAAGCAGTTTGGCGGCTCCTATGGCCTCGGCATCATCTACGCCAAGACCATGTTCGGCGCCCACGAGGGCTGACGCGGCCACGGCGCGGAGGGAGCGCGATGAAGATCTATGTTGTGTCTCTCGCCGCGGGCCTGCTGGTCGGCGTCATCTACGGCCTGCTGAACGTGCGTTCGCCGGCGCCGCCCGTGGTGGCGCTGGTGGGTCTGCTCGGCATCCTTCTGGGCGAGCAGGTGCCGCCGCTCGCCCAGGCCGCCTGGCGGCGCCTGCCTGCCAGCGCCTGGATGGATCAGGTGCGCCCGCACGTCTTCGGCCATCTGCCGAGGGGCGAGCGGAGCAAGCCCGAAGAACCGAGCTGACGGAATGCCCTGCCGCCCGTCCATCACGATGCGGCAGGACTTCGTCCCCTGAATGCCTTCATCACCTCCCGATGAAGGTTGCGGCCGCGCCAATCCGCCCTGCGGCGCGGCCGCATCTTTTTCAAGGGGTTCCGCCGCCTTCCTCTGGATGGGCGGGAGCGGGACAAACCTGCTAGATGAAGAGCTGGCTGGGGCCTTGTGCCTGAGCCCGGCAGCGGAATGGCCCGCGCGCTGAACCCCAATGCCGCCCTTCCGGCGGCCGGATCGACGGCCCGTGCTCGATACGCAAAGTTTCTCCCTCCTCGAGGCTGGAGAGACCCCACTCTACGGCGCGATGCTGGAGAGGGGACGGCCGGTGCTTGTGAAGGTCTGGGACGGCGACGATGCCCGTGGCGCGCAGGTTCTGGAGCAGGAATTCGCCTTCCGGCGGCATTTGTCCAGCGACTGGGCGCTCATTCCCGAAGGTCTGAGCCGGAAGGACGGGCGCCTCGCGCTGGTGCTCGGCGATCCCGGCGCGGTGCCGTTCCGGCAGGCGGCGAATGCCTGCCCCGTCCTGCTTCCGCGCCTCGCGCTGGCGGCGGAACTTGCGGCAGCGGTGCGGGCCATGCATGCGGCGGGCGTTGTCCATGGGGACATCCGGCCGGCGCATATCCTGGCGCGGGCGGATGGTGGCCGCGTCTGGCTGACGGGTTTTGCCCATGCCACGGCACGCGGGCAGGTGCCCGAGGGCGGGCTGACCGATCCCAGCGCGGATGCCTTGCCTTACATGTCGCCGGAACACACGGGCCGCACCGGACGGATCGTGGACGAGCGGTCCGATCTGTACAGTCTCGGCGTCGTGCTCTACGAGCTTCTGGCGGGTGTGCTGCCGTTTCATGCCCAGCGCCGGATGGAGTGGATCCATGCCCACGTGGCCCGGGTGCCGGCCCCGCCGCGCGAGCGGGCCGATCTGCCCGAGGCGGTCTCCGCCATCGTGGTCAAGCTGCTGGCCAAGGAGCCTGCGTCCAGATACCAGAGCGCCGCCACGCTGGAGCAGGATCTGCGGCGGTGCGTGGCGACGCTGCGGCAGAAGGGCACCATTCCGGATTTCGTGCCCGGCGAGAGCGAGGTGCTGCTGGGCAACCCCACGCCCCAGCGCTTTCTCGGCCGCACGTCCGAACTCGCCCATCTGACGACCGCCGCCGCCCGCGTTGCGGCCGACGGCCGGGCCGAGGGTGTCCTCGTTCAGGCGGAGGCCGGGGCGGGAAAAAGTGCGCTCGCCGCCGCCTTCCAGCGCCGGGTGGAGCCGCACATGGCCTGGTTCGCCACCGCCAAGTGCGAGCCGCGCGATCAGCCCTATGCGGCGCTCGGAGCCGCCTTGCGCTCGCTGGTGATCCGCGCGTTGGCGGCGGCGCCGGAGGCGCTGGAAGCGCTCGCCGCCGGCTGGGCTCATGCCTTCGGCGACGACGTCGCTTTCCTGCTCGATCTCGTGCCCGAACTCGCGCCGCTGGTGGCCGTCCCGTCTCGTCCGGCGTCGCTGCCACTCATGGAGACGCGGGCGCGCGTCCATCGCCTGCTGGCGGGTGTTCTTGCCGGCTTCGCGCGGCAGCGCCACTTCCTCGTCCTGGTCATCGATGACGTGCAGTGGGCGGACGTCGCCACGCTGGATTTCATCGGCGAACTGCTCGGCGCGGAGACGCCGGCCCCCATTCTCTTCCTCGGGCTCGCGCGCCCCTCGCAGGAGATGGCACTCCTGCGCCTTGCCAGCCACCGCCGGATCGAGACCATGGATCTGGTGCCGCTCTCGGTGGCGGAGACGCGGGATCTCGTCGCCGGCCTGCTGCGTGCTCCGACGAGCGCGGTCGGCGGACTGGCGGAACTCGTCTGGACGAAGACCGGTGGCAATCCCTTCTTCGTCTGCCAGTTCCTCTCCGTCCTCGCTCACCGCGGCGGCCTGAGCTTCGATCCGGCCAGCGGGCGCTGGGTCTGGGATGCGGCGGTGATCGCCGCCGCGGGCATCGCTGACAACGTGGCGACGCTCATCGCCGGCAAGATTCTGCGGCTTGAGCCGGATCTCCAGAAGCTGCTGATGTTCCTCGCGAGCCTCGGCTCGCAGTTCGATGCCGAACTGCTGGCCACGGTCGAGCCGGTTCATGGCGGCGCGCTGGAGCCGGCGCTCGGCAAGGCGGTGGAGGCGGGATATGTCATCGCGACGCCCACCGGCCATCGCTTCGCCCATGACAAGATTCGCGATGCCGCCTATCAGCTGATCGATCCGTCCAGCCGCGCGACGTGGCATCTCGGCCTTGCCCGGGTGCTGGCCGGGGCGGTGCGCGAAGGGGCCGCGGCGCGGCTGTTCGATGCCGTTGACCAGTATGGTCTGTGCCTTCGGCTTCTGGAGGATGCCAACGAGCGTCTCGCGGTGGCGGAGCTTTACCTCGATGCTGCCCGCCGCGCCCGCCGCTCCGGCAGCTACGAGGCGGCCCTTGGCCTCGTACGCACCGCAACCGCCCTGCTGCCGCAGGACCGCTGGAACACCTGCTATCGCACCAGCTTCGAGCTGGCCGTTCTCGGCGCGGAGTGTGCCGCCATGCATGGCGAGCACGCTTATGCGGAGGCTCAACTGGCGGCCGCAGGTGTCCATGCCGAGGAATTGGTGGATGCCGCGCTCGCGACGCGCCTGCAGGTGTCCCTCCTCACTGCACTCGACCGGTCGGACGAGGCGGTGCGCACCGGGCTCGGCTTCCTCTCCCGCCTCGGCCCCGCCTGGAGTTTTGCTCCCGGCGACACGGTGGAAGAGGAGTATCGCAGCCTCGTGTCGCGGCTGGGCACGCAGCCGGTCGGCGTGCTCATCGACGCCCCCGCCCTCACGGACCCGCTACGACTGGCGGCCATGGAGGTGCTGGTGGAGGTGACATCGCCCGCCTCCTTCATCGACCGCCGGCTGCACGATCTCGTGCCGTTGCGCATGGTCAATCTCGTGCTGGAGCACGGCCTGTGTGACGCCGCCGCCTTTGCCTTCGAGCATGCGGCCATGGTGATCGGTCCGGCCTTCGGTGATTATGCGCTGGCGCATGCGCTCGGCCAGCTCGGTCTTGATCTCGTCAACCGGCGGGGCTTCGAGCGTTTCCGCGCCAAGGTGGAGATGTGCTTCGGCAGCCTCGTCTCGCCCTGGACGCGGCCGCTGGCGGAGCGGCGCGATCTCATCCGCAAGTCGTTCGACAGCGCGCTCGCCGCCGGCGATGCGAACTTCGCCGCCTACTCCTGCAACAACCTCGTCACCAACATGCTGAGCGCCGGCGAGCCTCTCGTCGCCGTGGAGGCCGAGATCGAGCGCGGCCTTGCCTATGCGGCCGGTGTCCGGCTGGTGCGGGTGGAGCTCATCCTCAAGGCGCAGGCGCGCATGGTGCAGCAGATCCGCCGCGGCATCGCGGCAGATCCACAGGAGGAGGCGGCCACCGAGGCGCTTCTGGAGGCCGATCCGCGCCTCGCGGTGGCGGCCTTCTGCTACTGGACGCGCAAGCTTCAGTGCTGCGTGCTGTCGGGCCGCTTTGCCGAGGCCGCGCAGGCCCGGGAGAAGGCCGAGCACTACGCCTGGACCTGTCCCTACTTCCTTGAAACGGCCGTTCTGGCCCTGTTCGGAGGGCTTGCTCTCTCCCTGCCGCGTGCGGCCGGCGAAGAGGGGCCGTGGCGCGATGCTTTCCGGCGCCATGCCGCCCAGATGGCACATTGGGCGGCGCACAGTCCGTCCAATTTCGAGGGCGGCGCCCGGCTGCTCGCGGCCGAGGCGGCGCGCCTCGATGGCCGCGACGTGGAGGCCATGACGCTCTATGAGCGGGCCGTGCAGGGCGCGCGCACCCTCGGGCTGTCCCACCACGAGGCGCTGGCGAGCGAGTGCGCCGCGCGCTTCCACGCCAGCCGGGGCCACGGGCTCATCGCCTCCGCCTTCCGTCGCTATGCGGCTTCCGCCTATGAGGTGTGGGGGGCGCATGCCAAGGCCGCCGAACTGGGCAGCGGCTCGGGCGGCATCGTCCAGTCCGACCCCGCGGTCCCCCGGCTGGAGGCGGATCTCGACATCTCCCTCATGCTCGACGGCTCCCGCGCCCTCTCCGCCGAGATCGTGCTGCCCCAGCTGATCGAGCGCCTGCTCACTCTTGCCATGCAGCATGCGGGCGCTGACCGGGGCCTGCTGACCCTGGTGCGGGATGGCCGACCTTATGCGGCGGCGAGCGCGGTCAGCGAGGCGGGCGGCCTGCATGTCTGGATGAGCGAGGTCGGCCTCTACCAGTGCCCGTTCCCGGTCTCCCTCGTGAATGTGGTGCTGCGCACCCGGACCACATTGATGCTGGCGGATGTCCGCGAGACGCCGGAGTTCGGTGACGATCCCTTCTTCGCCCATGCCCCGCGCGCAGTGCTGGCGCTGCCCCTGAAGAAGGGGGGAGAGGTGGTCGGCGTGCTCTATCTGGAGAACGCCCACCTGCCGGACGCATTCAGCGCCAGCCGCCAGGCCCTTCTGGAGGTTCTCGGCTCGCAGGCGGCCATCTCGCTGGAGAATGCCCGGCTCTATGCGGAGCTCCAGACCGACATCGCCCGCCGCAAGACCATCGAGCAGGAACTGCGCCGCAGCCGCGCGGTGCTGGCGGCGGCGCAGTCCATGATGCAGATCGGCAGCTGGTACTGGGAAGCGGCCAATCGCACCATCCTGTGGTCCGACGAACTGTTCCGCATCCTCGGGCTCGACCCGCTCGAACACAAACCGAGCTTCCAGCTCTTCTGGTCCCGCGTGCATCCCGAGGACAAGGCGCGGCTCAAGGCGGCGATCCACGCGGTGCGGGCCAGCGTCCAGAGCGCCTCCGTCGAGTTCCGCATTGTCCTGCCCGGCGTGGAGGTGCGCCACATCGAATGCATCATCCCCGCCATGCTGAGCGCCGCCGAGAGCCGGGGCGACTTCGTGGGCACGGTGATGGACGTGACCGAAAAGCATCGCGCCGACGAGCGCCTGAGGGCGGCTCAGGCGGAGCTGGAGCGGGTGGCGGGGCTGACCACCATGGGCGAACTGGTGGCCTCCGTCGCCCACGAGATCAGCCAGCCGCTGGCCGCTATCGTTGCCAATGCCAGCGCTGGCATCCAGTGGCTGAAGCGCTCGCCGCCCCGCGCCGATCAGGCCGAGCAGGTGCTGGCCCGCATCGCCGCGCAGGGGACCAAGGCGGGGGACGTGATCCGGGGCCTGCGCTCCATCTCGGCCAAGTCCGATGCCCACATGGCGCCCTTCGATGTGCCGGATGCGGTAGACGAGGCCATCGCGTTGCTTGCCGACCGCCTGCGCAAGGCGCAGGTCCTGGTGCGGCGGACGCTCTCGCCCTCCGAGCGCATCGCGCATGGCGACCGCGCGCTCTTTCAGCAGGTGGTCATCAATCTCGCGGGTAATGCCATCGAGGCCATGCGCGGGTCGAGCGGGGCCCGCACGCTGAGCATCACCACCCGCAGCCAGGCCGATGCCTTCATGGAGATCGAGGTGGCCGATACCGGCGAGGGCATTCCGCCCGAGCAGGTGGCGCGCATCTTCGATCCCTTCTTCAGCACAAAGCCGGACGGCATGGGCATGGGGCTTGCCATCTGCCGTTCCGTCGTGGAAGCCCATGGCGGTACGCTGGGCGTGGACACCGGTCCGACCGGCACACGCTTCTTCTTCTCGTTTCCCCGGGGCGACCACCCATGACACGCCGTTCCGCCGCCGATCCGACTGCCGCGGAACTGGTGGCCCGCTACGACGGTCAGGCGATGGGTCCGCGCTACTGGACCACGTTTGCGGTGCTGGCCGGGGTCGCGACGCTCGATTTCGCCGATTTCTTCCTCATCGGCTTCATCCTCGCAGTCATCGGGCCGGAATGGGGCCTGAGCTACGGCCAGTCGGCCATGATCCTCTATGGCGGCGGCGTCGGTTCCATCCTCGCCGCGCTGCTGTGGGGCAGCGTCTCCGATGCGCGCGGCAGGAAGCGCCAGATCATATCGGGCACGATCATCTGCGGCCTGTCCGCCGGCCTGATCGCCTTCGTGCCGCAGGGCTGGTGGGAGCTGATCGTCGCCTTGCGCATCCTGGTCGGCTTCGGGCTCGCGGCTTCCGCGACGCCGGTGCTCACGCTGGTGGTGGAGGTCACCCCCACGCGGCACCGCACGCGGGTCGGCAGCCTGTTCATGGTCTTCTCCAGCCTCGGCATTCTGGTGGCAGCGCTGTCGAGCGGGCTGCTGATCGAGACGCTGGGCTGGCGGGGGGTGGCACTGCTCGGCTTCATGCCGCTTGTCCCCGCGCTCCTCACCGCGCTGTTCGTGCCCGAATCCCTGCGCTGGCTGGTGGCCGTGGGGCGCATCTCGCAGGCCATGGCTCTGGTGGGCGAGCCGGGGCAGGCGGGCGCGGCCGCGCCGCAGGTTGAGAAGGGGCGGGGGCTGATCCGGTCGCTCGGCGATCTTTATGAACGCCCGCGCATCTTCTGGCAGGTGGTGATCGTGAACGCCGCGGCCTTGACCGTGGTGTTCGGCTATTATCTGTGGGGTCCCACCATCATGTCCGCCGAACTCGGCCGGTCGGTGGGCGGCACCGCGCTTTATTTCGTCATCATTTCCGGCTGCGGCATCCTCGGGCGCCTGTCCACGGCGGTGGTGGTGCCCTTCACCGGCCGCCGGCCGCTGGGCATCGTCCTCGCGCTCCTCGCCGCCGTGGCGCTCGCCTGCGTCTCCCTTTCGGGCGGCCGCACCGTGGCGGGCGTGCCCATGGCGCTCATCTCGCTCTCCTGCGCTGCCTTTTTCTGCGAGGGCGGCCTCGCCAACAGTGCGCCCTACGCCATCGAGCAATATGGGGCGCGGTTGGGCGCGCGGGCGGCGGGGCTCGCGCAGGCGGCGTCGGGCGTCGGCCGCATCATCGGGCCGCTGGCTCTGGCGCTGATCGCCGGCAGCTCGAACGTGGTGTCGCCGGCCTTCTCCGCGGCGGCGGCGGCACCGGCCTTCCTGTTCTTTGCCGGCTGCATGGTGCTGGTCTCGGGCGCCTTCGTCTTCCTCGCCGTCGAGACGAACGGGCGGCCCATCGACTGACCCGGAAGAGGGATAGGCGTCACTGCGCGGCATCACAGCGGTGATGTTGGGGTGGCGACCGCACCATGGTGCGGAAGAGGGCCCTCATTTCACATCGTTTCACGCCCGTTCGGCGCCGGTCCCGCCTAGTCTCTCCCCGATCGAGAGATTGATATGGGAAGCACGATGCCACAACCTATGCCGGAAGCTTCAGGCTGGTCCGCGCGGGGGCAGGCTGAAGACAGCCGCGAGACATCTCAGCTCGGCCTCACCGGAGGCATCGTCGCGCAGTTCGACCGGCGGCGCGATGCCGAGGGTTGGCAGGAGCAACTCGACACTTCGCGCAACCTTCTCACGGTGGCGCTGGACGAGGTGGGTGGCGCCACCGAGGTCTCCCTCTCGCCCTGCCGCCCCACGGCCCAGCGCGTGCGCCCCAACCATATGAGCTTCCTGCCGGCTGGCACCTGTGCGTGGGAAAGCTGCTCGCGCATCAGCCTCTACCGGCGCGCCGTGCTGGCCTTCGACACCGAAACGGTGTCGCAGATCATCGGCCAGCCACTGTCCGAGCCGACGGAAGCCAATGTGATGTTCCGCGATCCGCGCATCTGGCACTGCGCGGATCTTCTCGCGCGGATGAGCGATGGCACCGACCCCGGCAGCCAGCTCTATTGCGACAGCCTTGCCACGGCGCTGTTCGTCGCCCTGTTCAGCCCGCGCGAGCCGTCCACCTCCGGTGGGCTGCTGCCCTGGCAGTTGCGGCGGGTCACCGACTTCATCATGGATCATCTGGCGGAGGATATTCCGCTCGCCGATCTGTCGGCGCTGCTGGGGCAGTCGCAGTCGCACTTCGGTCGCGAATTCCGGATCGCCACCGGCATGCCGCCGCACAAGTGGCAGATGAATGCCCGTGTGCGGCGGGCGCAGGAACTGATGCTGGACCGGCACGGCAGCCTCGCCGACATCGCCATGGAAGTGGGCTTCGCGGACCAGAGCCATTTCACGCGGGTCTTCCGCGCCCACACCGGCCTGCCGCCGGGCCAGTGGAAGCGCGCGCACGTCAATTAGGACGGTTGCCCCCTCAAGCAGGGCTCTGGGGGCGTTCCGACAGGGCCAGTGCCATGGCCCGCGCGACCGCGGCGAGAATGTCCTCGCCGGCGGCGGGCTTGGTGAGGAATTCGATTGCCCCCGCCTTCATGGCTTCCACGGCGATGGGAATGTTGGACCGCCCGCTCAGGAACACGATGGGCAGGCTGAGGCCAAGGGCGAGCAGCCGGCGCTGGAGTTCGAGGCCATTCTCGCCCGGCAGGCTGACGTCGAGGATCAGGCAGCCGGCGGTCTGGGCCGTCAGAGCTTCCTGGAAGGCACCCACCGATCCGTAGGTGCGCACCCGCCAGCCGGACGCCATCAGCAGCCCTTCGAGGGCGTCGCGCATGTCCGCCTCGTCGTCCACCACATGCACCACATGATCGCCCGGCACGGGGGCGTCGTCCGGCTCCGGCGCGTGCTGGCCGAAGGGGGTGAAGGCGTAGCCCCGGTCCGGCACGGTGCTGACGACGTGGCGGGCCTCGCCCAGCGCCCGCCGGAGCGTTGAAACCTGCACCCGCAGATTGGTCTCGCTCACATGCCGGTTCGGCCACACCCGGGCCTGGATCTCGTCGTGGGACACCACCCGGCCCGCGGCCTCCGCGAGCATCAGCAGAAGGTCGAACGCCCGGCTGCCGAGGGTGATGCGCGCGCCGTTGACGAAGGCCTGCCGCGCGGTGGCATGGATCTCCAGCGGACCGGCGCGCAGAACCTCGCCCGGCGAAGAGCGGTCGGCGCGTGAAGGGGGAACAGGCGTCATGGCTGCGGTGCGCTATGGCCGCTCGGAATGATCATGCCGAAGCGGCATCATTGCGTCCCGTCAAAACCCTTTGCAAGCGCCTGCATGACGCTGGTCAGCAGTTCGTCCATCGGTAACGGCTTCAGGAAGAAGGCCGTGGCTCCGGCCGACAAGGCGCGGTTGCGGATCGCATCCTGGGGAAATGCGGTGATCACGATCACGGGAGGACAGGCGGGACGGGCCCGCAGCCGGTCCAGCAGATCAAGCCCGGACATGCCGCCGAGTCGGACGTCGGTAATGATGCAGTCGGCGCGATCGATGGCCGTTGACGCCAAAAACGTCTCGGCGTCGTTGAAGACCGCCGCTTCATAATCATAGGCAGCAAAGAAATTGGCGATGGCCTCGCCGATGGCGGGGTCATCGTCAATGAACGCAATCAAAGGCGCAGTCACAGCCTTCCTCCACTTGGGCGGTGGGCGGGGGGCGGAACCCGAAGGCTCCGCCCACCCGCTGCCCAGCGGCGAAACGACGCCGCATGTTCTTATTTCCGGATTCTAGGCGCTCTCCAACCCGAGAAGATGCCGAACCACGGGCGGCGCCTCGCCGCGATGGAAGCGGTGCAGGCGCTTCTGGATGTCCGCATCCGCATTGGACACCCGGCGGTGCTGCCGCAGATGCTCCGCCCACGAGCCGAGAAGGAACCATTCCACCAGACGTTCAGGCGCGGCCGCGTCCTCCGTGATGCCCCAGGCATAGGCGCCGTCCTTCAGCCGCTCGCGGGAGAGGCGATGGGCCTCGTCAAGGAAGGCGACACGATCCTCGGGTGCGATCTGGTACTCGATGGTCACCAGCACCGGACCGCGGTCGTTCTCCGGTTCCACCGCCAGCAGAGGCTCGGGCCAGTGGTTGGACGGCGCAAGGTCCGTTTCGCCCTTCGGCAGCGGCAGGCGGTGCATGCCGAGGCCGGCCACCAGGAGCAGCACGGCCCCCGCGAACAGGGTGACCGGGATGCCCACCGCATCGGCCACCGAGCCCCAGCCGAGGCTACCCAGCGCCATCGCGCCGTTGAAGACGGTGAGATAGATGGCGAGGGCGCGCCCGCGCACCCAGTTGGGCAGGATGGCCTGCGCCGTGCTGTTGAGGGTGGTGAGGGCGACGATCCAGGCCGCGCCCAGCGCCAGCATGAGCACAAGGGCCACCGGCTGCGGCGGGGCGAGGGCGAGCAGTGCCATGACGGCGGCGGTGACGAGCGCCGCGCCCAGCATCAGGGCGTCGGTGCTCAGCCGGTCCCGCACGCGGGAGAGCACCAGAGCGCCGCCGATGGCGCCGAGGCCGATGGCGCCGAGCAGCAGGCCATAGAAGCCGGCATCGCCGCCCAGCAGCCGGCGGGCCACCAGAGGAAGCAGCGCCCAGACGGAACTGGCGCAGGTGAAGAAGACCGCCGCCCGCAGCATCACCACGTGCAGTTCGCGGCTGTTCTTCGCATAGCGCAGACCGGCCACGAAGGCGCCGGTGAAGCGCTCGGTGAGTGCATCCTCGGTCTTCGCCGGGCGCTTCCACCACAGGAGGGCCGCACCGACGATCACATAGCTCGCCACGTCCGCTCCGTAGGTGACGGCGGCGCCGGCCGAGGCCAGCAGCAGGCCACCCACCGCCGGGCCGATGGCGCGGGAGATGTTGATGCCGAGCGAGTTCAGGGCCACCGCGCCCTTGAGATCGGCCTTGGGCACCAGTTCGGGCACGATGGCCTGCCAGGTGGGCGCCATGAGCGCGGCGCCGATGCCGCCGAGAAAGGTGAGCCCGGCCAGTGACCAGATGGTGAGCGCGCCAGCTGCGGCAAGGCTCAGCAGCACGATGCTGACCGCGCCGAGATAGATCTGGATGCCGATAAGGAATTTGCGGCGGTCGAGAATGTCGGTCAGCACCCCGGCGGGAATGGCCAGCAGGAAGATGGGCAGCGTGCCCGCCGCCTGGATGAGCGCGGTGGCGGTGGGGGAGGGGGACAGGCCGGTGACGAGCCAGGAACTCGCCACGTCGCGCATGAAGGTGCCGGTATTGCCCAGCACCGCCGCCGCCCACAGGACGGTGAAGGTGGAATGGCGGAAGGCGGAGAACATGGAGCCGGAGGCGCCGGGTTTGGCTTCGGTCATGCGGACGTTCCGCCTCCCTTGATCTTGAAGCTGTCGAGGGCGACGAGGCCGAACGCACCCGCAAGGCCAAGGTGCTCGAAGAAGGCGTTCGTCGCCATGGCGCGGTCCATGCCGGGGGGCAGGTCCCAGAAGCGCAGGGCGACCAGCGTCGCCGCAAGCGTGAAGGCGCCGAGCGCCAGTGCCGCCCAGCCGCGCAGGGGACCGAAGACGACCAGGGCAGAGGCCACCAGTTCGAAGACGATGACGCCGGCCGCAAACAGGGCCGGCGGCGCGAGGCCGAAATGCACCATCTCGGCGATGGCGCCGTTGAAATCTAGCAGCTTCGTCACCGGCCCCTGGATATAGGCGGCGCAAAGAGCGAGGAGGGCGAGCCGGTGAAGGCCCGCCGTCCAAGCCGATGTGGCGCGGGGCGCCACCTCACACCGCCCAGCAGGCGCAGCCGAGGGCGCCCCAGAAGCTGCGCAGGTCCGAAACCGGCAGCCGGCTCGACCAGGCATTGGCATGCTGGTGGCCGTGCACGCCGCAGGAATTGGCACAGCCGCAGGCGGCCGCCATGCGCAGCGAGTTCTTGCCCGCGCCTTCCGGCTCGCCCCAGGCGGCATAGCCCTTGAAGGTACGCACCGGCGACCAGTCGGGCATGGCGGGCGGCAGCGGGGTGTCGTCCAGCGCCTTGAAGTCGCCGGCGCCGTACACGACCTTGCCGCCCACGATCGTCAGGTCGGACGACATATGGGCGATGTCCGCCTCCGGGCAGGAGAAGAAGTCACGGTCCGGCACGATGAGGTCGGCGAACTGGCCGGCGACGATCTGGCCCTTGCGGCCCTCCTCATTGGAGAACCACGTCACCTTCTCCGTCCACATGCGCAGGGCCGTCTCGCGGTCGAGGCAGTTGTGGCGGGGATAGAGGCGCAGGCCGCCCACGGTCTGGCCGGTGACCAGCCAGGAAAGCGAGACCCACGGATTATAGGAGGCGACACGGGTGGCGTCGGTGCCGGCGGAGACCTTCACGCCCTTGTCGAGCATCCGCGCAACTGGCGGGGTCGCCTCGGCGGCGGCGGCGCCGTAACGCTCCACGAAATACTCGCCCTGATAGGCCATGCGGTGCTGCACGGCGATGCCGCCGCCGAGCGCCGCGATGCGGTCGATGGAGCGCTCGGAAATGGTCTCCGCATGGTCGAAGAACCAGTTGAGTCCCGCGAGCGGCACGTCCTTGTTGACGGTCTCGAACACGTCGAGGGCGCGGGAGATGGTCTCGTCATAGGTGGCGTGCAGGCGCCACGGCCAGCGGTTCTCGGCGAGGATGCGGACCACGCCCTCGAGGTCGCCTTCCATTTCGGGCGGCATGTCCGGACGCGGCTCGCGGAAGTCCTCGAAGTCGGCGGCGGAGAAGACCAGCATCTCGCCCGCGCCGTTGTGGCGGAAATAGTCGCTACCCTGCTTGTACTTGGAGGTCTTCGTCCAGTTGAGGAAGTCCTCCTTCTCCTGCTTCGGCTTCTGCGTGAAGAGGTTGTAGGCGAGGCGGATGGTGAGCTGGTTGTCGTCGGCGAGCTTCTGGATCACCGCATAATCGTCGGGATAGTTCTGGAAGCCGCCGCCCGCATCGATGGCGCCGGTGACGCCGAGGCGGTTCAACTCGCGCATGAAGTGGCGGGTGGAGTTGAGCTGATAGTCAAAAGGCAGCTTCGGCCCCTTGGCGAGGGTCGCATAGAGGATCGCCGCATTGGGCCGCGCCAGCAGGAGGCCGGTGGGATTGCCGGCGGCATCGCGGGTGATCTCGCCGCCGGGAGGCTCGGGCGTGTCCTTCGTGTAGCCCACCGCGCGCAAAGCGGCGGCATTGAGCAGGGCACGGTCATAGAGGTGCAGGATGAAGACCGGCGTCTCGGGGGCCACCGCGTTCAGCTCCGCGATGGTCGGCAGGCGCTTTTCGGCGAACTGGTGCTCGGTGAAGCCGCCCACCACCCGCACCCATTGCGGCGGCGGGGTCACGGCCACCTGCCGCTTCAGCATGTCCATGGCGTCGGCCAGCGAGCGCATGCCGTCCCACCGCAGCTCCATGTTGAAATTCAGGCCGCCGCGGATGATGTGCAGGTGGTTGTCGATGAGACCCGGCAGGACGCTGCGGCCCTTGAGGTCCACCTTGCGCGTCGTGGGGCCGGCATGGGCCATGGCCTCGGCATCGGTGCCGACGGCGAGGAAGGTGCCGTCCTTGATGGCGACGGCGCTCGCCACCGGATTGGTCCGGTCGAGCGTGGTGATCTTGCCGTTGTGGAGAATGAGGTCGGCGGTCACGCGGGTCTCTCCGTTGCTGCCGCCCCATTGGGGGCGGGCGACGTGCGAAAGCTGGAGGCGGCGGGGCCGGGCGGGAGCGCGATGAGGCGCTGGATGGAAGGCAAGGGGTCACGCTCCGCCGGGTCCGGTCGGCGGACAGAATGGCGCGGGCGCGCCCGGCGATCTTGTCTGATCGCCGCAGCTTTTGGATGGTTCGCCGTCGGCGGGTGGTGCCCTAAGGTCAGGGTCCGCCGTCAGAAACGGGCAAGGGTTTCCAGCATTTCGAGGGCCACCAGAACCGAGCGGCGGCGCACCTCGGCGCGGCCGATGTCGCCGAAACGCTCTTCCCGGTGCAGGATCATGCCGCCCTTCTTGGCGGCAGCGAAATGGACGAGCCCCACGGGCTTCGTCTCGGTGGCGCCGCCGGGTCCGGCAATGCCGGTGACGGCCACGGAGAGCTGCGCCTGCGAGGCAGCGAGGGCGCCGCGCGCCATGGCTCGCGCGGTTTCCTCGCTCACGGCACCATGGGCGGCGAGGATGGCCTCGGGAACGCCCAGCATCTGCTGTTTGGCGGCGTTGGAATAGGTGACGAAGCCCCGGTCCACCACGTCGGAGGAGCCGGCGATCTCGGTGAGCGCCCCGACGACGAGGCCGCCGGTGCAGCTTTCCGCGGTGGCCACCATCAGGCCCGCCGCCCGGCAGACGTCCAGCACCCGGCTTGCGCGTTCGGTGATCTCGTCGGTCATGCTCCGATCTCCAGCGGCAGGCGGATGGTGGCGGAGGCCATGGCGGCGATACCCTCGCGCCGGCCAGTGAAGCCCAGCTTCTCCGTGGTGGTCGCCTTCACGCTCACGCGGCCGAGGGGGAGGTCGCAGATGCGGGCGATCTCGGCGCGGATGGCATCGCGATGGGGCCCGACCTTGGGCGCCTCGCAGATCAGCGTGAGGTCCAGATGGGCGACGATGCCGCCCCGTTCGCGCACCCGCTCGATGGCGAAGGCGAGGAAGCGGTCGGAGGTGGCGCCCTTCCACTGCGGATCGGAGGGCGGGAAATGGGCGCCGATGTCGCCATCCGCCAGCGCGCCCAGCACCGCGTCGGTGAGCGCGTGCAGGCCCACGTCCGCATCCGAATGGCCGTCGAGGCCCCTGTCAAAGGGGATGGCGACGCCGCCCAGCATCACATGGTCGCCGGGGCCGAAGGCGTGGACGTCGAAGCCGGTGCCGGTGCGCACGTCGGGCAGGTCCGCCAGCATGCGGGCGGCACGGGCGAGGTCTTCGGCGCTGGTCAGCTTCACGTTCTCACTGTCTCCGGCAAAGGTTGCCACCGTGTGCCCCGCCCATTCCATGACAGAGGCATCGTCGGTGAGGTCGGCCACCCGGGCGTCCGCCGCCGCGCGGTGGGCGGCGAGCAGCTCCGCGAATCGGAAAGCCTGGGGTGTCTGCACCGCTCGCAGCATGGCGCGGTCCACGGTGCCGGTCACGTGTCCGGCGGCATCCACGTGCTTGATGGTGTCCGTGACGGGCAGGACGGGGATGGCGGCGGTGTTTCCGTCCAGCGCGGCGATGGCGCGGGCAATCACCTCCGGCGGCGTGAAGGGGCGGGCGCCGTCCTGCACCAGAACCCTCTCCGGACCATAAGCTGCGAGCGCCTCGAGACCTGCGCGGACGGACTGCTGGCGGGTGGCGCCACCTGCCACCTGCGGCAGCACTTTGGTCAGGCCCGCGACCGCCTGCTCATAAAGCGGCGCGTCGTCGGGATGGGTGACCACCTGAATCACATCGATGGCTGCGCATTCCGCAAAGCGAAGCAGTGTGCGCCGCAACACAGATTCGCCGCCAAGTCTGTGGTATTGCTTCGGCACCGCACCACCGGCCCTGGTGCCGCGGCCCGCAGCGACGATAAGAACAGCGCAAGCCATTGATTTGAGGGTTCCCGCTGGACGATTGGTCGTCGTTGAACAGCGCCCGCGCCGCAGGCGCAAGGGATAATGCGGAGGCAGCGAGCCGCCGCCCCATCGGGCAGCACGGGCAAGGCGCAGGCAAAAAGCCTGCAAACTTCATCGCTATGGCCTTGCGCAACGGCTTCGAATGTCTAGAATGTAGGCAGCTGATGGATGGCCTAATTTCTGTGCAAACCGCTCCCTTTCCTGCCTTTTCGCCGCTGACGATCGGCCCGCACCGCATTGCGGCGCCGGTCCTTCTGGCGCCGATGGCGGGCATCACCGACGCCCCGGTGCGGCGCATGGCGCTGCGCTACGGGGCCGGGCTGACGGTGTCCGAGATGGTGGCGAGCGAGGCCCTGCTCACCGGCCATGCGGAAATGACGCTGCGGGCCGAAGGCGCGGGCGTGGACATCCATGCCGTGCAACTGGCCGGCAACGAGCCGCACTGGATGGCCGAGGCGGCGCGCCTGGCGGAAGCCTCCGGCGCCGCCATCATCGACATCAACATGGGCTGTCCCGCCAAGCGCGTGACCACAGGTGCGGCGGGCGCGGCCCTCCTGCGTGACCTGCCGCTGGCGACCCGGATTCTCGAAGCGGTGCGCGCGGCCATCTCGGTTCCTGTCACGCTGAAGACCCGGCTCGGCTGGGACGGCGCTGAAATGACCGCGCCAGAGATCGCCCGCCGTGCAGAGGCGATCGGCATCGCAATGGTCACCATCCACGGGCGCACCCGCTGCCAGTTCTACACCGGCACCGCCGACTGGGCGGCCATCCGCGCGGTGAAGGACGCCGTCTCCATTCCGGTGATCGCTAATGGCGACCTCACCCAGACGCACGATGCCGCCGCCATGCTGGCCGCTTCCGGCGCGGACGGCGTGATGATCGGGCGCGGGGCGCAGGGGCGGCCCTGGTTCCCGGGCGCCGTCGCCCAGCACTGGAGGACGGGCCGCGCGCCGGCAGACCCCGACCTTGCCGAGCAGCGCGACGTGCTGCTCGAACTCTATGACGGCTGGCTGGCGCTCTATGGCGTCGAGCTCGGCCTGCGGCAGGCCCGCAAGCATGTGGGCTGGGCGCTGGAGGCGGCTGCGGCCTCGGCCGGCGCTGCGCCTCAAATCGCCAAGGATGCGCGTGGCCGCATCCTCACTCTGGAGGCCCCCGACGCTGTGATCGCGGGCATCCGCACCTTTTACGACCAACTCGCCTGGAGGGCGGCCGCATGAAGGCGGAACTGAAGCCTCGCACCTCGGACGGCGAGGCCCTGACCCGCGCCATCCTGGATGCGGTGCCGCATCCGGTGGTGACGCTGGCGGAAGACGGCCGCATTCTCGATGCCAATGTGGCCGCCGAGACCTTCTTTCAGGTCAGCGTGCCGCTGCTGCGCCGCCGGCCTTTCGCGGAGTTCGTGCCCTTCGGCACGCCGCTGCTGAGCCTCATCGAGCAGGTGCGCGAGCGCGGTTCCTCGGTGAACGAATATCGCGTCGATCTCGGCACGCCGCGCAATGGCGGTGAGCGCATCGTGGACATCCATGTGGCGCCCATGGCCGAGCGGCCGGGCCATGTGGTGGTGATGTTCCAGGAGCGCACCATCGCCGAGAAGATGGACCGCCAGCTCACCCATCGCGGCGCTGCCCGTTCCGTGAGCGCGCTCGCTTCCATGCTGGCGCACGAGATCAAGAACCCGCTCTCCGGCATCCGCGGCGCCGCCCAGCTTCTGGAGCAGTCGGCGGGCGACGAGGACCGGGCGCTCACACGCCTCATCTGCGACGAGGCGGACCGCATCGTGAAGCTGGTGGACCGCATGGAGGTGTTCTCCGACGAGCGCCCCGTGGAGCGCGAGCCGGTCAATATCCATGCGGTGCTTGAGCATGTGCGCACGCTCGCGTCGTCGGGCTTCGCGCGCCACATCCGCTTCATCGAGGATTACGATCCCTCTCTGCCGCCGGTCTATGCCAACCGCGACCAGCTCATCCAGGTCTTCCTCAATCTGGTGAAGAATGCGGCAGAAGCCATCGACAGCGAGACCGATGGCGAAATCCACCTCACCACCGCCTTCCGTCCCGGCGTGCGCCTCACCGTGCCCGGCGCCTCCTCCAAGGTCAGCCTGCCGCTGGAGTTCTGCGTGCGGGACAATGGCAAGGGCGTGCCGGAGGATCTCGTCCAGCACCTCTTCGATCCCTTCGTGACCACCAAGCCCACCGGCAGTGGCCTCGGCCTTGCATTGGTGGCGAAGATCATCGGCGACCATGGCGGTATCGTCGAATGCGACAGCCAGCCCCGCCGCACCACGTTCCGCGTCCTGCTGCCCATGTACCGCAGCAGCCGGTCTTCAGAGGACAACTGAGGTGAGCATGCCTACCGGAAGCATCCTGGTCGCCGACGACGATGCCGCGATCCGCACCGTGCTCAATCAGGCCCTGTCGCGCGCCGGCTATGAGGTGCGCTCCTGCGGGAACGCCGCCACGCTCTGGCGCTGGGTGAGCCAGGGCGACGGCGATCTCGTCATCACCGACGTGGTGATGCCCGACGAGAACGCCTTCGACCTGCTGCCGCGCATCAAGAAGGCGCGGCCGGACCTGCCGGTCATCGTCATGAGCGCGCAGAACACCTTCATGACCGCCATCCGCGCCTCCGAGCGCGGGGCCTATGAATATCTGCCCAAGCCCTTCGACCTGAAGGAGCTGATCTCCATCGTCGGCCGCGCGCTCGCCGAGCCGAAGAAGGCGGAGAAGCTCGCGCTCGGCTCCGACGAGCAGGAGAATATCCCGCTGGTCGGCCGCTCGGCGGCCATGCAGGAGATCTACCGCCTCCTCGCCCGGCTGATGCAGACCGACCTCACCGTGATGATCGCGGGCGAGAGCGGCACCGGCAAGGAACTGGTGGCCCGCGCGCTGCACGACTATGGCAAGCGCCGCAACGGTCCCTTCGTCGCCATCAACATGGCGGCCATCCCGCGCGACCTCATCGAATCGGAGCTGTTCGGCCACGAGAAGGGCTCGTTCACCGGCGCCACCACCCGCAACGCCGGCCGCTTCGAGCAGGCCGAGGGCGGCACGCTCTTCCTCGACGAGATCGGCGACATGCCCATGGAGGCGCAGACCCGCCTTCTGCGCGTGCTCCAGCAGGGCGAATATACGACGGTGGGCGGGCGCACGCCCATCAAGACCGACGTGCGCATCATCGCCGCCACCAACAAGGACCTGCGGACGCTGATCCAGCAGGGCCTGTTCCGCGAAGACCTGTTCTTCCGCCTGAACGTGGTGCCGCTGCGCCTGCCGCCGCTGCGCGAGCGCTCCGAGGATGTGCCGGATCTGGTGCGCCACTTCTTCCTTCAGGCCGAGCGCGAGGGCCTGCCCGCCAAGCAGGTGGACTCTGCCGCCCTCGACCGGCTGAAGCGCTACCGCTGGCCGGGCAACGTGCGTGAGCTGGAAAACCTCGTGCGCCGCCTCGCCGCGCTTTATCCGCAGGAGATCATCACCCCCTCGATCATCGAGGCGGAACTGTCCGAGCCGGCGCCGAGCGCTTTGTCCGAGGACGGGCCCGTGGACGCGACGCTCGGAGCTTCCGTGGAGCGCCATCTCAACGGGTATTTCTCCGGCTTTGGCGAGGATCTGCCGCCTCCGGGCCTCTATCACCGCATCCTGCGGGACGTGGAATATCCGCTGCTCTCGGCCGCCCTCGCAGCCACGCGGGGCAACCAGATCAAGGCAGCGGAGCTGCTCGGTCTGAACCGCAACACCCTGCGCAAGAAGATTCGGGACCTCGACATCCAGGTGATCCGCACCAGCCGCTGAACGGGACATCTCCTTGATGGCGTACGGGATGTCTGTCACCCTCCGGTTGTAAGGGGCCTGCATCGACGGCATCGCGGGTGATGCGGGCATTCAGGATGTGGTATCAAAATGCCGGCGGGGGCATGCGGGCCTCCGGGGGGAAGGCATGGCGGACGAGGCGGAGCAGGCCGGGCTGCGCATACTGGGGGACGTCCTTTCGGCGGCCCATTCAGCCGGCGACCTCTCGTGCCTCTCTCCCGACCTCCTCGCGCGTATCGCTGACACCTTCCATCTCCAGCGGGTTTCGCTCTTTCAGGTGCACGAGGCCGAGGGCAGGGGCATCGCGGCCACCTGCGTGATCGATTGGCGGCGGCCGGGCCTCGCCTTTCCGGCCATGACGGAGGGGTCCCATCCGCCGCTCACGGCGGCCGGAGGTGATCCCCTTCTGGCGCAATGGGCGGCGCGACGGCGCCGCGGCGAGACGATCATCGGCCGGACGCGCGATCTCACCGGCTATCTGTACGGCTTCTTTTCCCACTATGGCGTCGTCACGTTCCTGACCGAACCGGTCATGGTGCATGGGCGCTGGTGGGGCCACTTCTGCGTGGACACGCCGGATGCCGAACATGAGTGGACGGCGGTCGAGCGGCAGGCCTTCAAGTGCATCGCCGCCGTGCTGGCGGGGCTGCTGGCCCGCTCGGGCACCGAAGGTCTGGTCAGCGAGGCCGCGCGCCGGGCCATGCTGGACACCTCCATCGATGCGGTGATCGTGGCCGACGAGGCGGGCGCCATCGTCGAGTTCAACCACGCGGCGGAGGCCATCTTCGGTCACACGCGCGAGGGGGTGATCGGCCGGCCCATGACCGAGACGATCATCCCGGCCCATTACATCGACCGCCACCGCCAGGGATTCATGCGCCATCTGGCGACCGGCGAGAACCACATCATGCGCCGGCTCGTCGAGGTGGAGGCGCTGCGGGCGGATGGCAGCGTCTTTCCGGCCGAACTGACCGTGAACGAGCATCGCGCCGGTGGGCGCCGCCTGTTCAGCGCCTTCGTCCGCGACATCTCCGACCGCATCACGTCCCGCCGCGCGCTGGAGCGGCTGGCGTTCACGGACATGCACACCGGGCTCAGCAACCGCACCGGGCTGCTGCGGCTGTGCACCGGACGGCCGACCCGGCCCTCCGGCGCGGTGGTGCTGATGCTGCGCGACCTCGGTGTGGTCAAGACGAGCTTCGGCGACGACTGGGCGGAGCCCATGATCGTGGAGACCGCCAACCTGCTCAGCCGGATGCTGCCGCAGGAGGCGTGCCTCGGTCGCACCGGCGAGAGCGAGTTCACGGTCGTGACCTGGCAGCCGGGAGCGGCGGCGGAACTCGCGGAAACGCTCATCGGGCGCCTGCGCTCGGCCATCGAGAGCGGCGGCCGGCGCTTCTATCTTCGGGTCGGTCTCGGGGTGGTGGAGCGGCCGGGGGATGCCACCTATCTCCTGCGGGATGCGGAAATGGCAGCGCGCGACTGCCGGGACGGCCACCTGCTGCACTTCGCCGAACACATGCGGGCGCAGCACCAGCAGCGGCTGGAACTGGAGATGGCCCTGCGGGACGTCATCCAGCGGCGGACATCGGCGCTCTCGCTCCATTACCAGCCGGTGGTCAGCGCCCGGACCGGCGGGCTTGTCGGTTTCGAGGCTCTGGTGCGCTGGTATTCCGAGACGCACGGTCCGGTCTCGCCCGCATTGTTCGTGCCTCTGGCGGAAGCGGGAGGGTTCGCGGAGCGGCTGGGGGCCTGGGTCATCGAGACCGCCATCTCCGCCTGCGCCGGCTGGAATGTCCGCCGGCGCGCGCATGGGCTGGCCCCCTGGCACATCGCCATCAACCTTTCGGCCACGGAGGTGGTGGCGCCGGACCTCATCGAGCGGGTGCGCCAGACGATGGCCTTTCACGGGCTCCCGCCCCAGTGCGTCTGTTTCGAGCTGACCGAAAGCGCCATCCTGAACCAGCCCGAGATCGCCATCGAGACCCTCTCGCGCCTGCGCGCCCTTGGCTGCACCACGGCCATCGACGATTTCGGCACCGGCTATTCGAGCCTCAGCTATCTCCAGCGTCTGCCCATGGACGTGTTGAAGATTGACCGCAGTTTCGTCCTCGACATGGTGGACAACAGCCGTTCGCGGGAGATCGTGCGGGTCATGATCGAGATGGCCCACGGCCTCGGCATGAGCGTGGTGGCGGAGGGCGTTGAGACCACCGGCGCCTTGCAGATCCTGCGTCAGATGGGCTGCGACCGCGCGCAGGGATTCCTCTTCGGCCGTGCCATGCCGGGGGATGTGGCGGGGACCCTGCCGGAGACACTCGCTCCCACCGGTTAGGTGTGGGGACCGGGAACAATCTGCCGTTGCTGCTGGTGCCTGTCACATTTTTGCACCAGTGTCGTTCCACTGCATCACTGCCGAACGACTCAGGGGGCTGCGGGCCGACCGCATGCCCCTGACGACGGCGCAACAGCCGCAGGCCCGGACGACCGGCCCCCGCGTGCCAGGAGTGGCGTGACACATGACGCAAGCCGCGTTTGACCAGGCTTCGGACAACGGACCCATGACGCCGTCCGGCTCGTCCTTCGGCCTGTTCGCCCCGGCAGTGGTGCTGCTCGCCCTCATCTCGGCTCTCGCCACCTTCCTCATCCTCATGGGCCTCACCCCCGTGGTGCCGACCCATCAGGTGGTCATCAGCGTGCTGCTGGTGAATGCGGCAGCGGTGCTGATCCTCAGCGCCATGGTCGGCCGCGAGATCTGGCGCATCGCCAAGGCGCGGGCGCGCGGGCGCGCCGCCGCCCGGCTGCACATCCGCATTGTCGGCCTGTTCGCGGTGGTCTCCGTGGTGCCGGCCATCCTCGTGGCGGTGGTGGCTAGCCTGACGCTCGACCGCGGGCTCGACCGCTGGTTCTCCATGCGCACGCAGGAGATCGTGGCGAGTTCCGTCTCCGTCGCCCAGACCTATGTGCGCGAGCACGCCCTGAACATCCGGGGCGACATCCTCGCCATGAGCGCGGACCTGACGCGGCTGAAGTCGGTCTATGAAGGGGACCGCTCGCGCTTCAACCAGATCCTCACTGCGCAGGCGGCGCTGCGGAACCTGCCGGGCGCCATGCTGATCCGCCGCGACCTCTCGGTGGTGGAGCGGGCCAACGTCAACATCGGCCGCGAATTCATCGTCCCCGCCAACCTCGCCATTGGGGATGCGACGCCGGATCAGCCGGTGATCTATCTGCCCAATGACGCGGACTATGTGGCCGCCGTGGTGCCGCTCAAGGACTATGACGACCTCTATCTCTACGTGGCCCGCCTCATCGATCCGCGCGTCATCGGCTATCTGAAGACCACGCAGGAGACGCTGGCCGACTATCGGTCGCTGGAGGAGCGGCGCTTCGGCGTGCAGGTGGCCTTCGCGCTCATGTATGCGGTCATCACGCTCATCGTGCTGCTCTCCGCGGTCTGGCTCGGCCTCAACTTCTCCAAGTGGCTGGTGGCGCCCATCCGCCGCCTCATGTCGGCAGCCGACCATGTGGCGGAAGGCAATCTCGACGTACGCGTGCCCATCTATCGGGCCGAAGGCGATCTCGCCTCGCTCGCCGAGACCTTCAACAAGATGACCCACGAGCTGCGCAGCCAGCGCGAGGCCATCCTCACCGCCCGCGACCAGATCGACAGCCGCCGCCGCTTCACGGAAGCCGTGCTTTCCGGTGTCGGCGCGGGCGTCATCGGCCTCGATTCGCAGGAGCGCATCACCATCCTCAACCGCTCGGCCGAGCGCCTTTTGGGGCTGTCGGAGGTGGAGGCCCTGCACCGGCATCTCGCCGAGGTGGTGCCGGAGACGGCGGGCCTCCTGGAAGAGGCCGAGCATGCGCGGCAGCGTAGCGTTCAGGGCAACATCACGCTCACCCGCGACGGGCGTGAGCGCGTCTTCGCGGTCCGTGTCACCACCGAGCAATCGCCCGAGGCCGAGCATGGCTGGGTGGTGACGCTCGACGACATCACCGAACTCATCTCGGCCCAGCGCACCTCTGCCTGGGCGGATGTGGCCCGGCGCATCGCCCACGAGATCAAGAACCCGCTCACCCCCATCCAGCTCTCCGCCGAGCGGCTCAAGCGCAAGTTCGGCCGGCACGTGACGCAGGATCGGGAGATCTTCGACCAGTGCACCGACACCATCATCCGTCAGGTGGGCGACATCGGCCGGATGGTGGACGAGTTCTCCTCCTTCGCCCGGATGCCCAAGCCCGTCGTGGACAGCCAGGACATGTCGGAGATCATCCGCCAGACGGTGTTCCTCATGCGGGTGGGACATCCCGAGGTGGTGTTTGATTCCGAGGTGCCGCCCGCTATGCCCGCGCGCTTCGACCGCCGCCTCGTTTCCCAAGCCTTAACGAACATCCTCAAGAACGCTGCCGAGGCCATCGAGGCCGTTCCGCCGGACGTACGCGGCCAAGGCCGCATCCGCGTCAGCGCCAATCGGGTGGGTGAGGATCTGGTGATCGACATCATCGACAACGGCACCGGCCTGCCGCAGGAGAGCCGGAACCGTCTTCTGGAACCCTATGTGACGACGCGCGAAAAGGGCACGGGCCTCGGCCTTGCCATCGTGGGGAAGATCATGGAGGAGCACGGCGGCGGCATCGAGCTGAACGACGCGCCCGAGGGGCGCGGCGCGTGGATCCGTCTCACCCTCAAGGCCGAGGGACCGAAGGCGGAACCGACCGATGCCTCAACCAAGGCGACCGGGGCTGCCACGCCCGCGGCGCCCGCCGCTTCCGCCATGGCCCGCGATGCGGCTGCCGATTCCGCCGCGCGCGGCAAGAACGAGAGGACCTGATCCATGGCCCATGACATCCTGATCGTCGATGACGAGCCCGACATCAGCGGCCTCGTCGCCGGCATCCTGGAGGACGAGGGCTATTCCGCCCGCACCGCCCGCGACGCCGATGGCGCGCTGGCCGAGATCGCCGCGCGGCGGCCGAACCTGATCTTCCTCGACATCTGGCTGCAGGGCAGCCGCCTCGACGGCCTCGAATTGCTGGACATCATCAAGCGCGAGCACCCCGAGGTGCCGGTGGTGATGATCTCCGGCCACGGCAACATCGAGACGGCGGTGGCCGCCATCAAGCGCGGCGCCTACGACTTCATCGAGAAGCCCTTCAATGCCGACCGGCTGGTGGTCATCACCGAGCGGGCGCTGGAGACGCTGCGGCTGCGCCGCGAGGTACGGGAGCTGAAGCAG
Source organism: Azorhizobium caulinodans ORS 571 (assembly GCF_000010525.1). GTDB lineage: Bacteria > Pseudomonadota > Alphaproteobacteria > Rhizobiales > Xanthobacteraceae > Azorhizobium > Azorhizobium caulinodans. The sequence goes on along the minus strand of NC_009937.1, from coordinate 3,526,423 downwards.
CTCACCCAGCCGCACACCATGGTGGGCCGCTCCAGCGTCATCCAGCAGTTGCGCGCCACCGTGGACCGAGTCGGCCCCACCAACAGCCGCATCCTCATCGTCGGCCCCTCGGGCTCCGGCAAGGAGCTGACCGCGCGCATGATCCATGCGGCCTCCGCCCGCGCGCAGGGGCCGTTCGTGGTCATCAACGCCGCCGCCATCACCCCCGAGCGCCTCGAATATGAGCTGTTCGGCGTGGAGGAGGGGGAAGGGCGCGAGCGCCATCGCGGCGCGCTGGAAGAGGCGCACGGCGGCACTCTGTTCCTCGACGAGATCGCCGACATGCCGCGCGAGACCCAGAACCGGGTGCTGCGGGTGCTGGTGGAGCAGACCTTCAGCCGCATCGGCAGCAGCGAGAAGGTGCGCGTGGACGTGCGCATCATCTCCTCCACCGGGCGTCACCTGGAGGAAGAGATCGCCGCCGGGCGTTTCCGCGAGGATCTCTACCACCGCCTTTCGGTGGTGCCGATCCGCGTGCCGCCGCTGGCCGAGCGGCGGGAGGACATCCCCGATCTCGTGGATTTCTTCATCGACCTCATCTCTCAGACGACGGGCCTTCAGCGCCGCAAGGTGGGCGAGGATGCCATGGCCGTGCTCCAGTCCCATGACTGGCCGGGCAACGTGCGGCAGCTGCGCAACAATGTGGAGCGCCTGCTGATTCTCGCCGGCGGCGATCCGGATGCGGAGGTGACCGCCTCCATGCTGCCGCCGGACGTGGGTGCGCTGGTGCCCACCCTGCCCAACGGCAATGGCGGCGAGCATCTGATGGGCCTGCCGCTGCGTGAGGCCCGCGAAGTGTTCGAGCGCGAATATCTCGCAGCGCAGATTAACCGCTTTGGCGGCAATATCTCGCGTACGGCGGAATTCGTCGGCATGGAACGCTCGGCCCTGCATCGCAAGCTGAAGGCGCTCGGCGTAGGCTGACGGAGCGGGACGGGATAAGGTTCGCGGCGGCGCGGTGTTGCAGGGGCGGCAGCCGCGCCGGGAAAACGGGATCGGCATTCGGGCCAAGGGCTTGCGGGTGTCAGGCGGCGGGGGGTGGTCATGAAGGTCGTGATCTGCGGGGCAGGGCAGGTGGGGTTCGGCATTGCCGAGCGCCTCGCCAGCGAGCAGAACGACGTCTCCATCGTCGATGCGAGCCCGCGCCGGATCCAGATCGCCACCGACCAGCTCGACGTGCGCGGCGTGGTGGGCCATGGCTCCCATCCGGACGTGCTGGCCCGTGCCGGCATCGAGCAGGCGGACATGCTGATCGCGGTCACCCTGCATGACGAAGTGAACATGGTGGCCTGCCAGGTGGGCCATTCGCTGTTCAACGTGCCGACCAAGGTCGCCCGCATCCGCGCCCAGACCTATCTGCAGCCCGAATGGCGCAGCATGCTCTCCCGCGACCATATGCCCATCGACGTGGTGATTTCACCGGAGATCGAGGTGGGCGAGATGGTGCTGCGGCGCCTCTCGCTGCCGGGGGCGGTGGATACGGTCTCCTTCGGCGACGGCTCGGTGGTGATCGCCGGCGTGCTGTGCGGCGAGGCCTGCCCGGTGGTCGACACCCCGCTCACCCAGCTCACCCAGCTCTTCCCCGACCTGCCGGCGACCATCGTTGCCATCAACCGCAACGGCAAGGTGATGGCGACCCGCTCGTCGGACCAGATCCAGACCGGGGACATCGCCTATTTCGTCGCTCCCGCCGATCAGGTGGGGCGCACGCTCTCCATCTTCGGCCACGACGAAATCCCGGCCAAGCGCATCATCATCGGCGGCGGCGGCAACATCGGCCTCTACGTGGCGCAGGAGCTGGAGAAGCGGAACGCGGCCGCGCGCATCAAGGTGGTGGAGAGCAATCGCGAGCGGGCGCAGGCCATCGCGGAGGGGCTGTCGCGCTCGGTGGTGCTCCATGGCGACTCGCTCGCACGCGAGATCCTCGACGAGGCCGGGGTCGCCGACAGCGACACCATGATCGCCCTCACCAATGACGACCGCGTCAACATCCTCTCCTGCCTGCTCGCCAAGCAACTCGGCGCCCAGCGCATCCTCGCCTTGGTGAACGAGCAGGGCTATGCGGGCTTTGCCCACGGGCTCGGCATCGACGCCTACGTCAATCCGCGCCAGATCACCGTCTCCAAGGTGCTCCAGCACGTGCGGCGCGGCCGCATCCGGGGCGTGCACTCGCTGCTGGACGGGGCCGGCGAGATGATCGAGGCGGAGGCGCTCGAGACCTCACCGCTGGTGGGCCGCCCGCTACGCGACATCGACCTGCTCAAGGGCATGCGCATCGGCGCGGTGGTGCGCAACGGCGTCGTCATGCGCCCGAGCGGCGATACGGTTGTGCGGGCGCAGGACCGTGTGGTGCTGTTCGCATTGGCCGACGACATCAAGCGTGTGGAGCAGCTCTTCCGCGTCAGCCTCGAATTCTTCTGAGCCCTCCCGATGGCCCCCATTCTCCGCCTGTTCGCCCTGGTGCTGGCGCTGCTCGCCGCGGCGGCGCTCGTGCCGGCGCTGGTGGGCCTCGGCGCGCGGGACGGATCTGCGCCCGTCTTCATCGCCACGGCCGTGGCGAGCCTGTTCCTGGCGGGTGCGGTGCATCTGGCGGTGCGCGGGCGGCCGGGCCGGCTGCGGCGGCTGCATCTGTTCGCCGCGCTCGGCGTGCTCTGGCTGCTGGTTCCGATCATGGCGGCCCCCGCCGTGGCCGTGCTGGCGCCCATGGCTTTCGGCGGGGCGGTGCTGGAGGCACTGTCCGCCTTCACGACCACCGGCCTGTCGTCCGTGGGCGAGGCGCCGGCCAGCCTCCATGTCTGGCTCGCCCTGCTGCAATGGGCCGGCGGGCTGCTGACCCTGGTGGCCGGCATCGCCGTGCTGGCCCCCGCCGGGGTAGCGGGCCTGCCGGACCGGGCGGTTCATCCGGGGGAGACGGTGGAAGCCATCGATCTGCTGGATGCGCTCGGCACCGTGGCGCCCATCTATGGCCTCGCGACCCTCGTTGCCTTCATTGCGATGCTGGGCGCGGGGGCCTCGCTCCTCTCCGCCGCGACGCTCGCCACCGCCGTCATCTCCACCGGCGCGCACGTGCCGCCGGAGGTGCATGAATTCCTGGCGGCCAGCGTGCCGGGCCGGTGGGTGACCATTCCCTTCCTGCTCTGGTCTGCCACCAGCGTGCGCTGGCACAAGGCCCTGGTGTCCCGGCGCATCCACGCGGCCCCCGAGCAGGGCGAGAGCCTGATCCTGTTCGGCTACTGGGCGGTGTTCGGCCTCGTCATGGGCGCCTATTTCTTCCGGGGCGCCGCCGGCCTCCACACCCATGAAGCGGTGCTCGACGGGCTGTTCGGCGCGGCCTCGCTGATCTCCACCACCGGGCTTGCGCCCCACCGGGGGGCCTTCGACGAACTGCCGCCGGCTCTGGTCCTTGCCGTGGCCTTCGTGGGCGGCGGGGCGCTGTCGGTCTCGGGCGGCCTGAAGATCCTGCGCGTGCGGGCCATGCTGCTGCGGGCGCGGGGCGATCTGATGCGGCTGGTCTATCCCAATCTCGTCCAGCCCTCGCGCACCGGAGAGGGCGGAGTCGGCTCGGCCATGCGCGGCGTGTGGGTGGGCATGGTCGCCCTCTGCCTGACCTTTGCCGCAGCGCTCATCCTCATCGCGGGCAGCATGCCGAGCTTCGAGGCGGCGGTGTCCACGGCGGTGTCCGCTTTGAGCAATACGGGGCCGCTGCTCGACGGCACGCCGGGGCCGGAGGACTTCGACCTGCTGGCAGCGGTCGGGGCCGGTTTCGCGATGATCGCCGGACGGCTGGAGACGGTCGGTGCCTTCGTCATCATCCACCTCGCCTTCTGGCGGACCTGACCGCAACGCCGTCGGGCACATGCCGCGCTTGTGATCGCGGCGTAAACCGGGGGCTCAGCCGGCAGCGCCCTTGAGCGTCACAGCGTGCGCAAGGCCATGCTCCCGCTCGCTCGGAGCGCACGGCATCGTCCCCGCTCCGCCCTCGACAGGGCGGTTATGTTGCAGGGCAAAATAATCTTGCGCTGGCGTAACGGTGTGCCATGCTAGCGCCGGAATTCCTGTTTGCGCATCGTCTTGCCTTGCCCTTGCGGCATCGCGACCGTGTGACATGACGGGGCAACGCCGAAAGAAACGGATACGAAAATGGCGGCGGAACGCACACAAAACCTGCAAGACACCTTTCTCAACCACGTCCGCAAGAGCAAGACGCCCCTCACCATCTTCCTGGTGAATGGCGTGAAGCTCCAGGGCGTCGTGACCTGGTTCGACAACTTCTGCGTGCTCCTGCGTCGCGACGGGCACTCGCAATTGGTCTACAAGCACGCTATCTCCACGATCATGCCCGGGCATCCGGTGCAACTGTTTGATCCCACCGACGAGGTGGCTTCGGAGAAAGCGTGATCCGGCGTGGAGCTTAAGGGACCGCGGGGCGCAGCGGGGGGTGGACTGAAGGGCGTGGACCGTCACGCTCCGCCCACCCGTTGTGCCGTCATTACCCCACAGGTGACCAAGCGCGGGGCGCGCGCCGGTGCAGACCGGCGCAGCCCCGAGGCGCGTCTGGAGGAGGCGGTGGGCCTTGCCGCCGCCATCGACCTCGACGTCGTGTATAAGGGCCTTGTCCTCATCTCCGAGGTGAAGCCGGCCACCTATATCGGCTCCGGCAAGGTCGAGGAGATCGCGGGCATCGTTGCGGCGGAGGAGGTCGGCCTCGTCTTCGTCGATGCGGCCCTGTCGCCCGTCCAGCAGCGCAATCTCGAGAAGGCGTGGTCCGCAAAGGTGGTGGACCGCACGGCCCTGATTCTCGAAATCTTCGGCAGTCGTGCCCGCACCAAGGAAGGCACGCTTCAGGTGGAACTCGCCCACCTGAACTACCAGCGTTCGCGCCTCGTGCGGTCCTGGACCCATCTGGAGCGCCAGCGCGGCGGCTTCGGCTTCCTCGGCGGCCCCGGCGAGACCCAGATCGAGGCGGATCGTCGGCAGATCGGCGAGCGCATCATCCGCATCGAGCGTGAACTGGAGCAGGTGAAGCGCACCCGCGCTCTCCACCGTACCAGCCGCAAGCGCGTGCCTTATCCGGTGGTGGCGCTCGTCGGCTACACCAATGCCGGCAAGTCCACCCTGTTCAACCGGCTGACGCAGGCCGAGGTGATGGCACAGGATCTCCTGTTCGCCACCCTCGATCCGACCTTGCGCGCCGTCGACCTGCCCCATGGCACGCGCGTCATCCTGTCCGACACGGTGGGCTTCATCTCCGAGTTGCCGACGCAACTCGTCGCCGCCTTCCGCGCCACGCTGGAAGAGGTGATCGAGGCGGACGTGATCCTGCACGTGCGTGACATCTCCCACCCCGACACCGATGCCCAGGCGGCGGACGTGAAGGACGTGCTGACCGAACTCGGCATCGACGTCGAGGCCGGCGGCCGGCTGGTGGAGGTCTGGAACAAGATCGACATCCTGCCTGAGGCGGAGCGCGAGCAACTCCTGAACACGGCCGCGCGCGCGGAGCCGGAAGCACGCCCCGAGCTCGTCTCGGCGTTGACCGGGGAGGGCGCGCCGGCCTTGCTCGACCGCATCGAAGCCCACGTCACGGCCGGCCGCACGCTGCTGTCTGTGACGCTGGCGGCGGAGGACGGCGAGGGGCTCGGCTGGCTCTATCGGCATGGTGAGGTGCTGGAGCGGGAGAGCGGTGCGGACGGCCATGTGGTGGTCTCGCTGCGCATCCTCCCCGAGCGGGTGGACCTCGTGAAACGCCGCTTCGGCGCGGCTCAGGTCCGCGGCGAGGACTGAGGCGTCCCGCGCCGCCGTGGCGCTTGCCTCCACGGTATCGGGCGTGTCCTATGCGACGCGTCATGATGCTGTTGGGGGCGTCCTTGCCGAGTTCAACTGTTTGCCGCTACGAGCATTTTCAGACCGACTGGTACAAGCGCTTTTTCGAGCGCCTGCGGCTCTCCGGCCCTGACCAGCGCAAGAGCTGGGAGTTCGCGGCCGTCTGCGCGGCTCTTGAGGAGCGCGGCATGCTCCGGGCGGGCCGGACCGGTCTCGGCTTTGCGGTGGGCCGCGAACCTCTGGCGTCCTATTTCGCGTCCTGCGGCGTCAGCGTCCTCGCGACCGATCTGGTGGACGCCAGGTCGGCCCGCTGGGTGGAGAGCAACGAGCATGCGACGGCGCGCGATGTCATCCATTATCCCGACATCGTGGACAAGGCGGGGTTCGAGGAACGGGTCGCCTTCCGGTCCGCCGACATGCGCAGGCTCGATGATGAACTCGGCATCGGCTCCTATGATTTCATCTGGAGCTGCTGCGCCATGGAGCATCTGGGGAGCCTTCAGAAGGGTTTCGACTTCGTGCGCGAGTCCACGCGCTTCCTGAAGCCCGGCGGCATCGCGGTCCACACCACCGAATACAATGTCAGTTCCAACACCCGCACGCGCAGCCGAGGCGGCGCCGTGATCTATCGCCAGCGCGACCTGGAGGAACTGGACCATCTGCTGCGGATGGACCGCTGCGGCGTCGAGCCCATCGACTTCGACGCCGGCACGCATGCCTATGATCTCAACTATGACGAGCCGCCTTTTGGCCTGCCCGGACGCAAGCACATCAAGCTCAAATTCTTCGGCTACGTCTTCACATCGGCCCTGCTGGTGATCCGCAAGGGCTGAAGAACGCTGCGAAAGCTGTCGCAGCGGTAATAGTGGGTTGAGACGGTCGCTCAAACTTCGTCTTGCACGACCGTAGTTTATTTGTCATGGAGCCGCGCTACTGGGCGTTCCGGGCGTTGGTCAGGGGCCAGCGTGGATCGCGCCAGTCTTGCCGGTCAACATAACGTAACAGAGCACGCGCCGATCTGCCCATGGTCCGGGCGGCTTGGAGCGCGCTCCAGAGCATGCGCGAGCGAGCGCATGTCCCGCCGGACCGGGCCGCTCTCCCGTGCCGGCGTGATGTTTTCTCGCTCGGCGGGCGTTCCTTCCGTCTCGTACACAGCGGGTGTCCGTCATGTTTTTCCAATCCGCCGCTGTCACCACGACGCGCGATCCGCGTCGTTCCTTCGTGACCCCCTTCGACCTGTTCGCCTTCCTGCTGGTGTTCGGGATGTTTGCCCTCTTCACGCAGGGCACGCAGCAGACGCTCATCCCCATCTCTGAGATGGAACAGGCGCCGATCTCGCTCAGTCCGTGGGATCTGCCGGAATATGCCCTGCGCACCACGCTGCGCATGCTGGCGGCGATCGTGGCCTCGCTGGTCTTCACCTTCATCTACGGTGCGCTTGCGGCGAAGAGCCGGCGGGCGGAGATGGTGCTCATCCCGGTGCTGGACATCCTCCAGTCGGTGCCGGTGCTGGGCTTCCTGTCCTTCACCGTGCTGTTCTTCATGAATCTGTTCCCCGGCAAGGTGATTGGCGTCGAGATGGCGGCGGTGTTCGCCATCTTCACCAGCCAGGCCTGGAACATGACCTTCAGCTTCTACCAGTCGCTGAAGACGCTGCCGCGCGACCTCGTGGAGGTCTCGCGCGGCTTTCGCCTCACCGGCTGGCAGCGCTTCTGGCGGCTGGAGGTGCCCTTCTCCATGCCGGGCCTCGTGTGGAACACGATGATGTCCATGTCGGGCGGGTGGTTCTTCGTGGTGGCGTCGGAGGCCATTTCGGTTGGCAACACCACCATCACCCTGCCGGGCATCGGCGCCTATGTGTCCACCGCCATCGCCGAACGGAATCTCACAGCCGTGGCGTGGTCGGTCGGGGCGATGCTGGTCATCATCCTGATCTACGACCAGCTGCTGTTCCGCCCGCTGGTGGCCTGGGCCGACCGCTTCCGCTTCGAGCAGTCCGCGGGCGCGCCGCCGCCGCGCTCCTGGGTGCTCGACATGGTGAAGCGGGCGCATCTGTTCCGCCTCCTCCTGTCGCCCGTCGGCGGCCTGTTCCGCGGACTCGCGGCCCTGCCGCTGCGCCTGCCCGTGCGCCTGCCGGGGCAGGTGAACGCCGCCTGGTCCAGCCGGCCCATGGATCACGCCTGGCTGGTGATGGTCGTCGCCATGGCCGTCTATGGCGTTTGGCTCATCGTCAGCTTCGTCGCCACCGAGGTGGGGCTCGCCGAGGTGGGCCATGTGTTCTGGCTCGGCTTCCTGACGCTGATCCGGGTGGCGGTGCTGATCGCGCTCGCCTCCCTCATCTGGGTGCCCGTAGGGGTCTGGATCGGCCTCCGGCCCAAGGTTGCGAACGCGCTGCAGCCGGTGGCGCAGTTCCTCGCCGCCTTCCCGGCCAACATCGTCTTTCCGTTCGCGGTGGTGGTGATCGTGCGCCTCGGGCTCGATCCCAACATCTGGCTGTCGCCGCTGATGGTGCTGGGCACCCAGTGGTACATCCTCTTCAACGTCATCGCGGGCGCCAGCGCCTTTCCCAATGACATGAAGGAGGCGGCCTCCTCCTTCCACCTGCGCGGGGCGCAGTGGTGGTTCAAGGTCATCCTGCCGGGGGTGTTCCCTTATTACGTGACCGGCGCCCTCACCGCGAGCGGGGGCTCCTGGAACGCCTCCATCGTCGCCGAGGTGGCGAGCTGGGGCTCGACCACGCTCCGCGCCGAGGGGCTCGGCTCCTACATCGCCGATGCCACCACGGCGGCGGACTATCCGCGCATCACGCTGGGCATCGCCGTCATGTCGCTCTACGTCATCGCCTTCAACCGCACCCTCTGGCGGCCGCTGTTCGATTTCGCCGCCAAGCGCCTGCGCCTCGACTGAGGAAATCCACCATGCTCGACAACCGCTCCGTTGAGGTCAACGCGCCGCTCGTGCAGCTCTCGCATGTGGTGCAGTCGTTCAAGAAGAGCGACAACAACCGTTATCTGGTGCTGGACGACGTCTCTCTCTCTATCAAGGAAGGCGAGATCGTCGGCCTGCTGGGCCGTTCCGGCTCCGGCAAGTCCACGCTGCTGCGCATCATCTCCGGCCTCGTGCCGCCTTACTCCGGCGACGTGCGCTGGATGGGCAAGCCGGTGAACGGCCCGTGCCAGGGCCTCTCCATGGTCTTCCAGACCTTCGCCCTCTTTCCCTGGCTCACCGTGCGCCAGAATGTGGAGATCGGGCTTGAGGCGCTGGGCGTCGATGCGGCCGAGCGGCGGCGCCGGGCGGAGGAGGCCATCGACCTCATCGGCCTCGGCGGCTTCGAGAGCGCCTATCCGAAGGAACTGTCCGGCGGCATGCGCCAGCGCGTGGGCTTCGCGCGCGCGCTGGTGGTGCATCCGCGCCTGATGCTCATGGACGAGCCCTTCTCGGCCCTCGACGTGCTGACCGCGGAGACGCTGCGCACCGATATCATCGACCTCTGGATGGAGGGGCGCCTGCCCATCAAGTCCATCCTCATCGTCACGCACAACATCGAGGAAGCCGTCCTCATGTGCGACCGGGTGATGATCTTCTCGTCCAATCCCGGCCGCGTCGCCTTCGAGATGCCCATCACCCTGCCGCACCCGCGCGACCGTCAGGCGCCGGAATTCCGCGCGCTGGTGGAGGATATCTACGCCCGCATGACCAATCGCGACGCCCCCGGCGCCGCGCCGGTGGGCGGGGCGCAGCGTCATGAGGCGAGCCTTTCGACGGCGCTGGAGCCGGTCACCACCAACCTCATGGCGGGCCTGCTGGAAGAGCTTGCGGACTCCCCCTACGACGGCCGGGCCGACCTGCCGGCGCTGGCGGACAGCCTGAACATGTCGGGTGACGACCTCTTCCCCATCGCCGAGACGCTGCAGATGCTGCGCTTCGCGGAGGTGACACAGGGCGACCTCATCCTCACCGCCGAGGGGAAGGCGTTCGTGGAGGCGGACGTGGAGCCGCGCAAGGCGCTGTTCGCCAAGCATCTTCTGGCCCATGTGGCGATCGCCGCCCACATCCGCCGCGTGCTGGACGAGCGCCCCACCCACCGGGCGCCCTATTCGCGCTTCTCGGAGGAGCTGGAAGACCACATGTCCGAGGAATTCGCCGAGCGGACGCTGCGCACGGTCATCGCCTGGGGCCGCTATGGCGAGGTCTTCTCCTATGACGAGAAGACCGCCCAGTTCAGCCTGATCGAGGAAGACTGACGCGTTCCGGCGCCTGGAAACGCAAACGGCGGGCCCGAGGCCCGCCGTTCTTGTTTCAGGATCGGTGAAGTTCAGCCTTCACCCTTGGCCAGGAAGTGCTCCAGCCAGTGGATGTCATACTGGCCGTCCTGAATGTCCTTGGTGCGCACCAGCGTGCGGAACAGGGGCAGGGTCGTCTCGATGCCGTCCACCACGAACTCGTCGAGCGCCCGGCGCAGGCGGCGCAGGCATTCCTCGCGGTTGGAGCCGTGCACGATCAGCTTGCCCACCAGCGAATCGTAGTGGGGCGGGATCGAATAGCCCTGATAGGCATTGCTATCCACGCGGATGCCGAGGCCGCCGGGCACGTGATAGTGGGTGATCTTGCCGGGCGAGGGCCGGAAGGTCGTCGGGTGCTCGGCATTGATGCGGCACTCGATGGCGTGGCCGGTGATCTTGACGTCGTCCTGCGTGAGCGTCATCGGCAGGCCGGCGGCGACGCGGATCTGCTCGTTGATGAGATCGATTCCGGTGATCTCTTCCGTCACCGGATGCTCCACCTGGATGCGGGTGTTCATCTCGATGAAATAGAAGCGGCCGTTCTCGTACAGGAACTCGACCGTGCCGACGCCGAGATACTTCAGCTCGCGCATGGCTTTCGCCACCGTCTCGCCGATCTCCTGGCGCTGGGCGGCTTCGAGCGCCGGGGAGGGGGCTTCCTCCCACACCTTTTGGTGACGGCGCTGGAGCGAGCAGTCGCGCTCGCCGAGGTGCACCGCATTGCCCTTGCCGTCGCCCAGCACCTGAATCTCGATGTGGCGCGGGGTGACGAGATATTTCTCCAGATAGACCGCGTCATCGCCGAAGGCCGCCTTGGCCTCGGTGCGGGCGGTGGAGAGGGCCTGGCTCAGGTCGTCGGCGGTCATCGCCACCTTCATGCCGCGCCCGCCGCCACCCGCGGCGGCCTTCACCAGCACCGGGAAGCCGATCTCGGCCGCGACCCGATGGGCCTCCTCATCCGAATTGATGCCGCCGTCGGAGCCGGGCACCACCGGGATGCCGAGCTTCTGCGCGGTCTTCTTGGCCTCGATCTTGTCGCCCATGATGCGGATATGCTCGGGCTTCGGACCGATGAAGTGGACCTTGTGGTCCGCCAGGATCTCGGCGAAGCGGGCGTTCTCGGCGAGGAAGCCGTAGCCGGGGTGAACTGCGTCCGCGCCGGTGATCTCGCAGGCGGCGAGCAGCGAGGGAATGTTGAGGTAGCTCTCGCGGGCCTGCGGCGGGCCGATGCACACGCTCTCGTCGGCAAGGCGCACGTGCATGGCATCCGCATCGGCGGTGGAGTGCACGGCGACGGTGGCGATGCCCAGCTCCTTACACGCGCGCAGGATGCGCAGGGCAATCTCGCCGCGGTTGGCAATCAGGATTTTCTCGAACATCGGGCTTCAGCCTGCTTGGCAGCCGCTCCGCCGGGCGGGGTCGCCGCGGGACGGGTCCGGGTGCGCGGGTCCTTTAAGGGAAGGCGCGTCCCGGCGGGGCCGGGGACGTGCCGCTTCCAGTCCTGTGTCGCCGGGGCGGGGCCGCCGGCGCCGATCGAGGCCGTCCGGCCTCACTCGATGACGAGCAGGGGCTCGCCGTATTCCACCGGGCGGCCGTTCTCCACCAGGATGCGCGTGACCGTGCCGGCGCGCGGGGCGGGAATGGCGTTCATGGTCTTCATGGCCTCGACGATCAGCAGCGTCTGGCCTTCCCGCACCTGCGTGCCGACTTCGACGAAGGACGGCGCGCCGGGCTCGGGCGAGCGGTAGGCGGTGCCGACCATGGGAGACGTTACGACGCCCGGATGCTTGGAGAAGTCGGCGCTCGTCGGCTCGAGGGCGACGGCGGCGACCGTGGCCAAGGGCGCGGCGGCGGGGGCCACTGCGACCGGCGCGGCGGCTGCCACCGTCACCGGGGCCGGCGTGCGCGCGACGCGGATGCGCAGATTGTCGGCCTCGACTTCGATCTCCGTCAGGTCGCTGCCGGACAGGAGGTTCGCGATCTCGCGGATGACGTCGGTATCGATGGGGGTCTTGGAGTTTTTCATTTCATCCTGCACGTACGCGGGTTCAGCCACGCATGAGCTCCTGAAGGGTGAGGGCCGCGCTCAGGGGCGCGCCGGCCGGGTTGTGGCGAGCGCCGTGATGCCGAGGACGTAGCTCTGGGGCCCGAAGCCGCAGATCACGCCCCGCACCACCGGCGAGAGATAGGAATGGTGACGGAAGGGTTCGCGGGCGAACACGTTCGACAGATGCACCTCGACGGCGGGAACGCCGGTGCCGGCAATGGCATCGCGCAACGCGACGGAGGTGTGGGTATAGGCGCCGGCATTCAGGACCACGCCGACGGAGCCTGCCGCAGCCTGGATCCAGTCCACCAGATCGCCTTCGTGATTGCTCTGGCGGAAGACGAGCTCGAGCCCGTGCTGGGCCGCGGTCGTGCGGCAGAGCGCCTCAACGTCGGCCAGCGTCGCGGCACCGTAGATGCCGGGCTCGCGGGTGCCGAGGAGGTTCAGATTGGGTCCGTTGAGGACGTGGATGGTGTCGGACATCCTGACGGTTCAGCTGCGACCCGGCAGCGTCCGGGCCCGCGCGGTTATAGGGGGCGTTGCGTCGCAAGGAAAGACGCCATCTCACCCCATTCACCAGACCGTCACATGGCGGCAATGCCGCAGGCGGGGGACTGCCGGCCCAGATATGGCCGGGCAGTCCCCCGTCAGGGATCAGTTGGCGGCGGTCTTGCCGTTCTTGGTGACCGCTTCCTGAAGCTTCTCGAGGCCGACGGCGCCCACGATCACCTCGTCGCCGATGACGAAGCTCGGCGTGCCGTTGAGGCCGAGCGCCTGGGCGATCTCCATGCTCTCGTCGAGAGTGGCGTTGAGCTCCGGCGAGGTCGCCTGCTTCTGGAGCTGGGCGACGTCGATGCCCACCTCCTTGGCTGCCGCCAGCGCGCGGGCGCGGTCCGCCTGCCCACGGCCGCTGAGCAGGGCGTCGTGGAAGGCCTTGTACTTGTCGGGCGCGACCATGCGGACGGCCACCGCCACCTGCGCGGCTTCCACCGAGCCCGGGCCGAGCACCGGGAACTCGCGCAGCACCACGCGCAGGTTCGGATTGTTCTTCACCAGCGCATTGATGTCGGACAGCGTGTGCTTGCAGTAACCGCAGTTGTAATCGAAGAACTCCACCAGCGTGACGTTGCCCTTCGGATTGCCGATCACCACGCCGCGCGGGCTGTCGAAGACCTTGGGCTTGATGCTGGCGAGGGTCTTGGCCCGGGCCTGCGCCTCCGCCTCGCCCTGGCGCTTCTCCAGCACGGCGATCGCTTCCTGGAGCACTTCCGGGTTCTTCAGCAGGTAGTCGCGGATCAGCGGGCCAAGCTCGGCCTTCTCCTGATCGGTGAAGGCGGCGGCCGGGAGGACGGTGGTTGCCGTCAGCCCGAGGGCGGCCACAGCGGCGAGGGCGGCACGCAGGCCGGTTCGGGACAGCATCGGTCTCTCCATGTTCGGAAGGGCAATTCTACTGGCGATTGTCGCTGGATTGCGGCGGCTTGATGTTGACGATGTCGTCCGCCTTCAGCCAGCCGGGCGAATTGGGGGGAAAGGTCTGGCGCGCGCGGGCGGCGAGTTCCCGCGCGGTGCGGACGTCGCCGGTGGCGAGCGCCGCCTGCGCCGAGGCGAGATCCGCCTGCGGCCTGTTGTTCTTGAAACCGTAGGCCTTGGCAAGGGCGCGCCAGCCCGAGGCATTGTCCGGATCGCGCTGGGTTGAGAAGGTCAGCTCGCGGATGGCCTCGTCCATCATGCCCGCATTGCCGGTCTCCACCAGCGCCTGCCCGAGCATGGCGCGGATCAGCGGTGCGCCGTCGGTCATGGCCACCGCCTTGCGCAGCGGCGGCACCGCCTCGCTCGCCCGGCCGCTCTCCAGCAGCGCCTGCCCCTTCAGTTCCTGGAAATAGGGATTGCCCGGCTCCTTGGCGATGAGAGCGTCGATCTGCGCCACCGCCCCGGACATGCTGGCGAAGCGATAGGCGGAGATGGCGCGGGCATATTGGGCGGGCAGGGACTGGTCGGTGGGCGGATAGCGCCGCGCCACCACGTCCGGCCGCTCCTGGAAGCCGATGAGCTTTGCCCGCATCATGTCGTGCCGGTGCTGGAGGGCAGGCGGGTCCTTGGCGTTGAAATAGGGGCTGGCCTTGGCGAGCACCTCCAGCGCCGCGATGCGCTCGCGGGCCATGGGGTGGCTCAGCAGGTAGGGATCGGTGCGCTGGGTCAGGAACAACTGGTCGTTCTGGAAGCGCTCGAACGTCTCCAGCATGCCCTTGGCCGACTGCTGGGTGGCGTTGAGATAGGTGACTGCCGACCGGTCGGCGGCCTGCTCTTCCTCGCGCTGATAGGCGAGGAGCGAACGGCGGATCATCTCCTGCGGCGCCATGACAGCGCCCGCCGCCGCATTGCCCATGTTGCCGCCATTGGCCCCGCTTGCCGCGCCCGCCGCGACTCCGCCCGCCGCCAGCATCATGGCGACGATGGCCATGGTCTGCGCGCCCGCGAGCTGCTCGCGGCGCCGGGCGAGGTGGCCGCCGGCGATATGGCCGGTCTCATGGGCGAGCACGCCGATGATCTGGTTGGGCGTCGTCGAATCGACGAGCGCGCCGGTGTTGATGAAGATGCGCCGGCCGTCCGCCACGAAGGCGTTGAAGCTGCGGTCGTTGACCAGCACCACCTCGATGTTCTGCTGCGCCAGCTTGGCGGCGCGCAGGATGGGGCGGGTGTAGTCGCGCAGCAGGTTCTCGATCTCGGTGTCGCGGATGGTCGGCAGGCCGCGACCGGACTTCTCCTGCGCCTGCGCCGGGGCAAGCGCCAGATGGCAACTGGCGATGAGGCTGAGCGCCACGCTGGATGCGCGGCGCAGGACGCGGGTTGGGCAAACGGCGCGGCTGGCGAACATCACGAGCAGTCGATCCCCCACGAATGGTGCTCGGTCGTCTTCCTGAACCATGCGGCGGGTTGCGCCCGCCCCTTGGCGACAGTGCGGCGGCGCGTTACCACGCCCCACCGGTTCCGCCGGAACGGCTTGCCGCTCCGGTTGTCCTAGCGTCTACCCTCGGGGCGAATGCGGCGGCAAGACGGCGGCTTGGCTGACGCTGCGTCTTCCGTGCCCGTTTCCCGATCACGAAAGCGAATGTGATGTCCTCCCTCGTGCTTCCTCCCGCGCTCGTTCCCGCCTCCCGTCGTTCGGAGGTCGCGCCCTTCATCGTGATGGACGTGATGGAGCACGCGGCCCGCCTGGAAGCCGAGGGGGCGAAGGTGATCCACATGGAGGTGGGCCAGCCCGCCGCGCCCGCGCCGCGCACCGCCCGCAAGGCGGCGGCCGCCGCGCTGGAGCGCGGGCAGGTGGGCTATACGGCGGCGCTGGGCATTCCCTCCCTGCGCGCCCGCATCGCGAAGCACTACAAGGAGCAGCACGGGTTCGACCTCGATCCCGAGCGGGTGGTGGTGACCAACGGCTCGTCCGGCGGCTTCATCCTCGCCTTCCTGGCCCTGTTCGAGGCCGGCGACCGGGTGGCCATCGCCGCCCCCGGCTATCCGCCCTATCGCCATGTGCTCTCGGCGCTCGGCTGCGAGCCGGTGCTGATCGAGACCAAGGCGGAAGACCGATTCGCCCTGACCCCCGAGACGCTGCGCGCCGCCCATGCGGAAAAGCCGCTGAAAGGCGTGCTGGTGGCGAGCCCCGCCAATCCCACCGGCACCATGATGGACCGCACGGCGCTCACCGCCCTTTATGCGGCGGCCAAGGAACTCGGCCTGCGTTTCGTGTCGGATGAGATCTACCACGGCCTCGATTATGCCTTCCCGGCGGTGACGGCGGCCGAGGTGGCCCCCGATGCCGTGGTCATCAATTCCTTCTCCAAATACTTCTGCATGACCGGCTGGCGCGTCGGCTGGATGGTGGTGCCCGAGGGCATGTCGCGCACCATGGAGCGCCTGCAGCAGAACTTCTCCATCTCCGTGCCCACCCTGTCGCAGATCGCCGCAGAGGCCGCCTTCGACGGGCGGGAGGAGATGGATGCGGTGAAGCATGGCTATGAGGAAAACCGCCGCATCCTGACCGAAGGTCTTCCCAAGATCGGGCTCGAGCATTTCCTGCCGGCCGACGGCGCCTTTTATCTTTATGCGGATGTGTCCCGTTTCACGGGCGACTCGCACGCCTTCGCGACGCGGCTTCTCGACGCGGCGCACGTTGCGGCGACCCCGGGCGTGGACTTCGATCCCTTCCGTGGCAAGCAGTTCCTGCGCTTCTCCTATGCCGGGTCGGCGGAAGACATGCGGGCGGCGGTGGCGCGCATCGGGCACTTCCTCTCCAAGGAATAGTGCAGTTCTGCTGTCGCATTACTTGGTTGCGCCCCTGTCGTCCGGCCCTCACACTCCCGTCCCATAAAAACAAAGGCATACGGGACGAAAACGGGAGGGCTGGTCATATGTTGGCACTCGTGCTGATCATTGCCTGCGGACTGTTCGCCGTGGGCTACGGAATCTGGGCCGGGCGGGCGGTCATGGCCGCCGATCCCGGCTCGCCACGCATGCAGGAGATCGCCGCCGCGATCGCCGAAGGCGCGCAGGCCTACCTGCGCCGGCAGTACGCCACCATCGGCATCGTGGGCGTCGTCATCTTCCTGGCGGTGGGCGTCTTCCTCGGTTGGCTCGTGGCCATCGGCTTTGCCCTCGGCGCCATTCTCTCCGGCCTTGCCGGCTTCATCGGCATGAATGTCTCGGTGCGTGCCAATGTGCGCACGGCGCAGGCGGCGACGAAATCGCTCGCCGGCGGGCTCGACCTCGCTTTCAAGGCGGGCGCCGTCACCGGCCTTCTGGTGGCCGGCCTCGCCCTGCTGGGGGTCGCGGTCTACTTCACCTTCCTCACCCGCATCATGGGCTATGGCCTCACCGAGCGCGTTGTGGTGGATGCCCTCGTGGCGCTGGGCTTCGGCGCCTCGCTCATCTCCATCTTCGCCCGCCTCGGCGGCGGCATCTTCACCAAGGGCGCCGACGTGGGCGGCGATCTGGTCGGCAAGGTAGAGGCAGGCATTCCCGAGGACGACCCGCGCAACCCCGCCACCATCGCCGACAACGTGGGCGACAATGTCGGCGACTGCGCGGGCATGGCGGCGGACCTGTTCGAGACCTATGCCGTGACGGTGGTGGCGACCATGGTGCTCGCCATCATCTTCTATTCCGGCGCCCCAGGCGTTCTGGGCAATCTCGTGCTCTATCCGCTGGCCATCGGCGGCGTGTGCATCCTCACCTCCATCGCCGGCACCTTCTTCGTTAAGCTCGGGCCGACCTCCTCCATCATGGGGGCGCTCTACAAGGGCTTTGCGGCGAGCGCCGGCCTCTCGGTCTTCGCGCTGGCACTGGTGACGGGGCTGCTGACAGGCTTCGGCCCCATCGCGGGGACCGCGCTCACCGGCACGCAGCTTTTCCTCTCGGGAATCGTCGGACTGGCGGTGACCGGGGCCATCGTCGTCATCACCGAATATTACACCGGCACGGGCTATCGGCCGGTGGTCTCCATTGCGCAGGCCTCGGTGACCGGCCACGGCACCAACATCATCCAGGGCCTCGCCGTCTCGCTCGAATCGACGGCGCTGCCCACGCTCGTCATCATCGCCGGCATCCTCGTCGCCTATGGCTTGGCCGGCCTGTTCGGCATTGCGGTGGCGGCAACGACCATGCTGGCGCTGGCGGGCATGGTGGTGGCGCTCGATGCCTTCGGCCCGGTGACGGACAATGCCGGCGGTATCGCCGAAATGGCCGGCCTGCCCAAGGAGGTTCGCCACTCCACCGATGCGCTGGATGCGGTGGGCAACACCACGAAGGCCGTCACCAAGGGCTATGCCATCGGCTCGGCGGGCCTCGGCGCGCTGGTGCTGTTCGCCGCCTACAATGCGGACCTGCGCTATTTCATCTCGCAGGCCCGGCCGGGCAGCTATTTCGCCGGCGTGTCCCCCAACTTCTCGCTGGAAAATCCCTATGTGGTCGTCGGCCTGCTGTTCGGCGGCCTGCTGCCCTTCCTCTTCGCCGCCATGGGCATGACGGCGGTCGGAAGAGCGGCAGGCGCCATCGTGGAGGAGGTGCGCCGGCAGTTCCGCGAGAAGCCGGGAATCATGGCCGGCACCGACAAGCCGGACTATTCCCGCGCCGTGGACATGCTAACCCGCGCCGCCATCAAGGAGATGATCATCCCCTCCCTGTTGCCGGTGCTCTCGCCCATCGTCTGCTATTTCGTCATCTATCTGGTGGCGGGCGGCGGGGCGGCCGGCAAGTCGGCGGCCTTCTCGGCGGTGGGGGCGATGCTGCTCGGCGTCATCGTCACCGGCCTGTTCGTCGCCATCTCCATGACCTCCGGCGGCGGCGCCTGGGACAATGCGAAGAAGTCCTTCGAGGACGGATTCGTGGACAAGGACGGGGTGCGCCACCTCAAGGGGTCTGACGCGCACAAGGCGTCCGTCACTGGCGACACCGTGGGCGATCCCTACAAGGACACGGCGGGGCCGGCCGTGAATCCCATGATCAAGATCACCAACATCGTGGCGCTGCTGCTTCTGGCGGTGCTCGGGCATTGAGGACGGGCCGGCGGCTGTTCACAGGGGCAGGGCTCCTTTCGGACGGCCGCCGGCGGCCTATATGAAGGCGCGGCGGGGCTTTGCCATGGCCGCGCGGCAGCCCGCCGTGCAACGCAGGGCGGCAAGGCTTTCCATGCGCGAAGCGTTCGTGTAGGAACCGCCCAAATGGCGCTCCGGGCCCCGCCCGGCGCGAGGATGATGGAATTCATGCAGACCGTTCTGATCGTCATTCACCTGTTGGTGGTGCTCGCGCTCATCGGCGTGGTGCTGATTCAGCGTTCCGAAGGCGGTGGCCTGGGAATCGGCGGCGGCGGCGGTGGCGGCGGCTTCTTCACGGCGCGCGGCACGGCCAACGTGCTGACCCGTGCGACCGCGGTGCTCGCCGCGTTGTTCTTCATCACCAGCCTGGGCCTGACGATTCTCGCAGGCTGGGGCCGCGCGCCCACCTCGATCCTCGGGCCGTCCAGCGGCCAGAGCGGTCCGAGCGTGCCGACCGGCGGCTCCATCCTCGACCAGATCCGGCCGCAGGGCGCGGCTCCGGGAGCCTCCGCTCCCGCGGCCCCGACGCCTCCGGCCGCGGACGCTCCGGCGCCCACCGGCCCGCAGGTTCCGAAGTCTCAGTGATCGCTGCGCCGCGGCAGGCCGCGGCGTGTAGGTTCTCCACAGGCGACGCGGTGCCCCAAAGGGCGTCGCGCTCGCCGAATCGCGTTTGCGCGGAGTAGAGTTGAAGCCCATGGCGCGCTACATCTTCATCACCGGCGGCGTCGTGTCCTCCCTTGGCAAGGGCCTCGCCTCCGCAGCACTCGGCGCGCTTCTTCAGGCGCGCGGGTACACCGTCCGGCTCCGCAAGCTGGACCCCTATCTGAACGTCGATCCGGGCACCATGAGCCCGTATCAGCATGGCGAGGTCTTCGTGACCGACGACGGGGCCGAGACCGATCTCGACCTCGGCCATTACGAGCGCTTCACCGGGCATCCTGCCACCAAGCAGGACAACATCACCACCGGGCGCATCTATCAGGACATCCTCACCAAGGAGCGGCGCGGCGACTATCTGGGCGCCACCATCCAGGTGATTCCCCACGTCACCAACGCCATCAAGGACTTCGTGCTGGAAGGCAACGAGGGCTTCGACTTCGTGCTCATCGAGGTCGGCGGCACGGTGGGTGACATCGAGGGCCTGCCCTTCTTCGAGGCGACCCGTCAGCTCAAGAACGAGCTGCCGCGCAACCACGCCATCTTCATCCACCTGACGCTGATGCCCTTCATCCCCTCCGCCGGGGAACTGAAGACCAAGCCGACGCAGCACTCCGTCAAGGAACTGCGCTCCATCGGCATCCAGCCCGACATCCTGCTCTGCCGCTGCGATCGCGAGATCCCGCGCGAGGAGCGGCGCAAGCTCTCGCTCTTCTGCAACGTGCGCGAGAGCGCCGTGATCGAGGCGCGCGACGTGGACAACATCTACGCCGTGCCGTCCTCCTACCATGCGGAAGGTCTCGACACGGAAGTGCTGGCCGCCTTCGGCATCGAGCCGGCCCCGGCGCCGAACCTCCAGCGCTGGACCAATATCGAGCAGCGCGTGCGCAACCCCGAGGGCGAAGTGACCATCGCCATCGTGGGCAAGTACACGGGCCTCAAGGACGCCTACAAGTCGCTCATCGAGGCGCTGAACCACGGCGGCATCGCCAACAAGGTGAAGGTGAACCTCGACTGGATCGAGAGCGAGACCTTCGAGACCGAGGACCCGGCGCCCTTCCTGGAGCATGTCCACGGCATTCTCGTGCCGGGCGGCTTCGGCCAGCGCGGCGCCGAGGGCAAGATCCGCGCGGCCCAGTTCGCCCGCGAGCGCAAGGTGCCCTATTTCGGCATCTGCTTCGGCATGCAGATGGCCGTGATCGAGGCGGCCCGGAACCTGGCCGGCGTCAAGAACGCCAACTCCACCGAGTTCGGCGAGACGTCCGAGCCGGTGGTGGGCCTGCTCACCGAATGGCTGAAGGGCAATGAACTGGAGCGCCGCTCGGCAGCGGGCGACCTCGGCGGCACCATGCGCCTCGGCGCCTATCTGGCGCAGCTCAAGGAGCCGTCCCGCGTCGCCGGCATCTATGGCGCGCAGGAGATTTCCGAGCGTCACCGTCACCGTTACGAGGTGAATACCGCCTACAAGGATCGCCTCGAGGCCTGCGGTCTCATGTTCTCCGGCCTGTCGCCCGATGGCCTGCTGCCGGAGATCGTGGAATATGCGGACCATCCCTGGTTCATCGGCGTGCAGTTCCATCCCGAGCTGAAGTCGCGCCCGTTCCAGCCGCATCCGCTCTTCGCCTCCTTCATCGGGGCGGCCATGGAGCAGAGCCGGCTGGTGTGAGTGAGCCTGCCGCTCCGGCGTGAAGCCGGGCGGCGTGCGATCAGGTAAAGGAGTTGCCCATGCGTCGCGGCCTCGATCACGTCGTCCATCTGGTGCGGGACGTTGATGCGGCCGGGGAGGTCTATGACCTGCTGGGCTTCACCGTCGGCTCGCGCAACCATCATCCCTGGGGCACGCACAACCGCATCGTCCAGACACCGGGCTTCTTCATCGAGATTCTGGAAGTTGCCGAGCCGGAGAAGATCCCGCCGCACGATGGCGCCTTCTTCTCCTTCGGCGCCTTCAACAAGGCCCGGCTCGCCCGCAGCGGCGAGGGCCTGTCCATGCTGGTGCTGGAAGGCACCGATCCCGTGGGCGACAAGGCCGATTTCGATGCGGCCGGCATCGGCGGCTACGACCTGTTCGATTTCTCCCGGCAGGCCCGACGTCCGGACGGCTCCGAGGTGGAGGTGGGCTTCACGCTCGCCTATGCCCGTGATCCCATCGCGTCCGAAACCGCCTTCTTCACCTGCACCCAGCGAAAGCCGGAGAATTTCTGGTCGCCGCAGATGCAGCGCCATGCCAATGGCGTGACGCAGGTGCTGGGCGTGGTGCTGGTGACCGACAGTCCCGCCGACCACGTGTCCTTCATCGACACCTTCTCCGGCTGCACGCCGCGCCGGGCAGTGGACGGCTGGTTCGTGACGCAGACGCCGCGTGGGGCCATCGACCTCATGACGCCCGAATTGTTCACCGAGCGCTATGGCGTGGCCGCGCCGCAGGGTGAGGGCCTGCGCCTCGCGGCCGTGCGCTTCGACACGCCCGGCGCCGCCGACCTGCGCCGAGGCCTCGCCGCCCGGCGGATGCTGGTGGAGCAGATCGAGGGCATCGCCGTGGTGCCGCCCACTGCCGCCATGGGCGCGACGCTGATCTTCGAGCGCAACGAGGACGCCGCCGCCGGCTGACGGGTGCTTGATCCGGGCAGGGCGTGTCCTACATCCTGCCCATGCCTGCCACGGCGCAGGCACCCGCGCGGACGACCGTCGCGGTTCTTCTCCTCCGGCGCGGACGACCCCGCCATTCGAGCCCACCGGCCGGGCCGGCCGGGCTCCCACGGAGTGTCTCGTGGCCTGGATCATCCTTTTTGCGGCCGGCCTCATGGAAGTGGGCTGGGCCATCGGCCTGAAATATGCCGAGGGCTTCACCCGCCTATGGCCCTCGGTCTTCACGCTGGTCTGCGCCGGCTTCAGCCTGTTCCTGCTCTCGGTCGCGGCCCGCGACCTGCCCATCGGCACCGCTTATGCGGTCTGGGCTGGCATCGGCATGGTGGGCGCGACGGTGGTCGGCATCATCGTCTTCGGCGAACCCTCCGACGCGCTGCGCCTCGCCTCCATCGCGCTGATCGGTGTCGGCATCGTCGGGCTGAAGCTCGCGACGCCCCATTGAACGCATGTATCCCCCGCGCGGCGGGAGGTTTCCCGCCGCCGGGCCATTGGCTATGAAGCGCGTCACAGATGACGCCGAGGAGAGACCATGAGCGCGACCGCCGTTGAGCCCCAGTCCGTGGTGGAGGCGGGCAAGGTCCGCATCGGCAACAGCCTGCCGCTCGCCCTCATCGCCGGCCCCTGCCAGATGGAGAGCCGCGACCACGCGCTGGAAACCGCCGCCGCGCTGAAGGAGATCACCGATCGCCTCGGCATCGGCCTCATCTACAAGACCTCCTTCGACAAGGCGAACCGTACCTCGGTCAATGCCGCGCGCGGCATGGGCCTTGAGAAGGCGTTGCCGGTGTTTGCCGAGATCGGCGAGCGCTTCGGCCTGCCGACGCTGACCGACGTGCACGAGATCCACCAGTGCGCCCCCGTGGGCGAGGTGGTGGACGTGCTCCAGATCCCGGCCTTCCTCTGCCGCCAGACCGACCTTCTCGTCGCGGCGGCCAGGACCGGCCGGGTGGTGAATGTGAAGAAGGGCCAGTTCCTTGCGCCCTGGGACATGGTCAATGTGGTGGCCAAGCTCACCCAGTCCGGCAACGGGCGCGTGCTGCTCACCGAGCGCGGCGCCTCCTTCGGCTACAACACGCTGGTTTCCGACATGCGCGGCCTGCCGGTGATGGCGCAAACCGGCGCGCCGGTGGTGTTCGACGCCACCCATTCCGTGCAGCAGCCGGGCGGCAAGGGCGCCTCCTCCGGCGGGCAGCGCGAGTTCGTGCCGGTGCTTGCCCGCGCCGCGGTGGCGGTGGGCGTGGCGGCGGTCTTCATCGAGACCCATCCCGACCCGGATCATGCCCCCTCCGACGGCCCCAACATGGTGCCGCTGAAGGATCTGGAGTCGCTGGTGGCGCTGTTGCAGGAGATCGACCGCGTGGCCAAGGCGCATCCGGTGGCGATCTGAGCGGGCGAAGACACCGGTTCTCTGAAATCCTGACCTGGTGATCGGCGCTCGCCGTTCGCGTCCCTCCCCCCTTGTGGGGGAGGGCAGGGAGGGGGGTAGAACGGCCGGGGCAGGGGATGCCGCGAGGTTTTGGCGCGAGGCGTCGCGCGATCGGAGAGGGCGTTACCCCCCTCCCTGGCCCTCCCCCTCAAGGGGGGAGGGAATTCGCGCTATCCGGAAGACCGGTGCTCGGGGGGAGAGGACTTCCTCCCCCAATCGCCCCTCAGTTCGGCTCGACCAGCACCTGACGCGCCCGGTCATAGCGCCACATGGCACCGGGCTGGAGGTGGGTGCCGCCGAGCCAGCGGTCCACCGCATTGGTCGAGGCGTGGTCGAAGCGGCCGCGCAGGGCGGAGATGCCGGCGGGCGTCAGCTTGATGGTTGCGCGGGCGAAGGCGCGGTAGGTCATTTCCTCCGGCGCCGGCGCATCTTCTGAAGGCACGAACGGCCGGCAGTCGGAGGCGCGGAAGGGCAGCCCCTCGATCAGCGGCTCGTGGGCGAAGGCAAGTCCGTCCAGCCGCAGGAAGAAGGGCATGTCCGCCAGAAAGCGTGCCTCGTCCATGGCCTGCACGGCGGCGAAGACCTGATGCACCTTCTTCGGCCCGTCCGCGAGCTGGCGCAGGATGCGCTCCTCGGTCAGCG
The DNA here is from genome assembly GCF_000010525.1 of Azorhizobium caulinodans ORS 571. Taxonomy (GTDB): domain Bacteria; phylum Pseudomonadota; class Alphaproteobacteria; order Rhizobiales; family Xanthobacteraceae; genus Azorhizobium; species Azorhizobium caulinodans. The sequence continues at coordinate 3,502,270 of NC_009937.1, read as the reverse complement.
ACAGGCCGCTGCGGGGCGCGGGCAACTCCTCCAGCGCCCGCTGCAGGGCGGCGCCGAGATGGGGCAGCACGGGGTGGTCGCGGCCGGCAAGGCCCGCCAGCGCGCGAGGGGTCGGCGCGGTGAAGGCCTCCCAGGCCGCATGCCCGGCTTCCAGTTGCAGCGTCGTCACCGGCAAAGCGCAGTGGGAGAGGGTGCGGATGTCGTCCGCCTCCAGCGTGCCGAGATAGTCCTGCGCCTGCACGAGCTTCAGCCCCAGCCGTTCCGGCTCGCGGGCGAAGAAGTGCAGGAGCTGGATCAGCTGGAGCTGGTCATAGAGGTCGTGCTCGAACCAGAGCTGCACCTCGTTGAAGGCGATATGGATCTCAAGCTGCGCATCCCGTTCGGCGAAGTCGGCCCGCACGCTGCCGAAGTCGAGGCCGAGCGCCTCGGCAAGGAAGCCCGCGCGCGCGTCCGCCACCTCGGCCAGCGAGGGGCTGTCCGGAACCGGCCCGTCATGCAGCATGTCGCGCCAGGGCAGATGGTGGCCCTTCACGCCGCCCGCCCGCAGGCGCTCCACGGCGCTGTCGCCATTGGTGATGATCAGCTTGGGCATCGTCAGCCTCTCCCACGATAGGGGGCGACACCGGTTTCCGGCAGCCAGACCCCGCGCGGGAGCTCGCCGGTCTGCCAGAACACGTCGATGGGAATACCGCCGCGCGGATACCAGTAGCCGGCGATGCGGAAGAAGCGCGGCTTCAGCAGCTCGACCAGCCGCTTGCCAATGGCCACCGTGCAGTCCTCATGGAAGGCGCCGTGGTTGCGGAAGCTGGCGAGATAGAGCTTGAGCGACTTCGATTCCACGAGCCAGGCGTCCGGTACGTAATCCAGCACCAGATGGGCGAAGTCCGGCTGGCCGGTCACGGGACACAGCGAGGTGAACTCGGGCGCCGTGAAGCGGGCCACGTAATTGGTGTCGGGATGGGGATTGGGCACGCGGTCCAGCACGGCCTCCTCGGGTGAGGACGGCAGGGCGGTCTCGCGCCCGAGCTGGAGCTTGGCTTCGGTCATCATCGGTCCTTGGATGCGGCGTGAAGCGGCGGTCCTGGATGGCATTTCCTGACGCGGAGCGGCTGAGCGCGCTCCTTTTTTGAGCACTGTAGCGCAATTTGCCGGCTTGTGCGCGAAAGGCTGCCGCGCGCCATGACCCCTTACCAGCGGCGGCGTGACAGGCTAGAAGCGCAGCGCTCCGTTTCGCATCCGCGCGCCGCGCGGGTCACGCTTTGGGCAGAGGAAGGGAAGGACGCTCCATGACCGCCATTGTCGATATCGTCGGCCGGGAAATCCTGGACAGCCGCGGCAACCCCACGGTGGAAGTCGATGTGCTGCTGGAAGACGGCGCGCTCGGTCGCGCGGCGGTTCCCTCCGGCGCGTCCACGGGCGCCCATGAGGCGGTCGAACTGCGCGACGGCGACACGGGCCGCTATCTCGGCAAGGGCGTCGAGAAGGCGGTCGAGGCGGTGAACGGCGAGATCTTCGACGCCATCGGCGGCCTCGATGCCGAGGAGCAGGCGCAGATCGACGCCGTCATGATCGAACTCGACGGCACGCCCAACAAGGCCCGCCTCGGCGCCAACGCCATCCTCGGCGTGTCGCTGGCGGTGGCCAAGGCGGCCGCCATCTCCAACAACCTGCCGCTCTATCGTTATGTGGGCGGCGTGAACGCCCGCACCCTGCCGGTGCCGATGATGAACATCATCAACGGCGGCGCGCATGCGGACAATCCCATCGACTTCCAGGAATTCATGATCCTGCCCGCCGGCGCGCCGACCTTCGCGGAAGGCCTGCGCTGGGGCGCCGAGATCTTCCACACCCTGAAGAAGGGCCTGAAGGACGCCGGCCATAACACCAACGTGGGCGACGAGGGCGGCTTCGCCCCGAACCTTGCGTCTGCCGAGGCGGCGCTCGACTTCGTGCTGAAGGCCATCGAGAAGGCCGGCTTCAAGCCGGGCGAGGACGTGTTCCTCGGCCTCGACTGCGCCGCCACCGAATTCTTCAAGGACGGCGCCTATCACTATGAGGGCGAGGGCAAGGTCCGCGACATCGACGCCCAGGTGAAGTATCTGGCGCAGCTCGTCGGCAACTACCCGATCGTCACCATCGAGGACGGCATGTCCGAGGACGACTGGGCGGGCTGGAAGCAGCTCACCGACGCCATCGGCGCCAAGTGCCAGCTTGTGGGCGACGACCTGTTCGTGACCAATGTCGAGCGCCTCGGCCGTGGCATCAAGGAAGCCACCGGCAACGCCATCCTCGTGAAGGTGAACCAGATCGGCTCGCTGACCGAGACGCTGGAGACGGTGGAACTCGCCCACAAGTCCGGCTATCGCGCCGTGATGTCCCATCGTTCGGGCGAGACCGAGGACTCCACCATCGCCGATCTCGCGGTGGCCACGAACTGCGGTCAGATCAAGACCGGCTCGCTCGCCCGCTCCGACCGCACCGCCAAGTACAACCAGCTCCTGCGCATCGAGCAGGAACTGGGCGCACAGGCGAAATATGCCGGCAAGGCGGCGCTCAAGGCCTTCGCCTGAGCCTTCAGGTCGATCGTTGAATGACGAGGCCTCCGCGCTCCGGCGCGGGGGCCTTTTTCTTTGGCGGATGGGACAGGGTTCAGAGTGCGTGGCGCAGGCCCGGAATGGCGGTGACGATCTCGTCCACCGTGGCGTCGCCCGCCGTCTCGCGGGCATAGGCCACCACCTCGCGCACCGTGGCCTGGACCTCGATCATGCTGAGGCCCTCGGCCATGAGTCGGTCGGCGACGCGCATCAGCCGCGCCATGCCGCCGAAATGGCTCGTGCCGTCCCCATCCGCCTCCGGCTCGCCGCTGCCGGTGGCCGGCGCGAGGTCGGGCAGAACGGCATGCAGGCGCGCGCGGGTCGGGGGCGGGGCTTCCGTGTTGAGAAAGGTCGAGAGCACGCGGACGGCCGATCTGGCCTGTGCCTCGCTGAGGCCCACGCGGGCCATGAGGCGGTCGGTGAGGGGCTCCATGAAGGTCTCTTCTGCCGTCTCTGGGAGCGGCATGGTGACGGTGAAGACCGGGCCTTGCAAGCGTGGCCGGGGCCTTGCCTGAGCCGGCAGAACAGGGGCAAGACGGTGCGTCAGGCGGGTGCGCACCCGTGGCCTTGTGCCCGGCGCGACGCTATGGGTGTGAGGTCAAGGGAGGAGCGGCCATGGCACGGGACGAGGGCACGGTCTTTGTCGGACACAGCCCGGCGGCGGGCAAGGACGAGGAACTGGCCCTGCGGCTCGCCAACCGGCACGGGCTCGTCACCGGTGCCACGGGCACGGGCAAGACCGTGACCCTCCAAGTGCTGGCGGAAGGCTTTGCCCGCGCCGGCGTACCGGTCTTTGCCGCCGACGTGAAAGGCGACCTCTCGGGCATCGCGATGCCGGGAGAGCCAAAGGACTTCCTGCTGAAGCGGGCGCAGGAGGTGGGGATCACCTACACGCCCGACAGCTTCCCGGTGATCTTTTGGGATCTGTTCGGCGAGAAGGGCCATTCCGTCCGCACCACCATCTCCGAGATGGGGCCGCTGCTGCTGGCCCAGCTCATGGAGCTGAACGAGGTGCAGGAAGGCGTCCTCAACATCGCCTTCCGTCTCGCCGATGAACGCGGCCTCTGGCTCTATGACCTCAAGGACCTGCGTGCCGTCATCGGCTTCGTCGCCGATAATGCCAAGACGCTGACGCGCGACTATGGCAACGTTTCCGCCGCCACCGTCGGCGCGATCCAGCGCCAGCTGCTGGTGCTGGAGAATCAGGGCGCCGACCGTTTCTTCGGCAAGCCCGACCTCAAGATTTCCGATCTCATGCGGGTGGACCGCTCCGGCTACGGCACCATTTCCGTGCTTGCTGCGGACAAGCTCATGGGGAGCCCGCGCCTCTACGCCACCTTCCTGCTGTGGCTGCTTTCCGAACTGTTCGAGGACCTGCCCGAGGTGGGCGATCTCGACAAGCCCAAGCTCGTCTTCTTCTTCGACGAGGCGCACCTATTGTTCGATGCCGCGCCCAAGGCGCTGCTGGAGAAGGTGGAACAGGTGGTCCGCCTCATCCGCTCCAAGGGCGTGGGCGTCTATTTCGTGACGCAGAACCCGCTGGACGTGCCGGACAGCGTGCTCGCCCAGCTCGGCAACCGCGTGCAGCACGCGCTGCGGGCCTTCACGCCGCGGGACCAGAAGGCGGTCCGAGCGGCGGCGGAAACCTTCCGCCCCAATCCGAAGCTCGACACGGCCCGGGTCATCACCGAACTCGGCAAGGGCGAGGCGCTGGTCTCCGTGCTGGAGGGCGCCGGCACGCCGACCATGGTGGAGCGCACCCTGATCGCCCCGCCGAGCGCGCGGGTGGGCGCCATCACCGATGCGGAGCGGGCGGAGGTGATCGCCCGCAGCCCTGTGCGAGGGCTTTATGACGTGACCGAAGACCCCCGGTCCGCCTTCGAGATGCTGCGCGAGGAGGCGGAGCCGGCGGCGCAGACCTCCGGACCGGTAACAGATGCGCCGTCCGGCCCCTGGGGCCATGTGCCGCGCGAGCACGCCCCGGACAGCCGGCCCGAGCCCACGGACCGTTCGGCTGGACGATCGCCGGGCGGCGTCCCGCGCGTGCCCCGGACGGGCTCCGCGCGCATGACCACGACGGAGCTGGTTGTAAGAACGGTGGCGCGCTCGCTGGCGTCGCAAGTGGGTAACCAACTCGGAAAAGCCATATTGCGGGGCATTCTCGGCGGCCGAAGCCGCTGACCGGATTCGGGGGTCTGTTCGTCAGCGGGTTGATTGGCCGAACGACCCCCGGTATGATTTTCCCAAAGTCGGATGAGATTGCGGGGTCTCTTTCGGCTGGAGCTGCTCAATCCAGGTGCCGGCACGCGTCGGCGCCCTCCAATCAGGAGCGCCCCATGAAGGTGTTGCCCATTGCCCGCATTGTCGTCATCGATTCCAATGCCGATCGTCGCGAGACGACGCGCGTCGGCCTGACCGCGCTCGGCGTCGGTTCTGTGACGGAATTCGCCACGGTTTCCGAACTGGAAGGTGGCGCGAACGCTTATGACGTTCTTGTGATCCAGGCCGACGACGCGGAAAACGTGCCGGACAATCCGTTCCGGGATTCGCCGGACGCGGTTCCGGCTGTCCTCGTGGTGGACGGCGCGCCCAACGTGCTCGCCCGCATCGCCAGCCGCGCCGGCTATGACGCCGCCGTCGGCATGCCGCTGCTGCCGCGCCTGCTCTATCGCCGCATCGGTTCGGTGCTTCAGCGCGCCCGCCGCATGAACAAGCCGGCTATCGCCGCCCGTCCGGCGGAAGAGGCCGCGCCGGCCGTCGCCGCCAACTGATCCGCGCATCAGTTCGACTGACGTTCAGCCCTGCCCCGCGCCATCGGCGTAGGGTAGGGCTTTTTCGTTGAGGGCCCGCGTACCGCGCCGCCTTGTCAGCCGTGCCGCACCGGCCCAGCATTCGCCCCCATGAGTCGCTGCCCATCAGCGGTGGCGCGAAGGTGAGGAGAAGGCGATGGCCGGTGTGGATGAGGTACTGAACGCAGTGGATGCCGGGCTCGACGCCTCCCTGGCGCGGCTCTCCGATTTCCTGCGCATCCCCAGCATTTCCACCGATCCGGCCTATGCCGCCGCCTGCCGGCAGGCGGCGGATTTCGCCGCCGAGGCGCTGACCGGCCTCGGGCTCGCCGCCACCGTGCGCGAGACGGCGGGCCATCCCGTGGTGATCGGCCGCACCGACACGGGCGCCGCCCGCCGGGTGCTCTTCTACGGCCATTATGACGTGCAGCCGGTGGACCCGCTGGACCTCTGGGACAGCCCGCCCTTTGAGCCGCGCATCGCCACCGGCACCGACGGCAAGACCCGAATCTATGCGCGCGGCGCCTGCGACGACAAGGGACAGGTCTCCACCTTCCTCGAGGCGCTGCGGGCGTTGAAGACCGTGCAGGGCAAGCTGCCGGTGGACGTGACCGTGCTGCTGGAAGGGGAGGAGGAGTGCGGCTCCCCGAGCCTGCCGGCCTTCCTCGCCGCCAACGCGGAAGAACTGAAGGCCGACGTGGCGCTGGTCTGCGACACCGGCATGTGGGACCCGCAGACGCCGGCGATCACCACCTCGCTGCGTGGCATCCTGCACACCGAGTTCACCATTACCGGCGCCGATCGCGATCTGCATTCCGGCCTCTTCGGCGGCGCGGCGCGCAATCCCATCCACGTCCTCGCCCGCATCCTCGCGGCGGTGCATGACGACACGGGCCACATCACCATTCCGGGCTTCTATGACGACGTGGCCGAGATGCCGCAGGCGGTGCGCGATGCCTGGAACGCACTCGGTCTGACGCCAGAGGCCTTCCTCGGCCCGGTGGGCCTGTCCGTGGCGGCGGGCGAGAGCGACCGTTCGCTGATCGAGCAGATCCAGTCCCGCCCCACCTTCGAGGTGAACGGCATCTATGGCGGCTATCAGGGGCAGGGCTCGAAGACCATCATTCCCTCGACCGCCACTGCCAAGGTGACGATGCGCCTTGTGGCCAATCAGGATCCGGCCAAGATCGCGGCGGCCTTCAAGGATTTCGTGCAGGCGCGCCTGCCGGCGGACTGCAAGGTCACCTTCGGCAAGAGCGAGGGCAGCCGCGCCGTGCTCGTGCCGCCGGACAGCCCGGACCTCGCCAAGGCGCGCACGGCGCTTCAGGCGGAGTGGGGCACGACGCCGGTCGCCATCGGGTCCGGCGGCTCCATCCCCATCGTCGGCCAGTTCAAGAACGTGCTCGGCATGGACACGCTGCTCATCGGCTTCGGCCTGGATGACGACCGGGTGCACTCTCCGAACGAGAAATACGACCTCACCTGCTTCCACAAGGGCACGCGGAGCTGGGTGCGGGTGCTCAGCGCCCTCGCCTGAGGAGCGTCTTACCGCCTTCCCTTGCCGCCTTCCCTTGCGTCCTTCTTTGAACTGTAACGCTTCCGTGTCAGTGAGAAGACGCGATAGCCTCTTCGGCCCGCTGCACTGTCAGCGGGCTGACCGGGCATCAGGGGAGGGATGTGCGTGAAGCCGCTGAACTCGGACGGTTTGCTGGATGTATGGCTGTTCGACGGCAAGGGGGGCGCCCGGCGCATTCCCGCCGATGAACCGCATCCCCACAGGCCGGAAGAGGGCGGCTTCATCTGGCTGCATTTCCGCCGGCTGCCCCACCGCAGCGATACGTGGCTCCACACCCATAGCGGCATCGATTCCCATATCGTCGAGGAATTGATGGAGACGCACACGCGTCCCCGCTGCCAGGTGCTGGAGGAGGGCGCGCTGCTGATCCTGCGCGCCGTGAATCTGCATCCCAATTCCCTGCCGGAGGAGATGGCCTCCCTCACCATGTGGGTGGATTCCGAGCGCATCGTCTCTGTGCAGGACCAGCCCATATCGGCCATCGCCGATTATGTGGACTCCATCTCCCGCCGCCGCGCGCCGCGCACGCAGGGCGAGATGGTGGCGGAACTCGCCACGCGCCTCGTCTATCGGCTCGATCTCGTCGTCTCCATGCTGATCGACGAGGCTGACGAACTGGAGGACGACGCCCAGCGTCAGGCGCCCAGCGATGTTCTGCCGCGCGTGCTGGTGCTGCGCCGGGTGGCCATGAAGCTGCGCCGCCACATCGCCCCGCAGCGGGAGGCACTCAATCACTTCTCGCTGGAGGACGATCCCTGGATCGGCCCCAAGGACCGCAACCGCCTGCGCGATGCCGCCGACCGCGTCTCGCGCTTCTCGGAAGAACTCGACACGGTGCGCGAGCGCTCCATCCTCATCCGCGAGCAGATCGTGGACCGGCGGGCGGAGCAGATGAACCAGTCCATGCTGGTGCTGGCCGCCGTCACCGTCATCTTCGCGCCGCTCACGCTGATCTCCGGCATGTTCGGCATGAATGTGGGCGGCATTCCCGGCAATACGGACCCCGCTGCGTTCTGGGCCATCACGGTCATCTTCATCGTCATGGGCGTCGGAATGGTGTCGCTGTTCCGGCGCCTCAAGTGGTTCTAGGGGCCGGTCCCCTCAGCCTGTGCGGCGTGGTTCTGACGGCCGGGAGGTAGCCCGGACGCTACGTCATGGGATTGTCGTTTCCCTGTCGCCCGGCTGACATCGCGCAGGGTCAAGAACGCCTCGCCAACAGGAGGCGCTTCCCATGCGTTCTTTCTCTCTCACGCTGGCCGTGCTGCTCGCCGGCACGGCTCTCGCGACGTCCCTCAAGGCTGAGGAGACGGCCCGCGCCTATCCGGCGACCGTCGAGGGGCATGTCGTCCTTCCGGCCGCCACCTACATCCAGCCCCCGGCGGATGCGCCGGCCGACCTCAAGGTCGCGGGCAAGTTCACCGCTCCTGATCGCAGCCGCAACGATCAGGTGGGCTCGGTGCCCGGCGTCAGCTTCCTGTCGCCGAAGGATGCGCCGCGCGCCACAGGCATCTCCATGCCGTTCCCCGGTCAGGCCGTGCAGGGCTTCTCCGGCATCGTGAACGAGGGCAACGGCACCTTCCTCGTCATCACCGACAACGGCTTCGGCTCGAAGTTCAATTCGCCGGACGCCATGCTGATGGTTCACCGCCTCGCCATGGACTTCAAGGCGGGCACCATCGAGCGCAAGGAAACCCTGTTCCTGCGCGATCCCGACAAGAAGGTGCCGTTCCCGATCACCTTCGAGGGCACGCCCCAGCGCTATCTCACCGGCTCGGACTTCGACATCGAGTCCATCCAGAAGGTGGGCGACAGCCTGTGGTTCGGCGAGGAACTGGGGCCGTTCCTGGTGGAGACCGATCTCACCGGCAAAGTGAAGGGCGTCTATGCCACCAAGGTGGACGGCAAGGTCGTGCGCTCGCCGGACAATCCGGCCATCACCACGCCGCCCAATCCCTCGCGCAAGGTGGCGTTCGAGATCCAGCGCTCCAAGGGCTTCGAGGGCATGGCGCTCTCGCCCGATGGCACCAAGCTCTATGCGCTGCTGGAAGGCCCGGTGCTCAACCCGGAGACGGGTGAGAAGGAGAAGGTGGACGGTGCCGAGGTGCTGCGCATCCTCGAATTCGATCTGCAGAAGAAGGAGTGGACCGGCCGCTTCTGGAAATATCCGCTCTCCGTCGCGGGCAATGCCATCGGCGATTTCAACATGATCGATGCCACCAGCGGCCTCATCATCGAGCGCGACGACGTCTCCGAGGGCACGCCCTCCAAGCGCTGCCCGGAGGGCAAGGTTGCCTCCGACTGCTTCGACAAGACTGCCCAGTTCAAGCGCGTCTACAAGGTGGAGTTCAGCCCCGAGACCGCCAGCCAGCTGGTGCGCAAGGTCGGCTATATCGACCTGATGGCGCTGAAGGACCCCAACGGCAAGGCTAAGCAGGGCGGCAAGGACGGGATGCTCGACTTCCCCTTCATCACCATCGAGAACGTGGTGATGGTGGACCCCGCCCACATCGTGGTCGGCAACGACAACAACCTGCCGTTTTCGGCCGGTCGCGACCCGAACAAGGCGGACGACAACGAGTTCGTCCTGCTGGAAGTCGGCGAACTGCTGAAGGCGAAGTGATCGCTCCGGGCGGCGGGCCAAGGCGCGCCGCCCGGACATCATGCCTTCTGCGGTCGGGTTGCCCGGGGGACGCCGCGGCGGAAAACAAAAGAGCCGGAGGGCGCGGGCCCTCCGGCTCTTTTTGTTGGCGGGCCTGCCCCTGTCGGGGCGACGTCACTGCCCGCGGGCGAACACGCTCGGGAAGCTGCGGCCACGCACGTCATAGACCTTGGCGTAGGTGACGCCCTCGCGTTCCACCTTGCCGATCACCGGTGCGGGGACATTGGCGCAGTAGAATTCACCCAGCATGAGGGCGAAGTCCGCGTCCTTGGTCTCGTAGGTGGTCTCGAAGCGGGGGCCCAGCTCCTGCGCCGCCGCATTGTGCGGGCCGCAGACGGCCACCTTGAACTTGCGGCCCTGCGGCAGCGACATGCGGTGCAGGTCCACATATTCGTCGAGCTGTCCGGCCGCCTGCTTGAAGGCCAGGCCCCAGTAATCGAGCATGAACTGCGAGTCCGCGCCACGCACGCCACCCACCAGATGGTTGTAGTAGGTGTACTGATAGGGGTGGAGGCTGGCGAACTCCTTCATCGGCATGCCGAAGCCCACGAGGACGAGGGCCGCAGCGGCCCCGCGTGCCACCAGGGGCGCATTGGCGAGGAGGCGGAACAGCCACACCAGCGCCGCGCCGCCGAGCAGGGCCATGGCCGGCGTCACGAACACGAAGTGCCGGATGCCGTTGTACATGACCGGGCGCATGGCGACTGTGATGAGGACGGGGACCGTCGCCGCCGCCACCAGCAGGATGAAGCGGGCGCGCTTGTTGGCCGGTTGGGTGCCGTAGAAGGCCTGGACCACGGCTCCGGCGATGCCGCCGACCACGCAGGCGAGGAAGAGTTCCGGCATCTGGATGCCGAACAGCACGGGCACATAGGTGCGCGGCATGTCGGGCACCAGCACCGGGCGGCCGTCAAACATCTCGCGCCACGGCACTTCCCAGAAGTGAGAATAATATTCGAGGGCGCGGATGGGATTGAGCGGCTCCACCACCGCCCATGGCCACACCACGCCGAGCACGAAGTAGGCGAAGGGCAAGCCGATGGCGAGAAGCACGGTGAAGCGCGCCAGACGCAGCGCCGCGCTCTTGAAGCCGAGCGAGCGGCTCTCGGAAGCGAGCAGGAAGGCTGCGGCGGCAAAGCAGTAGGTGGAGGCGAACACGCCCAGCACGCGGGTGCCGATGGCAAGGCCGAGGCTGAGGCCGAACCAGGCCACGGTGCGCGGGGTCGGCGAAGGATATTCGTCGAGGGCGCGCACCAGGCAGTAGAGCAGGGCAGCCATGGCGACGGCGAAGGGGGCATCCTTCGCGTTCATGAACATGTGCCCGTAATAGAGCGGGCAGATGGCCAGCAGCACCATGGCGGCAAGGCCGCCCCACGGGCCGGACAGCCGGCGGCCGGTGCGCCACACGATGGCGAGGCCTGCGAGGCCGAACGCGGCGCCCAGCAGGCGGCGGACGTTGAACACGTCCACCGGCAGCAGCTTGGCGATGCCGGCGGCGATCATGTCGAACCCGCCACCGTAATAGTAGAGGTTGACGAAGGAGAACACCCGCTGGTTGGTGAAGTCCGAGCTGTAGTACTTCAGCAGCAGGTTGCCGTACTGCGAATGCGTGAAGTCATCCCACCCGAGACCGTAGTCCTTGAAGGTGAGAAGCGACACGGCGGCAACCGCGAGCAGGAACAGCAGCGCGACGGTATCCACGGGGGTGTGAGCGGGGGAGCGACTGGGACGCGGTACTTCGGTGCGCATGGAGGCGGAATCCAACTCGAACGAGACGTATCAGCCCTGAAAACGTGTCCACCGCAGGGCGCCTCGACGGCACCGCGCGTTCACATGAATGTGAGACCCGATTGATTCCCGACGCGTAAGGGATTTGCAACAAATTTATGCACCGGGGTGGAATGATACTTAACCTTCCGCTCCAAAACGGGAAGTCTTACCGGCTACGCCTAAAACGTGTGCGTCCGCGAAGGCAAAGTTTAGGCAGCGAACATCTTCAGCGTTGCATGGTAACGCGAATGTGCAGGCCCCAAAAGAAAGGGCCGGCACGCGGTTTTGCATGCCGGCCCGAAATATATCGCAAACTATGGAGTTCAGATGGCCTTGCCGTAAAGCTCCGCCACGTACTCCCAATTCACGAGATGATCCACGAACGCCTTCAGGTAGTCCGGACGGCGGTTGCGATAATCGATGTAATAGGAGTGCTCCCACACGTCGACGCCGAGGATCGGCGTGGCGCCGGAGACCAGCGGGCTCTCGCCGTTCGGGGTCTTGGCGATGGAGAGCTTGCCGTCCTTGACCGCGAGCCAGGCCCAGCCCGAGCCGAACTGGCCGACGCCGGCGGCGATGAAGTCTTCCTTGAACTTCTCGACCGAACCGAAATCCTCGACGATCTTCTTCTCAAGCTCGCCCGGAATGGCGCCGCCGCCGTTCGGCTTCATCCAGTGCCAGAAATGCAGGTGGTTGTAGTGCTGGCCGGCATTGTTGAAGAGGGGGGCGTTCTTGCCGAACGAGCCCTTCACGATCTCCTCGAGGGATTTTCCCTCGAATTCCGTTCCCTTTAGTAAATTGTTGCCATTATTGACGTAAGCGAGATGGTGCTTGTCATGATGGTATTCGAGGGTTTCGCGCGACATATAGGGCGCGAGGGCGTCGTAAGAATAAGGCAGGTCGGGAAGCGTGAAGGACATCTGGGGTCTCCGCGTTCGATCCGGCTGGGGTCGATGGGCCGCTGGCGTCCTGAGGTCCGCCGCACCGACCCGCCCCAACTTCGCCCTAGATAGGGCGCGAGAGGGGGTCGGACAACTTCCTTTGTCCGATTTTCTGTTTATGCGGCAAATATGTTCCCTGGCCTGTGGCCGTGGAGCGGGGCTTGGAGTGCGGACATGTGGCGTTTCCTCGTAGCTCTTGGCGGTTTCACACTGCTGGCCGGGCTTTTGGCGGTGGCTTTCGGCAGCGTCATTTTCGTCTCGACCATCGGCAATGCGCTGATTTCCACAGGCGCGATCGGTTTTACCGGTGGTGTGCTTATCCTTGCGTCCGGTCTGATCCTGCGGGAGCTTGAGCGCATCCGTGCAGTGCTTGCCGAGGGCGCCCGTCCCGCCCGCGCCACGCCGCGTGTCGAGGCGGTGCTCGATGATGCGGCCCTGCTTGCGGTGTCCGACGCCGTCTCCGCTCCGCCGCCGCGCCGCCAGCCGCCGCCGGTTGCGCCCGAACCCGCCTCCGAGGAACGGCACGCGCCCGCTCCCGCCGCCGAAGCGCCGCCCGCGCCCGAGCCCGAATATGCGCCCATGGTGCCGCCTGCTCCGGAGCCGCCGCAGCCCGCACCCGCGCCTGAACTTCCGACGCCGCGCCTGCGCAGCCCGTCCTTCTCCGATCGCCTGCGCCGTCCCATGCCGAGCCTTTCGCCGGAGCGGCCCGCACCCGCGCCCGCTTCGACGCCCGGCGCCCCCACGGATGCCGCTCCGCAGCCGGAACCCCCGGCTGTGACCGAACGGCGCGGGCGCATTCTGGGACGTCACGGCGAGGCGGAGATCGCCCCGCCCGTTCCGCGTCCGCGTTCCCTGCTGGAACGGGTGGCCCTGAGCCGTCCCGCGCCCGAGCGGCTGGAACCCGTGGCGCCGCCGGCCCCGCCCCAGCCTGAGCCCGAGCCCGCCCCGGCCGTAGCGGAAGCCGCGCCTGAGCCGGCCCCCGCGCCCGAACCCGCTCCGGCGCCTGAACCGGCGCCCGAGCCGGTGCACGCTCCTGAACCCGAGGCGGTGTCCCATGAGCCGGCGCCGGAACCGGAGCCTGCTCCGGTTCCCGATTTTGCGCCCGAGCGTGCGGCGCCCCGCGCCAGCCCCCGGCCGGAGCCGGTGGTTCTGAAGTCCGGCATTGTCGGCGGCATGGCCTATACGCTCTATTCGGACGGCTCCATCCAGGCCGAACTGCCCGACGGCGTGGTGCGCTTCGGTTCGCTTCAGGAACTGCGCGACCATGTCGCGCGGGCGCATCCGCCCGCGCAGTGAGAACGGCGCCTTCGGGCGCGTCAGAGGGTGGGGTAGAGCGGGAAGCGCCGGCAGAGCGCTTCCACCTCGCCCCGCACCCGCGCTTCGGTAAGGCTGTTGCCCTCATCCCCGCTCTGGGCGAGGCCCTTGAGCACTTCGGCGATCATGTCGCCCACCTGCTCAAATTCCCCGAGGCCGAAGCCGCGCGTGGTCCCCGCCGGCGTGCCGAGGCGGATGCCGGAGGTGACGGCAGGCTTCTGCGGATCGAACGGAATGCCGTTCTTGTTGCAGGTGAGGCCCGCCCGTTCCAGCGCGATCTCAGCCGCCTTGCCGGTGACGTTGAAGGGGCGCAGGTCCACCAGCACCATATGGCTGTCGGTGCCGCCCGAGACGATGGCGGCACCCTTCTCCGCCAGCCGCGCCGCGAGCGCGCGGGCGTTCGAGACCACCTGAAGCGCATAGGTGCGGAAATCCGGCTGGAGCGCTTCGCCGAAGGCCACCGCCTTTGCCGCGATCACATGCATCAGTGGCCCGCCCTGAAGGCCGGGAAACACCGCAGAGTTGAGCTTCTTCGCCAACGCCTCGTCATTGGTGAGGATGAGGCCGCCGCGCGGCCCGCGCAGGGTCTTGTGGGTGGTGGTGGTGACAATGTGGGCGTGCGGGAAGGGGGAGGGATAGGCCCCGGCCACGATGAGCCCGGCATAATGGGCGGCATCCACCATCAGATGCGCGCCCACGGCATCGGCAATGGCGCGGAAGCGCGCGAAATCGATGATGCGCGGATAGGACGAGCCGCCAGCGATGATGAGCTTCGGCCTGTGCGCATGGGCGAGGCGCTCCACCTCGTCATAATCGATGAGCGCGGTCTCGGGGCTGACGCCGTAGCCGACCGCGTTGAACCATTTGCCCGAGAGGGTGGGCGGGGCGCCGTGGGTGAGGTGGCCGCCGGCGGCGAGCGACATGCCAAGCAGGGTGTCGCCGGGCTGGAGCAGGGCCATCAGCACCGCCGCATTGGCCTGCGCGCCCGAGTGCGGCTGCACGTTGGCGAAGCCGCAGCCGAAGAGCTGCTTCGCCCGGTCGATGGCGATCTCCTCCACCACGTCCACATGCTCGCAGCCGCCGTAATAGCGCTTGCCCGGCAGGCCTTCCGCATACTTGTTCGTCAGCACCGAGCCCTGGGCGGCCAGCACCGCCTCCGAGACGATGTTCTCCGAAGCGATGAGCTCGATCTGGTCGCGCTGGCGGCCCAGCTCGCGGGCGATGGCGTCGAACACCGCGCGGTCGGCGAAGGGAGGGGGCTTCACTTGCACGTTCATGGGGCGTCCTCTTCTTCTGGAAGGCATGGCACATCGTTCACGCCGGAGGGCCGGCGCGTCGGTCTCGTGAAGATGGAAAAATCAGGCGGCGTGCCGCCTCAGCACTCGGGCACGTTCACGGCGAGGCCTCCCTGGGAGGTCTCCTTGTATTTGGACTGCATGTCCGCGCCGGTCTGGCGCATGGTCTCGATCACCTGATCCAGCGACACGTTGTGGATGCCGTCACCCCGCAGCGCCAGCGAGGCTGCGGCGATGGCCTTGTTGGCGCCGAAGGCGTTGCGCTCGATGCAGGGGATCTGAACCAGGCCGCCGATGGGGTCGCATGTCATGCCGAGGTGGTGCTCCATGGCGATCTCGGCGGCATTCTCGATCTGCTCGGGACTGGCCCCCAGCACCGCCGCAAGGCCGGCGGCAGCCATGGAGGCAGCGGAGCCCACCTCGCCCTGGCAACCCACTTCCGCGCCCGAGATGGAGGCGTTGCGCTTGATGAGCCCGCCCACCGCCGCCGCTGTCAGCAGGAAGCAGCGCACCTGCTCGGGGCCCACATCGGGGCAGAAATCGCGGGCATAGCGCAGCACCGCCGGCACGATGCCCGCCGCGCCATTGGTGGGGGCGGTTACCACCCGGCCGCCGGCCGCATTCTCCTCGTTCACGGCGATGGCGAAGACCGACACCCAGTCCATGATCTCGTGCGGCGGGCGCTGGTTGAGGCCCCGGTCGGCCTCCAGCTTCTCCCGGATGGCTTTCGCCCGGCGCTTCACCCGCAACCGGCCGGGGAGGCTGCCATCCATGGAGAGGCCGCGCTCGATGCAGCCGAACATCGCGTCCGCAATGGCATCGAGGCCGCCTTCCACCTCGGCGCGGGACCTGAGCGCGCATTCATTGGCCATCTGCACGCCCGCGACGTCGAGGCCCGTGCGGGCGCAGACGGTGAGCATGTCGGCGGCGCAGTCAAACGGGTAGGGCACCTGCGCGGTGCCGAGGGGCGCCTCGTTCTCCCCGTCCTCCACCACGAAGCCGCCGCCGACCGAATAGAAGATGCGCTCCTGCGTCAGAGCGCCTGCGCCATCATAGGCGCGAAAGCGCATCGCATTGGTGTGGCGCGGCAGCAGGGTCTTGAAATCGAAGATGAGGTCGGCGTCCGGATCGAAGGTCGCCCGGCCACCGTCCGGCGTCTCGATGGCCTTCTCGATGGCGAGGCGGGCGATGAGGGCGGGCACGTCGTCGGGCTCCAGCGTCGCCGGCACGGCGCCGATGAGGCCGAGGCATAGCGCCCGGTCCGTTGCGTGGCCCTTCCCGGTCCAGGCCAGGGAGCCGAAGATCTCGGCCGTGACATGGGCGGTGCCCACCGGCAGTTCGTCCCGGAAGCGCTTGGCCGCCACCATGGGGCCGACGGTGTGAGAGGAGGAGGGACCCACACCGATCTTGAAGAGATCGAACACGCTGATCATTTCTTCGACCTCTCCTTCATTCTGCAGGGCCGCACACGGTTTAAGCGGGGCGAACCGGGCAGCCATAGGGCAGGCGGTGCGCGCCTCCACCAGAAGCCGGGGATTGGCATGCCGCTTCTGGGGATGAGGCAGCATGCCTCACCCGCGCGCTTGCATCTCGGCCAACTGCGCCTAGCATCTGGAACAAATGCGACATCCTGTTCCGATGCTCCCTTCCCACTTCCAGCCGTTCGATGGTCTTCGCGAGTGCCGTTCCATTGCGCGGGCTGGCGGGACGGCCCTGCCGGAGCGGCACCCATGAGCCTCGCACCGCATTCCGTCCCGTCCCGTACCGCCTCCGGCGCCAAGCTTCGCGTCGGCTTCCTGCCGCTGCACAACTTCACCTTGACCGCCTTTTCGAGCTTCCTCGACGTGCTGCGTCTCGCCGGCGACGAGGGCGACCGCTCCCGGCCCATCGCTTGTTCCTGGGCGGTGATGGCGCCCGGACGCCGCCCGGTGCGGGCCTCCTGCGGCATCGAAATCCAGCCGAGCGCGGATCTCTCCGATCCCAAGGGCTTCGATTATATGGTGGTGGTCGGCGGACTTCTCCACGGCATGCCGCCGCTTGCACCTGCGCTCGCCACCTATCTCCAGCAGGCGGCGCAGGCGGGCGTGCCGCTCATCGGCGTATGCACCGGCTCCTTCGTGCTCTGCCGCCTCGGCCTCATGGCCCAGCGCAAATGCTGCGTGAGCTGGTACCACTACCGCGACTTCCTGGAGGAATTTCCTGCCCTCGTGCCGGTGGCCGACCGCCTGTTCGTCATCGACCGCGACCGCATCACATGCTCGGGCGGGGCGGGGGTGGCGGACCTTGCCGCCCATCTGGTTGCCGCCCATCTCGGCGCGGCAACGGCCCAGAAGGCGCTCAATATCCTGCTCATCGACAGGCCGCGCACGCCGGAGAGTGCCCAGCCCGCCCCGCCCGTGGGCGAAGGCTCGGGTGCCGACGATCGCGTATCCCGCGCCCTACTGCTGATGGAGCAGAATCTCGCCGAGCCCTTGAGTGTCGCGGAAATCGCCCGCCGGCTGGCGGTGAGCCCGCGCCAGCTCGAGCGGCTGTTCGCCGAGCGCCTCGCGGAAACGCCGCAGGAGAGCTATCTGGCCCTGCGCTTGCGTCACGGCCGCTGGATGCTCGCCAACACCGTCTTTTCGGCGGCGCAGATCGCGGCGGAGCTGGGCTTTGCGGACGGCTCGCACTTTGGCCGCGCCTTCAAGGGGCGGTTCGGGGAGACGCCCGCCGCCTTCCGCAAGGCCGCCGTGCCGGCGGGCCGCAAGGGCGCGCGCGAGCCGCTGCCACGCATCTACGACTGAGCCGCGCCGGGCCTGTTTCCGACCTCGCGTCAGGCGGCCCGCGCCGTCCAGCGGCCGATGTCGAAGGGCTCAAGCGGCACGTCGGTGCGCCCGTCGAGCACCAGTTCGCTGAGGATCGCGCCCACCGCAGGACCGAGCTGAAAGCCGTGCCCGGAAAAGCCGAAGGCATGGAGGAGGCGGGGCGTGGTGCGGCTCGGGCCGATCACCGGAATATGGTCGGGCATCTCGCCATCGATGCCGGTCCAGGAGCGGATGATCGAGATGCCCTTCAGTTCCGGCACCAGGTCCACCGCCAGCGCCATGGCCGCGCGCGTCTCCTCGGCCTTCGGGCGCGACCATGGCACGGCGGGGTCGCTCACCCCATAGCCGCCGCCGATGATGACATTGCCGCGCGGGATCTGCCGCAGATAGACATTGCCGCCCACCACGCCGAGGTTCGGTTCGATGAAATGGCGGATGGGCTCCGTCACCATCATGTTGGGATTGAGGGCGGAGACCGGCGTCTTCTCCCCGAACGCTTCGGCCACCGCGCCGCCCCAGAATCCGGCGGTGTTCAGCAGCCAGCGGGCGCGGAAGGTGTGCGTGCCGGTCGTGACCTCGAAACACTCGCCGTCCAAGGCATAGCGCGTGGCCTTGGTGTTCTCGTGGATGACGGCGCCCGCCGCCCGTGCCGCATGGGCGAGGGCGGGGACCATGAGGCGGGGGTTGGCGGCGCCGTCCTCGGGCGCCAGTGAACCGGCGATCACCTTCGGACCCAGCCAGGGATAATCCTCATGCAGGGCGTTGCGGCCGACGAAGCGCAGCGGCAGGTCGTTGTCGCGGGCGACCTCCAGATAGGCGACGAGGTCGGCTTCTTCTTCCGGCGTCCGGGCGAGCTTCAGATGGCCGCTGACGGTGAATTCGGCGTCGGTTCCGGTGATGTCCTTGAGCTTGTGCCAGAGCGCCATGGAGCGCCGGGCGATGGGCAGTTCCGCGGGATGCCGCCCCTGCTGGCGCACCCCGCCATAATTGACACCCGAGGCCTGCCCGCCCACCAGTCCCCGCTCCAGCAGCACGCAGGCCACGCCCCGCTGCGCCAGATGCAATGCCGCCGACGTTCCCGCCCCGCCCGCGCCGATGATGAGAACCTCGGTCTCTTGGGTGCTCATGGCAGGCTCCCGGACGGATCATGGCGCAACAACCTCGCGCGCCTGCTGGCCGCCCCTGGCGGTTGCCCGGCCGAACCCTCCCCCCTTGCGCGGGAGGGCAGGGAAGGGAGTAAAACGGCGGGGGCAGGGTGCGCGGCGCGGTGGCTCTGGTGCCTGGCGCGACCAGCAAGCGGATAGGGCCTTACCCCCCTCCCCAACCCTCCCCCGCAAGGGGGGAGGGAGCTTGTCGCGCGGGATGAGGCGTAGGGCGCGAATGTGCGCGACAGCCTAGCAGCCTTCAGGTCCACCTTCGCAGTCTTACGGTCCGGCCTCGCATTCCGTCGATCGGTTCTGGCCGGGCGACCGGCCGAACCCTCCCCCCTTGAGGGGGAGGGCAGGGAGGGGGGTAAAACGGCCTCTTCCCGGTGCGCGTCAGGGCGGATCGCGGAGCGGCTCGGGTGCGCCGGGCGTCGGGCAAGCGGAGAGGGCCTTACCCCCCTCCCCAACCCTCCCCCACAAGGGGGGAGTGGGACTGTTCCGTGTGGGGGAGGACGACGCGCAGGATGGGGGGCGCAGCGGCGTATGTCTTCCCTCATTCCGCGGCCTCCGCCAGAGGCACGGGCTTGACCGGCGGCTGGCCGCGCAGGCGGCCGATGGAGGCCACCGGCGTGCCGCGCGCGGCGGCGAGGATTTCGGCGCCAGCCGGGCCGCAGACGCGGCCCTGGCAGCGGCCCATGCCGAGGCGGGTGAAGGCCTTCGCCCGGTTCAGCTCCGGCGCGGGGCCGGTGGGTGGTGCGCCGGCGGCGGCGCGCAGGTCGCCGGCCGTGATGGCCTCGCAGCGGCAGACAAGCGTCTTGTCCGGCAGCGCGCGGGCGAGATCGGCGGGAAAGGGGAAGGCCCGCTCCAGGGCGGCCCGGAAGGGCAGCATCCGGGCGATCCTCTCCTGAAGCGCATGGACGCGGGCGGCGTCCACCGCCTGTCCCGTATCCTCCAGCAGCGCCAGCGCGGCGCGCGCGCCGGCGAGTTCCGCCGCATCCGCCCCGCCGATGCCCGCGCCGTCGCCCGCCAGATAGATGCCGGGCACCTTGGTGCGGCCGGCCATATCACGCTCCGGTACCCAATTGTGCTGAAGCTCATCAAAGCGGAAGGTTACGCCCGCAAGGTCCGCCAGCTGCGCCTCCGGCTTCAGGCCCCAGCCCATGGCGAGGGCATCGCAGGCGATGCGGCGCTCCCGGCCGGAGGCGGTGGTGAAGGCGATGCCCGTCACCTCATCGTCCCGGCCCTCGATGGCGCGGGGCGTGATGCCTTCGAATACCGGCACCCCCGCCGCACGCACGGCGGCCACATAATAAAGGCCCTTCCAGAAGACGGCGCCGCCGGCGAGAAGGCCGGCCGCATGGCGCGCCTTGTGGGCGAAGGGCGTCGTATCCAGCACGGCGGCGGGGCGGGCACCCGCCTTCAGATACTGATAGGCGAGCAGCCAGAGCAGCGGCCCCGTGCCCATCAGCGCGACCCGGTCGCCGATAGCGCAGCCTTGCGTCTTGAGCGCGATCTGTGCGGCGCCGAGCGTCGTGACGCCGGGCCGGGTCCAGCCGGGCACGGGCACCACCCGGTCCATGGCGCCGGTGCACAGGATCGCGCCATCGAACTCAAGGCTCGCGTGCTGGCCGGCGGAGAGCGTTTCCAGACGCCGCGACCGTGTGTCGATGTGCCAGACCAGAGTGTCGGGGCGCCAGTCCGTCTGCGTCTTCAGGCCGTCCAGCGTGCCATGGACGGCGCGGGCGCGTTTGGCCTCGAAGCCATAGAGTTTCACGGCATCGCGGGTGAGGGCCTGCGGCGGGCGCTGGTAGATGCGGCCACCGCCATCAGGTGCCTCGTCGATCCAGACGGGACGCAGCCCGGCCGCAACGAGTTGCTCCACCGCCCGCACGCCGGCCGGGCCGGCCCCGACGACGACCACCTTCATAGGCGCCTCACCACCATGCCATCCGCCGCCATCGTGGCGCAGGCGCGCACGCGGCCGAGCCCTTCCACAAACACCCAGCAATCCTGGCAGGCGCCCATGTGGCAGAAGCCGGCGCGCGGTTCCTGCGTGAAGATGTTCGGGCTCAGCGAGCCGGCGCCGCCGGCCAGAAGCGCGGTGAGCAACGTGTCGCCCGCGAGGGCGGAGACGGCGAGGCCATCCAGCGTGAGGGCGAGGGGCGCGCGGTCGAGATCGCGCAGGCGCTTCAGCCTCACAGCATGTCCTCCTTCTGGCAGTTCACCAGAAGCTCGGCGACGCTCGCCGTATTGGGCAGGCGCACCAGCGCCTCCACCAGTACCGCGATGTCCTCCGGCCGGCTCATGGCCTCGCGCGGCACCTTGGTGACGGCGGCGGTCATGTCCGTGTCCACGAAGCCAGGGCAGAGCGCGGTGGCGCGGATGCCGTGCTCCCATCCTTGCTGGCGCACCCCATGGGTGAGGGCGATGAGGGCGTGCTTGCTCATGGCATAGCCCACATTCTCATTGCGCACCCTCTTGCCCGAGAGCGACGAGACATTGATCACCCGGCCGTTGCCGGAAGCCACGAGATGCGGCCAGGCCGCGCGGATCATCCGCAGCGGGCCTAAGGTGTTGATGTCCCAGAGCGCGGAAAAGGCACTTTCGTCGGCGTCGAGCAACAGGCCGCGCGCATTGATGCCGGCGGCATTCACCAGAACGTCGATGCGCCCGAGGGCTGTCACCGCCTCCTCCACCCAGCGCGTCGCGCTCGCGGCATCTCCGGCGTCATAGCGGCTGGCATGGAAGCCTCCCGGCAGCTTCGCCCGCGCGATATCGCGCACACCGGCGGAGACCGCATAGCCGCTGGCGGCAAGGCGCTCCGCGATGGCCCGGCCGATGCCGCGCGAGGCACCGGAAACGAGGGCGACGCGGCCGTTCGGGTCAAGCATGGCTCGTCCCCTCGGACAGGGCGGGCGGGCAGGCGACGGCGCGTCCGCCGCCGACGCTCACGAGCGGCGGCACCTCTTCCGCGCAGCTCGGCAGCGCGCGGGGGCACCGCGTGCGGAAGGCGCAGCCCGAGGGCGGATTGGCCGGGCTCGGCATCTCGCCGGCGAGCGTCGGTCGCCGGCCAGCCGGAGCGTGCATGGAGGGCGTCGCCGCCAGCAGCGCCTGCGTATAAGGGTGCTTGGGATTGGCGAACAGGTCGGCGGCGGAGGCCTCCTCCACCACGCGGCCCAGATACATCACCACCACCCGGTCGCAGAGGTGGCGCACCACGTGCAGATCGTGGCTGATGAAGATGAGGCCGAGCCCCAGCCGGCTGCGCAGATCCTTCAACAGGTTTACCACCTGCGCCTGCACGGAGACGTCGAGCGCCGAAACCGGCTCGTCCGCCACCAGCACATCGGGGGAGGTGGAGAGCGCGCGGGCGATGGCGATGCGCTGGCGCTGACCGCCGGAGAATTCGTGCGGCAGGCGGCCCCCATGGGCGGGGTCAAGCCCCACCTGTGCCAGCAGCGCGGCCACCTTCTCGCGCGCTTCTTCGGCCGAGGCGAGGCCATGAATCAGGATGCCGTCGGCGATCTGGTCACCAATGGTGCGGCGGGGATCGAGGCTGGCGAAGGGATCCTGGAAGACCAGTTGCATCCGTCGCCGCAGCGCCCTGAGCTCGCGCGCGGGCAGCTTGGCGAGGTCCTTGCCGTCGAACAGCACGCGTCCGGCGCTGGGCGGGGTGAGGTGCAGCAGCACGCGGGCGAGGGTGCTCTTGCCGCAGCCGCTCTCCCCCACCACGCCTACGGCTTCGCCACGGCCAAGCACGAAATCAACGCCACGTAGAGCGAGCACCGGTGCACCGCCGAAAAGGCCGCGGCCCTTGAAGGCGCGCTCCAGCCGCTCAGCCCGCAGCAGCGGCCCGCGGGGCGGGAAAGGAATGGGCTCATTGCCCTGAGCGGGGACGTGGATGGTCATGCCACCTCCATGTCGCGGATGCAGCGGGCGGTGCGGCCGGGGCCGACATTGCGCCGCTCGGGCGGGGCGCGGTCACAGTCGGGCGTCGAGAAGGCGCAGCGCGGCGCGAAGCGGCAGCCGGGCGGCAAAGCGGCGGGGGAAGGCACGGTGCCGGGAATGGCGGCCAGTTCCTCCGCCTCGCTCTCAGGCGCCGAGGCGAGCAAAGCGGCCGTATAGGGATGGCGCGGCCGGGCGAAGACCTCCGCCACAGGCCCTTCCTCCACCACCTCGCCCGCGTACATCACTACCACCTTGTCGGCGATCTGGCGCACCACGGCGAGGTTATGGGTGACGAACAGCAGGCCCATGCCCGTGCCGCTCGCGCCCTTCAGGTCCGCCAGCAGGTCGAGGATCTGCGCTTGCACGGTCACGTCGAGGGCGGTGGTGGGCTCGTCGGCGATGAGCAGGCGCGGCGTGTTGGCGACCGCCGCCGCGATCATCACGCGCTGCTTCTGGCCACCGGAGAGTTCGTGCGGGAAGGCGTTGGCCCGCCGCTCCGGATCGGGCAGGCCGACCCGCCGGAACAGGTCCACCACCTTGGCCTTCGCAGCTGAGGCGCCGGCCGTGCCGTGGGCGCGGATGGCCTCGGCCACCTGCTTGCCGCAGCGGTGCACCGGATTGAGGCTGGAGGAGGGATCCTGAAAGACGATGGCGAGATCATTGCCCCGCAGGCGGCGCATCTCGCCTTCGGTGAGCGCCAGCAGGTCTACGGCCGCGCCGTCGCGGCCGGTGAAGCGGATGGCCCCACCGGCCGGGGAGACCACGGGCGGCAGCAGGCCCATCACTGCCAGCGCGGTCAGCGTCTTGCCCGAGCCGCTCTCGCCGACAAGCGCCACCGTCTCGCCGGGTGCCACCGCGAAGGTGACGCCGCGCACCACATTGAGCGTACCGGTCGGCGTCTTGAGGTCGAGCGTCAGGTCTTCGATGGACAGGAGCGGGGGGGCGGTGGTTGCGGTTCCGGATGCGGGCAGGCGTCCGCGCCGCAGGAAGCCGGGGATGACGCCCACCGCCGCGCCGCGCGGATCGAGCACATCCCGCAGCCGGTCGCAGAACAGGTTCAGCAGCAGCACCGTGCCGGCGAGCGCGAGACAGGGCCAGAGCAGCAGCAGCGGCGCCTGTTCCATCACCGAGCGGGCGGCGCGGATCATCAGGCCCCAGGAGGGGGAGGGCGGCACCACGCCGAGGCCGAGGAAGGAGAGCCCGCTCTCCAGCATCATCGCCGCCGCCACCGTGAGCGAGAACTGCACCAGCAGCGGCGGCGCGATGTTCGGCAGCACGGTACGCAGGAGGATGCGCGGCGCGGTGGCACCGAGCGCGGTCTGCGCCGTCACATAGTCCAGCGTGCGGGCGGAGAGCGTCTCCGCATAGGCGACGCGGGCATAAGCGGGGGTGAAGAGGATGGTGAGCACCAGCACCAGCGTCACCGCGCCGGGGCCGAGCAGCGTCACCACCAGCAGCGCCAGCAGCATGGGCGGGAAGCAGAGGATGACCTCGGCGAGCCGCACGCTCATGAGTTCGACGATGCCGCGGAAATAGCCGCCCACAAGGCCAAGCAGCGTGCCGATGATGCCGGCGAAGGCAGCGGCGATAAAGGAGACGGTGAGCGAGACCCGCCCGCCCCAGATGATGCGCGAGAGCACGTCGCGGCCATATTCGTCCTGCCCGAGCCAGTGCGCGGCGTCGGGGGTGGTGAGGCGGCGCGCCACCTCCTGCTTCACCGGATCGGCCAGCGGAAGGATCGGGGCGGCGGCGACCACCGCCACCACGAGGGCGAGGAGGGCGCCCGGCACCAGCAGCCGGTTCCAGCGGGGGGAGAAGGACAGCATGCTCATGCGTGGCGCACCCGCGGATCGAGGGCGGCGTAGAGCAGGTCCACCACGAGGTTCAGGAACACGAACAGGATGGAGATGGCGAGCACGATGCCGAGCACTTCGGGATAGTCGCGCGCCTCCACCGAGCGCACCAGATAGCCAGAGAGGCCTGGCCAGTTGAACACATATTCAACAAGCACCGTGCCGCCGAGTAGCGACCCCAGGTGTAGCGCCACCACGGTCAGCACCGGCGACAGGGCGTTGCGCAGCACATGGCGGCGGATGATGGTGCCGGCCGGCACGCCGCGCGCCTGCGCCGCCCGCACATGGTCGCGGCTGAGCACTTCCAGAACCGAGGACCGGGTGACGCGGAACACCACCGCCCCGAGGCCCACCGCGATGGTGCCCGCCGGCATCAGCAGCAGGCCGAAATGGCGCAGCGGATTCTGGGCGAGCGCCACGTAGCCGCCCGCCGAGGCCCAGCCGAGCTTCTGGGCGAAGACGAGAATGGCGAGCGTGCCCACCACGAACACCGGCACGGACAGGGCAAGGCCGGAGATGAAACTGGCCGCGCGATCAAGCCGCCCGCCGGTCTTCAGCGCCGCCGCCGTGCCCAGTGGCAGGCCGACGGCGAGCGCCATGAGGGCGGCCGCGCCGATCAGTTCCAGCGTGCGCGGCAGGCGCAGGGCGATCTCGGATGCGACCGGATGCTCGTCCTGCAGGGACGAGCCGAAATCACCGTGCAGGAGGCCGGACCAGTATTTGAGATACTGGGTGTAAAGGGGTAGATCGAGCCCCAGCCGCTCCCGCAGCTCCGCCACCGCGCCGGGATCTGGCGCCACGCCGCCCTGCGAGAGCAGCAGTTCAGCGGGGTCCCCCGGAATGAGGTGGATCACCAGAAACACCAGACTGCCCACCAGCCAGACGAGGCCGATGGCGATCAGGGTGCGGCGGAGCGTGAAGGCGAGCATCGGTCACGTCCTCCTGAGGGGCGGCGAGGGGCGTGGGGCAAGCGGGGAGGGCGTGCGTCCGCAAGGGGAGAGGACTTTTACGGTCTGCGAAATTGTATTCGTGAGCGCCCGTTCACCACCCACGCGACCGGAACGCTCCCCCCTTGCGGGGGAGGGCTGGGAGGGGGGTAGGACGGCCGGGTCCGAAGACGCGGTTTCCGTGTTGCGCGGACGAGTGCGTGAGGTGTGGGGGCGCCGTTCAGGCGGAGAGGGCGTTACCCCCCTCCCTAGCCCTCCCCCGCAAGGGGGGAGGGGATTGGGTGCGTGGGAGAGCGCTTCTTGAGCCTGCATTGTGCGAAACGTGAGCGCCCAGTCCGCAAACGAACGCCGTAAACCCTCCCCCCTTGCGGGGGAGGGCAGGGAGGGGGGTAGGACGGCCGGGTCCGAAGACACCATCTCCGTCCTGCGCTGAGGGCCGCGCGCGAGGGCGTGGCGTCGGGCATGGAGAGAGCGTCCGGCTCCCCTCCCGAACCCGCCCCCGAAAAGGGGGAGGGGACTGGCCCGCCCATCCATCCCGATGTCCGCGCGCGCGTTCATCAGCCCACCGAGGTCGTTTCGAAGGTCTCGCCGGAATAGAAGGTGAGCGCGCCGGGCATGTTGGTGAAGCCGGTCACGTCCTTGCGCATGGCGTAGCCCTGGCTGCGCAGGGCGAGGCCCACCATGGGCACCTGGTCGATCGCCACCTGTTCCAGCTCGTGATAGATGGCCTTGCGCTTGGCCTCGTCGAATTCCTCGCGGCCGGCCTGGAACAGCTCGGTGAGCTTCGGAATGGAGAGGTTGAAGCTGCGCACGTAAGATGGCGAGAGGCTGCCGTCCACATAGGCCGAAAGGCCGTCCGGGTCGTTGCTGTCCGCAGACGTGCCCATCACCGCCAGATCATATTGGCCGCGATTGCCCAGGGCCACGCGGGTCGCCCAGTCCGGCAGGTTCAGCTCCACATTGATGCCCACGGCGGCGAGATGCTGCTGCACCACTTCCGCCGTGTCCTTGTGCATGCCGTACTGCGCCGTGGAGAGCAGCTTGCAGGAGAGGCCGCCGCCATGCCCGGCCTCCGCCAGCAGCTTCTTGGAGAGGTCCGGATTATAGGCCCAGCCTTCCGCCAGATCGGCGTTGAAGAAGGGGCTCGCCTTCGGGATGGGCAGATGCGCCAGCGGCGCGCCGCGGCCGAAGAAGGCGCTCTTCACGATCTCCTCGCGGCGGATGGCGTGGGCCACCGCCTTGCGCACCTTCGGATCGTTGAAGGGCGGGCGCGAGCCATTGAAGATCAGCGACATGAACGGGCCGTCCACGGCATCGAGCTTCAGCTGCGCATTCTGCTCGATGCTGGTCATGGCCTGCCACGGCACATATTCGATGAGGTCCACGTCGCCGCTCTGGAGCGCTGCGACGCGCAGGTTCTCATCCGCATAGACCATGACGCGGATGCCTTTCAGCTTGGGCAGGCCGGGCCGGTAGTATTTGGGATTGGCTTCCAGATCCATGGAGACGCCGCGCTCGGCATCCTTGAGGATGAACGGGCCGGCGCCGATCTGCTGCGAGGCGGTGGAAGCCTTCGACATGATGGGCATGTGGTAGCTCGCCATCAGCAGCGGCAGCGTCGCCGAGGGCTGCTTCATGGTGAGGCGGACGGTCTTGTCGTCGGGCGTCTCGATCTTCTCCACGCCCTGCATCTCGTTGCGCAGGAAGGCGGTGGATTTCTCGCCGGCCACCTGCTCGATGGTCCACTTCACATCCGCCGACGTGACCTTGTCGCCGTTGGAGAAGGTGGCGTCGCGCAGCTTGAACACCCAGACATTCTTGCCTTCCGGCGCCCAGCTTTCCGCCAGCTCGCCACGCAGCTTGCCGTCCGGCCCATAGGAGGTGAGGCCGCGATAGAGTGCGAGCTTCACCGTGGCGGAAGCGGTGCCGGCATTGGCCCAGGGCTGGACGCTGGGCGGGAAGGAGGAGATGCCGAAGGTCAGAATGCCGGGCGTGCGCGCCTTGGCGCCGGGAATGCGCAGCAGCGGCACCATGGCCGCCGCTGCGGCGCCGGTGAGAACTGAGCGTCGGGTCAGGTCGGCCATGTCCATCGTCTCCGCGAAAGCGGGCGGGGGCGGCAACGGCGCCCGGCCCGGAATGGGACAGAAAAGGCGTCGGCGTGAAGATGCGGCGCGCCTCTCGGGCGCGCGGCCTTGAAGGAAGCGGCGGCCGGCAAAGAGGCCGCCGGAGAGGCTCAGTAGCCGTAGATCTCGCGGGCCGTCGGAAGGTCGATGACGCCTTCCTCGATGTCGCGGGTCACTGCCGCGCGGTCGCGCTCGGCGGGGGCGCCATAGCCGCCGGCGCCGGGGCTCACCACCGCGAACCACTGGCCGGCCTTGAGGGTCAGGGCATCGCGCTCGCGCAGCACGCCGGGGCCGCATTCCACGCCGCCATTGCCGCCCGCGCCGCCGCCATCGAGCCCCCAGCTGCGGGAATGAATGCGCGAGACGTCCACGCGCACGCGGCAGTCCTCGTCTGCCCGATAGACGCGCCGGAGGCCGAGGCCGCCGCGATAGCGCCCGACGCCGCCGGAGCCGTCCACCAGCTCGTAGCGCAGCAGGGTGAGCGGATATTCGGTCTCCAGCGCCTCGATGGGCAGATTGGAGGTGTTGGTGACATGGACATGCACGCCGTCGAGGCCGTCCTTGTCATGGCGCGCGCCGCCGCCGCCGCCCATGGTCTCGAGGTAGACCCAGATGGCGCCGGTGTCCTTGCGCTGGCCGATGAAGGTGGCCACCGTGCAGGCACTGTTGGAGCAGGCCGTCACCTTGTGCGGCACCGCCTGGGCGAGGGCGCCGAGGATGAGGTCGGACACGCGCTGGCAGGTCTGCACGCGGCCGTTCACCGCGGCCGGATGCACGCAGCTCACCACGCTGCCCTGCCGGGCGGTGACGGTGAGCGGGCGGGCGAGGCCTGCGTTGGGCAGGATCGTGGGGTCCACCACCGACTTCACCACATAATAGGCGGTCGCCTGCAGTGCGGTGTGGGTCATGTTGATGCCGGCGCGGAGCTGGTCCGGCGCATCGAAATGCAGCGTCATGGCATCGCCCTTGACGGTGACCTCGACGCTGAGCGGCAGGGTGGTGTCAATCTCCGGATTGTCGAACACGTCCGCGAAGCGGTAGGTGCCGTCCGGAATGGCGGCTATGCCGGCGCGCATGCGGCGTTCGGCATAGTCCATGAGGGCATCGCCCGCCGCCAGAACCACCTGCGTGCCATACTTGGCGCAGAGTGCCTGGAAGCGCTGCACGCCGACGCGGTTGGCCGCCATCTGGGCGCGCAGGTCCGACAGGCGCTCATGCGGCACCTGGCAGTTGAGCAGGATGAGATCCTGCACATCCTTGTTCAGCTCGCCGGCGCGATAGAGCCGTACGGGCGGGATGCGCAGGCCTTCCTGATAGATGTGGGCGTGGCCGCGGTCAGCGAAGTCCGAATGGTGGGCGAGGTTCACCGTCCAGGCGGCGATGGCACCGTCGATGAAGATGGGCTCGGCCAGCACGATGTCCGGCAGATGGGTGCCGCCGCCCGCATAGGCGTCGTTGCCCACGAACACGTCGCCCGGCTTCATCTCGGAGGTGGGGTGCAGCTTCAGGATATGCGGCACGATGCCGATGAAGCTGCCGAGATGGATGGGGATGTGCTCGGCCTGGCAGAGCGTGTTGCCGGCGGCGTCGAACAGCGCCGTGGAGCAGTCACGCCGCTCCTTGATGTTGGTGGAATAGGAGGCGCGGATCAGCGCCTCGCCGGTCTCTTCCACGATGGAGGAGAGGGCGGCCCCGATCACCTCGACGGTGATCGGATCAAGGGCCGGCGCGGCGGAGGGCGCGAGAGAGGGCTTCAGGGTCATGCCGCCACCTCGAGGATGAGGTTGTGATAGGCGTCCACGCGGGCGGTCATGCCCGGCGGGACGACGGTGGTGGTGTCCATCTGCTCGACGATGGCGGGGCCGGCGAAGCGGTTGCCCGCTTTGAGCGCCTCCCGGTCATAGATGGGGGTTGGCACGTAGTCGCCCGCCTCGGGGAACCACACCGGCCGCTTGCCGATGATGGCGGCGGAGGCGTCCGGCCCCTCCAGCGGGTAGGCCTTGAGCGTCGCCTTCCTCACGAGGCCGACGGCCTCGACGCGCAGGGTGACGATCTGCACCGCTTCGCCTGCCGCGATGAAGCCGTAGCGCTGGCGGTGGGCTTCCTCGAAGGCTTCCGCCAGATGCTCCAGCGTGGTCTCGGTGACGGCGCCTTCCGGCAAGGCGACGGACAGTTCGTAATTCTGCCCCGCATAGCGCATGTCCACCGTGCGGTGCATCTGCCGCGCCGCGGCGGTGATCTCCTCATGGTCGAACCAGGCCTGCGCCCGTGCGCTGAGGGTGGCGAAGGCTTCGCTCACCGGGGCGAGGGAGGAGGCCGCGAGCGGCAGCAGCTTCGTGGCCGCGAAATCCGCGCGCAGGTCGGTCAGCAGCAGGCCCATGGCGCACAGGATGCCGGGATTTCGGGGCACCAGCACGCGGCGCATGTCCAGCTCCTTGGCGAGCCGGGCGGCGTGCAGAGGGCCGGCGCCGCCGAAGGCCATCAGCGTATAGTCGCGCGGATCGTGGCCGCGCTGCACGGAGATGACGCGGATCGCTTTGGCCATGTTGGCGGTGACGACGGAGAGGATGCCCTGCGCCGTCTCCATGACGCCGAGGCCGAGCTTGTCGGCGAGGCGGCCGATGGCGGCCTTGGCGAGATCCTGGCGCACCGGCATGCGGCCGGCGAGCAGGTGGGTGGGGTTCAGCGTCTGGAGCACCACGTTTGCGTCGGTGGTGGCGGGCTCCTCATTGCCCTTGTCGTAGCAGACCGGGCCGGGGAAGGCGCCGCACGAGCGCGGGCCGACCTTCAAGAGGCCGCCGGAGTCCACATAGGCAATGGAGCCGCCGCCGGCGCCCACCGTGTGGATGTCCAGCATGGGGGCCTTCAGCGGATAGCCATGGACATTGGCTTCCGAGGTGAGCTTGCACACGCCGCCCTTCAACAGAGCGACGTCCGTGGACGTGCCGCCCATGTCGAAGGTGATGATGTCGGGGAAGCCCGCCAGTTCGCCCACCGCCTGCGCCGCGACGACGCCGGTGGAAGGGCCGGAGAGGATGGTGCGCACCGGCATGGCGGCGGCGGTGGAGAAGCCGATGACGCCGCCGTTGGACTGGGTGAGGTGCGGCGTCGCCTCCATGCCCAGCGCCTCGAGGCGCGGGGAGAGGCGCTCGATATAGGACTTCATCACCGGGCCGAGATAGGCGTTCAGCACCACGGTGGAGAGGCGCTCGAACTCGCGGAATTCGGGGGCGATCTCGTGGCCGGAGCAGACGAAGGCCTCCGGATATTCCTCGCGGATGATCTCCACCGCGCGGGCCTCGTGCTCGGGGCGGACGAAGCCATAGAGGAAGGAGACGGCGATGGCCTTCACGCCGGCCTTCTTCAGCGCCTTGGCGGCTTCGCGCACCGCCGGCTCATCAAGCGGCAGGTCGATGGAGCCGTCATGGCGCACCCGCTCGCCCACTGCCATGCGCAGGGCGCGCGGCACCAGGGTCGGCGGCTTGTCGGCGGTGAGGTCATAGAGATCGGGGCGCTTCTGGCGGCCGATCTCGAGCAGGTCGCGGAAACCGTCCGTGGTGACGAGGCCCGTGGCGACGCCCCGGTGCTGGATCAGCGCATTGGTGGCAACCGTCGTGCCGTGGCCGAAATAGGCGACGGAGGAGGCCGGCTTGTCGCCATTCTCAGGCGCGACGCGGCGCATGCCCTGCTCGACACCTTCAGCAATGCCGCGGGAGGGGTCATCAGGGGTGGAAGAGACCTTCCAGACCTCCACCCGTCCCTCGTCCTCGTCGAACAGGCAGATGTCCGTGAACGTTCCGCCCGAATCCACACCGACGCGCCAGCGAGCCATGACCGGATCCCAAAATTACCGTGTCTATGGCTTCAGCCTCCCCCTGCATGGCTTGCCTCGCAAGCGTAAAAATTCCATTCAATGTGCACGTTTCCAGTCCAGTTTCATTCAGTGAAATTTTATGCTTCATTGAATGATATGAGTTTCATTTGGCGGAATATGGCTGATAGTACATCGGCGACCGGGCGCATCTTCGCCCTTCTGAGAGCGCTTTCGCGGGGCGAACGGCAGGGCATGCGGCTCAAGGATCTGGCTGCGGCGGTCGATCTGCCGCGCCCGACCACCCATCGCCTGCTGCATGGGCTGATGGCCGAGGGCATGGTGGAGCACGATCCGCGCACCAAGCACTATCGGTTGGGCCTCGAACTGTTCGTATTGGCCGCCAAGGCCGGCAGCCCCCTCAACCTGCGCGACATCGGCCGGCCGGCGCTGCTGCGCCTGACGGCGGCGCTGGGGGAGACCGTCTTCCTCATGGTGCGCAACGGGTTCGACGCGGTGTGCGTGGACCGCTCCGCCGGCCCGCTGCCCATCCGCACCTTCACCGGCGACGTGGGCGGCACGGTGATGCTCGGCGTGGGGCAGGCTGCCATGGCCATCCTCGCCTTCCTGCCGGACCGCGAGCAGGACGAGGTGATCCGCTACAACCTCCCCCGCATGCGCGCCCTTTCGGCTTTCGACGAGGGCTTCCTGCGGGCCGAGATCGCCCGCGTGCGGGACCTCGGCTATGCGGACGGCGCGGCGGGCCTCATTCCCGGCATGGCCGGGCTCGGCGTGCCCATCCTCGGGCGGGACGGGGATGCGGTGGCGGCGCTCAGCGTCGGCAGCACCACCGACCGCATGACCCCCGAGCGCAACAAGGTCATCGCCGACCTCCTGAAGCGCGAAGCCGCCGAGATCGGCGCCCGCCTCAACCCCTTCGACCCCGCCCTCCGCCGCCCCGGCGCGGCGATCATGGGGTGAGGGAAGGTCTGCCCTTCCGCAACGAGAGCGCGAATGCGGACGTTTCTCGCCCGCCGATCGCTCGCTATGCTCCGGCCAACAAACGGGAGGATAAGCCATGCGGATGGCGGCAAAGGTCGCGGGAGCCGTGATGATGAGTGCCCTCACCCTGTCCACCGGCACCGCGCAGGCGCAGTCGGAGGCGCGGCGCGACGAGTTCTATTGGCTCGGGGAGATCAACAAGGCCTCGCTGGTCATCAATTCCAGCCAGGGGCTGCTGGATCCGGCGCTGGCGCCGCGCATCGCGCAGGGGCTCGACAAGGTGCTGAAGGACGGCGCGAGGCCCGGCGCCAAGCGGCCGACTCTGGTCATCACCTTCGAGCCGCTGCTCATCGAGGCGGCGGGCGTCGAGGCGACGCTCCTGCATGCGGGCCGCTCCAGCCAGGACATGCTCTCGACCGTCCGCGCCGCCGTGATGCGGGACGAACTTCTCGCTCTGGCGGAGCAGTTGCGCACGACCACCGCCACCCTGCGGGCGGTGGCGGAGGCGCAGCAGGACACGATCGTCCCTAATTACACCAATGGCGTCGCTGCCCAGCCCAACAGCTATGGTCATTATCTGCTCGGCTTCGTGGCCGGCTTCGAGCGCGATGCCGAGCGTCTGCGCCAGGCCTATGCGCGGCTCGACCGCTCACCCATGGGAACGACGGTGCTGAACGGCACGAGCTGGCCGCTCGACCGCGACCGCATGGCGGCCTATCTCGGCTTTCCGGCCAAGGTGGACAATGCCTATGACGCCGCCCAGATCTCCGCCGCCGAAATGCCGGTGGAGATCGGCGCGGTGGCGACCTCCATCGCCCTGCACACCGGCGCCTTCATCCAGGACGTGATGGTGCAATATGCGCAGCCGCGCCCGTGGATCCTGCTGCGGGAGGGGGATGGTAACACCTATGTGTCGAGCGCCATGCCCCAGAAGCGCAATCCGGGGCTCCTGAACGACACGCGCGGACAGGCCTCCATGGTGCTGACGCTCGCCATGGGCCGGGCCATCGCCGCCCACAACATCCCGCCGGGCATGAACGACCCCAAGAGCGTGCGCGACAATGCAGAGGTAATCACCCGTACGGTGGCAACCCTGCGCAACCTCGACCGCATCCTGAAGGCGCTGGTGATCGACCGCGACCGGGCGCTGGAGGAACTGAACAGCGACTGGACGGCCTCGCAGGAAATTGCCGATGAACTGATGCGGACCTACAAGCTGCCCTTCCGCGTCGGGCATCATTTCGCCTCCGAGGTGGTGGGCTATGCCAAGGCCCACGACATCCGGCCCTCGGACTTTCCCTATGCCGAGGCCCAGCGCATCTATCGCGAGACGCTGGCGGAGATGAAGCTGCCAGTCGGTGAACTTCCGATGAGCGAGGCCCAGTTCCGGGCCGCGCTCGATCCGGTGGCCATCTTGCGCAACCGCGCGACCAGCGGCGGCCCGCAGCCGGCGGAGATGAAGCGGATGCTGGCGGAGACGGACCAGAACCTCGCCGCCCAGCAGCGCTGGATCTCCGAGCACCGGCAGGCCATCGATACGGCGCTGGCGCGACTGGATTCTGATTTCGCCCAGGTGCTCGCCAAGGCGAAATAGCCGGTGCCACATCGCGTGCGCGCGCTCGGCGCGCGTGCACGCCGGTGCCTCCTGTCCATTGCGGACATGCGCCGTTCGTGCCCTATGGGACGCACGTTTCCAAAGGAGAAG
This sequence comes from Azorhizobium caulinodans ORS 571, assembly GCF_000010525.1. Lineage (GTDB taxonomy): Bacteria > Pseudomonadota > Alphaproteobacteria > Rhizobiales > Xanthobacteraceae > Azorhizobium > Azorhizobium caulinodans. Next base: position 3,467,994 of record NC_009937.1, on the reverse strand, counting down.
AAATGGCCGCCGATGTTTCCGGGCCCATGCCCAAGTCCGCCTGGCTCTATCCCATCGTCGCGCTCGGCTATTTCGGGCTCGCCACGGGGCTCGGCTTCGATGAGGGCTTCACCGGCAGCACGAGCGGCATCCTGCTCGCCATCGTCCTCATTCCCGTGATCTTCGGGGCGATCTTCGCGGCGGTGTATCATGCTGAGGTGATCGGTCATGCGACCGGCGAGCCGTTCGGCACGCTGGTGCTCACCGCCGCGGTCACCATCATCGAGGTGGCGCTGATCGCCTCGGTGATGCTCTCCGACGACGGCGGCAGCCCGGAGCTGGCGCGCGATACGGTGTTCTCGGTGGTGATGACCGTATGCACCGGCCTCACGGGCATCTGCATTCTGGGAGGCGGCCTGCGCTTCAAGGAGCAGGTCTATGAGACCACGGGCGCCGGTGCCTATCTCACGGTGCTCATCGTTCTGGTGACACTGACGCTGGTGCTGCCGAACTATACGCAGGGCACGCCGGGGCCATTCTATTCCAGCAGCCAGCTTGCCTTCTTCAGCGTGCTGACGCTGATCCTCTATGGCGTCTTCCTGTACATCCAGATGGTTCGTCACCGCGACTATTTTGTCAGCAGCAACGGCAGCGTGGTGGCGGTCGAGCATGCCATTCCCACCGCGCGGGCGCTGTTGAGCGCGGGCCTGCTGTTTGCCGCCCTCACGGCGATCGTGCTGCTGTCGAAGAAGTTTGCCATCGTGGTGGAGGCGGGGCGCGAGGCGGTGGGGTCACCGCCGGCGGTGACTGGCCTCATCGTCGCCATCCTGATCCTGCTGCCGGAATCCATTCCAGCCTTCCAGGCGGCGCGGCGCGATCAGTTGCAGAAGTCGCTCAATCTGGCGCTGGGCTCGTCTCTCGCCACCATCGGCATGACGTTTCCGGCGGTCGCAGTCGTGTCGCTGGCGCTGAACAAGCCGCTCGTGCTCGGGCTTACGCCGCGCGACACCGTGCTCATGGCGACGACGCTGCTCGTGAGTTCGCTGACGCTGGGCAGCGGGAGGACGAACATCCTCTACGGCTTCACCCATCTCGTCATCTTCGCGGCGTTCCTGTTTCTCACCTTCCAGCCGTGAGGCCATCCGTCGTCCGCCGCCCGGGGTACGACCCGGAGCGGCAGGCGGCGCGATCAGATGAGCGCGCGGCGCCGGAGGTAGATTTCAAGGCTGTCGGTGGCATCCGAGATGTCGCCGCGCTCGCCGCTCTGGGCCGCCGCGATCAGCGCCTTCTCGGCGGCATCCGGGCTTTCGCCGGCCTCGGCGTGAAGAACGTCGGCTGCGTCCCACAGCCGCTCCAGCACCCGCTCGCCGTCCGCGAGAGGGATGGGACGCGCGAGAAAGGCGCCCCAGTTGGGAGCCCGGCGGTGCGGGCTCGGCGCCTTGAGCGCCGTGGTGGGGATCTCCCCGAGAGTTCCGATATGCACAGTCATGACCAGACAACGCTCCGATCGACGAATTGTTGCTTCATGAAGAACAATTTGTTGCCGCGGTTGCGTCAGGCCCGCAGGCCGTCGTCCGCAAGCACGCTGCGGAAGGCCTCAAGACGGCCCTTGAGCGCGCTGAGGGACGCCTTGCCGCTCATGCCCGACGCCTGGGCCTGGCCCGCCAGCAGTTCCGCCAGATCGTCACCGTCACACTCGCGGATGAAGCCGAGCGCCTCGTCGAGGGACGCCACCTCGCGTTCGCGCGAGCCGATGAGGATACGGGAGGTGCGGGTGGAGGGGTACGAAAACGAGCCCATGGTTTCAGCTCCGATCTGCGGCGGGGAACCCCGGCCGTGCATGAGATCCAACCTGAGCGCTGCCGGGGCCTTCCCCGGATCGACAGGCGGTGGGACGGAGATGCCGTTCCCGGGTGCCTGCGAGCGTTCGTATCGTTAACTTCTTCTCCACCATAAGGTTCCCGGCCACCGCACCGGCGGCCACGAAAAATTCACAAAAGTGGCCCGGCCAAGCTCCAGCCGAGGGAGCGCGGCAACCTCAGCCTTGGCCGAAGCCGGTGAGGCCGATGGCGGCGCCGGCCGCCAGAACCGCCAGCGGATGGGCCCGCGTCTTGAGCACGGCGAGCGCCGAGGCTCCGGCGATCAGCGCGAGGGTGAGGTTCTGGACTGACGCTTCGGTGATGAGCGCGGCGCTGGCGGCGACGAGCCCCACCGTTACCGGAACAAGGCCCTGCTGGATGTGGCGCCGCCAGGGCCGGTCCTTGAAGCGCTCCCACAGGTGAAGCGCGAAGGCGGTGATGAGCGAGGAGGGGCCGAACTTCGCCAGCGATGTGACGAGGACACCCGGCAGACCCGCCAGCCGCCAGCCGATCATCGGGACGATCATCATGTTGGGGCCGGGTGCCGCCTGCGCGAGCGCGAACATGGCGCTGAACTGCTGGGCGGTCATCCAGTGATGCACGTCCACCATCTGCCGCTGCATTTCCGGCAGGATGGTGTTGCCGCCGCCGAAGGCCAGCACCGAGAGCTCGGCGAAGATGACGAACAATGAGAGTAGTATCGGCGTCATGACGCGCGCCTCCAGGCCATCAGGATGCTCAGGGGCGCGAGCGTGCCGAGCGTCACGAGCAACGGCAGGCGGAGCACGGCGACGAAAAGGAAGCCGGCCAGCGCAATTGCGATGCCGGCCGGATTGGTGCGCAGCGGCGCCGCGATCTTGACGGCCGTGGCGATGAGGAGGCCGGCCGCCCCGGCGGCGAGCCCGGCAAAGAGGTGGTGCACCACCGCATCGTCCTGATAGCGGTCATAGAGCGCGCCGAGGCCGATGACGATCAGCGTGGGCATGGCAATGAGGCCGATGAGGGCGGCGAACGCCCCGGCCACGCCGCGGAACTTCAGGCCGATGGCCACCGACATGTTGATGATGTTGCCGCCGGGCAGGAACTGGCACAGGCCGAGCAGATCGGTGAATTCGGCCGGCGTCAGCCAGCGCCGGTCCTCCACCATCATTCGGCGGGCGAAGGGGAGCACACCGCCGAAGCCCATGAGGCCGAGCTTCAGGAAGCCGAAGAAGAGCGCGCCGACCGACGGCGGCGGCGCGGTTTCCGCCAGTGGCGGGGTGGGGCGGGTGTCCATGGCGCGTATCCCCTGCGGCTGGATCTTCCGGCGGGGCGCGTGGGCGCCCGCTGTGCTGTGGTTCGTGGTTGGGCTCTAGTCCCGTTTCACGGCGCTGTCTAATATATGGAAGAGGCCTGCAGCATATTTATAGGATATGGAATGATCGAACTGCGGCACCTGCGCTATCTCCTGGCCGTCGCAGAGGAGGGGCACATGACCCGCGCGGCCGCCCGGCTCGGCATCCAGCAGCCGCCGCTCAGCCAGCAGATCAAGGCGCTGGAGGGCATGGTCGGGACGCCTCTGTTCCGCCGGCTGCCCCGGGGCGTGGAGCCCACCGCCGCCGGACTGGTGCTGGTGGAGAAGGCGCGGCTGATCCTCGCCGATGTGGACCGCGCGCTCGATGCCGCACGCCGCACCGCGCGAGGCGAGGAGGGGCGCCTTGCGCTCGGCTTCACGTCGTCCGCCGCCTTCCACGCCCTCGTCGCGGCGCTGGTGCGCTCCATGCGCGAGGCGGCGCCCACCCTCTCCCTTTCGCTGGAAGAGGCAAGCACGCTGGAACTCATCGCGGCGCTGCGGGACGGGCGTCTCGATGCCGCCTTCGTCCGTGCGCCGGTGGCGCGGCCGGACGGCCTCGTCATCGCCCATGTGCTGGATGAAGAGATGCTCGTGGCGCTGCCCGACCATCACCGTCTCGCGGCACCCGCCCTCCGCCGTCGGGCGCTGGAACTCGCCGCATTGGAGGAGGACACCTTCATCCTCTATCGGCGCCCCTCGGGGCCGGGCCTCTATGACAGCATCATCGCCGCCTGCCAGCAGGCCGGGTTCAGCCCGCGGGTGGGGCAGGAGGCGCCGCGCCTCGCTTCGACCCTGAGCCTCGTGGCGGCGGGGCTGGGCCTCTCGATCGTGCCGGCCTCCATGGCGCGGCTGGAGACGAACGGCATCGTCTATCGCCGTCTGGCGCCGCCGATCCGCCTGTTTGCGCCCCTGAGCCTCGCCTATCGCGACGAGGTGCCCGAAGGCCCGCTCGCCGCCCTGCTCAGGCTGGTCGAGAGCCATCGCGCATAGGCGCCGTCATGAGGCTTGTTCCTGTTTTGTTCTTATGGCATGATTCCCTCATCGCAGTTCGCTGGAGATGAGACCCATGAACCTGGTGCGCGTTCCGGAGGCATCCGACACCCTCGACATTTCCGACCTCGACGTCGATGCTGCGATCGAGGCGTGCCACGGCGACATGCGCGGCACGATCCGCGCCCTTCTCATCGCCTATGTGATGCTTGAGCAGGACATGCAGGCCAATTGCTCGCGGGGCTATGCCCGCCGCCCGCCGCATGCGAGCGGGAGTATGGCTGGCCGGCAGTAGTCCGGTGCGCGGGAGCCTTGCTCCGGAGTTCCCATGTGCGTCGAATACTTTGGAAATTTAAACTCAAGTGCATTGACCACTGGAGCGTCACATGCGGGCTGTTCAGGTCATTGGGAAGGTCGCCCCTCACGCCAAGCCGGAGTATGTCGCCGCATTTGCGCAGGGCGACGCCGCCTTGCTCGCGGCACAGGTCAACACGCCGCTCCGGCTGGCGCACCTTCTGGCGCAGGTACTGCATGAGACCGGCGGGCTGACGATCGTCCGCGAGAGCGGCTCCTATACCGCGCCGCGCATCGAGCAGATTTTCGGCATCGGCCATCACAGCGCGGCAGTGACGCCCATCGAGGCTCGGCAACTCGCCGGCAATGGGGTTGCCCTGTTCGAGCGTGTCTATGGGCTTGGCAATCCGTCCATGGCGCGGCAACTGGGCAATACCCAGCCGGGCGATGGCTGGGCCTACCGGGGCAACGGCCTGCTTCAGACGACGGGGCGCGGCCAGCACCGCGAGATGGGCCGGCTTTCCGGCGTGGGCGACCTCTTCGAGGAGGACCCGACCCAGGTGATCCATCCCGAGCATGCGCTGAAGCCGGCGCTGGCGGAATGGACGCGCGGGGCCTGCAACCTGCTCGCGGACCAGGGGAATGTCCGCCAGCTCACCCGCACGATCAACGGCGGCTACAATGGCTATGCCGAGCGTGTCGCGTGGCTGAACAGGATCTGGGCGGTGCTCGGGACCGGGGCACCGTGGGAAGCCGCAGCGCCGGAATTTTCCGTGTCCGATCTCCAGTCCAAGCTCAATCGTCTCGGCTATCGTCTCACCGCGGACGGACGCTATGGCCCGAAGACGGAAGAGGCCGTCCGTGACTTCCAGTCGAAGAACGACCTGAAGACGGACGGCATTGCCGGGCCGGTCACGCTGGCAGCGCTGGAGGCCCGGCTCCTGCCCGCCCTGGCGGAACGCAGCGCCGCCTGAGGTGCTGCGCCTCCAGGCCTATTGCGGGCGCTTCGGTACGCTCGCGAGGAAGGCCCGCAGGTCGTCGCTCCACAGGCGCGCGATGACCGTGGTGCCATGGCCGCGCGTCGCGGGGCTGGTGGGGATGAGCACGAGACGGGCCTGCGGCACGCGCTTCAGGCCCGCTTCCATGATGCCGGTCTCGGGCGGGTTGCGCTCGTCGTCGGCCGAACTGATGGCGAGGACCGGCGCCGAGATGCGGCCGAGATCGGCGGAAGGGTCGTAGTCGGCCGAGGCATCCCATTGATAGAGGTAGTCATTGGCGTCCATCTTGGTCAGCGCCGCAAGCCGGCTGTCCACCACCTTGTCCGCCGCGGTGCGATCGGGACCCGCGGCCTGCAGAGCGAGGGTGCCGCCGGTGGTGGCGATGCCAAAGAAGACGTTGGCGATGCGGAAGGCCTGCGGCTGTTCGGTATAATTGCCGTTGTTCCAGGCCGGATCGTTGCGAACCGCGTCGATCACCATCCGCCGCATCATCCAGTTGCGACCGGACATGGGCGCGGGCTGGGCGGCCATGGGGACGATCGCGTCGGTGAAGTCCGGATGCTGCGTGCCCCAGAGCCAGGCGTGCATGCCGCCCATGGAATAGCCGAGCACGAGACGCAGGTGCCGCAGCCCCAGCCCTTCCGTCACCAGCCGGTATTGGGCGTCGACCATGTCGGCGTAATTGTAACGGGGGAAGGTGCCCTTGAGACCGTCGGAGGGCTTGGAGGAGCGGCCCACCCCGATGGAGTCCGGGATGATGATGAAGTAGCGGCGCGCATCCAGCGGCTGGTCCGGCCCGAACAGCGCACCCGCGAATTCCGGTGTCAACATGCTGGCCGAGGAGGCGGTGGTGCCGTGCAGGATCAGGACCGGCTCGCCCGAGGGATCGCCGATGGTGACGTAGCCGACCTTGAGCTCGGGCAGGACATCGCCGGTATGAAAGCGGAAATTGCGCGCCACGAAGGTTCCTTCCTTCGGTGCGGGATAATCCGCTGCCAGGACCGCAGGTGAAGCGCAAAGGCTCGCGATGGCAGCCAGCACCGTCGCGAACAGCATCGCGGCTCCTGCCCGCAGCGCGCGCGTGCGAATGGTCGAAAACATCATGCCAGCCCCGTTTGTCCTCACTGGATCTGAGGTCCGGAAGCAGACGTGAGCGCAGCCGTGATGTCCAGTGCAGACGCGTCCAATCCCTGGTCAAATTCCCGAGCGGAACTGGGCCGGGCCGCAGCGCCGCCAGCCGGCTACCGAAGGCTTGGCCGCAGATGCGAGGAAGCGCGAGGCCTCAGCCCGCCTTGCGATAGCGGCGGGCGACGTAGATCACCTCGCCCCGTGACAGGCCCTTGTAGAGCATGGAGCCCTTGGCTCCGGCGAATTCGGACATGAAGCGCTTCATCAGGAGCGCCTTGCCGATGCGGGCCTGCTTGCGGGCATCGGCCGCGTCCAATGCCGCGACGACGCGGGGAGAGATGTTGCGCTCGGACACGAGATCGAGGCCCGGCACCGCCATCTGGCGGTCGAGCTCGGTCATGGCCGCGCGTCCGCGCATGTCGGCGAAGGTGAACCAGCCACCCGGCTTCAGCACCCGCGCCACCTCGCCTACGAAGGCGGGCATGTTGGCATAGCAGTGGGAGGATTCGATGTTCACCGCGATGTCGAAGCTGGCATCGGGGAAAGGCAGGTGTTCCGCATCGCCCTGCTCGAAGGAGAGGTTCGGCGTGTCGGCATTGAGCTTGCGGGCGAGGCGCACGGTCTCGGGCGAATAGTCGAGCCCGGTCACCGAAGCGGGCGCGTGATAGCGCGCCACATAGCGGGCGCCGCCGCCACGTCCCGAACCGATCTCCAGCACCCGCGCCCCAGCCACCGGCAGGCCGTCCACAGCCTGCGCATAGAGGCCGATGAAGGCCCGCTCGGGTTCGTCGGCCGCCTCCAGCGGGAAGGCCACGCCCTCCGGCACATAGCCGTAGTTCATGAAGCGCCAGTCGTCGTCGCGCCAGAAGCGCGAGAGCATGTTGTAGACCCCGCGCCACGCCCACTTGCGGGTGCGCGGAAAGGCGCCGCGGTCGATGCCCTCGAGCATCTGGTTGAAGAGACGGCTGGTCATGGGAGCCTCAAACGGCGGCGTTGGCCGCGCGCGGAGGCGGCATGTCCTTGGCGAGCCAGTCGCGGCCCTTGCGCATCAGTTCGGCGTCGTCGCTGTTGCGGGGGTCGAAGCCCGGCAGATAGTAGCGCAGCACGTTCGGCAGGCAGCGCCGCCAATAGCCGGGCGCGACCATGGTGATCCAGAAGAAGCGCATCCAGAAGCGGAAGCCCGTCTTCACGCCGTCGTTGCGGGCATAGATGGGCACGTTGCGCAGGAAGAGGGCGAGGAAGGGGAAGAGCGTTCCGTTCATCCCCAGCACCCGCACCAGATAGCGCTGCCAGCGGCTCATGTTGGGCGTGGCGGCGTTCAGCACGTCGAGGGCGACCGCCTTGTGCTCCAGTTCCTCCAGCGCGTGCCACATCCACAGCCGCCGGTAGGCGGGGGCGGCATTGTCCAGCAGGTCGGGATGGCGAAGCGTCAGCGTGGAGAGCGTCGCCGTCATGTGCTCGATGGCGCAGGTCAGCGAGAGGCGGTGCAGCGGGTTGGTCACGATCTCGAAGCCCATGCGGATGGGCTTCTCCATGGCATCCACGTCATAGCCGAGCTTCTTCATGGCCCGGTTGTATTCCTCGTGCTCGCGGGTGTGGAACGCCTCCTGCACCGCATAGCCGTTGATCTCGGCGGCGAGTTCCTTGTCGGCCAGCTTGGGGCCGTAGTGCTTCAGCGAGCGGATGAAGAAGCGCTCGCCCTCGGGCAGGAAGATGGAGAGGCCATCGATGAGGATGGTCTTGATGATGTCATCGTCGAGCCAGTGCTTCTGGGCATTGCCCATGATGTCGAAGCGCAGGTCGCGCGGGATGATCTCGTCCGGATCGCACATGTGCGCCGTGGTCTTGGAGTGCTCGTGCGCCGTATCGTGCGGCTCTGCCATCTATCCACCTGCGATGCATCCGCCGCGCGGGGCGGCTCTCCCGGCGGCACCATGGCGCAAGCGGCGGACCAGATCAACGAAGGAGGAGGGGGAGACGCCCCTCGCCCCGCCGCCGCCTTTTGCCACGCTCTCATACGGGAGAAGGCCGCCGCGTGGATGCGCGGCGGCCTTCTGGAACGGCTGTAAAGATGAGGGCGCGGCTCAGATCTTGTATTCGTAGAGCAGGCGGGCGCGGATGGTGCCGTCGATGGCGCGGATGTCCTCCAGCACGCGCTGGCTGTCCGCCTGCGAGGCATCGGCATCGAGCACCACATAGCCGACGTCGGCATAGGTCTCGTAATACTGGCCGGCGATGTTGACCGAGTGGCGGGCCAGTACCTCGTTGAGGCGGCCGAGCATGCCGGGCAGGTTGCGCTGGACCTGGATGAAGCGCGTGCCCTGCGGACGGGCCGGCAGCTGCACCTGCGGGAAGTTCACCGCGCCCATGGTGGAGCCGCTGTCGCTGTAATCGACAAGCTTGCGCGCCACTTCAGAGCCGATGCGCTCCTGCGCCTCTTCGGTCGAGCCGCCGATGTGCGGGGTGAGGATCACGTTGTCGAGGCCCTGGAGCGGGGTCACGAAGCGCTCGCCATTGGAGCCGGGCTCCTTCGGGAACACGTCCACGGCCGCGCCGCGCAGATGGCCGCTCTTGAGGGCGGCGGCGAGCGCGTCGAGGTCCACCACGGTGCCGCGGCTGTTGTTGATGAGATAGGCGCCGGCCTTCATGGCGGCGATCTCGGCGGCGCCGATGAGGCCGTGGGTGGACGGCGTCTCGGGCACGTGCAGGCTCACCACGTCGCTCTGGCCGAGGAGGTCCTGCAGCGAGCCGACGGATTCAGTGTTGCCGTGGCGCAGCTTGTCGGTGACGTCGTAGAAGATCACCTTCATGCCCATGGCTTCGGCGAGGTTCGAGAGCTGCGAACCGATGTTGCCGTAGCCGACGATGCCGAGGGTCTTGCCGCGCACCTCGTGGCTGTCATGGGCCGACTTGTCCCAGCGGCCGTCATGGGCGGCCACCGAGCGGGCCGGGATGCGGCGCAGCAGCATCACGATCTCGCCGATGACGAGTTCCGCCACGCTGCGGGTGTTGGAGAAGGGCGCGTTGAAAACGGGAATGCCGTGCACGCGGCAGGCGTCGAGGTCCACCTGATTGGTGCCAACGCTGAAGCAGCCCACGGCGATCAGGCGGTCGGCGGCTTCCAGGACCTCGGCGGTGATATGGGTGCGCGAGCGGATGCCGAGGATGTGGACGCCCTTCACGGCTTCCTTGAGCGCCTCGCCGTCGAGCGCCTTGGTCAGGCGGGTGACGTTGGTATAGCCGGCGTCCGTCATGATCTGGACGGCGCTGTCATTGACGCCTTCCAGAAGCAGCACCCGGATCTTGTCCTTGGCCAGCGACAGTTGCGGCGAATCGGAATGGCTGTCTTGCACGGTCTCGGCGTCCTTCAGCGATCGGAGACCCGGCGCCAAGGCCCGCATCCATGGGGTCTTGCCGGGCTTTCAGTCTCTCGCCCCGGAGGGGCGATCCTCGGGGGCGAGAACTTAGCGTTTTTGCGGTCCGCGTCTAGGCGTCCGGCGCATGGCTGCACCGGCTTCAAAACAGCTCTGCCCCAGCGTCCTGCGGGGCGTGCACAACCATGGGCGCATCCGCCGCAGGACGGTGCCAAATCAGCGCTCTGAGGTGTTATTCGGTGCAGGAGAGGACGAGGTTCGGGCGAACCCCGCCCATGCCATAGCTCGCGCCCGGTTCGCCGGCCGGAAAGCGGGCTGCGGCGATGCCACGTGCCTCCAGGCTCGCCGCCAGCATCGCGGGAGGCTCCTCGCGCCCCTCGTCGGTCAGGCGGAAGACGCCCCAATGGATGCCCACCGCCTGCTCGGCCTCCAGATCCTCCATGATCTGCACGGCCTCGCGGGCATCCGCATGCTGCGCCTTCATGAACCAGCGCGGCTCGTAGGCGCCGATGGGGATCAGCGCCATGTCCGGCCGGCCCATGCGCGTGCGCATCTCGCGGAAGATGCGGCCGTTGCCGTAAGCGGTGTCGCCGGCGAAATAGACGAGGCGGCTGCCGGTGCGGACCATGAAGCCGCTCCACAGCGCCATGCGCCGGTCGCGTCCCGTGCGGGCGGACCAGTGCTGCGCCGGCAGGAAGGTGATCTCGATCCCGCCGGCAAGCACGACGACGTCCCACCAGTCGCCGGTCTGGAAGCGCGCGTCCGGCACCGCCCGCCGCACGATGGCGTCGTTGCCGAGCGGCGTCACGATCAGCGGCCGGTCGCGGGTCTGGAGGGCGCGCAGCGTGGCCAGATCCATGTGGTCGTAATGGTTGTGGCTGAGCAGCACGATGTCGATGGGCGGCAGGTGCGCGAAGGCGATGCCGGGCGGGCAGGCGCGCCTCGGTCCGGCGAAGGAGAAGGGGCTCGCACGTTCCGACCAGACGGGGTCGGTCAGGATATTCAGCCCCTCGATCTGGATCAGCGCCGTGGCGTGGCCGACGATGGTCACGCTGAGGTCCGGCACCCGCGCCTCGGGGATCGCCTGCGGGCGGTTGGGGGCGGGCGTCCACGGCGTGGCGCGGCCCTTCATCTTCCAGCGCAGGATCTCGCGCAGGGCGCGGTCGGTGGGCGGATGATCCGGATTGAAGAAGCGCAGGCCGTCGAAATGCGACGTCTGCGGGCCGGAGTGATAGGGATTGCGGGGCATGGATGCCTCTCATAGCCCTCCACGAGGGCCGGGGCCAATCACACGCGGGCGACCTGCGGAGCGGGCCTGATGCCGTCGCTCCGTTGCCGCTGGGGCAGTGCGCGGCCGATCCGCGCGGCGCGTTGCGCAGGGCGCGCTGTCCTGCGGCTTGCCAGCGCCTGCGACGCCACGGTGTTTCCGGGCACAACCTCTGGGGCCTTTTTTAAGGCCGCGTTCAAGCCATAAGGTCGTCCATCAACAGAAGGGGACATCATGGCCGACACCACAGCGGAGCTCGAAGCGCTTCTCATGGAACGGTCGCTGACCGATCCGCAGCTTCAGGCGGCGGCGGAGACCGCGCCGGATTTCCGCATCCTCCCCGAGGCCAGCGTCATCAAGATCGGCGGCCAGAGCGTCATCGATCGCGGGCGCGCGGCCGTCTATCCGCTGGTGGATGAGATCGTGTCCGCCCGCAAGGCGCACAAGATGCTCATCGGCACCGGCGCCGGCACCCGCGCGCGCCACCTCTATTCCATCGCCGCCGGCCTCAATCTGCCGGCTGGCGTGCTCTCCCAGCTCGGCGCCTCGGTGGCGGACCAGAATGCGGCCATGCTCGGCCAGTTGCTCGCCAAGCACGGCATCTCGGCCGTGGATGGCGCCGGGCTCTCCGCCGTGCCGCTCTATCTGGCGGAAGTGAATGCGGTGGTCTTCAGCGGCATGCCGCCCTACGGCCTCTGGATGCGCCCGGCGGCACAAGGCGTGATCCCGCCCTATCGCACGGACGCGGGCTGCTTCCTGCTGGCCGAGCAGTTCGGCTGCAAGGCCATGATCTATGTGAAGGACGAGAACGGCCTCTACACCGCCAATCCGAAGACGGCGAAGGACGCCACCTTCATCCCGAAGATCTCGGTGGACGAGATGAAGGAGAAGGGGCTTCAGGATTCGATCCTCGAATTCCCCGTGCTCGACCTGCTCAAGGCCGCACGCCATGTGCGGCAGGTGCAGATCGTGAACGGCCTCGTGCCCGGCAACCTCACCCGCGCGCTCGCCGGCGAGCATGTGGGCACCATCATCACGGCGAACTGAGGGGCGGGCATGTCCGACACCACCAACACCATCAAGCACGTCGCCTCGCCGCTCGCCCGCCAGACCCTGCTGGACGGGGATCTGGTGAAGCCCGTGGCCGACAAGCGCCCCATCCGCCTGCTGCCCTGGCTCCAGGTCGTGAAGATCGGCGGGCGCTCCATCATGGATCGCGGCGCCGAGGCGATCCTGCCGCTCGTCGACGAACTGCGCAGCCTCCTGCCGGAGCACCGGATGCTCATCCTCACCGGCGCCGGCATCCGGGCGCGGCATCTCTACAGCGTGGGTCTCGATCTCGGCCTGCCGGTGGGCTCGCTGGCCTCGCTCGCCGCGAGCGAGGCGGGGCAGAACGGCCACATGCTTGCGCTGCTGCTCTCGGCGGAGGGCGTCTCCTACGTGGAGCACCCGACCATCGCCAGCCAGCTCGCCATCCACCTTCAGGCCACGCGCGCGGTGGTGGGCAGTGCCTTCCCGCCCTATCACCACCACGAATTCCCCACCTCCCGCATCCCGCCCCATCGGGCCGATACCGGCGCGTTCCTCGTGGCGGACGCGGTGGGCGCGGCCGGGCTGACCATCGTGGAGGACGTGGACGGCGTCTATACGGCCGATCCCAAGGGGCCGGACGGCGCGAAGGCTGAGCTGGTGCGCGAGACGTCCGCCTCGGCGCTGGCGGCGGCGGGCGGACCGCTGCCGTTCGACCACACGCTGACGGAGGTCATGGGCACGGCCCGCCACATCGAGCGCGTGCAGGTCATCAATGGTCTTGTTCCCGGCCGTCTCACCGCCGCGCTGCGGGGCGAGCATGTGGGCACGGTGATCCACACCGGCGCGCACGCGGGCTGATGAAAAGCAGAACGCCCCGGCTTCGTCGGAGGCCGGGGCGTCTCAGGATCGGATAAAGGCCGGATGGGTCCTGCGGCTCAGGCCGCGGCCTTCTTGCCCGTGGAGATGGCAGCCTCAAGGCCCTTCACGAGGCGCTCGAAGGCCTCCGGATCGGTGCAGGCCTGCGCGAGTTCGGTCGCCCAATTGGGGTTGCGCAGCGTGTAGGTGGTAAACGCCACGTGGGCGCCGGTCTTCTTCAGCACGTGGTCGGACACGCGGGAGGGCAGGGCCTCTTCCACGAAATAGCGCAGGCCCGGACGGCCGTTCACAAAGGCGGCAATCTCGCGCGCCGCGTCGGCATAGGCGTCGTTGCCGATCAGGTCGGACACCTTGTCGATGAGCGCCAGCACTTCAGATTTCGCGTGGTGGTCCGCAGGAACGGAGCCGGCCATGGTTCAGCCTCCCTCAAGGAATGCGCCGCCTGTAGTGGCGGATCGGTTTGACCTTTTCACGGCGGCAGCGGCGCTTGTGGCCTGAAGGCCCGGCGCGATCACCCCCGGAGCGGGTCCGGAGGTGCCAGCGCTGCCGTTGGCTGGAATATTGTATAATTCCCACCAGGGGTCAAGGATGCCAGCCACCGTCCTCGGGCGGTTTGGGAAAGGCGCGGCGTGTGTGAAATCAGCGGCTTGGCGGCGGCGGCGTGGTGGCCCCAAGGCCGATGGCCCGCTGCACCATCACCGTGTCCGCCCAGCGGCCGAAGCGATAGGCGACGCCCGGCAGAATCCCGACGCGGGTGAAGCCGAAACGCTCGTGCAGCGTGAGCGAGGCGCTGTTGTCCGCATCGATATAGCCGATCATCTGGCGGAAGCCTGCGGCGGCGCAGGCATCCACCAGCCCCTGCATCAGATCGCGACCGATGCCACGTCCCGTGTGGTCGTGATGCACATAGATGGAGTGCTTCACCGCGTAGCGATAGGCCGGACGCTTCCGAAACGGCACCACATAGGCATAGCCCACCACCTCGCCATTGAAGAGGGCGGCGATGTGGGGCAGCCGCCGGTTCTTCAGGTTCTTGCGGCGGTCCTTCAGATCGTCCGGCTCGGGCGAGCCGTCATCCACACCCTCCTCGACGCCGCGGCGGATGTGGTGACGGTAAATGGCAAGCATCGCATCCACATCCTCGTCACGGGTGGGGCGGATGACGATGGCGGTGTCTGTCTCCATGGCGTCCTGACGCAATCCTATTCGCTGACCACATAGGTATAGAGCCGCACCCGCCCCGTGGCATCGATCTCGCGGTAAACGCCCTGAATTTCAACCTCGAAGCCGGGGAAGGTGTTGAAGCTCGCCTCGAACATCCTGAGATAATCGATCATGGGCTGCGCGCGTTCCGTCAGGCGCTCGCCCGGCACGATGGTGGCGATGCCCGGCGGATAGACCACGAAGGGCGTTGTGGCGATGCGGCCCGAGATGGCGTCGATGGGCAGATAGTCCACATCGTTGCGCACGAGGCAGCGGGCGGCGTCGTGGGGCGACATGGCCATTTCCGGCAGATGCTCGGGGCAGAACTGCTGGGCCTGCAGGCGGCTCACATTCGCCTCGCGGAAGAAGCGGTGCATCTCCCCGCACAGGTCGCGCAGGCGCACGCCGGCATAGCGCTGCGGCCGGCGGCGGAAGAATTCCGGAATCGCGTCCTCCAGCAGCGCGTTGTCGTCATGCAGGCGCTTGAAGGCGACGAGGCCGGAGATGAGCGTACCCGCCTTGCTGGCCTCGACGCCGGGGGTGAGGAGGAAGAGCAGCGAGTTGAGGTCGTTCTTCTCCGGCACGATGCGGTTCTCGCGCAGATATTGCGCCACCACCGGGGCCGGAATGCCGTGCTCCGTATAGTCGCCCGTAGTCCGGTCGAAGCCAGGGGTCAGCAGGGTGAGCTTGTTGGGATCCGTCATGGCAAAGCCCGGCGCCAGATCGCCGAAACCATGCCACTTTGCCTCGGGCGCCAGTTGCCAGAAGGCGGGATCGGTGGCGAGCTGGTCGGTGCCCACGCTTTCCCACGGCACGTCATGGAACGCACCGGGGCGGGCAGCATCGGGAATGGCCACGCGCTCGGGCACGAAGGGCTCGAAGAACCAGCGCCGTTCCGGCCGGCTCTCCTTCTCCTCGAACTCGCGGCGGCTGGCGCGGATCTTCTTGCGCAGCTCGATGCCGAGCCGGATCGTATCGTCCCACAGCACCTCACCCGAACGCCCCTTCATCATCTGGGCGCCCACGTCGAGGGAGGCGAACAGCGGATAGAAAGGCGAGGTGGAGGCGTGCTGCATGAAGCTCTCGTTGAAGCGGCGATGCTCCACGCGCCGCTTCTGGCCGGTGATGTGCCGGTCCTTCATGTGGATCTGCGAGGCCTGCGAGAAGCTCGCCAGTTGCTTGTGGGTGGACTGGGTGGCGATGATGCCGGGCGAGTCCGGACCGAGGTCGGAAAGGCCCATGGCGTAGCGGCCCGCATAGAGCGGGTGGAACTTCATGAAGCCCGCCCAGGCCTCATCGAACAGGATGTAGTCGCACAGGTGGCCGATCCGCTTCAGGATCATCTCGGCATTGTGGATGGTGCCGTCATAGGTGCACTGCTCCACCACTGCGACCCGGAAGGGGCGGGGGCGCTGCCAGGCATCGGGATCGCTCACCAGCGGATTGGTGCGAATGGCCTCGCGCAGCGCCGTCTCGTCCAGCTTGTCCCAGCGCATCGGGCCGATGAGGCCCCAGGCGTTGCGCACGGTGGGCACATAGACCGGGATGCCGCCGCCGATGAGCAGCGCGCCATGGTGGGCGGCCTTGTGGTTGTTGCGGTCGAACAGCACGAGGTCGCCGTCGGTCACGAGGGCGGAGAGCGCCACCTTGTTGGAGGTGGAGGTGCCGTTCAGCACGAAATAGGTCTTCTCCGCGCCGAAGATCTTGGCGGCTTCCTTCTGCGCCTGAAGGGCGGGGCCCTCGTGGGTCAGCAGGTCGCCGAGATCAAGCACGGAATTGTCGAGGTCGTCGCGGAACACGGCCTCGCCGAGATGCTCCATGAACACCCGGCCAATGGGGCTGCGGCTGTAGAACACGCCGCCGTTGTGGCCTGGGCAGGTCCACAGCTGGTTGCCTTCCTCCGCATAATCCACCAGCGCGCCGAAGAAGGGTGTCTTCAGCGTCTCGGCGTATTGCTTGAGCCGGGAAACGAGGTTCTTGGCGATGAAGGCGGGGGTCTCTTCCGAGAGGAAGACGTAGCCGTCGATGAAGTCCAGCACTTCGACCGGCAGATCCTCGAAGCGCTTGCGCCGCACCAGCAGGATGATGGGGAAGTCGAGCCCGCGCTTACGCATAAGGTTGATGAGAGCGGCGGTCTTGCCCTCCAGCCCCTTCTTGCCCCAGTCGATGAGCATGCAGCCGATGGCGGCGTCCGTCTGCACCGCGATCTGCGCGTCATCGAGATCGCGCGCCATCACCACCTCGAAGCCGGCGCGGCCGATCTCGTCCACGATCTGGTTGAGGCGGACGCCCTCGAGGTCGTCCGCGTCGAAGGCGGGGGTCGCGAACAGGAAGGTGAAGCGGCGGAAATAATCCATCATCGTCCCCGGGGGCTGAGCTCGGGGTGCAGATGTCCTGCCATTGATGACAAAGCTGTGACGCTCCGCCCCGCGCGCTCCCGAAATCACGCGCTGTGTCCCGGTCGTCGAACGGGCGCCTTGGCCGAACGTTCCCCGTCAGGCGTGCTTTGGCGGCTCATCGCTGAGCCCCAGCGCCGCGCACGCCTGCTCGCTCTCCCGCGCCAGTTCCTCGAACTGGGCGGCCCGCCCGTTGCTCGCCCGCCAGATGTAGCCCATGTCGCGGCTCGCCGGCCAGCCGTCGATCTGCAGCAGGGCGACGTGATCCTGCACGCGGAATTCGGATTTGGCATAGAGTTCCGGGAAGAGGGACGCGCCCATGCCCATCACCACCATCTGGCGCAGGGCATCGAGGCTCGTGCCCTCATAATCTTCCCGCATGTCGGCGCCGCTCGCCGCCGCCAGCTCCCGCGCCCGCTCGAATAAATGGTGGCCGCGCCCGAGTGTGAGCAGGCGCTCACCCTTGAGCTGGCGGGGCTTGACGCGACCGCTCGCGGCGAGGCGGTGGTCCTTGCCGACGCCGAGATAAATGGCCTCCCGGCAGATGCGGCGGAAGGTGAGGGCGTGGCCCGAGGCGGGGGGCGGAATGAGCCCGCAGTCGAGATCGCCCGTCATCACGTCGCGCTCGATGGCGGCGGGCCGGTCCTCTCGCACGTAGATCTGGAGCGCGGGATATTTGCCGTGCAGCACCGGCAGGAGGTTCGGCAGGAAATACGGTCCGAAGGTGGGCGCGACGCCGAGGCGGATGAGGCCGCCGAGATTGTCCGCGCCGGTGGCCGCCACCGTCACGATGTCGTCCAGCGTCAGCAGCACCGAGCGCGCCGCCTCCACGATGCGTGCCCCGATGGCGGTCGGCGTCACCTTCGCCCGCGTGCGGTCGAACAGGGGCGTGCCGAGCTGCTGTTCGAGCTGCGCAATCTGGACCGAGAGGGTGGGCTGCGAGACGTGGCAGCGCTTGGCCGCGGAACCGAAATGGCCGGTTTCGGCCAAGGCGACCGCATACTCCAGCTGGCGATGGGACGGACGAAAGGGCATGGCGGTTCACGATAGTTCGAGGCTATGGAGAATATAGAAACTATGCATTGGACCTATCAAGTCCGATCCCGCATGCTCCTCCCCGTTGAAAGGAGGTTGTCTTGGACCAGATCCTGAAATCCCTCACGTCGCGCCACGCTTTGCTGGAGGCGGAGATCGCCTCGGAGCGCAAGCGGCCGCAGCCGGACGGGCTGCGTGTGCTCGGCCTGAAGAAAATGAAACTGCAACTGCGGGACCAGATCGACTACATCCGGCGCGAGGGTTTCGCCCCGGTGATGGTCGTCCGCAGGCGCCGTTTCGCGGGTCCTGTCCTCAAGCCCGCGCTTTGAGCCTGGAGCACGTTCCGATCTGATTGCCTCGTAACCAGGTCGGGTTCCCGTTCACTCCCCGGAGGCCCGGGCCCCTCTGACGGCGCATTCCGCCGCCATGTCGGTCCTCTTCATCCCTTGAACATCAAGGCCGGTTCCGCGGCCTGCGGTGGCTGCGTGCCGCCGCGGGTCGCGGCGTCGCGCCCGTACATCCGGAAAAGAGACCCATGGACACCCTGATGAGCCTCCTTGCGATGGAGGTGATCGGCAAGCCCGCCTGGCTGTGGGCGAGCTTCCTCGCCATCGTCTTCACGCTGCTCGCCTTCGATCTCGGCGTCCTGCACAAGGACGACAAGGAGATCGGCATCGCCGAAAGCCTCAAGCTTTCCGCCTTCTACATCGCCGTCGCCATCGCCTTCGGCGGCTGGATCTGGCTGTCCATGGGCGCGGAGGCGAGCCTCCAGTACTTCACGGGCTATGCCATCGAGAAGGCGCTCTCCATCGACAACGTCTTCGTCATCTCGATGATCTTCGGCTACTTCGCCATTCCGCGCGCCTATCAGTATCGCGCGCTGGTGTGGGGCATCATCGCGGTGCTGGTTCTGCGCGGCATCATGATCGGCGTGGGCGCGGCACTGGTGCAGGAATACGACTGGGTGCTGCTGCTGTTCGGCGCCTTCCTCGTGGTCACCGGCCTCAAGATGCTGTTCGCCGGCGGCGGGGAGAGCGACGTCACCGACAATGCCGCCATCCGCTTCCTCTCGCGGCGGATGCGGGTGACGCCCGAGCTGCACGGCCAGCGCTTCTTCGTGCGCCGTCCCCATCCGGTCACCGGCCGGGTGGTGCTGTGGGCGACGCCCCTGTTCCTGGCGCTGGTGGTGATCAATGTGGCGGACCTCGTGTTCGCGGTGGACTCGGTGCCGGCCATCTTCGCCATCACCACGGACACCTACATCGTCTTCACCGCCAACATCATGGCCGTGCTGGGCCTGCGCGCCCTCTACTTCGCGCTGGCCGCCATGGTCCACCGCTTCGAATATCTGAAGTACGCCCTCGCCGGCGTGCTGGTCTTCATCGGCATCAAGATCTTCTGGAGCCACTTCTTCGGCAAGCTGGACCCCGCCATCTCGCTCTCGGTCACGTTGGCCATGATCGCGGGCGGCGTCCTGTTCTCGCTGTGGAAGACCCGGCAGGTGGGCAAGACCGCCTGACGGGGCGGTGCCCGCTGATGCGGGCAAGGCGCCACTGAACAGGTGATCACCGCGGCGGGCGGAGGGGCCACATGGCACCTTCCGCCGGCCGAAACGTGCCTCGCTCCTATCCAAGGTCACGATCCCCGCTTCCGCCCGGCCGGCTTTCGCCGGGTGGGCGCGCATAGGGCGGCGCGGTGGTGCTGGGAATGGCCTCGGCCTCGGCCTCCTACATCGCCACTCCCGCCGCCACGCGGCTCGCCTTGCCGGTGGCCAATGCGGCCTGCTCGCTCGGGGCGGCGCTCACGCTGACCTTCTCTTTCAACATCGTGATCGGCATCCCGCTCCCGGCCGCCATGGCGGAGGTCATCAACGGCTGAAAACGACAACGGCGGCCCGAGGGCCGCCGTTGCATGCGTGGGTGTTCGATCCGGTCACTGGGCCGGAGAGGTCGCCTCGATCGGCAGGTCGTCATCCTCAACCGAGATGCGGCCGGAGAGGGCGGCGGCGAGCTTGTCCTTGTCCAGTTCGCCTTCCCAGCGGGCGACGACGATGGTGGCCACCGCATTGCCGATGAAGTTGGTGATGGCCCGGCATTCCGACATGAAGCGGTCGATGCCGAGGATCAGCGCCATGCCGGCCAGCGGCACGGTGGGAACCACGGAGAGCGTGGCGGCCAGCGTGATGAAGCCGGCGCCGGTGATGCCGGCCGCGCCCTTGGAGGAGAGCATGGCCACGAGCAGCAGCAGGATCTGGTCGCCCAGGCTGAGGTGGATGTCGGTTGCCTGCGCGATGAAGAGCGCGGCGAGCGTCATGTAGATGTTGGTGCCGTCGAGGTTGAAGGAGTAGCCCGTCGGGATGACGAGGCCCACCACCGACTTGCGGCAGCCGGCCCGCTCCATCTTCTCGATGAGGCTCGGCAGCGCGGCTTCCGAGGAGGAGGTGCCGAGCACGAGCAGCAGCTCTTCCTTGATGTAGCGCAGCAGCGCGAAGATGGAGAAGCCGTTGTACCGGGCGACAAGGCCGAGCACGACCACCACGAACAGGAAGGATGTGATGTAGAAGGTGAGGATGAGGAAGGCGAGGTTCGCCACCGAGCCGATGCCGTAGCGGCCGATGGTGAAGGCCATGGCGCCGAAGGCGCCGATGGGTGCGGCCTTCATGAGGATGTGCACCAGACGGAACATCGCCTGCGAGGCGGAAACCAGCACGTTCATCACCGGCTCGCCCCGATCGCCCACGCCGGCCAGCGCAATACCGAACAGCACGGAGAAGAACAGCACCTGGAGGATGTCGCCGGAGCCGAGCGCGCTGATCGGCGTATCCGGGATGATGTTCATCAGGAAGCCGATGATGGAGGCGTCATGCGCCTTGGCGGCGTAGCTGGCGACCGCCTTCGGATCCAGCGAGGCGGGCGCGATGTGCATGCCGGCGCCGGGCTGCACCACATTGGCGATGATGAGGCCGATGATGAGCGCGAGGGTGGAGAAGGTGAGGAAGTAGATCATGGCCTTGCCGGCCACGCGACCCACCTTTGCCAGATCGCGCATTCCGGCGATGCCGGTCACCACGGTGAGGAAGATCACCGGCGCGATCACCATCTTCACCAGCTTGATGAAGGCATCGCCCAGCGGCTTCATCTGGGTGCCGAGGTCCGGATAGAAATGGCCGAGCAGGATGCCGATGGCGATCGCGGCCAGAACCTGGACGTAAAGGTGCTGATAGAACTTGCGCGGCTTGTGCGGCGCGCTCGCGGCGGGAATGACCGGTGCCATGGACGTCTCTCCTGTCGGTCCATCAGCGCCTTTTGGACACGGGCGCCGTGCGAACCTGATGAAGCTGAAGGGGGCAACTACCCGCCGACGATTTCGCAAGGTCCGTGCCAAGGGAGGGCTGGGTATCGCGCTCCGGCATGTCTTTGAATCTTAAGGAAGAGTTTCCGCGCGTCTCACACCGGATTGACGCTGTGTGCGGAAAGTCGCACATTGAAGCCGGCTGGCGCGTGCGGATTTTCGCACGGCGGCCGAGGAATTCCGGTGACGACCCCTCTGCGTGATCGCCCGGGCGGTCAGGGATCCAAGGCTCGCCCGGTATCATGGCTCTTTCTGGGCGTGCTCGCCCTGGCGGGCCTCATCGGCCTCGACGCGGCGGCGCGCCGGGGGGCCGAGCGCTGGGCGCTGTCCGAGGTGCGGGTCGCGGCGGAAGCCGCCGTGGGCCTGCGGGTCGCCATGCTCCGCAGCGAGATCGAGAAGCAGCGCACGCTGCCGCAAGTGCTGGCGGAGGACCCCGGTGTGCTTGCGGCGCTCGAGCGGCCCGACGAGGCGCGCATCCTCGCCCTCGATGCCCGGCTGGACGTGCTGGCGGGGGCCACCCGCGCGGGGGCCATTTATCTGCTGGACCGCGAGGGCATGACCATCGCGGCCAGCAACTATCTCACGCCTGAGAGCTTCGTCGGCAACGATTATTCCTTCCGCCCCTATTTCCGGCGCAGCATGGAGGTGGGGCAGGCGGAGCACTTCGCCTTCGGCACTGTGAGCCACCGGCCGGGCCTGTATTTCTCCCGCCGGCTGGAGAAGGACGGCCAGCCCATCGGCGTCATCGTGGTGAAGGCCGAGTTCGACGCCGTGGAGGAGGAGTGGCGCCGCTTCGCCGAGCCGACCTATGCCGCCGACGAGCGCGGCATCGTGCTGGTGGCGAGCGAGCCGGCGTGGCGCTTCCGGGCCACCGTTCCCATCCCTGAGGACCAGCGTGCGGAAATCCGCGCAAGCCTGCAATTCGGCGACGCGCCCCTCGATCTCCTGCCCATCCGCCCGGCGCCGGACCTGCCGGCGACGGTCCTGACACTCGCGCCGCCCGCGCTCGCGGGACAGGATTTTGTCGAGGTGGATGCGCCCGTCCCCACCACCGGCTGGACACTGCATCTTCTGGCGCCGACGGCCCCCTCGGTGGCGCTCGCCACCACGGCGGCCCGCTCGCTCGCCTTGCTGCTGGCGATCGCCGGCATCGGCAGCGTCGGCTTCTGGGTGGCGCGGCGGCGGCGGCTGGAGGAGGAGCGCGAGCAGCAGGCGCTGGCCCGCCGTGAGCTTGAGGCCCGCGTTGCGGAGCGCACCATGGAGCTTTCCGCCGCCAATGACCGGTTGCGGGGCGAGATCGAGGAGCGCCGCCGCACGCAGGTGGCCCTCAACGAGATGCAGGACGAACTGGTGCAGGCGAGCAAGCTCGCGGTGCTCGGCCAGATCGCCGCCAGCGTCGCCCATGAGGTGAACCAGCCGGTGGCCGCCATCCGCACCTTCGCGGAGAATGCCCGGCAGTTCCTTGACCGGGGCGACGAGTCGACCGCCCGCGCCAACCTCGCCATCATCGGCGATCTCACCGAGCGGGTCGGCATCATCACCGGCGAATTGCGCGATTTCGCCCGCAAGACACCGCCCGAGATCAGTCGCGTGCCGCTACGTGAGGTGATCGACGGTGCGCGCCTGCTGGTGGGCCACCGGCTGCGTCAGGGCGACATCGTGCTGGACGTGGATCTCGGCCCCGAGGAGATTTCCGTGGCCGTCGCTCCGGTGCGTCTGGAGCAGGTGTTTGTGAACCTTCTGCAGAACGCGGCCGAAGCCATCGGCGAGCGTGCCGGGGGGCGCATCCGCATCGAGGCCCGCGCCGACAATGGGCGTGTCACGGTCACGGTTTCCGACAACGGGCCGGGCCTGCCGCAGGAGGTGCGCGAGGCTCTCTTCATGCCTTTCGTGACCACCAAGTCCACCGGCCTCGGCCTCGGGCTGGTGATCTCGCGGGACATCGTCGCCGAATTCGGCGGCACCTTCGGCGCCGGCGAAGGGCCGGGCGCCGTCTTCACTTTGACCTTGCCGAGAGCCTGATCCATGGACGTGGCCTTCATCGACGACGACGAGATCCTGCGGGCGGCCAATGTGCAGGCCCTCATGCTCGCCGGCCTCACCGTTGCGCCCTTCGGCTCGGCGCAGGCCGCGCTCGATGCCATCGACCCGACCTTTCCCGGCGTGGTGGTGAGCGACGTGCGCATGCCGCGCATCGACGGGCTCGAGCTGTTCCGCCGTCTGAGAAAGGTCGATCCGGAACTCCCGGTCATCCTCATCACCGGCCATGGCGACATCGCCATGGCGGTGGAGGCGATGCGCGAGGGCGCCTATGACTTCCTCGCCAAGCCCTATGCGGGTGATCGCCTGCTCGGCAGCATCCGCCACGCGCTGGAGAAGCGCCGGCTGGTGCTGGAAAATCGCGAACTGAAGCGCGCCGCGGAGGCGGCGGGAGAGGAATTTCCCCTGCTCGGTGCCGATCCGGCCATGGAACGCCTGCGCCAGACCCTGCGCCAGCTTGCCGATGCGGATGTGGACGTGCTGGTGGAAGGGGAGACCGGCAGCGGCAAGGAAGTGGTGGCGAACCTGCTCCATCGGTTGAGCCATCGCTCCACCCGGCCCTTCGTGGCCGTCAATTGCGGGGCGCTGCCGGAGACGATGATCGAGAGCGAGCTGTTCGGCCATGAGGCGGGCGCCTTCACCGGGGCGCTCAAGAAGAGGGTGGGGCGCATCGCCTTCGCCAATGGCGGCACACTCTTCCTCGACGAGATCGAGGCCATGTCACCGGCCTTGCAGGTGAAGCTGCTGCGGGTGCTGGAAGCCCGCGAGGTGATCCCGCTCGGCGCCAATGAAGCGCGCAAGGTGGACATCCGCGTCGTCACCGCCTCGAAGATCGACCTGCGCGAACTGGTGCGGGCCGACAAGTTCCGCGAGGATCTCTATTACCGGCTGCACGTGGCGGCCGTGCGCATCCCGCCCTTGCGCGAGCGGCGCTCGGACATTGCGCTGCTGTTCGGCCACTTCCTCGCCCATGCGGCCAAGCGTTTCCGCCGCGAGCCGCCGCTGGTGGGGCGGCCAGTGCTCGACCGCCTGGAAGCGCACGACTGGCCGGGCAATGTGCGCGAGCTGATGCATTATGCCGAGCGTGTGGCCCTCGGCCTCGTCGATCCGCCCGCCGCCACCGCTGTCCTGCCCGATACGAGCCTGACACTGCCGCAGCGGGTGGAAGCCTTCGAGGCGGAGCAGATCCGCGCGGCGCTGGCTACGGCACAGGGCGATGTTCAGGCGACCGTGAAGGCCCTCGGCATCCCTCGCAAGACCTTCTACGACAAGCTGCATCGCCACGGCATCGACCAGAATGCGTTCCGCCCCGCCGGCCGGGCCTGAACCAGCTCAGGCGATGAAGGCCTCATAGTCCGCCGGCTTGAACCCGACGAGGATGCCGCCGTCCTTCTCCAGCACCGGGCGCTTGATCATGGAGGGCTGCGCCAGCATCAGGGCGATCGCTTTCTCCTGCGTGAGGTCCGCGCGGTCCGCATCGGGCAGCTTCTTGAAGGTGGTTCCGGCCTTGTTGAGCAGTGGTTCCCAACCCACGGCCCCGATCCAGCCCTCCAGCCGCTTCCGGTCGATGCCGGCGGTCTTGTAGTCATGGAAGGCGTAGGCCGCGCCCTTCTCCTCGAGGAAGGCCCGGGCCTTCTTCATGGTGTCGCAGTTCTTGATGCCAT
Source organism: Azorhizobium caulinodans ORS 571 (assembly GCF_000010525.1). GTDB lineage: Bacteria > Pseudomonadota > Alphaproteobacteria > Rhizobiales > Xanthobacteraceae > Azorhizobium > Azorhizobium caulinodans. The sequence goes on along the minus strand of NC_009937.1, from coordinate 3,443,175 downwards.
AGATGGTCAGCGTGTCCGCCACGGCGCGCTCCTTTGCTTGCGAGGGGCTCCTATAGCACGCCGGACGTGGGCTCTGTCGTGCCGTGGCAATAGGCGCCCAGCGTGCGGGCCAGATGGTCGAACACCACGCGCACACGCCGCACGCGCTTCAGGTCCTCGTGCATCACCAGATAGGTGTCGAGCCGCATCTCGAACGCCTCGGGCAGGATCGGGATCAGCGCCGGGGGGCGAGCCGCAAGATTGACCTGGCAGACGCCGATCCCAAGGCCCGCCCGCACGGCGGCGAACTGTGCGGGGTGATTGTCCGTGCGATAGGTGAGGGCGCCCGGAACGTCCGGCCCCAGCAACTGTTCGGTGGCCCGCAGGTCGGCGGCGTCGCGGTCCGGACCGATCAGCGGATAGCGGGACAGGTCGGAGAGGCGCTCCGGCATCCCATGCCGTTCCACGAAGGCTGGCGTCGCGAACAGGCCCAGGCGCACGATGCCGATGGCGCGGATGACCAGAGCGGACTGGGTGGGCCGCACCATGCGCACGGCGATGTCCGCTTCCTGCCGCAGCAGATCCTGAGTGCGGTTGGAGAGGTGGACTTCCAGCGTCAGGCGCGGGTGGCGCGCCATCAGCGGTTCGATCAGGCCGGGAAGCACCTGCGTCCCGATCATGTCGCTGGCGGTGATGCGCACGGTGCCCGAGATCTCTGCGCGCGGGCCCGAGGCCGCGCGCTGGAATGCGGCGGCGGCAGCGGCCATGGCTTCCGCATGGGGGCCGAGCGTCCGGGCAGCCTCGGTGGGGAGGAGGCCGGCGGGCGAGCGCGTGAAGAGTGGCGTGCCGAGGGCCTGCTCCAGCGCCTCGATCCTTCGGCGCACCGTCGGCTGAGCGAGGCCGAGTTCCCGCGCCGCGGCAGACAGGCTGCCTGTGCGCAGGACGGCGAGGAAGGCGCGCTGGTTTTCCCAGTCCGAGGCGAGAAGGCTCATCAAAAACATACTAGCCATGCGCACGCCTTTGACAATTCTGTCAGACGTCGCGCCGGTGCACTGTGCCGTCATGAATGGAGGAGTGAGGACATGACCATCACGAACAGGACGGCGCTGGTGCTGGGCGCCACCGGCGGGGTCGGGGGCGAGACGGCGGCGGCGCTCATCCGCCGGGGGTGGGAGGTGCGTGCCCTCGTGCGCGACCCCGCAAGCGCCGCGCGGCGCTGGCCCTTACCCGACATGGCACCTGTCTGGATCGCTGGCGACGCCATGGATGCCGGCAGCGTCCTGCGCGCGGCGCAGGGCTGTGCGGTGATCGTCCATGGCGTCAACCCGCCCGGCTATCGGGATTGGGAGAAGCTGGTGGTGCCGATGCTGGAAAACACCATCGCCGCCGCCCGCAGCGTTGGCGCGCGGGTGGTACTGCCGGGCACCGTCTACAATTACGGCCCCGATGCCTTTTCTGATCCCCATGAAGCCGCGCCCCAGAACCCGACGACAAAGAAGGGGCGGCTGCGGGTGGAGATGGAGCAGAGGCTGGCCGTTGCCGCAGCCCAGCGCGTGCCGGTGCTCATCCTGCGCTGCGGCGATTTCTTCGGGCCGCGGACCCGCAACAGCTGGTTCGCGCAGGGCCTTGTGAAGCCGGAGGGGCGTCTCAAGGCCATTGCCGATCCCGGCGCCGGCGCCGGCCATCAATGGGCCTATCTCCCGGATGTCGCGGAAACGATCGTGCGCCTTCTGGAGCGTGACGACCTGCCGACGCTGGCCCGCTTCCATTTCGAAGGCTTCTGGGATGCGGACGGCCGGGGCATGATCGAGGCGATCCGCGAAGGGGTTGGCCGCGCCGTGCCGGTGAAGGGCTTTCCCTGGTGGCTGCTGCCGCTTGCGGCGCCGTTCAATACCACGCTGCGGGAACTCAAGGAGATGCGCTACCTCTGGCGGGTGCCGCTGCACATGCGCAACACGCAGCTCGTGGCCTTCCTCGGAATGGAGCCGCGCACGCCCCTCCCTCAGGCCGTCCGGGCGACGCTGGCGGGGCTGCACATCTCTTGAACTGGCACATTTGGTGTGGACCTAAAGGTCAACTGGCCGTGGCAAAAACGATGGTCTAAAGAGCGCGGGAGCTGAGCCGTTACCATCATTCGCTGGGGGCAATACGTGACCATCGCCATCGGCCTCTTCGCCGGGTTGGGCTTCATCTTCATCGGAACGCAATTTCTTACCGCCAATATGAAGCAGGTGGCAGGCCCCCGCTTCCACCGTCTGGTGGGCCGGGCCACCGGCCATCCCATCAAGGCCATGTTCGCGGGCATTGCCGCCGGCGCCGTCATCCAGAGCACCAATGCGGTGACGTTCATCGTCATCAGCCTCGTGAGCGCCGGGGCGGCGACGGTGCGCAGCGCCATGCCCATCGTCACCTGGTCGTATGCCGGCTCGACGCTGCGCCTGCTGCTCGCCTCCCTGAACATCGGCGCGGTCATCTCGACCGCCATCGGCCTCGTCGGCCTCGCCTTCCTGTTCGGCTATGACCGGGACGCAAAGTACCGCAACCTCGTGGCCGCGCTGATGGGCCTCGCGCTGCTGCTGTTCGGCGTGCAGATGATGGTGCAGGCCTCCGTGCCGCTGCGGGACTCTCCAAGCGTGCAGGCGGTTCTCGCCTTCGCCAACCATTTCTACCTCTGGGGCTTCATCGCCGGCACGGCGCTCGCCGCCGTTATTCAGGGGCAGACGGTTTCCATCATCGCCCTCGCGCTGGTGGACGGCGGCGTGCTGGGCCTCGATCAGGCCTTCCTCATCGTCGTGGGGGCCAATCTCGGTGCCGGCATCATGTCCATCGTGCAGGGCTCCGGCCTCGCAGGCACCGCGCGGCAGCTCAACCTCTACCAGCTCATCCTGAAGCTGGTCGGCGTCGGCGTGATGCTGCCGCTGCTGATGATCGAGCACTACGCCCATGTGCCGCTGATCGAGGCGCTGGTGCGGGGCATCACGGGCGACGCGGCCCTTCAGGTCACCATCGTGCACTGGATGTTCCAGATCGTCTCGGCGGTGGTCGCTTCCGCGCTGAATGGCCCACTGTTCGCCTTGGTGGAGCGGCTGAGCCCCGAGACGGCGCAGGAGGCGCTCGGCAAGCCGCGCTACATCCAGTTCAACGACGCCGTGGAGCCGCTGGCTGCCATCGGCATGGTGGAGCAGGAGCAGATGCGCTTGCTGCGCCGGCTGCCCTTCTTCCTTTCCAAGGTGCGCAGCGAGAAGGATGACGACCTGGAGGGTGTCGAGCCGCAGGTGGTGGGCGCCTCGCCCAAGGTACTCAAACAGGCGGGACAGGAACTGACCGCCACCGTCGACAGCTTCCTGAAGAAGCGGCTCCAGATGCCCGGCGATCAGGAGCAGCTCGATGAGCTGATGCGGCTGTGGAACGCCAACCAGATCCTCAAGACCCTGAACGACAGCCTCGCGGCCCTGGCGCAGGGGCTCTCCGTCCTCAAGGCGGCCCCCGCGGCCAAGGGCTTTGCCGGTGCGCTGGCGGAGAGCGCCCATGCGCTGACCGCGACGGTCGTCACCGAGGCTGAGAGCGTCGATGCCGACACGCTGGAGACCCTTTCGACCCTGACGGGCGACCGCGCGGCGCTGATGAAGAAGCTGCGCGAGGATCTCTGGACCCGCGCCCCGGACCTGTCCGCTGCCGACCGGCAGGCGGTCTGGTCCACCGCCAACATGTTCGAGCACGCCGTCTGGCAGCTCAACCACTATGTGGGCAACCTCGCCCGCTGAGCTTGCCTGCCGAACTCTCCCACCCATCGCAGCGCCGGGTCATCCGGCGTTGTTGCATATGGAACAAAACATGAACATATTGTCCGCATGGATCTCCGTCGCAAGCTTTCCATTCTCGCGGATGCGGCCAAATATGACGCCTCCTGCGCCTCCAGCGGCACCACCCGCCGCGATTCCCTGTCCGGGCGCGGCATCGGCTCGACGGAAGGAGCGATCTGCCATTCCTACGCCCCTGACGGGCGCTGCATCTCGCTGCTCAAGATCCTGCTGACGAACGCCTGCGCCTTCGACTGCCTTTATTGCGTGAACCGCTCGTCCTCCAACGTTCCGCGCGCCCGCTTCACGGTCGCGGAGGTGGTGGACCTCACCCTCGATTTTTATCGCCGCAACTATATCGAGGGCCTGTTCCTCTCGTCCGGCATCATCCGCTCGCCGGACTACACCATGGAACAGGTGGTGGCGGTGGCGCGCACGCTGCGCACGGAGCACGCCTTCCGCGGCTACATCCATCTGAAGACCATTCCCGATGCCAGCCCGGAACTGCTGGCCGAGGCGGGGCTCTATGCGGACCGGCTCTCCATCAACATCGAACTTCCGTCCGAAACGAGTCTCAAGACCCTGGCGCCGGAGAAGGACGTGCGGGCGATCCGCCGCTCTATGGGGCGCATGCGGGCGCGCATCGAGGAGGCGCAGGCGGAAAAACGCGCGCCCGCCTTTGCGCCCGCCGGCCAGAGCACGCAGATGATCGTGGGCGCGGACGGCATGGACGACCGCACCATCCTCGCCACCAGCGCCAATCTCTATGGCGCCTATCGCCTGAAGCGGGTCTATTACTCTGCCTTCAGCCCCATTCCCGACGCCAGCCGCCTTCTGCCGCCGGAGCCACCGCCTCTCGTGCGCGAGCATCGGCTCTATCAGGCAGACTGGCTGATGCGCTTCTACGGCTTCGAGCCGAAGGAGATCGTAGCCGAGGGGGAGGGCAACCTTGCGCTCCACATGGACCCCAAGCTCGCCTGGGCCCTGCGCAACCGCGCGCGGTTTCCCCTCGACGTGAACCGGGCGGAGAAGGGCGAACTGCTGCGCGTGCCGGGCTTCGGCCGCACGGCGGTGGAACGCATTATCGCCGCCCGGCGCGTGCGGGCGGTGCGGCTGGAGGATCTGACGCGGCTCAAGGTGCCGCTCGCCAAGGCCATGCCCTTCATCGTCTGCGCCGACCACCGGCCCGGCGCCCTTCTGGACCGGACGGATCTGGAAGTCCGGCTCGCGCCGAAGCCGCGCCAGCTCGAACTCGCCTTGTGAGGCGGCGATGATCCATGTGCGACTGGAGTGCGAGACGGATTTCGCCGGCTGGCGGCAGGCGGCGCGGCGCCTCATCGGCGGCGGCATCGCGCCCCGCGATGTGATGTGGAGCGTCGGCGGGGCGGCGGACCTGTTCGGCGCGGGCGCCCCGCTCCCCGATGACACGCCTGCCGCCCAGTTCACCGTGCCCCGCGGCTTCCTGCGGCTGGCGGAAACCGCCTTCCTGCACCGGGACCGCGAGCGCTTCGGGCTGCTCTATCGCCTGCTGGCGCGCCTGCGGGCTGAACCTGGCCTGCTCTCCATCGCCATGGACAGCGATGTGGCGCGGGTGGAGGGCATGGCGAAATCCGTGCGGCGCGACATTCACAAGATGCGCGCCTTCGTCCGCTTCCGGCAGGTGGAGGTAGCGGGGGCGGAGTGGTTCGTCGCATGGTTCGAGCCCGAGCATCACATTCTGGAAGCCAACGCCCCCTTCTTCCAGCGGCGTTTCGCCGGCATGAAATGGTCGATCCTGACGCCGGAGGCGAGCGCCCATTGGGATGGCGAAACGCTCACCTTCGGTCCCGGCGGCACGCGGGCCGAGGCGCCGGCGGACGATGCCATGGAGACGCTGTGGCGGGATTATTACGCCAGCATCTTCAATCCGGCCCGGCTGAAGATCAGCGCCATGAAGTCCGAAATGCCGGTGAAATACTGGCGCAACCTGCCGGAGGCCGCGCTGATCGCCCCTCTCATCGCCGATGCCGAGCGCCGGGCGGGCGAGATGATTGCCCATGCTGCGACCCCCGCCAATCCGCGCCCCCACCGCCTCGAAAAGGCGGCCCTCGATGCGGAGCAAGCCGATGGTCTTGAGGCGTTAAGGGCGCAAGCGCTCGGCTGCCGGGCCTGCCCGCTCTGGGCGCCGGCGACGCAGACGGTCTTCGGCGAGGGGCCGACCGATGCGCCGGTGATGTTCGTGGGCGAGCAGCCGGGCGATCAGGAGGATCTGGACGGGCGCCCCTTCGTCGGGCCGGCCGGGCGGCTGTTCGATCAGGCCCTGCAGGATGCTGGGCTGGAGCGGGCGCGGGCCTATGTCACCAATGCGGTGAAGCACTTCAAGTTCGAGCCGCGGGGCAAGCGGCGCCTCCATCAGTCGCCCAATCCCGTCGAGATCCGCGCCTGCAACACGTGGCTGGCGCGGGAGATCGCTCTGGTGCGGCCGCGCCTTGTGGTGGCGCTGGGCGCCAGCGCCGCGCAGGCGGTGTCCGGCCGCGCGGTGCGCGTGGGCGAAAGTCGCGGGCGTATCATGCCACTTGAGGGGCGGGACGCGCTGGTGAGCGTTCATCCCTCCTATCTGCTGCGCCTGCCGGATGCGGAAGCCCGGGCGCGCGAATATGACCGCTTCGTCGCGGACCTGCGGCTGGCGGCGCCCTATCTCGCCGGCTGAGATCAGCCGTGGCCGAGATAGAGCTTGGCCGCCCGCTCGTCCGCCAGCAGGCTCGCCGCATCGCCGGAGAGTGCCACCTTTCCCCCATCGAGGATGGCGCCCCGATGGGAAATGGCCAGCGCCTGCCGCGCCCGCTGCTCGATGAGGAAGACGGCGGTGCCGGTCTTCGCCAGCGCCGCGATCCGCTGGAAGCTCTCGTCCACCTTGGCCGGGGACAGAGCGGCCGTGGGCTCGTCCAGCACGATGACGCCGGGCCGCGTCATCAGCGCGCGGGCGAAGGCCAGTTGCTGGCGCTCACCGCCCGAGAGGCTGCCCGCCCGCGAACGGCGCCGCTCGGCAAGCGCAGGAAACATTTCCATCATTTCGGCAATGCGCGCGCCCTTGTCGGCCACGCCCTCCACCACGGCGAGATTGTCGTGGATGGAGAGGGAGGGGAAGACGTTCGCCACCTGCGGCACATAGCCGATGCCGGCCCGCGCCCGCTGTTCGGCGGGCATGAGGGTGATGTCGCGCCCCTCCAGCAGCACCTTGCCGGTCACGCGGGGCAAGAGCCCCACCACCGCCTTGGCGAGCGTGGACTTGCCGGCTCCGTTGGTCCCCGCCACCGTCAGGATCTCTCCCGCCGAAAGGGTGAGATCGATGCCGTTGAGGATATTCACTTCGCCATAGCCGCCGGCGAGCGTTTCGATGGTGAGCATGTGCGTTGATCTTCCGGAAGCTTGCTGCGGTGCGGGGCAAAACGGGTTCGGGCTTAAGTCTTTGCGGCCAACCTGCCCCGTTGACTCCGTGCCGAACTGTGGCCTTTCTGTGTTCCAGAGTGACGCCGGGGCGGGTTCGTCGCGTTGGAGTGGGGGTGGGTATGTCGCTCGTGTCGTTGGCGCAGAACTTCGAAGACGTCATGCTGTGGCGGGCCCTGCGCGACGTGAGCGAGGGCTTCTATATCGACGTCGGCGCAAACGACCCGTTGATGCACTCCGTGACGCATGTCTTCTATGCGCGCGGCTGGCACGGCATCAATGTGGAGGCCAATCGCGGCTATTTTGACCTGCTGCAGAAGGAGCGGACGCGCGACATCAACATCCACGCCGCCGCGACCAATTATGATGGCCGCATCCAGTTCTTCGACATTGACGATACCGGCCTTTCGACGACGGACGCGGAGGTGTGTGAAGCGCACGCGCGCATCGGCTTCTTCGGCTCGGCGGTTGAAGTCGAAGCACTGACGCTGGCCAGCATCTGCCGCGCCCATGTCACGGGCGACATCCACTTCCTCAAGATCGACGTCGAGGGCGGTACGCGCGCCGTCATCGAGGGCATGGATTTCGCAGCATTCCGGCCGTGGATCGTGCTCTGCGAGGCCACAAAGCCCATGACGCAGGAGCAGGATTTCGCCGACTGGGAGGGCCTCCTGCTGGAGGCTGGATACCAGTTCGTCTATGCGGACGGCCTCAATCGCTTCTACCTCGCAAATGAGCAGGCGCATCTGCGGGGGCGCTTCGAATACCCGCCCAACGTCTTCGACGGCTTTCAGTATGGGACCGGCAGCGAGATTTCTGCCCGCGTCCTCGACGCCGAGCGCGAGCAGTTTCGGGCGCGGGCCGAGAGCGCGGAGGCGCAGGCCGCGCACCTGCAGGCGTTCGCCACCCATGTGCAGGGCGCCCTCGACGCCCAACTGCAGGCCTATGCCGAACGCGACGCGACCGCGCGCGGTCTTGAGGCGGAGCGGGACGCGCTGCGCTCGGCGCTGATCGAGGTGACCCGGGCAAGTGAGGAGCGCGCTGCGGCCCGTGAAGCCGAGAGCGGCCGCCTGCGGGCCATGCTCGACGAGCAGGCGGGCTTCCTCGCTGCCACCCGCCAGCAGGTGGATGCGCTGTCTCTCAGCCTGCGAGCGGCGGAACAGCAGCGCGACACGCTTCAGCAGCAGCTCGAAGTTTCCATCGGCCGCCTTGCGGAGGAGACGGCGGCGCTGGTCCGCGAGCGAGCCGCATTCGAGCAGGAAACGGCCGCGCTGCTGGCGGACAAGGCGCGATTGCAGGCGGAAAAGTTCGCCCTCGAACAGGACAAGGTCCGCCTGGAGGTCGCCGGCGCGGAAATAACCGATCGCGCCGCGCGAGCCGAGACTCATGCGGCGCGGCTGGAAGTGACGCTCCGGCGCATCACGTCGAGCCCGGCGTGGCGTATGACGGCGCCCTTCCGTGCGCTGAGCCGCGGCTAGCGCAGAATGGCGTCGGGAAACGGCGCCGTCCGCCCCCATCAGGCCGCCGCGCCTCCGAGATAGGCATCGCGCACGCGCGGGTTGGCGAGCACCTCGGCCGGCGTGCCGGAGGCGATGAGCTGGCCACGGTCCATTACGTGAAGCGTCGAGACCAGCTTGTTCAGCGCCGGCAAGTCGTGCTCGATGATGAGGAAGCCGATGCCCCGCGCATTGAGTTCGCGGATGCGCACGGACAATTCCTCGATCAGGACCGGATTGACGCCGGCGAAGGGCTCGTCGAGCAGGATCATGCGTGCGCCGGTCATCAGCGCGCGCCCGAGTTCCACCAGCTTCTTCTGTCCGCCCGAAAGGCGGCCGGCGGGCACATCGGCCACCTTCTGAAGCCGCAGGAAGGCGACGGTCTCCTCCACCTCGCGGGCGATGGCGGCTTCCTCGGCCTTCACCCGGCCGGGCCGGAAGAAGGTGTCGATCAGCCGTTCGCCCGACTGCTTGGGATAGGCCGCCATCAGGTTTTCGCGCACGGTCAGGTGGGAAAACTCGCGCGGCACCTGGAAGGTGCGCACCATGCCTGCGCGCGCCCGCTCCATGGGGCTCGCCCGGCCGAGAGCCCGGCCCTCGAAGGCGACGTTGCCGCCATCGGCAGCGAGGAAGCCTGTGATGAGCGAGAAGAGCGTGGACTTGCCGGCGCCGTTGGGGCCGATCACGCCCACGAGCGCGCCGGAAGGCACCTCGAAGCGCACCTCATCCACCACGCGCAGGCCGCCATAGGCCTTGGTCAGTCCTTGGATCGAGAGGGTCATTTGCGGGTGAAATCCCCCATCAGGCCCTGCGGGCGGTACATGGTGAAGAGGATGAGTGCCAGACCCACCACGCCGAGCCGGACGCTCGCCATGGAGACTTCCGAGATGAAAGGCAGAAGGTCGCGCAGGAAGCGCGAGCCCTCCAGGAAGAACATGAGGATCACCGCGCCAACCAGCGCGCCGGAGATGCGCCCCACGCCGCCCATGATGATGGCCATCCAGATCTGGAAGGTCATGAGCGGGACGAACTGCTCGGGCGCGATGAAGCCGATGTAATGGGCATAGACCGCGCCCGCGATGCCCGCGAGGCCGGCGCCCAGCACCAGAACCTGGATCTTGAAGCCGGCCGGGTCCTTGCCGAGCGCCTTCACCGCCTCCTCATTGTCGCGGATGGCCTCGATCATGCGCCCGAAGGGTGAGCGCACGATGCGCCACATGGCGGCGATGGCGATGAGGTTCAGCACCACCAGCAGCCCGAGCACCGCCAGAGCCTGGGGCGTGCCGGTGAGCATGCCGAACATCTTGGGGATGCCGGCGATGCCCTGCACGCCATTGGTCAGCCAGCGCTCGCTGGTCGCGACGAGACGCACCACTTCCGAGAAGCCGAGCGAGACGATGGCAAAATAGTCTTCCCTGAGGCGGATGCTGACGAGCCCCAGCGGCCAGGCGGCCAGCATGGCGAGCAGGGCCGCGAGCGGGAATGTCACGACCATCGGCACACCGTGCTCGCACAGGATGGCGGTGGTGTAGGCACCCACGCAGAAGAAGCCCACATGGCCGAAATTGACGATGCCGGTGAGGCCGTACTGGAGGTTCAGCCCCAGGGCCAGCAGCACGTAGAGCGCGCCGATGATGGCGATGGCGATGAGATAGGCGTCCATCAGCGCACCCCCTCCACGCGGCCGAACAGGCCCTTGGGCCGCACCAGCAGCACCACCAGCAGGATGACGAAGGCAAGCGCCAGCTTGTAGGTGAAGCCCACATAAGGTGTGGCGATCTCCTGCAACACGCCGAGCATGACGCCGGCCAGCACCGCGCCCACCGGGTGGCCGATGCCGCCGAGAACGGCGGCGGCGAAGACCGGGATGAGCATCTCCCAGCCCATCTCGGGCGAGACCACGGTCTTGATGCCGAGCAGCACGCCGGCGAGGGCGGCCACGGCGCCGCCCAGCGCCCAGAGCGCCAGCATCACCTGACGGGGCGCGATGCCGGAGACGCGGGCCAGCATCGGATCGTCCGCGACCGCGCGCATGCGCCGGCCGATGGGCGTGGCGTGGAGGATGAGAAAGACCGCGACAAGGACCGCCAGTGCGGTGATGCCGATCTTCAGGTCGTTGGGCTGGATGCGCAGGTCGAAATAGCGCCAGGGGCGCACCAGCGGCAGCTGGAACACCTGCTGGCCGTGGCCATAGAAGAGGCCGAGCACCGCGCGGATGAAGAAGCCGACGCCGATGGAAGCGAGCAGGGCCGAGACGGAGGGACGTCCCTCCAGCTTGCGGAACACCAGCAGATAGGAGAGGACGCCCGCAATGGCGCCGGCCGCCAGGCCCGCAATGCCGCCCACGACGATGGAGCCGGACGCGGCAAAGCCGGCCAGTGCCGCATAGGCGCCGCAGGTCATGAAATCGCCGGTGGCCGCATTGGCGAAACGGGCGACGCCGAAGACCAGGGTCAGCGCCAGCGCCGCAAGGCCGATGACCAGCCCGGACATGAGGCCGCTGATCGCGAGCTCCAGAAACGCGCTCATGCGAACCTCCCGGAGCGGGCGGGCGGCAGCGCCATATGGCGGAAAGGTGGGGGCACGAGCGTCACGTTTGTCTGGTCCTCTGCCGTCGCCAAAGGCGGGCGGGGAAGGGCGGTCTTCGCCCCGGAGGTGATCGGCCTCCCGGCATGGGCCGGTGGATCGCAGATGGGTTGTCCCGCCCGGCGGGGAGACCGGGCGGGACGTCACCGGCCCGGTCCTGCCGCCGCCCGGGGAGAGGGAGAGGAGCGGCGGCAGAACGGACCGGCGACGTTCGGGATCGTGGTCAGAGCTTCACGATATACTTGCGGTCGAACTTGCCCTTGTTGATGAAGGACACCGCGAAGTCCGGGGTCACGTCGCCATACTGGTCGAAGTCCAGGATGGAGGAGGCGCCCTGGTAGTCGATCTTGCCGGACTTCAGCGCCGCCTTGCCTTCGGCGAAGGTGGAGACCGTCTTGCCACCGGGACCCGCGACTTCGCGCAGCTTGGCGGAGATGGCGGCAACGTCCGCATTGGGGCCGGCGGCCTCCATGGCGAGGGCCAGCACCACCACCATGTCCCAGGTCATGGCCGCATAGACATTGTTCAGGCCGGACTGGCCCATGGCCTTCTGGTAGGCCGCATCGAACGACTTGAAGGCGTCCGAGCCCTCGTTGGAGATGCTGTCCACCGAGATGATGCCTTCCGTCACCTCGGGGCCGAGGGCCTTCACGAGGTCCGGATTGGCGGCCCAGGCGGGAATGATGAATTTGGTGGTCTCGCCGGTCTGGAACCACTCGCGCAGGATGATGGTGGTGTCGGCGAGATAGGAGCCCATCACGATCACGTCGGGCTTCGCCGCCAGCACCTTCTGCAGCTCCGCGCGATAGCTCGGCTGGTTGGGCTCATAGACGACGTTCTCGACCACCTTGCCGCCCTTGGCCTCCCACGCCTTGCGGAAGCCCTCGGTGTTGCCGATGCCCGAGGCGTTGTTGAAGGCCATGGTGGCGGGGCGCTTGAAGCCTTCCTTCTGCGCGATCTCCGCGAAGGCGCGGCCGAAGCGGTCGTTGGTTGCCTGGAAGCGGTAGAGCAGGCCCTTGGCATTGGCCGGCGGCACGGAGAGGGCGGGCGCGCCGGAGGTGTGCATCAGCAGGATGCCGGCGTCATTGGTGAGCGGGGCGACGGCCAGCGAAACGCCCGAGGCCCAGGTGCCGAGGATGGCCTGCACCTTGTTGACCTCGATGAGCTTCTTGGCGGCCAGAACCGCCGCCTGCGGCTGGGTCTGGGTGTCCTCGGCGGAGACCTCGAGCTTGCGGCCCCCGGCGCCGCCATCCGCATTCACCATCTCGGCGGCGGCGAGGATCATCTTCTGCATGCCGGTGCCGTAAGGCGCGCCGGCACCGGTGATCGGGTTCAGCGCGCCGATGCGGAAGGTCGCCGTCTGGGCGAGGGCCTCGCGGGAAAGCGCGGGCAGAAGCAGGGCTCCGGCAAGGCCGGCGAGCGTCTGGCGGCGGGAGAGGGTCACGGCTTCGATCCCTTCGGTCTGGAGGTTGTGCTTGTTTTTCAGTTGAGCGCGGTACGCTTCACGCAGACGCCGCCCTTCATGATGAGCGGCATGTGCTGGCCCTGGCCCGTGAGCAGGGACAGGTCCTTCAGGGGATCGCCATCGACGGCGATGAGGTCGGCGAAAGCGCCGGGGGCAACGGTGCCGATCTGGCCTTCCATGCGCAGCAGCCTGGCGGCGATGGTGGTGGCGGAGGCGATCACCTCATGCGCCGGCAGCACACGGCCGCGGATGACGAACTCCTCCGACTGGTGGCGGTGCATCTCGCCCAGCAGATCCGAGCCATAGGCCATGGGCAGGCCAGCGGCGCGCATGATGGCGATGGATTCCATGCCGGCGAGGCGGACGTTGTCGATCTTGGCCACCGAGCCCGCGGGGAAGCCCATGGCGGCGCCCTCGCTCGACAGCTTGTCGTAGGTCACGAGCGTCGGCACGGCGATGGCGCCCTGTTCTGCGGCGAACTTGGCGGTGTCGGCCTTGATGAGGTTGCAGTGCTCCAGCGAATGGACGCCGCATTCCACCGCACGGCGGATGCCTTCATCCGTGTAGAGATGGGCGGAGACATAGGTGCCGGCGTTCTGAGCCTCTTCCACCACGGCGAGGAGTTCCTCGCGGGCGAAGCCGAGGAAGTGGATCGGATCGGTCGGCGAGGCGACGCCGCCATTGGCCATGATCTTGATGAAATCCGCCCCGCCCTTGATCTCTTCGCGGGCGGCGCGGCGCATCTCCGGCACGCCGTCCACCACCCGGCCGAGGGCGCCGAGGCGGAAGCCGGTGCGGGTCGTCTCGCGGTCGTCATAGGGGCCGCGGAAATCGCAATGGCCGCCGGTCTGGCTCAGCGCCTTGCCGCAGATGACGATGCGGGGGGCAGGGAGGAAGCCTTCGGCCGCCGCCACCTTGAGGCCGCGGTCGGCGCCGCCGAGATCGCGCACGGTGGTGAAGCCGCGCATCAGCATTTCGCCCAGCAGCTTCATGGCGCGCACGGCAACCAGGCTGTCCGGCAGCTTGGCGTTGGCGCCGAGGTCGGCGAGACAGGCGATCGTATGGACATGGGCGTCGATGAGGCCGGGCATCAGCGTGCGGCCCTTGAGGTCGATCACCTCGGCGGAGGCGGCGGCGATCTTCGGCGCCACCTCGCGGATGACATCGCCCTCGACGAGAACGTCCACCTTCTCGCCACGCTCCGCAGAGGTGCCGTCGACGATGTGCGCATTGGTGATCAGCAGGGCCATGTCTCGATACTCCGGAAGGTCTATTTGCCCGCCACCGTCGCGGCCGAAGCGCGCGCGGCCGGGGATTGGGAACGGGAAGGGGAGGCAAGGCGCGTCTCGCTCGCGATCTCCTCCGGGAAATGCTGCGCCACCTGGGCCTTCCAGAAGGCGAGCATCTCATTGAAATAGCTCGGGTCCTCGCGCAGCACCGTCTGGGCGATCATGCCGCGCACGAGGCACATGGTGGTGTTCATCACCGTGCGGGTCTTTTCCGGATCGGCCCCGCGACGGGCGGCGAGGGCCATCCAGATGGCATCAAGGCCGGCATGGAACTTCTTCACCACGGGGATCAGACGTTCCTTGAACTCGCCGTTGTGGCGGGCCTCGGGCAGATATTCCATCGTCACGTAGAAGAGCCGATCGGACATCATCTGCCAGATGTAATCGACGATCTCGTCGCTGGAGCCGCCGCGTCGTGCGATGTCTTCCGCGAAGCGGTGGAGGTCCGCCGTCACGCGCTCCAGCATGTCGTTGATGGCATCGGTGATCAGCTCCTCCTTGCTGGAGAAGTGATGCGTGAGCGCTCCGCGCGAGACGCCCGCATGCGCGGCGATCTGCGGCGTGGAGAGGCGGGAGAAGCCGTTGTCGTGCAGCAGGTCGATGGTCGCGTTGAGCAGGCGCGCGGACGTTTCCGCCGTCCGCTCATGCTGGGATCGCCTGCGCCGCTCCGCCACCGCCTTGACCTCGACCGTTGAAAGCATGGCTAGCAAGGCATTGCACTTACAAACAGTCAAGCCTGTTTATTACTGCGTTGCGAAGAGGCATCTGCCCGCCGTTTGTCCAGCGGAGACGCCGGTTTGCGCGGGAAGAGCGAGCGCGATGTCGCGGGCGATCCGCGCGCCGCGCCCATCCACCCTCGCGCATATGTCTGATTGCGTTCGCAAATCCCTTGTCGGGGAGCGCAGCGGCATCTGGTCAGATTGCAGGCGATGCTGCGACTTGCCCACATGCTGGGCATGTGAGTGAAAATTATCGTTGCACGTCCGTCATATTCTGACACATATTTTTTCAACTTCTTCGCTCACGCCTCAGGATTGCGCGTTTCCGTGACACCGCTTTCGCTCGTGGATCTCGTCCGCGCCCATCGTGCCGGCATGACGCCGCTGCACGGCCGCGTGGCCGACTTCGTGCTGCGCCACCCTCTGCAGGCGGCGACCATGGGCATTGAGGATCTGGCGGCCGCGGCGGAAGTGTCGGTCGCCACCATCAACCGTTTCGTGCGTGGGCTCGGCCTTGAGGGCTTCTCGCAGTTCCGGGCTTTGGCGGTGGCGAGCTTCCGGCCCTTGAGCCCGGTCGAGAAGCTGGAGGCGCAGGCAGCGGCCTCCGGCCGCGACACCGACCATGTGCAGGCTTCCCTCGACTCCGGCCTTGCCAATCTGCGCGCCGCCCGTGCGGTTGCCGATGCGGATGTCTTCCGGCAGGCGGCGGAGGCGGTGTCTTCGGCGGACCGGGTGGTGTTGCTGGGCTTCGGCCTCAGCGCACCTCTGGTCGGGCTCCTGGCGGACATGCTGATTCCCTTCTGCCGGGCCCAGATGATCCTTGACGGGCAGGGCGGGCAGGAGCGCATGATCCGCCGGGCTTTCAACGTGAGGGCCGGTGACGTGGTGATCGCCCTGGCCCTGCCGCGCTACTCCCTCTCCACCATCGAACTCGCCCGCGGCATGCGCTCGCAGGGCGCTCGGATAATCGGCATCACCGACAGCCTGTCGTCTCCGCTGGCGCTGGAAGCCGACCTCCTTCTGCTCGGCCCCGCCGAGCATCCCCTCCTTCACGCATCCGCCACCGCGCTCGTTGCGCTCTTCGAGGCGCTCGTGGCGCTGCTCACGGCCCGGCGCCAGAGCGCGGGCGATGCGGCCGAACTCACGCGGCGCATCGCGCCCTTCCTCCATGATGCGGTGGCCGAAGCGCCCGACCGCCCGATCCTTGCCGGAAGGCTCCTGCCATGACCGTGACCCCGCTTTCCGCTGCGCCCACGTCCGCCGCCGCGTCCGCGCTGGTGCGGGTGGAAGGGCTGTGCGTGGATTTCCCCGGCGAGGACAGCACCTTCCGCGCCGTCGATGACCTGTCGTTCCATATCAATCCCGGCGAGACGCTGGCGGTGGTGGGCGAGAGCGGGTCCGGCAAGTCCGTCACCTCCCTGTCGCTCATGCGGCTGGTGGAGTTCGGCGGCGGGCGCATCTCCTCTGGTGCCCTCCATTTCCGGGGCCGGGACGGCCAGGTGCGCGATCTCGCCAAGCTGCCCTTGCCGGCCATGAACGCGGTCCGCGGCAACGAGATCGCCATGATCTTCCAGGAGCCGATGACCTCGCTGAACCCCGTGTTCACCATCGGCGAGCAGATCGCCGAGGCGGTGCGGCTGCATCAGGGCGCGAGCCGGGCGGCGGCACGGGCCGAGGCGCTGGCCATGCTGGAGAGGGTGCGCATTCCCGGCGCCAAGAGCCTGCTGGACCGCCACCCCCACCAGCTCTCCGGCGGCATGCGTCAGCGCGTGATGATCGCCATGGCGCTCGCCTGCCGGCCGAAGCTGCTGGTGGCGGACGAGCCGACCACCGCGCTCGATGTCACCATCCAGGCCCAGATCCTGCGCCTCATCCGCATCCTTCAGGATGAGATGGGCATGGCCGTCCTGTTCATCACCCACGACATGGGCGTGGTGGCGGAGGTGGCCGACCGCGTGCTGGTGATGCGCCACGGCCGCAAGGTGGAGGAGGGCACGTCGGAAGAGGTGTTCGCGAAGCCGCAGCATCCCTACACCCGCGCGCTTCTCTCCGCCGTGCCGCGTCTCGGCGCGCTGGCCGGCGAGCCGCTGCCGCGCCGCTTCCCGCTCGTGGTGCTGAACGATGCCGGCGGCAGCGCCTATACGGAAGCTCCGCCGCAGGACACGGTTGAGGGCGACACGCCGGTGCTGGAGGTGAAGAACCTCGTGACCCGCTTCGATGTGCGCAAGGGCATGTTCGGCCGCCTGTCGGGCCGCGTCCATGCGGTGGAGCAGGTGAATTTCAACGTGAAGGGCGGCGAGACGCTGGCGCTGGTGGGCGAGAGCGGCTGCGGCAAGTCCACCACCGGCCGCACCATCATGCAGTTGCAGGAGGCGACGTCCGGGGAAATCCTGTTCCACGGCCGCAATCTGCTGGCCATGGGTGCCGAGGAGCGCCGGCGCATCCGCCAGAAGATCCAGTACGTCTTTCAGGATCCCTTCGCGTCCCTTGATCCGCGGCTCACCGTCGGCTTCTCCATTGCCGAGCCGCTCACCACCCACGGCCTCGCCAAGGGGCGCGAGGTCGAGGAACGCGTGGCGGACCTGCTGCGCGATGTGGGCCTCTCGCCCGAGCATGCCCGACGCTACCCGCATGAATTCTCCGGCGGCCAGCGCCAGCGCATCTGCATCGCCCGCGCCCTCGCCTCCGAGCCGGAACTGCTGATCGCCGACGAGGCGGTGGCGGCGCTCGACGTATCCATTCAGGCGCAGATCGTGAACCTGCTCATGGAATTGCAGGAGAAGAGGCGTCTGTCCTACATCTTCATCAGCCATGACATGGCGGTGGTGGAGCGTGTGAGCCACCGCGTGGCGGTGATGTATCTCGGCCAGATCGTCGAGATCGGCCCCCGTCAGGCGGTGTTTGACCGCCCGGCCCATCCCTATACCCGTCGCCTCATGGCGGCGGTTCCGATCGCTGATCCGGCGCGGCGCGATCGTGCGCGCCCGCTGCTGGAGGGCGAAATCCCGAGCGCGGTGCGCGCGCTGGGGGACCTGCCGGTGGTTGAGCCGCTGGTCGAAGTGGGGGAGGGCCATTTCGTGGCCCGTCACCCGATCGGTGACTTCTCCTGAAGTTTTCCAACAACACCTTCCCAGACAAGAGGAAAACCGGATGCGTCTCAAATCCCTCATGACTGCCGGCCTGCTGGCGGCGCTGGCCATGGCGCCGGGGCTGGCGCTGGCGAAGCCGCTCGTGGTCGTCGTGCCGGACAATCTCACCGGCCTCGATCCCATGAACGCCAACGACACCCTGTCCCAGACGGCCATGCGCACCGTCTATCAGGGCCTCTTCGGCTTTGATCGCGACATGAAGATCGTGCCCGTGCTCGCCGAGAGCTACGAGGCCAATGACAATGCGACGGAATTCACCATCCGCCTGCGCAAGGGCGTGAAGTTCCACGACGGCACCGACTTCAACGCCGCTGCGGTGAAGGCGAGCCTCGAGCGCCTTGCGAACCCCGACAACAAGCTCTCCCGCCGTTCGCTCATCTCCATGCTGGACCGCGTGGATGTGGTGGACGACAGCACGGTCAAGATTGTGTTGAAGACGCCCTTCGGCGCGCTCATCAACACGCTCGCCCATCCGGCGCTGGTGATGATCTCGCCCGCCGCCATGGAAAAGTACGGCAAGGACATCGCCCGCAATCCTGTGGGCACCGGCGCGTTCAAGTTCAAGCGCTGGGCAGCGGACACCTTCGAGGTGGAGAAGAACGACAATTACTGGAAAGCCGGCTGGCCCAAGGTAGAAGCCGTGACGATCCGCTCCGTGCCGGAGAACGGCAGCCGCTTTGCCATGCTGCAGGCCGGCGAGGCGCAATATGCGACGGTGTTCCCGCCGGAACTGGTGCCGGTGGCGGAAAAGCTGCCGAACCTCGAAGTGGTGCGCCGCCCGTCCATCGTCGGCTGGTACGTGGCGATGAACACGATGAAGAAGCCGTTCAACGACCCGCGCGTGCGCCAGGCGATGAACTATGCCGTGGACAAGGCCGCCTATTGCAAGGTGGTCGAGAACGGCTACTGCACGCCCTCGCTCTCTCCGCTGCCCGACCTGCTCGGCTTCTACGAGCCGCAGAAGCCCTATGCCTATGATGTGGCCAAGGCCAAGGCGCTGCTCGCGGAAGCGGGCTATCCGAACGGGTTCGAGACCGAGATCTTCTCCCGCAACAACACCACCTTCATCCGTGCCATGCAGTTCATCCAGCAGCAGCTGGCGCAGGTGGGCGTGAAGGTGACGGTCACGCCGCTTGAGGCCGGTGTCGAGGCGCAGCGCATCTGGTCGGTGCAGAAGCCCGAGGATGCGACCGTGCAGATGCAATACACCGGCTGGTCGTCCTCCACGGGCGACGCCGACTGGGCGCTGCGTCCGCTGCTGTGGGGCAAGGGCTTCCCGCCGAACCTCTTCAACGTCGCCTACTACAAGAACGAGAAGGTGGACGCCGACTTCGAAGGCGCGTTGGAAACCGCCGATCCGGCCAAGCGCGGCGCCTTCTATAAGGACGCGCAGCAGCGCATCTGGGAGGATGCGCCGTGGATCTTCCTCGGGGCCTCGCAGCTCATCACGGTCCAGTCGAAGTCCCTCTCCGGCGTCTACATGCTGCCGGATCGCGGCTTCGTGGTGGAAACCGCCGAGTTCAAGTGACACTCGGCCGGGGCCGGGAGCGCTGAACGCCCTCCCGCTGCCCCCAACCGCATCCGCCCACCGCCCTCGTGGTGGAGGGCGGTGCTCCTCCCGGCTGTCCCCCGCCGGCCGGGAGGAGCGCACATCAGCCGCCGGGCGCCCGCGCCCCGCCCGTTTCGCGTCCGCCGGATGCCGCCATGCTGGAATATCTCGTCAAGCGCCTCCTGGGCATCATTCCGGTGATCTTCGCGATCTCCGTGGTGGTGTTCGCCTTCGTCCATCTGCTGCCGGGCGACCCCGCGCGTCTCGTTGCGGGCGTGGATGCCTCGCCGGAGGACGTGGCGGCGGTGCGCCAGTCTCTCGGCCTCGAGGGGCCGCTGTGGCAGCAGTATGTGCGCTTCGCGGGCAATGCGTTGCAGGGTGATTTCGGCATCTCGCTCAAGACCCGTCGCCCGGTCATCACGGAGATCGGCGAGCGGCTCATGCCCACCGTCTGGCTCACCGTCTTCGCGATGATCTGGGCCACCATCTTCGGCCTGCTCATCGGCGTGCTTTCGGCCGTGAAGCGCGGCCGCTGGCAGGACTATGGCGGCATGATCATCGCCGTCTCGGGCATTTCCTTCCCCTCCTTCTGGCTCGGCCTGCTGCTGATCGACCTCTTCTCCGTGCGCCTCGGCTGGCTGCCAACCGGCGGCTACGGCACCTGGGCGCATTTCGTGATGCCGTCCTTCACGCTCGGTCTTGGCGTTGCGGCGGTGATGGCCCGCTTCACCCGTTCCGCCTTCGTGGAGATCGCCCGCGAGGATTATGTGCGCACCGCCAGAGCCAAGGGCGTGCCCGAGAAGACCGTCATCTGGAAGCACACGCTGCGCAACGCGCTGGTGCCGGTCATCACCATGACGGGCCTGCAATTCGGCTTCCTGCTGGGCGGCTCCATCGTGGTGGAGACGGTGTTCAGCTGGCCCGGCCTCGGGCGCCTTCTCGTCGATAGCGTCTCCTATCGCGACTATCCGGTGATCCAGGCGGAGATTTTGCTGTTCTCGCTGGAGTTCATCTTCATCAACCTCGCGGTGGACGTGCTCTACGCCTTCGCCAATCCGGAGATCCGCTACAAATGAGCGCCGCGACCTCCGCCTCCGCTTCTCCCGCCGCGCCGCGCGCCATGCGCACGCCGGTCAGCGAGTTCTGGCGCCGCTTCCGCAAGCAGAAGGTGGCGCTCGTCGCCGGCGCCTTCCTGCTGGCGCTCCTTCTGGTCGCGATCTTCGCGCCGTGGGTTGCGCCCTATGATCCCTCGACGCCCGATTACATGGCCATCCTCCAGGGCCCGAGCGCGGCCCACTGGGCGGGCACCGATGCCTATGGGCGCGATGTCTTCTCGCGCATCATCTTCGGGGCCCGCATCTCGCTGGCGGTGGGCTTCCTCTCCGTGTCGCTGGGGGGCTTCGTGGGCGTCACGCTTGGTGTCGTCTCGGGCTATTACGGCGGCCTCATCGACAGCGTCATCATGCGTGTATGCGATGTGCTGCTGGCCTTCCCCGGCATCCTGCTGGCCATCGGCGTCATCGCCATCCTCGGGCCGGGCATCGACAACGTCATCTACGCGGTGGCGGTATTCTCCGTGCCGATCTTCGCCCGCCTCGCGCGCGGCTCCACCCTCTCGCTGAAGCGGGCGGTCTATGTGGATGCGGCCCGCGCCATCGGCGTGAAGGACCGCGTCATCATGATGCGCCATCTGCTGCCGGGCGCGCTGCCGAACGTCATCGTCTATTTCTCCATGCGCATCGGCACCTCCATTCTCACCGCCGCGAGCCTGAGCTTCATCGGCCTTGGCGCGCAGCCGCCGAGCCCGGAATGGGGCGCCATGTTGGCCGACGGGCGCAGCTACATTGGCGTCGCGGACAACGTGACGCTGTTCCCCGGCATCGCCATCTTCATCACCGTGCTCGCCTTCAACCTGCTTGGCGATGGCCTGCGCGATGCGCTCGATCCCAAGCTGAAGATGGCCTGAGGTGAAGCGCGCCCGCGATTTCGGCCTCGTCTGCGGCAGCCTGCCGCCGGGACCGCTCAACGCCATCACCGATGTGCCCGGCGTGCGCGTCGGCCACCGGACCCTGGTGGATGGCGACGTGCGCACCGGCTTTACCGCGCTGGTGCCGCATGAAGGCGACCTGTTCCGCGAGAAGCTGCCGGCGGCGGTCGAGGTGATCAACGGCTTCGGCAAGAGCTGCGGGCTGATCCAGGTGGAGGAGCTGGGCCAGCTCGAGACGCCCATCCTTCTGGGCAATACGCTCTCCGTCGGCACCGGCTTCGAAGCGCTGGTGCGCCGGGCGCTGGCCGCCAATCCCGACATCGGGCGCGAGACCGGCACCGTGAACCCGGTGGTGATGGAGTGCAACGACGGCTGGCTCTCCGACATCCGGGCGCTGGCCCTGACCGTGGACGACGCCCATGCCGCGCTCGATGCTGCCGTGTCCGGAATGGTGCCGGAAGGGGCGGTGGGGGCAGGGGCCGGCATGAGCGCTTTCGGCTTCAAGGGCGGCATCGCCACCGCATCCCGCCTGCTGACGCTCGATGGGCGGGATTACACGCTTGGCGTGCTGGTGCTCGCCAATTTCGGGCGCGCCGGCGATCTCGTGCTGCCCGACGGCCGGAGGCCGGAGGTGCCGAAGCTGCGCAAGTCCGACTTCGCGTCCGTGGATGCACCCGAACGTGGGTCGGTCATCATCGTGCTCGCCACCGACATTCCGCTGGAGAGCCGGCAGTTGAAGCGCATCGCGCGGCGGTGCGGGGCAGGGTTGGCGAAGCTCGGCGCCTTCTGGGGCAATGGCTCGGGCGATATCGCGCTCGCCTTCTCCACCGCCGCCCGCATCGCTCACCATGAGACGGCCGATCTTCTGCCGCGCATGGTGCTGAACGAAAACCGCATCGACCTGCCGTTCCGCGCGGCGGCCGATGCCACGCAGGAGGCGGTGCTGAATGCGCTTCTCGCCGCCCCGAGAACGCGCGGCCGCGACGGCCACATGCGCCCCTCCCTCGCCGACGTGCTGGGCGGCTGAGCGACAGGACACGAAGGTTCAAGGACATGAAGGTTTACATCTCCGCCGACATCGAGGGTGTGGCGGGCGTGGTCTCTCCCCAGCAGGGGCAGCCGGGCAATGCGGAATATGAGCGCGCCCGCCGGCTGATGACCGAGGAGGTCAATGCCGCCATCGCCGGTGCCTTCGAGGGCGGGGCGACCGAGGTGCTGGTGAACGACAGCCACGGCCCCATGAGCAACATCATTCCCGAACTGCTCGATCCGCGCGCCGACCTCATCCTCGGCAAGCCCAAGCCCTTCAACATGGCGGCGGGGCTCACCCGCGATTTCGCCGCCGTCTTCCTCGTCGGCCATCATGCGGCGGCCTCCAATTTCGGCGTGCTGGCGCACACCACCAATTCCTTCGCCTTCCGCGAGGTGCGCCTTGCCGGCCGCGCGCTGGGCGAGCCGGGCATCTATGGCGCCTATGCCGGCCAGCTCGGCGTGCCCGTGGCGCTGGTGACGGGCGATGATCGACTGGTGGAGGAGGCACGCGACCTCTTCCCGCAGGCCGAGGCGGTGTGCGTGAAGACGGCGCTCTCCAATCGCGCCGCGCGGCAGATGGCGGTGGAGAAGGCCCGCGCCGCCATCGCCGCCGGCGCCCGGCAGGCGCTCGCGAACCTTCGGGCCATGCGGCCCTTCACCATTCCGGGACCGTTCGTGGCGGAATTCGTGATGAACAGCCCGGCGCTCGCGGATCAGGGAGCGGTCCTGCCGCCCGCGCGCCGGCAGGACGCGACGACGCTCGCCTTCGCCTGCGCCGATGCCGCGGAGGCGGTGGGCTGGATGACGGCGCTCTCCGCCATGTCTGCCGTCCTGCGCTGAGGAGGTGACGATGCCCGAGTTCAAGCCCGTTCTCGCGCTGCACGGCGGCGCCGGCACCATCCGCCGCTCCGCCATGACGCCAGAGCGCGAGGCCGCCTATACGCAGGGGCTTCTCACCGCGCTCTCCGCCGGCCGGGCCGTGCTGGAGAGCGGCGGTTCAGCGCTCGATGCGGTGACGGCCACGGTCATGGCGCTGGAGGACGAGCCGCTGTTCAATGCCGGGCGTGGCGCCGTGCTCACCAGCGCGGGCACGCTGGAGATGGATGCCGCCATCATGGACGGACGGGACCGCCGGGCCGGCGCGGTGGCGGGCATCTTCGGCCCGCGCAATCCCATCCTCGCCGCCCGCGCCGTGATGGAAAAGACCGAGCATGTCATGCTGACTGGGAGCGGCGCCAACGCCTTCTGCCGCGAGAGCGGCCTTGAGATCATGCCGGAGGACTATTTCTTGACCCCCGCCCGGCAGGAGGCACTTGCCCGCGAGCTGGAGCGCCGCCGCACCGGCGCGCCCGATGATGGCGACGCGGCCCGCAAGCATGGCACGGTGGGTGCGGTGGCGCTCGACAGCCATGGCCATCTGGCCGCCGCCACCTCCACCGGCGGCATGACGGCGAAGCTCCCCGGCCGCGTGGGCGACAGCCCTGTCTTTGGCGCGGGCACATGGGCGGATGACGCCACCTGCGCCGTCTCGGCGACCGGGCATGGCGAATATTTCATCCGCTATGCGGTGGGCCATGAGATCGACGCGCGGATGCGCTGGGCCGGGCAGAGCCTGAAGAGGGCCAGCGAGGGCATCGTGCGCGAGCTGGCGCCGCTGGGCGGCTCGGGCGGCCTCATCGCCGTGGACCGGACGGGGGCTATTTCGCTGCCCTTCAACAGCGAGGGCATGTACCGCGCCTGGATGCAGGCCGACGGCTCCATGCACACCGCGATTTTCTGAGAGGTCCGGCGCGCGGGCAGCCCGCGCGCCGTTCGTGGATCAGGGCGCCGGGCTGCCGCGCAGCTGGAAGATGGCGTTCACCTTCTCTTCGATCTCCTGCGTGATGGCGACATCCACGGTGGCGAGGTTTTCCTTCAACTGGGCGATGCTGGTCGCGCCGATGATGTTGGCGGTCACGAAGGGCCGCGACGTCACCCAGGCGAGCGAGAGCTGAACGAGCGACAGGCCGAGTTCCTTCGCCAGCGCCGCATAATCCTCGATGGCTTCCGCCGTGCCGGGCTTTTCGTAGCGCTGGCCGCGATTGAACAGCGTCATGCGCGCGCCCTCGGGCCGGGCGCCCTGGCGATACTTGCCAGTGAGGAAACCCTGCGCGAGGGGGGAGTAAGCGAGCAGGCCCACATCATCCCGCTCGGCAAATTCCGCCAGCCCCACCTCATAGGTGCGGTTGATGAGGTTGTAGGCGTTCTGGACCGAGACGATACGCGGACCATGCCCGCGCTCGGCTTCCAGCAGGAATTTATGCGCGCCCCATGCGGTCTCGTTGGAGAGGCCGATGTGGCGGATCTTGCCGGCCTTCACCAGATCCTCCAGCACGCCCAGCGTCTCGGCGACCGGCACTTCCGTGCCGTCCCCGCCGCCCCGCGCGCGGGTGCCGGCCGAATTGCCGAAGAGCGGCACGGCGCGGTCCGGCCAGTGGAGCTGGTAGAGGTCGATATAGTCCGTCTGGAGGCGCTTCAGGGAGTTCTCGACCGCCTCGGTGATATTCGCCCGGTCGAGCTTCGTGCCTTCGCCGGAGGCGCGGAAATAGGTGCTGTCGGAGCGGCCCACCACCTTCGAGGCGAGAATCACCTTGTCGCGATTTTTGCGGCTCTTGAACCACTGACCAATGATCCGCTCGGTGGAGCCCTGCGTCTCCGCCATGGGCGGGATGGAATAGAGTTCGGCGGTGTCGATGAAGTTGATGCCGGCATCGAGCGCGAGGTCGAGCTGGGCGTGGCCTTCGGCTTCCGTGTTCTGCTGGCCCCAGGTCATGGTGCCGAGCATGATGGACGACACCTTGAGGTCGGTGCGTCCGAGCCTGCGATACTCAAGCATGTGGCGGAAAACTCCGTGGGCGGGGCGCCGGCGCGGCCGGCGGATAGCGCTTTGTAGCAGCTTCGCCTTGGCCCTTGGCAAGCGGACGCAACGGCAGTTGCCCGCTGGCCTCGCTCAACCGCGCAGTGCCTGCGCCGGCGATTGGCGATAGGCGAGCAGGGCCGGGATCAGCGCCACCAGCCCGCCGACCGCGAACAGCAGCGCCAGCGCCGTCGCATCGCCCGGCAGGAAGGCGACGGGCAAAGCGATGCCGCTCGCCTGTTCCAGCGTGCGCGAGATGAGGCGGGCGGCGGCATAGCCGATGGCAAAGCCCGCCACGAGTCCCGTCGCGAGCAGCGCCAGAACCTCCAGCCAGACGATGCCGAAGACGGCGAGACGCGGCGCCCCGAAAGCCCGGAGCGCGCCGATCTGCTTGCGGCGCTGGAGCACGTGGATGACCACCACCAGAAGGATGGCGGCCCCCACCAGCACTTGCGCGCCGACGGCCACCAGCGCGATCACCTGCCGGGCATCGCCCAGCGTCGCATAAAGGCGGGTGAGCACCTCGCCGGGGAAGACGGCGAGGGAATGATCGGACCGATAGTCTCGCCGCAGCTTGTAGGCATCGGCTATGGTCTTCGGCTTCACCACGATGGCCGGCAGGCCCGGCGCGCCGGGGGCGGCAATGGCATCGGGGTTGATGGCATCGTCGAGATCCGGCGCCATGTCGCGGTGTGCCTGATGGGCGTCCGCAAGGCTGCGGGGACGGCCGGTCTCCGGCGCGTCATGGTCGGCATGGCCGGTGGCGGCCTCGGCCCCGTGCACGCGCCACACCGCCTCGATGGGCACCAGCACGGCCCGGTCCCACGGCGTGCCGGTCGGGGCGAGTCGACCCACCACGCGATAGGTGATGCGGCCATGGACTTCGGCAGGTCCGCCCACCTGCCCGTGCATGGGGTGGAAGGCCGCGCCCAGCGCCTTGGGCACGGCGGCGCCCACCACCGCCTCATCCAGCCGGGCGAAACTGCGGCCCTCCGTCATTTTCGTGAGGCCGTCGATGAGCGGCTGTGTGGTGCCGACGATGGGATAGTCATCCACGAAATCGCCGAAGCCCACCGGCGCCGCCCAGGCGACGCGCGGGTCCGCAACGAGCCCGGCCAGCACTTCGCCACTCATCAGCGGCAGAGGCGCGGGCTGGAGGAAGATGGCCGAGAGCACCAGTTGCGTCTCACTGCCTGGCGCGCCCAGGACGAGATCGAACGCCTGCGCCGCCCGCGCGCTGCCCAGCCGCAGGGCACGCTCCTGAAGGGTGACGACCACGCCCAGCGCCACCGCCAGCGCAATGATGAGTGTGACAGCGAGAACGCCGATCCATTGCCGCCGGAGATCCGCTGCGATGAAGCGAAACATGGGTGCCTCAGGCGGCGAGCCGCCCGGCATCCAGCCGGAGCGTGCGGGAGAGGCGGCCGGCGAGACGCGGATCATGGGTTGCGACGATGAGCGTCGCCTGCGCTTCCTGCGCCAGATCCAGCAGCAGATCGGCCACCGCCGCTCCCGCCTCCGCATCGAGGCTGGCGGTGGGCTCGTCGGCGATCAGGATTTCGGGGCGCGCGATGAGGGCGCGGGCAACGGCCACGCGCTGCATCTGGCCGCGCGAGAGCGTTTCCACCGGCTGGCGCGGATTGGGCAGGCCCACGCGCTCCAGGAGGCGCAGCGCTTCCACCCGTTTGGATGGCTGGAGGCGCCAGCAGCCGAGGCGCTGGGGCAGTAGCACATTCTCCAGCGCCGAGAGGCCGGGGAAGAGATGGAAATCCTGCATCACCAGCCCCACATGGGCGGCACGCCAGCGGTCGCGCGCGCCTTCGCCGAGGCGGGACAGGTCCGTGTCCGCCCATGCCACATGGCCGTGGCCGATCTTTTCGAGGCCGGAGAGGACGTTGAGTAGGGTGGTCTTGCCGCAGCCGGACGGCCCGCTCACCGCGACGCGCGCCCCCCGGTCGAGGTCCAGCGCGGGAATGGCCAGCGCCGGCTGGGCGAGGCCTGGAAAGCGCACCTCAAGGTCGCGGATGCTGAGGGCGGCCACGTCTCACGCCTTGCGGAAGCTGGCGCGGCGCAGGCGCAGCAGGCTGACGAAGCCGGTGTTGGGATCGGTCCAGGAGCCCACTTCCAGCGTGCCGCGCACCTCGATGAGGGCGTTGGCCTGTTCGAAGGTCTGGGCGCGGTCGAGATAGATGACGACGATATTGTCCGGCCAGTCCGCATCCGAAGAGCAGAAGGGGCAGATGGACATGGGGATTTCGGTGAGGACGAAGAAATCCGCCTCCGCCTTCAAAGGCGGGGCCATGAAGCCGCGCATAGCGACCTCCTGCCCCTTCAGCGCCTTCACCTTGTCGGAGAAAGAGAGGCCCAGCACGCTCACCTTGCCGTAAAGCTCGCTGAAATCGAGGGGCGCCGGCGCGGCATAAGCGGGCCGCATGGCAACCGGCAGGGCGAGCGCGCCCGTTGCCGCCAGCAACTGGCGACGGGAGAGGGGCAGAGCACTTTGCGCGAGGATCGGGTCTGCGGCCATCGTTCGGTCTGAAACGGAGAGCTGCCCCGGAAGGGCAGGGAGAGAATAGTTCAGGTCTGGGTATCGGGGAGCATAAAGGACGTCACTTCGGCAGTGGTGCCGGCCCCCGGGCGTTCTACCCCCCACCCAACCCTCCCCCACGAGGGGGGAGGGCTTTTAAGGGGGATGGGCTCAGTTCTTGGCCGGGGCGAGGGCCATCACGTCCACCAGGACGCGATAGACGTCGCTCTCTTCCATGTAGCCCTTGAAGCCGTCGGCGCCGGCGCCGGTGGCCTGCAGCACCACGTCGTCCACCGCATGGACGGCGGTGTCCGCGGAGCGGGGCAGATTGCCTTCCCGGAAGGTGGCGCCGGGCACATTCTTATAGGCCTCATTGGCCACGTACTGCTTCTTTTCGTTCTGCACCGCCGGATCGAACGGGCCGTCCATCTTCGGGCGCCAGGTCTCGTAATAGTCCGGATAGTTGGACGCGAAGACCGCGAGACGGCGGGAGACGTCCACCTTGTCGGGGAAGCCGTCGCCGTTCTTGTCCTCATAGTTCGGGAAGCCGGCATCCGCATAGACGCCCACCTTGTCCCGCATGTCCGGGCCGGGCTTGTTGTCGTCGATGGTGCCGATGATGGAGATGCCGTGGGTGTGGTCGCCGGTCACGACGATGAGCGTGTCCGGATGGGTCTTCAGGAATTCGATGCCGACGCCCACCGCCTGATCGAACTCGATGGTCTCGAACAGCGCCCGCTCCCAGTCCATGGGATGGGACATCTTGTCGATGGAGGCGCCTTCCACCATCAGGAAGAAGCCGTCCGGATTCTTGGCGAGCTGGTTCAGCGCCACCTTGGTCATTTCCACGAGGCCGGGCTGGTTCGGGAACTTCTCCACCGTGCCTTTCTTCAGGAACTCGCGGTCGAGCGTCACGTCCATGTTGGCGGGGTGGAACAGGCCGAGGATCTTGCCGGTGTTGGTGCCGGCGGCCGACGCGAGTTCCGTCTTGTCGGTGGCGAGGGTATAGCCCGCATCCTTGAAGAGCTGGATATAGTCCTTGTCGTCCTTGCGCTTGGAGCCGGGGGTCGTCTTCGGCAGGAAGTAGGCCGAACCACCGCCCAGCACCACGTCCGGCTTCACATCCAGCATCATGCCGACGATGTCGGCCTTGTCGGCGCGGGCGCGGGTGTGGGCGACCACGGCGGCGGGGGTGGCGTCCTCCACCTCGGCGCCGGTGACGATGCCCACCGACTTCTTGGACGTGCGGCGGATGGCTTCCGCGATGGTCTCGACCTTGGGATCATCCAGCGTGGACTTGGTGCGGTCCGCATAGACGCCGAGCGCGTTCACCGCCGTCTTGTGGCCCGTCATATAGGCCGACATGGTGTTGGCACTGTCGGTGGCGATGGCGTTGGTCGACGAGGTGCCGATGAAGGCCATCCGCTCGAAATCGTCGATGTTCAGGCGACCATTCGCCTTGCCCTCGGTCATGCCCTTGGACATGAGGCGGGCGCCGGTGCGGTGCGCCACCGAGAGGCCGTCACCGAGGAAGAAGATGACGTTCTTGGCCTTGGGGGTCGCCGCCGTGGCATAGACGTCCCAGGTCACTGTCTTGGTCTCGCCGCCAGCCTTCGCTTCCACCTTGTAGGTGCCGGGCTTGGGGAAGGCTGCGGCGCGCAGGAGCACGGCCGAGGCGTTCACGCCCTCTTCCTTGGCGATGAAGTCGGGCTTCTTGCCCAGCACCTGCTCAACGGGCTGGCCGTTGATGGTGATGCTCACGTCCTGCGGCTGCACTTCCTTGTCGAACTCCACCTTCAGGTCGAAGGGCGAGCCGGCAAGGATGGTGGCGCGGTCGAGTGGATAGATGGCGGTCGCGCCGGCGGTGCCGGCGAGAGCGGTGCTGAGGGCGAGAGCTGCAAGAAGCCGGCGCATCGACGGGTTCTCCTAGGGGATGGCGCTGCGGCATCCCCTAGGCCGGTTGCATGACAGTTGCGTGAACATTGCGGCGTGCAAGCACCGCCTGCCGCTACGTCGTGTCAGGCCTTTGGGCGCTCCAGATCGAAGCGGGTCTCGGGCGTGACGGCTGCATAGGCGGTCGGTCCGCCCGCGCGAAGCACGATGCCGGCGCCGAACGTGTCGAAGATGCCGTCCTTCAGCAGATGCGGAGCAATGTGCACGCCGATCACCTCACCCAGAACCAGCCAGGCCTGGATGGGGGCGCCGGAGGCGCTGCGCAACTGGTGGATGTCGGCCACCTTGCACTCGAACTGCACCGGGCTTTCCGCGACGCGCGGCACATTGACGAGGCGCGATTCGATCTTGGTGAGCCCCGCGCGCTCGAACTCGTCCTGGCCATAGGGCAGCGGTGCGCTGGTGTCGTTCATACGGCCGACGAGGTCGCGCGTGACGATGTTCCAGACGAATTCACCCGTCTCCTGCACATTGCGCAGGCTGTCCTTCGGGCTGGTGCTGGAGAAGCCGATGATCGGCGGCTTGTAGTTGAAGGCATTGAAGAAGCTGTAGGGCGCGAGATTGATGCTGCCGTCCTTGCCGCGCGTCGAAACCCAGCCGATGGGGCGCGGGCCGATGATGGCGTTGAGAGGATCGTGGGGCAGGCCATGGCCCTTGGTGGGCTCGTAGAAGTGCGTGGCGTCGGTCATGGGGCCTCCGGTCCGGCTGAGCCGGATCCGCAGAGAGGGATGAGGATGACGGACCATCGCCCAGCTTGACCGCTGGGGAAAGCCCCGAGCCGAGCGACGCGCGCAGACCAGTGCCGCGCCCGTTGGTGCTTGT